>CAWGQF010000001.1:0-158850 GCA_963824775.1 uncultured Actinomycetes bacterium
AGCTCAGACTCACGGATCCCATAAGCGCGCTCACGCGTCTTGCCGCGTCGCGATCGGCTACGTGAACGTCGGCAAGACGAACTCATGAGTTCGCTTGACGTGGTCACAATGATCGCCGGCATCGAGAACGTTGCCGCGCGAGCTGCGGACTACGGAGCGACCGTCGTGTTGGCCGTGGCCGTCGCGGCCGCCGTGTATGTCTTCCGGGCGTACGACCCGAAGTACGGCCCGAACATGTACTTCGTGAACTTCCCGGCGGTGTACTTGAAGCTGTTCACAGAGTTGAGCGAGCCGGTGCCGGTGCTCGGGCTGAAGTTCACGAACCAGGGCCCGCCCGAGGAGCCGCCGGTCATGTTGCAGTTCACGCCGAAGTCGCTCGTCCGGCCCCACGTGTCGGCGATGTCCTTCCCGGCGCAGTAGACGAGCTTCTGCCCGTCGTACGGCGACGCGTGCGGATATCCGAATGCGTACACCTGAGTGGGATGGCTCTGGTCGAACGCGACGGGGTTGCTGCCCACGGTGGCGTCGAGTTGCCGGGTGGCGTCGCTGCTAGTGCCACCTGCGCCGACCACGGCGAAGGCGTAGTCGTTGTTGAAGCCCGCCAGGCTGCCTCCACCATTCGCCCACGCGCTCGTGGTCACGAGCGCACTGGCGGTCCAGCAGCCGAACGGGGTCGTGTCGCAGGTGAAGCTGTGCGTCCCGTTGGGATTCGTGGCGATCGTGCCGCCGTCCTCGTAGTCGGGGACGAACATCCAGTTCGTGGCGAACGCGGCGTTCGTCTCGTCGTAGACGCAGTGGCCGGCGGTGAGGATCAGCGACCTCGAGCTGTCCGTGTCGTTCGCGACCGAGCCGGAGCAGACGTAGTCGACGTCCGCCATCGTGAACAGGACCTTGCCGTCGTCTTCTTCACCGAACCGCTTCCCGTCCAGGCCGAGCCGGTGACGGTCGTCGTGCTGCCGCCTCCCCCGCCCGGGCCGCCGCCACGGGCTTCGACTGCTCGCGCGGCCCCGGGAACGACGGCAGACGGTCCGGCGAGACCTCGCGCGGAACGGCCCGCGCCACGCGCTTGGGTGTCCAGTGGGCGACCACGGACGCGCGATCGCGGTCGGGGAGCCCCTGCGGCGGCGATGCCGAGCCCGTTCCGGCGACGACCAGCACGAGCGTCGCGATCGCGGCGACGAACGCGAGCGCCATCAAGCGCCGGAAGACCCGAGTGCCGCACACGACCTCAATGTACGTACGCGGTCCCGGAGGCGTCACCCCCAAAGGGGGGAGGTTTCCGAGCCACTCGGCTATCCGCTCTGCGACCAGGTGGGGTGCGCATAGTCGGGTTCATGCGGCGAGGTTGTATTCGTGGATGAGTCCGCCGAGCCGGTCTCGGCGCTCGACGGCGGCCGTTGGTGGTGTAGGACCCGCAGCTTCCCGCGCGCAGGCTTGGGGTGGCTTTAGGTTCCGTGCTATTTTCGGCGCATCCAGAACCTTGGGTGCGAGGTTCGGGCTCAGGAGCGGTGCGAACGAGGAGCCGTTTGTGCTTCCCGATATCCCATAGCGGGCACCTCCCTACCAAGGAGGTGCTCAATGTGATCCGACGCCTTTGCTCAAGCCAAGAATCGAGGGCCCTGAGATGTCGGGGACA
The DNA here is from genome assembly GCA_963824775.1 of uncultured Actinomycetes bacterium. GTDB lineage: Bacteria > Actinomycetota > Thermoleophilia > Gaiellales > Gaiellaceae > CAWGQF01. Next base: position 1,637 of record CAWGQF010000001.1, read on the forward strand.
GATCTTGGGGACAAGTTGAGCGCCGACCGAGCGAGGGGCGTGCGCCGCTGAGGCAGCAACGGAGGGCCATTTGCGGGGCGTTTTGCGAAAGCCCTCTGACGGACTCGAACCGTCGACCCCCTCCTTACCATGGAGGTGCTCTACCAACTGAGCTAAGAGGGCGCTCTGCGGCTCATGCTAGCGCGGCCCTGGTTTGGGCGCGGGCCTGCCCTGGTAACGTCCCCCCGATGCTTCGGAAGCTCATGTGGCAGGGGCTCTTCGCCGGATTTGCCGCCGTTGCGACCATCGCTGCCCGCCGGGCGGCGAGTCAGGTCTGGCGGCTCGCCACCGGCGAGGAGCCGCCCGTCAAGAAATGAACCGCGTCGACCAGCTCATCGAGCGCGGGGCGACCGGGCTCCAGACGCTTTCCCGCGACCTGGCTGCCCGAGGTGGCGCGGCCGCGAAGCTCGCGCCCGAGCTCGCCGAGGACGCCGCCTTCCTTCGCAAGCTGAAGCCGAGTCTCATTCTCGCGCGCGCGCGAGGGGAGGCGCCGACGAACGAGAAGCCGGAGGCCGCCCAGACGCCGCCGGTTGCGCCCACGGGGCCGCAGATCCCCAAGCGTCCGAAGCCGCCCGGAAGCGGCGTGAACCCGTTCCTCGTCGTCGGGGTCGCGGTCGCCGCCGGGATCGTGCTCGCCAAGATGATCGACTGGAGGGGCCATGCCCACCCAAGAAACGACTGAGAACGACCTGAGTCTCGGCGAGGCCGCGAAGCAGGTCACGGAGCGCGTGAGCGCGATCGCGCGGCTCGAGCTCGAGCTCGCCGCGCTCGAGCTCAAGGCCAAGGCGGCGAATCTCGGGGTCGGGATCGGCCTCGCCGCGGGTGCCGCACTCGTCGCCCTCTACGTCGTCGGTTTCGGTCTCGCGACGATCGCGGCGGCGCTCGCGATCGTGCTCGACCTCTGGCTCGCGCTCCTGATCGTGTTCCTCGGGCTGCTGGTCGTGATGGCGATCCTGGCCGGCATCGGGATCATTCTCATCAAGCGCGGGACGCCCCCGTTGCCGGAACAGGCGATCGAGGAAGCGAAGCGCACGAGGGCGGTGATCAAGTCGGATGGCAAGTAACGGAAGAACGGCGGCCGTCGTCAGGGCCGAGCTCGCGGCCGAGCGGGAGCAGCTCGCCGGCGCCGTCGAGGACCTCCGCAAAGAGGTGCGCGAGGCCACGGACGTGAAGGGGAAGCTGAACGCCCACTTGCCCATCGCGGCCGCGGCCGCGGCCGGCGCCGGGTTCGTGCTCGCCGGCGGGATCGGTGCCACCATGCGCTTCCTCGCCCGCACGAGCCGCGAGGGCCACGAGAAGGCGCGCTTCGGCCCCTTCTCCTTCGTCGACCGCCGGTAGGGCCTAGCGCAGCACGATCCGCGCGCAGCTCGCGCGGCTGCCTTGACCGGCGCGATCCCACGCCTGGACGCAGAAGCTGAACCCGCCGCGCGCCCGTCGCGGAGCCCGCCACGTCACCGAACGTGACGCCGCCGAAGAGAACGCGGCCCGGCGCACGGCGACCGCGCCGCCTAGGCGGAACACCGTCACCTTCGCCCGCGTCGCCTCGGTCTCGACGACCCGGAAGGCGAGCCTGACGACCCGTCCGCGCCTTCCCCGTGCGGCGAGCGCCCGGACGCGAGGGGCAGCGTCCGACTGCGGGCGGCGGCGGAGGCGGGCTGATCGGCGGAGGCGGAGGAGGAGGTGGAGCCGGCGGCGGGCCCGGGGGCGGCGGAGGCGGCGGCACCGGAGGCGGGCCGGGCGGCGGCGGCGGGCTCGGCGGCAGGTTGGCCTCGAGGAAGCTCGACCGGGCCGTGTTCCAGTGGGTGGCGAGGTAGGAGCCGGGGGCGGGAGAGGTGGAGTAGTAGTCGTCGTGGTTGCAGTCGACCGCCTGATTCGCCTGGCGGTTCGCGCACGTGACCACCATGGGGATCCCGGAGCCGTCGGCGTAGCACATGACATCCCACTCGTCGTAGCAATGACCCGCGGGTGTGGAGTGAGGAGCCGAGCTCTGCACGGCACCCAGCGTGTGCATGAGCTCGTGGAGGCCGACGGAGGTACCCCAGCACGAGCGGTCGATCCGCGCGACGAGTGCGGAGAGCGGTGGGCCGTTGTTCCAGTTCTCCTGCCCGGGCCGGTCGTCGACGGCGCCCTGGGCGATCCCGCAGAAGGTCGTGCTCTCGGTGTAGACGACGTACTTCCGGCTCGCCGGGCTGAGCCCTCGGCCGTACAGCTCGTTGATCATCGTCCCGAAGTTCGCCGCGGCGGCGCTCGAGATCGGAACCTCGAGGACGGTGGCGCGGCAGAACGCGTCGGTGTCGAACCGGACGTCCCGCGCCCCGCCTGTCTCGGCGGCGCCGGCGCGAATGAGGGTGTTGATCTCGTGCGCCCAGCCCTGGATCAGCGGCGCCGTCTGGGCGTACGCGCTCGGGGTGCCCTGGAGGTACGCGTAGACCATCTGCACCCGGTTGCCGGAGGACCCGTCGCCGATGCACGGGATCGCGGCGCCCGCCGTCGTCTGCGAGTAGAGCTCGCCGCGCGTCGGCGGGTTGTCGAGGTCGACGCCGGCCGGCGCCGGGTCCGGCCCGTGGGTACAGCCGATCGTCTCGCCCGCGACCACGATCTCGTAGCCCACGCCGCGACAGAGGCCTCCCTCGCTCGCCGGCTCGAGCCCGGGGACCACGATGTCGTCGGCGTGGTGCGCGACCGCGCCTCCCGGACAGGCGAGCGCGACGGCGAGCAGCGCGACGAGTGCGACCGGCTTCCAGAACGAGACGTCCATGACCCCCGGGGGAAGATAACCGGGAAGTCGGCGAGTGCCAAGCGCCGGCTAGAGCTTCTTCTGTCCGGCCCTGTACGCGACCTGGAGGAAGTCGGCGATCCCGACGGTGACGAAGAGCCCCGCCACGAGCCGGGTCGCGCGCGGGGCGAAGATCGAGCCGGTGACGAAGCCGGCGGCGACCCACTGGTCGAGGCAGTACGGGCAGAGTGCGAGCTCGCCCAGGACGCGCCGGACGCCACGGCCGCGCGGCGTCTCCTCGACCTCGGCCGGGCCGCCCCGGCCCTCGAGCTTCGTGAAGGGAGCGCGGATCGGCGCGGTCACCCGGTTCTTGGAGACGAGGCGGCTCACCTTGTGCGTTGCCGCGCCGAAGAGGAGGAGGTCGTCGAGCCCGAGGCGTGGGAGCGGACGGCCGGTTGCGCGCGCGGTCAGGAGCGCCCCTGCGAACGCTGCGTTGAAGACCGCGATCACGCCCGCGTACGGAAGCAGCGGCTCGTCCGTCTCGCTGTAGCCCTCGTACGCATCCTCGAGGGCGGTGACCGGGCTCCGGGCTTCCTCGCCTGCCATCGTTCTCTCCGTACCGTAGGTCGGGGCGGGGCGAAACCCGGCCCGTGGTGAGCCGGGTTCCGCCAACCGCACTCCTAGCCTGCGAACTCGAATGCGCCGATGTCGGGAGCGCGTCCGCGCGGCCGGCCGTCGATGTCGAACCGGGTCGTGTAGCGAGGGTCGGCCCGATCGATCAGCGCCCTCGAGCCGGCAGTCGGCCGCCCGTCCGGGCCGAGCGCGGGCGCCGCGACGACGTCGGCTGCCGTGCAGGCCGTACCCCTGACGACGACGTTCGCGAGGGACGCGCGGACGAAGGGGCACGTGCTGCGAGGGGTGTCGATGAGGCCGATGACGTTGTTCGCGATGATCGGGCGAGCCGCTGCCGGCAGCCTCCTGTAGAGCGGCGAGAGCATGACGGTGGTCGCCGTCGGCCTCGTGTCGCTGAAGGAGGACCTTCGGGGCTCCGCTCGAGCATCGTGTTGTGCACGACGACGACGCCGCGGGGGACATCGGTCGCGATGCGGTTGCCGATCCAGAGCGCCCTCGGGACCGTGTAGCCCGGGAGGACAGGGTCGGTTCCGAAGAACACGTTGTTCGTCACTCGCGCGCCCTGCATCGAGCCGTTCAGGTAGACCTGCGCGGCGCCGGGCCACTCCTGAATGCCGAACCGGTTCGCGTCGATCCGGACGTCGCCACCGTCGCGAAGGTGGATCAGGTCCTGGTGGTGACAGTTCTCGACGCTATGGCCGCACCGGCCGACGAGCGAGCGATGCATCGAGTTTCGCGCGATCGTCAGGCGCACGTTCTCGGCACCGTGGATGAAGTCGCAGCCGTAGCAGTTGTAGAAGTTGCTCGAGCTCACCAGCACGTCGCGGCTCTGGATGAGCCGCAGGCAGTACCCGGCCTCCGGTGTCGATCCTTCACCGCACCGGGTGAACGTGCTGCTCCGTGATGACGACGCCGCCCGATTGGAGGACGGAGGCGTTCGCGGGCAAGAGGCCCTGCCCGACGACGGTGAGGCGCTCGAGCCGCACCGCGCTCGAGCTTCGTACCTCGAGGTGGGCGCCGCCCGACCGCGGGTTCAGCCGCAGGCCGACGAGCTTCACGAACTGGGTGCCCTGCAGGGAGATCCGCGCGGCACTCGCACCCGGCTGCGCGATGATCGTGAGCCAGCGCGGGGCGCGCGGGCCGACGACGACGGCGCTGTACCGCTGGGGGCGGAGGACGATCGTTCCGCTGCTCGTTCGCAGCTGCTCGACCGCCGCTGCGAGCTCCGCCGTGTTCCGAACTGTGATCGCCGCCGAGGCGTCAGGCGACCGCTCGATCCCGAGGAAGACGAGAACGAGACCCATGAGGACTTTCGAAGGAGTAGACATGGGAGTAGACAGTATTAGACATATAACGAATAGTCAAGTAATGCCTAGTACGTCTAGTCCCAGGCGTGGTAGAGTGCAGCTCATGCCTGGATCCCGCGAGCTCGGAGCGAAGATCAAGCAGGCCCGCGCGGAGCGGGGCTGGAAGCAGAAGCACCTCGCGGCGGAGGTCTCCGTCGAGCCGATCACCGTCTCCCGCTGGGAGCGGGGCGCCACGACGCCCGACCTGGACGTGCTGGGGCCGTGGCGGAGGCGACGGGAAGCCGCTCAGCTACTTCGTGGATCACGGCCCGCCGCCCGAGGCCGCCCCGAGGGTCGCCGACGCGGTCACGCGTCTCGAGGAGGCCGCCGACCGCGTCGCCGATGCGAGCGACCGGATCGCCGCCGCCGCGTCGGAACTCGTCGCCGAGCTGAGAAGAACCCGTTCCGGATGATGAAACGGGTTCTACGAGCCGCGCGCGGCCGCTCGTAGCAGCACGCCGTACCCGGCGCCGGTCGCGGGGCGGCGTCCGGGATCCTTTGCGAGCGCCGTGAGGATCGAGCGCGCGACCGCGCCCGGGAGATCCGGCCGGCGCTCGACGGGATCGGGCGGCTCCTCGCGCAGGTGCCCGATGCAGATCTCCGCGATCGTCGCGCGGTGCGCGAAGGGCGGAACGCCCACGGCGCACTCGTAGGCGAGGCAGCCCAGGCCGTAGACGTCGCTCACGGGCGTGGCCGGCTCTCCGCGGATGACCTCGGGGGCGAGGTAGTCGGCCGTCCCGACGATCCTCCCCTCGCGGGTGAGCACGGTGTGCGCGGCCCCGCGCGCGACGCCGAAGTCCGTGACGAGCGCGTTGCCGTCCTCGTCGAGCATGACGTTCGACGGCTTGACGTCCCGGTGGACGAGCTTGAGGCGATGGAGGTCGTCGAGTCCCGCGCCGACGTGCGCGACGACGCGCGCGAGCTCCTCGACGGCGAGCGGTCCGTCCTCCAGCCTGTCGGCGAGCGACCCGCCGGGCACGTACGGCGACGCGAGGTAGGGCCGTCCATCCGCTTCGCCGCGGTCGACGACGGGAAGGACGTGGCGCCCTTCGACCTCGCTCGCGATGTCGCCCTCGCGGATGAACCGGCGCCGGTAGAGGTCGTCGGCGGCGAGGTCGCTCCGGAGCACCTTCAGGGCGACGACCGACCCGTCGTCGGAGACGGCGCGATAGACGGTGCCCATCTGGCCCCGCCCGAGCACCTCCTCCAGGCTGTAGGCGCCGAGACGGTCGCCGACCGAAAACTCGCCGCGATCCGCCCCCGCCGACATGGCGCCGAACGATAACGCGCCTCGTACGTCGAATAACTAGTCAACGCTCGCCGACTGTGGTACCACCCGACAATGCCGACCAGGGCTCGGATCGGGACCGAGTTCGCGGGATACCGGCTCGAAGCGCTCGTCGCCCGCGGCGGGACGAGCACCGTGTACCGGGCGGAGTACCCGCGCCTCGGGATTCCGGTGGCGCTCAAGATCCTGAACCCGGAGATCGCCGACGACGAGTCGCTCCGCGAGCGCTTCGTCCGCGAGTCCCGGCTCGCCGCCGGGATCAACCACCCGAACATCATCCCGATCTACGACACAGGGGTCTGGGAGGACTCCCTCTACATCGCCATGCGCTTCGTGCCCGGCGGCGACCTGAAGCAGCGGGTGAGCCAGGGGCCGTTGGCGCCGGAGCGCACGATCGCGATCCTCGCGCAGGTGGCGAGCGGCCTCGACGCAGCGCACGCTCGCGGCCTCATCCACCGCGACGTGAAGCCGGCGAACGTGATGGTCGACGCAGGCTCGGTTCCGGACGCGCCCGAGATCGCCTACATCACGGACTTCGGGCTCATCAAGCACGTGCAGTCGAGCGGGCGGCCGACCCCGACGGGGGATTTCCTCGGGACGATCGACTACGTCGCTCCCGAGCAGATCGAGGGTCGGCCGGTCGACGGCCGAGCGGACGTCTACTCGCTCGGCTGCGTCGCCTTCGAGTGCCTCACCGGGCAACCGCCGTTCAAGCGCGAGAACGAGGCGGCGATCCTCTGGGCGCACATGCAGGAGGAGCCGCCGGCGCCCTCCGCCGTGTGGCCGGAGGTCTCCTCCGACGTCGACCCGGTGATCGCGCGTGCGCTCGCGAAGAATCCGGACGACCGCTTCCCCACGTGCGGCGAGCTCGTCTCGGCACTGCGCGCGGCGCTCGGGCTGGATGCCCTTCTCGGCGCGGCGACGGGTCGGGAGGACCGCCGTCGCCCGCTGCTCCGGCTGCTCGCGGCGGGCTTTGTCGGCCTGGCGCTCGGGGCGGCGGGGGCGACTGCGGCCTTCCTCGTCGCGGACGAGGAGGGGAGCGCGGAGGCGGGCGGGGACTCGCGGACCGTGACGAGGGTGACGACCCAGGCCACGACCATCTTCGAGGAGGAACCGGGCCGGCTGATCGAGCTCATCCCGCAGAACTTCCGGAACACCTGCGAGGAGACGACGCCGTCGACCGCCGACTTCACGGAAAGCCTCATCTGCCGGCCCGGCAACGGGATCGGGCTCGCCCGCTACAGCCTCGCGGTCAGCGGGCCCTCCCTGAACGCGCACCTCCTCCGGCGGCTCCGCCGGGTCGGGATCGATCCCGACGGGGAGCGGACGCCGTCCGGCATCGGCTCTTGCGCCGCGCGCGACCTCCCGGCGGTCGAGGAGTGGATTCCTTCGGGGCGTGCCGGGCACGAGGCGATCGGGCGGACCGAGCTCGGCGACTCCTCTGGGCGGGTGGTGTGCTCCCGGAACGGCCCGACGTCGAGGGTCGAGTGGACGAGCCCGAGCCTGAGCGTCTACGCGTACGCCCAGGGCCGCAACTTCCGGCGAGTCCTCTCCTGGTGGGAGGACGCGGCAGGGCCGCTGCAGTAGCCCCGGCCGCCGCTCGAGCGGGAGTGGGGGTCCACTTGCCGACGTAAACTCCGGGCGATGATCGAGCGCGTCACCGACTTCCCTCCGGGAACGCTCGGCTTTCGCGCCTCCGGCAAGATCGCGAGCGACGAGTATCGGGAGATGATGGAGCCGATCTACGCGGCGCTCGAGCGCGGGGAGAGGTTGAACGTCTACTTCGAGCTCGCGGACGACTTCCACGGGTTCGACCTGGGCGCGCTTTGGCAGGACGTGCAAGCGGCCGGATCGGTCGGGTTGAAGCACCGGTCTTCCTGGCAGCGGATGGCGCTAGTCACGGACAAGGACTGGGTCAGGCATGGCGCGAGCGCGTTCGGGTGGCTGGCTCCCGGCGAACTGCGCGTGTTCGAGCCATCCGAGCGGGACAAGGCCCGCGCCTGGCTGGCCGAGACCTCGTCCGGCTAGAGCTCGTTCGATGGTTGCCGGCACGTGGTGGTGAGGGATGGTGGCAGCCGGCCGTCAATCTGCTCGGCTGCATCTTCTTCGGCATCTCCGCCGTCGCGGGCTACGTCGTGCCCTCGACCGGCTCGATGCTCGACCTCGCCGCTTCGTCCGGTCCGCTGGACGAGTTCGTTCAAGGTTTGGCCGTGGGAAGTTTGTCGCGCTCGGGGAGGAATCGAATGAGAGATATTCGCTTGGCGCTTCCCATTGGGCTGGCAGTCGTCGCATTCGCGGCAGTCGGCTGCGGCGACGGCGACAACGAGGGATCCGCCACGACGGAGATCACGCCGGCGGAGACCGTAGCCATGGACACCACCACAACCGAGACGTCAACTACAGGCCTCCAGAAGCTCATCGGCACCGTCGGATCCACTGACGACCCAGATGCCTACGAGATCAACCTCACAACCGAAGACGGAGCTGCGATCACTACGACGCTCCTGCCCGGCAAGTACATGCTCGAGATCAACGACCTGTCCACCATCCACAACTTCCATCTAGGCGGGCCGTACGCCGCGGTCGACGTGGCCACCGATCTCGCAGGTACGGGTGAGAAGACGGCCACCGTCCTACTCAATGAGCCGGAGTCGTACATCTATGCCTGCGACGCGCACCCGACCACGATGAGAGAGACCTTCAGCATCCACGGCCGGATACGGACACAGAACCAGGACGCGAGCAGGCCGGGATTGGTGCATGGTTGGACTCAGACATGCAGGGTGGGCCGGTAGATGAGCTCTTGGATGTGGCCGTCGAGCGTCCGGTTCTCGATCAGCTCCAGGTCGAAGTCGGCCGCACCCTGAAAGATCGGGTCCACTCCGGTCTGACCGGTGATGACAGGGAAGAACGTCACCTGCACACGGTCGACCAGGCCGGCGGCCATCAGCGCCCGGTTCAACGACAGGCTGCCGTGCGAGCGCAACGGCACCTCGGACTCCTCTTTGAGCCGGGCGACGACGTCGACGGCGTCACCGCTCACGACGGTCGCGTTCGGCCAGTCGAGAGGGCCTTCCAGCGTCGTCGACACCACCGTTGCCGGCATGCTCCTCATCCGGGTGACCCATGAGTCACGCACTTCGGACTCCTCGGTGCTCACGCCCAGCATCCGCACGAATTCCCGATAGGTGTTGGCCCCGAAGACCATCCGCTGCTCCGCGTCGAACAAGGCAAGGCGGTGGTCGAGCAACTCGGGGCCTTGCTTACCCCAGTAGCCGCCCCAGTTGCCGCTGTGGGAGCCGTAGCCGTCGAGGCTGGAAAAGATGTCGAAGGTGTAGGTAGCGGTCATGATGCTCTCCTCGAGTGCGGTTGATCGGGTGTGGGATATAGACCGGGAACCACGGCGAGGCTCATCGCCCTTGGACCCCTGGCAGAAGAAGAGCACGGCACGCCGATCCACAGGTCTTGACCATTCCTCGTCCCGAGGCGTCGCGGCGCGGACTTTCGATGTACGTAGGGATGTACGTAAGGCGGTTCAGACACCCGCACGGGTGAACGTCACATGCGTGACCCCGCTGGGCGAGGAGGTGGCCTCGACCTGGTAGTCCTTCTCGATGCCCTCCAGTCCGTCCCAGAGGCGTACGCCTCGGCCGAGCAGGATCGGGACCACCACGATGTGCATGTGGTCGATGAGCCCGGCAGCAAGGAAGTCGCGGATCACGGTGGGACCCCCGCCGATGCGTACGTCCCGGCCGCCCGCAGCCTCGCGGGCTGTCTCCAGTGCCTCGGCAGGCGAGGCGTCGATGAAGTGGAACGTCGTGCCGCCCTCCATCTCGATGGACGGGCGCGGATGATGGGTGAGGACGAAGACCGGTGTGTGGAACGGCGGGTTGGGACCCCACGCACCCTTCCACTCCGGGTCTTCGTGCCATCCGGGGTGGCCGAACTTCCCCGCACCCATGATCTCGGCGCCGATCCCCGGATCGTGCTGCTGGGCGAAGGCGTCGTCGACGCCGCCGCTACCGCTGGGCTGCCACCACCGAGTGGTGAACAACCATTGGTGCAGCCTATCCCCGGCGTGACCGAAATGTGCGTCGTGGCTCTGACCTTCGCCGGTGCCGAAGCCGTCGAGCGAGATGGAGAAGTTTTGGACGCGGGCGAGTGACATGGCCGGTGCTCCTTCGGTACTCGACCGGGCCGAAGCCCCGAGGGGTGGTCGGAGCCTAAACGAGATCGAGATCGAGGAGCGCCTGCCGAACGTCCGGCTCGAGCGCCCCGTTCACTTGGTATCGGCCGCTCGTGGAGTGGTATTCGATTGAGATGGCCGGGCGGCGCCGACAGGATCGTCGACGCGGCCAGGCTGACGCTCAACTGATCGTGATAGAGAGCTCCTTCTCACTGAAGGCGCCCAGATCGTCAGTGACGCGAACGGTGAACGTGAACGTGCCAGCCGTGGTGGGCGTTCCGGAGATGGTGTTCTCCCGCCTTGGCAGCTCCAGGCCGGGAGGCAGCGCCCCGGCAACCACCGACCAGGTGTAGGGCTGGACCCCACCGCTGGCGAAGAGGTTGCCGCAGCAGTAGAACTCGCCGACCGTTCCGCTGGAGAGCGCCTCGGTGGTGATCGTCGGCGCCTCGGGCGGGAGGATCTCGATCGTGAAGGTCTCGGTGTCGGTCGCGCGGGTCTCGTCCTTGACCTGGACCGTGAAGGTGAAGCTACCGGCGGTTTTGGGGACTCCGTTGATCAGCCCGGTACTCCCGGCGAAGTCGAACAGCCTCGTACCCGGGGGAACGCGGCCGTCGACGACCTTGAACGACGGTAGCTTGTTCGACGACGAGCAGCCGGTCACCGTGATGAAGAACGTGAGCTCGGTCCCGACCTGGCCGGTAACCGGGCCGACTTGGGGGTCGATCGTGCACGTCGCGGTCTGTGCGTGTGCGGACGGCGCTAGCGCCAGGAGCGGGAGGGCAAGGATCAGGAACAGCAACCTACGCACGAGATCCTCCTCGGCCGTGTGAACTACCTCAACGCCGACTACGTCGAAGCCTGGACGTCGGTTTCGTTTGCGGAGCCGCTCGACCCGTACGGGGTGAAGCCGGGCGCCCTGGTGCCCGACCGCCTTGCGCCCGCTGGTAGTCCGTGGCGTCGGCCGCCGGACCGATTCTGACGGTCCCCAGGACGGATTCCGATTACGTAGGGATGTACGTAGGGTCCGCGCTTTTCCGAGAACTCCGGCGCGTATGTCCCCTGGTCTCAAGCGGCTTCCGCTTGGCCGCAGGGCTGCTCATGGGGGAGGGAGGATTCGAACCTCCGAAGGCGGAGCCAACCGGTTTACAGCCGGTCCCCTTTGGCCACTCGGGAACTCCCCCGGACGCGGCATTCTAGCCACCCGTCCCTGGGCTCAAGGGTTGCTGCACCGAGCCGATACGCGGAAGGCTATGGATTTGAACGCCCTTCTCGCGGCGGCGGTCGAGCGCGGCGGCAGCGACGTGCACCTCAAGTGTCGCTCCGGCCGAGGCCGCAGCACGCTCGCCGGCGGCGAGCGACGAGCTCCGAGGAGAAGGGTCCCATGACACTCCGCCTCGCGGCCTCGTAGGATCCCGGAGATGCGGCTCGTAACGGTGGCCCTCGTCGTCGCAATGCTCACAGCCGGGGCGGCGCAGGCTCAGACCGCGGCTCTGCCGAGCGCCCAGACGCCGAACGGCCCCGGCTCGATCGTCGTGCCGTTCTCGCTGTCGTCGCCCCCGCAGGCCCCGGAGCAGCGCTCGTACGCGCAGCTCCTCGAGCTGTGGAAGTCCGCCGGTGCCGCCTATGGCGTCCCCTGGGAGGTGCTCGGGGCGATCAACAAGATCGAGTCGAACTTCGGTCGGAACATGGGCCCAAGCTCCGCGGGCGCGGCCGGTTGGATGCAGTTCATGCCCTCGACGTGGGACCGCTGGGGAGTCGACGCGGACGGCGACGGCGTGGCAAACCCCTGGGTTCCGGAGGACGCGATCTACGCTGCGGCCCGATACCTCGCGGCGTCCGGCGCGGCGGAGGATATCTCGCGCGCGATCTTCTCCTACAACCATGCGGACTGGTACGTCCGCGACGTCCTCGAGCTCGCACAAGTCTTTGCGGGCGGAGGCGGGTTCGATCCGTCGCTCGTGGCCGGCGGCCTCGGGCTCAGCGGCGGCCCGCATGCGGTCTTCCAGCTCGACGATCTCGAGGAGCGCCTCGACGACGCCCGCCGCACGGTCAACGCTGAGCAGCGGATGGTTCGAAAGGCGGAGGCGAGGGTGCAGCGCCTCGACACCGCGGTGCTCGCGGCGCAGCAGCGCGCCGGCAACCCGAATCTGACGGACCAGGAATTCGAGCGGATCGAGGAGCAGGTGACGAGCGTCGTCCTCAGGCACGAGGCTGCGCTCGACGCGCTCGCGGCCGCTCGCGGCGGGCTCGACGAAGCGGTCGCCGCGCTCAACGCGTTGCGTCAGGAAGCCGAGGCTCGTGCTTCGACGGTCACGTTCACGACGGACGCGATAACGAGCCCCCTCGGTGCGGCACAGTTCTCCGGCGGCTACGTCTTTCCGGTCGGCGGCGGCCCCTCGGTCGTCTCGGTCGGGAGGGACCACCACGACTACCCGGCTGCCGACATCGTCGCCCCGGAGGGCTCGCCGCTGTACGCCCTCGCCGACGCAATCGTGCTGAAGACGTACCCCGAGCCCTCAGGCCGCTGCGGGATCGGCTTCCAGCTCCAGCTCGCCGACGGGAAGAGCTACGTGTACTGCCATCTCTCGTACCTCGAGCCGAGCGTCGTCGCTGGAGCGACGCTCGCTGCGGGCGCGCCCGTGGGGCTCGTCGGCTCGACGGGGAACTCGACCGGCCCGCACCTGCACCTCCAGTTCATTCCCACCGAGGCCTACCCGCAGAACGAGTCGTGGTTCCAGTCGTTCGCGGGCGTGGCGTTCAGCTGGGACGGCCAGCCGCCGAGCCCGGCTCCCGCCTTGGACGGCGGGCGCGTCATCACTCTCGCGGTAGACGCCCGGGCCGCGCTGGGCCCGCGCCCCGAGGCTCGAGCACATATCGGCACTCCCTGCTGCCCATGTAGGCGTCGAGGAGCTGCTCGCCCCAGAAGAGGGCGACGATCGAGCCGAAGGCGAGAAAGGGACCGAACGGGATTGCCATCTTCCGCGCGCCCGCGCCGTGGCGAGCGACGAGGACGACCGAGAGCGCCATGGCGGCGAGCATGCCGAGCATCATCCCGACTGTCACGAAACGGCCGAGCATCGCGCCTAGGAGGAGCGCGAGCTTCACGTCGCCCATGCCCATGCCCTTCGGATAGGCGAGAAGCGCCGCGAAGAGGAAGAGCGAAGCCCCGAGGCTCGCCAGCAACCACTCGAGCCACCGGTCGGGCGCGATCGCGATCTGCGCCGCGAGGACGAGCACGAAGGCGGGGAGGACGATGACGTCGGGGAGGATCCGGCGCTCGGCGTCGATCGCGGAGAGCGCGACGAGCACGGTGCAGAAGAACGCGGCCACGAAAGCATCAGCCGTCAGGCCGAAGTGAAGGAAACAAGCGACCACGAGGAGCGCGGTCACGAGCTCGACGAGCGGGTAGCGCAGGCTGATCGGCGTTGCACACTCGCGGCAGCGGCCGCGGAGCGCGAGGTACGAGGCGAGCGGGACGTTCTCCCACCACGCCAGCTCATGGGCGCAGTGCACGCAGGCGGAGCGAGGCCGCAGGAGCGAGCGCCGCTCCGGGATCCGGGCGACGACGACGTTCAGGAAGCTACCGACCGCGAGCGCGGGCGCGAAGACGAGAACTGCGAGGGCGGCGTTCACGAAATCCCCATCGGCAGTTCGGCCCTCCGGCTTGACCGGGCGCGCACGACCGCTTGCAGTTCTGCCCACGGCCGGACGTGGACGAGCAGCGAGACCAGTACCAGGTGAAGAACACGTCATCGAGCACGAGGCGTGCGAGCGATCGGCGGTCGGCTGAACGACGCGCAGCGACCGCCCGCGACCCGACGAGCGCGGCGCGAGCCCGAGCGCGCCACGGTAGCTGAGCGTGCCCGGCTCAACGGCCAGTAGTCTCCCGATTCCCGTCGAGCCGGGCTGAGCAAAGAAGGCGCCTCGCGCCGTGGCGTAGGGGCACAATCGGCCGTTGAGGGGCCGGCGATACCAGAATGGACTTGACGTTGCGCATTGAGCGGATCGACGGCGAGCTTCTCGTCGTCGACGGACTCGCGCTCGCACGGGCGTTCTTCGCCGGCGATGCGAGCCCAGTTGGGGAGACCTCGTTCGACGCGCTCGCCGGAGCGGGCAATCCCGACCGCATCGAGCTCGAGGATGTGATCGCAATGAATCGAACAATGCGTGCGCGGAGCCCACACAGGGTCTGGCAGGCGATCCTCGCCGCGGAGACGCCATGGCTAAGCCGCGTTTCCCCTGATCTTGATTTGCTTGAGCTCGACGACGATCAGTGGAGCGCCGCCGATGGGGACGAGTTGATTCGCGCCGCTCTCACCGCGACCTTGGGCCCAGGGCGCGGCATGGCCGTTGCAACCAAGCTCCTCCACTACAAGCGCCCGCGACTGTTTCCGTTGCTCGACAGGTTCGTGGCTGAGATGTTCGGCATGAGTATCCCGGACGTCGGCAAGCAGCACGAACGCGTTGAGGCGGCCGTTCGACTGACCAGCGCGATCCGCTCCGAGGGGCGGCGCAACCTTGACGCGCTTCGCTCGATCCGCGATCTCCTCGCACAAGACGCGACTCAGCGGTCGTTGATCAGAATCTTCGATGCAATCGTCTGGTTCTCACATCCTGCGGCCGGAATCAAGGGCGCGCCACGGGCGATCGATGTCCAGCTGCGTCGCCCTTGACGCACTATCAGCGTTCTCTCCGGCGCTTGGATTCTTGAGGCAGGCCTCGCGCGGCTCGTCGCTGCACGAGACCGCTGCGGCTGAACGCAGCGCACCGCCTCGCGCGCGCGTGAATGAAAACGTAGCCAGCTAGAAAGGCCCCCGCTGCACGGGGGGCCTTTCCTGTGTCCGCGATTCCGGGTACAAGGCCTGTGTGCGGCTCTTCACTCTCCTCGCCGTTGCGCTTGCGCTCGCGCCCGCGGCGCAGGCGGGGCCGATCGTCGACCGCACGGTCGGCGCACTCCGAGACGACCCGGTCTACGTCGACCCGGCGGCCGAGCGGAGGATCTCGGAGGCGGAGGCAGCCGAGCTCCGAAACGCGCTCGAGCAAGCCGAGTCCGGCCCGATCTACGTCGCGATCCTCCCCGCGGCGGCGAGCGCGGAGGCGGGCGGCGATCCGGTCGGCGTTGCCCGGCAGCTGGCGGCGCGCCTGGGACGCCGGGCGACCTACGCGGTCGTGGTCGGCGACTCGTTCCGGGCGCTCTCCGGTGCCCTCCCGCGCGGCGAGGCGGCGCGCCTTGCGACACGGGCCTTCGAGGAGCGGAGCTCGGAAGGCGTCGCGGCGACGCTCGGCGAGTTCGTCGCGCTCGTGACGGGCGGGGCGGGTCCGGAGACGCCCGTCGAGGAGCCTCCGGCAGCCGACGGTGGCGGGGGCATCGGTGGGATCGCGGTACTGGTGCCGCTGATTATCCTGGGCGCCATCGGCTTCTTCCTCTTTCGCATGTTCTCGGGTAGGCGCCGCGCCCCCGCCTGGGGCCGCCGGGATCTCGAAGAGGTCAAGGAGACGGCCAGGGAGGACCTCTACGCGCTCGCCGAGGACGTGAGCGCTCTGGAGGCCGCCGTCGATGCCCCCGGCGCATCGCCCGAGGCGAAGGCGGAGTACATGCGTGCGCTCGACCTCTACGAACGGGGAAGCGGCGCGTACGACCGGGCGAGGAGTCCTGCGGATCTCGAGGAGGTGAGCGCCGCGCTCGAGGAAGGCCGCTACGCGATGGAGGTCGCAAAGGCGCGGCTTGCCGGCCGCGAGCCTCCCGTGCGACGGGCGCCGTGCTTCTTCGATCCGCGCCACGGGCCGTCGGCACGCGAGGTGGAGTGGACGCCTCCGTGGGGCGCGACGCGCCTCGTACCCGTCTGCGAAGCCGACGCCCAGCGGATCGAGGCCGGCGACGAGCCGGAGCCCCGCGAGGTGCTCGTTGACGGGCGGAGGCGGCCCTGGTGGGACGGTACGGGCGCGTACGGCCCGTACGCAGGCGGCTACTTCGGCGGTACCGGCGGCCTCTTCGCGGGGCTCTTCGCCGGCTCACTCCTGAGTGATGCGTTCGATCCCGACACCGCGGGCGCGAGCGGCGGCGAGGACTCGGGAAGCGACTTCGGCGGAGGCGGCGGTGACTTCGGCGGGGGAGGGGACTTCGGCGGCGGAGGCGGTGACTTCGGCGGAGGCGGCGGGGACTTCTAGAGACATCAGGCCTCTAAACTCTTCGCGTGGCCCGGTTCCCGGAAGCGCTGAACGAGCAGGTCGCGCACGAGTTCGCGGCGTCGCAGCAGTACGTCGCGATCGCCGCGCACTACGACAAGGAGACGCTGCCCGGTCTCGCCGCGCACTTCTACCGGCAGGCCGTCGAGGAGCGGAACCACGCGATGATGCTCGTCCAGTACCTCCTCGACGCGGGCGAGCCGGTCGTCATCCCTGGCGTCGAGGCGCCCCGGACCGACTTCGGTGACGTGGTTGCGCCGATCGCCCTCGCGCTCGAGCAGGAGCGCCACGTGACGGGTCAGATCGTCGAGCTGGCCCGGATCGCGCGTGACGAGGGCGACCTCGTCGGCGAGCAGTTCCTCCACTGGTTCCTCCAGGAGCAGCGCGAGGAGGTCTCGTCCATGTCCGCGCTTCTCGCGGTCGTCGAGCGCGCGAATGCCTCGAACATCCTCCTCGCGGAGGAGTATCTGGCGCGAAGCCAGATCGGCGACGAGGGCGAGAGCGCAAGCACGCCGCCGGCCGCCGGCGGCGCGCTCTAAAGAACCCGTTTCACACTGAAGCCGTGAGCCGCCGGGCCGCGCTGGGCGGCGAAGCGTCATTGTGAAACGGGTTCTAAGACGCGCCGAGGTACCCGGCGAGCGCCCGCGAGAGCTCGCGGCGCAGCTCGGGGTCGTCCTTCTCGGACGCCCCCGCGAAGAGGATCGCCTCGCGCGCCGTCGTGTCGACGAGGAGCATCCCGTAGGCGGCCGCGCGCGCGGGGCTCGGGTGCGTCGTCTCGTCCCGGCGGGCGCGCAGGAGCTCTCCGAGGAGCGAGACGACGTGCGAGTCGAGTGCGGCCGTCATCCGGGCGAACTCGGCCTCGGGATGAAGCCGGGCCTCGAGGAAGAGCGCGCGCAGCACCGGGGCCGAGTCGCGGTACTCCCCGACGAGTCGCCCCACGAAGCGTTCGAGCACCTTCCCGAGCGGTACGCCCTCGAGCCGCTCCGAGTCGAGCTCCTCCGACCACGATCGCTTGGCGCGGTCGAGGCAGCTCTCCCCCAGGTACGCGAGGAGCGCCTCCTTGTCCGTGAAGCGCGAGTAGAAGGAACCCTTGGACGAGCCTGCACGGCTGACGATGTCGTCAACCGTCGCCTCGTCGAAGCCGCGCTCCTCGAGGAGCTCCTCGGCCGCCCTGACGATGCGCTCGAGCGTGGCCGCGCTGCGCCTCTGGCGCGGCGGGTTGAACGTCGAAGGCGGCACCTCGCCGACTCTAGGGCACCAGGACGAGCTTCCCGACGTTCTCGCGCGCGTGAAGCATCCGGTGCGCCTCGGCGGCCTCCTCGAGCGGAAGAATTCGGTCGATCCTCGGCCGGAGCTCGCCGGCGTCGTGCCAGGCGAGGAGGTCGCGCCACCACGCCTGCAGCGTCTCCGCCGGCGCGCCCATGTGAATCCCCATGAGCGACCGCGCCTCGGAGAGGAGCTCGAGAAGCGGAACGTCGCCGCCCAGGGCCGCCTCGAGGTCCGGCGGAGGTGCGGCCGGGTCGACGATGCCCGACGTGTAGCCGTACGCGACGACGCGGCCGCCGAACCGGCAGACGTCGAGGCTCCGCCGGAACGCGTCCTCGCCGACTCCGTCGATGACTGCGTCGACCCCGTCCCCGGTCAGGCGGCGCACCTCCTCCACCCAGTCGGTCGAGCGGTAGTCGATCGCGTGCTCGACACCTTCCTCGCGGAGTGCGCCGTGCTTCGGGGCCGATGCGGTCGCGAGAAGCTCGGCGCCCCGGCGTCGCGCAAGCTGAACGCTCGCGAGGCCGACGCCGCCCGCCGCCGCGTGGACGAGGACCCGCTCGCCCTCGCGCGGCCGCGCGGCCTGCTCGACCGCCGCGTACGCGGTGAGGTAGTTGAGGGGAAGCGCGGCGGCGACCGTGGACTCCATCGTGTCCGGAACGGGAAATGCGAGCTCAGCCGGCGCGGCGACGAGCTCTGCGTAGGCGGCACGGGTCGTGTACGGCGTCGCGGCCACGCGGTCGCCGACGGACGGCGCCTCGACGCCGGGGCCCGCCGCCGCGACGACGCCGGCGACCTCGATCCCGGGCGAGTAGGGCGGGTCCCCGTCCGCGCCGAGCCGCACCCAGACGTCGGCGAAGTTGACGCCGATCGCCTCGGCGCGGACGAGGACCTCGCCCGGACCAGGCTCCGGTACGGGCGCCTCCTTCAGCACGAGCACCTCGGGCCCACCCGCCCGCTCGGCGACGACCTTCCTCATCGCGCACCTCCCAGATTAGAACTAGACGTATGAGTCTAATATATTGAACCGGGCTATCATCGCGCGGCGATGCTCTTTCGCCAGGTGCTGAACGACGATCTCGGTTGTGCCTCCTACGTCGTTTCGGACGACGGCGAGGCGGCCGTCATCGATCCGCAATGGGACGTCGAGGATTACCTGGCGCTTGCCGAAGAGCACGGCTTTGCGATCCGCCACATCCTCGAGACCCACAACCATGCGGACCACGTTTCCGGACACGGCCGGCTCGCGGAGGCGACCGGGGCGACGATCCACGTGTCGGCGGACGCCGGGGTGGATTACGAGCACGCGGAGCTTCGCGACGGCGACGTCGTCCGCGTCGGCGACGTCCGGGTGGCCGCGCTGGCCACGCCCGGCCATCGGCCGGAGCACCTGGCGTTCCTCATTGCGGACGCCGGACGGTCGGACTCGCCCTGGCTCGTCGTCACCGGGGACTCCCTCTTCGTCGGCGACCTGGCCCGGCCGGACCTCGCCGTCGAGCCGGAGGACGGCGCGCGCGGCCTCTTCGCCTCGCTCCGCCGCCTGCTCGCGCTCGACGACTTCGCGGAGGTCTGGCCCGGCCACATCGGCGGCTCGCTCTGCGGCGGCGCCGGCATGAGCCAGAAGCCGGGCTCGACGATCGGGTTCGAGCGGCGGTTCAACCGCTTCGCCTCGCTCTCCGAGGACGACTTCGTGCGCGACCTCACGGCGAATCTCGTCCCGCAGCCCCCCAACTTCAAGCGGATCGTCGAGCTGAACCGCGGCGCGCTCCTCACCGACGCGGCCTCGCTCGACGGTCTTGCGCCCGCGCGCGTGCGGGAGCTGCTCGAGGTCGGCGCAGTCCTCGTGGACGGCCGCCGCACGCGCGACTTCGACGCCGCTCACGTCCCCGGCTCGCTCAACGTCACGATGACCCGTGCGGCCGTCGGGACGCGCGCCGCCTGGGTCGTCGATCCGGAGAGCGACGTCGTCGTCACCGCCGCGACCGATGAGGAGGCTCGGCGCCTCGGCCGGATGCTCGAGGCGGTCGGCTTCCGCGGCCTGCGCGGATTCCTTGCAGGCGGCGTCGACGCGTGGCAGGCCGCCGGGCTCGAAATGGGCTCTACCCCGGCGCTGGACACCGCCGGGCTCGCCGAACGGCTGGACGAGGTCGTCCTCCTCGACGTCCGCGACGACGACGAGTGGGAGGAGGGCCACGTCGAGGGCTCGCTCCACGTGCCGTACCAGGGTCTCCGCGACGGTGTCCCCGACGTGCTCCCGCGGAACGGAAAGCCCGTCGCGGTGGCGTGCTCGACGGGGAACCGCAGCGCAATCGCGGCGTCGCTGCTCAAGCGCGCCGGCTACACCAACGTGATCCACGTGACCGACGGAGGCGTCGCCGACCTGCCCGGTCAGGGCGTCGAGCTCGTCCGTTCGTAGACGCCACTATCTTTCCGGGCTCTTTCGGCGTCTTAGAGGCCGAAATGGCAGTGAGGCGATAGTCCGCTCCGACGGAGCCTGCGGCCCGATGAACGAGCATGCCTCCGTCCTCGTCGTCGACGATGAGCCCGCGGTGCGGGCGTCGCTCGAGCGAGCCCTGGCGCTCCGCGGGTACCGGGTCGAGCTCGCACGCGACGGCGCCGACGCGCTCGACCAGCTTGCCGAACGCGCGCCGGACGTGATCCTCCTCGACGTGATGATGCCGGGCCTCGACGGGTTCGAGGTCTGCCGCCGCCTGCGTTCGGTAGGCGATCGCACGCCGATCCTGCTCCTCACTGCGCGCGACGCGCTCCGCGACCGCGTGGAGGGCCTCGACGCCGGCGCGGACGACTATCTCGTGAAGCCGTTCGCGCGCGAGGAGCTCCTCGCGCGGCTCCGCGCCCTCCTTCGCCGCGCGGACGTGCGAACCGACGAGGGGGTGCTCCGCTTCGCGGACCTCTCGCTCGACCGGCAGACGCGAGAAGTGCAGCGCGGCGGCAGGTCGATCGAGCTGACACGCACGGAGTTCCTGTTGCTCGAGCTTCTCCTCGACCACCCCCGTCAGGTGCTCCCGCGCTCGACGATCTTCGAGCGCGTGTGGGGATACGACTTCGGCCCGAACTCGAACTCGCTGGACGTCTACATCGGCTTCCTGCGCAAGAAGACCGAGGCCGGCGGTGAGCCGAGGCTCATCCAGACCGTGCGAGGCGTCGGCTACGTCTTGCGCGAGGCATGAGCCTCAGGGCGCGAGCGGCCCTTGCCTCGGGCCTCGCGCTCGCGCTCGCTGTTGGCCTCGCGGCGTTCGTCGTCTACGCAGCGACGAGGGCCGAGCTCCGCGGCCAGGTGGATTCGTCGCTCCGTGAGGGCGCACAGAGCCTGGCGCATCAGTCGATCGCGACCCCCGTACGAGCCGACCGCCCCTCGGGCCGCGAGGGCGGCGCGTTCATCCCGCGGAAGGGCGCCACCGAGAAGAGGAAGTCCGAGATCGTGCTCGCGCCGGCGTCCGCCAAGGCGTCCGCGTCGCTCGCCGGGGTCCGCGGCTTCACGCAGTACATCACGCCCCGCGGGCCCGCGGTTCCGAACGGGGAGCCCGGTCCCTTCCCCGTCACCGAGCGAGCCGAGCAGGTCGCGGCCGGCAAGAGCACGGGGTTCTTCGAGGACGTCCGCGAGCGCGGCGTCCACCTGCGTGTCTACACGAGCCCGATCCGGGACGGCCTCGCGGTGCAGGTCGCCCGGTCGGTCGAGGAGACCGATCACGTGCTGGCTCGGCTCAGAGCAATCCTGCTCCTCGCCTGTCTCGGCGGGGTCGTGCTGGCCGCCGGCATCGGCCTCACCCTGGGGACGATGATGCTCGCGCCCGTCCGCCGGCTGACCGCCGCGGCCGAGCGGGTCGCGCTGACGCGGAAGCTGGACGAGCCGATCGCGGAAGACCGGAAGGACGAGCTCGGCCGCCTCGCGCGTGCCTTCAACTCGATGCTCGGCGCCCTCCGCTCGTCGGTCGCCGCCCAGCGCCAGCTCGTCGCCGACGCGTCGCACGAGCTCCGGACGCCGCTCACGAGCATCCTCACGAATGTCGAGGTCCTGGGGGACGAACCGGCGCTTCGCCCGCACCAGCGGCAGTCCCTCGTCGTCGACACGGCCCAGCAGGTGCGCGAGCTGGGGAAGCTCGTCTCCAACCTCGTCGAGCTCGCGCGGGCCGACCAGCCCTCCGTGCAGACCGAGCCGCTTCGCCTCGACGATCTGGTTGACGGCTGCATCGAGCGCGCGCGCGCGGTCTGGCCTCGGGTCGAGTTCGGCGCGGAGCTCGAGGAAAGCCGCGTCGTCGGCGACCGTGAGGCGCTCGAGCGCGCCGTCCGGAACCTCCTCGAGAACGCGGCCAAGTGGAGCCCGGCCGGCGGCCGCGTCGTCGTCCGCGTCACGGACGGCGAGGTCACCGTGCGAGACGAGGGGCCCGGGATCGACGAGAACGACCTCCCGCACGTCTTCGACCGGTTCTACCGGGCACCGACGGCCCGAGCGGTTCCCGGGTCGGGTCTCGGCCTCGCGATCGTCCGGCAGGTTGCGGAGGCTCACGGAGGCACGGTCCGCGCGGAGCGCGCCGCTCCGGGATCGGTCTTCCGGCTTCGCATTCCGTCCGCCGTGACCTAGGAGGGCTCAGCGACCCCCCTAGTTTTCGGGCTTTTTTCACCTCCTTTCATAGAGTTTTCAGGCGTCGCAGGCACGGTCGAGATGCGTCGCTCCCGCGACGCGGCTCATTCCCCGTGCGACCCCGGAGGACGTCAATGCGGAAACACACGGTTCTATTCCTGCTCCTCGCGATCGTGGGCGCCCTCTCGCTCGCTGCGGCGGGCTGCGGCGGCGACGACGACGAGCCGAGCGGCGCCGGCGACACGGCCGCCCAGGAGGACGGCGACGGCGGCGCCGGCGACAACGAAGTTGCGGAGCTCCCGAGCTCGTCCTGCGGCGAGCTCGAGTACGAGGGCGACGGCGAGCCAGACGTGCTCGTCGCCTCCGACCTGCCGCTGCAGGGCTCGTCGCGCGCGCAGACGATCCAGATGACGCAGGCCATCCGCAAGGTGCTCGACCAGAACGAATGGAAGGCCGGCGACCTGGACGTGGCGTACCAGTCGTGCGACGACGCGACTGCGCAGGCCGGAAAGTGGGACTCGGGCAAGTGCAGCCAGAACGCCAAGGAGTACGCGGACAACGCGGACGTCGTGGGCGTGCTCGGGACGTTCAACTCCGGCTGTGCGCAGATCATCATCCCGGTGCTGAACCGCGCCGCGGGCGGGGGAGTCGGGATGGTGTCCCCGGCGAACACCTTCGTCTGCCTGACGGTGGCCGGGCCGGGCTGCGAGGAAACGGAGCCGGACAAGTACTACCCGTCCGGTACTCGCAACTACATCCGCATGGTCGCCCACGACGGCTACCAGGGCGCTGCACTTGCGCAGTTCATGCAGAACCAGGGCGTGACCAGCGTCTACATCCTGAACGACAAGGAGGCGTACGGCCTCGGCGTCGCGGAGAACACGCGCAACGCAGTCGAGTCGCTCGGGATCAAGGTCGCGGGCTTCGAGGCCTGGGATCCGAAGGCTGCGAGCTACGAGGGCCTGATGCGGAAGATCGGCGGCACGGACGCCGACGCCGTCTTCCTCGGCGGCCTCACGGACGAGAACGGCGCCCAGGTGATCAAGGACAAGGTCGCCGTGCTGGGCCCGAACGACGGCGAGGTCAAGCTGTTCGCGCCCGACGGGTTCACGCAGCAGTCGACGATCGACGAGGCCGGCCAGCCGAACGCGGCCGGCATGTTCTCGAGCGTCGCAGGCGTTCCGCCCGGCGAGCTGACGGGAGCCGGAGCCGAGTTCATCACCGAGTTCGAGCAGGAGCTTGGCGGCGAGCCGGTCGACCCGTACGCCGCGTACGGCGCACAGGCGATGCAGGTCATCCTCGATGCGGTCGCGGGCGTCGGCGCCGACGTCCAGGAGAACCGCGGCGCGGTCATCGAGCAGCTGTTCGGCACCTCCGTCGAAGGCGGGATCCTCGGAGACTTCGAGATCACGCCCGACGGCGATCCGACCGCTGGGCCGATCACCGTCTACAAGGCCGGGGCCGAGTTCGAGCCGGAAGAGGTCATCACTCCGGAGATCGAGCTCGTCGAGGCTGCGATGAGCGGCGGTTCCTAGGAGCGAATAGCGCGAGACGGGGGAGGCGGCCGGCCTCCCCCGTCCTCGTTGTCGAAGCGAAGCCGCGGCGGAGCACCGCGGCTTCGCCGCGCCCGGGTTGGTCCGTTCAGGGCAAGTCGCCGCGCAGGCTGGCTTCGATGGCGATGTGCCAGGCGGGCCAGCGGCGCGGCGGCGGCGCGACTGCGTCGATCCGCCCGACCTCGTCGGCTGTGAGCTCGAGCTCGGCTGCGCCGACGTTGTTCTCGAGCTGCTCGATGGTCCGGGCTCCCAGCACGATCGACGTGAGCCAGTCGTGGGCGAGCTGCCAGGCGAGCGCGACCTGAGCAACCGTCGCGCCGCGCACCCCGGCGATCTCGTCGAGGACGTCGACGAGGTCGAAGGCACGCTCCTGGTCGATGCCGCTCCACTCGTCCCGGGCGTCGCTGACCCGCGCGTCGGGCGGGCGCTCGGCTCCGCGCCGGTACTTGCCGGAGAGGAGCCCGCCCGCGAGGCCGCTCCACGAGAGCAGGCCGAGCCCCTGGTCACGGCACAGCGGCACGAGCTCGTCCTCGACGTCGCGCGCGACCGGGTGCCAGAGCGCCTGGAGCGCGACGAAGGGCGGGCTGCCCCGGCGCTCGGCCACGGCGAGCGCCTGCATCAGCCGCCACGCCGGGAAGTTGGAAGCCGCGACGTGGCGCACCTTCCCCGAGCGTACGAACCCGTCGAGCGTGAGCGCCAGGTCCTCGGGGTCGACCCGCTCGTCGTGGATGTGGACGTAGTAGAGGTCGATCCAGTCCGTCCCCAGCCGGCGGAGGCTTCCCTCGAGCTGGCGGGTGAGGTGCACTCGGCTCGATCCGACGTCGTTCGGCCCGTCGCCGAAGCGGATCCCGCCCTTCGTGGCGAGCAGGACCTCGTCGCGGCGCGAGCCGAGCGCGGCGCCGAGGAGCTCCTCCGACTCGCCGCGCGAGTAGACGTCGGCCGTGTCGAAGGAGTTGATCCCGGCCTCGAGTGCGCGGCCGACGAGCGCGTCGGCCTCCGCCCGTTCTACGCCGCTCGTCGTCCCCATGCGGTTGCCGAAGGTCATCGTCCCGAACGAGAGCTCCGAGATCCGGATCCCCGTCCGTCCGAGCCAGCGGTACTTCACGGCGGCGAGCCTACCCAGGGCGGCCGAGACCCGTTGGTAAACTCGCCTCGCCAGGCGGCGTAGCTCAGTGGTTAGAGCGGCGGACTCATAACCCGCAGGTCGGTGGTTCGAATCCACCCGCCGCTATCACTTCGACGCTCGAGAACGGCGGGAAACGTCAGGTACACTGCGCCCCCGGGCGTCGCTCGGCCGCCGTGCGGCAGCGTGCCCACCCGATTCCCTGAGACGAGAAGAGACGAGAGTTGGCAACAGGAGTCCGAGTAGCGATCACCCTCGCCTGCACCGAGTGCAAGCGGCGGAACTACCAGACGAACAAGTCGAAGCGGAACACGCCCGACCGGTTCGAGGTGAAGAAGTACTGCCGCTGGTGCGGCGGTCACACGCTGCACCGGGAGACCCGCTAGGTGGCTCGCCCCTCGCGCACGCGGCGCGGCAAGCGCAGCGACGACTACCAGGCGCCCGCCGCGCCTGCGCAGCAGCGCGCCCGCGACCGCCGTCGGCAGGTCAAGCCGGTCGAGCGGACGAAGAGCCAGACCGGCACGCAGCGGGAGCGGCGTGGAGGGTTCCGCGCCTTCACCGCCGAGTCGTACGCCGAGCTGCGCAAGGTCGAGTGGCCGACCCGCCGTCAGCTCTTCTCCGCAACGGTGGTCGTCCTGATCGCGATCGCCGTCGTCGGCGCGTACCTCGCGGTCGCCGACTTCGCCTTCAGCCGGCTCGTACGCGACGTCCTGCTCCGCTTCTAAGAGGCTGCGAGATGTTCCGCTGGTATGTCATCAACACCTACTCGGGTCACGAGAACAAGGTCAAGACCAACCTCGAGCACCGGATCGACTCCATGAAGCAGAAGGAGCGGTTCCGCCGCGTGGTCGTGCCGACCGAGCAGCGCATCGAGACGAAGGACGGGCAGCGCGTCCAGACCGAGCAGCGCGTCCTGCCGGGCTACGTGCTCGTGAACATGGACATGACGGACGAGGCCTGGACGGTCGTGAAGAACACGCCGGGCGTGACCGGGTTCGTCGGCGCGGGCTCGAAGCCGGTGCCGCTCTCCCAGCCCGAGGTCGACCGTATCCTCCACACGGGCGTCGCGGCCGAGCGGCCGCGGGCGGTCGCCCAGTTCGAGCTCGGCGAGTCGGTCAAGGTCACCTCCGGCCCGCTCTCGGACTTCGACGGTGAGATCGTCGACGTGAACGCCGATCAGCAGAAGCTCAAGGTGCAGGTCAACATCTTCGAGCGGCAGGTGCCCGTGGAGCTCTCGTTCGACCAGGTCAAGAAGCTCGACTGATAGAAGGAACCGATGGCGAAGAAAGTCCTGACGATCATCAAGCTCCAGATCCCGGGCGGGCAGGCGAACCCGGCGCCGCCGGTCGGTCCCGCACTCGGCCAGCACGGGGTCAACATCATGGAGTTCTGCAAGGCGTTCAACGCCGAGACCCAGCAGGCGGGCGGTCGGATCACCCCGGTCGAGATCACGGTCTTCGAGGACCGCTCGTTCACGTTCATCACGAAGACCCCACCGGCGGCGGTCCTCATCAAGGAGGCGCTGAACCTGGAGAAGGGGTCGGCGGAGCCGAACCGCGAGAAGGTCGGGCGCCTGACCCGCGACCAGGTGCGACAGATCGCCGAGGTGAAGCTCGAGGATCTGAACGCGCGCGACGTCGACCAGGCGATGAGGGTCGTCGCGGGGACGGCGCGATCGATGGGCGTGGAGGTGGAGGCATGAGCAGGCACGGGAAGCGCTACCGCGAGGCCCGCGAGGCGATCGACCGAGAGCGTCTCTACTCGCCGCTCGAAGCGATCCGGCTGCTCAAGGGCGCAGCCGCAGACGAAGTTCGACGAGACGGTCGAGGTGCACTTCAACATGGGCCTGAACGTCCGCCACGCGGACCAGCAGCTTCGCGGGACGCTCATGCTCCCGCACGGCACGGGCAAGGAGATGCGCGTCGCCGTCTTCGCGGAGGGCGAGAAGGCGAAGGAGGCCGAGGAAGCCGGTGCCGACGTCGTCGGCTCGGCCGACCTCGCGACGAAGATCGAGGAGGGCTTCGACGACTTCGACGTCGCCGTCGCGACCCCGGACATGATGGGGACTGTCGGCAAGCTCGGCCGCATCCTCGGGCCGCGAGGGAAGATGCCGAACCCGAAGGCCGGGACCGTCACGTTCGACGTCGGCAAGGCAGTGCGCGACTCCAAGGCCGGGAAGCTCGAGTACCGCACGGACCGCGGCGCGAACGTCCACGTCTCGGTCGGCCGGCGGAGCTTCGAGGAGCGGGAGCTCCTCGAGAACTACGCCGTCGTCCTGGACGAGATCGTGCGGGCCAAGCCCGCCGCGGCGAAGGGGCGCTATCTCCGCTCGGTCACGCTGACGAGCGCGATGGGCCCCGGGATCAAGATCGACCCGGCGAGGACGCGCGACCTCCTCGCCGAGCTGCAGGAGGAGCCGCAGGCAGCAACCGCGTAGAACCGACACCCGCCCGCCACAGACAGCCGGCAGCGCGCGAGCGCAGAAGACCAGCCGAGGCGGCCGAGAGAGCGCTCCACCTCCTCGTGCCCGCCCGCGGGCACGAACTGTTTCCGAGGAGGTGAGAGATGGAGAGAAACGAGAAGGAACGAGTCGTCGCCGAGCTGGCCGAGAGGCTGCGGACGTCCGACACGCTCATCGTCGCGGACTACCGCGGCCTGGACGTGAACGCGATCGACGCCGTCCGCACCGAGCTCCTGAAGCACGGCGCGCGTTTCTCGGTCGTGAAGAACACGCTGACGAAGCGGGCGGCGGAGGTCGCCGGCGTCGAGGCCCTGAACGACTTCCTCGAGGGCCCGACCGCGATCGCCTTCGTCGGCGACGGCGACATGGTCGCGGTCGCGAAGACGCTGAACGACACGGCGAAGGAGACGAAGCTCCTCGAGCTCAAGGGCGCGATCCTGGAGGGATCGCCGATTACGGCCGAGCAGGTCGCCGATCTCGCGGCGCTGCCCCCGACCGAGGTGCTCCGCGGCCAGATCGTCGGAGCGATCGTCGGACCGCTGAACGCGATCGTCGGCATCTTCAACGCGCCGCTCCGCGACTTCGTCGGCGTCCTCGACGCGCGGGTCGCGCAGCTCAGAGAGCAGGGCGACACGAGCGAGGCCGCCGAGCCGGAGACGCCGGAGCCCGCCGCCGAGCCGGAGACGCCGGAGCCGCGCCGAAGCCGAAGCCGGAGCCCGAGGCCTCGGCCGAGGCTGAGACGGAGACACAGGCAGAGACGGAAACAGAGACAGAGACATCCGAGGAAACCGAAGATCAAGAGACCCAGGAGGGTAGAGATGGCAACAGACACTGCGAAGCTCGTCGAGCAGCTCGGCAAGATGACCGTGCTCGAGCTCGTCGAGCTGAAGGACAAGCTCGAGGAGGAGTGGGGCGTGACGGCCGCCGCACCCGTCGCGGTCGCAGCACCCGGCGCGGTCGCCGCGGGCGACGGCGCAGCCGCGGCGGAGGAGCAGTCCGAGTTCGACGTCGTCCTCCACGCCGCCGGCGACAAGAAGATCCAGGTGATCAAGGTCGTCCGCGCGATCACAGGGCTCGGCCTGAAGGAGGCCAAGGACCTGGTCGACGGCGCGCCCAACGCCGTCAAGGAGGGCGCGGCCCGAGACGAGGCGGACTCCATCAAGGCGCAGCTCGAGGAGGCCGGCGCGACCGTAGAGGTCAAGTAGAGACTTCCTGAGCCAAGCGGAGCTGCGAAGCAGCGGGCGAGAGGGGGCGCGAGAGCGCCCCCTCTCGCGCTTTTCCGGATCTGGGGGTATAGTTCGGCCTCGCTGATCTTGCAGGGGTTTCCCTTGCGAGACGTCTGCTGGACCTGCTACCTTTGTGGGTCGCTCCGCCTGTCGCCGTTCTTTCCCTCCAATCTTGAATTCTTTCCCTGCCTAGAGGAGGTCAGCCGTACGTGGCCACCAAGGTCGCTCCGCGTCCGCCGCGGAAGAGTTTCTCCCGCCTGAAGCATGTTCTCGACCTTCCGAACCTGATCGACATCCAGCGGGCCTCGTTCCAGTGGTTCATGGACGAGGGCCTGCGCGAGACGATCGACGACATCTCGCCGATTCAGGACTACACCGGCACGCTCGCCGTCGAGTTTGCCGACTATGAGTTCGGCCCTCCGCCGGTCTCGATCAAGGAGTGCCGCGAAAAGGACCTGACCTACCAGGTCCCGCTCTCGATGACGGTCCGCTTCGTGAATACGGAGACGGGTGAGATCCGTGAGCAGACGGTCTTCATGGGCGACTTCCCCATGATGACCGACCACGGCACGTTCATCATCAACGGCACCGAGCGGGTCATCGTGACCCAGCTCGTCCGGTCCCCCGGCGCCTACCTCATGGAGCCGAAGGATCCGGACAAGCAGGTCTTCATCGCGAACCTCATGCCCAGCCGCGGCTCGTGGCTCGAGGTCGAGATCGACAAGAAGGGCATCGTCTACGCGCGCATCGACCGGAAGCGGAAGCTCCCGATCACGACGCTGCTTCGCGCCCTGCCGGCCGAGGATCCGTCGACCGGGACCGTCCTCGACACGTCGACGAACGAGAAGATCCTCGAGCTCTTCGACAACTCGCCCTTCATCCAGCTCACGCTCGAGAAGGACACGACGGCTCGCGAGGAAGAGGCCGTCGTCGAAGTCTTCAAGAAGCAGCGTCCGGGCGAGCCGCCGACCCTCGAGAACGCGCGGAACCTCCTGCGCGGCCTCTTCTTCGACCCGAAGCGCTACGACCTGACCAAGGTCGGCCGCTACAAGCTGAACCAGCGGCTCGACGTCGACGTTCCGGACGACGTGCGCGTCCTGACGACGCAGGACATCGTCGCGCTCGTCCGCAAGCTCGTCGAGCTGCCGAAGATGCTCGGCGTCCCCGAGGACTCGGAGACGAAGGACTACGCCGCCGACGCCTACGCGCTCTCGCGCGAGCCTGTCAAGAACGAGCTCGACGAGTACGAGGACTTCGGCAACCGGCGGCTGCGCACGGTCGGCGAACTGATCCAGGAAGCGTTCCGCGTCGGGCTCTACCGCATGGAGCGCGTCGTCCGCGAGCGGATGACCACGGAGGACGTGGACACGATCACGCCGCAGACGATCATCAACATCCGGCCGGTCGTGGCCGCGCTCAAGGAGTTCTTCGGCTCCTCGCAGCTCTCGCAGTTCATGGACCAGACGAACTCGCTCTCGGGGCTCACGCACCGGCGGCGCCTGTCCGCGCTCGGCGCGGGCGGCCTGACGCGCGAGCGCGCGCCGATCGAGGTGCGCGACGTCCACCCGACCCACTACGGGCGCATGTGCCCGATCGAGACGCCGGAGGGCCCGAACATCGGCCTCATCGGCTCGCTCGCCTCGATGGCGACCGTGTCCGAGTTCGGCTTCGTCCAGACGCCGTACCGGGTCGTCAAGGGCGGCAAGGTGACGGACGACATCGTCTACCTCGACGCGAGCGAGGAGGAGAAGCTCACGATCGCGCAGGCGAACGAGCCGGTCGACGAGAAGACCGGCAAGTTCCGGAACGACACGGTCCTCTGCAGGGGCCCCGGCGGCGAGCCGGTCACGGCGAGCCCGAAGGACATCCAGTACATGGACGTGAACCCCGCGCAGATCGTCTCCGTGGGGACCGCGCTCATCCCGTTCCTCGAGCACAACGACGCGAATCGCGCGCTCATGGGCGCGAACATGCAGCGGCAGGCGGTGCCGCTCCTTCTCACTGAGCCGCCGCTCGTCGGCACGGGCCTCGAGTACCGCGCGGCCGTGGACACCGGTGACGTCGTCGTCGCGGCCCGCGCGGGGACGGTCACGGACGTGGACGCGGAGAAGATCGTGGTCGAGGCGAAGGACGGCATCGACGAATACGAGCTCGTCAAGTTCATGCGCTCGAACCAGGGCACCGTCATCCACCAGAAGCCGATCGTGACGCTCGGCCAGAAGGTGAAGGAGAGCGAAGTCCTTGCGGACGGCAGCTCGACGTCGGACGGCGAGCTTGCGCTCGGCAAGAACCTGCTCGTCGCCTTCATGCCGTTCGAGGGCTACAACTTCGAGGACGCGATCGTGATCTCGGAGCGGATCGTCAAGGACGACCTGCTCTCCTCGATCCACATCCACGAGTACGAGATCGACGCGCGCGCGACGAAGCTCGGCGACGAGGAGATCACGCGCGACATCCCGAACCGCTCGGAGGAGTCCCTCCGGAACCTCGACGACCGCGGCGTCGTCCGCATCGGCGCCGAGGTCGGCTCGGGCGACCTGCTCGTGGGCAAGGTGACGCCGAAGGGCGAGACCGAGCTGACGGCCGAGGAGAAGCTGATCCGCGCGATCTTCAAGGAGAAGGCGCGCGAGGTCCGCGACACCTCCCTCAAGGTCCCGCACGGCGAGGGCGGCAAGGTCATCGACGTGAAGACGTTCTCGCGCGAGGCCGGCGACGATCTCTCGCCCGGCGTCAACGAGCTCGTCCGCGTCTACGTGGCGAAGAAGCGCAAGATCGCCGAAGGCGACAAGCTCGCAGGCCGCCACGGGAACAAGGGCGTCATCTCGAAGATCGTGCCCGACGAGGACATGCCGTTCCTGGAGGACGGCACCCCGGTGGACGTCGTGCTGAACCCGCTCGGCGTGCCGAGCCGGATGAACATCGGCCAGATCCTCGAGACCCACCTCGGCTGGGCCGCGAAGCACGGCGTCTTCGCCGAGGACGGCGCCGGCAACGGCGCGACCCCGGTCGCGACACCCGTCTTCGACGGGGCGACCGAGGCCGAGGTCGACGACGCGCTCGTCGAGTGGACGAAGCAGAACCCGGACCATCCGATCAAGTTCAAGGTCGACGAGAGCCGCCGGCCGGGCCGCAAGTGCTCGGGGAAGGCGCAGCTCTACAACGGCCGCACCGGCGAGCCCTTCGAGAACAAGGTCACCGTCGGCTTCATGTACATCCTGAAGCTCCTCCACCTCGTGGACGACAAGATCCACGCGCGCTCCACGGGGCCGTACTCGCTCGTGACGCAGCAGCCGCTCGGCGGAAAGGCGCAGTTCGGCGGGCAGCGGTTCGGCGAGATGGAGGTCTGGGCGCTCGAGGCCTACGGCGCCGCGTACACACTCCAGGAGATGCTCACGATCAAGTCCGACGACACGGTCGGCCGCGTGAAGGCCTACGAGGCGATCGTCAAGGGCGAGAACATCGCCGAGCCGTCCATCCCGGAGTCCTTCAAGGTGCTCCTGAAGGAGATGCAGTCGCTCGCGCTCGACGTGGACGTCATCTCCGAGGACGGCGGCGAGGTCGAGATCCGGGAGGAGGACGACGAGCTGCTCCGCGCCGCGGAGGAGCTCGGGATCGACCTCTCGCCCGGCTCGCTCCGCGCGACCTCGCGCGAGCCCACGGCCGAGGAGGTCGAGGAGGGCCAGGAGCGGATGGACGAGCCGGGTGACATCGGGCTCCCCGCCGACGAGGCCCTCGTCGACATCGACGAGGCGAGCCCCGATCTGACAGGCGGCGAGTCCCCGGCCGAGGAGGCCGAGGACGAGAGAGGGCCGTTCGCCGAGGCGCCCGGCCCGGCCGACATCGAGGTCGAGGAATAGGTGAACAGGATTTGTAGGGGCGGGGCATGCCCTGCCCGCGACCCGCAGCGAGCAATGGGAAGAGGAGAGCTTTGATCGACATCAACAACTTCGACGCGATCCGGATCGGCCTCGCCTCGTCGAAGCAGATCCGTGACTGGTCGTCCGGCGAGGTGACGAAGCCGGAGACGATCAACTACCGCACGCTGAAGCCCGAGAAGGACGGGCTCTTCTGCGAGCGCATCTTCGGTCCGACGAAGGACTGGGAGTGCTACTGCGGCAAGTACAAGCGCGTCCGCTACAAGGGGATCATCTGCGAGCGCTGCGGCGTCGAGGTGACGCGGCAGAAGGTGCGCCGCGAGCGCATGGGCCACATCGACCTGGCCGCCCCCGTTTCGCACATCTGGTTCTTCAAGGGCGTGCCGAGCCGGATCGGCTACCTGCTCGACATCGCGCCGAAGGAGCTCGAGAAGGTCCTCTACTTCGCCGCCTCGATCGTCACGGCGGTGGACAAGGAGAAGCGCGACGCGGACGTCGCCGACCTCGAGGACAAGGTGCGCGCCGAGTCGGAGCGGATCTTCGTCGACCGCGACGAGCAGCTGGCCGCGCTCGAGGACCGCCTCACCCGCCGCCGCGACTTCTTCACGAAGGGCAAGGAGCGGAACTTCGACGAGGACGACGAGTTCTGGGCCCGCGGCCTGCTCGCCTGGGCCGAGGAGCAGGGGCTCCCGCCGCTGGACGAGGCGCGCAGGCTCGTCGCCGGCCTCTTCGTCGACGTCGCCAAGAAGATCACGACCGAGGACTCGAAGAAGATCCGCGAGCTCGTTCGCAGCGCCGCGATCCGCGACGACCGGCAGCTCGCCCCGCGCGAGCTCGACCAGGTCGCGAACGCGGCGATCCAGATCCGCGAGGCGCTCGCGCCGCTCCAGGCCGAGTACGAGAAGGCGACCGGCGCGAAGAAGGGCGCGGTCACGAAGCACATGAACCGCATCCTCGACGCGCTCCTGGCGGGCACCGAGCTCGAGGGCGACGACGCCGAGCTCGTCGCCGTCGTCGACATGAAGAACCTCGAGAAGGCGCGCGAGCTCGGGAACGGGCTCCTGCGCGAGGTGCTCGAGACGGCGCCGCCCGACGGCGCACGGCCGACGAGCTTACGCGACCTCGCGAACGACCTCTGCCTGAAGGCCGAGGGCCGGATGCAGAAGGAGGACCTCGACGCGCTCGTCCAGTGGTCGCTCAAGGTGCGCGAGATGTACCTCGACATCGAGTCCCGCCGCGGGGACGCGCGCGACGCCTCCGTTGACGCGGTCAACCGGCTCGAGCAGACCTGGCAGCTCGTTCCGCGAGCTCGACGTCAAGCAGATCGTCACCGACGAGATGCTCTTCCGCGAGCTCAAGGACCGGTTCGGCTCGCCGTACGGGTTCGGCGTGTACTTCCGCGGCGGCATGGGCGCGGAGGCGATCCGCGACCTGCTGAAGGACCTCGACCTCGACGGCCGAGGCGAAGTCGCTCCGCGAGACGATCCGGACGTCGAAGGGCCAGAAGCAGAGCCGCGCGATCAAGCGGCTCAAGGTCGTGAGCGCGTTCATCACGTCGGAGAACCGGCCCGAGTGGATGATCCTCGAGGCGATCCCGGTCATCCCGCCGGAGCTTCGCCCGATGGTGCAGCTCGACGGCGGCCGCTTCGCGACGAGCGACCTGAACGACCTCTACCGGCGCGTCATCAACCGGAACAACCGCCTGAAGCGGCTGCTCGACCTCGGCGCGCCCGAGATCATCGTGAACAACGAGAAGCGGATGCTCCAGGAGGCCGTCGACGCGCTCTTCGACAACGGCCGCCGCGGCCGCGCCGTCACGGGCCCGGGCAACCGCGCGCTCAAGTCGCTCTCCGACATGCTGAAGGGCAAGCAGGGCCGCTTCCGCCAGAACCTGCTCGGCAAGCGCGTCGACTACTCCGGCCGCTCCGTGATCGTGTCGGGGCCGACGCTGAAGCTCCACCAGTGCGGGCTCCCGAAGCTGATGGCGCTCGAGCTCTTCAAGCCGTTCATCATGAGCCGGCTCGTCGAGCGGAAGTCCGTCCAGAACATCAAGGCGGCGAAGAAGTACGTCGACTCGATGGCGCCCGAGGTCTGGGACGTGCTCGAGGAGGTCATCGCCGAGCACCCGGTTCTCCTGAACCGCGCGCCGACGCTCCACCGCCTCGGGATCCAGGCGTTCGAGCCCGTGCTCGTCGAGGGCAAGGCGATCCAGATCCACCCGCTCGTCTGCCACGCGTTCAACGCGGACTTCGACGGCGACCAGATGGCCGTCCACCTGCCGCTCTCCGCGGAGGCGCAGGCCGAGGCGCGCATCCTCATGCTCTCGGCGAACAACATCCTCTCGCCGGCGCACGGGAAGCCGCTCGCGACGCCGACGCAGGACATGGTGCTCGGCGGCTACTACCTGACCTACTGCGCCGACAGGACCTCGACGCGAAGACGGCCGAGGAGCTCGACCCGCGTCCGCCGCGCTTCGCGCTCGGAGGACGAGGTCATCCTCGCGCTCGAGGCGAAGCAGGAGCGGGTCGGCCTCCAGGATCCGATCGAGTACCAGCGCGAGCGGCGAGCTCATCCTGACGACGCCGGGCCGCGTGATCTTCAACGAGGAGGTCGGTCGCTCGCTCGAGGACGGCGCTCGGCGAGCGGTTCGACCCGACGAGCCAGCCGTTCATCAACCGGGCGCTCGCGAAGAAGGAGATGAACGACTTCATCGCCGACCTCGTCGACCGCTACGGCGCGCTCGCGATCTCGTCCGTGCTCGACACGATCAAGGAGCTCGGCTTCAAGCACGCGACGCAGGCGGGCATCACGATCTCGAAGAACGACATCGTCATCCCCGAGAACAAGGACGAGATCCTCGCGCGACTACGAGGGGCGCGTGCAGCGAATCGAGCGCGACTACGAGCGCGGCCTCATCACCGAGGAGGAGCGCAAGGAGCGCATCGTCGAGGTGTGGACGGAGGCGACGGACGCCGTCGCGGACGCCATGCAGGAGACGATGTACGAGCTGAACCCGATCTACATGATGGCCAACTCCGGAGCCCGCGGATCGATCAAGCAGATCCGCCAGCTCGCCGGGATGCGCGGCCTGATGGCGAATCCGAAGGGCGACATCATCGAGCGCCCGATCAAGGCCAACTTCATGGAGGGCCTGTCGGTGCTCGAGTACTTCATCTCGACCCACGGCGCCCGGAAGGGTCTCGCCGACACGGCGCTCCGCACGGCCGACTCGGGCTACCTGACCCGCCGGCTCGTGGACGTCTCGCCAGGACGTCATCGTCCGCGACGAGGACTGCGGGTACCGACGGGTACATCGAGCTGCCGCTGCTTCACGGCGGACGGGCTGAACCGCTCGCTCATGGGCCGGGTCGCTGGCGCACGACGTGATGAAGCCGCTCAAGGACGGGAAGCCCGGCAAGACGATGCTCATCGAGGGAGGCTCGCTGATCACGACCAGCGAGCTCCGCGCTGATCGCCGACGAGCTCGGCGAGGCGGCGGGCGGCTTTCAGGTGCCCGTGCGCTCGGTGCTCAAGTGCCGCAGCGAGTTCGGCGTGTGCCAGACCTGCTACGGCATCTTCCTCGCCACCGGCGAGATGTGCGAGATCGGTGACGCGGTCGGGATCATCGCCGCGCAGTCGATCGGCGAGCCGGGCACGCAGCTGACGATGCGGACGTTCCACACCGGCGGCGTCAGCCGGCGCGGACATCACGCACGGCCTTCCGCGCGTCGTCGAGATCTTCGAGGCGCGAAACCCCAAGGGTGCCGCGCGGCTCGCCGAGATCGGCGGCCGGATCGCGATCGAGGACACCGACCGCGGGCCGAAGGTCACGATCGACCCGAAGGCGCTCGACGAGGACGGGCGAGCCGCTCGCGGTCAAGGACTACGCGCTACCGCGCCGGACCCGCCTGCTCGTCGAGCGAGGGCCAGACCGTGGAGCCGGGCGATCCGCTCCACGAGGGCTCGCTCGCTCCGGCCGACCTCCTCGCCCTCCACTCGAAGGCCGGCAAGGGGTCGACGCCGACGGAGCTCTACCTCGTCGGCGAGGTGCAGAAGGTGTACCGGTCGCAGGGCGTCGACATCCACGACAAGCACATCGAGCTGATCGTCCGGCAGATGCTGAAGAAGGTGCGCGTCGAGAACGCGGGCGACACCGACCTCCTGCCCGGCCAGCTCGTGGACAAGGTCGTGCTCGAGCGCGAGAACGCTCGCGTGAAGAAGGCGAAGGGCGAGCAGGCGACGTTCGAGCCGCTGATCCTCGGGATCACGAAGGCCTCGCTCGCGACGGAGTCCTTCCTCTCGGCCGCCTCCTTCCAGGAGACGACGAAGGTGCTGACGGACGCCTCGATCGAGGGCAAGGTCGACCGCTTGCTCGGCCTCAAGGAGAACGTCATCATCGGGAAGCTGATCCCGGCGGCGACCGGGCTCAAGAAGTACCGGACGGTCGAGATCCGGCCGACCGAGAAGATCCCGGTCGCGCGCCTACACGCGGCCGGCGACCGAGGAGCAGCTCCTCGCGGCGCTCGAGGAGATCGGCTCGGACGGCGAAGGCCTCGACCTCGCCGATGCTCGACCTCGACTTCGGCGGCGAGCCGGAGACGGCGGCGACGG
This sequence comes from uncultured Actinomycetes bacterium, assembly GCA_963824775.1. Classification (GTDB taxonomy): domain Bacteria; phylum Actinomycetota; class Thermoleophilia; order Gaiellales; family Gaiellaceae; genus CAWGQF01. The sequence goes on from CAWGQF010000001.1 coordinate 38,749, forward strand.
GCGCTCGTCGCTCGAGGCCGAGGAGATCCCCGAGGTCGACACCCCGCTCGACGAGGAGTAGTAGCCGCCGCAAAGCCGGAACTGCTCTCCGAGCTAGCGCTCAGCGGGGGCGGGCACAGCCCGCCACCCGCGGCATTTCCACGCTTCGCTGCCGCTGCCCGCGAAGCAGGTGCCGGACTTTGCGTCGGCTAGGATGCTTCCGGCCGCCACGGCCTGGCTCTTGCCGGTCTCCTTGGCCCGGAACAGCGCCTCGTCGGCTCGCTCGAAGAACGAGACGGGATCGTCCTCGGGCGTGAGCTCGGCGATGCCGGCCGAGAGGTGCAGGCGCTCGGCTGCGCCGGTCGGGCGTGGTCGAGACGGCGAACTGGAGCGCGCCGGTAGAGCTGCTCGGCGTCGGCGAGGGTCGACTCGGGCAGGATCACCGCGAACTCGTCGCCGCCGACGCGGCACGGCGATGTCGGCGCTCCGGACGACCGATCGGACGCGCTCGGCGAGCTGTGCGAGCACGCGCGTCGCCGGCGAGATGGCCGACGCGCGTCGTTGATCGCCTTGAAGTCGTCGATGTCGAAGAGGACGAGCGCGAGCCGCCGGTCGTAGCGGTGGGCGCGGGCGACCTCGCGCGCGAGCGTGTCGTGGAAGTAGCGGCGGTTGTGGAGGCTCGTCAGCGCGTCCAGATCGGCGAGCTTGCGCGCCTCGCGGAACCGGCGCGCGTTCTCGATCGCGGGCCCGGCGTTCCGGACGAGCTCCTCGAGGCGAGCCGATCTCGTCGTCGGACGGCTCGCGGCCGTCCTCGCGCCAGAAGACGGCCAGCGTCCCGATCGGGTCGCCGCCGTTCGTGCGCGAGCGGCAGGGCGAGACCGCCGCGGATCCGGCTCGCCGTCCGCCTCCGCCGCTCGGCGCGTAGCGGTAGGAGATGGTCGACCGCGCGCGCGTCTCGGACCCGGTCCGGCGGCGCCGCGACGGGGTGCGATGCCGCCTCCTCCGCGGTCATCCCGAGGGTGGCGACGACGGGCCCTGCTCGTCGTTTGCGGAGTACGACCATCGCGGCGTCGACGGGCGGCAGCGACGCCGCGGCCTCGAGCGTCCGGCGCGAGGACGGCGTCGAGGTCGATCGTGGCGCCGATCGCCGCGAGCTGCCGCGAGCGGCGCGTTTCCTCCTGGGCTCGCTCGAGCTCGCGCGCGAGCTCCGCGAGCATCTCCTCGAACCGCTCGTTCGAGGACTCGAGCATCCGCTGGAGCTCGGCTCGAGCTCTGCCTGCGCCCGCGCGCGAGCACCGCGAAGAGCGATGGCACAGAGCGACGATCGCGACCGCGGCAGCGCCGGCAGCCGACGGCAACCGCAATCCACGTCGAAGTGTCCAGAAGGGGCAGCATCGCGGTCCGCCTTCCGGTCGCCCGCTAGACGCGGAGCGGCGGGCCGCAGTCTACCGCGTCTACGCGCAGGCCGCGATCTGACTATAGTCCGCGTTTTCCGATTCGAGCTACCCCGCGATTCGCAAGGCGTTTGCGCGACCACCTGGCTGTGGCGGTTCTGCTACCCTTCCGCGAGGTTCGGAGTGGGCTCCGCCCACCCGGCCTTTTCTTGCGTCTAGGACTGAATCTCGAAAGGAAGCGAAGGACACCGTGCCGACCGTGAATCAGCTCGTCCGCAAGGGCCGAAAGGCCCCCAAGGCGAAGACGAAGACACCCGCGCTCCGCGGCGCGCCGCAGAAGCGCGGCGTCTGCACGCGCGTCTACACGGCCACCCCGAAGAAGCCGAACTCGGCGCTGCGGAAGGTCGCGCGCGTCCGGCTGACGAACCAGATGGAGGTGACGTCCTACATCCCCGGCGAGGGCCACAACCTGCAGGAGCACTCGGTCGTCCTCATTCGCGGCGGCCGCGTCAAGGATATGCCGGGCGTCCGGTACAAGGTCATCCGCGCCGCGCTCGACACGGCCGGCGTCTCCGACCGCCGGCAGGGCCGCTCGAAGTACGGCGCGAAGAAGAGGCAGCTAGTGCCCGCGCCGCGCAGAGATCCAGCCGCGGAAGCTCGATCCGGATCCCGTCTACAACTCGATGCTCGTGACGCAGGTCGTGAACCGGGTCATGACGCGCGGGAAGAAGTCGACCGCCGAGCAGATCGTCTACTCGGCGCTCGACCGCGTCGGCGAGCGCACCGGCAGGCCGCCGGTCGAGGTGCTGGAGCAGGCCGTGAAGACCGTGACGCCGGTGCTCGAGGTTCGCTCGCGCCGCGTCGGCGGCGCCAACTACCAGGTGCCCGTCGAGGTGCCGCAGCGCCGCGCGCGCACGCTCGCGTCCGCTGGATCGTGACGTACTCGCGCGACCGGCGCGAGAAGCACATGGACGAGAAGCTCGCGAACGAGATCCTCGACGCGCTGAACCAGCAGGGCGGCGCGTTCAAGCGCAAGGACGATCTCTACCGGATGGCGCAGGCCAACAAGGCCTTCGCGCACTACAGGTGGTAACGAGTGATGGCTGAGAAGACAGCAACGGTGAGCGGCGGCAAGGTCGGCCTCGAGAAGGTCCGCAACATCGGGATCATGGCCCACATCGACGCGGGCAAGACCACGACGACGGAGCGGATCCTCTACTACACCGGGCCGCACCCACAAGATGGGCGAGGTGCACGAGGGCGCCGCGACGATGGACTGGATGGCGCAGGAGCAGGAGCGCGGCATCACGATCACGTCCGCTGCGACGACGGCGTTCTGGCGCGATTTTCGCATCAACATCATCGATACGCCCGGGCACGTGGACTTTACGGTCGAGGTGGAGCGGAGCCTGCGCGTCCTCGACGGCGCGATCGCCGTCTTCGACTCGGTCGCCGGCGTCGAGCCCCAGTCCGAGACGGTCTGGCGCCAGGCCGACCGCTACCGCGTCCCCCGCATCGCGTTCATCAACAAGATGGACCGCGTCGGCGCGGACTTCTTCGCCTCCGTCCAGTCGATGGTCGACCGCCTCGGCGCCACGCCCGGTGCCGGTCCAGCTGCCCGATCGGCCAGGAGGAGCACTTCCGCGGCGTCGTCGACCTCGTCGAGATGCGCGCGGTCACGTGGGAGCGACGACCTCGGGATGAAGATGGAGGTCGGGGAGATCCCGGCCGAGCTCCGCGAGCAGGCGGACGAGTACCACCACCAGCTGATCGACGCGGTCGCCGAGCACGACGAGGAGCTCCTCGAGACCTACCTGACGGACGAGAGCGCGGTCACGCCCGACATGATCCGGCGCGCGCTCCGCAAGGCGACGCTCGAGATCGCCGTCACGCCCGTCCTCCTCGGCTCCGCGTTCAAGAACAAGGGCGTCCAGCCGCTCCTCGACGCCGTCATCGACTACCTGCCGAGCCCGCTCGACGTCCCGCCCGATCCACGGGCGCGACCCGCGCACGGAGCAAGGAGCTCTCGCGCCGGCCGTCCGAGGACGAGCCGTTCTCCGCGCTCGCCTTCAAGGTGATGAGCGACCCGTACGTCGGCAAGCTCACCTACTTCCGCGTCTACTCGGGCAAGGTCAAGGCCGGCGACCGCGTCCTGAACGTGACGACCGGGAAGACCGAGCGCATCGGCCGCCTGCTCCAGATGCACGCGAACCACCGCGAGGAGCGTGACGAGATCGGCGCCGGCGAGATCGTCGCCGCCGTCGGCCTGAAGCAGACGACGACGGGCGACACGCTCGCCATCGACTCGGCGCCGATCCTGCTCGAGTCGATGGAGTTCCCGGACCCGGTCATCTCGGTCGCGATCGAGCCGAAGACGAAGGCCGACCAGGACAAGCTCTCGACAGGGGCTCCAGCGCCTCGCGCGAGGAGGATCCGACCTTCCAGGTGCGGACGGACGAGGAGACCGGGCAGACGCTCATCGCCGGGATGGGCGAGCTGCACCTCGAGATCATCGTCGACCGCCTCATGCGCGAGTTCTCGGTCGACGCGAACGTCGGCCGCCCTCAGGTCGCCTACCGCGAGACGATCGGCCAAGCCCGTCGAGAAGGTCGAGGGCAGGTTCGTCCGCCAGACCGGCGGACAGCGGCCAGTACGGCCACGCGGTCATCAACATCGAGCCGACCGAGCCGGGCGAGGGCTACGAGTTCATCGACCGGATCGTCGGCGGGCAGATCCCGCGCGAGTACATCCCGTCGGTCGACCTCGGGATCCAGGAGGCGATGGAGTCGGGCGTCCTCGCCGGCTACCCCGTCGTCGACATCCGGGTCGAGCTCGTCGACGGCTCGTACCACGACGTCGACTCGAGCGAGATGGCGTTCAAGATCGCCGGCTCGATGGCGTTCAAGACCGCCATGAACCGGGCGAAGCCGAAGCTGCTCGAGCCCGTGATGGCCGTCGAGGTCGTGACGCCGGACGACTACCTCGGCGACGTCATGGGGGATCTCAACTCTCGCCGCGGCCGCGTCGAGGGAATCGAGCCCCGCGGCAACGCGCAGGCGATTCGCGCCCGCGTTCCGCTTGCGACGATGTTCGGCTACGCGACCGACCTGCGGTCGACGACCCAGGGTCGCGCCACGTTCACCATGCAGTTCGACCGTTACGAGGAGGCGCCGCAGTCGATCGCGGGCGAGATCGTCGCCGCCGCGCAGGGCTCGTAGACGAAGACAAAGGAGAAATCGGAGGAAGGATGGCCAAGCAGAAGTTCGAGCGCACGAAGCCGCACGTCAACGTCGGCACCATCGGTCACATCGACCACGGCAAGACGACCCTGACCGCGGCGATCACGAAGGTTCTCGCGGAGCAGGGTACGAACACGGCCGTCCGCGACTTCGCGTCGATCGACAACGCTCCCGAGGAGAAGCAGCGCGGCATCACGATCAACACGGCGCACGTCGAGTACGAGACGGAGAACCGTCACTACGCCCACGTCGACTGCCCGGGTCACGCCGACTACATCAAGAACATGATCACGGGCGCCGCCCAGATGGACGGCGCGATCCTCGTGGTCTCCGCCGCGGACGGCCCGATGCCGCAGACGCGCGAGCACATCCTGCTCGCCCGCCAGGTCGAGGTGCCCGCTCATCGTCGTCGCGCTGAACAAGGCCGACATGGTCGACGACCCCGAGCTGCTCGAGCTCGTCGAGATGGAGGTGCGCGAGCTCCTCTCTCGAGTACGAGTTCCCGGGCGACGACGTCCCGGTCATCGCCGTCTCGGCGCTCAAGGCGCTCGAGGGCGACGAGGAGTGGACGGCCGAAGATCATCGAGCTCATGGAGGCCGTGGACACCTACATCCCGGAGCCGGAGCGCGACATCGACAAGCCGTTCCTCATGCCGATCGAGGACGTCTTCACGATCACCGGCCGCGGCACCGTCGTGACCGGCCGCATCGAGCAGGGCAAGATCGAGAGTCGGCGACGAGGTCGAGATCGTCGGCATCCATCCCGAGGTCGACGAAGACCGTGGTCACGGGCCTCGAGATGTTCCAGAAGACCCTCGACTACGCGCAGGCGGGCGACAACGCCGGCGCGCTCCTGCGCGGGATCAAGCGCGAGGAGATCGAGCGCGGCCAGGTGCTCGCGAAGCCCGGCTCGATCACGCCGCACACGCACTTCAAGGCCGAGGTCTACGTCCTCTCGAAGGACGAGGGCGGACGGCACACGCCGTTCTTCAACGGCTACCGGCCGCAGTTCTACTTCCGCACGACGGACGTGACCGGCTAGATCAAGCTCCCGGAGGGCCAGGAGATGGTCATGCCGGGCGACAACACGAACATGGAGATCGAGCTGATCCAGCCGATCGCCATGGACCAGGGCCTGCGCTTCGCGATCCGCGAGGGCGGCCGCACGGTCGGCGCCGGCGTCGTCACGGAGGTCATCGCGTAGGAAGGATAGACCAGCACGCAGTGGCCCAGCAGAAGATCCGGATCCGCCTCAAGGCGTACGACCACAACCAGCTCGACCGGTCTGCGGTGCAGATCGTCGACACGGCGCAGCGAAGCGGTGCGACCGTCACCGGTCCCGTGCCGCTGCCGACCGAGAAGAACGTCTACACGGTGATCCGAGGCCCGTTCAAGGACAAGGACTCCCGTGAGCACTTCGAGGTGCGCACGCACAAGCGCCTGATCGACATCCACCAGCCGACCCCGAAGACGGTCGACTCCTTGATGCGGCTGGATCTTCCCGGCGGCGTCGACATCGAGATCAAGCTCTAGGACGGCGCGGAGATGAAGGGCATCGTCGGCAAGAAGCTCGGGATGACGCAGGTCTTCGACGAGGAGACCGGGCGCGCTCGTGCCCGTGACCGTGATCCAGGCCGGCCCGTGCCCGGTCGTCTCCGTCCGCACCTCCGGACGCCGACGGCTACGACGCCGTCCAGCTCGCCTGGGACGAGGTGCCGGAGCGGAAGCTCACGAAGCCGGAGCTCGGCCACCTGAAGAAGAACGGCGTCGGGCCGCACCGCAAGCTCGTCGAGATCCGCGGCCCGCACGAGCTCGACGCCGGGCGAGACCGTCACCGTCGAGGCCTTCGAGCCCGGCGAGAAGGTGAAGGTCTCCGGCGTCTCGATCGGCAAGGGCTTCCAGGGCACGATCAAGCGGCACAACTTCTCGCCGCGGCCCGGTCACCCACGGCTCGCACAACGTCCGCGCGCCCGGCTCGATCGGCGCGTCCGCCACGCCCTCGCGCGTCTTCAAGGGCATGAAGATGGCCGGCCAGATGGGCGCCAAGCGGATCACGCAGGTCGGCCTGACCGTCGTCGACCGCGATCCCGGAGGAGAACCTGCTGCTCGTCACGGGCGCCGTGCCGGGCCACAGGAACGCCACCGTCGTCGTGCGGGAGGACAATCGCTGATGGCCGCCCCGAAGGCACCCGTGCTCGACGCGTCGGGCAAGAAGGCGAAGGACGTCACGCTCGACGAGGCCGTGTTCACGCGCCGAGGTGAAGCCGCACCTGATCCACGAGACCGTGCGCGCCGAGGCCGCGGCCCGCGCGCGGCACGCAGTCCACGAAGAGCCGCGGGCTCGTCGCCGGGCGGGCGCGCGAAGCCGTGGCGCCAGAAGGGCACCGGCCGTGCCCGCGCCGGCACGATCGCGCTCGCCGATCATGGGTCGGAGGCGGCCACGCATTCGCCGCTCCAGCCTCGCGCAGCTACGACCTCAAGGTGAACCGCAAGGCGCGCAAGGCCGCGCTTCGCGGGGCGCGCTCGCCGCGCATGCCTCGCGCGGGTCGCTCGCGGTCCTCGACGCGTCCGGCGTTCGAGCGAGCCGTCGACGAAGGCCGCCGTCGGCGTTCCTCGCGGACTGGGGCAAGGACCTGCCGATCCTCGTCGTCGCGCAGCCGGACGAGAGGGCGCTCGTCAAGTCGTTCCGCAACCTCGAGCGCGTGCTCGTGCTCGAGCCGTCCGAGGTCGAGGTCGGCGCGCTCGTCTGGGCCCGCTCGCTCCTCGCGACCGAGTCGGCGCTCGAGCGCGATCCAGGAGGTGGCGCGCTGATGGACGTCCGCGCCAGGTGCTCATCGCCCCCGTCGTCTCCGAGAAGAGCTACAGCCTGATCGAGGACAACAAGTACTCGTTCCGCGTCCACGAGCGCGCGCACAAGGTGCAGGTGCGCCAGGCCGTCGAGGAGCTCTTCGACGTCAAGGTCGAGGGCGTGAACATCGTCAAGGTCAAGTCGAAGCCGAAGCGCCGCGGGCTCACCAAGGGCACGAAGCCGGGCTGGAAGAAGGCGATCGTCCAGCTCCGCGCGGGCGACCGCATCGAGATCTTCGAGGGGGCGGCTGTCTAGTGCCGCCGCGCAAGCTCAAGCCGACGAGCCCGGGCCGGCGGTTCCGCACGGTCTCCGACTTCGCGGAGATCACGAAGTCGGAGCCGGAGAAGAGCCTGCTCGAGCCGCGTGAAGAAGAAGGGCGGCCGGAACAACAACGGTCGCATCACGACCCGCCACCAGGGCGGCGGCCACAAGCGCCGCTACCGGCGGATCGACTTCAAGCGCACGAAGGACGGCGTGCCGGCGAAGGTCGCCTCGATCGAGTACGACCCGAACCGGTCGGCCCGGATCGCGCTCCTCCACTACGCCGACGGCGCGAAGGCCTACATCCTCGCGCCCGCGCGGCTCGCGGTGGGGCAGACGGTCGAGTCGGGCCCCGCGGCCGACATCCGGCCCGGCAACGCGCTGCCGCTCGCGAACATCCCGACGGGCACGCTCGTCCACAACGTCGAGCTCAAGCCGGGCAGGGGCGGCCAGATGGCGCGGAGCGCCGGCTCGGGCATCCAGCTCGTCGCGAAGGACGACCCCTACGCCGTCCTCCGTCTTCCCTCGGGCGAGATGCGGCGCGTGCTGCTCACGTGCCGCGCGACGGTGGGCCAGGTCGGCAACGCCGACCACGAGAACATCTCGAGCGGCAAGGCGGGCCGCAGCCGCTGGCTGGGCAAGCGCCCGACCGTGCGCGGCTCGGCGATGAACCCCGTCGATCACCCGCACGGCGGCGGCGAGGGCAAGTCGAAGGGCGGCCGGCATCCGGTCACGCCCTGGGGAGTTCCGACTCTCGGCAAGCGCACGCGCAGGAAGCACAAGGAGTCCGACAAGCTGATCGTCCGCGGCCGACGCCGCGGCAAGGAGAGGCGCTAAGTGAGCAGATCGAGCAAGAAGGGACCGTTCGTCGACGATCGCCTGATGGGGCGCATCGAGGCGATGAACGAGTCGGGCGAGAAGCGGCCGCTGCGCACGTGGTCGCGCACGTCGACGATCTTCCCGGAGATGGTCGGGCACACGATCGCGGTCCACGACGGCCGCAAGCACGTGCCCGTGTTCGTGACCGAGTCCATGGTCGGCCACAAGCTCGGCGAGTTCGCGCCCACGCGGACCTTCCGCGGGCACTCGGGCGACCGCAGGCGGAGGTGCAGAAGCGCTAGTGGCGACGGTCGAGACACCCAGGACCGAGGTCCGCGCGCAGGCGCGCTTCGTGCGCACGGCGCCGCGCAAGGCGCAGCTCGTCGCGGAGCAGATCCGCGGCCGTACCGTGCCGGAGGCGCGCACGATCCTCGCGTTCATGACGCGCGACGCCGCCAAGCGACGTGCGAGAAGGTCCTGGACTCCGCCGTCGCGAACGCGGAGGCGAACCACGGGCTCGTCGGCGACGACCTCGTCGTCTCGGCCGCGTACGTCGGCGCCGGCCCGACGCTGAAGCGCTGGCGCGCGCGGGCGCGCGGCCGCGTCGCCCGCATCCGCAAGCGAACGTGCCACATCACGATCAGGCTCGCGCAGCCGGGCGGCGGAAGAGATTCCGGAGCCGCGCCAGGCGACGGCCGTCACGGCCACGCCCGAGGCGTCCGCGCGGAGGAGAAGCCCAAGCCCCGCCGAGGCCGGCAAGGCGCCCGCGCCTGCGGAGGCGGGCGAGGCGACCGAGCCCGAGGCCGAGGAGAAGCCGAAGGCCGGGCCGAGGCGAGAAGCGAAGCCCAAGACCGAGGCGGCGACGGCCGAGGAGAAGCCGAAGCGCGCGCCGCGCCGGAAGAAGACCGACTCTGAGGAGGAGCCTCCTAGTGGGTCAGAAGATCCATCCGATCGGCCTGCGGGTCGGCGTCATCCACGACTGGAAGTCGAACTGGTACACGGGCGCGAAGGAGTTCCCGGCGTACCTGATCGAGGACGTCAAGATCCGCGACCACATCAACGGGAAGCTCGGCCATGCGGGCCTCTCCGACATCCTGATCCGCAAGGACAAGCAGCGGATCACGATCGACATCTACACGGCGCGCCCCGGGATCGTGATCGGGAAGTCCGGCGCCGAGGTGGACGCGCTGCGCCGCGAGATCCACGCCATGACGCAGAAGAACGTCCACATCAACATCAACGAGATCAAGCGTCCCGAGCTGGACGCGAAGCTCGTCGCGCAGTCGATCGCGGAGCAGCTCCAGAACCGGGTCAGCTTCCGCCGCGCGATGAAGCGCTCGCTCGCCTCGGCCATGCGGTCGGGCGCGCAGGGCGTGAAGATCCAGTGCGGCGGCCGCCTCGGCGGCGGCGAGATGTCGCGCTCCGAGCACTACTCGGAAGGGCCGCGTCCCGCTGCACACGCTGCGCGCGGACATCGACTACGGGTTCGCGGAGGCGAAGACGACCTACGGCCGGATCGGCGTGAAGGTCTGGATCAACAAGGGCGAGATCATGCCCGAGGGCTTCGGCGACGGCACCGGACGCATGGACGGCGAGGGCGCGCGGCGGCGTCCGAGCTCCGAGGGCCTCGGCGCAAGCCGCGAGGGCGGCCGGCGCGGGCCGGACCGCGAGGGCCTCGGCCCCGTGCGCCGGCGTGAGCGCGGCTCCGGCCGGCGCGGCGGCGGCGGACGGCGCGGCGGCGGCCGGCCAGGGCCAGGGCCAGGGCCAGGGTCAGGGCCAGGGCCAGGGCCAGGGCCAGGGCCAAGGCCAAGGGCAGGGCCAGGGCCAGCAGCGGCAGGGTCAAGGCCAGGCCGAGCGGCCGCGCACCGACGACCGCGGCGTGTCGGCTGAGGGCCGCGAGCAGCCTGTCGTCGAGCCCGAGGCGCCGACGATCCCGCAGGAGGTCGCACAGGCGCCCGACACCACCACCGAGAAGACGCAGGTCGAGGATCCGACGAAGCTCGAGAACGCCGGCGACGCGAAGGAGGACGGCTCGTAATGCTGATGCCGCGGAAGACCAAGTTCCGCAAGCAGCAGCGCGGCCGGCGGCGGGGCGCCGCCAAGGGCCAGCAGCAGGTCAACTTCGGCGACTACGGCCTGAAGTCGCTCGAGGCCGGCTGGGTGACGAACCGCCAGATCGAGGCGGCTCGTATCGCCATGACCAGGAAGATCAAGCGCGGCGGGAAGGTCTGGATCAACGTCTTCCCCGACAAGCCGGTGTCGCAGAAGCCGGCGGAGACGCGGATGGGCTCCGGCAAGGGCGCGCCCGAGCACTGGGTCGCCGTCGTGAAGCCCGGCCGGGTCATGTTCGAGCTGGCGGGCGTACCGGAGGATCTGGCCCGCGAGGCCATGCGTTTGGCCGGGATGAAGCTGCCCGGTGAAGACGAAGTTCGTGAAACGAGAGGCTGATCTCTTTGAGAGCTAGAGAGTTGCGCGACCTGTCGGACGAGGAGCTCGCAAAGCGGCTCGCCGACTCCCGCGAGGAGCTGTTCAACCTGCGCTTCCAGGCGGCCACCGGGGCCCTCGACAACACGGCCCGGCTCGGTCTCACGAAGCGCGACATCGCCCGCATCATGGGCGATCCAGTACGAGCGGGCCCACAGGCTGGAGAGAAGGTAGATGGCACGACCGAGAAAGAAGGCGGAAGACCAGGCTCCCGAGGAGAAGGCGCCCGAAGAGGCCGCCGCCGAGGAGACCGTGGAGACCGCAGACGAGCCGGTGACGGAGCCCGTCGCCGAGGAGACCCCCGAGCCGGAGGCGGCCGCGGACGAGACTGCGCCGGAAGAGCCCGAGTTCCAAGCCCAGGCGGCGCCCGAGGAGCCGGTCGCGGAGGAGCCCCCCGAGCCGGAGGCCGCCCCCGAGGAGCCGGCGGCCGAGGAGACCCCCGAGGCGGAGGAGCCGACGGCCGCTGCGGCCGAGCGCGAGCCCAGGCCGGAGACGCCGCCGGGTCCGGCCCGCCAGAAGCGGCGCTCCTCGAAGACGCGCGCAGAGAAGAAGGCGCAGAAGGAGCGCGCCAAGGCGAATCGCAAGCCGCGCGAGAAGGGCGAGCGGAAGCCGATCGTCCGGTTGCCGAAGCCCGAGCACGCGCGCGGCCCGCGGAAGGAGCGGCGCGGCGTCGTCGTGGCCGACGCCATGGACAAGACGATCGTCGTCCGCGTCGACTCGGCGAAGCCCGACCGGCGCTACAAGAAGGTCGTTCGCCGGTCGTCCAGGTTCCACGCGCACGACGAGGGCAACGCCGCCAAGGTGGGCGACGTCGTCCGGATCGTCGAGACGCGCCCGCTCTCGAAGACGAAGACCTGGCGCCTCGCCGAGGTGGTGGAGGAGGCCAAGTGATCCAGCAGGAGTCGAACCTGCGGGTTGCGGACAACACCGGCGCTCGCTCGCTCCGGTGCATCCGCGTGCTCGGCGGCTCGCACCGCCGGTACGCGCACGTGGGCGACGTCATCGTCGGCACCGTCAAGGTCGCGACCCCCCAGGGCACGGTCAAGAAGGGCGAGGTCGTGAAGGCCGTCGTCGTGCGCACGAAGAAGCCCTTCGGCCGAAACGACGGCACCTCGATCGCGTTCGACGAGAACGCGGCCGTGATCATCGACAACCAGAACAACCCGCGTGGCACGCGCATCTTCGGGCCGGTCGCGCGCGAGCTCCGCGAGAAGAACTTCATGAAGATCGTCAGCTTGGCCCCGGAGGTGTTGTAGATGGCCCAGACGCTGAAGCTCCGGAAGGGCGATCTCGTTCAGGTGATCTCCGGCAAGGACCGCGGCAAGCAGGGGCGGATCATCGAGTCGCTCCCGCGCGAGAAGCGGGTCATCGTCGAGAACCTGAACGTGGTCAAGAAGCACCGCCGCCCGCGCGCGCTTCGCGACTCGAGCCGGATGGGGCAGCCGCAGGTGCAGCCGGGTGGTGTCTTCGACGTCGCCGCTCCCTTGCCCATCTCGAACGTGATGGTGGTCTGCCCGACGTGCAACCGGCCCACCCGGGTCGGCTACGAGTTCCGCGAGGCCAAGGAAGGTCTCGTGAAGCTGCGCGTCTGCAAGCGCGCCGACTGCGGGGAGGTGCTCGACCGATGACGGCCACCGCCGCCGAGACGTACGTCCCGCGCCTGAAGCAGCGCTACGAGGAGGAAGTCCGAGAGAGCCTGAAGGCCGACCTCGGAAAGACCACGATCATGGACGTGCCGTCGATCGAAAAGATCACGGTCAACATGGGCGTGGGCGAGGCGAAGACGAACGCCAAGGCGCTCGACAGCGCCATCGACGAGCTCACGCTGATCACGGGGCAGCGCGCCCAGGTGCGGCGCGCGAAAAGGTCGATCGCCGGCTTCAAGATCCGCGAGGGGATGCCGATCGGAGCGAAGGTCACGCTCCGCGGCGCGCGCATGTACGAGTTCCTCGACCGGCTCGTCTCGATCGCGCTCCCGCGTATCCGCGACTTCCGCGGCCTCGCGGTCCAGAGCTTCGACGGGCGCGGCAACTACTCGCTCGGCATCCGCGAGCAGATCATCTTCCCGGAGATCAACTACGACGACGTCGACGACGTTCGCGGCCTCGACGTCGCCATCACGACCACGGCGAAGACCGACGAGGAGGCGCTCGCGCTCCTGCGCGCGATGGGCCTTCCGTTCCGGTCGGAGTAAGGCAGGAGGAGAAGAGCTTGGCAAAGAAGAGCCTGATCGCGAAGGCGGCGCGTCCCCAGAAGTACGCCACGCGGCGCTACTCGCGCTGCAACCGCTGCGGCCGCCCGCGCGCGGTCTACCGGAAGTTCGGCCTTTGCCGGATCTGCCTGCGCGAGCTCGCGCACGAGGGCACGATCCCCGGCATGACGAAGTCGAGTTGGTGATTCACGATGATGACTGACCCCGTCGCAGACATGCTCACGCGGATCCGGAACGCCAACAAGGCGCTCCAGGAGACGGTGCAGATGCCGACCTCGCGCATGAAGGAGGAGATCGCGCGCCTCCTCCAGGAGGAGGGCTACATCCGTGGCTTCCACGTGGAGAAGGGCGAGTCCTTCGATACCCTGGTCGTCGAGCTCAAGTTCGGGCGGAACCGCGAGCGGGTGATCACCGACCTGAAGCGCGTGTCCAAGCCCGGACGGCGAGTCTATGCCCGCAAGGACCGCCTCCCGCGCGTCCTCGGCGGGATGGGGGTGGCGATCCTCTCGACCTCGACCGGACTCGTCACGAGCCGCCGCGCGCAGGAGCTCGGCGTCGGCGGAGAAGTCGTCTGTTTCGTTTGGTGAGCGCATGAGTCGAATCGGCAAGCAGCCCATCGAAGTCCCCGCCGGCGTCTCGGTGTCGATCTCGGCTGGGCGCGTGATGGTGAACGGGCCGCTCGGCGAGCTCTCGCAGAACGTTCCGCAGCGGATCGCGGTGGAGCAGGGCGACGGCGAGCTCGTCGTCACCCGCCCGACCGAGCGCGGGGACGGACCGCGCGCTCCACGGCCTCACCAGATCCCTCGTCGCGAACATGGTCGAGGGGGTCACGAAGGGGTTCGAGAAGCGTCTCGAGATCCAGGGCGTCGGCTACCGCGCCGCGCTGCGCGGCAACGCCCTCGAGCTGTCCGTCGGCTACTCCCATACGGTGACGATGACGCCTCCCGACGGCATCGAGTTCGAGGTGCCCTCGAACACGGAGATCGTCGTGAAGGGGATCGACAAGCAGAAGGTGGGCCAGGTCGCCGCCGAGGTGCGGAAGGTCCGGCCGCCGGAGCCGTACAAGGGCAAGGGCATCCGCTACCAGGGCGAGTACGTCGCCCGGAAGGTCGGGAAGCGAGCCTAGGCATGGCGACGCTGACCGTCAGAGAGGCGCGCCTGCGCCGCCACCGCCGCCTTCGCCGCCACCTGAGCGGGACGGGCGAGCGGCCGCGGCTCGTCGTCTATCGCTCGAACCGCGGCATCGAGGCACAGCTCGTCGACGACATCGAGGGCAAGACCTGGCCTCCGCAAGCCATCTCGAGCTGAAGAAGAGCTTCAAGGGATCGAAGTCGGAGCAGGCGGCCGAGGTCGGCAAGCAGCTCGCCGCGAAGGCGAAGAAGGCCGGCGTGGAGTCGGTCGTCTTCGACCGCGGCGGCTTCCTGTACCACGGACGCGTCAAGGCGCTCGCCGACGGCGCGCGCGAAGGAGGACTCACCTTTTAGATGGCGATCGACGTCGCAGAATCCAGAGAGCTGAAGGAGCGCGTGGTCGAGATCAACCGCGTCGCCAAGGTCGTGAAGGGAGGCCGGCGCTTCTCGTTCACCGCGCTCGTCGTGATCGGCGACGAGGTCGACCGGGTCGGTGTCGGCTACGGGAAGGCGCGCGAGGTTCCGCTCGCGATCTCGAAGGCGGTCGACGACGCGAAGAAGAACCTCTTCGAGGTGCCGAAGCACGGCCAGACGATCACCCACGAGATCATCGGCGAGTTCGACGCGGCCCGGGTGCTCCTCCGCCCGGCGAGCGAGGGAACCGGCGTCATCGCCGGCGGGCGGCGTTCGCGCCGTCCTCGAGCTGGCCGGGATCCGCGACATCCTCGCGAAGAGCCTCGGCACGCCGACGCCGATCAACCTGCTCAAGGCCACGGTCGACGGGCTCAAGCGCCTCCGCCGTCCCGAGGAGGTCGCCCGGATCCGCGGCAAGCGGATCTCCGAGGTGCTGCCGCTTCCGGCGAAGCCACGCGAGAAGGCGCCCGCAGCCGAGGTCGAGCCGCCGGTCACGGCCGAGGAGGTCACGGTGGCCGACCGCCGAGGACGCGCTCCCGGCAGCCCGACGGCGGTGGAGCAGTGCCCTCGGTAAAACGCCCGCTTCTGGCCCGCGATCACGCGGCGCCAGGAACCCCCTCGCCGCAAGGCCCAGCTTGGCCGCGGACGAGTGCGGCCCTGGCTTGGTGCTCGCGACCGAGCTGCAGCATCGGAAGGGGCACTAGCGTGCCCACGCTTCGGATCACGCAGGTGCGGAGCCAGATCGGCCAGTCGGCCAGGCACCGCGGCACGCTTCGTGCGCTCGGGCTCGGCCGAATCGGCCGCTCGGTCGAGCGGCCGGACTCCCGGAGACCCTGGGTATGCTCAGAAAGGTCCGCCACCTCGTGAAGGTGGACGAGAGTCTGATGGCGCCCGGGACCGAAGAGCTCACCCTCTCGAACCTGAAGCCCGCGCAGGCGCGGAAGGCGCGCAAGCGGGTCGGCCGCGGCCTGGCCTCGGGGAAGGGCCGGTACTCCGGCCGCGGGATCAAGGGGCAGAAGTCGCGCTCGGGCTCGCACTCGATGCGCCCGGGCTTCGAGGGCGGCCAGATGCCGATCTACATGCGGCTCCCGAAGCAGCGCGGCGCGACGTCGAAGGACGCCATGCCGATCGGGCCGCACCGCACGTCCACGGTTCCCGTGAACCTGCGCGACCTCGACCGGGTCTTCGACGACGGCGCCGAGGTGACGCTCGAGGCCCTCGTCGAGAAGGGCATCCTGAAGAACACGCGCACGGACGTGAAGATCCTCGGCCAGGGCGACCTGAAGAAGAAGCTCGCCGTGACCGCGCACGCGTTCTCCGCGAGCGCGCGCGAGAAGATCGAGGCCGCAGGCGGAACCGCGACCTCGCTTCGAGATCCAGAGGGCGCCGGGGCCGCGGCCTGCCCGGCCCGCGAAGCGCCGAAGAAGAAGCCCGCCGAGCCAGAAGCGGCCACCGAGGCCGAGCCGGGCGCCCGAGGCGGAGCCGGCCGCCGGAGCCGAGCCGGCCGGCGACGAGGAGTAGCGGATGTTCTCCTGGCTCGACGAACGCCTGGCGGGTCCCGGAGCTCCGCCAACGCGTCCTCTTCACCGCGATGATCCTCGCCCTCTACCGGCTCGGGAGCTGGATCCCGACGCCGGGTGTCGATCCGGCCGCGATCGAGGACTACTTCGCGGGCCAGGGCGGCACGATCCTCAACCTGCTGAACATCTTCTCGGGCGGCGCGCTCTCGCAGTTCGCGCTCTTCGCGCTCGGGATCATGCCGTACGTCACCGCCTCGATCATCCTGCAGCTCATGACCGTGGTGCTGCCGAGGCTCGAGCAGCTCCAGAAGGAGGGCGAGTCCGGCTACGCGAAGATCAACCAGTACACGCGCTACCTGACCGTCGCGCTCGCGGCGCTCCAGGCGGCCGGGTACTCGTACCTCTTCGACCGCCAGGGCGCGCTCTGAGCTCACGACGAGCCGCTTCATCCTCATCGTCATCTCGCTCACCGCGGCGACGACGCTCCTCATGTGGATGGGCGAGCTGATCACGAAGCGCGGGATCGGCAACGGCATCTCGCTCCTCATCTTCGCGTCGATCCTCGCCTCGCTTCCCGGCGGCATCCGCGCCTGGTACGAAGGCGACGCCTTCGAGCGCCTGATGTTCCCGCTCTCGCGATCGCGATCATCGTCGCCGTCGTCTTCGTCCAGGAGGGCCAGCGCCGGATCCCGATCCAGTACGCGAAGCGCATGGTGGGCCGGCGGATGACGACCGGCGGGTCGACCTACATGCCGCTGCGCGTGAACATGGCCGGCGTCATCCCGATCATCTTCGCGGCCGCGATCATGGCGTTCCCGCCGACGATCGCGCAGTTCTTCCCCGGAACCCAGAGCTTCATCAACGAGCACTTCACGCCCGACGGCGCTCATCTACATCCTCCTGCAGGCGTTCCTGATCGTGATCTTCACGTACTTCTACACGGCGGTGCAGTTCAACCCGATCGACCAGGCCGACAACCTCCGCAAGCACGGCGGCTACATCCCCGGCATCCGGCCCGGGCCGCCGACCGCGCAGTACCTCGACCGCGTGCTCTCGCGGCTCGACGCTTCCGGGCGCGCTCTACCTCGCGCTCGTCGCGACGCTCCCGACGCTCTTCATCCGCTACGGCGGGCTTCTCGCAGGCGACGTCGAGCAGCGCTCGGCGGCACGTCGATCCTGATCGTCGTCGGCGTGGCGCTCGACACCATGCGGCAGATGGAGTCGCAGATGATGATGCGCCACTACGAGGGCTTCCTCAGATAGACGGGCCGATGCCACTCGACGTCGTCATCCTCGGCCCGCCGGGGCGGGCAAGGGGACGCAGGCCGCGCGCTGATCGCCGAGGACGCGGCGTTCCGCACATCGCGACCGGCGACATGATCCGCGCGGCGATCGCGGACGGGACCGAGCTCGGCCGCCAGGTCGAGGAGACCTACGACCGCGGCGACCTCGTGCCCGACGAGCTCATCATCGAGCTCGATCCGCGAGCGGCTCGGCCAGCCGGACACGCAGCGACGGCTTCGTCCTCGACGGCTTCCCGCGGACGCTCGCGCAGGCCGAGGCGCTCGACGCGATGCTCGACGAGCTCGACCGCGACGATCGCGGTCGTGCTCGACTTCCAGCTGCCGGAGGAGATGGCGGTCACGGCTGCTCGGCGCGCGCTCGACGCGCGGCCGCGCCGACGACACGCCGGAGATGATCCGCCACCGCCTCGACGACGCAGCGGGTGCCCGAGCGACCTCGTCGCGTACTACCGCGGACGCGGGAAATCTCGTCGGGATCCACGCCGACCGCCCGATCGACGAGGTCTTCGACGAGGTGCAGGACGTGCTCGAGAGCGGCGGCCGCGCGATGATCATCCGCAAGTCGCCGGAGGAGATCGAGACGATGGCGCGCGCCGGCGCGGTCGTGGCCGAGACGCTGGCCGCGATCGGCGAGGCGGTGGAGCCCGGCGTGACGACCGCGGAGCTCGACGCGCTCGCCGAGGAGCTCATCCGCTCGCCGCGGCGGCGCGCCGACCTTCAAGGGCTACCGCGGCTTCCCCGCGTCGATCTGCGCCTCGCCGAACGCGATGGTCGTCCACGGGATCCCGGGCGCGTACCGCGCTCGAGGAAGGCGACCTGCATCTCGATCGACGTCGGCGTGACGCTCGACGGCTTCGTCGCCGACTCGGCGCTACACGTTCGCCGTCGGGGAGGTCGACGCCGAGGCGCAGCGGCTCCTCGACGTCTGCGCAGGCGGCGCTCGACGCCGGCGATCGCGCAGGCGCGGGCCGGAAACCACGTCGGCGACATCTGCCACGCGGTTCAGCAGGACGACCGAGGAGCGCGGGCTTCTCCGTGGTGCAGTCGCTGGTCGGCCACGGCGTCGGCCGCTCGATGCACGAGGAGCCGCAGATTCCGAACTTCGGCGAGCCCGGCCGCGGGCCCGAAGCTCGCCTCGGGGATGACGCTCGCGATCGAGCCGATGATCACGGCCGGCGCCGAAGAGGTCGAGGTCGCGGACGATCGCTGGTCGATCTCGACCGCGGACGGCTCCCTCTCGGCGCATTTCGAGCACACCGTCGCGGTCACCGACGACGGCCCGAGAATCCTGACCCAGCCTGGGATCTCCGAGGATCCCGTGGGCGCCGGGACGGGCCGGGCACGCCCCACGGTCGGCCGCTAGCCCTTTGCTACGATGCTCTCTTCGCGGCTGCGCCGGGTTTCGGCGTGGCCGCGCAATCGTCTCATGAAGGTACGTGCCGTCCGTCAAGCCGATGTGCGACCGGTGCCGCGTCATCAAGCGGCACGGCGGGTGCTGGTCATCTGCACGAACCCGCGACACAAGCAGCGGCAGGGGTAAGGAGGAAACTTGGCACGAATCGCCGGCGTCAACCTTCCGCGCGAGAAGCGCCTCGAGGTCGCGCTCACGTACATCTACGGGATCGGCCCCTCGACCGCGCGCAAGGTGACGCGCCGAGCTCGGGCTCTCGCCCGACAAGAAGGTGCGGGACCTGACCGACGAGGAGATCACGAAGCTCCGCAACTACATCGACGGGAACCTCGAGGTCGAGGGCGATCTGCGCCGCGAGCGCTCGCAGAACGTGAAGCGGCTCCAGGAGATCGGTGCGTACCGGGGAGTCCGGCACCGCCGCGGCCTGCCGGTCAACGGGCAGCGGACGAAGACGAACGCGCGAACCCGCAAGGGGCCGAAGAAGACCGTCGGGCGCGGCAAGAAGGAAGGCGGCTAGATGGCTCCGCCTCGCAGGGCGTCCAAGGGCCGCACCCGCCGCCGCGTCAAGAAGAACATCGCGATCGGGCAGGCGCACATCAAGACGTCGTTCAACAACACGATCGTGACGCTGACCGACAAGGACGGCGCCGTGATCGCGTGGGAGAGCGCCGGATCCGCCGGCTTCAAGGGCTCGCGGAAGTCGACGCCGTTCGCCGCGCAGGTGACGGCGGACTCGTGCGCGAAGAAGGGCATGGAGCACGGCCTCCAGAAGGTCGAGGTCTTCGTCAAGGGCCCGGGCTCGGGACGCGAGACGGCGATCCGGTCGCTCCAGGCCGCCGGGCTCGAGGTGACCGGCGTCCGCGACGTCTCCCCGCAGGCCCACAACGGCGTCCGCCAGAAGAAGCGGAGGCGCGTCTAGTGGCCCGCGAGAACCTCGGCAAGAAGTGCCGCGCCTGCCGGCGCGAGGGGATGAAGCTCTTTCTGAAGGGGGAGCGCTGCCTGACGGAGAAGTGCGCCGTCGAGCGCCGAGTCGTACCCGCCGGGCGAGCACGGCCGCGGCCGGATCAAGCAGTCGGAGTACCTGATCCAGCTCCGCGAGAAGCAGAAGGCGCGCCGGTACTACGGCATCCTCGAGAAGCAGTTCCGCGGGGTACTACAACAAGGCGCACGCCGTTCCGGGATCACCGGCGAGGAGCTCCTGCGCATGCTCGAGCTCCGGCTCGACAACGTCGTCTACCGGCTCGGGTTCGCCGCCTCGCGGGCGCAGTCGCGCCAGCTCATCCGGCACGGCCACTTCCATGTCAACGGCCGCCGGGTCAACATCCCGAGCTACCAGGTGCGCCCGGACGACGTCGATCTCGATGAAGCCCGCATCGAGCGCCGAACAGGTGATCCGGGACGCCACCGACCTCACCGCCTCGGTCACTCCGTGGCTCCAGGCGGACCACGAGAACCTGACCGGCAAGGTGCTGAAGCTGCCGGAGCGCACCGAGATCGACACGCCGGTGCAAGAGCAGCTGATCGTCGAGCTCTATTCGAAGTAGGGGCCGGACATGTCCGGCCCGGGACCACACTGAACCACACGGAACGTCGCAGAAGAAAGACAGAAGGGACGCATGGCTACCAGAACGCTCGCAATGGATTTCCAGGTGCCGAAGATCACCCACGAAGAGGTCGACGACGACCACGGCATCTTCGCCATCGAGCCGCTCGACCGCGGCTTCGCCTACACGTTCGGCAACTCGCTTCGCCGGGTCCTCCTCTCGTCGCTCGAGGGCGCGGCGGTCACGTCGGTGAAGATCGAGGGCGTCGCCCACGAGTTCACGACGCTGCCGGGCGTCCGCGAGGACGTCATGGACGTGATCCTCAACCTGAAGAGCCTCATCTGCCGGCTGCACGGCGAGTCGCCCGAGATCGAGGTGCGCCTCGACAAGAAGGGCCCCGGCGTCGGTGAAGGCGTCGGACATCGAGGCGCCCGCCGACCTCGAGATCCTGAACCCGGACCTCGAGATCGCGAACCTCGCGGACAAGGGCCGGCTCGAGCTCACGCTCACGATCGGCCGCGGCCGGGGCTACGTGCCGGCGGAGCTGAACCGCGGGCCCGAGCACTCGATCGGGACGATCCCGGTCGACTCGATCTTCTCGCCGGTCCGCCGCGTGTCGTACGAGGTCGAGGCGGCGCGCGTCGGCCAGCGGACGGACTACGACAAGCTCGTCCTCGACATCACGACGGACGGAGCGCTCGATCCCCGCGACGCGATCGCGCAGGCGGCCGAGATCCTCATCCGCCAGCTGGCGATCTTCACGGACATCGACAAGATCGAGGGCCTCGGAGAGCAGGGCGCGGAGGCCGAGGTCGAGGCGCCGCAGGCGCACGGGATGGAGAACTTCCCCATCGAGGAGCTCGAGCTGGGCGTCCGCTCCTACAACTGCCTGAAGCGGGTCGGCATCGAGACGATCGGCGACCTCGTCTCCAAGTCCGAGGACGAGCTCGCCGCGATCCCGAACTTCGGGAAGAAGTCGATCGAGGAGGTCCGCGAGACCCTCTCGGCCCACGGCCTCAACCTGAAGGACGAGTAGAGATGGTTGACCGGCAACACCGCCCCGATCGACCCACCGAAGCGGCCCTGGCGGCCCCACAATGCGCCACCAGCGCTCAGGAAGGAAGCTCGGCCGCGACTCGGCGCACCGCAAGGCGCTCTACTCGAACCTCGCGGGCGCGGTGATCGAGCACGGCCGCATCCGGACGACCGAGGCGAAGGCCAAGGAGGTGCGCCCGATCGTCGAGAAGATGATCACCCTCGGCAAGCGCGGCGATCTCCATGCCCACCGCCAGGCGGTCGCCTTCCTGCGCTCGAAGTCCCTCACGCACAA
The DNA here is from genome assembly GCA_963824775.1 of uncultured Actinomycetes bacterium. Taxonomy (GTDB): domain Bacteria; phylum Actinomycetota; class Thermoleophilia; order Gaiellales; family Gaiellaceae; genus CAWGQF01. The sequence goes on from CAWGQF010000001.1 coordinate 60,638, forward strand.
GCTCTTCGCCGAGGTCGCTCCGCGGTTCGCGGAGCGACCCGGCGGTTACACCCGCGTGGTGAAGCTCGACCCGCGTCAGGGCGACGCGGCCCCGATGGCCTACCTCGAGCTCGTGGACTACGTCCCCGAGGCGAGGCCGGCCGCCGCGCCGGCCGCACGCGCCTCGCGCCAGCAGGAAGCACCGGCGGCTTCCTAGCTCCCTGCGGCGTTCGCGTAACGCTCGCCGAGGACGAAGTCCCAGCCCGTCGGGCTCGAGTAGCTCCCGAGCACCTTCTCGGCCCGGTCTCCGAGCGTCTCCCAGCCGCGGTGGTCGATCTGGACCCGCGTGCCGTCCCCCTCGGGCGTGAACCGAATCTCGAGCTGTTGCGCGGTCTCGGGCCCCCGGCCCGGGTGCCAGGTCAGCGCCAGGAAGGTCGGCGGCTCCCAGACGGTCACGGTGCCCCAGTCGTGCTCCTCGCCGTCCTTCGTCCGCTCGTAGAACCTGCCGCCTTCACGTCCTTCGAGGATCACCGTCTCCGCGTCTTCCTCCGCGACGGAGTGGGTGGCGAGAGGCCACCACGTCGCGACGCCCTCGGTGAAGACCTGGAACGCCCGCTCCGGGGCACATGCGACCGTCACTTCCTTCTGTATCGCCAGCGCTCCGACCGTCTGCTCACTCATCGTCCTTCTCCTTCCGGTTCCCGTTCCGCCGACGCCTTGAAGGCGTCGAGCGCGTCGTCCCAGCACGACTCGAGGTACTCACGGAGCGCGAGGAGCCCGTCGCCGTTCACGCTGTAGAGCCGTCGCGTGCCGTCCCGGCGCTCGCGAACGAGGCCCGCGTCCTTCAGCACTCGGAGGTGCTGCGAGACTGCCGGCCGGCTGACCGGCAGCTCCTCGGCGAGCTCTCCGACGGGTCGCGCCCCGCCGCGCAGCAGCTCGAACACGCTGCGACGCGTGGGGTCCGCGAGTGCCGTGAACGCCTCTCCGTAAGTTACCACTAACGGTAAGTTATGACTTACGCCCCGCGATGTCAAGTGCGGCGAGCGCCGTCGTGGCACTGCGTCCATCGCGCTTCCTCCGGCGACTTGACCCCGTCGGCGCCGGCGATGACGCCGCCGACGGCGATGTCCTCCTCGGCGAAGGGGGCGTAGTCGGAGCGGCCGGGCTCGAGCGGCGTCGGAGAGGCGGAGAGCTCGAGCGCGCGAAACGCATCGGCATAGGCTTCCGCGATCGCGTCGGAGCCCTCCGGGACAGGCGATCCGGGGCTCGACTCGTCGTCGAAGTAGAACCGGTCGCCCGTTCCCCGCCGCCGTCATCTCCGGGACGTTCGCGCGCCTCTCTTCGCGGTCGCCTCAACAGCCCACGAGCGCGACGACGAGAAGAATCCCGAGGAGGCCGCGCAGCGCATGCTCTCAGGACGCCCCGGAGGAAGCTGGTCGGATGGTTGATCGGCAATTTCGGCGCCGCCGGATGACGGCCCAGACCGCGCGCGAGGCTGCGTCCTCGCCCTTGCTAAGGCAACCAGCCTTGGCTGCGGGCGATGACGCAGCCTCGCTTGGTCTGGGCCCCCCCGACGGGCACCCCAATTACCGATCAACCACTAGCCTCCGGGAGTGCCGACCGTGAAGCTCGTCCTCGAGTACGACGGGACCGGCTTCTCGGGGTGGGCCGCGCAGCCGGGACTGCGCACGGTCGAGGGGGAGGTGCGCGCGGCGCTCGACGCGGTGTATCCGCGCTGGGAGGGCCTGGTGGTGGCAGGACGCACGGACGCCGGGGTGCACGCGCTCGGACAGGTCGTGAGCTTCTCCGCGGGCGGCGGCCCACCGCCGGCGCGGGTCGCGGAGGCCCTGAACGCCCGCCTGCCGGACGACGTGGCCGCGCTCGCCGCGGAGGAGGCGGAGGAAGGGTTCCACGCCCGCTTCTCGGCGCGCTCGCGCACGTACCGCTACCGGATCTGGCGGCGGCGTGCTCCTTCGGCCTTCGAGGCCCACCGGAGCTGGTGGAACCCGCGCCCGCTCGACGAGGAGGCGCTCGCGCGCTCGGCGGCGCTGCTCGTCGGCGAACATGACTTCCGTGCCTTCACGCCGACTGAGACGCGGCACGACGGCTTCGTCCGGGTCGTGGAGGAGGCTCGCTGGGAACGCGACGGCGAAGTGCTCCATTTCTGGATCACGGCCGACTCGTTCCTCCGACACATGGTCCGGACGCTCGTCGGCTCGATGATCGAGCTGACGCCGGAGAGGATCGAGCCGCTCCTCGAGGGCCGGCCGCGCGAGCGAGGCCGGGTTGACGGCGCCCCCGTGGGGCCTCTACCTCGTCCGCGTGGCCTACTAGCCTCCCTGGTCACTAGGCCTTCAGGAAAGGAGCTCAGATGATCTGGCGTCTCGGACGCTGGCTTCCCTTCGCGGGGGTGCTGACGGCTCTGCTCGTGCTCGCAGGTGGCTTCGTCATCGAATCCGGCGACACGCCGGAGGGCGACGATGCGACGGCGGCGGACTACGCCGCCTACTTCGCAGACGACGAGTCCAGCATCCTGCTCGGCTCCGTCCTTCTTCTCTTGGGAGTGTTCTTCCTCTTCTTCTTCCTCGGTGCCTTGCGCAGACACCTGCTTGCGAGCGGCGCCGAGGACACGCTCGCTGCGATCGCGTTCGGCGCCGGCATCGCCGCTGCAGTCTGCATGGTCGGCGTCGTCGCACCCTCGATGGGCGGCGCCTTCACGGACGACGACGTGCTCGAGCCGGCCGCGGCGGTGGTGTTCTGGACGGCGGGAGACGGCTTCTTCGTCGGCGCGGGGTACGCCTTAGCGGCGCTGTTCGTGGCCACGGGCCTTGCCTCGGTCGCGAGACGAGGCTTCCCGCCCTGGTTCGGCTGGGTGAGCTTCCTGTTCGCGCTCGTGCTCCTCATTCCGCCGGTGGGCTGGGCGGTGCTGATCTTCGGTATGCCGCTCTGGCTTATCGTGGCCGCGATCCTCATGTACATGCGCGCGCCGGATCGAGCTGTCGGCGAGCCCGCTCCGGCGACGACGCCCGTCGTGTAGCAAGACCTCGGGGGTGGCCGGCGGAGACGTCGGCCACCTTCGACCACCCCGCTAGCATCAGCGCGGATGCGGTTTCCGACGGTTCTCTTCGACCTCGACGGCACGCTGATCGACTCCGGGGCGATGATTCTCGCGTCCTTCCGGCATGCCACTCGCACGGTCCTGGCGCGAGAGATCCCGGACGAGGAGCTCGTGGCCGCGGTCGGCGGCACGACCATCCAAGAGCAGATGCGCGTCTTCGACGCCGAGCGGGTGGACGAGCTCGTCGAGGCCTACCGCGAGCACAACACGCCGCTCCACGACGAGCTCGAGGCCTTCGACGGCGTCGACCTCGTCCTCGAGCGCCTGCGCGCGGAGGGGCGGAAGCTCGGCATCGTGACCGCGAAGCGGCGGCGAACCGTCGACCTCGCCTTCGCGGTCCTGAACCTCGCGCCCTACTTCGACGCGGTTGTGAGCGCCGGCGAGACCGAGCGCGGGAAGCCCGACGCCGAGCCGGTGCTCGAGGCTCTCGCGCGGCTCGGCTCGGAGCCCGGCGAGGCTGCGTTCGTGGGCGACTCACCCTTCGACGTCGGCGCGGGCAAGGCGGCCGGCGTGTACTCGGTCGGCGTTTCCTGGGGCGGGCTCCACTCCGAGGAGAAGCTGCTCGAGGCCGGAGCCGACGTCATCGTCCATTCGCCGCGGGAGCTCCTCGATGTCCTCTAGAACCCGTTTCGCAATGACTAAGGCCGCGAGCGTCTCGCAACGGGCCGAGGAGCTGCGCCGGAAGCTCGAGCGGTGGGGCCACGCCTACCACGTCCTCGACGACCCGGAGGTGTCGGACGCCGAGTACGACCGCCACTACGACGAGCTCGTCGAGCTCGAGCGCGAGCACCCGGAGCTCCAGTCGCCAGACTCCCCGACCCAGCGCGTCGGGGCGCCGCCCTCCGAGGCGTTCCCCAAGGTGACCCATCTCGCGCCGATGGGCTCGCTCGACAAGGTCACGGACGAGGATGGGATGCGCAAGTGGGCCGCCGACGTTCGAAAGCGGCTCGACTCGGACGAGCCCGTCGCGTACGTCACCGAGCCGAAGATCGACGGCTCGGCGGTCTCGCTCGTCTACGAGAACGGCGTCCTGGTGCGCGGGGCGACCCGGGGGGACGGCATCCGCGGCGAGGACGTGACGCCGAACCTCCGCACGATCAAGTCGATCCCGCTCCGCATGCTCGACGCCGACGGCGCTCCGCCGCCCATCCTCGAGGTCCGCGGCGAGGTCTACCTCCCGTTGAGCGCGTTCCGACGCTTGAACGAGCGACTCGCCGCGGAGGGAAAGAAGACGGCGCCGAATCCTCGCAACGCGGCCGCAGGCTCGCTTCGCCAGAAGAACCCCGAGATCACCGCAGCGCGGGACCTTGCGATCTGGGTCTACGGGGTCGGGCACGTGGAAGGCGTCGCGTTCGACGCCCACTCCGACGTGCTCGCCTGGCTCCGCGCGCGCGGCTTCCGCACGAACCCGTTCGCCGAGCGCCACGAGTCGATCGAGGAGGCTGCCCGCGTCGCGAGCGAGTGGGAGACGCGCCGGGTCGAGCTCGACTACGAGATCGACGGCATCGTGATCAAGGTCGACTCGCTCGAACAGGAGCGCATACTCGGCGCGCTGCACTCCCGGCCGCGCTGGGCGCGCGCGTACAAGTGGGCGCCCATGACCGCGCAGACGAAGCTCCTGAAGGTGCACATCCGCGTCGGCCGCACGGGGAACCTGAACCCGTGGGCGCAGCTCGAGCCGGTCGAGGTGGGCGGCGTCACGATCACGAACGCGACGCTCCACAACGAGGACGACATCAACCGCAAGGACATCCGCGAGGGCGACACGGTCATCGTCCAGCGGGCCGGGGACGTGATTCCGCAGGTCGTCGGGCCCGTGCTCCCACATGCCAAGGCCACTAGGCGCTTCCGGATGCCCGCCAAGTGCCCGCTCTGCGGCGTCGACGTGGTGAAGCCCGAAGGCGAGGTCATGCACCGCTGCCCCAACCGCGCCTGCCCGTCCCGCGGCCTCGAGACGCTTATCCACTGGGTCATGGCCGCCATGGACATCGAGGGCGTCGGGGAGCAGTTCGTGCGGCGCTTCTGGAACGAGGGGCTCCTGCGCTCGATGCCCGATCTCTATCGGCTCACCCCCGAGCAGCTCCTGGAGTTCGACGGCTTCGGCGAGATCTCTGCCGGCAAGGCGATCGACGCGATCGAGCGCTCGAAGGAACAGTCGTTCTCGCGCGTTCTCTTCGGGCTCAACATCCCCGAGGTGGGCTGGGTGACGGCGTCGAACCTCGCGCGACACTTCGGCTCGGTCGACCGGCTGCTCGAGGCGACGCAGGAGGACATCCAGGAGGTCGAGGGCATCGGCCCCGACCGAGCGGAGGCGATCGCGGAGTGGTTCTCCGACGACGAGAACCGCAAGCTCGTCGACGAGCTTCGCTCCCTCGGGCTCAGGTTCGAGGCGGGGGAGGAGGAGCGGCCGGTCGAGGGGCCGCTCACGGGCAAGACCTACGTGATCACGGGAACGCTCGACCGCTGGTCCCGGGAGCAGGCGAAGGCGGCGCTCGAAGCGAAGGGCGCGAAGGTGGGCGACTCTGTCTCGAAGAAGACGACCGGGCTGGTCGTGGGCGAGTCACCGGGCTCGAAGCTCGAGAAGGCCCAGCGCGCCGGCGTCGAGGTCCTGGACGAGGCTGCCTTCGAGAAGCTGGTCGAGGGCGCTGCGCCGGGCGCCGCCGCATCGCCAGCGCCGCCACTACGACGGCGGCGCTGAACGATCCGGCCAGGGCGAACGCGAGATCCAGCATCGTGCCGCGGTACTCGGTGGTGCGCTCGAGCACGCTTGCGTGGAGGGTCTCGTACTCGACCACCTCCCAGACGATCGCGGTCGCTGCGCCGAAGCCGAGCGCGAGGCCCGCTGCCTCCAGGGGGCCGATCCCCAGGCGCAGGGCCAGCCACCCGAAGGCGCCGGCGAGGAGCGCCCAGTTCACGAAGTGCACGATCTGGTCCCAGCCCCGGATCGTGCCGTCCAGCTCGAGCACGACGCCGAGCAGGTCGAGGGCGAAGGGCGCGACGACCAGCATGTCCAGGACGTACGGGTACTCGATCGGCCGTCTCGTCACCACCCGGAGAAGCCACCAGCAGACGGGAACGGCGAGCGCGACCAGCGGATAGACGAGGAGCCGCGCCGTCATCGTCCGGCCCTGGTACTCGACCTCGTCACGCTGGACCGCCACGTAGAGCACGAGCACGAGCAGCGCCGCCTTCACAGCGAGGTCGGCTGCGAGCGCGAATCCGCGGTAGCTCAAGGAGCGCCGGCGGCGCCGGCCAGCACCTGTCCGAAGCGGTCCTGACCGCGCCGGGCGCTCTCCCACCGGATCGGGCTTCCGTTCTGGACGATCGCGAAGACGTACCGGGTCGTCACGTAGCCGGAGAGCGCCGAGGCGTTCCGCGTCGTGCCGGTCTTCGCGTGCACCTGCCCGTAGGCGGGCGGCCGGGTCATGCGCTTCCGAAGCGTCCCGTTTATCCCGGCGACCGGGAGCGAGCGGTAGAGGAGCGTCGAGAACTGCGGGTCGGCCCAGGCGGAGACGAGCAGCGCGACGAGCGACCGTGCCGTCAGGCGATCGAGGGACGAGAGCCCGGAGCCGTCGGCGAGCCGGACGCCGGCGAGCGGGACGCCGCGCGCCTTCAGCACCCGGCGCATCACGGCCACGCCCGCCGCGGTCGTCCCTTGCGCGAGCTCGCGCGCGCCGATCTCCTTCAGGAGCATCTCGGCGTAGAAGTTGTCGCTCTCGACCATCATGGGGCGGACGATCTGCGCGATGCGCGGGGAGAAGACGTCCGCCAGCCGCGCCGCGTTGGCCGACGCCCGTCCGACCGAGGCGCCTCGCATGACGCGGACGCCCGCCCCGACGAGCGCCGCGCGGAACGTCTGTCCGGCGACGAGGGCGGGGTTGTCGACCGTGCGGCCGAGCACCTTGCCGCGCCCGACTATGAGGGCGGAGAGCGGGGGGCTCTCGAGCTTGTAGTAGGACGGCTTCCAGCCGGGAGCCGTCCGCCGCCCGTCGAAGTACGACTCGTCCGCGATCACGCCGCCCGTGACCCAGCGGATGCCGCGTGCGCGAACCTCGCGGACGAGCGTGCCGAGGTCGTCCCGGGCCAGCGTGGGGTCGCCGAATCCCTTGAGCACGAGGCGGCCGCGCCAGACGTCGCCGTCGAGCCGCCCCTCCCCGTAGACGCGCGTCGGAATGCGGTAGTTCGGGCCGAGCTCCTGGAGAGCCGTCAGCGCGACCGGGAGCTTCGCGTTCGAGGCCGGGCGGAGGGAAACATCGGCGTTTCGCTCGTACACAACCGCACCGGTGGGGAGGTCGAGCGCGATGACGCCGGTCGACCGCCAGGCGACGCCGGGCGAGGTGAGCGCGCGCTCCAGCCGCTGCGCGAGACCGGCGGAGGCCGGGGCCGCGAGCGCGAGCGACGCCAGCAGCGCCAGGACGAGGGATAGTGATCGTTGTCTTAGGACTCACGTGGCGAAAGATAGGCCGGTCGGCCCATGGAGAGGACGCCTTCCTCCTCGGATAATGGCGTGGATGCTCGACGATTTCCCCGGTCTCCTCGCCCGCATCCGGCACCTGGTCGACGGCCTGGTCGACGACCCTCCGGAGCGGCTCCTCGAACGCATGGAGCATACGCTCACGGACGGTTACGCACACGCGCTGGCGCTCGAGGGCCAGTCCATGCGCATCGAACGGCAGATCGGCGCCACGCTGAGCAGCGCCAAGAACTGGGCGGACGCCGACGAGCTCGGCCCACTTGTCGAGCGCCGCTCGGCCACCGAGCATGAGCTCCGCGGCCTCCGCGAGCTGCTCGACGCTTTGAAGCAGCGGGTCGACCTCGCGCGCAGCGAGGCCGCCGCCACGGCTCGCTAGCGGCCTAGATGATTGATTCCTAACCCCGGCACCCCCGGCTGGGGGCCTGCGCGCGGCGCCCCGCGGCCGCCGCGAGCGGCGTCAAGGCCACCAGCCTTGCCACCGCTCGCGTCGACCCCGCTGCTTGGCGCAGACCCTCCCCGAGGACACCCGGGTTAGGAATCAATCATCTAGACGATTCCGCTGCGAACCGCGTAGACCGCGGCCTGGATGCGGTTGTCGATCTGGAGCTTCATCAGGATGTTCGAGATGTGGTTCTTCACGGTCTTCGGGCTGATGAAGAGCTCCTCGGCGATCTGGGCGTTGTCCTTCCCGATCGCGATCAGCTTGAGAACGTCGAGCTCGCGCTCCGAGAGCTCCGCCCGGATCCGCTCCGGCTTGCCGGCGCCCGTCGTCTGGGCCCGGAGGAGCTGGAGCACCTTCGCCGCGATCTGCGGCGAGATCAGCGAATCGCCCGCCGCGGCGGCGCGGATGCCGGCGACGAGCTGCTGGATGGAAGAGTCCTTGAGAAGGTAGCCGCAGGCCCCGGCCATGACCGCATCGACGACGTCGCCGTCGTCCGCGGAGATCGTGAGGACGACGACGCGCGTCCGCGGCGCGACGGCCGAGATCTCGCGGGTCGCGTCCACGCCGGAGATCCCCGGCATGTTCAGGTCCATGACCACGACGTCGGGCGCGAGCTCGCGGACGAGCCTGAGCGCTCCGTCACCCGTGGCCGCCTCGCCGACCACGTGGACGCCTTGCTCGGAGAGCAGGCTGACGAGCCCCGTGCGGAAGAGGTCGTGGTCGTCGACGAGGAGCACGCGGGGCGTGTCGTTGTCTCCCCCGGGGCGCGCCTCCCTGGGCGCGGGCGAAGCCGCCACCTCTGTCTCCCTCCTGGCCGCTACCGAGCGTAAGTCTAGTGACGCCTCAATGGAGGGTGATGGTGACCGTGCGCCGGCCCCAGGCGAGCGCCTGCGCGTGGGTGGGGAACCAGAGGTCGATGGCCGCCCCTCGGACGGCAGTGCCCGTGTCGGCCGCCACGCCTTCGCCGTAGCCGGGAATGGTCATGCGAGTTCCGAGCGGGATGACCGACGGATCGACCGCGACGACGCCCCAACCGACGGGCATTCCCGTGGCCGTCGTGCCGGAGAGCGCGTAGCCCGTCGCCTGCACGGTCATGGTCGTTCCCGGCCCGGCCGGGCCGGCGGGAAGTTCGAGCGGTGTCGCCTCGACCGTCACGGAGCCGCCCGAGGAGGAGCCGCCGGCCGAGGAGGCGGTCCCAGCCGAGACCTCCTGCGCCTTCGCCTCGGCCGTCTCCGCCTGGGCGGTCAGCTTGACGAGCTGCGCCTCGTTCAGGCGCTGCTCCGCCTCCAGGCGCGCGAGGTAGGAGCGTCGCTCCTCCTGCGCCGAAACCAGGCCGGCGCGGGCCGACTGCGCCGCGGCCAGGAGACCCTCGAGCTCGCCGCTTCGGCGCTCGAGCTCCGCCAGCGCGTCGCGGACGTCCGCGCGCGCCTGCTTCACCTGGGCGAGGATCACGGCGTCCTGCTTGGCGAAGGTGCCGAGGTTGTCGAGCGTCGCGACGGCCTCGCCCAGCGACTCGGAGCCGAGGAGGACGGCGAGAGGATCGGCGCCGCCCTCGACGTAGAGCTCGTTCAGGCGCAGAGCGAGCCGACGCTCGGCCTCGCCGAGGGTGCGCTTGACGAGCACGAGGCGGTCCGCGGCGGCAGCGCGCCGGGCCTCCACCTCGTCGACCTGTGCGGCGATCACGCCGACGCGCGCCTCGACGCGGCCGAGCTCGGACTGGAGCGCATAGAGCTCGAGCAGCGCCGCCTGCGATTGGTCACGGAGACCGTCGTTGGCGGCGCGGAGACGCTGCGTCTCCCGCGTCGTCTCGGAGCTCTGATTTGCACGCGCTCCCGCCGTTCCGAGCAGGAAGATCGCCGCCACGGCGAGCGCGACGGTGAGCTGGGCGAGGCGCGCGGGCGTTCGTCCTGCCGCACGCACGGAGCGGCACCCTACCAGCGATTCGACGGAGCGGCGGCCCCGGCCGGTTGGGTTTGCCCATGTCCTGGAGCACTGTTACCATCGCCGACTTGTGCCGGCGAGCAGCTCCCCCTGCCCGCCCCACGGGGCCCCCCCAGGCGAGGTCGTGATGCGACCCTCACTGCGGAAGACGGCGACTCTCGTCGCGGCGGTCGCGCTTGCCCTGATCGCAGTCTCGGGCGCCTCGGCCGACCCGCTCGCCTCCAAACGGGCACAGGCCGACTCCGTCATGGCCGACATCCAGTCGCTCGACGCGAGCGTCGAGCAGGCGGTGGAGGAGTACAACAGCGCCAAGATCCGGCTCGACGAGATCCTCGGCAAGCAGCGTGACAACCAGCGCCACCTGAGGATCGCGAAGCGGAGCTACGAGAGGGCGCAGGGGGCTCTCAGGCAGCGCCTCCTCACGCTCTACCAGTCGGGCGAGAGCTCCATGATCGAGATCCTGCTCGGGTCCACGAGCCTCGAGGAGATGCTCGAACGGAGAGACGCGGTCAGCCGCGTTTCGAGGCAGGACGCCCGCATCGTCCGCGAGATCCGGACCTACCGGGTCGAGGTGAAGCGTCGGGAGAAGGAGCTCGAGGTCGCCCGCGCCGAGCAGGAAGCCGTCGTGGGCGAGCTCGAGGCCAAGCGGCGCGAGATCGAGGCGCAGATTGCCGAGCGCCGGTCCCTCCTCGCGACGATCGAGAGCGAGATCTCCCGCATCGAGGCGGCCGAGCGCGAGCGGCAGCGGCAGCTCCAGGCACAGACCGAGCAGCGGATCGCCGATTCGCCCTCGACGTTCTCGTCCACGGGCGGAGGCGGCGACGGCGGCGGGGGCGGCAACTTCTCGTCGTCCGACGGCTCCGACGCCGCGGCCGGCCCGGCGCCGCCCGCCCGCTACGGCGGCGTCGTCGGGATTGCCATGCAGTACCTCGGCACCCCGTACCGCTGGGGCGGTGCCTCCCCGAGCGGGTTCGACTGCTCGGGCTTCACGATGTACGTCTTCAGCCAGATCGGCGTCTCGCTTCCGCACAGCGCGGCCGCGCAGTACGGGTACGGGTCCCCGGTCTCCCAATCGGACCTCCAGCCGGGCGACCTCGTCTTCTTCAACGGGCTCGGCCATGTGGGGATCTACGTCGGCGGCGGGTCCTTCATTCACTCTCCGCACACCGGCGACGTCGTGAAGATCTCGAGCATGTCCGGCTGGTACGCCGACACGTACGTCGGCGCGCGCCGCCTCTAGCCCTCCTAGTCGAGAGACCTAGGCGAACGTCGGCTGCTGCGCCCGCGCGCCGTGCTTCCTGATCCGGACGCACGTCGAGCGCTCGTCTCGTTCGAACTCCGTGGTGTCCGAGAGCGCGACGATGAGCGGCAACCCGCGGCCGCGCTCGGGATCGAGCGCATTCGCGATGCGGAACGGCCCATGGCTCAGGATCTCGACCTGCACGCCGCCGTCCTCCGAGACGATGGCTACGGACACGCCCCGGTCTCCGTCCTCCGCGTGATGGAAGGCGTTCGCGACGGCCTCGGTGGCCGCCACCTTGAGCGCGAAGCACGCATCCTCCGAGAGACCGCGCTCGTCGGCGGCGAGCTCGATCGCCGTCCTGAGCGACACCATCGAGATGGCGTCGTGGGTGACTGTGAGCAGGCGACGTCGCCTCCGTGGAGCAGACATCCCAGAACGTGTACCCGCGCCCCGCCGACCCGAATCAGGAAGAATCTAGGCGAGAAGGGATGCGCGCTCGGGCGCAGAACCCCGTTCTCCCCCGGTACGCTCTGAGCTTATGCGAACGATCTGGAACGGCTCGATCAACTTCGGACTGGTCAACATCCCGATCGGCCTTGCCGTGGCGCAGCAGCGCAAGGACGTCGCGTTCAGGACGCTCCACCGCGAGTGCGGGACCCCGATCAAGCAGAAGCGCTGGTGCCCGAAGCACGAGCGCGACGTCGAGGCCGACGAGCTCGTCAAGGGCTGGGAGTTCACGAAGGGCCAGTACGTGATGGTGGAGGACTCCGACCTCGAGGCGGTCGCGCCGCACAAGACCCAGTCGATCGACATCGTCCGCTTCGTCCCGGTGGACGAGGTCGATCCGATCTACTTCGACCGCACCTACTACCTCGCTCCGGCCAGCGCCGTCGCGCAGCGCCGCCCGTACGTCCTTCTGCTCGAGGCCATGAAGAAGAGCAGGCTCGGCGGGATCGGCAAGTTCGTGCTCTGGGGCAAGGAGAACCTGTCGCTCATCCGGCCGCTCGGCGACTCGCTCGCCCTCGAGACGCTCTACTTCGCCGAGGACATCCGCTCGCGCGCCGAGATCGACGAGGCGGTCTCCGAGACCGAGGTGAGCGACGCCGAGCTCTCGATGGCGATCCAGCTCGTCGACTCGCTCGCGGGGGACTACGATCCGGAGGAGTTCAAGAACGAGTACCGGGAAGAGCTTCGCGCCATGCTGGAGGCGAAGCTCGCGGGCGAGGAGATCACGCGGCCCGAGCCCCCTCAGCCCGCGCCGGTCGTGGACATCATGGAGGCGCTCAAGAAGAGCGTCGCGCAGGCGAAGAAGCAGGAGCCTGCCAAGGGATCGCGCGCGAAGAAGAGCGCCTCGGGCGGCCGGAAACGCGCCGCCGCCCGTTCCTAGCGTCTAACTAGCCGGAGCTGCGGGCGGAACCCGACGCCTGGAGCTGGGCCTGGAACAGGCTCTTGTCGATCTTCCCGTGGTAGATGGGGATCGACTCTTCGAGGCAGACCCGGATGACCTCCTGACGGTCGATGCCGAGCTCCTTCGACAGCTCTTCGGGCGTGAGGTGGTTCGCCACGGATTGCTCCTTTCGTTAGCGGACGAGGGCGCAAAAAAGCCCGCCGCGCAACCGCGAGCGGGCTGGTCTCCGACCTCGAGTGTTGAGTTCCCGGCTCAAAGGCCGGCGGCCTCCAGGGACATCGAACACAGCATAGTCAGGGTCGCCGGACGGGGCAATCGCCTCTGGCGGGTTCGAGCTCAGACCGGGTTCGGGAGGTCGACGAAGGTCGATTCGATGCCGAAGCGCTCGGCGATCCGCTCGCCCAGGAGCCGAACGCCGGAGGTCTCCGTCGCGTAGTGGCCCGCTGCGACGAAGTGGATTCCGGCCTCCTTCGCCGCGTGCTTCGTCGGCTCGGCCGCCTCCCCCGTGACGAAGCAGTCGTAGCCGCCGTCGACCGCGTCGGCGAGATGGCGCGCGGCGCCGCCGGAGCAGATCGCGACGCGCCGGATCTCGTCGGGGCCGTACGAGAACACGAGCGGCATCCGGCCGACCACCTCCTGCACCCGGTTCGCGAAGTCGCTGACGGGAACGGGCTCGCGTATCGGCCCGCCCCAGCCGACGTCGATGAAGCGCCGCTCCGCCTCGACCCCGAGCTCGCGGCAGAGGTAGGCGTTGTTGCCGATCTCGGGGTGCGCGTCGAGCGCCAGGTGGTAGGCCAAGAGCGTCAGGTCGGCGTCGAAGAGCGCGCGCAGCCGGTCGCGCATCACGGGTCCGACGACGCGCGTGTCGTTCTGCCAGAAGAGGCCGTGGTGGACGAGGACCATCTGCGCGCCGTCCTCCGCCGCCCGCTCGAAGAGCTCCCGCGAGGCGGAGACGCCGCAGGCGATCCGCGTCACCTCGCGGGCCCCGGCGACCTGGAGGCCCATGGGCCCGTAGTCGGGATACGACGCGACCTCGAGCAGCTCGTCGCAGAAGGCGATGATCTCGTCCCTGGACGCCATCGCCGCTAACCTAACGACGCTCGGGGTGTGGCGCAGCCTGGTAGCGCGCGCCGTTCGGGTCGGCGAGGTCCCCGGTTCGAATCCGGGCACCCCGATCGCCTGCCGGGGGAACTCAGTTCCCCCGGAGGGACCTTCTCCCAACCGCGGCGACCCTCTAGGGGTGCCCCTGGAAGCGCGTCGCGCGGTGGACGATCGCCGTGCACTGGTCCTCGACGTACTCGAGGCCCGCCGCCTCGGCGATTCGGCGGGCTTCCGGCGACACGAGGCCGAGCTGCAGCCACACGGCCTTCGCATTCGCCTCGACCGCCTGCCTGGCCACGGCCGGGCAGGCATCGGCGCGGCGGAAGACGTCCACCAGGTCGATCGGCTCGTCTATGTCGGCGAGCGACGCCACGCAGGGGATGCCGAGGACCTCGCGCCTGTGCGGGCGCACGGGGATGACCCGGAAGTCCTGCTCGAGCAGGTAGCGCATGACCGAGTTCGAGGGGCGTGCCGGGTTCGGCGACGCACCGACGAGGGCGATCGTGCGGACGTCCGTGAGGATCTCCGCGGGGGTTCTGCCCACGCGCCAAGGCTATCCTCCGGACATGACCGACCGGCTGCGCGTGGCCTGCGTCCAGCTCAACTCGGGGACGGTCAAGGCGGACAACCTCGAGACGGCAGAGCGCCTGGTTGCGCGCGCGGCCGCGACCGGCGCCGACCTCGTCGTCCTCCCCGAGAAATGGAACGCGATCGGGTCGGTGGAGACGCTGCGCGCGAACGCGGAGCCGCTCGAGGGCGGCGAGTCGGTCGAGGCGATGGCCGGCTGGGCGCGCCGGCACGGGATCACCCTCGTCGGCGGCTCGATCACGGAGATCCGCGAGGGACGGGAGAAGCTCTCGAACACGTGCCCGGTCTTCGACCCGTCGGGCGAGCTCGTCGCCGTCTACCGGAAGATCCACATGTTCGACGTCGAGGTGGGCGGCCACGTCTACCGCGAGTCCGAGGCCGAGGAGGGCGGGGAGGAGACGCTCGTCTGCGAGGCGGAGGGCTGGCGAGTCGGGCTGACCGTCTGCTACGACCTCCGCTTCCCCGAGCTCTATCGCATCCTCGCCCTCGGGGGCGCCGAGCTCGTCACCGTCCCGGCCGCGTTCACGCTCTACACCGGGAAGGATCACTGGGAGCTCCTCCTGCGGGCCCGCGCGGTCGAGAACCAGTGCTACGTGGCCGCGGCCAACATGTGGGGGGTCCACGAAGGGGGCAAGGCAAGCTACGGCCGCTCGTCGATCGTCGATCCCTGGGGCGTCGTCCTCGCGCAGGCGGGCGACGAGGACACCGTGATCGCGGCGGAGCTGGAGCGGGCCCACATGGAGCGGATCCGGCGCGAGCTTCCGTCGCTCGCGAACCGCCGGCCGGCTGCCTACCGCTGGCCCGATCCGGACCGCGTTGCACCGGTGCCAGAGGCCTAACATGGCATCCCCGCACCCCCAGGAAGGCCTTGCGCGGCGCATGTCCTTCCCAAGGGCACGCTGATGCCACGTCAGACCTCTGGCACCGGGCCGCTCCGCGCGGTCCTGTTCGACGTCGATTTCACCCTGGCACAGCCCGGGCCGCTGCTCGGCGGGCCCGGATACCACCAGGCGGCAGCCCGATTCGGGCTCGAGCTCGACCCGGCGCTCTACGGAGAGGCGCGCGCGGCCGCCCTCCTCGACCTCCAGAGCCACCCCGAGCTCGACCACGACGAGGAGATCTGGGTGCGCTTCACCGAGGACATCCTGCGCGGCATGGGCGCCAACGGGCCCGACGTGCGCGCGATCGCGCTCGAGATCACCCGCGCCTGGGAGCACTCGGCAAACTTCGAGCTCTACGACGACGTCCAGCCGACGCTCGCAGCCCTCCGTGAGCACGGCCTCCTGCTCGGGCTCGTCTCGAACACGAGCCGGGATCTCGCGAGGTTCATCCGGCATTTCTCGCTCGACGTCGACGCCTGGATCTCCTCGGGCGCGCACGGAAAGGTGAAGCCGAGCCCCTCGATCTTCCGCGTCGTGCTCGACCAGCTCGACGTGCCGGCGGAGGAGACGGCGATGGTCGGGGACTCGCCCGGAGACGATGTCGAGGGCGCCCGGTCGCTGGGGATGCGGGCCTTCCTTCTCGACCGCGAGGGCCGCTTCCCCGAGCGCGAGGACGCGCTGCCGGATCTCCGGGCGCTCCCGGCGGCCCTCGGGCTCCATGGCTGACCTCGAGCTCGTCCGGCCGCCCGTCCCCGGCCGGCCGGGAATGGGGACGCGTTGGCTCGTCTGGACGCTCGGCCTCGGCGCCTTCGGGCTCGCCTGGTCGATCACGACGGTGGCGGCATACCTCCCGCCCGTCCTCGACGACTTCACGAACTCGAACACGCTCATCGGCCTCGTGCTCGCGGCCGAGGGCCTCTTCGCCGTCACGGTCCCGCTGCTCGTCGGCCCGATGAGCGACGCGACGCGGACGTCCATCGGCCGGCGTCGGCCCTACCTCCTGCTTGCGCTCGTGCCCATGGCCGGCTCGCTCGCGGCGATCGCGTTCATGCCCGATCTCATGACGACCGCGCTCGCCCTCTGCTGCTTCTTCTTCGCGTACTACGTCTACGAGCCGCCCTACCGCGGGCTCTACCCCGACTGCCTCCCCGCCGGGGTCTTCGGCCGGTCCCAGGGCGTGCAGCACCTCTATCGCGGGCTTGCGCTCGGCGGCGCGCTGGTCGGCGGCGGGTTCCTCCTGGCCGTGTGGGAGCCGTTTCCGTTCCTGCTCGCCGCCGGCGTCACGCTCGCCGCCTGCGGAGCCGTGGTCGTTCTCGTACACGAGCCGCAGCCGCGCGGACGTCCGTACGCTCGCCTCCGGACCTACCTCGCCGCGCCGTGGCGGATCGTCCGGCAGGACCGAAACGTCCGGCGCTTCCTCATCTGCAACACGGCCTGGGAGGCGACATTCGCCGGGATGCGGACCTTCGTCGTCCTCTACGTGATCGTCGGGCTGGACGAGCCGCTCTACGTCTCCTCGGTGATCCTGGCGGTGGTCGCCGCCGGCTACGTGGTCGCGGCGGCCGCGGCGGCGCGCTTCGGCGACCGGTGGGGGCTCGGCAACGTGATCCTCTGCGCGTCGATCGTCTACGGGCTCGGGCTCCTGTCCGGCGGCTTCGCGGAGACCTGGCACTGGTGGCTGCTCGGGGTGATCGCCGTCGTCGCGGTCGCCGCGGGAACCGTGATGACGCTCGCGTGGGGCCTCCTCTTCAAGCTGATGCCCCCGGGCGACAGGGGCGCTGTCGCGGGCCTCGCGACGACGACGAAGGGATTCGGCCTCGTGCTGGGGCCGCTGGCCGTCGGAGCCGCGATCGACCTCTTCGACGGCGTCCTCGAGGCGACGGACGGCTATGCGGTCGTCTGGCCCGCCGTGGCGATCCCGGTGCTCGCCGTGATCCCGATCGTCACGCTTCTCGCGGAAGCGGAGAACCGGCTCACAGAACGGGTCTCTAAAGACACGGGCTCAGGCCCCGCCTGAGGAGCCCGAAGCCCCAGACCTCGCGGTCGAAGAGGTAGAAGACGCTTCGCCCCGCCGGCCCGGCGGCGATCCTGGCCGTGTAGCCGTCGCAGGCGACGTCGTCCAGGACGACGAGATCCCGGCCCGCCGCGCCCTCGCCGGCACCGAGCACGAGCCCGTCCGACGAGCGCCAGCCGGCCGGCTGCCACAGCGTGAAGACGTGTACGACCCGCCCGCGCATGAAGGAGACGCCGGCGCCCTGCGGCTCGAACGGACGGGAGTTGAAGTACCAGGTGGGGCGCCGGCAGTCGCGGCAGACGCCGTGCCGCCGGCCCCAGATCTCCTTCACCTCGGCGCCGGTCATCCCGAGCCGCACCCCGCCGAGCGAGGCGCCCGGCACGAAGAGCCCCTCGGCCGGCGGCGCGGCAGTCCCGGCCGGCACCGACAGCCCGACAGCCAGGGCCGCGGCGAACGCGCAGGCCGGACGCTTGTGTTGCATCACCGGGCCTTCAAAGCGGCGCTCGAGCGGCCTCTCACTGCTCGAATGATGCAACACAAAGTCGCTCGAGTCGCCCAGCGGCTCCGTGTCGGCGGCGTCGGAGGTCCGCTAGCGCGCGAGGAGGGCCGGGCCCCAGGCGGCCAGCGGGGAGACGTCCCCGTCGCGGCCGTTCAGGTTCCGGTAGCCGAGCGCGTGCTCCGCCTGCATCATCTTGTGGATCTGCGTCGTGCCCTCGTAGATGATCGGGGCGCGGGCGTTTCGGAAGTACCGCTCGATCCCGTACTCCCCCGAGTAGCCGTAGGCCCCGTGTACCTGGATCGCGAGGTGCGCGGCCTTGAACGCCGACTCGGTCGCGTGCCACTTCGCGAGGCTCGTCTCCCGCGTGTTCCTGACGCCCTGGTCCTTGAGCCACGCGGCCTGCATGACGAGGAGCTTCGACGTCTCGTAGCCGAGCACCATCTCGGCGATCATGTCCTGGACGAACTGGTGCTTTCCGATGGGCTTGCCGAACGTCTCGCGTTCGCGCGCGTACTCGACGGAGCGCTCGAGGCAGGCCCGGATGACGCCGCACGCACCGGCCGCGACGGTGAAGCGGCCCTGGTCGAGCCCGTACATCGCGATCTCGAACCCCTGCCCCTCCTCGCCGAGGAGGCTCTCGGCCGGCACCTCGGCGTTCTGGAAGAAGAGCTCGCCCGTCGAGCCTGCCCAGATCCCGAGCTTGTGCTCGGTCTCCGCGGAGGAGACGCCGTCCCAGCCGGTCTCCACGATGAACGCCGAGATGCCCTTGTGGCCTGCCGACGGGTCGGTCTTCGCGAAGACCAGTGCGTGCTGGGCGTGCGTCGCGTAGGAGATCCAGTTCTTCTGGCCGTTCAGGACGTAGACATCGCCTTCCCGCCTGGCGGTCGTCTTCATGCTTGCGACATCGGAGCCTGCGGCGGGCTCGGTGAGGCCGAAGCACGCGAGCTTCTCGCCGCGCGCCTGAGGAGCCAGGTAGCGCTCCTTCTGCTCCTCCGTCGCGTAGCGGAGGAGCGCGAGCGAGTTCAGGCCGACGTGGACCGAGATGAGCGTGCGGAAGGCGGCCTCGCCGCGCTCGATCTCCTCGCACGCGAGGGCCTCGCAGACGAAGTCCATGCCGGCGCCGCCGTACTCCTCCGGGATGACGATCCCGAGGAGGCCGAGCTCGGCCATCCGCTCGATCGCGTCGAGGTCGAGATGGTGGTTGATGTCGTTCTCGATCGCGTTCGGAAGGACGCGCTCGTCGACGAATTGGCGGACGGTTGCCTGGACCTCCCGCTGCTCCTGGGTGAGCTCGAAATCCACGCGGGCTAGTGTACGGTCGGTGAACCTCGCGGCGTTCGCCCAAGCACTTCTGGCCGCGCTCGGCCTCGCCGCTCCCTCCCCGCCTCCGCAGGACGAGGTTGCCCGGATGACGCCGCGCGAGAAGGCGGCGATGGTGGTCGTTTCCGGCCTCCCGGCGCCGCCGGGGGTCGCCGGCGTCCTCGTCCAGGGCTGGAGCCGTGCCGAGCCCCGCCCCGGCGACGCTCTCGTCTTCGTCGACCAGGAGGGCGGCGGCGTACGCTCCTTCCCCGACCTTGCGCCCACGAGCCCGCCGGCGGCGTACCGGAGCGAGGCCTCCGCCTTCGCGGCCGGACGCGCCGCGGGCCGGGTGCTCGCCGCCGCCGGAGTCGACGTCGACCTCGCCCCGGCGCTCGATCTCGCCGGCGGGCCCCTCGGGCCGCGCCATTTCCGTCGTCCCCGCTTCGGGCTCGCGTTCGAGCGCGGTCTCCGCGCGGGCGGGACGGCGAGCTGCGTCAAGCACTTCCCCGGTCTCGGCACGGCGGGTGCGTCGACGGATACGAAGGTGCGGGTGCCCGCCCGGATCGTGCCGCGCGAGGTCGCGGCCTTCCGCGCCGCGATCCGCGCCGGGACGACCTGCGTGATGACGAGCCACGCCGTCTACCGCCGCTTCGGCTGGCGGCGTGCGGTCGTCGCGCCGCAGGCCTACCGGTTGCTGCGGGACATGAACTTCCAAGGAGTGATCGTCACGGACTCCCTCAGCATCGTCCGCGACCGGAGGTGGGGCGTTCGCTGGGCGCGAAACGCGATCCGTGCCGGGGCCGACCTCGTCCTCTTCACGAGCGCGGCGCATGCACGGGCCGCGATCCGGGCGCTCGTCCCGCTCGCCCGTCGCGGCGAGCTCGACGAGCACGTCCGCAGGGTGCTCGAGCTCCGGCGTTCGGAAGGCGTCTCCGGGCGTTGAAGAGACCGGTCGAGGCGCTTGGTAGACTCGCCGCCTCGATGCGTGCGGAGGTCGATGTCCGGCCGGTGCGCGAGCGCCGCCGTGCCAGGTCTCGCAAGACCGTCCTTCGCGCGGTCCACTGGCACCGGGTGGCGTTGTGGGGATTCGGAGCCCTCGTGGCGCTCATCCTCCTTACAGGAACGGTCTTCGCCGGCTCGTCGAGCCACATCGCCGCCGGAAGCGAGGTCGCCGGCGTCAAGATCTCGGGCCTGACGTCCGAGGAAGCGACCACCCGGCTCGAGGAGCGCTCGCGTCAGCTGGCATCGGTCCCGGTCGTCTTCACCGCCGGGGACGAGCGATTCGCGCTGCGCCCGAGCGACCTCGACGCCCGCGTCGACTGGGCCGCCGTCACGGAGCAGGCGAGGACAGAAGGGAACTGGCCGATGCCGTTCCGGGGCCTCAAGCGAGTCTGGATCCGCCTCCGGGGGAACGACGTCCAGCCGTCGGCGGAGGTGTACGAGCCGCGACTCGCGCACGAGCTCGATCGCATGGCCGCGACGATCGACCGTCCCGGCCGCGATGCCGCCATCGTCCTGCGCGGGCTCGAGCCGTCGATCGTCCCGGACCGGGACGGCAGGACGCTGAACCGCCGCGAGGCCGGGGACGCCATCGCCCGCGCGCTCGCCGGGTTCGAGCGCGCGCCGGTCGAGCTGCCGGTGACCGTCGGCCCGCCGTCCGTCACCGCGGAGGAGCTCGAACCCACCCTCGACCAGGTGCGCACGGCGCTCTCGGCTCCGGTCCGCTTCGGCTGGAAGGATGCGCACTGGCTGGTCCAGCCCCGGGAGCTCGCGGAGCTCATGCAGCTACCGGCCGACGGCCGCGTGAAGCTGGCCGTCGGCGGGCGCGTGGCCGACCGCTACTTCGGCGTCCTCTCCCGCGCGGTGAACCGGAAGCCGCGCGCCGCGTCCTTCGCCATCGCCCCGGACGGTGAGCACGTTCGTGTCGTCCCGAGCGCCGTCGGCCGCGCGGTCGACGTGCCGAAGAGCGCGAAGGCGCTGCTCGCCGGGGCGCTCGCGACCGACCGACGGGAGGGGGAGCTCGTCGTCTCGGCCGTGCAGCCGAAGCTGACCACGGCGGGCGCGAGGCGGATGAAGGTGACGCGTGTCCTCGCATCCTTCACCACCGCCTACTCGGGGAGCTACGACCGCATCCAGAATCTGCGCCTCGCCGCGAAGCTCATCGACGGGACCAGGATCGCGCCGGGAGCGTCGTTCTCGTTCAACGAGGTCGTCGGCCCCCGGACGGCGAAGCGGGGCTTCCGCATAGCGCCGACGATCGTCGAGGGCGAGTACGAGGACGCCCTGGGCGGCGGCGTCTCGCAGGTCGCGACGACCACGTTCAACGCGGCGTGGGAGGCGGGGCTCGACATCACCCAGCGGAGCGCGCACTCGCTCTACATCAGCCGCTACCCGCTCGGGCGCGATGCGACCGTGAACTACCCCGATGTCGACCTCAAGTTCAAGAACGACACCAAGAACTGGATCGTCATGCGCGGGCAGTCGGGGGATACGGGGATCACGATCAGCCTGCTCGGAGCGCCCACAAACCGCCGTGTCGTCAGCGAGGCCGGCGAGCTTCGCGTCACGGGCCCGCCCGAGGTCGAGAGCACGCCCGATCCGACGCTCCTCGAGGGAGAGCAGGTGGTGGAGGACCTCGGCGAGCCGTCGCGCTCGGTGACCGTCGTGCGCATCGTCTACCGGGGCGACGAGGTGCTCGCGCGCGAGACCTGGACGACGAGCTACAAGTCCGAGCCGAAGATCGTCCGCGTGGGCACGATCCCGGTCCCGGAGGAGGAGCCGCCGCCCTCGCCCGCGCCGCCTCCACCCGGACCGCCGCCGCCTACGGAGACGACGCCGACGACGCCGCCTCCGCCGACGGGGACGACGCCGACGACGACTCGTCCCCGCCGCTCCTAGGACTCGACGCTGCGGATCGCCTCCGCGAGCCAGGCAGGCATCCGCACCGGCCGGAACGTCCGCGCGTCGACGGTGGCATGGCTCGTCCAGCCGTCGGCGACCGTGCCGGACGGCTCGCTCGTCCGCTCGACCGCGTACTCGAACCGGAAGCGGGCGCCGCGGAGGTCGGTCACGCGCGTGTGGATCCGGAGCCGGTCGTCGAAGCGCACGGGAGCGCGGTAGCGGACGTACGTCTCCACGGTCGTCGCTTCGAACCCCTGCTCGATCATGCCCCGATACCCGCCGGGGAAGCGCGCGAGGTAGGCGACACGGGCGACCTCGAACCAGTTCAGGTAGACGGCGTTGTTCGCGATCCCCTGCGCGTCCGTCTCGCTGAAGCGAACGGCGAGATCCTCGGCGAAGCGAAAGCCTTCCACGGGGGGAACTTTCGCAGCGTCGGCCGAGTCGGAGCAAGCATGAAGACGAAGACCACCCTGCTGCTCGCTCTCGCCGCGCTCCTTCTCGCCCCCGCGTCCGGCTGCACCGCCGGCGACGACCAGGATGCCGGCTCCGGCTCCGGCGCCGTCGCGGCTGAGACCGGCACCACGGAGGTTGCGGGCGATGAGGGCGAAGGCGGCGGCTCGGGGCGGGACGCGAGCGGCGGCGAGGCTTCCCTGGCCCAGGTCGAGCTCCCCGCGATCGACGAGAAGGTCATCCGGACCGCGACGCTCGACCTCGTCGTCAGGCCCGACGGGTTCCAGGCCGCGGTCGACCGCGCCAGGTCGATCGCGATCGGGCACGGCGGCTACGTCGTGAGCTCCGAATCCGCACAGAGCCGGTACGGCCGCATCGTGCAGGGCTCGATGGTCGTCCGCGTCCCCGGCCGCGCGTACGCGCAGGCGATGCAGTCGCTCTCACGGCTCGGTCGTGTCGAGGGAACGACCGAGGCGAGCACGTCGGTCTCGGCCGAGTACGTCGATCTCGAGTCGCGCGCCCGCCACCTCCAGGCCGTCGAGCAGCAGCTCCTCTCGTTCCTGCGGCGGGCAGACTCGGTGACCGAAGCGCTCGCGGTGCAGTCGCGCCTGAACGAGGTGCAGCTCGAGCTCGAGCAGGTGCGTGGCCGGCTGCGCCTCCTCGACGACCAGACGGCCTACGCCACGATCTCGCTCACGCTGCGCGAGCGAGGCGCAGCCGAGGCCGCGGACGATGACGACTGGGGCGTCGTCGACGCCTGGGAGGACGGCGCGAAGGCGTTCGTCGGAGTCGCGGGCCGAGCATTCGTCGTGATCGCGGGCGGCGCGCCGCTCATCCTCCTCGCCCTCGCCGCGTTCCTCGCCTACCGGGTCGTCCGCCGCCGCAGCCTCCCGGCAGCGTGATTCGACACCGCCGTGCGGCGGGTATGGTGAGGTCACGTTTCGACAGGGAGGTCGAATGCCGAACCAGAACAAGAAGGACTCGGACGCGAGCGTGCTGGAGCGGCTCGCGGGGGCCGGGGAGGACGCGTTGACGCGTCTCGTGGACGAGCTCGGACGGAACACCAGGGTCACCGAGACGCTCTCGCGGGCCATGAACGCCAAGGACAAGGTCGTCTCGGGTGTCGGGCAGGTCGGCTTCAGCGCCTCGGGGGAGGTCGCCGAGCTGCGCGAGCGGCTCGAGAAGCTCGAGAAGCGGCTCGCCAAGCTCGAGGGGACGAGCGGCGAGCGACGAGCGCCAAGGCTCGACGATCGAGAAGACGTCCGCCCGCGAAGCGGCCGATCGACCGTCGGCCTCGAGCGGGCAAGGAGAAGACCCAGCCGCGTCGCCGGCCGCCGGGCCGCTCATCGGCGGCGGCGCCGACGCCGCGGACGGCCCGAGCGCGCGGCTCGCTAGTCCTCCTAGACGGGAACCCGCAGACGAAGGGCCTGTGGCACCACGTCGAACGTGATCGGCGTCGTGCCGGGCTGCTCGCCGTCGAGCGCGACGGGTAGCCGTCCGTCGGCCTCGATCGACACCGTCGCGCCGCGGAGCACCTCGATCTTCGGGTGCGAGAGGTGCCGGCCGCGGTAGATCTTCGGGAACGTCGTGACGAAATCGGCCTTCGAGACGTCGCCGATCAGGAGGACGTCGAGCAGGCCGTCGTCCGGCTTCGCGCCCGGCGTCACCCACATCCCGCCGGCGGCGTACTCGCCGATCGTCGCGAGCACCTCGAACATCGGCCCCGAACGACGCTGCTCGTCGACCGTCACCGCGATCTCCGCGCTCTTCCAGCGGGCGAAGACGGCCATCGTGGCCCACATGAACGAGATCCGCCCGCCCAGGGCCTTGGAGGTGGCGTTCGCACGGCGGGCGATCGCGCCGCTGATCCCGGCGCCGCCGAAGTTCGCGAAGTACGACTCCGCCGCCGACCCGTCCCAGGCGGCGTAGCGGGCCCGGCCGACATCGATCGGTCGCGCCTGCCCGTCTCGCGCCACGGCGAGAGCCTCGTCGAGGCCGGTCGGGATCGCGAACGTCCGTACGAAGTCCGTGCCGGTCCCGCGGGGAACGATCGCAAGCTCGACGTCCGCGGCCGCGCCCGTCCGCATGAGCCCGTTGGCCGCCTCGAAGACGGTCCCGTCCCCTCCGACGGCGACGATCAGCGCCGCGCCGTCCTTCGCCGCCCGCTCGACGAGGTCCGCGACCTCGCCCGGGCGGCTGGAGATCAGCGTCTCGCCCTCGAGCCCCGCGCCGACGGCGCGTCGCGCGATCTCGGGCCAGCGGCGTCCCGTCGATCCGTTGGCCGAGGCCGGGTTGACGACGAAGACCGTCCGGGGCACTACGAGGTGGCGACGTGCAGCGCGAGCTCGGTCATCTCGTCGACCGCCTTCCGCATGTCTTCGTCGGAGATCCGCAGGAATTCGCCTTCGACGACGACGTCGCTGACGAGCAGCAGGCAACCGGTCTGGATCTTTCGGAGCGCTCCGACCGTGAACAGCATCGCGGCCTCCATCTCGACCGCAAGGACACCGCGGTCGGACCAGCGCTGGTACTGGCCTCCGTCCGGGTTGTAGAAGACGTCGCTCGACACGATCGGTCCGACGCGCACCGGCTTGCCGAGCTTCTTCGCGTGATGGACGGCCGAGTGGAGGAGCTCCCAGTCGGCGGTCGGTGCGTGGGGCTCGCCCCCGATCAGGTGGGTGGCAGTCGCGTCGGCCGGCACGGCCGACATGGCGACGATGAGCTCTCCCATCGTCATCCCGGGCTGAAGGCCTCCGCACGTGCCGACGCGGATGATCTTCTTCACGCCGAGCTGCACGAGCTCCTCGATCACGATCCCGGCGGAGGGGCACCCCATTCCGCTCGACTGCACGGAGACCGGCTTGCCCGCGAACGTCCCCGTGTAGCCGAGCATCCCCCGCTCGGAGTTTCGCTGGACGGGGTCGTCGAAGAAGGTCTCGGCGATGTGCTTCGCCCGGAGCGGATCGCCCGGGAGGAGGCACGCGTCGGCGTACTCGCCGGGCTCGGCACGAACGTGGATCGGCACCAGGCAACCCTAGATGCTTGGCCATCTCGACGGCGCGAGTATCGTCCGCCGGGTGACGCGGCTGGTCCAGCCGCCCGGAGCTCGAGCAGATCCTCGACTTCTGCGAGCAGGATCCGGTCGAGCGCGTCTTCCTCGAGGATGTCGCGCGGCGCGGGCTCGGCCGCTTCGTCGCGATCGAGGACGGAGGTCGCGTGCGGGCGATCTGCCACGTCGGCGCGAACGTCGTCCCCTCCGGCGCGGACACGGCGCGATTCGCAGACGTCGCGTCCGAGAGCGAGCCTCGGATGGTCGTGGGGGAGGAGCGCGCGGTCACCGAGCTCTGGGACGCGATGCGCGACCGGCTGCCGAAGCCGCTCGACGACCGTCCCGGGCAGCCGGTGTACGTTCTCGAGGAGCCGCCGCAAGCCGGCGGGAGCGGGCTGCGTTCGGCGACTCTGGACGATCTCGACCTGCTCGTCCCGGCGGCCGCCGCACGCCTACCGCGAGGAGGTCGGCGTCGACGCCTACGAGCGCGATCCCGCGCTCTTCGAGTGGCGGACGCGCACACAGATCGAGCAGGGCCGGAGCTGGCTCTGGCGCGAGGACGGCCGGATCCTCTTCAAGGCCGAGGCGTCGGCGTGGACGGAGCGGGCCGTCCAGCTCCAGCAGGTCTGGGTCGAGCCGGAGCTCCGCGGCCGCGGATACGCGAAGCGCGCGCTCGCCGATCTCTGCCGGCTGCTTCTCGGCGAAACCCCCGCCGTATGCCTCTTCGTGCGGCCTGAGAACGCCCCGGCGCTCGCGCTCTACGACTCGATCGGCATGCGCAGGACGATCACGTACCGATCGCTCATCTTCAGCTGAGGAGCCCCTCCGCCTGGCGCACCCGGGCGAGGCATGCCTCGCCCCTACGGCGCCGCCACGCGCGCCCACGGCGGCGCGATGTCGGTGACGTCCACGTAGGCGGGACATGCCCGGCGCAGAGCGACCCGTTCGGGCACGTGCAGCGAGCGTACGGCGAAGCCGTCATGCTGGCGGCGAAAGAGCGCCGGCAGGCAGGGGAGCACATGCACAGCGCCTACGGGCTCGCGAACTTCGCCCGCGAGGTGCTGCTCGAGGCGCAGCCCGAGCTCGCGAAGCGCGGGTGCGACGTCACCGCTCTCCTGTAGCGCCGGAGTCCGAGCCGGGCGCCCCGTAGAATGCGTGGGTGGACACCGCGCCGCTTCGCGCCCGGATCGAGGAGCACATCCGACGGCACGAGCTCGTCGCGCCCGGTGGCGAGGTCGCCTGCCTCGTCTCCGGCGGCGCCGACTCGACGTGCCTCTGGCACGCGCTCCGCTCGCTCGGCTACGGCGTCACCGCGGTCCACGTCGACGCACGACCTGCGCGGCGCCGAGTCCGCGGAAGACGCGCGCTTCTGCCGCGACGTGCTCGGCGCCGAGGTAATCGCCGCGCCGGGCGCGGGACTCACGGAGGCCGAGCTCCGCGACCTCCGCTACGCCGTCACGGCGGAGCGGCTGCGCGCGACGGGCCACACGGCCTCCGACCAGGTGGAGACCGTTCTCTTCCGCCTGGCGACGAGCGGCACGACCGACCGGGATCCGCGACCGCGCGCGAGGACGGCGTCGTGCGCCCCCTGCTCACCCTCTGGCGCGAGGAGACCGAGGCGTACTGCGAGGCCGAGGGCCTCGCCTTCCGCGTCGACTCCTCGAACGACGACACGCTGCGCGGCCTCATCCGCCGCGAGATCCTTCCGGCGCTCCGCCGCCTCCATCCGGCCGCCGAGCGGAACGTCCTCGCAGCGCTCGACCAGCCGCCGCCCCTCCCGCGGCCTGTCGAGGACGCGCTCGCCGCGCTGCTTCGCGAGCCGGCCGGGTCGCGCCGCGTCGACCTCGGCGACGGCCGCGCGCCGTCCGGGAGTACGACGAGGTCTGGCTCGAGCGTGCGCCGGTCGACCCTCGAGGAGCCGGTCACCTGGGGCGGCTGGCGCTCGACTCCGCGCCGCCGCGGGCCTCCGCGTCCGCGGCTGGCGGGCAGGCGACCGGCTCGCAGGCCGCTGCAAGAAGGTGCAGGATCTCTTCGTGGACGCGAAGGTTCCCCGCTCGGAGCGCGAGGCCTGGCCGCTCGTCGTCCGCGGCGACGACGTCGTCGCCGTGCCCGGGATCGCCGCTGCCCCGGGCTGGGAGGACGCCGTGACCGCCGAGCGGGACGGCGAAGTGACCGAGCCGGGCACCTCGCGAGCTGACCTCGAGCGGGCGTCGAGGAGATCCTGATCGACGAGGCGACGCTCCAGGCCCGCGTCGCCGAGCTCGGCGCCGAGATCACCGACGGACTACAGGGGCCGCGACCTGCTCCTGATCGGCGTCTTGAAGGGCGCGATCTTCTTCATGGCCGACCTCATGCGGCGGATCGACCTGCCGTGCGAGGTCGACTTCATGGCGATCTCGAGCTACGGCGCCGGGGTCGACTCGTCGGGCGTCGTCCGGATCCTGAAGGATCTCGACGTCTCGATCGAGGACCGGAACGTGCTCATCGTCGAGGACATCATCGACTCGGGCCTCACGCTCTCCTACCTGATCCGCAACCTCGAGGCGCGACGGCCGGCGTCGCTCGAGGTCTGCGCGCTCCTGACCAAGCCGGAGCGGCGCGAGATCGACGTCGAATGCGCGCTTCGTCGGCTTCGAGATCCCGAACCGGTTCGTGATCGGCTACGGCCTCGACTTCGCGGAGCGCTACCGCAATCTCCCCTACATCGGGGTGCTGCGGGACGACCTCATCGCCGAAGCTGATGAGAGCTAGTGTGATTCCTCAGCCAGGCGGCCGCTGGCGGCCGAAGAGCCAGGTTGCTACCCTTCTCGACAGGAGCCGAACCCGCTTGAGCCGTTTCTTCCGCAGCGCACTCTTCCCCCTCATCCTCATCGTCCTGCTGGTCTACCTGGCGTCCCAGACGCTGCTCCCGAACCGGGAGGAAGCGAAGAAGATCACCGTACAGCGAGCTGATCACGACGGTCGAGACGACCCGCGACTCGGTCGAGGAGCTCCTCTTCGTCCCGAAGGGCCAAGACGATCGACGGCGACGATCGAGCGCGGAGAAGGTGAAGACGAACTACCCGAGCGACCAGTCGCAGGCGGAGTTCCAGAAGACTGCTCGAGCAGAACGAGGTCGCCTTCGACTCGAAGGGCACCGGCGAGCTCGCCGTGGTGGTCGTTCCTCACGTACCTCCTGCCGTTCGTCCTCTTCTTCGGCTTCTGGATCTTCCTCATGAACCAGGTGCAGGGCGGCGGCTCGAAGGTGATGAGCTTCGGCAAGAGCCGCGCCAAGCGCATGGCGCCCGACTCGCCGAAGATCACGTTCAAGGACGTGGCCGGCGTGGACGAGGCCGTCGAGGAGCTGCACGAGATCAAGGAGTTCCTCGAGAACCCGAAGAAGTTCCAGGCGCTCGGCGCGCGCATCCCGAAGGGCGTCCTCCTCTACGGGCCGCCCGGCACCGGGAAGACGCTGCTCGCGCGCTCGGTCGCCGGCGAGGCCGGCGTGCCGTTCTTCTCCATCTCGGGCTCCGACTTCGTCGAGATGTTCGTCGGCGTCGGCGCCTCGCGCGTGCGCGACCTCTTCGAGCAGGCCAAGCAGGCGAGCCCCTGCATCATCTTCATGGACGAGATCGACGCCGTCGGCCGGCACCGCGGCGCCGGCCTCGGCGGCGGCCACGACGAGCGCGAGCAGACGCTGAACCAGCTCCTCGTCGAGATGGACGGCTTCGAGATGAAGGACAACATCATCCTGATCGCCGCCACGAACCGGCCCGACATCCTCGACCCGGCGCTCCTCCGCCCGGGCCGCTTCGACCGCCAGATCGTCGTCGACCGGCCCGACCGGAACGGCCGCCGGAAGATCCTCGAGGTGCACACGAAGGGCAAGCCGATCGCGGCGGACATCGACCTCGACACGCTCGCCGCCGGGACGCCCGGCTTCACGGGCGCCGACCTCGCGAACCTCGTCAACGAGGCGGCGCTCCTCGCCGCCCGCCGCGGCCGCAAGACGATCGGCGACACCGAGCTCGAGGAAGGGATCATGCGGGTGATCGCCGGCCCGGAGAAGAAGACGCGCCTCCTCTCCGAGCACGAGCGCAAGATCACCGCCTACCACGAGATGGGCCACGCGCTCGTCGGGCACTACCTGCCCGAACTGCGACCCCGTCCACAAGATCTCGATCATCAGCCGCGGCCAGGCGCTCGGCTACACGATCTCGCTGCCGGCCGAGGACAAGTTCCTGACGACGCGCTCGGCGCTCATGGACCAGATGGCGATGACGCTCGGCGGCCGCGCGGCCGAGGAGCTCGTCTTCCACGAGGTGACGACCGGCGCCGCGAACGACCTCGAGAAGGTCACGTCGACGGCGAAGCACATGGTCATGCGCTACGGCATGAGCGAGAAGCTCGGCCCGCGCGTGCTGGGGCGGAACCACGACATGCCGTTCCTCGGCCGCGACATGGGCGCCGAGCCCGACTACTCCGAGGAGATCGCGCGCGAGATCGACGACGAGATCCGCCGCGTGATCGAGGAGGCGCACGACCGCGCGCGTCACGGTCCTGAGCGAGCACATGGACGAGCTCCACAAGATCACCGAGCTCCTGATCGAGCGCGAGACGATCGACAAGGATCAGTTCGAGCGCCTGCTCGCCGGCGAGTCGCCCGACAGCGTGTTCGCCGAGGAGGAGACGCCGGCGGCCGAGCCGGAGGCCGAGCCGGAGCGCAAGCCGCGCGCCGAGCCGAAGCCGCGCCCGTTCCCGCTTCCGGGCGCGACCATGCAGCCTCCGCCGCCGGAGCCCTCGAAGCCCTGATCCTGGACCGGCCCGGCGGGTCGGCACGAGGCTTGACGGTTGACACCGTGCCCGCGGGGATGGGATCGTCGCCTGCATGATCGAGCCTGCCGAGACCGCGCAGACCGCCGAGTCCCTCGCCGAGCCGAGCGAGGGGCCGCCCCCAAGCTCGGACTCGGGCTCGCCCTCTCGGGCGGCGGCTTCCGCGCCGCGTTCTTCCACCTGGGCGTCCTCGCGCGGCTGGCCGAGCGCGGGATCCTGAGCAAGGTGGAAGCGATCTCGACCGTCTCCGGCGGCTCGATCGTCGGCGGCCTCCTCTATGTCCGCCTGAAGGACCTGCTCGAGAACAAGGCCGACGGCGACATCAGCGCGGCGGACTACGTCCGCATGGTCGAGGCGATGGAGCGGGAGTTCCTCGCGGGCGTCCAGACGAACGTCCGCGCCCAGGGCTACTCGGACGTCGGCAAGAACTGGAGGATGCGGAAAGCCGACTACTCCCGGAGCGACCGCATGGGCGAGCTCTACGACGAGAGGTTCTACAAGCCCGCCTGGAACAAGCCGATCTTCGGCGAGAAGCCGGCCGAGCTGATCAACCCGGACGGGATGATCCAGATGCGGGACCTCGACATCCGTCCGCACGGGGGTACCGGCGGCGTTCGAGACAACGCCGTCCCCGTCCTCATCGTCAACTCGACCTCGCTGAACACGGGCCACAACTGGCGCTTCCTCGCGAGCGGCATGGGCGAGGACCCCCGCTCGAGCGAGGAATGGGTCGCGATCGACAAGAACATGCGCTACGAGACGTCGAACTGGGACGACATCGCCCCCCACCAGCAGACGTTCGAGCTGGGGCTCGCGGTCGCCGCCTCCGCCTGCGTGCCCGGCCTCTTCCATCCGCTCGCGGTCAGCGACCTCTTCAAGTACCGCCTCCACGGGTCGGATCACGACGTGCGCGTGCAGCTCGTGGACGGCGGCGTCCACGACAACCAGGGCGTGTGCGGGCTGATCGACGCCCGCTGCACGAAGATGATCGTGAGCGATGCGTCCGGCCAGTTGGGCGACCGGGACGCGCCGCCGACGCGGATCCACGCCGCCGCCATCCGCTCGACCTCGGGCGTCTACGGCGACCGGGTCCGGGAGGAGCAGCTCGCCGGCGTCCTGAACTGGCGCCGTCCGGCCGCCCTCGTGCATCTGAAGAAGGGCCTGCCCTCCCGGCTCATCCGGCCGCTCGGGAAGATGGGCGATCGCGCGCTGCCCGTGAGCGAGAAGGGCAAGAAGAGCTTCGGCGTTCACGAGGGGGTGCAGGAGCTTCTCTCCGGGACGCGGACCGACCTGGACGCGTTCAGCGACGTCGAGGCCCACTCGCTCGCGTGCTTCGGTTACCAGCAGGCGCTCGAGGAGGTGGAGGTCGAGGGGATCGCCGAGCTCGCGGACGCGGACGAACGAGGCAACTGGAGCTTCCTGAAGGCGCGGCCGTTCCTGGCCCAGGCCGGGCCGCCCGACTCGGCGCTCGACGCCTACCGGAAGCAGCTCGGGGTCGCGCAGGGGCTCTTCGGCAAGGCGATGAAGCTGGGCGGACCAAAGGCGAAGGCGAAGATGGCGCTTGCCGCGCTCTTCCTCCTGCTCTTCGTCGGACTCCCGATCGCCGTCGTCGTCTTCCTGCTCGCCTGGTTCCTCGACGAGCAGCTCACGACGAACGTCCCGGTCTGGGCGACGTTCGTCGCGGTCGGGGCCGCCGCCCTCCTGACCGGCCTGCTCGTCTGGCTCTACCTCGGGAACTTCAAGTCCGGAGGGCTCCTGAACAAGGTGGCCGAGTTCCTCTATGCGCGCCTGAGCCCCGCCGTCCTCACGCTGCCGCTCTGGGCTGTCTCCCAGATGACGCTCTGGCTGAGCCACGACTTCCTGGAGGCCGGCCGCTTCGAGCGTCTCCGGTAACACTCAAGACATGCAGGTCCCCCTCGCGGAGCGGTTTCCCCGTCCGTCGGTCGTGGGTGTCGTCAACGTGACGCCGGATTCCTTCTCGGACGGCGGTGAACACCTCGCCGCCGCGGATGCCGTTGCGGCTGCCCGGCGCATGGTCGCCGAGGGCGCGGGCCTCGTCGACGTCGGAGGCGAGTCCACCAGGCCCGGCTCGGAAGGAGTTTCCGCGGACGAGGAGCTGCGGCGGGTGGTGCCCGTCCTCGAGACGCTCGGCGGTGAGCTCCCGGTCTCGATCGACACGTCGAAGGCCGAGGTGGCGAGGACGGCCGTCGCGCTCGGGGCCGTCATGGTGAACGACGTCACCGCGCTCCGCGCCGATCCCGGGCTTTCCGGCGTCGTGGCCGACAGCGAGGCCTACCTCTGCCTGATGCACATGCTCGGCCGGCCCCGCACGATGCAGGAGAGCCCGCGCTACGACGACGTGGTCGCGGAGGTGGCGCGGTTTCTCGAGGAGCGGCTCGCAGCGGCCGTCGACGCCGGGATCCCGGAGGAGCGGATCTGTCTCGACCCGGGTCTCGGCTTCGGGAAGACGGCGGAACACAACCTCGAGCTTCTCGCGCGACTGGACGAGATCGTCGCACTCGGCCGCCCGGTGCTCGTCGGGGCGTCGCGCAAGCGGTTCCTCGGGCGCCTCCTGGGCGACTCCGACGCGCTGACCGGGCCGGTCTCCGCCGGCGTGGGCGCGGCCGTCGCCGCGTTCGAGCGGGGCGCGTCGCTCTTCCGGGTGCACGACGTGCGCGAGCACGTCGAAGCGCTTGCGGCCGCCCGGGCAGTCGAGGCAGCCGCCTCGTGACCGTAGTCCGGATCGAGCTCGCCGGCCTCGAGCTCGAGGGCTTCCACGGCGTCACGCTGCGCGAGCTGCAGGAGGGCCAGCGGTTCCTCTTCGACCTGGACCTCGACCTCCGGACGACGGCGACCGAGACCGACGACATCGCCGACACGGTCGACTACCGGGACGTCGTCGCGTGCGTGCGCGAGATCTCCGACGGCCGCGCCTACGCGCTGCTCGAGGCGCTCGCCGCCACGATCGCGGACGAGCTCATTCGCCGGTTTCCGCTCGAGCGCGTCCGGGTGAGTGTGCGGAAGCCGGACGTCACGCTCGAGGCCCCGGTCGAGTACGCGGCCGTCAGCGTGGAGCGGGCGGCGGCTCGGGAGGCGGCGGGCGGAGGAGGCGGGGGCGGAGGAGGCGGAGGCTCCGTGACGCTCGCCGAGAAGGCAAAGACGCCCTCGTCGAGCGGACGCCCCCTGCAGGACCGGGTCGTGCGCTGCCAGCAGCGGTAGCGGGTGCTCCCGTTCGTGAGGACGAGCGTCACGCGCTGCGTCTTCTCGAAGCTCGTGACCGTGATCTTCCACGTCCCGGTCGCCTCGTCGTAGACCGCCGGGACGCGGGCCACCGAACTGTCCGTGCGCTCGACGAGCGCGCTCGCCCGTGGAGATGTCAACGGCGGCGGGAGCTCGACAGTGAGCTGGAGCTCGGAGCCCTCGGCGAGAAGGCTGCTCGGGGCGAGGACGTGGTAGTCGTTCGCGAGCTGCGGCATGGGAACGAGTGTCCGCGCCACGCCGCCCGTCCCGACCGGAACGGGCTGGGCGGCCCGCGGTGACGGGTACCCCGTCCCCTCCCGGTAGCCGTTCGCGGGTGAGAGGTTGGTGACGCCGAAATCGGACAGGACGTCCGCGACGTTCGCGCCGCGCCACGAGAGGGCGGTGGCGACGGCCTGGATCGAGTACTGGTTGGGCGCGCCGGTCCGGCCGTCGACGAGCCGCCAGACGTCGCGGACGATCTCGGGTTCGAACCGCTCGGAGAGGTAGCGCCAGAAGATCCAGACGCCGTACTTGAAGCCCGCTCCCGTCTCGCGGGGATCGGGGTCGTACTCGTCCAGGGGGTTCCAGTAGCCCTCGTGGGCTGAGCGGGCTCGTGTCCAGGTACTGGCGGTTGTCGTTCACGCCGGAGAAGACCTCGTCCTCCATCCAGACGGCGGTGCCTTCCATGAGCCACAGGTCCTCGAGCCAGTCGTAGCCGTACTGGACCGCGTGGAAGAACTCGTGGGCGGCGGTCACGCGGAGGGCGCGGATGCCCGTCGCCGCGCCGGCGAACTGGCGGGCGGAGAAGTCGTCGTCGACGACGCAGTAGGACGACACGGAGCGCCTCCGCGTCCGGGCCGGATCGTCGGTCGTGCAGTAGCCGTAGAACCCCTGCGCCCCGACGTCCGCGACGTAGATATCGAGCTTGCGGTTCGGTCCGTGGTTTCGCGAAGCGAGGTCCGACCGGGGCGCGCGGTAGCCGAGCTCCCGATCTCCACCCGCCAGACGATGCCGAAGATCGCACGTGTCCGGTCGATGTAGTCGGGGATGCCGTTGCGGTTCCGATCGACGGGAGCGGGCGCATCGGCAGCCCTTCGAGACCCAGAAGAAGCACATCTGCGCACTGCAGACCCGGCGGGCCGGGTGGCGGTACCCGTGGATCGCGTCTGCGCGGTCGGTGGGACGCGCGAGGATGCGGGCGGCTTCGGCGCGGCCGGCCCGCGGGAGCTCGCCCTGGTGTGCAGCGAGCTCACGGAGCAGGAAGCCACCCTCGCGCGGATCCGGTCGCGTGACGGGGCCGAAGATCCGGCGGGCGCGGCCGGGTCGATAGACGGCCCACGCGCTCGAGCGCGTACTCGGCCTCGGTCAGACCGGCCCGCCTCGAAGGCCGCCGTGATCGGGTCGCCGGCCCGCGCGCGGGGCTGCCGGGACGGGCGGCGGAGGCCACCAGGGCGAGCGCACACGCCCGGAGAACGGCCCGAAGCCACGGCCGCTCCGACTCCGTGCAATGCTCAAGGATGAAGTCGACGCGCGTATTAACGCCACGCACGCCTGGCGCCGAAAATGGTACTGGCCGCCCGGCGTTTCCGCCACCCGCTCCGAAAAACCTTTACCGTCGCGAGATGGCTCTCGTGCGCGCGTACGTCGGGCTCGGCAGCAACCTCGGCGACCGCCGCGCCACACTCGAACGGGCCGTGGATCTCCTCCGCGACGAGCGGGGCGTGCAGGTCGCGCCGTGTCGACGCTGCGCGAGACGGCGCCCGTCGGGTTCCTCGACCAGCCGCGCGTTCCTGAACGGCGCCGTCGCCGTCGAGACGGAGCTCGGCGCCCAGGGAGCTGCTCGAGCGGCTCCTCGGCCGTCGAGCGCGAGCTCGGCCGCGAGCGCGACGCGGCCGCGCGGTTCGGCCCGCGCAACGATCGATCTCGACCTGCTGCTGTACGGCCACGAGGACGATCGACGAGCCCGGCCTGACCGTCCCGCACCCGCGGCTCGCACGAGCGGCGTTTCGCGCTCGAGCCGCTCGTCGAGCTCGAGCCGGAGCTCGCCCTGCCCGACGGGCGGCGCGCTCGTGCGGGCATCCTCGGGACGCTCGCGGCCGGAGCTAGAATGCCGGTATGTCGCACATCGACGAGCTCGACGAGTTCGAGGCCGACCTCGAGCTTCGCCTGAAGAAGGAGTACACGGCCGTCTTCGGCCTCTTCCGCTACTGCGTGGTCACGCAGGACTCGACGTACCTCTGCAACCGGCTCGACCTCAAGGTGCTCCCGCAGACGAGCTACCCGTTCTTCCACGTGACGATGGAGGACGTCTGGGTGTGGGACAAGAACCGGCCCACGCGGATGATCCCGCGCGCCGAGGTCTACACGTCGAGCGACGTGACGATCGAGGAGCTTCGCGGCGAGGGCGAGGAGCCGACGCTCACCGCCGGAGCGCTCGCCGAGCGGCTCGGCGAGACGCCTCACCGGCGAAGACGAGGGTAGCGGCACCTTGCTGCTCGCGGTCGACGTCGGGAACACCCAGACCGTTCTCGGGCTCTTCGAGGGCGAGCGGCTCGCCGAGCACTGGCGCGTGGCGACCGAGGTCGGAGCGGACCGGCGACGAGCTCGGCGCGCTCGTTGGCCGGCTGCTCGAGCTGCGCGACCTCGGCTTCGAGGAGATCACCGGCGTCTGCCTCTCGACGACCGTCCCGCCGCTCGTGCGCGCCTACACGGAGTTCGCCGAGGCGTACGCCGAGGCGCCGCTCCTCGTCGTCGGCCCCGGGACGAAGACCGGCGTGCCCGATGCGCTACGACGACCCCCGCGAGGTCGGCCCGGACCGGGTCGTGAACGCGGTCGCTGCGCGCGAGCGCTACGGCGCGCCGTGCATCGTGGTCGACTTCGGCACGTCGACGAACTTCGACGCCGTCTCCGCGGCCGGGGAGTACGTGGGCGGCGTCCTCGCGCCGGGGATCGAGGTGTCGATGGACGCGCTCTTCGCGCGGGCGGCGCGGCTCACGAAGGTGGACTTCGTCGCGCCCGAGCGCGTCATCGCGACGAGCACGACCGCGGCGCTCCAGTCGGGCGTCGTCTACGGCTTCGCCGGCCAGGTGGACGGAATCGTCGAGCGCATGCGCGCCGAGCTCGGCGCCGAGGCCCGCGTGGTCGCGACCGGGCGGCCTGGCCGAGCTGATCGCCCCGCACTCCGCGACGATCGAGCTGGTCGACCCGTTCCTCACGCTCGAGGGGCTGCGGCTCGTCTGGGAGCTGCCGCCGAGTACTCTGGCTGAGCGCCGGGCCTAGTGCGGCGCCGACGACGACCTGGTCGAGCTGGAGTGCGCGTCAGCGGCGTCGTCCACAGATCCTCGATCCACGGGCGGCGGACGAGCATCGAGCGGCCGTAGAAGACGGGAGGATCGCCGCGTGCTCGGAGACCCAGAGGCGGTCGAGCTCGTGGTAGAGCCGCATGCGCTCGCTCGAGTTCGTCGAGCGCAGCGCGCGCGTTCGAGGAGGTCCTCGATCTCCGCGTCGTTGTAGAACGGCCAGCCGCTCGCGCGGAAGAGGCCGCGGAAGAACCCGTCGGGATCGGGGTAGTCGGCCGTCCAGCCGGCCAACCAGAGCTGGGCGTCGCCGAGCTCGCGAGCCCCACAGGTGGCCCTTCACCGGCCGCACCTCGACCTCGGCGCCGAGCACCTCCCCCCAACGCTCCGCCAAGCGCGTCCGCGAACTCGGCCCGTTCCGAGACGACGAGCGTCAGCTGCGGAAGGCCCCGTCCGCTCTCGGGTATCCGGCCACGGCGAGGAGCTGCTGCGCCAGCTCGGGATCGAACGCGGGGGCGACCCGGTGGGAGTGGCCGGGCATCGCGGGCGGGATCGCGCCGCCCGTCATCGCTGCCGTGACGAGGTCGGCAGCGCTCCGGCTTCACGGCCTCCCGGTCGATCGCGTGTGAGAACGCCTTGCGGACGAGGGTGTTCGAGAAGGGCGGCGGGTCCCGCCGGAAGCCGACGTAGGTCAGCGAGAGCTCGGGCACGAGCTCGGAGAGCATGTCGTCTCGGAGGCCTCACGGGCGCGGCGTCGAGCACCTGGAGGACGTCGTAGCTGACCGTCCAGCCATTCGTCGACGAGCTTCTCGGCCTTCCTTCTTGAACTTGATCGCGATCTCGCTCACGTTCCCGCGCTGGCCGGTCGAAGTGCGGGTTGGCGACGAGCAGCGCGCCGACTCGTCGAACTCCTCGAGGATGAACGGCCCGTTGGAGACGAGGTTCTCCGGCTGCGACCAGTCGTCGCCGAGCGCCTCGCACGCGTGCTTCGGCCGCGGGAAGGCCCAGGTCGACGCGAAGATGTAGGGGAAGTAGCTCGCGCGGCTCGCGCAGCGTCACCTCGAGCGTCCGGTCGTCGAGCGCGGTCGCCGACTCGATGTCCTCCATGAGGAACGCGGTCATCGACTGCTCGATGCGGATGCTCTCCCAGGCGAAGACGAAGTCGTCGGCGACGACCTGCTCGCCGTCGCTCCAGCGGACGCCTTCGCGCAGGCGGAACAGGTACTCGAGCCCGTCGCTCGAGACGCGCATGTTGTCCGCCATCGCCGGCACGACGTTCAGCTCCGGTCGACCCGGAGCAGGCCCTGGAAGAGGTGGGAGACGAACTCGGCGCCCTCGGACGTGTAGACGTCGCCGGGCGACGATCTCGTCGGGGGGGTGCGGCGGCCGTCTCGAGCCGCTCGGTCGGCTCGGCACGCGGCGGCGTCCTCGACGCGGCAGCAGAACGCCTCGTCGTACATCTTCTCCGCCTTCTCGAAGTCGAAGGCGAGGTGGTGGGCCAGCGCCATCTTGAAGAG
Organism: uncultured Actinomycetes bacterium; assembly: GCA_963824775.1. Lineage (GTDB taxonomy): Bacteria > Actinomycetota > Thermoleophilia > Gaiellales > Gaiellaceae > CAWGQF01. The sequence goes on from CAWGQF010000001.1 coordinate 98,891, forward strand.
CGTGTCGCGCGCGCGGCGCTCGTCGCCGATGCGGGCGAGGAACGTCCGTGCCTTCGCGTAGTGCGCGAGCGCCTCCTGGTCGGCGTAGATCCGCCTGGCCGCGTCGCCGGCCGCAAGGAGGTACTCGACCGCCTTCTCCGGCTCGTCCGCCTCGGCGAAGTGCCGCGCGAGGAGCTCGTAGACCTCCTCGAGCGAGTCGCGCGTGGAGCTCCTCGAGGGCCTCGCCGACGCGCTTGTGCAGCTTCCGGCGTGTCGGCTCGACGAGCGTCGCGTACGCGACCTCCTGGACGAGCCCGTGGCGGAAGCGGTACTCGGGCGTCGGGCGGCGGCGCGTCTCGACGATCAGGTCGAGGCGCTGGAGCTCGATCAGGGCGTCGGCAGGAGCTCGTCGTGCGGGGCAGAGCGCTCGAGCAGCGGCATGCCCGAAGGTGCGACCGATCACCGCGGCGAGCAGAGCACCTCGCGCGTCCTCGGGTCGAGGCGGTCGAGGCGCGCCTGGAGCGCGCCCTGGACGAGCGCCGGCACGGCCAGCTCGTCGGCGCCGACGGCAAGCTCCCACGAGCCGTTCGACCGCCGCAGCGCGCCGCGTTCGACCAGGTCGCGGAAGGCCTCCTCGAGGAAGAACGGGTTCCCGCCCGCGCGCTCGACGAGGAGGTCGGCCACCGACTCGGGCAGCTCGCCGTCCGCGGCTCCTCCACCAGGAGCCGCGAGGCGTCTCCGGGAAGCGGGCGAAGGTCGATCTCGCGGTAGCGGTGCGGATAGAGCGCGCGTGCGCGCTCGCCGAGCTGCCACGAGCGGTGCTGGCGCTCCTGCCGGTGGACGAAGAAGAGCCCGACCGCGGCCTCCTCGGTGACCCGCAGCGTCTCCTCGAGGAGCTCGATCGTCGACTCGTCCGCCCAGTGCAGGTCCTCGAGGACGAGGCAGAGCGGCAGCTCGTCCGAGAGGCGGCAGATGAGCTCGCCGAACGACGTCGAAGGTCTGGTGCTGGATGCTCTCGCGGTTCAGCTCGCGGAACTGCTCTGCGCCTGAGGCTCGAGGGTGACGCCGAGCAGGTTGGCGAGGAACGGGTAGGCGTCGTCGGCAGCGTCTTCGAACAGCGCGGCGACCTGGGCCTTCAGCTCGAGGCGAACGCGGGTCTCCGGCGTCGACGCGCCGACCTGGAGCCAGTCGCGCAGGAGGTCGCGGATCGGCGAGTACGGAAAGCTCTGGGCGTACGAGACGGCGCGGCCCTCGATGAAGTCGGACGACGTCGCCGTACTCGTTGCGGACCTCGGTCACGAGGCGGGTTTTGCCGATGCCGGCCTCGCCCGATGACGGAGACGATCACCCCGCGGCCCTCGCGCAGCCCGTCCATCGTCCGCTCGAGGACGGTGAGCTCGAAGTCGCGGCCGACGAGCGGCCCGAGTGCACCGGGGGGCTCGGCCTCCCGGACGCCCGCCACGCGGTAGGTCGTGACGGGTGCGCTCTTCCGCGGAGCTCGGACTCGCCCAGCCGCTCGAGGTCGAAGTAGCCCTCGACCTGAGCGCGCGGTGGCCGCGGCCGATCGCGACCTGGCCGGGCGTAGCGAGCTCCTGGAGGCGCGACGCCACGTTGACCGTGTCGCCTAGCGCGTTCCACCGCTCGGCTGATGTCCCCGCCTCGTCCGGCGCCGAGATGACGACAGGACCCGGTGTTCACGCCCACGCGGACGGCCAGATCCACGTCGTACGCGTCCCTGACCTCGTCGGCGTAGCCGGCGATGGCGCGCTGGATCGCGAGCGCCGCCCGGACGGCGCGCTCGGAGTCGTCCTCGTGCGCGACCGGAGCGCCGAAGACGGAGAAGATCTCGTCTCCGACACGCTGCACGACCGTGCCGTCGTAGCGGCGGATCTGGGCGGTCATGATCCGCAGCACCTCGTCCATGAGGAACTTGGAGCGCTCCGGGCCGAGGCGCTCTCCGATACCTGTCGAGTTGACGACGTCGGCGATGAGGACGGAGACGATCCGCCGCTCGCCCGTCAGGACGGTGGACACACTGGAGTTATAGCCCCCGGGGCCCCCGTCACCCCGGCCGATTTCGGTCCCGCTATCCCCCGCCGTAGATCGAGATCGGCAGGTCGAGGAGGATCTCGTCGCCGTCCGGTTGCTCGCGCTCGAGCCGGTCGAGGATCTCCCGCGCGCCCGGTGCGGCGGCCAGGAGCCGGGTCTCGACCTCGGCGAGCGTGCCGAGCTGGGTCAGCTCCTGCTTGAACGGCTTCGGGAAGCGGCCGCGGCCGAGGTACCAGCCGTAGAACTTCTTCAGGAACCCGGTGGCACGCTCCTCGCCGAGCTCCCGGACCGTTTCGCGGATGAAGAGCAGGAGCTCCGCGACGACCTCCTCGCGGGACGGCTCTTTCGCGACTCCGCCGGCGATCTCGGCGATCGTCCACGGGTTTCCCTGAGCGGCGCGGCCGACCATGACGGCCGCCGCGCCGGTCGTCGCGAGCACGGCCTCCGCGCGCGCGCGCGAGGTGATGTCGCCCGAGGCGATCACGGGGACGTCCACGAGCTCGACGAGCTCGGCCGTCAGCGAGTGGTCGGCTGTGCCGGTGTACATCTGCTTCGCCGAGCGCGGGTGAAGCGTGAGCGCGGCCGCGCCGGCCTCGACGAGCGCCGGGCCCACCGAGAGTGCTGCGCGCGAGCCGTCCTCGAGGCCCCGGCGCATCTTGACGGTCACGGGCACGTCGACCGCCTCCGACGACCGCTTCGACGATCCGGCACGCGCGGTCGGGATCCTCGAGGAGCGTGGCGCCCGGCGCCCGTCTTCGTCACCTTGCGAACAGGGCAGCCGAAGTTGATGTCGACGAGGTCGGCGCCCGCGTCCTCCACCATCCGCGCCGCGTCGGCCATGACGCCCGGGTCCGAGCCGAAGATCTGCACCGCGAGCGGATGCTCGTCGCGCGCGATGCGGAGATACCCGAGCGTGCGCTCGTTCCCGTGCTGGAGGCCGGCGCAGCTCACCATCTCCGAGCAGACGAGCCCGGCCCCGAAGCGCCGGCCCTGGCGGCGAAACGCCTGGACGCTGACGCCGGCCATGGGAGCGAGCACGACGCGACCCGGAATCTCGACCGGTCCGATCGTCCACGGGGTGGTCAGATCTACCTGCACAGGGGCAGGAAATCCTAGCCGAGGCAGGAACTCGTGCCTCTTGACATCACGGCTATCATTCGCCGGCTCACGGCGCGTGGCCCCGGCGTCTGAGCAAGCGAGCGTGGGGTTCGGAGGGAAGACGTGAAGGACGTATTGCTAACTCCCGAGGGCTTGGAGAAGCTCAAGGAGGAGATCGGCTACCTGACGACCGACAAGCGCCGCGAGGTGGCCGAGCGCATCAAGCACGCGCGCGAGTTCGGCGACATCTCGGAGAACTCGGAGTACGACGATGCGAAGAACGAACAGGCCATGCTCGAGCAGCGGATCGTCCAACTCCAGGAGCGGCTACGCCGCGCTCGCCTGATCGAGTCGCAGGACGTGCCCAAGGGGGTCGTGGCGGTCGGGACCCGGGTTCGCCTGCGGGATCTCGACGCGAAGCAGACGATCGAGTACGTGATCGTCGGCTCGGCCGAGGCCAACCCGCGCGAGCAGAAGCTCTCGAACGAGTCGCCGGTCGGCCGCGCGATCCTGGGCCACAAGAAGGGCGAGACCGTCGAGGTCGCCGCCCCCCGCGGCTCGCTCAAGTACAAGATCATGGACGTCAAAGCCGCGTAAAGTCGCGCTTCGCGCTTGGCTTCACGCGGGTGACGCCGGCCGTCCGAGAGGCGTCTGCGAGCGAGGACGGGCGAAGCCCGCCCTCGCGGCGTCTTCCTGGCGTTCGCCCGCTAGGCTCGCAGCACGTGTTCGAGCGCTTCACGGAGAGGGCGCGGCAGGTGGTCGTCTTCGGCCAGGACGAGGCTCGCCTCCTGGCGCACGACTACCTGGGAACGGAGCATCTCCTGCTCGGCCTCCTGCGCGAGGACGAGGGGATTGCGGCTCGCGTCCTCGATGGGCTCGACATCACCCTCGAGGAGGTGCGGGCCCAGGTGGTCCGCGTCGTCGGCGAAGGCAGCTCCACGGCGGCGAGCGGCATGATGCCGTTCACTCCGGCAGCGAAGAAGACGCTCGAGCTCTCCCTGCGGGAGGCGCGCTCCCTCGGCCACGACTACATCGACACGGAGCATGTCCTGCTCGGCCTCATCCGGGTCGAGGACGGGGTGGCGGCGCGGATCCTCCGCGACTTCGACGCCGACGCGGACACGGTCAGGAACGAAGTAATCCGAGCGCTCGGGCCCGGCCGCGGAGCCGGCCGAGAGGAGCCCAGCGCCCCGTTCCACGGGATCGCCGAGCCTCGTCCTGCGGAGAGGCCGTCTCCGATCCCACTGATCGCAGCCATCGTCCTGGCGGCGGTGGGCTTCCCGCTGGGGCTCTTGGTCGGCTACCTGATCTGGTCCTAGCACCACTAGACTCGCGGCGCCATGCCGCCGCTCCCCAAGCGCTTTCCCGACCGGGACGAGGTCGCCGCGGTGCGCGATGAGGCGGAGCGGGTCCAGCCCGGCGAGGAGGGCTCCGAGCCTCGCCGGCTCGCAGGCCGCGTCATGGGCCGTCGGGGCCACGGCAAGCTCGTCTTCCTCGACCTCGTCGACCGGTCCGGCCGGATCCAGCTCCTCTGTGCCGCCGACCGTGTCGGCGACGGTGGACGTCGACCTCGGCGACGTCATCGGGGTGACCGGCCGGCCCACGATGTCGAGGCGCGGCGAGCCGTCGGTCGCGGTCGACGAGCTCGAGCATCTCGCGAAGATCAAGCAGCCTCTTCCCGACACCTACCACGGCCTCGTCGACGCGGAGACGCGCTACCGCAAGCGCTACCTCGACCTGCTCGTCAACGAGGAGACCCGCGAGACGTTCCTCCTGCGCAGCCGCCTCGTCGCCGCGATCCGCCGCTACCTCGACGAGCACGGCTTCGTCGAGGTCGAGACGCCGCTTCTCCAGCCGCGGTACGGCGGCGCGTTCGCCGAGCCGTTCGTGACACACCACAACGAACTCGACGTCGACCTCTACCTGCGAATCGCGAGCGAGCTCTACCTCAAGCGGCTCATCGTGGGCGGGCTCGAGCGCGTCTACGAGCTGGGAAAGGACTTCCGGAACGAGGGCGTCTCCTACAAGCACCAGCCCGAGTTCACGATGCTCGAGTGGTACGAGGCCTACGCCGACTACCGGGACACGATGGAGCGGATCGAGGACCTCGTCGACGCGGTGGCGCGCGAGGTGCTCGGCGGCACGAAGGTCACGTTCCGAAACCACGAGATCGACCTGGCGAAGCCGTGGCGTCGTGTGCCGTTGGTCGCGGCGCTCGCGGCCGAGGGGATCTGGGCGACGGATGAGCGGGAGCTGCGCGGGCTCCTCGACGGCCGCGGCGTGGACACGGCCCACGATCGCACCTGGCCGCAGCTCGTCGACCACGCGCTCAGCCACTTCGTCGAGCCGAAGCTGATCCAGCCGACGATCCTCCACGACTACCCGGTCGAGCTCTCGCCCTTCGCGCGGACGCGCGACGACGACCCGCGGTTCGTGGAGCGCTTCGAGTACTTCGTCGGCGGTATGGAGCTAGGAAACGCCTTCTCGGAGCTGAACGACGCGGACGAGCAGGAGGAGCGGTTCCGCGCGCAGGCGGACGAGCGGGCGGCCGGCGACGCGACGGCCGAGGCGGGCGACCCCGACTACGTCGAGGCGCTCGCGTACGGCATGCCGCCGACGGGCGGGCTCGGGCTCGGCATCGACCGGCTGGCGATGGTGATGACGGGCCGCGAGACGATCCGCGACGTGATCCTCTTCCCTACCCTGCGCGAGCGCTCGTAGCAGTTTCGGCACGAAGCCGCGGAACTCCGGCACATTCGGTTACACACTTTTGCGCGATGCGGCGCTAGCGTGAATCGCGTGGGGTATCTAGGGGGGTCCCCCGGGGGAGTCGACGGCCACACCGGCGCGCGTTGGCGGCCTAGCCCCAGGCCGGGCCGGCGTGGGCGGCGGGCTCGAGAGCAAGTAGACGCTCGCGAGTCCTGCCCACTCGCCGTAGGGCTCGAGGAGCTCGCGGGTCTCGTCGGTCTCGACCACCCGGCGGCCGCGCAGGGCGCGGAGGAGCTTCACGAGGCCGAGGTCGCCGACGAGGCCGCGGTCGAAGCGCCCGAGGCCGTACAGGCAGACCATCCCCGACGACCACGGCCCGAGCCCCCGCTCTCGCTCGATCCGCGCCGCCGCGGCGGCCGACGACACGCCCCGTAGCCGCTCGAGCTCGGTCTCGCGCGAGAGCCGAACGAGGGCGGTCGCCTTCCGTGCGACGAGCCCCTGGCGCGCGAGCTCGGCCGGCGAGAAGCCGGCGAAGGTCTCACGCGTGGGCGGAAGCCGAAGGCCGGCGTGCTCCTCCGCCGCGAACCGGAGCAGGCGCGCCTCGAGAAGCCGTGCCGCCCTCGCCTGGATGAGCTGCCCGCAGACTGCCTTCAGGAGCGCGTGGGTGACTGTCGCCACGCGCAGCGGCCGTAGGCCTGGGGAGCGCCGGACGGCGGGCCCGACGAGCGGATCGTCCTGAAAGCGGCGGAGAAACGGCGAGTGGTCGTCGTCGACGGCGAGCAGGAACCGGAGGCGGCTCGACCGCCTCCTGCCCGGCTGATCCCTCCACGCGCACGGCGAGCGAGCCGTCTGACCGTTGCCAGACCCGCGCGAGCGCGGGCACCTCGCCGGCCTCGAAGACGAGCGTCAGGACGCCGTCGCGGAAGAATCGCGTCTCGTCGCTCCTCATCCGCGCCGAGGCGGCGAGCGAGTAGGGCAGAACCGGCCTCAGCGTGGTCTCGAGCGTGCGCGCCACAGGCGCCCGAGCCTATCGGCACGGTCGGAGACCCGCGGACGGCCCGCGTACACTCGCCCGGCATGGAGGGCGGGCTCGAGCCCGGGCTTCGTCCCGGCGACGACGTGACGGCTCGCCGCAGCGGCATCCTCGCGAACACGGCCTACCGGGCCGTCGCGGATCTCGGCTCGAAGGTCGCCTCGATCGCGCTCTGGGTGGTGATGGCGCGGGAGCTCGGGGCGAGCGACTTCGGCGTCTTCTCGTTCGCGGTTGCGTACGTCACGCTGGCGACCGCGCTCGGCAACTTCGGGCAGGACGAGATCCTGATCCGCGAGGTCGCGCGCGACCGCAGCCGGTTGACCGAGTACTTCGGGAACACGCTCGCCCTGAAAGCCGTGTTGTCGCTTCCCGTGCTCGGGCTCGCCGTCGGCGGGGTGGCGCTGGCGAGCAGGGACGAGACGACGGTTCTCGTCGTCGCGCTCCTCGGCCTTGCCACGACCCTCGACCTGTTCGGCCGCACGTGCTCCGCGGTCTTCCAGGCGTCCGAGCGCCTCGTCTTCATCCCGATCGCCCTGATAACGCAACGCTTCGTGACGGCCGTGGCAGGCGTCACGGCCCTGCTCCTGGGCGCGGGCGTAGTCGCCGTCTCGGCGCTCGTCCTCGTCGGCTCGGCGGTCGGTCTCGTCCTCTCACTCGTGCTCATGTACCGCCACGTCGCCCGGGCGCCGCTCGACGTGGAGGTCTCGCGTTGGAAGCCCGTGATGTGGGCCGCGGCCCCGCTCGGCCTTGCCGACCTCTTCGGCACCGTCCTCTTCCGGGTGGACATGTTCATGCTGGCCTGGTTCGCGTCGGACGCGGTGGTGGGGAACTACGGGGCCGCGTACCGCGTCTTCGAGGCGACGCTCTTCATCGGCTGGAGCATCGGGGCGGCGGTCTATCCGGTCATGTCACGTCTCACGCCGGGCGGCGACCCGCCGCTCCAGCCGGTCGTCGACAGCGCGCTCAAGCTGGCGCTTGCGCTTTCCGTGCCCGCAGCGCTCGTGGCCGGACTCGCCGCCGAGCCGATCGTCGACCTGCTCTTCGGCTCCGGCTACGGGGACGCGCCGGGCGCTCTGGCCATCCTCGCGCCGGCGATCGTCTTCTACCCGCTCTCGTACGTCGGGTGGAACCTCCTCGTGGCGCAGAATCGGCAGGCCTCCGTCACGGTCATCCTCGGCGCCGTGGCCGTCGCGAACATCGCGGCGAACCTCGTGCTCATTCCCTGGCTCTCGCTCGACGGCGCGGCGCTCTCGACCACGCTCTCGCAGCTCGCGCTCGTGCTGGGCTATGCCTGGGCGGCGAGAGGCCTCGCGGGCGGGGTCGAGTGGCGGCGCCTGACCGGGCCGCTCGTGGCCGCGGCTCCGGCCGCCGTTCCGCTCGCCCTCTGGCCCGACCAGCTCGCAGCGATCCCGGTCGGGGTCGCCCTCTACGCGGTCGCGCTCTTCCTCTTCGAGCGAGCGTTCTACCCGGCCGATCTCCGGGTCCTCAGGCCACGACGCTGAGCATTCGTGCGGCGAGCGCCGCGGACGTAGCGAGATCCTCCGTGTCGTCGAGCCGGGCGGCGACGCGCTCGGCGAAGTACGCGACCTCGAGCGCGTCGTGCAGCCCGTCGGGGACGCCTGCGGCGTCTGCGGCGGCCCGGGCCGCCGCGCGGGCCTCGGCCCAGAACGGTGAGGACTCCCAGCCCGCCTCGAAGACTGCGAGGAGGTGCTCGTCGTCCCAGGCGACGAGGGCCGCGGCGTGCTCGACGTACGAGAGCGCCGCATCCCAGACGTCGAATCCGGGCGTTCCCGGCTCGCGCGCATGCTCCCAGTCGACGAGGCCCGAGAGCCGCCCCCGCTCGACGAGGCAGTTCTGCGGGGACAGGTCGTAGTGCTCGACGACGCTCACGTCGAGGCGCTCGAGATCCCGGCGGGCCGCAGCCACGGCCCGCGCGGCGCCGTCGCCGAGCGCTTCGAGCGCGGGCCGGAGGTTGGGCGGCGGGCCCGGCCGTGCGGTCGCGCTCGCGAGCCGCACGAGGCCGGCGGCGAGCTCGGCGTGGGCGGGCGACCAGACGAGCGAGCGGGTGTCGCGCGGATCGCAGAGGAGTCAGGGAGAGAGGCCGGCCCGGCAGCGCCTCCTGCACGAAGGCGCCGCCGACCTCGCCCAGGTATCTGGGCGCCAGGCGGACCGGCGCGATCTGCTCGAGCTGCGCAGCCTCGCCGCCCGGCGCCTCGCTGCCCGGCCGGGGGAGCTTCGCGACCACGAGCGGATCGGGGCCGTCCTCGAAGATGAAGGTGGTCAGCGCCGCCGACCGCGGGAGCGCGAGGGCCGTCAGGTTCTCGGGCCGCGCGTCCGCGAGCCGGTCGGACCTTGCCGCGAGCTCGTGCCACGCGGCGCCGATCGACTCGAGCAGCTCATCCAGCACGGGAACCGCCCGGCGCGGTGCCGCCCGCGTGAGCGCGGCCAGCGCTCGGGCCGGTGGAGGCCGTCGGGCGAGCCGGGCCCAGGCGCGGCCGCCGTGTCGCCTCGCCGGCAGTCCGTGACGGAGGGTGTCGACGGCGAGCCGGCCGAGGTAGGCCCGCGCCGGGGCGGAGTGCGGATCGACGAACGCGCGGGGCCGCGGGACGACCGCGTAGCGGCGGCTCATCTGCGCCGCCGCACGCGACGCACGCCGGCCTTCGCCCGCTCGGGCGCGCGATCGGCGAGCGCCCGCCGCAGTCGCCGCCGCTCCGCGTCGAGACGGGCGAGCGGGGCGCGCCGGCCGGGGAGGACGAGGACGACCGAGCGGAGCGGCTCCTCGCCGTCTGCGAGCCGGAGCTTGTAGGGCTGCGCGCCGGGGCCGAGGTCGAATCGGTGGTCGCCGGCCTCCATCGCGCCCTCGAGCGCGGCGACGAGCGCCAGGAACGAGGGCCCCCGTTCAGCCCACGTGGGGTCGAATCCGCCGAGCCACGACGAGACCTCGCCGCCGGCCGCGAGGAAGAGCTCGAGGGCGACGGGACGATCGTCGTCCTCGACCGTCCAGGCGCGCAGGCGCGTGCCCGGCTCAAGCTCCCGCGCGACGTCGCCGAGCATCCGCTCGACGCGCGCGTCGACGACGCTCGAGCCGCCGCGGCCCTCCCAGCGCGCCTCGTGCAACCGGACGAAGGCGGCGACGGCCGAGGCCGCCTCCTTCGGCGTCCGAACGAGCCGGATCGACGCACCGGCCTCGGCCAGTCGCTCCTGCCCGCGCCGCAGCCTCTTGCGGAAATGACGGCCGCGGGACGTGAGCCACTCGTCGTAGCTCCGGCCCGAGATCCCGACGACCGGCGCCCGGTCGGTCCTGACGAGTCACGACGGCCGGACGACGCCCGGGCCACAGTTCGCGCAGGAGCTCCGGCCAGGGCGACGCCGCCGCGACGCACGTGAATTCGAGCGAATCAGAATCCGTGGCCGCGAGGACCGCGGCAACGGCCGCCGCGACGGGCCGCTCCTCGCCGGGAGCCGCCAGCGGCTCGACACGGTGCGAGACGTCGGCCGCGAGCGGGCGCAGCATCGTCAGCCCGCGGCTGCGAACGGCGACGAGAGGGGCGATCCCGGCGAGCCGCTCGCCGTCGAGCACGGCCACGGATCGCAGGCGAGCATCGGGCGGCGCGGCGTGCCGCAGCCAGGGGAGGCCCCAGCCGGGAGCCGCGAACGGCCGCGCGGCCGCCTCCGCGAGCGCGTCCCACTCGTCCCGGAGCGTCTCGAGCTCGTCCGCGTCCTCGACGAGTCGGCCCCGAAGCACGCGGCGGACTCTAGATGGTTGATCGGCAATTCCGGCACCGCCGGCTGACGGCCCAGGCATGGCGCGAGGCCGCGCCCTCGTTCCTTGCCAAGGCAACCAGCCTTGGCCGCGGACGATGACGCACCCTCGCTTGGTCTGGGCCATCCCCGACGGCACCCCAATTACCGATCAACCATCCGCCCTCGACGTGCGACGATTGCGGCGTGCCGCTCCCGCCGCTCGCTCTCGCCTACCACGGCCTCGGCGACATCCCGATCGCGCGCGACCCCCACCACCTTGCCGTCAGGCCGGACGACCTCCGCCGCCAGATCGCCCTGGTCAAGCGCTGGGGCTACGAGCTCGTGACCTTCGGCGAGCTCGCGACGCGCGTCGGTGAAGGCGAAGGAGCCGGAGCCGCCGCGCTCACGTTCGACGACGGTCTCGTCGAGACCCTGACCGCGCTGGTTCCGATCCTGCGGGAGGCCGATGCGCCCGCGACCGTCTTCGCCGTGTCGAGCTGGCTCGGGAAGCAGCATCGCTCCGCGCCGTGGACGCGGGTCGTCACGGAGGACGAACTGCGCGAGCTGCACGCTCTGGGGATCGAGATCGGCGGCCACACGGAGACCCATCCCGATCTCACGCTGCTCTCGCTCGAGGACGCGCGAGACGAGCTCCGGCGCGGGCGCGAGCAGCTCGAGGCCGTCCTCGGAGCCCCGGTCGACGTCGCCGCATACCCGTACGGCCATGCGAACGCCGAGACCAGGCAGGCTGCCTGCGAGGCCGGCTTCCGGGCGGCGTGCCGGACGCTCGGTGAGGGGGCCTGGGACGACCCCTTCGACCTACCGCGCCAGGCGATGGAGAACCGGTGCTCGCTCCTCGGGCTTCGGTTGAAGCGCGGCGGGCTCTACGAGCCGCTCATGCGGCTCCGCCTCGCACGCGGCGTGCGCCGTATGTCCCGGCGGCTCCGGTAGCTCAAGGTCGGCCCTGCACCGTGCCGAATACCCTGGCGAGATGCGGTTTTCCGTCGTCATCCCCACCCTCGCTCGCCCGGAGGCCCTCGGCAGGACGCTCGCGAATCTGCTCCGGTGCGACCCGGGCCCGGAGGAGATCATCATCGTGGACGCCGACCCCGAGCGCTCGGGCGAAGCCTGTGCGCGGCGGCTCGACCCGGGGGATCGCGCCCGGCCTTCCGCTACCTGCCGTCGCCGCCGAGCCTGACGCTCCAGCGGAACCGGGGGATCGACGTGGCCGAGGGGGACGTCCTCGTCTTCTTCGATGACGACGTCTCGTTCCCGGTCGACCTCTTCGCGAGGCTCGAGCGAGCCTACGAGGACCCGCAGATCGTCGGCGTGACGGGTCAGATCGTGGAGCCCCGGCCGCACCGTGTCGGCGGCGTGGGGTCGCCGCTGCGGCGGTGGCTTCTCGGCGGCGTCGAGGAAGGGAGGTTCACGAGCTTCGGCTACCCCCGCTACGTCGAGAACCCGGAGCGGGTGCGCGAGGTCGAGTACATGCTGGGATGCTTCATGACGGCGCGGCGCGAGCAGGCGCGCCGCGTCCGGTTCGACGAGTCGCTCGGCGGCTACGCACTCTTCGAGGACGAGGACTTCTCGTACCGGCTCTCGCACGAGGGGCGGATCCGCTACCTCCCCGATCTCGTAGTCCACCACGACAAGTTCGGGTTCGCGTCGAAGGATCCGCGCGAGTTCAACCGCCTGGTCGTGAGGAACCGCTCGTACCTCTTCCACAAGAACTTCGCGCGCACGCGACTCGCGAGCCTCCAGTTCGGGCTCCTCCTGGCGCTGCTCCTCGGCCACCGGCTCATGAACCGCGAGTGGCGCGCGGCGCAGGGTCTTCTCGAAGGCGTCGCCTCGCTCTGGGCGCCGCGGCTCGGCCGGCAATGACGCCCGTCCGCGTCACCTTCGTCTCCGCGCACGCGAACCAGGGAGGGGTGGAGCGATACATGAGCCTCCTCCTCGAGTCGCTTGATCCCGCCTGGGTCGACCGGATCGTCTTCCTCGGCCGGGGCGCACTCGCGGACCGCCTGCGCGGAGACGGGCTCGCGGTCGCCGAGGTGCCGACCGCGGGCCGGGCCGTGTCCATCGTCCGTTCGGCCTGGCGGGTCCGCTCGCTCCTCGCTCGGCCGCGGGCGGAGGTCGTCCACGCAGACGGGATCAAGGCCGCCCTCGTTTCCGTGCTCGCCACGGTGGGGACGCCCACGCCGGTCGTCTGGGTGAAGCACGACTTCAGTTGGGACGGCCCCCTGGCCCGCCTGGTCGCACGCCGTTGTGCATGCGTGGTCGGCGTGAGCGAGGCCGTCGTCGCTCCGCTCCGGGCGGCGGGGCTCCGGAATGTCTGGGTCGTGCACAACGGCGTGCCCGAGCTCGAGGTCGACCGCGGGATGGCACGCGAGACGCTCGTCGGGCTTGCCGGCGGCGACGGGCCTCTTGTCGCTCTCGTCGGGCGCCTCCACCCGGCGAAAGGCCAGCGGGAGATCGTCGCGATCACCGCCTCGCTGCGCGCCCGCTTCCCCGGCCTCCGGATCGTGCTGATCGGCGACGTGGACCCGTTCGAGCGAGAGTACGCCGCGGCGCTCAGGCGTGAGGTGGCGGCGGGCGACCTGGGCGACGCCGTCGTCTTCACCGGTCCCCGGGAGGACGCGGCTACGCTTGTCGGCGGTTGTGACGTGGTCGTCGTCCCCAGCGTGCCGGACGAGCGGCGCATGGGCCGCGAAGGCTTCGGCTTCGTCGCGGTCGAGGCGATGAACGCGGGCACGCCGGTCGTGGCGTACGCGGACGGCGGGCTGCCGGAGGTCCTCGGGAGCTGCGGGCTCCTCGTGCGCCCCGGCGATCGAGCCGGGCTCGCGGACGCGATCGCACGGCTGCTCGAGGACGGAGCGCTGCGCGAGCGGCTCGGAGCATGCGGCCGTGAGCGCGTGCGCTCGAGCTTCTCGCTCGGCGATACGGTCGAGGCGATGACGGCGGTCTACCGCGGCGCCGCGCGCCGGGAGGAGGAGACGGTGTGACCGCGGTGCGAACGGCGTTCGCCCTCATCCCGTTCCGCCGGCCGACGCTCGCACAGCTCGCGGCGACCTCGGGCCTCATGGCTGCGGCCTTCCTTCTCGGCGTCGGGCTCTCGTACTTCGCGTCGTGGTTCAAGGACTACTCGCCGCTCGTCCTCCTCGTGCTGCCGCTCGCTCCCATCCTCGCGGTCGCGATCATGGCGCGGCCTTTCATCGGCGTGATGACCGTGGTCGCCACCCTGCCCTTCGGGGTGGTGGGTCTCCAGGCCGGGCCCGCGACGCTCCAGGTGACGGAAATGGCCGTCCTCATCGTCGGGTCGCTCGTCATCCTCCGCCGGCTGTCGCGCGGCGAGACGCCGCTTCCCTGGTCTCCGCTCTTCGCCTTTCCGCTCGCCCTCCTTGCCTGGACCCTCGTAGCCCTCTACTCGGCGATCGACGAGACGCTCGCCGTCAAGCAGATCGCGGCTCTCGTCGGCGGCGTGATCTTCGCCTCCGTCGTCGTTGCGAGCTGCCGGGGGATCGACGACGTACGCCGCGTGTGCGCCGCGCTCGTCGGCGTGGGGGCGCTCATTTCCGTCCTCGCGGTCGCCTCGGGTGGGGCCAGGTTCACGAGCACGTACGGCGGGTCCGCCGTGCAGGGCCGCCTGGAGGGCGCGTTCACGAGCCCGAACCAGCTCGGCGCGTACTGTGCGCTGGCCGCCGCGCTCGCGGTCGGGCTTGCCGCCGGGTCGAGATCGGCCCGGGGGCGGTGGGCGAGCACGTTCGCGCTGCCCGTTCTGCTCCTCGCCCTCGCCCTCTCCCTCTCGCGGGGCGCCTGGCTCGGGACCGCGGCCGCGTTCCTCTTCATGATCGTCACGATGCGCGAAGCGCGGCGGATGCTGTTCTTCTTCGCCGTTCCGGTCGTGGTGCTGGGGTTCGTCGTCTGGACCTCGCAGAGCGACCGGCCCGAGTTCAAGGTCGTGGGCGAGCGTGCGCAGGCGATCGCGAAGCGGAGCCCATACGACGGCCGCGACCAGATCTGGGCCGAGGCGATCCGCGAGATCAAGGCCGACCCGGTCACGGGCCAGGGGCCGGGGAGCTTCCCGCTCGCGAGCGTGCGCGCCGGCTCCGAGGCAAGCTCGGTCTATCCAGACCATGCGCACAACCTCTTCCTGAACTGGGCCGCGGAGACGGGAATCCCGGCGGTGCTCATCATCGTCTCGTTCATCTTCGCGCTCGGCGTGGCCACCCACCGTGCGAGCCAGGGCGCCGTCGCGCGCGGCGACCCACGCGACCGCGCGATCGTGCTCGGCATCGCGGCCGCGCTGATCACGGTGGTCGGCCAGGGGTTCTTCGACTACGTCCTCACGAACGCGGTCCTCCACATCACCGTCTGGGGCGTGATCGGCGCGCTGATCGTCTGCGCCCGCGAGGCGCGCCGGACGGAAGTGCCCGTCTAGGAGGTTTGACGAAACACAGACTGTGTTCTCGGGCCGCGGTGCTCGTCCCGAGGACGGCGTCCTCAGTCGCGTCGATAGCGCTGCTATCGAGCGCTCCCTGCGTCCTTGCCTCGGAACGACCATCGCACCCCGAGAACGAGCGGCGTTCCGTCAAACCCGCCTAGGAGGAGAGGAAGCTCTTGAGCCGCCCGTAGACGGGGCGCTCGGAGAGGTCGGAGTTCAGGAGGGCGTAGCCCTCGAGGTGGACATCGGAGCCGCCCGGGAGGGCGCGCTCCTTGTACCAGAACATCACCGGCACGTAGGGGTAGTTCAGCTGCGTGTACTGGATCGCGCGCACGAAGTAGTCGCCCTGCTGCTCGGGGGTCACGCCCCGCTGCCAGTTCGGCACGCCGCTCCAGTTCGGGTGAGCCGACCACCCGAACTCCGTGAACCAGATCGGCTTCGCCGCGTCCCCGTTCGCGACCATCACGTTCCGGACCGCCGGGGTATGCGAGAACCACCACCGCTTGCCGTCGCCGGCGGCCTCGGGCGCCTCGTCTGCGATCCCCTGGTATGGGTGCGTCGCGACCACGTCGAAGTACGGCTTGGCTCCGAGCGCGTAGACGCTGCTCAGCCAGCCGTCGTCGTTCGACGAGGGGCCGCCCAGGAGGACCTGTGCGTTCGGGTCACCCGCCTTGAAGGCCGGGTACGCCACCTTGAGAAGGTCGACGTAGCGCTCGGTCGTGCCGCGCCAGAAGGTCTGCGCGGGATCCGGCTCGTTCCAGACCTCCCAGGCGGCGACCTTGCCACGGTAGCGCTCGGCCGCCCAGCGCGCTGCGTCCGCGTAGTCGTTCACGTTCGTGGGCGGGACCTCACGCGCCTGGTCGCCGTTCGCCCAGCCCGGCGTCCCCCAGAGCATGCCGAGGACGTTGATCCCGCGCGCCCGAGCCGCGTTCACGCAGTAGTCGACCTGGTTCAGGTACCAGGACTCCCAGTTCCGCTTGCCGCGGTACTCCAGGGAGATCCAGCCGATGTCGATCCGCACCCAGGTCACGCCGACGGCCTTGAGCTTGTCGAGGACGGCGTCCCGCTCGGCGTTCGTGTAGTGGTCCCAGGTGCAGTGGAACTGCGTTCCGACGCCGGGCTGTTCGCGCGGTGTCGGCGCTCCCGCGGAGTCGGGGGCCACGGCCTTCGTCCGCTGCCGCCTGATGCGGAGGTCGCGGACGCGCAGGGCGCTCGGGGAGGAGGCGCGGCGGGCGGACGACCGCGACACGAAGCAACGAGCTGGACTGCGACTTGCGGAGAGAGACGGGCCGAAAGGCCTGCCAGCGGCCCGAGGAGCGGACGCAGCGGGAGGTGCGCGCGACGTCGCGGCCCGCGGTGATCTCGCGGAGGCGGAGGCAGATGCGCTGCCCGGCACGCGGCGCGTTCACCCGGCCGCTCGCAACGTAGACGGCGCCGGGCTCGCCACCGCGAAGGCTCGCGGGCGCGGACGGATCTGTCGCGCCTGCCGCGGGCGCGACGTGCAGCATCCCTGCCAGGAGCAGGGCACCGAGGAGCGCCTGCAGGAGAAGGACCGTGCAGCGCGCTTGCAGCTCCATGGGAGTGTCGTCCGAGCCGAGCGGTCGGGCCTCGATCACCCCTCGCGCGCGGAACGATTCCCGATCCGGGTACCGGAGGATATGTTCCCTCGGACGAGGTACCCCGTTCGCGCGGCGAGCCGATGGAAGGGCAGGAAGAAAAATACAGCCCCGCATTGCCTGTAGTCATACAGGGAGGAAGCGGTAGGCACCACCCGTACCTTGACCGGAGTGAACACCACCGACCTCGCTGACGAACGGCGCAATCGCGCCGGCCGACGCAGCTACGCCCACGACGAGGGGCTTCCGGCGCTGCTCGAAGCGCTGCGCTGGCGCTGGAAGCAGGCGCTCCTCGTGGCCGTCCTCTTCACCGCCGGTGCGACGCTCTACGTCGAGTCGCTGCAGTCTCAGTACGACGGCAAGGCGATCGTGGCGATCAGCCCGCGCGCGGACGCCGAGGGTGCGGGTGCCGACACCGTGCGCGTGATTGCGCCGAAGTACGTGCAGTACGTCACGGCTCCGGCAACGGTCGCGGAGCTCGCGCCGGAGCTCGGCGAGAGCCCTTCGACGCTTCAGGATGGGGTCGACGCGAGCGTCCCGACCGACACGGGGAACATGACCGTCCGTGTCCGCCTCCCGGATCCCGAGCGGGCGGCCGAGGCAGCGAACGCATTCGCCGAGGCCGCGATCGACTTCTCCGAGGAGGATCCGCTCCTCGAGGCCCAGCTCGTCGCCGAGGCGCTGCCGCCGACCAAGGCCGCGTCGCCGCCGCGCCGGCTCCTCGAGGTCGCCGCTGCGTTCGTCGGGATCCTGCTCGGGATCGCCACCTCCGTTCTCATCGAGCGCGGGCGGCCGCGCGTGCGCTCCTGGCGCGACATCGCGCGCGTCAGCGGCTACCCCGTGGTCGGCCGCATCCCCAGGTCCCGCGCGCTCAAGCTACGGCCGCTCAAGGCGCTCAACGAGCCGAAAACAGGCTCGGCCTTCCGGATCCTCCGCGCCAACCTCGAGCCCCAGTTCCGCGAGGGAGGAGTGGACCTCGTCGTCGTCACCTCGCCCGCGCCCTCGGACGGGAAGACGACCACGGCCGCGCTTCTCTCGGAGGCGCTCGCGCGCCTGGGCATGCGAGTGCTGCTCGTGGACGCCGACCTCCGACGGCCCGGCCTCGGCAAGCTCACCGGCCTTCGCGACGCAAAGGGGCTCTCCGACGTGCTGCGGGGACGCCAGGCGCTCGACGAGGCGATTACAAACGGCTGGGCCGAGGGCGTCTGGATCCTCCCGACTGCACACGATCCAGAGGCCGGCGACCTCCTCTCGCGCCGGTTCGCCGACATCTACGAGGAAGCGCGCGACGACTTCGACATCGTCATCGTCGACACGCCGCCGCTTCTCGCCACGGACGACGCGCGCACCCTCGCCACGATGGCGAAGGGAATCCTGCTCGTCGTGTCCGCGGGGACGCTCAACAGCTCGGTCAACGAGGCCGTCCACGCGGTTGAGGCCCTGAACGCGCCGCTCCTCGGCGTCATCGGGAACCGCTTCAAGGACTCCGGAACGCCGTACTACTACTAGGAGTTCCCACGCGCCAGGCCGAGGCGGCCCGCGAGGGTGCCGAGCGGGAAGCTCTCGCTGCGCCACCGGAGAGCCTCGGCGTAGAGACCGGCAATTGTGTCGGCGGTCTGGCGGAAGTCGTGCGAGGTCTCGGCCCGGCGGCGCGCCTCCCGCCCCTCCGCGTCCGTCATCCGCGGGTCGAGCAGGCGCTCCACGAGCGCCCGGGCGATCTCGCCCGGAGCCTCCGGCGCGACAATCGCCCCGGTCCCACGCAGGGCCTCGCGGGCGCCGGAGACGTCCGTGGCGACGATGCTCCGCGCCGACGCCATCCCCTCGAGCATCGCGATGGACATCCCCTCCCAGCGGGAGGGAGCGACGAGCACGTTCGCGGCCGCCAGCCAGTCCCTCACGTCGCGGCGGGCGCCGACGAGCCGCACTCGGTCGGCTCCGACCGCGGCTAGCCGTTCCTCGTCCGGGCCGTCGCCGACTAGCACGAGCTCGGCCTGCGGAACCTGCTCCAGGATGGACGGCCACGCGTCGAGGAGGACGTCCTGGCCCTTCTGGCGGCAGAGCCGGCCCACGCACACGACGAGGGGCGATCCGTTCAGGTCGAGCCGCCGGCGGGCCAGGAGGCGGTCTGCGGCCGACAGAGCGGGGAAGGCGTCGAGGTCGACACCATTCGGGACGACGCGGTACGTCGCGTCGATTCCGAGCTCCTCGCCCCGCCTGCGCTCGGCTTCGCTCACACAGACGACCACGTCGGTCCAGTCGGCGGCAAAGCGCTCCCAGGCGAGCGCGGCGGCGCGCGTCGCGCCTGTCGCCGCCTCGAAGGACCACGCCTGGGGCTGGAAGATCGTCGGGACCCGCCCGCGGAGCGCAAGCCGGCCCGCCAGTCCCGCCTTGGCGGCGTGAAGGTGCACCACGTCCGGGCTCGTGCGCTTGACGAGCCACTGCAGGCGCAGCGCCTCGACCGGCACGGCTGCGCCGGGCTCGCGCCGAGCCTCCCAGGGGAGAACCTCGGCGCCGGACCCGGCGAGGAGCTCCGTCAGCTCACCCTCGGACGGCGTCGCGACCGAGACGGACCAGCCGCGGGCGACCTGGTTGCGCACGAGCTCGTCGACGTAGCGCGGGATGCCGCCGTTCACGGGCGACGCGACGTGCAGGACCGAGTAGCTCACGCGATCGCCGGCCCGAACCAGCCGTCATTCGGCTCTATCCTGACGCCGTGATCGACCTGCACACGCACGTCCTGCCGGGGGTCGACGACGGTGCGCGGACGATGGAGGACTCGCGCATGCTTGCCCGCAAGGCCGCGCTCGAGGGCGTGCGGACGATGGCCGCGACACCGCACGTTCGCTTCGACTTCCCGACGCTCCCGGACACGATGGAAGCCGCCGTGGAAATGCTGCGCGCCGACTTCCTCGCGCAGTACATACCGGTCGAGATCGTCCACGGAGGCGAGGTCGCGCTCGAGCTCCTGTGGGAGATCGAGCCCGAGGATCTCGTGCGGTTCACGATCGCGCAGACCGGCCGCTACTTGCTGCTCGAGTTCCCGTACCGCGGGCCGGCGGGCCCGATCGCGGCCGCGGTCCGCCGCCTCCGCGCGGTGGGAATCACGCCGATCCTCGCCCATCCGGAGCGGAACCCCGCCGTGCAGGATCGGCCCGACGCCCTCGCGCCGCTCGTCGAGGCGGGTGCGCTCGTCCAGGTCACTGCGATGTCCCTCGACGCCGAGCTCAATCGGGCCGTCGAGCGGGCGACGCGAACGCTCCTCACGCGAGGGCTCGTCCACCTGGTTGCGTCCGACGCGCACGGCCCGCACATCCCGCGCGAGGTCGGTCTCGCCGCAGTTCCGCAACTCCTCGGCGACGACGGACTCGCCCGGTACCTGACCGACGAGGCGCCGGCCGCGATCGTCGCGGGCGAGCCGATCCCCACCGGGCCGCGGGTTCAGGGCTCGTAGGCCTGGTCCGGAGGACATCGTCACTCGCCGCGTTTCGTCAGAAGCGCCACCGGCGTTCGCAGGAGGATGCGGAGGTCGAGCCAGAGCGACCAGTTCTCGATGTAGAAGTTGTCCCACTCGACTCGGTCCGTCAGGGACGTCTTGCCGCGGAGCCCGTGCACCTGCGCCCAGCCGGTGAGCCCCGACCGGACGCGGTGGCGCTCGGGATAGCGGTAGATCGAGTCCTCGAAGCGGCGTGCGTAGTGCGCGCGCTCCGGCCGCGGCCCGACCAACGACATCTCGCCGCAGAGGACGTTCCAGAGCTGAGGGAGCTCGTCGATCGACGCGCTCCTGAGGATGCGTCCGAGCGGCGTCCGGCGATCCTCGACCGCGGCAGCCTCGCCGCCGCCGCCGAGCTCGCGCGCCGCCCAGTCTGCGTCGGCCTCGCCGCCCTCCTCAGGCGCGCCGCGCATCGTGCGGAACTTGAGCATCCCGAACTCGCGCCCGTCGAGCCCGACCCGGGCCTGGCGGAAGAAGACCGGGCGGCCCATCGCGATGAGGACCAGCGCCGCGGTCAGGGCGAGGAGCGGCGACAGGACGACGAGTAGCGAAGCAGCCGCGACGCGGTCGAAGGCGTACTTGGCGGCGAACCGCCAGCCGTGCGGGTTCGCCGGGCGGGGTGTGACGAGCGGGATCCCGCCGATGTGGTCGATCGCCTGCCGCTCAGGCATCAGCTCGAAGAGGCGCGGCACGAACGAGAGCTCGACGCCGAGCTCCTCGCTCCGGCGCGCGAGCCGGAGGAGGACGTCGTGCGGCGCGGTCGAGAAGGCCACGATCACGTTCTCGACGGCGTGCTCGGCGATCACCCGTTCGAGATCCCAGCTCGCACCGAGGACAGGCACCCCGTTGAGCTCTCCGAGAGGCTCCTTGTCGAGGAACCCGACCGGCCGCAGGCCGAGCTCCGGATGGTCCTGGAGGCGCCGGGCCACGAGCTGGCCCACCCGGCCCGCTCCGATGATCAGCGTGGGGCGGAGGGAGTCGCCTCCCGCGTGCGTCCGCGCGTCTGACCAGCCGAGGATGGCGCGGCCGGCGACCAGGCAGACCGTGGCGAGGAGCCACGGCCGGACGGCCTGTGTCGACGGAACTGCGTCGTCGCCGACCACCACGCGTGCGGTCGTGACCGCCATCGCCGCGATCGTGGTCGCACCGACAACCTTCCGGACCTCCTCGGAGATCTGGGGAGCGAGCCGCGGGACGTAGCCGCCGCGGGTGAAGAGAAGGGCGAGTGCGAGCAGCGGGAACACGAAGACCCAGAGGAGAGGCGACGACTCGAAGCCGGCCGCGCGCCAGCCGGTCTCTGCGACCGCAACCCCCAGCGCGAGCATCGACACGTCGAGCGCGAAGCGCGAGAGCGCCCACTCGGCGCGGGCGCGTACGCGGCCGGCCGGCCGGGAGTAGAGCTGCTCGGTCACGGCAGCGGAGTCCGCCGCCGTGCAAGCATCTCCGGTTGTGATGTCGTTCGGCTTCGTCGAAGCCGTAGCCGCAGTCAACGCCGCAACCTCCCCTTCGCCCGGTTCCGCACCCCCCGGGTGATCGCATCGTCCTCCAGGGGGGGAATCCCACCCCCCGTTCGGGTGAGTCGGCGAAGCCGCGTCGCGGCCGCCCGAACGGGATACGCGCTCTTTGCGAGCTTTCTCGGAACCGTCCGACGGCGCGCGGCGAATTGGGTCTGTGGCAACACGCACTCGGAGCCGATACAGGTGTCAGACGCGGCGCGGTGCGCCCCGACCAGTCGGGTACCATGGGTCGGGCCTTACGACGGGAAAGGAATAGAGCGCTTGTTCGAACGCTTCACTGAACGCGCTAGGCAGGTCGTCGTTCTCGCCCAGGACGAGGCACGCGCCCTGAAGCACAATTACATCGGGACGGAGCACATCCTCCTCGGCCTGCTGCGCGAGGAGGAGGGGCTCGCGGCCCGCGTGCTCGAGAGCCTCGACATCACGGTCGAGGAGGTCCGGGCGCAGGTCGCCCGCATCGTCGGGCAGGGCGACGAGGTCACGACCGGCCAGATCCCCTTCACCCCGCGCGCGAAGAAGGTCCTCGAGCTTGCCCTCCGCGAGGCGCTCTCGCTGGGGCACAACTACATCGGCACCGAGCACATCCTCCTCGGGCTCGTACGCGAGAACGAGGGCGTGGCGGCGAGGATCCTCCTCGACTTCGACGCGGACGCGGAGAAGATCCGGAACGAGATCATCCGGATGCTCTCGGGCCCGGGCCGCCGCCAGTCGGGCGGCGCCGGCTCCTCGGAGAAGTCGAAGAGCTCGAAGCTCCTCGACCAGTTCGGGCGCAACCTGACCAAGCTCGCGTCAGAGGGAAAGCTGGACCCGGTCGTCGGCCGCCAGATCGAGATCGAGCGGGTCATGCAGATCCTCTCGCGCCGCACGAAGAACAACCCGGTGCTGATCGGCGAGCCCGGCGTCGGCAAGACCGCCGTCGTCGAGGGTCTCGCAGCCCGCATCGCCTCGAACCAGGTGCCGGAGATCCTGAAGGGGAAGCAGATCTACACGCTCGACCTGGCCGCCCTGGTCGCGGGCTCGAAGTACCGCGGCGAGTTCGAGGAGCGCCTGAAGAAGGTGATGAAGGAGATCACCCAGCGCGGCGACATCGTCCTCTTCATCGACGAGCTGCACAACCTCGTCGGCGCCGGCGCGGCGGAGGGCGCGATCGACGCGGCGTCGATCCTGAAGCCCGCGCTCGCGAGGGGCGAGCTCCAGACCATCGGCGCGACGACCCTCGACGAGTACCGGAAGTACCTCGAGCGCGACGCGGCGCTCGAGCGCCGGTTCCAGCAGATCAAGGTGGACGAGCCGTCGGTCGACGACACCGTCCAGATCCTGCGCGGCCTCCGCGACCGCTACGAGGCGCACCACCGCTGCACGATCACCGACGACTCGTTGCACGCTGCGGCCGTCCTCGCCGACCGGTACATCCAGGACCGCCACCTCCCGGACAAGGCGATCGACCTGATCGACGAGGCGGCGTCGCGGATGCGGATCAAGACGATGACCGCGCCCCCGCGCTACCGCGAGCTCGAGGAGGAGATCGCCAAGGTTCGCGAGGACAAGGAGAAGGCGATCGAGGACCAGGAGTTCGAGAAGGCGGCCAACCTCCGCGACAAGGAGCGCAAGCTCACGCAGAAGCGCCGTGAGCTCGAGGAGAAGTGGCGCTCGTCCGAAGAGGTCGAGCAGCCGGAGATCGGCGAGGAGGAGATCGCGGACATCGTCTCCATGTGGACGGGCATCCCCGTCTTCAAGCTCACCGAGGCCGAAACCGCGAAGCTCATCCGCATGGAGGAGGAGCTGCACAAGCGCCTGATTGGCCAGGAGGAGGCGATCGTCGCCGTCTCGAAGTCGATTCGCCGCGCGCGCGCGGGCATCAAGGACCCGAAGCGCCCGACCGGCTCCTTCATCTTCCTCGGCCCCTCCGGCGTCGGCAAGACCGAGCTCGCCCGCACGCTCGCCGAGTTCCTCTTCGGCGACGAGGACGCGATGATCAAGCTCGACATGTCGGAGTACATGGAGAAGCACTCCGTGTCCCGCCTCGTCGGCTCGCCTCCGGGCTACATCGGCTACGACGAGGGCGGCCAGCTCACCGAGTCCGTCCGCCGCAAGCCCTACTCGGTCCTCGTGCTCGACGAGATCGAGAAGGCCCACCCGGACGTCTTCAACATCCTGCTGCAGATCCTCGAGGACGGGAAGCTGACCGACGCCCAGGGGCGGAAGGTCGACTTCCGGAACACGATCGTGATCATGACGTCGAACATCGGCGCGGGCACGATCGCGAAGAACCAGTCCTTCGGCTTCGGGATGGGCGACGAGACGGGCCTCTCGTACGAAGAGATGAAGTCCCGGATCATGGGCGAGCTGAAGCGGGTCTTCCGGCCGGAGCTCCTGAACCGGATCGACGAGGTCATCGTCTTCCACAAGCTGACGAAGGAGCAGATCACCACGATCGTCGAGCTCATGCTCAAGCGCCTGCGCGAGCAGATGGTCGAGCACGAGTCCGCGATCGAGCTGACGGACGCCGCCAAGGAGCTCCTCGTCGAGAAGGGCTACGACCCCGCGATGGGCGCGCGGCCGCTCAGGCGCGCGATCCAGCGCCACATCGAGGATCCGCTCGCCGACTTCGTCCTTGGACGGTCGCTGAAGCCGGGCTCGACGATCGTCGTCGACCGCAAGACGCCGGACTCCGAGGATGTGGACATCTCGGTCGTCGAGGGCCCCGAGCCCGAGCTCGAGAAGGTCACCGTTCCGCCGGAGAAGCCCGAGGCTTCTACGGACGAGGGCGAGTCCTCCGAAGAGGAGTAGGCGCCGAGGGCGGTCTTCGGCCGCCCTACCGTTCCGAGGCGGAAGCCGGCACCCTTCCGTTTCGCTCTTCGCACAGTCGCCGTCGGGTCCCGCGCCTAGACTCGATCGTCCATGGCGAAGGCCGCCGCCCTCCAGTACGCCTGCTCCGAGTGCGGGTTCACGACCGGGAAATGGCTCGGGCGCTGCACGGGCTGCGGTGAGTGGGGGACGCTCGTGGAAGGGCGCGCGGCGCCCGCCGGGCGCGGCGCGTCGGCCCGGCCGGCGCAGCCGCTCCTCCGTCTCGTCGACGTTGCGGCATCCGACGCCGAGCGGGTGACGACCGGCGTCCCCGAGCTCGACCGGGTGCTCGGCGGGGGCCTCGTCCCGGCGAGCCTCGTCCTCGTCTCGGGCGACCCCGGGATCGGCAAGTCGACGCTGCTCCTCATGGCGCTCAGGGCCATGTCCACCGAACGGAAGGTCGTGCTCGTCACCGGCGAGGAGTCCGCCGCGCAGGTGAAGCTCCGGGCCGAGCGGCTCGGCGGTGCGGCCGACGTTCACATCCTGGCCGAGACGAACCTCGACGACGTCGTCGCGAGCCTCGAGGAGGAACGGCCCGAGGTCGTCGTGATCGACTCCGTGCAGACCCTCTACTCACCCGAGCTCGGCTCCGCCCCGGGATCCGTCGCGCAGGTGCGTGAGGCGACCGGCCGGCTCCTGCGCCTCGCGAAGGAGGAGCGGATCGCCGTCTTCCTCGTCGGCCACGTGACCAAGGACGGAGCCGTCGCGGGCCCCCGCGTCCTCGAGCATCTCGTCGACTGCGTCCTCCAGTTCGAGGGGGATCGCTATCGCTCGCACCGCATCCTGCGTGCGGTCAAGAACCGCTTCGGCTCCACGAACGAGCTCGGCGTGTTCGAGATGACCTCAGCGGGCCTCGCCGGCGTCGAGGACCCGTCGCTCGTCTTTGGCCGCCCGGAGGACGAGCAGCCCGGGTCGGCAGTCGCCTGCGTGCTCGAGGGGACGCGCCCGCTCGTCCTCGAGATCCAGGCGCTCGTCTCCCGCACCGACCTGGCCATGCCGCGCCGTGTCGCAACGGGCGTCGACCCGAAGCGCCTCTCGATGATCGTCGCCGTCCTCGGCCGCCACGCCGGCGTGCCGCTCGGCCAGGCCGACGTGTTCGTGAACGTCGCCGGCGGCGTTCGCATCGACGAGCCCGGGGCCGATCTCGCCGTTGCCCTCGCCATCGCCTCGGCCGCCCGCGGCGCGCCCGTGCGGCGCGGGGTCGCGTGCCTCGGCGAGATCGGCCTGACGGGGCGCCTGCGCCCGATCTCGCAGATGGAGCGCCGCCTGGCGGAGTGCTCGAAGCTCGGCCTCGGCGAGGCGATCGTGCCGGAAGGAGCGAGCCCGGCTGGCAGAATGCTGCAGACCGCGGTGCCGACGGTTCGGAGAGCCGTCGCCGCGGGACTCGATGCGGGCGGATCCACGGAAGGATAAGACACTCCTGTCGGCGCTTTCGCTCGTCGCGCCGGGCACGGCGCTGCGCGCGGGGATCGACGACATCATCCGCGCCGAGCACGGCGCGCTCGTCGTCACGGGCGAGCCGAGCGAGCTCGCGTTCCTCTTCTCGGGCGGGATGCGGCTCGATCTCCCTCTGACGTCGCAGCTCCTCTACGAGCTGGCGAAGATGGACGGCGCGATCATCGTCAGCTCGGACCATTCGCGGCTCGTCTACGCGAACGTGCAGCTCATGCCCGACCCGACGATCCCGTCGGACGAGACCGGCACCCGCCACCGCACAGCGGAGCGCGTCGCGAAGCAGACAGGCGCCCTCGTCATCTCGATCTCGCAGCAGCGCGAGACGGTCACGCTTTTCATCGGAGAGCGCCGCTACCAGCTCGGCGAGATCTCGGACGTCCTCTCGCGAACGAACCAGGCCCTCGCCACGCTGGAGACGTACCGGACCCGACTCGACCAGGGGCTCACCCGCCTGACCGCCCTCGAGTTCCAGAGCGCCGTCATGCTCGACGACGTCCTGGTGGTGCTCCAGCGGGCCGAGATGACCACACGGATGGCCGAGGAGATCGAGCGGAACTGCGTCGAGCTCGGCGAGGAGGCCCGCCTCATCCGGATGCAGCTCGACGGGCTCATGGAGGACGTACCCGGCGAGAAGGCGGCCGTCGGCTTCGACTACGAGCTCTCGGGCGATCCGGCGAACGCCTCCGCCGCGCTCGAGCGGCTCGCGGATCTGCCCTACGATCGGCTGGTCGAGTTCGAGGAAATCGCGGGCGTGTTCGGGTATCCGCGCGACGCCAACCCGCTCGACTACAACGTCAGCCCACGGGGCTACCGCGTGCTCGGGCACATCCCGCGCCTTCCGCACACGATCGTCCGCCAGGTCGTGGGCGACTTCGAGTCGCTCGACGCGGTCATCCGCGCGAGCCAGCGCGACCTCGAGAACGTGGAGGGCGTCGGGGCGGTGCGGGCCCGCGAGATCCGTGAGGGCCTCCGCCGGCTCCAGGAGCACAACCTGGTCGACCGGTACCTCCAGCTCTAGCTTCCGGCGACCGCCTCTTTACAAAAGCCCTGCACGTTGCGAACTCGGGCGACTTTGTGCGCGAAAAATCCCTGGAAAGCTGGCTCTTTTGGCGCATTTTCGCTACAATTGCCGGGTTGAGAGGCGTCCGGGGGGTCTGCGCACGTACCCACACCCCGTCCTAGAGGGAGGAAGGCTTGTACGACGTCGGCGAAAAGGTCGTCTACCCCCACCACGGCGCGGGGGTCGTTGTGAAGAAGGAGTCGCGCACGATTCTGGGCCAGGAGCGTGAGTACCTGACGATCCAGATCCTCCACAACGACATGACCGTGAATGTCCCATCCGAGAACTGTGAGCGGGTCGGACTGCGGAAGGTCATCGACGAGCGCATGGTGAAGCGGGTCCTCGAGGTCCTGCACGGCGACGGCACCAAGATGCCGAAGAACTGGAATCGCCGCTTCAAGTACAACCGCGACAAGATGAAGACCGGTGACATCTTCGAGCTCGCCGAGGTTGTCCGGAACCTCTCCCTCCGCGATCAGGAGAAGGGCCTCTCGACGGGCGAGAAGCAGATGTTCGTCAAGGCCAAGAAGATCCTCGCCTCCGAGCTCATGTACGCGAAGGGCATGGACGAGGACGAGGCGGCCGCCTGGCTCGACGAGGTGCTGGGCACGCCCGTGCGCGCTGCCGTAGCGAGTTAGGCCGGGTTCACGAGCTGAGCGAGGCGACCGGCGTCTGGGCGGTGGTCGTCGCCGCCGGCCGCGGCGAGCGGCTTGCCGGACCGTACCCGAAGGCATTCGCGCAGCTCGCCGGTCGGCCCCTTCTCGCCGAGAGTCTCGAGCGGCTCGAGGCCTCCGACTGGGTCGAGCGGATCGTCGTCGTCGCTCCGGCCGAGTGGGAGGAGCCCGTCATCCTGCTCGCGGAGGAGCTGGGCGCGGGGAAAGTCGCGACGTCCGTGACCGGCGGCGAGACCCGGTCCGACTCGGTGCGGATCGGCGTTGCCGAGGTGCCCGAGGACGCCGCGATCGTCCTCGTTCACGACGCCGCGAGGCCCCTCCTGCCCGAGGAGGTCGTCGACCGGGTCGTCACGTCGCTCGGCGAGGGATGGGACGGAGCCGTTCCGGGCCTCGCCGTCTCCGACACCCTGAAGCGCGCGGACGCGGCGGGCGCCGTGCAAGAGACGGTCCCGCGGGAAGACCTCTTCGCCGTCCAGACACCGCAGGCGTTCCTCGCCGGCACGCTCCGCTCGGCGCTCGACCGTGGCGGGACCGCAAGCGACTGCGCCGGCCTCGTCGAGGCGGCGGGGGGGCGGGTCCGGATCGTGGAAGGAGACGCCAGGCTCCTCAAGGTCACCACCGAGGACGACCTCGAGCTCATCCAGGCGCTGCTTGCAGCGGAGATGCCGCCACCCGACGTCGCGGCGTGATCCCGGATCTCCACATGCATCTCCGCGGCCCCGCCGAGGGGAGGGAGGGGCCCATCGACCACACCGTCGAGTCGGTCGAGCGCTACGTGGACGCCGCGGCCGCCGCCGGTGTCGACGAGATCGGATTCACCGAGCACGTCTACTACTTCCGCGAGTTCGACGGGCTCATCGAGCACCCGTACCAGCGAGGGAAGATCGGCCACGATCTCGCTCGGTACTGCGACGCGGTGGTCGAGGCGAAGCGCCGCGGGCTCCCCGTCCTGCTCGGCCTCGAGGTCGACTGGCTCCCGGGACGCGAGGAGCGCGTACGGGAGATCCTCGAGCCCTATCCGTGGGACTTTCTCCTAGGGTCCGTGCACATCGTGGATGGCGACGCGGTCGACATGGATCCGGGGCTCTGGACCGCGATGAGCGTCGAGGACGTCTGGCGCCGGTACTTCGAGTCGCTCGTGGATCTCGCCGGAGCCGGGCTCGTCGACGTCCTCGCCCACGTCGATCTCGCGAAGATCCTCGGCCATTACCCGGCGCCCGAGTCGGTCGAGCGGTTGCACGACGCGGCCGTCGAGGCGATCGCCGCCGCCGGCGCCGCCGTCGAGATCTCGACGGCAGGCCTGCGCAAGCCGGTCGGCGAGCTGTATCCCGCGCCCTCTCTGCTCGCTGCGCTCAACGAGCGCGGCGTGCCGGTGACGCTCGCCTCGGACGCCCATGTCGACCACGACGTGGGACGCGACTTCGACCGCGCGATCGGCGCCGCGAGGGAGGCAGGCTACGGCGAGGTCACGACGTTCCGGGCCCGCCGGCAGCACCGAGAGCCGCTCGGTTGACCAGCTTGTGTTGCATCATCGCGGCGATGAGCCCACGGTTCGAGCGGACGTGATGCAACACAGGCGATGAACGAGCTGCGGGTCGGCATCGGGGTGGACGCGCACGCGCTGGCCGCGGGCACGCCGCTCGTGCTGGGCGGGGTGGAGTTCCCGGGCGAGCCCGGGCTCGTCGGTCACTCGGACGGAGACGTCCTCTCGCACGCGCTCGTCGATGCGCTCCTCGGCGCGGCCGGGCTGGGCGACATCGGCGAGCTCTTCCCGTCAGGCGATCCTCGCTGGGAGGGTGCGTCGTCCCTCGACCTCCTCCGACACGCTGCGGGCGTCGTGCGGGAGGCCGGGTTCGAGGTCGTGAACGCCGACTGCGTCCTCGTCGGAGAACGTCCCCGGATCGCGCCGAGGCGGGACGAGATGCGGGCGGCGCTGGCCGAGGCGCTCGCGGTCGAGCCGACCCGAGTCACGGTGCGCGCGACGACCACGGACGGGCTTGGCTTCACGGGACGCGGCGAGGGCCTCGCCGCGCACGCAGTGGCGCTTCTCGAGCTCAGGCAGCCGGGAGCGTGAACGAGACCCGGGCGCCGGCTGCGCGGCCGTCCTCCGCCCAGATCCGGCCGCCCTGCGCCTCCACGAGGCCGCGGGCGATCGCGAGCCCGAGGCCTGCGCCGCCGCGGTCGCGGGACCTCGCGGGATCGCCGCGCCAGAAGCGCTCGAACATTCGCCTGACCGCGTCGGGCGCGAGGCCGGCGCCCGTGTCCTCGACGGACACCCGAACCTCACGGCCGGCCGGCGCGACGTAGACCGCGACCGCGCCGTCCGAAGGCGTATGGCGGAGCGCGTTCGTCAGGAGGTTGAGGAGGACGCGCTCGACCTTGTCCGGGGCGCAGCGCACGGCCGGGACGCTCGCGTCGATGCGCGCCTCGAGGCGGACTCCGCGCGCCTCCGCCTCCGCCTGGAGCCCGCGGACGCACGACTCGACGAGCCCTTCCAGCGGAGCTTCGTGCAGCTCGAGCGTCAGTGCGCCGGCATCGATGCGTGCGAGCTCGAACAGGTCGTCCACGAGCGCTCCGAGCACTCGCACCTGTTCGCGCATCGCCGGCAGGTAGCGCTCCGGCTCGACCAGGCCGTCCTCCACGGCCTCGAGCATCGCCTGGAGCGATGCGAGCGGCGTTCGCAGGTCGTGGCTCGCCCAGGCGACGAGCTCGCGCCTCGCATCGAAGAGTCGCTCGAGGTTCGTCGCCATGTCGTTCAGGGCGAGGGCGAGCTCGCGCGTCTCCTCGGGGCCCAGGACGTCGGCGCGCGCCTCGAGCTCCCCGCGGGCCAGCGCCGAGGCCGTTCCGCGGAGCCGCTCCAGCGGGCGCGCCACCGAACGGGCGAGGAGAAACGCGGCCGCCAGCGCGACGAGCGAGGACGCGGCTGCCACGCCGAGCACCGTGAAGTCGTGCTCCGAGTCGAACATGACGACGCCCGAGAGGACGACTGCGACCAGGGGAAGCATGGTGGCGAGGAGCGCCAGTCCGACGAGTTGCAGCCGAACGGTCGGGAGGCGACGAAGGGCCAGGGCGGTGACGAGGCCGGCGCCGAGCGTGGTAGCGCGACGACGAGTGCGAAGCCGATCACGGCCGGAACCGGTAGCCCACGCCCCAGACTGTCTCGAGGTGGCGAGGGCGCGAGGGCTCGTCTTCCACCTTCTCGCGGAGGCGCCGCATGTGAACCGTGACGGTGCCGGTGTCGAGCGCCGCGGCGTAGCCCCAGACGCGCTCCATGAGGTGGTTGCGCGAGAACACCTGGCGCGGGTTGCTGGCGAGGAACCAGAGCAGGTCGAACTCGCGGGACGTGAGCCGCACGCACTCGCCGTTCTTCGTGACCTCGCGAGTGAGTGCGTCGATCTCGAGGTCGTCGCACTCCAGCCGGTGCCTCGCCGCCGACGCGGGCCCGGAGCGCCTCAGCACCGTGCGGACCCTGGCCGCCAGCTCGCGGGGCGAGAACGGCTTCGTGATGTAGTCGTCGGCACCGAGCTCGAGCCCGACGATCCGGTCGGCCTCCTCACCGCGCGCGGTAAGCATGATCACGGGGAGCTCGGAGCGCGAGCGGATCCAGCGGCAGAGCTCGAGCCCATCCACGCCGGGGAGCATCACGTCGAGTACCACGAGGCTCGGCTCCGAGCGCTCCACGAGCTCGCGCGCCCTGCCCCCGTCGGCCGCCTCGAGCGTCCGGAAGCCTTCACGCTCGAGGTAGCGGACGACGACCTCGCGCACGATCGGCTCGTCGTCGACTACGAGAACCGTCGTCATGGGCGAATTCTGGCAGGACGATTCTTACGCGCGCGTGAATTTACGCCGGAAGACGCGCGGAGCCGCCGACGACCTCGACGAGCCCGTCGCGGGCGAGCGACTCGACCGCGTCCTCGTCGAGCTCCCGAGCGGCCTGTCGGCGTCTGCCACCAGTCGAAGCGTCCGGGCGCGGCGCTCGCGGAACGAGCCCGCAAGCGGCCCTTGCTTTCTGAGCGGCTCGAACCGTCGTCCGCGCGACGGGCACGTATCTGCGAGCGGACAGGCGCCGCAGCGCGGCACCCGGGCGAGGCAGACCGTCGCGCCGAGGTCGAAGAGCGCCTGGGCGCTCGCCGGCCCGAACTCGCTGCCGCTCCGTTCGAGCACGCGCGCGACGTTCGTGTCCACCGGGAGCACCGGCCGACCGAAGGCGAACGCGCCCACCGCATCGGCCGTGTAGCGCCCGACCCCTGGGAGCTCGGTGAGGTCGTCCGGCCACCCGTCCGCGGCGACCCGGCATGTTGCGCGGTGGAGGTTGACGGCCCGCCGGTTGTATCCGAGGCCCTGCCAGGCGACGATCACGTCGGCGAGGGGCGCGGCGGCGAGCGCGTCTACGGTCGGCCACCGCTCCATCCACGCGGTCCACCGCGGGACGACGCGCGCGACCTGCGTCTGCTGGAGCATGACCTCCGAGACGAGGATGGCGTACGGGTCGCGCGTCCGCCGCCAGGGGAGGTCGCGGCCGTTCTCGCGAAACCAGGCAAGGAGTGCTGCCTGCTCGGTCAGGCGGGGCCTCCTTCCCAGGGACGACGCTCGACCGCCTCGGCGACGAGCCAGCCGAGGACGGAGGCAAAAATCGCGATCGGGATCGCGTCCACCGAAGCGGCCCCGCCGAGCAGCGCCGCCATGAGGGCGCCGAAGATCGGCACCGAGAGCGACGCCGCCGCGCCGGCGGCGATTCCGGCGACGACGGCCGGGGTCAGGTCGAATCCCGGGAGAACGTTGGCGGCCATCACGCCCATCATCACCCCGATCGTGACGGCCGGGAACACGTGCCCGCCCCGGAAGCCGGCGCCGAGCGAGACTCCGTAGGCGAGCGCCTTGGCGAGGGCGACGAGGGCGAGCGCCCCCGCGGAGCCCTCGGCGATCAGTGCAGGGAGCGACTCCTGGCCCGAGAAGAGGACGTAGTCGATCGGGCGGTCGGTGAGAGCGCGGGACGCGACGGCCAGGCCGCCGACGGCGAGACCGCCCGCGACGAGGGACAGATCGGGGCGGCCTGCCGCCCGGCCGGCGATCAGACCACCGAGGCGGTGTGTGGAGGCGACGACGAGGGCGACGGCCGCGGCAGTCGGCAGCGTCCACGCGAGGTCGACGAAGCGGACGGCGTCGTAGGTTGGGAGCCCGGGCACCGCCAGGTCGGGCACGTCCACTCCCGGCCAGTCCTCCACGCCGGC
Source organism: uncultured Actinomycetes bacterium (assembly GCA_963824775.1). Taxonomy (GTDB): domain Bacteria; phylum Actinomycetota; class Thermoleophilia; order Gaiellales; family Gaiellaceae; genus CAWGQF01. The sequence goes on from CAWGQF010000001.1 coordinate 131,834, forward strand.
GAAGACGAGCGCCCCGCTTCCCGCCGCAACGAAACCGGGCACGACGAGGCGGCCCAGCATTCCGGCGGGCACCGCGCGGCTCGAGGCCGCGAGCTCGAAGAGCATGAGTGCTGCGACGAACGGACCGCCGAGGAGGGTGCTGATCGCTGCGAACGCCCCGGCCAGGCCGAGCACCCGCCCGGGAGCGGCTTGGCCGAGTCTCGCGGCGACCGCACCGAGGGTGAGGCCGAGCGCGAGCAGCGGCGCCTCCGGCCCGAGGACGACGCCGAACGCGAGCGAGGCGAGGGCCGCCGCCAGGATGCTCGGGAGCTCGACCAGTTTCGGCGGCTCGAGCACGAAGCCTTCGACCGCCGTATGGCCCCCGTGACCGGGGAGGCGGAGCGTCAGCGCGACCAGCACGCCGCCGAGGGCAGGAACCGCGAGAACGAACCAGGACGGCGGAGAATCCCAGCCCGCGGCGTCCGGAATCTCGTGCCAGATGAGCTCGGTGGCGCCGTGCAGGATGCTCGTGAATGCCACGGCCGCGAGCGCGACCGGCACGCCCAGAAGAGCCGCGAAGACAAGCGTCCTCACGTATGCGCGGGGCGACATCCCCTCCTCAGATGCACGCTCGGTCACGGGGCGGAGTCTGGAGCATCCTGAAGACGGTCGGGTGATGGTTGAATCCCGGCATGGCACGCGACCCCACCGCGAGCCGGCCGGGGTTCGACCCGAGCTACGGCATCGCCGCGGACGCGGACGGGATGCTTGGCTGGCCGTGGGCCGTCGAGCGGCTCGAGGCGGCGCGGAACTACTGGATCGGGACGACCCGCGAGGACGGGGCTCCGCACGCCGCGCCGGTGTGGGGTCTCTGGTTCGAGGACGCCGTCCTCTTCGGGACCGCGCAGGGCTCGGTGAAGGGTCGCAACCTTGCGCGCGATCCGCGCGTGACCGTTCACCTCGAGAGCGGTGACGAAGTCGTGATCGTCGAGGGTCAAGCGGAGCCCGTCGGCGTCGACGAGCGCGTCGCCGACGCGTACGAGGCGAAGTACGACTTCCGGCCCGATCCCGGCGAGGTGGGCTCCGGCTGGTATCGCGTGCAGCCGCGTGTCGCCTTCGCCTGGCTCGAGCGCGACTACCCGCAGACCGTTACGCGCTTCTCGTTCGAATAGGGGCCGCCCGGGCACCGGGCCCCGTTCGCTTCTACGATCCGCTCGGCATGGTTCGTGTCCGCTTCGCGCCGAGCCCGAGTGGATCACTCCACGTCGGCAGCGCGCTCACCGCGGTGGCGAACCGGCGGTTCGCCGACGACAGGGGAGGCACCTTCGTTCTTCGGATCGACGACACGGACGCGGCGCGAAGCACCGCGGCGGCCGAGGAGGGGATCCTCCGCGATCTCGAGTGGCTCGGAGTCGCGTGGGACGAAGGCCCCGTGCGCCAGAGCGAGCGGCTCCATCTCTACCGCGAGGCCGCCGAGCGGCTTCGCGAGTCCGGCGTCGCCGAGCGCGCGGACGACGGCGCCGTCCGTTCCCGCGAGGGTCATCGGCCGACGCTTCTCCGCCACGACGGAACGGCGACCTATCACCTCGCCTCCGTCGCCGACGACGCCGAGCTCGGGATCACCCACGTGATCCGCGGCAAGGATCACCTGGCGAGCGCCGAGCTCCATACGGCGATCGCACGTGGGCTCGGCCTCGCGCCGCCCGTGTACCTGCACCACGGGCTCATCGTCGGCGACGACGGCGCGAAGCTCTCGAAGCGCCACGGGGCCGCGTCGCTCTCGGATCTCCGGGAGCGCGGGATCCCCGGCGAGGCGGTGCGGCGCCTGCTCGAGGAGCTCGGGCTCCCGCGCGGTGACGTGCATTTCGACGAGCCGAGGCTCCGGCGCCTCGCGGTCGAGGCGCTCGCCGACCTCTCCGACGAGGAGCTCGCCAGGCGCGCCGGGGTGGACGTCTCGCTCGGGCCGGCGCTGCGCGGGGCCCACGACCTGGTCGAGGCGCGCGATCTGGCGGCCCTCGTGTCCACCGTTCCGCCGGTGGAGGCGAGCCGATCGCCCGAGACCCTGCGTCGCTTCGCGGAGCTCCGCCGGGCCGGGGAGGACCGGCTCGACGAGACCGCGGCGCGCGCCCTCGTCGACGAGCTTCGGGCGGGGGGCGCCGACCTCGCCGCGCTGCGGCTGGCCCTCACCGGCGCGCGCAGGGGCCCGGAGCTGTGGGCCGTCCTGCGCGCGCTTCCGCGCGACGATGCGATGCGGCGCGCCGAAGCTGCTGAGGGGTCTACGGCCTGAGCTCGGGCCGGAGCGCCTCGAGCGTGCGCGAGGAACGACGCGACGGCGCCCCTGGCGGCGCCGCGGTCGCGGCGTCGAATCGCCACGAGCTGCCGTCGTGGCAGGCGCGCGTTCGTGATCGAGACCTGCAGCAGCTCGCCGGCCTCGAGCTCGCCGGCCACCGCGGTCTGCGGCAGGAGCGCGACGCCGAAGCCCTCCTGCACCATCTTCTTTGCCGCGTCGATGTTGTCGAGCTCCATGACGCTCTCGGGTCTGATTCCCGCTCCCCGGAAGAGCGCGTTCGTCAGCTCGGTGTAGCTCGAGGTCCGGTCGAAGAGCACGAGCTGCTCGCGCGCGATCTCTTCCAGCCGGATCCGCCCGCGCTCGGCGAGGCGATGGCGCGGATCGGCGACGAGCACGAGGCGGTCTTCGTACAGCGGCGCACTCTCGATGTCCGGATGGCGGAGGGCCCGGACGAGCCCGAGCTCGACCTGCTCGCCGACGACGAGCTCGAGGATCTCCTCGGAGTGGCCCGTCCGGACGCTGACGCGCACGCGGGGGTGGCTGACCGCGAACCGCTTCAGGATCGAGGGAAGGACGTACGTCGAGAGCGCCGGGGCCGCGCCGAGCGCGAGCCGACCTGCGCCCCCTCCCTCGAACGCGTTCACGAGGCGCCGGCCGTCCGCCAGCGTGTCGAGCGCACGGACGGCGTAGGGAAGGTACGCCTCGCCCGCCTCGGTGAGGCGCATCCCGCGCGGCGTGCGGACGAAGAGCGGCGCTCCGAGCTCGGCCTCGAGCCGCTTGATCCGCGCCGTCAGCGCGGGCTGCGTCACGAAGAGGGATTCGGCGGCCCGGCTCACACTTCTCGCCCGCGCGACCTCGACGAACGCCTCCACCTGCGCGAGCAACATATAAACAAAGCTTATCGCACCCATCGGAACGAACGATTTTGTCGATAGCGGTGCGGCCCTTATCCTGCCTGGATGAAGACGCACGCCGCCGAGGGGATCGAGGTCAGCGCTCCGCTCGAGGGAGAGGGCGAGCACGTCCTCACCTCCGAGACGCTCGCCTTCGTCGGATCGCTCCACCGGCGCTTCGACGGAACGCGCCGCGATCTCCTCGCCGGGCGGGCGGAGCGGCAGTCGCGGCTCGACGCCGGCGAGATGCCGGACTTCCTGCCGGAGACGCGGGACGTCCGCGCGGGAGACTGGCGGGTCGCGCCGGCGCCCGCGGACCTGCAGGACCGGCGCGTCGAGATCACGGGCCCGGTCGACCGCAAGATGGTCATCAATGCCCTGAACTCGGGCGCGCGCGTGCTTCATGGCGGACTTCGAGGACGCGAACTCGCCCACGTGGCGCAACTGCATCGAGGGCCAGGTCAACCTGACGGACGCGATCGAGCGGACGATCGAGCTCGACACGGGCGAGAAGAGGTACCGCCTGAACGACGAGATGGCGACGCTGATCGTCCGCCCGCGCGGCTGGCACCTGTCCGAGCGCAACGTTCTCGTGGACGGCGAGCAGGTCTCGGCGTCGCTCTTCGACTTCGGCGTCTTCCTGCGCCAAACGCCCGGCGCCTGCTCGAGCGGGGGAGCGGCCCGTACTTCTACCTGCCGAAGCTCGAGAGCCACCTCGAGGCGCGGCTCTGGGCCGACGTCTTCGTCACACGCGAGGCGAGCTGGGGCTGCCTCGCGGCTCGATCAAGGCGACCGTCCTCATCGAGACGATCCTCGCCGCGTTCGAGATGGACGAGATCCTCTGCGAGCTGCGCGACAACATCGCCGGACTGAACGCGGGCCGCTGGGACTACATCTTCAGCATCATCAAGAAGTTCCGCGGGCGCGCCCGAGTTCGTGCTGCCCGACCGCGCGCAGGTGACCATGACTGTGCCGTTCATGCGTGCGTACACGGAGCTCCTCGTGCGCACGTGCCACCACCGCGGCGCCCACGCGATGGGCGGCATGGCGGCCTTCATCCCGAGCCGCCGCGACGCGGCGGTGAACGAGGTCGCGCTCACGAAGGTGCGGGAAGACAAGCAGCGCGAGGCCGGCGACGGCTTCGACGGAACGTGGGTCGCTCATCCGGATCTCGTCCCGGTCGCGCTCGCCGAGTTCGACGCGGTTCTCGGCGACAGGCCGAACCAGGTCGATCGGCGGCGCGAGGACGTCGAGGTCGGCGCCACGGATCTCCTCGACGTGCGCGTGCCAAGCGGCGACGTCACGGAAGAGGGCGTTCGCGGGAACGTCAGCGTCGGTATCCAGTACCTCGAGTCCTGGCTGCGAGGCACGGGCGCGGTCGCGATCAACAACCTGATGGAGGACGCGGCGACGGCCGAGATCTCGCGCTCCCAGATCTGGCAGTGGGTGCGGCACGGTCGCGCCGAGGCCGCCGACGTGCGCCGCTTCGGAGACGACTTGCTCGCCGACGCTGGGGAGGGCAGGTGGGAGGACGCGCGCGAGGTCTTCGACTCGGTCGCGCTCTCCGACGAGTTCGTCGAGTTCCTGACGCTTCCGGCATACGAGAAGCTCGACTAGACAAGGAGGGGCAGCGATGGAGGGGTACGAGCGAGAGTCTGCGGTGCTCGAGCGCACCTGGGAGGAGGATCCCCGCTGGGCCGGGATCGACCGGCCGTACTCGGCCGAGGACGTCGTGCGGCTGCGAGGCTCCGTTCGCGTCGAGCACACGCTCGCACGCCTGGGCGCCGAGCGGCTCTGGCGGCTCCTCCACGAGGACGACTACGTCGCCGCGCTCGGCGCGCTGTCGGGCGGCCAGGCCGTCCAGATGGTCAAGGCGGGCCTGAAGGCGATCTACCTCTCCGGCTGGCAGGTCGCGGCCGACGCGAACCTCGCCGAACACGTCTATCCCGACCAGAGCCTCTACCCGGCGACGAGTGCGCCCGCGCTCGTGCGGCGCCTGAACAACGCCCTGCGCCGTGCCGACCAGATCGAGTGGGCCGAGGGTCAGAACGGACGCGCGTGGCTCGCGCCGATCGTCGCGGACGCGGAGGCAGGCTTCGGCGGCGCACTCAACGCCTTCGAGCTCATGAAGGCGTTCATCGAGGCGGGCGCCGCCGGCGTCCACTACGAGGATCAGCTCGCCTCGGAGAAGAAGTGCGGTCACCTCGGCGGCAAGGTGCTCGTCCCGACCGCCCAGTTCGTGCGGACGCTCGCCGCCGCGCGCCTGGCGGCGGACGTTCTCGGTGTCCCGACGATTCTGGTCGCGCGAACCGACGCGCTCTCGGCCACGCTCATGACGAGCGACGTGGACGAGCGCGACGGGCGGTTCGTGACCGGCGAGCGGACAGCCGAGGGCTACTTCGTGGTCGAGTCCGGCCTCGCGAGCGCGGTCGCGCGCGGGCTCGCGTACGCGCCGTACGCGGACATCATCTGGTTCGAGACGTCCACGCCGGACCTGGAGGAGGCGGAGGCGTTCGCCGCCGAGCTGCACGCGCAGTTCCCGGGCAAGCTGCTCGCGTACAACTGCTCGCCGTCGTTCAACTGGAGACGCCACCTGGACGACGACGAGATCGCAGGCTTCCAGCGGCGTCTGGGCGAGCTCGGCTACCGCTTCCAGTTCATCACGCTCGCCGGCTTCCATGCGCTGAACGCCGGGATGTTCGAGCTCGCCGCGGGCTACCGCGAGGAGGGCATGCCCGCCTACGTCCGGCTCCAGGAGCGCGAGTTCGAGCTCGAGGAGTCGGGCTACACGGCGACGCGCCACCAGCGCGAGGTCGGCGCCGGCTACTTCGACCTCGTCGCCCAGGCGGTCTCGGGAGGCGAGAGCTCCACGCTCGCGCTGAAGGGGTCCACCGAGGAAGCCCAGTTTCAACCGGCGCAGGTCTCCTAGCGCTCACACGCGTCGCGGCCCGAAGGGACACGCCGCGGCTCGATATCCGATCGCTTGTGTTGCATCACCAGGGCTGGGCTCCGTGCGCCAACGCAGCGGTGATGCAACACAAGCTCCGTCCGGCGGGCCGTCTGCGAGGCTATGGGCGTGCGGCTCTACAACTCGCTCACGCGACGGAAGGAGGAGCTTCCGGCTCCGCCGGGGCCGGTCGGGATCTACGTCTGCGGCCCGACGGTCTACCAGCGGATCCACGTCGGGAACGCCCGGCCGTACGTCCTCTCCCTCTGGCTGAGGCGCTGGCTCGAGCTGCGCGGCTACGACGTGACGCTCGTCGAGAACATCACCGACGTGAACGACAAGATCTACGACGCGGCGCTGGCTCAGGGGATCCCGAGCGCCGAGCTCGCCCGGGACGCCACCCGCTGGTACGTCGAGGACACGGACCGCCTCGGGCTCGGCCGCCCGGACGTCGAGCCGCTCGCGACCGAGACGATCCCGGAGATCGTCGCCCTGATCGGCGACCTCGTCGGGCGGGACCTCGCCTACGAGTCCGGGGGCGACGTCTACTTCCGCGTCGCGCGCTACCCGGAGTACGGTGCGCTCTCGGGGGCGAACCTCGACGACATGGTCGCGCAGGAGCCGAGCAACCTGAAGGAGGATCCGCGCGACTTCGCACTCTGGAAGGCGACGAAGCCGCACGAGGACACGTCCTGGGACTCGCCGTGGGGCCATGGCCGACCCGGGTGGCACATCGAGTGCTCGGCGATGGCCGAGAAGCACCTCGGCCCGGTCTTCGAGATCCACGGCGGCGGGATCGACCTCCGCTTCCCGCACCACGAGAACGAGCTCGCCCAGTCGCGGGGAGCCGGCCGGGAGTTCGCGCGGATCTGGGCACACAACGGCCTGCTCGAGCTCGCGCGGGAGAAGATGTCGAAGTCCGTCGGGAACATCGTCTCGCTGCGCGACGGGCTCGACACCTGGGGGCGAGAGCCGATCCTGCTGCTCTTCCTCGGCGCCCACTATCGGAGCCCGGTCGAGTGGTCGGACGACGCGCTCGAGCAGGCCCGGGCGCAGTGGGAGGACTTCCGCACGGCGTTCCGCGTGGTCGAGACGCGCGGCGATGCGCCGGGCTGGGACGCGTTCGAGTCCGCGCTCGAGGACGACTTCTCGACGCCGGCCGCGCTTGCGCTCCTGCACGAGTGGCGCGCCGCGGGCCGGCTGGAGGAGCTCGCGCGAGGCCTCGCCCTTTTCGGGCTCGAGGCGCAGACAGAGGCAGGGGAGGCACCGGACGCGATCCGTCGGCTGGCCGTGGAGCGGCAGGCCGCCCGCCGCCGGCGAGACTTCGACGAGGCCGACCGGCTTCGTGAGGCGATCGAGGCGGAGGGCTGGGAGGTGCAGGACGTCGCGGACGGCTTCCGCCTGATCCCGAAGGCGTGACGCGCGGAGCTCGTCTACGGCCGCCGGCCCGTGCGCGAGGTCTTCCGGGCCGGGAAGCGCCAGGTGCTCGAGCTCCTCGTCACCGAGCGCGCCCTCGCGGCGGAAGCCTGGCTCCGCGAGGCACCCGGGCCACGCCTCCAGGTGCGTCCGGAATCAGCCCTGACCGCGGCGGCCGGCACGCGCGACCACCAGGGCGTGGTCGCCCACTGCGAGCCCTACCGCTACGCGGACGCCTGGGAGCTCGTCGGGAGCGGGACGCCGCTTGTCGCCTGCCTCGACCAGGTCACCGACCCGCACAACCTCGGCGCGGTGTGCCGCAGCGCCGAGGGCGCCGGCGCGAGCGGCGTCGTCGTCCCCGAGCACAACGCCGCGCGGGTCACGCCGGTCGTGTGCCGCGCCTCCGCGGGCGCCGTCGAGCATCTTCCGGTTGCCGTCGTCGTCAATCTCGGCCGTTACCTCGCCGAGACGAAGCGGGGAGACCTGTGGGCCTGGGCGGCGGCCGGCGACGCGGCTACCTCCGTGTGGTCGGCCGACTTCACCACGGGCACGTTCCTGGTCTTCGGCTCTGAGGGACGAGGCCTCAGACCCGGCGTGCGCCGGGCCTGCGACGACGCGTTCTCGATCCCGCTCGCAGGGAAGGTCGAGTCGCTGAACGTGAGCGTCGCCGCCGGGATCGCGCTCTTCGAGGCGGCGAGGCAGCGAACCGTCTGATGCTCTACCTCTTCGACGGCTACAACCTCCTCCACGCGGCCGGGCTCCGGAGCCGCGAGGAGCTCGTCGACAGGCTCGCCGGCTTCGTCGCGATGCACGGCGCGCGCGGCGTCGTCGTCTTCGACGGCGTCGGCGAGGACGCGGCCGTCGGCGCCCTCGAGGTCCGGTACGCCCAGCCCGCCGACCACCTGATCGAGCGCCTCGCCGCCGAGAGCCGCGACCGGGAGAGGGTGATCCTCGTCTCCTCGGATCGGCTGATCAGGGAGACCGTGGGGCAGGAGGTGGGGAAGCGCGCGTCCGCGTCGTTCGCGGCCGAGCTCGAGGCGGAGCCGCCGCCTCAGCAGCGCAGCGAAGGGTCGCGGGCCACCCGGGTCGAGGACTCTCTCGACCCCGAGACGCGCGAGCGTCTCGAGCGTTGGCGTCGTGGCCGTTCTTGATCTTTCCACGATGCGCTGCTACGTTCCCGTCACCTTCAACTAGAGGGTTAGGGTTGCCGGGACGTACGGGCGGCCCTTCCCACCGCCCCAGGAGGAGCCCGCATGCCTCGTCACCAGGCAGCCGTACGTCCAGCAGCTCGTCCCCCCGAACGACTCCAGCGTGAGGCCGACGACGTCCGGCTCGTGATTCGCGCGCGAAACGGCGACGGGGCGGCGCTCGACACGCTCATCCGCCGCTACACGGGCTTCGTCCGTCTCAAGGTGAGCTCGTACTTCATCGCCGGCGGCGAGTCGGACGACCTGATCCAGGAGGGGCTGATCGGGCTCTACAAGGCGGTTCGCGACTTCCGCTCCGACAAGGAGACCTCCTTCCGGAGCTTCGCGGAGCTCTGCATCACGCGGCAGATCATCACGGCGATCAAGGCTGCCACGCGCTTCAAGCACCAGCCGCTCAACTCGTACGTCTCCTTCAGCCAGACGCCGGCGGGACAGGACGACGGCGACTGCACGCTGGGCGACGCGCTTCCGGGTCCGGGCGTCGACGACCCGGCGATCTGCGTGATCTCGACGCAGGAGCTGCAGAGTCTCGTCTTCACGCTCGGCACGGGCCTCTCGAGCCTCGAGGCGGACGCCCTCCGCCTCTACATGGAGGGGAACTCCTACGAGGAGATGGCGGAGCTGCTCGGGTGCGACACGAAGACGATCGACAACGCGCTCCAGCGCGTGAAGCGGAAGGTGCTGACGCACCAGCAGTCACGCCAGGTCTTGCTCCCGTTGAACGAAACCGGTTGCCTCCCGGTGGTCTCCGACTAGACGCACGCCACCCGGCGCACCGCGACGAGCGTCATCCCGAAACGGGTTCTGAGCCCCGCTACGATCCAGGTAGCGAGCCGGTGTAGCTCAATCGGTAGAGCAGCGCTCTTGTAAGGCGAAGGTTGGAGGTTCGAGTCCTCTCACCGGCTCTCGCGCGGGGAATGGAGCCCGCCGGCGGTGCGTTTAACTGGGCGTGAGAGCACTAGCTGAAATCCGTAGGGAGCTCGACGAGGCTTCCGAGCGCCGTGCCGACCTCTGGGAGGAGCTTTCAGAGGGGTTCGACCCCGCCCTCTCGGCAGAGGCTGCCCGGCTGACGGAGCGGATCGAAGAGCTCTGGACCGAGGCTCGCATCGCCGAGGCGCACGTGCGCTACGGCGACGCGACCGAGATCATCACGCGCGCACGCGCCCAGGACCGCCTCGATCGAGAGGCGCGTCGCTGGCAGAACGCGGCGTAGCGACCTTCCGAGACGGGGCGGCGGCGCCCCTCCCCGCCGCCCCGATGGGCCCCGAATCTCCCCCGCGCGGGGAATCCTCTGCCGGCACGCTTGCACCCTTGCTCCGCCTGCCCGCTTCGACGGTCCGTAGGGCCCGCCGTTCCCCTCGGGGATGCCGGTTGACCCCGGCGCCGGGCGCGCCTCGGCTGTACGGTCCCGGCCGGACCTGAGCCCGTGCGGATCCTTCTCGTCTCCTCCATGTATCCGGGGCCCTCCGACCCGGACTTCGGCACGTTCGTGCGAGGGCTCGCCGACGAGCTCGAGCGCCGAGGCCACCGCGTCGAGCGGGCCGTCGTCGACCGCCGCGGCGGCTCGGCGGCGAAACAGCTCGCCCTGGCGAAGGATGCGCTGACCGCCGCGCGCCGCTTCCGGCCCGACGTCCTCTACGCCCACTACCTCGTGCCGGCGGGCGCCGTGGCGGCGCTGGCCTCCCTCGCTGCGCGCGCGCCGCTGGTCCTCACCGCGCACGGCCGCGACGTGCGAAACATCGGCACCGTCCGCGGCGTCCGAGCCGTGACTCGTTTCGCCGCGCGGCGGGCCACGAGGGTGGTCGCCGTCTCCGACTACCTTCGCCGGGAGCTCGTCTCACGGGTTCCCGAGCTCGACGGGAGGGTGGAGGTGATCTCGGCGGGGGTCGACCTGGAGCGCTTCCGCCCGCGCGACGCAGGCGAGGCGCGGCAGAACGTCGGCTGGGAGGGCGAGCCGCCGTTCTTCGTCTGCGTCGGCAGCCTCGACGAGCGGAAGAACGTCCTCCGGCTGGCGGAGGCATTCGAGCGGCTCGGTGGCGGCACCCTTGCGTTCGTGGGAGACGGGCCGCAGCGCGAGCGCCTGGCGGGGCGCGAGCGAGTCCTCCTTGCCGGCCGCGTTCCGCACGAGATCGTTGCGGACTGGATCGCGGCTTCCGACGTCCTTTGTCAGCCCAGCCTCGTCGAGCCGTTCGGCATCGCGTTGCTCGAGGCGATGGCGTCGGAGCGCTCGGTCGTCGCGACGAGCGTCGGTGGCCCGCCTGAGTTCGTCACGCCCGAGGCCGGCGTCCTCGTCGACCCGGAGAGCGTCGAGTCGATCGAACGGGGGTTGCGCGCCGCCGCCGAGCTCCCCGGTCCGAATCCCGCCGCGCGCGCCGCCGCGGCGCGCTACGACGTCCGCGTCGAGGCCGGGCGCGTGGCGGAGCTCCTCGAGCGGGCGGTCGCGGGTCGGCGGGCACAATGAGGCCGTGACCACCGGCCACGCTCACGATCACGGCCTTGCGCGCGTGAGCCCGGGAGCCGACCGTCGGCTCCTCGCCCTCTCCCTAACGCTCCTCCTCACCTTCATGGTCGTCGAGGTGGTCGTGGGGGTGATCGCGCACTCGCTCGCCCTCCTCGCCGACGCGGGCCACATGCTGACGGACGCGGCCGCGCTCGCGCTCGCGCTCTTCGCCGCCTGGGCGGCGGCCCGGCCGGCGCGCGGCCGCTGGACCTTCGGTTTCGCGCGCGCGGAGATCCTGGCGGCGCAGGCGAACGGGATCGCTCTCGCGCTGATCGGCGTGTGGATCACCTACGAGGCGGTGCGGCGTCTCGTCGATCCGCCGGAGGTGAACGGCGCGCTCGTCCTGCCCGTGGCGCTTCTCGGCATCGTCGTGAACCTCGTCGTGCTCACGCTGCTCGCCCGTGCCGAGCGCCACAGCCTGAACGTGCGCGGCGCGTACCTCCACATCGCGACCGATCTCGCGGCGTTTGCCGGGACGGCCGTAGCTGCAGCGCTCATCATCGTCACCGGCTGGAACCGGCTCGACCCGATCGTGTCGCTTCTCGTCGCGGGGCTCGCCTTCGGGGCAGCCTGGTCGCTGGTGAAGGAGTCGGGCCGCATCTTCCTCGAGGGAGCGCCGGCGTCCGCGCCGCCGGCCGAGGTCGGGGAGGCGATCGTCGCGCATCCAGGCGTCGTCGAGACGCACGATCTCCACGTCTGGACGGTGACCGACGGATTCCCGGCGCTCTCGGCGCACGTGCTCGTCGAGCCCGGCGCGGACTGCCACCGCATCCGGCTCGAGCTCGAACGCCTCCTTCGCGACCGCTTCGGCATCGATCACTCCACCCTCCAGGTCGAGCACATCGGCGTCGAGTCGGGTCTTGCGATCGGCCGGGCCGATCGATCCGCACGGAGTTGATGTTTTCTTAGGAAAAGTGAGATAAGCTCCACTCGTGGGGGCAAGGGGTCCTCTCACCGTCCTAATCGCCGACGATCACGACCTGTTCGCTCAGAGCGTCCAGGCATTCTTGTCGACCGAGCAGACGATCACCGTCGTCGGGCGGGCCACGAACGGGCGCGAGGCGGCCGAGCTTGCGGTCAAGGAACGGCCCGACGTCGTGCTGATGGACATCAGCATGCCGGTGATGGACGGATTCGACGCGGCCCAGCGGATCCGCGACGCCGCCCCGAACACGTGCGTGCTCTTCCTGACGGGGTCGAACTCGCCCGCGGACGTCGCCAGGGCGCGGGCTGCCGGCGGATCCGGGTACCTGACGAGGACCGGATCGCGTCCGAGCTCGTCGAGGCGATCTACGCCGCAGCCCTACCCGATCGCAGATGATTGATTTCTAGTCCCGGTGTCCTCGGGGAGGGCCTGCGCCAAGCAGCGGGGTCGACGCGAGCGGTGGCAAGGCTGGTTGCCTTGGCGCCGCTCGCGGCGGCCGCGGGGCGCTGCGCGCAGGCCCCCAGCCGGGGTGCCGGGACTAGGAATCAATCATCTAGGGGACAGCCGCTATCCTGGGCTCGTGGTCGCAGTCGCCGCAGCCTTCCAGGTTCTCGTGTCGATCTGCCTCGTCACGCTCGTGCTGATGCACTCGGGGCGCGACACGGGCTTCGGCGGTCTCGGCTTCACGCCGGCGTCGCAGGGCGGCCAGCACATCGTCGAGCGGAACCTGACGCGTCTCACCGTCGTGGTGGCGCTGATCTTCACGGCGAACTCGATTCTGCTCTTCGAGCTCCTCTGAAATGACCGCGGCGCGCGTCGTCCTCGCGGTTCTCGCGGTCGGCGGCGTCCTCATCGCGGTCTTCGCCGGGTGGGGCGGGCTCGTCGTCTACCTCTTCTTCGTCCTCGTCGCGGGCGGCATCGCCCTGGCGGCGAGCTCCGGCGGCGACTGGCTTGCACGCGCGAGCCGCGGCCGCTTCGACGACGACCGCCGCGGCCGGTAGCGGGATCACACGCCCGGAGACGAGCCCGTGCCGACGATCGTGAAGCGCTCGGTCGCCGCGGCGGGCACGACCACGCCGTAGGGGTAGCGCTCGCCGTAGAAGTCGTTTGAGTTCACGAGCGTGGTCTCGCGCGTGAGGCCGAGAAGCGTCTCGGCCAGCCCCGGAAAGGACGTCGTGAAGCGAAGGTTGACGAGCGGCCGCGTCACGCGGCCTCCCTCGACGAGGAAGGTTCCGTCACGCGTCATCCCCGTGAAGACGCCCTCGCGCGCGTCGACGATGTTCACGTAGTGGAGCCGGGTGACGTAGAGGCCGTCGCCGACGCGCTCGGCGAGGTCGTCCATCGTCGCGTCACCGCCCGGGACGGACAGGTTGAACGGGATCGGGCCGTGCGCCTGCGACCCGGGCTGGAGAGCGTGCCCGGTTGACTTCCGGCCGGCGCGGGCCGCGGTCCGGCGGTCCCAGACCACGTCGCGGGCGACGCCGGCCTCGACGATCGGGACGTGCTGCTTGGGCACTCCCTCCAGGTCGAACGCCTTGGGGAGGCCGCGCGGGTCGAGCGCGTCGTCGGCGAGCGAGAACGACGGGTGGAACGCCTGCTCGCCGAGCCGTCCCGCCAGGTAGCTGCGACCCTCGAGGAGGGCCAACGCGCCCAGCGAGCTGAGGCCGAAGTACCAGAGGAGCTCTCCGAAGGCGTAGGGCTCGAGGACCGCCCGGTACGTTCCCGCTTCGACCTCGCCGGCTTCGCGCGTGCGCTCCGCGGTCTCGGCGGCACGGCGCGCGACCGCCCGCGGATCGAGCTCGCCCGCACGCCACGACGTCGCCTCCGCATAGCCGGACCGGGAGTCGTCGCCCGCGAGCGCGACGACGGTCGCGTCCGTCAGTGCTTGCGAGACGGCGAGCCCGTCGGAGGAGGCGACCGCAAGCTCGATCGTCCCGCTCGTGTAGTAGCCGTAGAGGCCGAGATCGGGCACCGACTCGATCGCGCTCCACGCGCGGGCGGCGAGCTCGTCGGGAGCGAGCGCCGCGGTCTCCTCGTCCCAGCCGTCGACGCCGGGCAGGGGGGCGGGAGGAGCGAGACCGGGGAAGCCCGGATCGGGCCGCGCGTTGTCGGCGGCCTCCTCGGCCCGGCGCGCCGCCTCGCGAAGCCCCTCCTCGTCCGTTCGGTTCGTGCCGACCGACCCGATCCTGCCGTCGCGGACGACCCGGATCGTGACCGACTCGTCCTCGACGAGCGTCGGCTGGTGCACCGTCGAGTCGGCGAAGCGGGCGAACCCGGAGCGCTCGCGGTGCACTAGGGCATCGACCGCGTCCCCGGTCGCCGACGTGCACGCCCGCTGGGCGAGCTCCAGGGCCGCCGCCGACTCCTTCACGCCACGCCGACCTGCACGTTGCGGAAGCGTGCGGGCGCGGCGCCGTGCGAGACGTGGGCGTGCTGCCCGGGCTGGCCCTTGCCGCAGTTGGTGAGCCCGTGCATCCGCCACTCCTCGCGCCCGGCGACCGCGTCGAGCGAGCCCCAGAAGACGGGAGTGACGCCGGTGTAGGTCGCGTCGCGGAGCATCCGACCGAGCTTTCCGCGCTTGATCTCCCACCCGATCTCGGTCCCGAACTGGAAGTTCAGCCGTCTATCGTCGATCGACCAGCTCCGGTTCGTCGCGAGGAAGACACCCTCGTCCACGTCCGCCAGGAGGTCCTCGAGCGAGCCCTCGCCCGGCTCGAGGTGCAGGTTCGTCATGCGGACGAGGGGCATGCGGCTCCACCCGTCGGCCCGCATCGAGCCGCCGCCGGGCCGGCCCAGGAGGGCGGCGGTCTCGCGTGAGGAGAGGAGGCCGCGGAGAACGCCGGCCTCTACCACCGGCTCGCGCCTCGCGGCGACGCCTTCGTCGTCGAAGCCGAAGGTCCCCAGCCCGCCGGGCGTCGTCGCGTCGGCGGTCACGTGCATGAGCTCGGAGCCGTACCGGAGCGACCCGAGGTCGTCGGGGCTCACCCAGCTCGTCCCCGCGTACGCCGCCTCGGTCCCGTAGATCCGGTCGAGCTCGGTGGGATGTCCGACCGACTCGTGGACCTGAAGCTGCATCTGCTCCGCGTCGAGGACGAGCGTCGTCACCCCGGCCGGACAGGGGTCGGCCCGGAGGAGCGCAAGGGCCTCGTCCGCGACACGCGACCCTTCCCGTTCGAGCTCGAGCGACTCCACGTACTCCCAGCCGGCCTGCGCGCTCGACCCTCCGTGACTCGAGGGGTAGCTCCGCGTCTGCACCAGCCCGTCGGCGTGCGCGAGCGAGTCGATCCCAGCGCCACACTCGCAGAACTCCTGGAAGACGTCTGCTCCTTCGGAGGACGCGAACGCGCGCTGCTCGCGCTGCGCCCGGACCGAAGCCTGCGTCACCTCGATCCCTTCACGGGCCATCGACTCCTCCGCCCGCAGGCAGAGCTCGATCTTCTCGCCCAGCGGAACCTCGATCGGGTCCCGCCCGACCGCCGTCCGGTGTTCTCCTCGAGCGGGAGGTACGGGAGCGAGCTCGACGGGCCGCGACGACCGGGACCCGCTCGCGCGCGCGAATGAAACGGCGCGGAGCGCGGCGTCGCGCGCGCCCTCGGGCGAGAGCCGGCGGTCGCACGCAAAGCCCCACGCTCCCCCGGCCAGGACGCGGACGCCGATTCCCTCGGTTTCGCCGTCGACCACGGCTTCGACCGCGCGGTTCCGCGTCGCGATGCTCTGCAAGCGGCGTGTCAGGGCTCTCGCGTCCGCGTACTCGGCGCCGGCCGCTGCCGCGGCGTCGACGGCGGCGAGGGCCAGGTCGCGCATCGCGTCAGCCTACGTTCCGAGGCGCCGGCGAGGCGCGGCCGAAGCTTAAAAACGGACTCGGCCTCTGGACTCGTGCAAGCCGATGAACTACGATCGGGGCTCCTTTCCAGGAGCTTCTCGGAGGTAACGCATGCCCAAATTGTTCAAGCCCGTATTTCTGCTGTGCATGATCGCCACCCTGGTGATCCCCACAGCGGCGATGGCGGGACACATGACCGACCCGCGGTCGCGAAACTTGCAGCCGAACGGTCATTCGCCGTGGGCCTCGCGGTTCAGCGAGGACTTCGTCTTCAACAACGACTCGACGATCTCGGACATCGCCTTCTGGGGCGACCTCGCGATCCAGGGGTCCTACAGCGGGTTCAGGTTCGTCAACATCGTGGACCCGAACAACCCGGTCCAGGTCTCGGAGTTCAACTGCGGGAACGCGCCGCCCTACAGCTCGACGAACTCGGGTGGCACGAACAGCCAGGGCGACATCACGATCTCGCCCGACGGCAACATCCTCGTCCGCTCGCAGGACTCCGGTCGGATCCTGCCGGGGAACGATCTCGCCCAGGCCTGCACCGCGGGCACGGGCGGGTCTACAACCTTGGGTTCGAGGGTCTGCAGATCTTCGACGTCTCGAACAAGGCGGCTCCGCGCTTCGTGAAGGCCGTCTTCACCGACTTCGGGTCGCACACGCACACGCAGTACCACGACAAGGCGAACAACCGCCTCGTCATCTACGTGAGCCGCGGCGGCACGAGCGGGCCCACCGGTGGCTACAACGCGCCTCCTGGGCCCTCACCGTACGGCGGCCAGAACTGGCCCGCCAACACGGGCTGCATCTCAGCCGTCACCGTTCCGCTCGACAATCCCGCCGGCGCCGCGGTCGCGAACCGCTGCATCGTCGCGGGATTGGCGGGCTGTCACGACGTGTCCGTCTACGAGGGCATGAAGCGCATGTACGGCGCCTGCCGCCCGAACATGATCCTGTGGGACACCACCGACCCGGTGAACCCCCGCGTGATCCATGACCAGCAGTACCCGGGCATCACCGGCTGGCACTCCGCGTCCATGTCGTGGAACGGCCAGTACCTCTACTCCGGCTGGGAGCCGGGCGGCGGCACGCAGCCGCGCTGCCAGGCGACCGGTTCTCCGCTCGGCGGCACGCCCCCGACCTTCCAGACGGACGCGATGAAGACGATCTTCGCGTGGCGCGCATCGGACGGCGCCCTGGTCGGCCGGTGGGTGCTCCCGCAGGAGCAGTCGGATCAGGAGAACTGCACGATCCACAACTACAACCTGTCCCCGCATCCCGACCGCCACATCCTGATCGGCGACGGGTACCAGGCCGGGAACTACGTGGTCGACTACACCGACCCGAGGGCCCCGAAGCAGATCGCCTGGTCGGATCCGCCGTGCTACGACGCAGATCCGGTCGCTGCGGGCTGCCAGGGCACCCAGGATCCGGGCGAGTGGTCGACGCACTGGTACAACGGCAACGTCTACGCCTCGGACATCTTCGAGGGGATCAACATCTGGGACGTCACCGGTGAGGACGCCAGGTGGTGGGACAACGCGAAGACCCTCCCGTTCCTGAACCCGCAGACCCAGGTCGATCGGCTCACCTGCCGCGTCACCGCCTCGAGCCGCGCGCTCAGGCAGGGGACGAGCCGGACCGTCCGCGCGAACGTTCGCGTGAACGGTGAGGCACTCGCGAGCATCAACGTTCGGATGACGGGCGCAGGTGTTTCGAAGTCCCTGAAGACGAACGACGCAGGCGTCGCTTCGGCGACGGTCAGGCCGAGCCGGGCAGGCACGCTCAAGGTTTCCGCGAGCGCGCTCAACGTGTCCTCGTGCTCGACCTCGAAGAGGGTCGCCAAGAAGCCCAGGCGGTCCGGCGTCGCCGGCGCAGGTGCCGGCGCAGCGCTGACCGGTCGCATCCGCTAGCCCCGGGCCGACAGCAAGCGAAGCAAGCAAGGTGGAGCGGCCCTTCGGGGCCGCTCCACTCGTATCCGGGCCCTCTAGATCTAGGTCGGCGAATGGTCTACGATCGAGATCCCTTCCTACCCAGAGGAGCTCTCCCCCGGAGGTCGATTGCTCATGTCGAAATCGCGTCGTCTCGTTCCCTTGCTCGTGCTGGCTGTCGTCGCGGTCATGCCGACAGCGGGCATGGCGCAGACAACCACCCAGAACATCGGCGGCTGGGCGCCGTCCGCGATGCCAGGCAGCAACGTGAACAAGTTCGGGTTCATCCCCGCACCGCGCACCCCGAACATGATCTGGCAGGGCAGCCTGGGCCCCGACCCCTTGTGGCCCTCCGGCTTCACGCTGATATCTATCGACGCTATCGAAGCGCCCTGCGGCAATTCCGTTTGCGCCTCTTTGGAGAGCTGGCTCATTCGGATGCCCTTCAGCGTCCCAACCGTTTCCACGGATCCTTTCAATTGCGTTTTCAACGAGGGGCCTGCTAGCGCTACGGCCGACCCTGTTCCACGCCAACGATAGAGCGTGATTTGCGCTTTCGGTAACGCTGATATGGAGAGCTTTTGAACCGGTATCCTGACAGCGATTTCATAGGAAGGAACCTCGGCGATGTGGTGTCCTTGCAGGCCAGCGCGTCCGAGCGGGTCGGGAAACGACCGCCACACGCCTGCATCGGCAACGCCGCCCGCCGCGATACTGCGGGACCCAAGCGTCACTTCATAGGCAAGTCCCGGATGTAACGCATTCGTTTCGGCGAGTGGACCCTCGACGAACTTCGCTCCCGCAACAGAAAGCGCGCCGTCCTCAACGAGAACCCGGAGCCGTACGTAGCCTTCCTTTGCCTTTCCCGACGCGCCGCCGGCGGGCTGCGTGCGACGCGGGGGTTTCGGTGGCTCCTGGTTAGGGTAACCGCGCGTGGAAACTCGCTTCTCTGTCTGGCTCTTTACGCGTCGAAATGGCGCCATTCGATTTCGTGTGTCCCTGTCTCGCTCCGGGTTTTCTGGCATAAAGAGCATCGCCCGACCGATGCGGCGGGGCACGGGATCGCCCTCGCCCATGCGCGGGAGCGTTGGGTCTTCTATAATTGGCCGCATGCCTTCCAGCTGGCGCTGCATACGGGGTGGTGCTTTCTTACGAAGTTCTTCTTGCCATAACTTCACCTACCAATTGCGGCCGTAACGATAGTTGTGGATCCATCGATAATAAATTCGCTGCAGCGATAATGCGGGCGTAGCACGGATCATCCCGAACCAATCCTGGTTGTGAACGAAGATGTTACGTCACCCGCGATGCCCTCGTAGTTGCACACCTCGAAACGGTCGGCGCTGCCGAGATTCCATTCCCCAACCCAGTCATCCGTCCACAAAGCTGAGAGTCCGGAGCCAGTGGACACCATCTGCCCAGGAACTGCGTCGCCCAGTCCTGATGGTTGTACACGAAAAGGTCGCGCCGTCCATTACCATCGATATCAGCGATCCAGTGGCGATCGTTGCGGCGCATCTGCCAGCCCGGAGCATTTCCGTCGTAGCGCTCGACGAGGCACAAGCCGTTGCCGAGCGACCGCAGCATGCCAAATAAGCGATCGCCCAATCCTTGCCGTTGAACACATAGAGATCGGCCTTGCCATCGCCATCGAAATCGCCGCGTAATGCCGATCGCCCGGCGCGCATCTGCCACCCGGCAGCTTGCCATCGTATCGTCGCGCCATCGACAACGAGGCGCCGTCCGAGCGCAGCATGCCGAGGTAGGGGATAGACGAGTCCAAACCTTTGAAGCCCACAAGGTCCTCACGTCCGTCGCCCGAGAAGTCGCCGATTATGTGGCGGTCACCGGGCCGCATCTGCCACCCGGGCATGGATCTGTCGTAGCGCTGCACGACGCCGAAGCCCGTGCCCGACGAGCGCAGCATGCCCAGGACGGGATCGCCCATGGTTGCCGTTGAAGACAAACAGATCCCTCCCCCGTCGCCGTCGAAGTCGGCGACATAAAACCGGTCGTTCAGGTGAAACTGCCAGCCCGAAGCGAATCCAGCGCGCGATCAGCTTCAGTCCATGTTCCGTCATCGGCGAGCAGGCCCAAATACTCGATCGCCCAGTCGGTGCTTTGTAAACGACAACTTCATCCTTGCCGTCATGGTTAAAGTCGCCGAATGAAGAACTATCGCCAGGCTGGAATTGCCACGACCCCGGTACGCGCTCCACCGCGCTGAACACAAGATCGAGCTGAGACCCGATTCGAGCGGACAGCATGACCGAATTGCCGTTGTGAACGAGCAGAGTCATCTTTGCCATCCCCATTGAAGTCGCCCGCACAGCAAATTGAGGAAAGTGTGCCCGCTGCCACGGATGCATGAGCGTTTTAAGCTCGGTGAAACAGACCGGGCAAAAAGGCGGCCAGTTGCCGCGCATTCGGCAGTTGACGACCGGACGATAGATGCCGCTGTCACTGTAGCCGCCGCCTTCGAACAGCCCGACATCTGGTCATTGCTCCAACCTGCCGGCGGCGCGCCTTGATTGTAACCGGTAAATGCCGGTGCCTGTGGTCGGCATTGACTCCAGTCGGAACAGGGGTGGCGGGATTAACGAATCTTCCCCATTGAGGTAGCGCTATTCGTGTTCCGGTAAGATTCACCGCGCCCATTCGCGCCCGTATACGCGCCGGGTTGGCAGTACTCGTCGGCGATCCGCCGGTGCCGTGACCAAATTCGTGCGCCATGACTGTCCCACGCCGATCCGAGCGTCACGATCTGAAAGCCGCCTCCGCCGCACCCGCCGAAGCCCGGCTCGTTCAGGATGATCAGCACCAGGTCATAGTCCGGAACCCAGGTCTTGAGCGCGTTCTGCACGAGGGTCGCCGTATTCGCGCCGTTCGAGCCAGCAATGCGCCCAAGAACCGCTGAAGATGTAGCCAACGCAGTGTCCCTGAGCGTGGTGCTGACGATCGTGTCGTCGCTGCCATCCGCCGGCGTGCCTTTCTCGTCGTAAACACGCCGGCTCATCGCCGACTCATTCGAGATCAGGTTGACGCCGAAAGATATTGAACGCCTGAGCATCCTCGTAGAAGTAATCGTGGCCGAAGACGTCGTCGATGACGACTTCATTCACCTTATTGTTCTACAGTGTCTGATCAGCTGCCGCGAAACCATCGCCCAGCACGGCGATATTTCTTCATTCCTGGCGGGCCCGGAGTGAGAATCTGGGTGACGCTATCCGGCATAGCTCCACTCCGTGATCGCTGTAGTTGCTTCGCATAATATCTGCCGTGTGGCAGATAACCGCATTTATCTAAATAGCCGCAAGTTCACTTCAACGGGATAACGATAGATTCCCTCGACGAGCGCTCTGCGTCGCAGCTTTCATAGATTCAGCAGGAGACAAAACGAGTGCATCCTGCACGTGCTTGGAACGTATTGATAAGAAGTTTTTATGTCAAGAAAAATATAGTGATTCTGAGTGACTCGACTTGAAGAAAATCCGACGTCGAGTTCAGTGCGCGCTACAATCTTCGTCATAATTCGAATATTAAATCCGGCGAGCTTGCATGCGGCTTAAGCCCATCTTGTTGATCACAGTTTCGACAACTTTCTCAGTGTCATCTGTGACAAGCAATAAACGCTTGTAACATTTTTCTTGGTGTCAAGTTGAGCGATTATGATTCAGAATTATCACCGAAAAGGTTAGAAACCGGTACGGGCGTTCTGAGCAGAAGGCTTGTGCGATACTTCGTTACGAAACAAAATATCCACTCGTTACCGCTTCCTTCCACGATTTGATCACCGACGGGACGATGCCTATCGGTAAATCTTTTTCGGCTTTCCAGAAACTATGGACGCCGGCGCCGAAGCGGGTGATGGCGATCTTGGGCGCGGGTTTCATCGCGCGAAAGCCGGGGATAATGACCTCGTTGTAAACCTCCGGGCTGTGATCGCGGCTGTCCTTGGATATTTCGAAGGAAAAGGCGGCACAGGCTTTACGTTCGGACCGGTAAGCTCCCGGGTATAGCCCATGAATCGTTGCACCAGCGCTTCGGTTTCCTCCTTGTTCATCTTCAATCGCGCCGCGCTGACCCGCGCTCCCTCAGCCAGTGAATCGGTGATCCATGCGTGACAATGTATTCGGCTTTGAATTGCGGTCGCGATTTGGCTTTCTCCCAGGCATCGAAAATATCTTCCATGATCGCAGGCAAGCGCATGAGGCCGCCGGTCCTTCTTGTCCTAACGCTTCGGTCCCTGGTAGCGCGCGAGGTCCCGCCAGGTGCGGATATAAAGCTCGTGGAACGGATCAGTGCGGCCATGGCCTTTCTTTTTCAACTTTCTCGTAGCCGCTGATCTTTCCCATATCGCCGCCCCACTTGTCGCGCTCGCAGCAGAGATAGCCGAACGGCGAATGTTCCGTCGCGCAGACCCCGGCCATGTTGGGAATGCGCTGTGAGAGCATACAGATAAACGGGCCGCCGGTGGAGTGACCCTGGCCGTAAATAGAAAATTCTTTTTCGGGAAAGTGGCGCCGGCAAGCTTCGATCATCCCTTCTTCAAAAGTCGCCGGCCGGCGGCCATGCGATACCAGAAATTGCTATCCGGCTTGGCACGCGCAAGGGTGCGGGTACCGTAGCGATTACGCTTCGACGGATCTTTGACGACATCGTACTGATCGGGTGTGATCAGCTCACCTTGTTTCCAGATCGGCGTGCGCACCGTGGCGTCTGCATGGATCGTATCGTCGGGCCAATCGCGGCTCGGATCGGGAAAATAGAATCTGCCAGGAATGTGCCGGCCATCACTCTGAAACCGAATTTGCTGGCGAGTAGTTTTGCATGACGCTCGATGCCCTTGAAATCACTCGATCCACCGTGAAGCAAAAAGAAGCCGGCCTTCTTGCCGTCGGCGCCCAGCGGAATCTTGTTTGCGTCTTCCGGTTCATGGACGACCATGCCGACGTCCCAATCCATGCCCAAGACGTTGATTCGAAAAACATCCTCGGTTTGCTTGGTTGGAATATCCGGGATGGCGAGAACTTCCTCGGTGTCTTTGATGCACTCTTCTCGCGAAATAAATTCAGGCGGGTGCCAGCTTTTCTTTTTGGCTTTCATGATTGCATCTCCTGTACTTCGACTGAGATTGGTTCGATAAGAAACGGGGTTTGACAAAGACTCTTACGAGTCGTTGCGCTCAAATCCTGTTAGGCGACTAGGGAAAATGCATTAGAAATCCTGCATCATGAGGTCTACCTTATCGAATAATTCACCTACGCCTAACGTTGCCCAGACAATAAAGATACCGAAGATGATTTTTCCTATTTTGGGAATTGGGAAACCAACCACTTGCTTAGAAATGGCACTGAGAATGTTACTTGTCGGAGGAAAATAAACGAAAGAAAGAAGGAGAATAAAAACTCCAAATTCGGGGTCGTTCCCCCAAAACGTATTCACCCCTCCGGCTGCAAAAACAGCTATGCCGAAGATCCAACCGATTATATTTGTGGTCATAATTTTTTCTTAAATTGCCAAAGCTAAGTCGCAGCGACTACTCAGACGATGGCCAATACTGTGACCACCGCAACGCCAAAATGACTTTGTGCGCATTGCTTTTAAATGGACTTGGTCAAGCCGTTCCAAACGTTTCAGCCGTTCAAGCTGTGTAAAGCATCGGCTCTTCTGAGCAGAAGTAGCCAAGAGTACTTCAGCAAACCGTCATTCAGTAGAACCTATATGATCGGCAAGTTGAGTGTCAACATTGCGGATCGGGTTCGTGCTACGTGGTCGTGTTCGAAAATTTCCGATACGTTTTCACGACGTGAACAGGATTTATTTAGTAAGCAGTCTGCAAGAAATTTTTTCGGCAAGCTGATAAAGTCGCCTCATGAAAATTCTCGTGCTTAACTGCGGTAGCTCAACTCTCAAGTTTCAGTTGATTCAGACCCGTGACTGTGCTGTCGAGCGCAAGCTCGCGCGAGGCGTTGTCGACCGGATCGGCGGCGAGTCCTCATATGAGTTCGAAATCATCGGCGAGCCTCCGCAGGAAGGGAAAATCGCTGCGAGCGATCACGAAGCGGCGACGATGGAATTGATCTCCTGGCTGAGATCGCGTCCGACCTTGGGGTCCATCGAAGCGGTCGGTCATCGCATTGTTCATGGCGGCGATAAGTTCAAGTCCGCAGTGCGCATCGATGAGAGTGTGATTAGTATTCTCGACTCCTTATGCGATCTCGCGCCGCTTCATAATCCAAGCAGCCTCAGCGGCATCCACGCCGCCCGCAAAGTCCTAGGAGCGGCAGTACCGATGGTCGCGGCGTTCGATACTTCCTTTCACCAGACGATTCCGGAAAGGGCGGCGATCTATGCGCTGCCGTACGAGCTAGCCACGAAGCATAATATTCGCCGTTACGGCTTCCATGGGCTGGCGCATCAGTACTCTGCTATCCGTTATGGCGAACTCACGGCAAAAGCGGCGGATCAGATCAATATCGTCACCTTGCACCTCGGCAATGGTTGCTCGGCCTGCGCGATCCGCAATGGCACTTCGATCGACACTTCGATGGGCTTCACGCCGCTAGAAGGTCTGGTCATGGGAACTCGCTCCGGCGATTTGGATCCTGCATTGGTCGCCCACCTGGCACGGCATGAGGGGATCGATGAAGTCGAAAGCTTGTTGAACACCCGCTCGGGCCTCCTCGGGGTGTCGGGAATCTCGAGCGACATGCGCGAGTTGTTTGCCGTGTATGAAAAAAATCCCCGCGCGCGGCTGGCCATAGACGTGTTCTGTTATCGCGCGCGCAAATATCTCGGCGCCTACTTGGCAGCTTTGGAAGGAGCCGATGCGGTAGTCTTTAGCGGCGGCATCGGCGAACACATCCCGCTTGTCCGGAGAGAAATTTGTGCCGGAATGGAATGGTGCGGCTTGCTCCTAGATGAACGTAGAAACGATTCAGTGATCGGAACAGAAGGACGCATCTCCACGGACGATGCGCGAGTTGGTGTTTACGTAATTCCCAGCGATGAAGAAGCCGTCATCGCCCGCCAGACTGCAATCCTATTGCAGTAACGAGTGGCATCGAGACTCCCCTTGTATCCGAGGCCGTCCCGCGTGGAGCACGGATTCATGCGGAAGAAGAGGTCCGGCTGCTTAGCTAGCGCCTTTAGAGTTGCTGACGCTGTCGCCACCCCCACCTGTGGCTTGGTTCTCAAGCTGTTGCGAATCAGGAATTGATCATGCTTCGCTGAAGCACTACGCCCGCTGCTCGGATCATTCGTGAATAGTTTTTAAGCATCGGTTGAACGAAAAACAGGCATGAGTTCGCTGAAAGCCTAATTCTCTCGCGTGTGGCTGGCGAATCTCGATACCAGTCGCGGCATGGGAGTTGCTCCAACTCGTAATGTGGGAATGCAAATAAGCTCTCGGGGAAACGACACGTAAGATGTCGACGGATTTTCGCGTTTTTCCTTTTAGGCAACCGTGCAAAGTTGTTTCGATGAAAGCGCCCGTACTTTTCTCGCATCGCTTTGATTTTTTAGTATCAGAACGCAGTGCGATTCGACACGGAAAGGGGAGAAAGCAGATCCTTTGCTATCCACTCAGGATGACGGGTGTGCGCTTTTCCGGATTGCGACACAGTCTCTAAGGGGGAGACAAAGAGGAGGGTCCTGGATTCCGGGTCGCGCCAGCTATCGCCGGCTTGCCTGGAATGACGACCGGACAGGACACTAGGAGACAGTGGGCTCGAGTTTGACGCGGCAGTTCCAGTAAAAGACACTTACTCGATTGGTTGATCAAGGCGAGCGGTGATAAACGTCTACGAAAGGCATTCAATGGCGGTAAAAAATAGTCGTGCACGTACGGAAAGACAAAGTTCGATTGAGAATGGTGAAAGCTCAATTAAGGTTGCGGCGTATTACATTTGGGAGAAGGAAGGCAGGCCCGATGACGATGATCTACGTCATTGGTATTTGGCCATTGCCGAGCTGTCTTCGACTGGTAGTTTCCGTCCAGCCACAAGTGCTGTAAGCCGAACGAGAGTCGCAAACCCGAAAAAGACCCCTGCCGGCAGGTCAAAAAGGAAATAGTTATTTGTCCCGAGATGCCCGCCAGGCTGGGATAACTGTGACATAGCATATGACAGCAGAAATCATTGTTAAGTACGAAGAAAAAGAACGTTTACTGAGAAGTACTCCCGAGAACTCGGTGGCGCGCTCGGTTCTCACTAGCGCACGATCGGACAACCGCCAGCCTGAGCTAGTCGCCATCCTATGCGATGAGAAGGCGGCGTCAGAGCTTCTCAAAGTCGCAGAACAGCACTGTGGCAGTGCCTGGCGTGCAATCAATTGTCAAGTGAGGAGGCTCGGAATGCTTAGAGCCAGCTTCGGTCACGCGAAGCACATGCGTATCGACGATTAGATTTACTCCTCAGTTCTGCGGGCACTGACCGTTTCAATTCACAGCCTACCGTAGTCGCGTCCTCAATTCATTGATGAGCGGGGAGCCTTCTCCTGGGGTTATGCTCCCCGATAGGTGATTTTCGAGCGTTATCCTAATTTGATTTTCGCGGTTGTTCATCTATCGACCATAGAGTTGCTTGACGAATCCAGACCTTTCCATTTCTTCCACGAAGCTCATGTCGACGAAGTCTTTTGGGTTGGCTGCTGCTGCCTTGGGATTTTTCGCCGAGAGATCGTCGAGCAAGGTCTTCACACCATCGGGGTGGGAGCAGGGGTCTCAGGTAAAATTATCTTTAAGCTGTTGTAGGCCCGTTCGAGGCTTTCCGGATCATTTACTTTCAGGTATCTGCCGATCAAAGCCTTGCTCCATTCTTTCTCGGTTTTGTAAACGTGAATGGCTTCCGTCAGCGCCATCGTCAGCCGGTAAAACACCGGCCGGCGTGCTTTGAGCGCCGATTCCCTGGTTAGGACGCCGTTCCAATGGAACGGAATTTTTTGCGATGGCACATCGATCAAAATTTTAAAGCCGAGCTTTTCCGCGTCTCGGACAAATGGCTCGTTAAACAGCGCGAATTGGATCAATCCTCGTGAAATCGCGGCAACCATCTGTGCCGTGCCGCCGACTTGAATCAGCTTCACGTCCCTCTCCGGATC
>CAWGQF010000002.1:0-145947 GCA_963824775.1 uncultured Actinomycetes bacterium
GCATTACCTCGGTGCCGAGCCGTCGCCCCCCTCCGTCGCTCCGTCGTAGAGAAAGAGCAGAGCCGCTTTCACGCGCTTGCTGACGTCCTCAGCCTCGGAAAGACCTAGCTTGAAGAAGATTGAGTTGATGTGCTTCTCGACGGCTCGTTTGCTGAGCACGAGAGACTCGGCGATCGCGGTGTTGCTCTTGCCCTGGGCGATATCTGCAAGGACCTCCTGCTCGCGCGATGTGAGCTTGGCGAGGGAAGGACGCCCGGGAGGCGCATTGGCGGCCACGAGCATCTCGACGACCTTCGGATCGATGACCGATCCGCCGGCGGCGACGGACTCGATGGCGGACACGAGCTGGGCAGGGTCACGTACGCGCTCCTTGAGGAGGTATGCGCGCCCGTCCGAGCCAGCCTCGAGGAGCTTCAGCGCGTACATCGGCTCCGCGTACTGGCTGAGGATGACCACACCTACTTCAGGATGGAGCTGCCGCAGCCGGACGGCGACCTGGATGCCCTCGTCGGTGTTCGAGGGCGGCATTCGAATGTCGCTCACCACCACGTCTGGCCGGACGACCTCGACAGCCCGGAGGAGCGACGGCATGTCGGCGCACGCGGCCACAACCTCGATGTCCGGGCGCGCGGCGAGGAGCTGCTGAAGCCCCTCCAAGACGAGCACGCTGTCGTCCGCGATGGCGACGCGAATCGGCATACCGGAACGATTAAACCGGCTCGAGCGGAACGCCGGGCCAAGTGTGTCGGGGTGGTGAAAGGTGGCCGGCTTCCCGTTCCCGGTCTGAAACAGGCCCGTGATCGTGGCAAGATTGGGCCTGCAGCCGCCTCGAAGCCCGAAGGAGAGGGTGTGTCGTCGATCTCCGCAGGGGGGAGCTCCGCCGCGACGGTTCCCGCCAAGGCGGCCATCTCCGTCCAGCTGGCTGCTTTTGCGGCCGCCGGCCTTCTCGTCGCCATCGGCGCGGGCCTGCTCCTCGCGACGAGCGACCACCTCGTCGATCCGATTGCGTACGGCATCCAGCGGGCCGTGATCATCGTGGGATGGTCCAGCGCGGCGCTCTACTGGCTGGTTCGACGTCCGGGCAATCGCCTCGGCCTAGCGTTCGTGGCGCTGGCGCTTGCGTCAGTCGTCATGTCGCTGCAAGGGGCGTCCGACCCCTTGCTCCACAGCATCGGTGTGTTCGGTGACTTCCCTTCGTTCGTCCTGGCTTTCTATGTCATCTTCGCCTTCCCTGACGGACGGCTTGCCGGCACGCTGGAGCGGCTGCTGCTCGCGGGATGGGTGTTCTGGTTCTTTGCCGTTCTTCCCTTCGCTTTTCTTCTCGCCCGTCGTGAGCGGCGGCGGGCCGATCGCCGGCTGCAACGCGGCGTGTCCCAAGAACGCGTTCATGATCGCCGACCGTCCGACGATCGCCGACGCGTTCGGCAGCGACTTTTCGTACGTGGTGATCACGGTCGGAGCGGCGACTCTCGCTGTCTTGTTCTACCGCCTGGCGACGGCAACTCGACCGCGCAGGCGCGCGCTCATTCCTGTCTACGTACCCGCCGTGATGCTGACGGTGCCCGTCCTGATCTTCCACGGCGTCGTCACCCATCATCTCGATCTGGATCCCAGCACGATCTCGAACGTCGGCTGGTTCCTCTCGGTTGGTCGCGCCCTGCTTCCCTTCGGATTTGTGCTTTCGATCGTGGTGAGCACATTCTTCGCCGCGGCGGCGTTGAAAATGATCGTTTCCCGGCTGGTGGAGAACCCGAGCGCCGCTCAGCTGCGCGCGACGCTTGTCGAGGCACTCGATGATCCGTCGCTCGAGATCGGGTTCCGCCTCGAGCAGGCCGGCGGCTTTGTCGACTCGAGCGGCAAGCCTCTTCCCTCCGCGCCTGCGGCCGGCCAGTCGGCGACTCCGGTCACACAGAACGGCGAAGCCGTGGCCGTGATCATGCACGACGCGGCTCTCGACACCGACCCGGAGCTCGTCTCTGCCGCCGGTCAGGCGCTGCTGCTGGCCATCGAGAACGGTCGCTTGACGGCCGAGCTCCAGTCGACGAGCACAGAGCTACGCGCAACGCGTGCACGCATCGTGGCCACGGGCGACGCCCAGCGCCGCAAGATCGAGCGCGACCTCCATGACGGAGCCCAGCAACATTTGGCCGCACTTAGCATCAGGGTCGGCCTGGCGCGCGAATTCGCAGATCCAGAGGCTGCGCAGCGACTCGACGACGTCGGCAAGGAGCTCGACGAGATTCTGGAGGAGCTCCGCGACCTCGCCCATGGCCTCTACCCGTCTGTACTTCGCGAGTTCGGGCTCCGGGAGGCCCTGGCCAGCGTCGTGCGGCGGTCGGCTCCACCGGCAAGGCTCGAGGCACCAGCACTCGGCCGCTACTCCGAAGACGTGGAGGCCGCCGTCTACTTCTGCTGCGTGGAAGGTCTCCAGAACGCCGCCAAGCACGCCGGCTCGGGTACGAGCGCGGTAGTTCGGCTCTGGGGGCGCGACGGCCGGCTCGACTTCGAGATCGTCGACGACGGCTCAGGCTTCGACGTCGAGTCGGCCCGACGGTCAGGCAACGGCTTCACGAATATGACCGACCGCATGGCCAGTGTCGGAGGCACGCTCTCCGTCGATTCCGCGCGGGGGCGGGGCACGACGGTCCGAGGAAGCCTGCCGGTTACGGACTCGGTTGAAGCCTAGTCTCCGTCTGCCTGCAGCCGTTCCGAGAAGTATTCGAGCGCCTTCTTCGTCTTGGTCTGCTGCTCGCCGGTGAGCTCGACTTCTCGTTGCGTCAGGAACGCTCTTGTTTCGGCGGCGACGTCGAAGGCCTCCCCCGGCGCGCATTTCGTAGACAACTCGAGAATCATCGAATTGTCCGGGTAGAGCCAGAGCTCGGAAACGAGCTTGCGTGCGTATCCCTCGGGCGCGAACTTCAACTTTAGGACCGAGATCGGGCCCAGGATCGAAAGATCGTCCAGCTCGAGCCCTTCGGGTGCGTGTGCCGCGTAGAGCGCCCGCTGCTCCTTGGAATAGAGCTTGCGGACCGGCCGCTTCCCAAACACCGTTTCTCTGACGTCGGCTGTTTTCAGCGCGCGCTTCATCGATCCCGAGCAGACGAACCCGCCCGGCATCGCATCGACCTCGACGGCGAAGTTCGGCGAGCGGCGAAGCTCTGGCGGGAGCTCGTCCGGGACGACCGGGCGCAGCTTCACGACCGTGTCGTCTCCCTTCCGCTGGACGCGCCGGGCGCGAACGACCAGGCCGCTCTTGTTGAGCACCAGGTCCGGCGTGTCGAAGAAGTAGACCTGCCGAATCTGACCATCGAGGGGATCTACCCCGAGCGCCGCCGCCCCGCGGCTCCGGTCGGACACCGGCACTGTCAGCTTGAGCTCGACGCTGTCGGCGCCTTTCGTCAAGGCGATCAGCTCGGCGAGGTCCCGATCGGGGAGCGTGGGGGTCTTCTTTGCGGGCATTGGTTGATCCTCCTCGGTCGCGGCCGGCCGGTCGAGTCAGCGGAGCCTCACACTCCGGGCGGAGCTAGTGCTCGCCGGCTTCTCCCTCCGCCTCGAGCTCGCCGAGCTCGATCGCGAGCCCGAGCGCGCGCACCATCTTGCCCGCCGCCGAGGCGACGCGCGCCGTGCCCACGATCGGCGCGATGGCAGTGAGGACGCCGCGGACCTGCTCCTCGTCGACGCCGACCTTGCCGGCGGCTTCGAGGTTCAGCAGATACGAGGCCGGCGGCGCGTCGACCGCGACCAGCGCAGCGATGCGCACGAGCATCAGCGTCTGCTCGTCGAGGCTGGACGCCTCGAGCGACTCAGTCGTCATTCTCATGAGTAGGTCGAGAACCTGAGTCTCGGTGGATTGCTCGGCCATTGAGGTCTCCTTTCGTCCCAGCACCTCCGGTGCTGATCGGTTACGTGGCTCCCGTCAGTGCCGCAGCGGCAGCCACCGCCGCAGTCCACGTCGGCGGGACGGCCGGCGTGCCATGAGCGGGTGAACCATGCGCTCGAGTCGCCGTGCTGCCCGGCGCCGAAGGCGCGGCTTTCGCCGGTTCGAGACGAGCGCCGCGACCGCGTTGCGCCCTTTCGCGTAGGTCTTCATGAGGAGCCCCTTCCGCTCGCTAGCTCGTCAGCTCTTCCGATGACGAAAGCGAACGCGTCAGGGCCCAGATCACCCACACGTCCAACGAGATGATCAGGATGGCCCAGAAGGGATAGAACGGGATGAAGAAGAAGTTCGCGATCGCGCTCAGCACCGCGAGCGTCACGCCGATCACGCGGGCCCAAGTCTTCGCAGCGAAGAGCGCGTAGCCCGCGAAGGCGACGAGCAGGCCCAACAGCAGGTGAATCCAGCCCCAGGTTGTGGTGTCGACTTCGAAGACGTAGTTCGGCGAAACGACGAAGAACTCGTCCTCGAACAGGGCGGCGAGGCCGATGATGGCCTGAAAGCAGCCGACCACGATCATGATGACGGCGGCGAAGACATACCCCGCCGCGCCGGATCCGCTGGGTTCTCTGGACCGCGTCGACCCGTAGTCGCTCATCTCGTCTCCTTTCGCTCTCGTACGTTGGACCATGTCCTGGCGTGCGCAGCCATTGTCCAACCGCTGCGTGTCTCCGACTTCACCCGCCCGTTGTGTTCACCCAGGTGAAACGTGCCTATCCGCGGTCGGGCGACCGACATGTGCGGCCGCGTTGAAGGCGGCATCCCCGGGCCGCACAGGACGACAGTCGAGCCCGCTCCTCGAGCAGTCGGCGGAACCCATGTGCTCGTCAAACATGGTTCCGCACCGGGTTCTCGACGCGGCGCGCGCGGTTTGCCCGTCGCCCGGCGAACTTGTTCACCCGGGTGAACTTGCCTTCTAGGTGTGTCCTTCCTGTGCCGGGAGTGGCACTCTCGGCAGCGTGGTCTGGGCAATCCTGGCGTTCCTCACCCTCTTGCGCACGCAACCGGCCCACGTGACCCGGCGGGAAGCGACCAGCGAAGAAAGGAGAGAACGGTGTGGTGGTTCATCGGAATAGGCGGGTTCTTCCTGTACGCGATCCTCCTCTTCACACTCGGCCTTGGCACGCTGAGAAATGGACACGGATGGATGTTCTTCTTCGGGATCTTCTTCCCCCTGCTGTGGCTCGTCGGGGCGTTCATGCAGCCAACGAGTCGGGAGTACGCCTGAGCCCTGCCGAATCACCCGCTCATGCTTTCTCGACGACCTCGCAGGTGAGCCCGTCCCGTGCTCCGTGTGCGCGGCGGTTGTAGTGCACACGCAACACGGCCTCGGGTCCCACCAGTAACGGGTCGGGGAGCACCCAAACCGACGTCGCCCAGCTCGAGGTCGGCCATGTCCAGGGATCGAGGGTGTGCTCGATCGCGTCGAAAAGGGCGGCGCTGAATGTGACTGCGACGGCATTCACCGGGCCCCGCTCGTCGACCACGAGGTCAGCGCAGGCACGCACGGAGGCGTCCGCGAACGTCGCCAGATCCAGCGCCGTGAGCGTGACCGGTGGGCCGACGGCCGGCCAGGCCGCGACGACCTCTGCCTCGGTCGGCATGTTGACGGGGCCTGGGACGGCGGCGTCGAGCAGTGGTTGGAACTCCATCTGGTAGAGCCGCCGCCAGCGCTGGACCGCCGACCGCCCGATCGCTCGCTGCCTGACCTCGCCGTCCGGCAGGCAAAGTGGCCGCGCTAGCAGCGTGAGCCTGTACGGGATCAGCCGCGCGTCGGGTCTCAGCAGGCGATGGCGGGCGTCGAGCGTAGTCTCGAGGATCTCCTCCTCGAACGGCTCGTTGCCGATGATCTCTGCAACCAGCAGGTCGGCCGGCTCGGGCAGCTCGATCTGGCGCGACCAGCCGGGAACGAGCGTGACCGTGTCCGTCACCTCGTTGGCGGCAAAGACCCGCCCGGCGACCTCCGCGATGTCGCTGGCCTCGACCGCGTAGACGCGGCGTGCGCCCGACCGGGCCGCAGCGACGGCGAGCACTCCGCTCCCGGTGCCGATGTCGAGCACGACATCGCCCGGTCGCACCGCCGCGACGAGCGCGGCGATGTAGTCCCCAGTCCTGCGATCGTCGTGCAGCATCCGGGCGTGCTCCACCGGGTCGGCCCAGCCGCTTGTCGGCCCCCGGCCGCCGTCCGGCCGCACGAGGGCACCTTCCTCGATCAGCATGTTGACGACGTTCATCGTGGGCGCGAAGTCGGTGGAGGGTGCCTCGCGCTCGAACCGCGCAATCGCTTCGCCAAGAGAGAGCGGCTGGGCGAACAGCGACAGGGTTGCGTATCCGCGGGGCCCGAGGTCGACGGCCGTGCCGTCAGGCGCATCGAGCAGGACATGCCCCGCCGCATCGAAGCGCGTTCGCACTCCCCGGGCGAGCTGCAGGAGCGTCTCCGGCGACAGGTCGGGATCTCGAAGCGACACGACCACAGCGGCCTTACAGGTCCTTGCGGTACCAGCGGGCGGTGGTGCCGGCCGGACAGCCCTCGATCACGCCGACGGTCTCGTAGCCGAGCCGCCCGTAGAGGCCGGGCGCAAGCAGGTCGTAGGCGCGGAACTGGACGAGCGTGCAGCCCCGCCGCCCGGCTTCGGCTTCCGCCCCGGCCATGAGGGCCCGTGCCAGTCCGCGACCGCGGAGCGGCTCGTCGACCCACATCGCCTGTAGCTCACAGCACCCACCCCACACGATGCCGGAGATGCCGGCGACGATCCGGCCGTCGTCGTCCCGGACGAAGATCCCGAACTCCTCGTCGTCGCCTAGGCCGGCGGCGGCGATGGCAGCCGCCGCAACCCGTTCCTCGAGCAGCGCCAGGTCGGCCGGGTCCGGCGAGTCCTCGACGACGAGACTGTCGGGGCCGTCCACCGGTTGAGCCGCGGGCGACGGTCCTACCTGGCGAGCATCTGCTCCAGCAGCGCCGCGTTGTCGAAGTAGTTCCGGAACGCAGAGATCTTGTCCCCACTGAACTCCGCCACGAGCGCAGCCCCGAGCAGCAGCTCGCGGCCGTTCGGCTCGATCACGGTCTCCTCGTCGACCACGAACGGGCCCGAGAAGTCAGCAGTCACCCGGTACTCGGCGTAGCCCTTGTTCCCGACGATGTCGACAACGTCGATCTTCAGGGACACGTTCGAGATGCTCGTTTCGCGCTCCGCGACCACTTCTGCCAGCTCGCCGCGCGAGGCGACCAGCATGTTCGGCGACCAGCCGCTGACATCCTCGGTGAACAGTTCCGGCAAGACGTCGACTTCGCCGTTGAAGCCGGCCTCGAGGGCCCTCTCCACCACGCCGGCACGACCACTCCGAGCCATAACCACTCCTCCTTCTGCAGGATTGCGTCCTAGATGCCGAGGGCCTTGGCCTTGGCGGCCGCAAACTCCTCGTCGGTCAGTGCGCCGGAGGCGTGCAGGTCGGCCAGGCGCTGGATCTCGTCGGCTTGGTCGTCCCCGCTGGTCGGGGCTGGAGGCGGCGGCGCCGGCGGGGCCTCCGGTTCGTACCCGTAGTCGTCCTGTCCGCCCCCGCCCGCAGCTCTGCCGGCCGCGTACGCTGCTCCACCGGCGACCATCATCGTCCGGCGGCGTGTTCGTCGACGCATCATTCCCATTGCAACCTCCAGTCCTCATGGACGAAGTTCAGATCACTGACCCTCGGGCCCGCTGAGTCGTCAGCCCCTCTGCTGGAGATCTCGTTCCTTCCCTCGCCATTGTCCAACCGGCCGGTGTCTCCGACCTCACCCGCCGCTCATGTTCACCCAGGTGAAACGTGCCTATCCGTGGTCCGGCGCACCGACATGTGTGGCCCACGTCGAAGGCGGATCCGCACGTCGCACCGAGCCCCGCGAAGGTCTTTGCACCTTTGCTTCGGGGTGCAGGCACCCCCGGTGCAGGCACGACCGAAGTTCCGTGCAGGCCTCATTGCCACGCGGGCCCTTCGTGAGCGACGCTAGCGACACCCGAGAAAGGACCCTGCCGAGCGAAGAGGCAAGTGACCATGGCGTTTGTCCCCCCGCCGCCATTTCCGCCGGAGTCAGTAGGTTCTTACATGAGCGGTTCGGCACATGATGCGAGTGCCGGCTCATCCCGGGTTGAGGATTGTCAAACGCCACAACCCACTGCCGCTGCGTAGGAAGAGGTCAAGGCGTGGTGGCGGTAGCGCCAGCATTCCGCAGCTCGACCAGGGTCGAATCGCCGTGACCGCAACGTCGCCAGCGGCCGACCGACTCACAGGTGCTCCCGCCGACGAGCGGTCTTCTTCGAGTCGAAGTTCGAGCGGGTTCGCGCTCCGCGAGACGCTCTCGTCCGCGCGCGCTGCACCGACGTGCTGCGCGAGTCGGCGCCGAGACTCGTCCTGCTTGCTGCGCCGCCGGGCTTCGGAAAGACGACCCTCCTCGCGCAGTGGCGCGAGGTCGACGACCGCGCCTTTGCCTGCGTATCACTCGACTCCGGGGACAACGACCCGGTCACGTTCTGGAGCTACATCGTTCAGGCGATTCGGCACGTCGTGCCCGAATGGGGCGCCGCCGCCCTGGGTGCGCTCCGTGAGCCGCGCGCGGATGTTGTCGATACGGTCGTCCCGGCTGTTCTCTGCGGCCTGGAAGGGCTCGGCGAGAAGCTCGTCCTCGTGCTCGACGACTACCAGGTGATCACGAATCGCCTGTGTCACGACTCGCTCAACTTCTTCCTCGAACGAGCGCAGAGCAACGTCACATTGGCCTTATCGACGCGTTCGGATCCACCGATCCCGATGGGGAGGCTGCGCGCCCTGGAGGAGCTGCTCGAGCTTCGTGCCGTCGACCTCAGCTTCACCGAGGACGAGTCAGCCACCTTCCTCAACGAGATCTTGCACCTTCGGCCTCGCGACTGAGACCCTGGGCGTGCTGCATGAGCGCACCGAAGGCTGGCCGGTCGGCGTTCACCTGGCGGCGATGTCGCTCTCTCAAGCGGATGACCGCGCCGGCTTCGTCGCTACGCTTTGGAGGCGCCAGCCGACACATCGTCGACTACTTGACCGAGGTCGTTCTGGACGCGCTTGATGAGGACAGACGCCAGTTCCTGCTGGAGACGTCGGTCCTCGACACGATGTGTGGGTCCCTCTGCGACGCGGCCACCGGGAGGCAAGGCTCCGCCGAGGTGTTGGTCGAGCTCGAGCGCGCCAACCTCTTTCTGATACCGCTCGACGACCGCCGGGAGTGGTATCGCTACCACGAGTTGTTCGCGGACGTGCTCCGGTACCGACTGCTCCAGAGCGACCCCGAGCTCGTCCGTACTGTGCACCGGCGAGCGTCCGACTGGCTCGTGCCGGAGGGCTATCGGTACGAAGCCGTGCGTCACGCCGTTGCCGCCAACGAGGTGGAGAGCGCGATCGCGTTGGTACTGGACGACTGGTATCCCTCGCTCGAGCAGGACGACGCCGCGGCGATCCTCCGCCAGCTCGAGGAAATTCCCTGGACGAACGTCGAGCGAGATGCGCGACTCGCCATCGCTTGGGCCTGGGCGCTGAGCGCGCTCAACCGCCGCGAAGATTCGCTGGCCGCGCTCGAGTCGGCGGAGACCGCCCGATGCGAACGGGCGATGCCCTGCGGCCTCCCGTTCGAGGCTGCGACCGCCTTGACCCGCGCCTGCTTCCCCTGGGGCGACGCGGCCCGGATGCTGGGCGCCGCCGGACACGCATCCGAGCTGCTGGGCGACACGTTCTCGATCGGAAGACCGGTCTCGCTCCTCGCGCTCGGCTGGGCACGGCGTTTTGCGGGCGAGTACGAGGCGGCACGAGCGCCACTGGAGCAGGCTGCCTTCCTCGCCGCGCGCTCGAACCAATGGCTCGTCGCCGGTATGGCCAAAGC
Organism: uncultured Actinomycetes bacterium; assembly: GCA_963824775.1. Classification (GTDB taxonomy): domain Bacteria; phylum Actinomycetota; class Thermoleophilia; order Gaiellales; family Gaiellaceae; genus CAWGQF01. The sequence continues at coordinate 9,813 of CAWGQF010000002.1, forward strand.
GATGCTCGCACGGATCTCGCTGGAGACTGACGACGTCGACGTCGCCGTATCAGTGGCCAGGCGTGCGCTGAGCACGCTCGAGGTTCACGGCGTCGCCGACAAGCCCGGCGCGGGCATCGCGCACGTGGCCCTCGGCGCCGCCCTCGCCAGCAGAGATCAGCTCGAGGAGGCGGGGAAGCTGCTCGATCGGGGCGTGGCGAACCTTCGGGCCCGTGGCCAGCCGCTGGACATTGCGGATGCATTGCTCCTGTCAGCCCCGGTGCGTCGCGCCCTCGAGGCACCCGCTCCGGCGCGCGCGATACTCGAGGAAGCGAGGGAACTCCTTGCGAGCTGCCCAGATCCAGGAGTCCTGGGCGCCCGCCTTGTGGAAGTCGCGCGCACGCTGACGCCGGCCCATCGTCGAATCGAGGGTGACAGCGACCTGACGGAGCGCGAGCTCGAGGTTCTCCGCTACTTCGCCGAGGGCCTGTCCAAGCGAGAGATCGGCAAGGAGCTTTTCCTTTCCTTCAACACGATCCACTCACACACGAAGTCGATCTACCACAAGCTTCGGGTCTCGTCGCGGCAGGATGCGATCGCTCGCGCGCGAGAGCTCGGAGCCTTGTCACCCGCGCAGAAGCTCGGCTAAGAGTCACATCCGGAGCAGCGTCTTGCCCCGCCGAAAGGTGCTCCGACCGCGGGTGAACGTACCCGTGTGGGGGCCGGCGGCGTGTCGCCGGCCCCCGCTGGTGGTCTAGCGGCGCCGAGGCGCGGGGCGCGAAGCAGGGCGCCGACGCGAAACGCGCCTAGCTGTGCGCCGGCTGGTCCGTCGCGCGACTCTGCGGGTCCTCAACATCTCCTGCCTCCGATCTCGTCGTGGTGGGCGCTACCTGGCGCTTGCGGCCTCGGCCTTGGTCTCCATCGCGTGGAGCTCCTCGGCTTCCTCGGCGGACACCAGCCCGATCTCGATGAGGTCGAGCGGACTGATGAAACCGTCGCTCAGGCGGAACCCTCCCGCGCGCACGATCGCATCCCGGAGGGGAACCGCCCAGTGGTGCTCGAGCAACAGGAGCGCGGCGGCCGAGTCGTTGGGGATGTCCTCGAGCACGTCCCAGGCGTCCTCGTCCGAGAACACATGCACGCCCTGCTCGGCGACGGCCTCGGCGCCCACCAGAGCGCCCGCCTCCATGCCTTCCTCGCCCTCGATGCCGAGGCCGATGAGGGCGCCGACCTTGCTGCCGAGCTCGATCGCCTCCTCGTCGGTGAGGTTGCTCAGGTGCGCCACCTCGATCTCCCCGCTTGCGTCCTTGTGGACTGCGAGGGCGTCGATCACTCGCACCGTGTCGCTTTCTCGCAGCCGCTCCAGCTCGGCGAGGATCTCCCCGTGAAAATCGGGATGAGTAAAGCCCAACACAATGAGCTGGACGGGTCCGATAGCCATCACCTCTCCTCTCTGATCGTTGCGGTCGCGGCAGCACGCATCGATCTCAGAGTGTCGATGCAGCGGGCCGGCCAGTCATCACCTCCTGCCCGCGGTCACCCGGGTGAAGTCACGGAGGACGCGGGATGACCGCAGAGCCTGAACCGTCGTTGCCGGGGTCTAGCGCGATGAACCAGCGGGGGGCGCCGTGTCTCCCGACGCCTGCTCGGCGACGCGCCGCTGTCTGCGCCGGTAGACGAAGTAGGTTGCCACGAGGACGCACGAGGTGATGACGGCGGCGATGACCATGGATGCGAACGGGAAGCCGGCAAGCGTCGATGCAACGAGGTAGGCCAGGCCGCACGTATAGATCGACCACAGCGCGCCTCCGAGAACCGACCATGGCAGAAAGCGGCGATAAGGGATGTCGGAAAGTCCCATCGACGCGTTGACGGCGAAGCGCATTCCGGGGACGTAACGGCCCCCGACGATGAGGAGCCCGGGCGAGGCGTCCAGCATGCTCCACGCGGCCTCAACCTTCTGGTTCTTCGTCGCCTTGTCCAGGCTTGGCCGGACCTTGGCCGCGTTCTTGCGGGCGATCCAGAAGAGACAGGAGTCGCCGACAATCGCTCCGAGAGCACCGGCGACCATGACGAGTCCGAGCTCGAGCCCGCCGTCGGCTGCGATCGTGGAAGCCGCGTTCAGCGTCGTTTCGCCGGGGAAGATCGGGATCACGGCGTCCAGGCCGACCAGGAGGAAGACGATCAGGTACGCCGCCTCGGCGGACTGCTCGGCCAGCCACGCCTCGACGTCGCCCCGGTCGAGAAGCTGGCCAACGATGATGACGAGGAGCAGAAGGCCGAATCCGCCGAGGAAGAGCGCCCCGGCATGGCGCCGCCAGTACGACTCGTACTCCCCGCTTGCCGATGGAGTCAAGCCCGCCATGGGATGCCTCTCGAGTCCCGCTCCGCGGCTGCGGTCATCGCTGCGACGGGTCGTCTGCCGGGTTCACGCTGACGATTTCGACGCCGAGTTTCGTCAGCCAGCTCAATGCGCCCTGGAGCTGGGCCTGATCGAGGAGGTCCCCCGTCAGCACCGACTCCTCGCCGACAACCTCGACGGTCATTCCTTCCAGTGGTCCCACGAGCGGCTCTCCGATCTCACCGCGAATCACAATCCTGTAGGGGACGCGGTCTTGCCCTCTGCGGCCCGCGTAGCGCTTCGACATCGGCACTCGCCCGCCGATTCAGGTCACACGTCGACGGTGGTGCATCGGCCCGGTCGCGGCGGTTCTGGACGCCCGTGCTCGTGAACGCGCTTCTTCCCGCGCCGCCGCCGCGCCGAACCAGTAGAGGATCACGAAGGCAACCAGAGCCCCTGTCGCCGCGAGCCATGGATACACGACTGTTGCCCAGAACGATTCCATCGTCCTCCCTTCGATCGACGCGGCAGGTCGTCCAGCGCGAGGTTCCTGCAATCTCGTAGATCGCGCATCACCCGCGGCTCAGGTTCACCCGGGTGAACGCGCGGGCGGGCGATGTTACGGTCGCCGCGTCTGTGCGATGTTGGGAAGCGCGGCATGGGAGCCGCGATGCTCGGAATCGAAGGGAGAGCCGTAATGGCTGAGACACCGACCGATGTCCTCGTTGCGGGTTACCAGGACATCGACGAGGCGACAAAGGACTTCGAGGCGCTGGTCGAGCTCGTCAAGGAGAAAAAGGTTTCGATCGAGGGCGTCATCCTCGTCACGCACGACGAGGACGGCAACGTCGCGGTGCAGCGGACCGGCGACAACCTGGGCCGTAAGGGGACGGGCTGGGGAGGTGGCGTCGGGCTCGCGGTGGGCTTGTTCGCGCCGCCGCTGCTTGCGTCGGTCGCGGTCGGGGCCGTCGCGGGCAGGGTGGTCGGCAGGTTTGCCGGCAACAAGGTCAACAAGGAGCTTCACGACAACATCGGCGAGAACCTGCCGCCGGGGTCGGCCGGGATCATCGCGATCTTCGACGACGAGCAGCGGCTCGCCGTCGAGCAGGCGCTCGCGGGCGCCAAGCTCCGCTCGGTTGTCCAGGGCGACAAGAAGGGCATGGGCGCCTTGAAGGAGTCGCTCGGCGAGGCGATGGGGAAGTTCAGCCCGGACAGGACAGTGCTGCCGATCCCGGATCCGAACTTCGGGGGCACGGTCGGGCGGACGCTCGACGCGTCCGTCGCCGACTGGACGATCAACATGACGCCGTCGCCCCCAGAGGGCGCGCCGAACGTGTTGCTCGTGCTGATCGACGACGCGGGCTTCGGGAACCCGTCGACGTTCGGCGGGCCCGTCTCGACGCCGGCGATGACGCGGGTCGGCGGGCAGGGTCTCACGTACAACGGCTTCCACGTGGCCGCGCTTTGCTCGCCGACCCGGGCCGCGCTGCTGACAGGCCGCAACCACCACACCGTCGGCTTCGGTCAGATCGGGGAGCTGCCCGCCCCGTTCCCGGGCTACTCGGCGAGCGTGCCGAAGGACTGCGCTCCGTTCGTCCGGGCGCTTCAGGCCAACGGCTACTCGACCGCGGGATTCGGCAAGTGGCATCTGACCCCTGATCGCGTCCAAGGTGCAGCGGGGCCGTTCGACCGCTGGCCGAACGCGTGGGGCTTCGATCGGTTCTGGGGCATCCTGGGCGGCGAGGCAGGCCAGTACGACCCTGTGATCACGCAGGACAACACGACCATCGGCGTCCCGCAGGGCGAGGAGGGCAAGGAGTACTACTGGCCGGACGACATCACCGATCAGGCGGTGCGCTGGCTGCACGAGGTGCGCGCCCAGGACCACGAGAAGCCGTGGTTTGTCTACTACTCGACCGGGTGCTCGCACGCGCCGCACCAGGTCGCGGTCGAGTGGAGCGAGAAGTACCGCGGGAAGTTCGACCAGGGGTGGGACGTGCTCCGCGAGGAGACGTTCGAGCGGCAGAAGGCGCTGGGCGTGATCCCGCCGGATGCGGAGCTCACGCCGAGACCGGACGCGCTCCCCGCCTGGGACTCACTCTCCGATGCCGAGAGGAAGCTGTACGCGCGGCAGATGGAGGTCTATGCCGGCTTCCAGGAGAACGCCGACTGGAACGTCGGCCGTCTGCTCGACGCGGTCGAGGAGCTGGGCGAGCTCGAGAACACGCTCGTCATCTACATCTTCGGGGACAACGGCGCGAGCCTGGAGGGAACGCTGACCGGCTCCTTCAACGAGCTGACGATGCAGAACGGGATTGCACTGACGTCTGAGCAGCAGCTCTCGCTGATCGAGCAGTACGGCGGGCTCGACGCCTGGGGCACGGACGAGTACGCGCCGCACTACGCGGCCGCCTGGGCGTGGGCCGGGAACGCGCCGTTCAAGTGGGGCAAGCAGTGCGCCTCCCACCTCGGCGGCACGCGCAACGGCATGGTGATCTCCTGGCCGGAGCGGATCCAGAACGCCGGCGGCCTGCGCGCCCAGTTCGCTCACGTCATCGACGTCGGGCCGACGATCCTCGAAGCGGCCGGTATCCCCGAGCCCACGGTCGTGGACGGGACCGCCCAGAAGCCTATGGAGGGGACGAGCTTCCTCTACACCTTCGAGGACGCGAACGCGCCGGAGCGCCACACCGTGCAGTACTTCGAGATCGTCGGCAACCGGGCGATCTACAAGGACGGCTGGTGGGCCGCCTGCATGGTCGACCGCATTCCGTGGGATCTTTCGCCGCCGACGATGGCGAGGCTCGCTCCCGGAACCTACGACCCGGAGCAGGACACCTGGGAGCTGTACTACCTCCCCGACGACTTCAGCCAGGCGAAGGACCTCGCCGCGGAGAACCCGGAGAAGCTCACCGAGTTGAAAGAGCTGTTCTGGCAGGAGGCCGAGAAGCACAAGGTGTTGCCGCTGCTGGCGGGGCTCTCGGTCTTCTTCGGGAACCTGCCGCCGATGCCGACGGTCACGACCCATACGTTCTACGGCGACGTCCAGAACATCGCCTCCGGGATGATCCCACGCGTCTACGGCCGCTCGTACGCGATCGAGGCGGAGCTCATAGTCCCCGACGGGGGCGCCGAAGGTGTGATCGTCGCCGAGGCGGACGAGATGGGCGGCTTCTCGCTCTGGGTCGACGAGAACGGCCTCCTGCATCACAGCTACTCGATGATGGGCGTCGAGCGGTACGAGCAGGTCTCGACCGAGCCCATCCCGACCGGGGACGTCACCGTCCGCATGCAGTTCGACGCCGACCGCCAGGAACGGTCGGCCGGCGGAACGGTCTCGCTGTACGCGGACGACGAGAAGATCGGCGAGGGTCGGATCGAGAGGACGGTCGGCGTCCGCTTCAACGCCTACGCCGGCATGGACGTCGGCCGCGACAACGGCCTGCCCGTCGACCGCGCCTACGCGGCCAAATCGCCCTACCCCTTCACCGGCACGGTGGAGAAGGTCGTCTTCGACCTCAAGCCGGGCACGCACGAGGACGAGCTGGCGCTGCACGAGGGCGGTGCGCACGTCGCAGCGGCTCAGGGGATCAGCGCTTAGGCGGCGGCGTCAGCGATCGTCATCACGAGAGGAGAACTCCGTGAGCCAAGACATAGTCAAGAGAGACGAGAAGCTTCTCTTCCTGTTGGACTTCACGCTCGCCGTTCTCGGCAGCTGGGTGCTGGCCAAGCTCCTGTTGCCCGCCGACGTCGACGTGGCGATCATTCCAACGCTCGGCGCTCTGGCCGTGAGGCACTTCAGACACGGCAAGCAGGAGGAGCACGAGCCGAAGCATCAGGCCGTGAAGTTCCTCGTGGCGGCCTGGAACGAGGGCGATTTCAGCGGGGCTGAGAAGCACGTCGCGCCCGACTGTGCCGTCTTCATGAACGGTTTCTCTCCCGACCTTGGTCCCAACGAGAGCGGCCCTGCTTTGGCTGAGGAAAGCATCGGGTACTGGCGTTCGATCGTGCCCGACATCAGGATGGAGCTCTCGCAAGAGATCCGCGAGAAGGACCAGATCGCCATCGAGTGGGTGCTCACGGGCACGCACACGGGCGAGCAGCGGTCCGATCTTCCGGCGAGCGGCAATGCGATCGAGCTCAACGGCTCCACGTTTCTGAAGCTCGACGACGACAGGATCGTCGAGGCGTGGTCGGTCTTCGACTCGCTCGCCCTCGCAGTGCAGACCGGAACCGCCGAGGAGCCGGCCTGGTGGCCGGCGCGCCGCGAGGCGTCGTAGGACGCGGGCGCCTAGGGGATCAGCCCCTAGGCAGAGCCGCCTCTCGCACCTGGTAGGCCCGGTGACGTGATGAGCGATGACTCCCGCGCCGCGCTCGTCTCGTACGCGCACTCGCTCGTGCCGCGATCGCTGGCGGAGGCGGCGCCCGGTGTTGCGTTCTTCTTGCGCTATCCGCGCTCGTACCTCCGCTCTGACGTGGTGGCGGGGGTCACGGTGGGAGCGGTGGCGGTGCCCTCGTCCATGGCGATGGCGGAGCTCGCCGGGCTGCCTGTGGTTTACGGCCTGTATGGAACGTTTCTCCCACTTGCGGTCTACGGGCTGCTCGGGACGTCGCGGCAGCACGTCGTCGGGCCCGACTCGACGCTGGCGGCGCTGACCGGGGTGACGGTAGCGCCGCTCGCGATGGTCGGAGGGCAGGTCGACCCGGCGCGCTATGCGGCGCTCGCTGCGGCTCTGGCGCTGACGATGGGTCTGCTGCTCTTCCTGGCGGGGACGCTCCGACTGGGGTTCGTGGCGGACTTCTTCGGCAAGCCGGTGCTGCTGGGCTACATCAACGGGGTCGCGCTCATCGTGATCTCGACCCAGCTGGGCAAGCTCCTCGGTATCAGCGTCGGCGCGGACGACTTCTTCGCAATCGTCCGGGAGGTCTTCTCGGAGCTCGGCGACGCGAACGGGCCGACCGTGCTCCTGAGCGCGGGGCTGCTAGCGGCCGCGGTCGCAACTCGGCGCATCGTTCCTGCCCTGCCCCCATCCCTTGTGGTGCTCGCGCTTGGGCTCATGGTCGCGGCGCTCGTCGACCTCGAGGATCACGGGATCGCGGTCGTCGGCGAGGTCGCCGGCGGCCTACCGTCGTTCGGGCTGCCAGGTGTTGGGGCAAACGACTTCCTCGATCTCGTGCTACCCGCGGCGGCATTCTCGCTCGTCGCCTTCGCCGACCTGATCGCGACCGTACGCACCTTCGCCCAGAAGCACGGCTACGAGGTCGACGCCAACCGCGAGCTGACTGCGATCGGCGGCGCCAACCTCGTCGGCGGCCTGACAGGGGCGTTTCCCGTCTCCTCCTCCAACTCCCGGTCCGCGGTCAATGACTCGGCGGGCGCGAGGTCCCAGGCTGCTGTCGTCGTGGCCGCGGCGGTCGTCGGGCTCTTCCTCCTCTTCGCGATGCCCCTGATCGAGCCGCTGCCGAACGCGGCGCTCGGAGTGATCATCGTCGTCGCCGCCGCCGGGCTGATCAACATCCGCTCGATCTGGCGCCTTCGGCGAGTTCGCTCGGCCGAGGTCGCGCTCGCGCTCGTCGCCTTCGGCGGCGTGCTCGTGTTCGGCGTCGTCGGCGGCGTCGTCGTGGCGATCGCGCTTTCGGTCGGCGTGTTCCTCTACCGTGCGGCGCGCCCGCACGATGCCGTACTCGGTCGCATCGAGGACATCGACGGCTACCGCGACGTCACGCGCTGGGAGGGCGCCGAGACGGTTCCCGGGCTGCTCGTGTACCGCTTCGATGCGGCGCCCTTCTTCGTCAACGCCGCGTACCTCCGAGAGCGTGTGCTCGAGCTGGTCGACGCGTCCGAAGACGTCAGGTGGTTGGTGCTCAACGCCGAGGCGTGGACGTACCTCGACGCCACCGCGATTGACGTCCTGGCTCGACTCCAGGTCGAGCTCGAGCAGCGGGGCGTCACGCTCTGTTTCGCCCGCCTCAAGGGACGGCAGCGCGAGATCTTCGAGGAGACGGGCCTCACAGCGCGGATCGGGCCTGACCGAATCTTCCCCACGGTCCGGGCTGCAGTCGCGGCGTTCGAATCCGCGCACCTGGGCGACACCCGCTAGCTGCTCGTCGGCCGCCGGCGCCGTGGCCGGGAACTAGGGCCTCGAGCTCAACCTGTCGACGATCCGCCGCAGCACCGTCACGGTCTGCCTCAGCTCTCGAATCTGAGCAGCGAGGTCTCTCGCACGCTCCCGCTGGGCCTCGACGGCCTCCCGCTGGGCCTGAACGGCCGCCCTGAACTCCTCGGCCTCGGCCCTGAGCTGGTCGGCCTCGGCCCTGAGCTGGTCGGCCTCGGCCTGGAGCTGAGCCCTGAACTCGTCGGTCTCGGCCTGCTTGCTCTCGAGCGCCACAATCCGAGCCTCGCTAGCGATCGCGACCCTGTCGTTGAGGTCTGCGACAGCCGCGGTGATCGTCGCGAGGAGTTGCTGTTCGAGCCGCTCGGTCCGCTGCGTGAGAGTCAGCCGGTGAGACTGAAGCTGCTGCTGAACCTCGTCGAGCTCGGAGCGCGTCCTCCCGGAGAGCTGGTCACCAAGAAGCGCGCGCGCCTGTCCGACGCGGGGTTCGGCGTCGGCGAGCTTTGCCGACAAGCCTGCGAGCTTGGCCTGCGCGGCCGCGCTCAACTGCTCGGCGCTCGCGATCGCGTTCGACATGAGCTCGTTCGTCGTCGCCAGGTAGCCGTTCAACGCCTCTAGCTCCGCGACCAGCGTCTGGGCGTCCTCGACGGCTTCCGGCGTGCTCGGGTTGGCGTTGCGTGCGACTGCCAGCGCGACCAGGCCTGTCGTGAGCAGCAGAGCCATGAGCGCGATCGCGACCCACGCCCAGGCCGGCGCTCGCGCAGCCCGCTGCCGAGCGGTCGGAGACTCCTCGGGCATCGCGTCCTCGACCGCAGCCTCGACGGCCGGCTCTGCTCCCGCGGAGCCGGCCGTCGGCGCTGTGACAGCGGCGGTATCCGGCTCAGCCTCCACGGCGGGCTGCGTGGTCGCAGACTCCGCCGGCGTCTCGCTCTCGCCTACGTCGGCGGGCGCTTCCAGCTCCGGCTCCGCCTCAGAATCTGCGCGGGGCTGTGTAGTCGCAGACTCCGCGAGCGTCTCGCTCGCGTCCGCTTCAGAGGCGGAGTTCGACTCCTCTTCTGCGGAGGGCTTCGGCGCCGTCATGGGCTCTGTTCGTTCGGGGTTGAGCGTTTGGACTGCTCTTTCTTCGCCTTTGCCGACGACACCGCGGCCTGAGCGGAGGTGGTGGCGGACTCGAACTGCTCGTTGAACGTGTTGAGCTCTTTGTTGGTCGTCTGTACGTCCGCGATAAGACGGTCCATGAGCTGAGCGGCCGACGCCGAGGCAGCTTCCGCGTTCTCCGACGCGTCGCGAGCCTCGACGAACAGGGCCAGCGTCACAACGACCATCGCCAGTCCCAGCGCGCCCAAGACGACCCAGACCCAAGCAGGCACGCGAGCTTCGGATACGCCCGTACCCAGCTGTTGCTCGGCCATCTCGGCCCCGCTTGTCTCGGTCTCGGACACTGCAGAGCGTGTGTCAGCTGCCGGCCCGTCGACCGTCTCGCCGGCCTGCGCAGGCGGATTTCTGCCTCGCTGTTCCGATTCCATTCAGCCTCTCAGTTTCGCCACACGCCGGCATCCTTACTTCACCCGCCAGCCTCCTTCACCCGGGTGAATTCGGTTGCGGGCGATGACGCACGAGCTCGCGGGCACTAGCGTCGCGACCTTGAACGAGAGCATCCAAGGGTCACGGCCCTCCTCCGAAAGCGCCACCGAAGGAGACTGAGCGTTGAGCGGCTCGGGCCTCGTCGCGCTGGCGCTCCTAGTCCTCGCGTACTCGGCGGTGTCGCGACGGCTCTCGGGTTCGGTCATCACCGCTGCCATGGTGTTCGTCGCCGGCGGCATGCTGGCGAGCGACGACGCGCTCGGCTGGCTCGATCCGACGATCGAGAGCGAATCCGTCCGCTGGGTTGCCGAGGCGACGCTGACGGTCGTCCTCTTCTCAGACGCGTCACGCATCGACCTCGGGGCGTTGCGTCGCGAGTACGTCGTGCCGCTTCGCCTGCTCGCGATCGGGCTGCCGCTGACGATCGTGGCCGGCGCCATCGCGGGCGTCGCCGTGCTCGCAGAGCTGGCGTTGATCGAGGCGTTCTTGCTTGCGATCGTGCTCGCCCCGACCGACGCTGCGCTGGGGCAGGCGGTCGTTACCAATCCCCGGATTCCTTCGCGCGTGCGTCAAGGGCTCAACGTCGAGAGCGGGCTCAACGACGGCATCTGTGTACCGCTTCTCTTGATCGCGATCGCGATTGCGGAGGCGGAGGAGGGCGTGATCGGAGACGGCGAGGCGTTCCACCTCGTGCTCGAGGAGATCGGCTACGGATGCCTCGGGGGCGTCGTGGCGGGGCTCACAGCCGCAGTCGTGATCAGGGTGGGCGTCCCGCGCCGCCTCGTCGATTCGACCTGGCTCCAGGTCGTACCGGTCGCCGGGGCCGCGCTCGCCTACGGGCTGGCCGTATGGATGGGCGGCAGCGGGTTCATCGCGGCTTTCGTGGGAGGCGCCGTCTTCGGCGGGCTCCGCCGCGAAGTCGGAGGCGAGGTGACGCTCTTCCTCGAAGAGACGGGCGGCCTGCTCGGTGCGGCCACGTTCATCCTCTTCGGCGCCGTCATGCTCGTGCCGCTACTCGACGACCTCTCGGCCGACATCGTCCTGTACGCGGTTCTCAGCCTGACGCTCGTTCGCATGGTTCCCGTCGGCGTGGCAATGCTCGGATCCGGCGCCAGGCCACCGACGGTCGCCTTCGTCGGCTGGTTCGGGCCGCGTGGACTGGCCTCGATCGTCTTTGCAGTGATCCTGGTCGAGGATGCCCACCTGGCGAACGAGCCAGTGCTGCTGAACACGATCTTTTTCACGATCGGCCTCTCGGTCCTCCTGCACGGCGTAACCGCAGCACCGTTCGCAGGGCGCTACGCAGCGTGGTTCGCGGCCCACCCGCGCGACGCCGCGCCCGCGTTCGAGAGTGCGCCGGCACCCGAACAGCGCCCGCACCGATGGGCGGCCGGGCTGCGGGACAGAGATCGGGACGCCGGGAACTCCCCGACCGAGACGAAATCCTGACGGTGCGGGCTGGGACTGGGCCGGCGCGGGGATCGACGCGTCGTCGTAAGCAGACAATTCGTGCGAGAAGTCCCTAGGGCCGCGGCGGCGCTGAGCAAATCGACCGGGAGAAGCCGAGGAACAGAGACGCGATCGATCCCAGCCTCGCGGACGATTGGGTCAATTCGTCCGGGCGCAGCGCGACGCTCGCCACGAGTGACAATCGGCTCGCCGTTCACCCGGGTGAAGCAGCTGGCCGGGTGGAGAACATCCAGGCCGCCGCGCCGAGAATCACGCCGCGCGGAACCGCGCGCTCGTTCGCGAGCGCATGGTTCCGCCCAGAGCGCAAGGAGAGAGATGCTCGTCGCGGAGACGACGCGCGGCCGCGCTCTGCCAAACGCCGCTCTACATGCCCATCGCGCAGGAGAAATTTTAGGTTCTGACTCGCCCGCACTCAATGGAGAGGTCGGACACAGGCACCTATCACCATGACAACACCCCTGGCGGCGAACAGGCATTCCCGGTCACCCGAGCAGCGCGACGCTGCGGCCGCCGCGGGCTGGCCAGAGGTGCGCGGCAGCTCTACATGCCCATCGCGTGGTAGCCGGAGTCGACGTAGAACGTCGTTCCGGTGATGCTCTTCGCCTCGTCGGAGAGGAGGAACGCGGCGGCCGCGCCGACGTCGTCCGCCTCGATGTTGCGGCGAAGCGGGGCGCGTTCCTCGACGATCGCCTCCATGGTCGGGAAGCCCGCAATCGAGCGGGCGGCCAGCGTGCGCACGGGCCCCGCCGAGACCGCGTTCACCCGGATCTCCTTCTCGCCGAGGTCCCAGGCGAGGTAGCGGAGCGACGCGTCAAGGGCAGCCTTCGCGACGCCCATCACGTTGTAGTGCGGGACCGCGCGCTCGCCCCCGAGGTACGTCATCGTCAGGATCGAGCCTCCGCCGGCCGCCTCCATGAGCGGCTCCGCCGCCCGGGTACAGGCGACGAGCGAGTAGGCGGAGACGTCGAGGGCGAGCCAGAAGCGGTCGCGCGGAGTGTCCGTGAACCGGCCCTCGAGGTCTCGTGTGTCGGCGAACGCCACGGAATGGACCAGCAGGTCGAGCTTGCCGTCGAAGGCCTCGCCGACCTCGGCGAAGACCCGCTCCAGGCCTTCGTCGGAGCGGACGTCACACTCGGTGACGAGCGGGCTCTCGACCGAGTCGGCGAGGTCGCGAACGCTCTTCTCGATTCGCTCGCCCTGGTAGGTGAAGGCGAGCTCTGCGCCGCCTTCCGCCAGGCGCTGCGCGATCGCCCAGGCAATCGAGCGGCGGTTGGCGACCCCGAGGACGAGCCCCTTCTTCCCGGTGAAGTCCGGCACGGCGCGGGAGTCTAGAGCCTAAGGTGCATCCGATGCGCGCGTTCGCGCACGACGTCTTCACCTACCCCCTTCCGCCCGGGCACCGGTTCCCGCTCGGCAAGTACCGGCTCGTCCGGGAAGGAGCCGAGTCACTCGGGCTCGACGTCACCGACGCGAGGGCGGCCACGCACGACGAGCTCCTGCTCGGGCACGACGACTCGTACGTCACGCGGGTGGCCGAGGGCGGGCTCGCGCGGCGGGAGGAGCTGGCGCTCGGGCTCCCCTGGTCGCCCGAGCTCGTCGAGCGGTCGCGCCGCTCGGTCGGCGCGACGATCTCCGCCGCGGAGGCGGCGCTCGCAGACGGGGTCGCCGCGAACGTCGGCGGCGGCACGCACCACGCGTTCGCAGACGGTGGGCGCGGCTTCTGTGTCTTCAACGACGTGGTGGTCGCGGCGCGCGGCCTCCGGCGCAAGGGCCTCGCCCGCCGCGTGCTCGTCGTGGATCTGGACGTCCACCAGGGCGACGGGACGCACTCCGCGTTGCTCGAAGACGCGGAAGCCTTCACGTTCTCCGTCAACGGGTTCAGGAACTACCCGTTCCGCCGCGTTCCCGGCGATCTCGAGCTCGACCTGCCGGACGGCACTGCCGACGAGCGCTACCTCGACGGCGTCTCGCGGCTCCTCCCCCAGGCGCTCGCCCGTTCGCGCCCCGACGTGTGCTTCTACCTCGCGGGAGCCGATCCGTACGCGGGCGACCGGCTGGGCAGGCTCGCACTCACGCGCGACGGGCTCGCCGCGCGCGACGCGCTCGTTCGGGACACGCTCCGCGGAGCCGGCGTCCCCGTCTGCGTCACCCTCGCAGGCGGCTACGCCGAGCCGATCGCCGACACCGTCGACATCAACCTGGAAACCCTGCGCCTATTCGCGTCGCGGTAGTCACCGGGGCGTCCAGCGGGATCGGCGCGGCCACCGCTCGACGGCTCGCAGCGGCCGGCTGGCGCTGCGTGCTCGTAGCTCGGAGCGAGGAGCGGCTGCGTGAGGTCGCCGACGAGATCGGCGGCGAGGCAGAACGGTGCGACGTCGGCGACCGCGTGGCGGTCGAGGAGCTCGCGCGCCGCGTGGGCGAGCGCCACCCTGCCGTGCACCTCCTCGTGAACAACGCGGGCGTCGGAGGAGGCCCCTACCTCGAGCTGACGCCGGAGCGGATCGAGGAGGTGACGCGGACGAACTACCTGGGCGGCGTCTGGTGCCTGCGTGCGTTCCTCCCGCTCCTCGAACGCGGAGCGCCGTCCGACGTCGTGAACGTCGTCTCGATCGCGGGAGTCGTCATCGGGCCGACGTCGGGCCCGTACGCCGCTTCGAAGCACGCCCAGCTCGCCTTCTCCCGTTCGGTCGCGCGCGAGCTGCGCCCGCGGGGAATTCGCGTTCACGCGGTGAACCCGGGGCCGGTGCCGACGCCGGGCTTTCCGCAGGACGCGGTGCTCGCACATCCCGTCTCGCGGCGCTTCGTCGTGTCGCCGGATCGCGTGGCGATCGCGGTGATCCGGGCTGTGGAGCGAGACCGCAGCGAGAGCTTCGTCCCCGGCGTCCTGCGGGTGGCGACGCTGGCCGCAGCGTTCCCCGGCACGGTCGCGCGGATCGCCGACGTCGTGCGGCGGCGCCGGTAGCGACGTTTCCCGGTGGGAGGAGCGCGGGAACGAGTCGCCGGATGGCGAGACTTCGGCGAGCAGACCTCGAGCGCCCCGGGATCGTGCGGCGTCGGCGCGGTCGTGGGTTCGAGTACCTGGACGAGAGCGGCGAGAAGATCGGCGACATCGAGACGCTCGACCGGGTCCGCGAGCTCGCGATCCCGCCCGCGTGGACGGACGTCTGGATCTGCCCCTACCCGAACGGCCACATCCAGGCGGTCGGCGTCGACGCGGCGGGCCGCAAGCAGTACCGCTACCACCAGCGCTGGCGCGAGCGGCGCGACCAGATCAAGTTCGACAAGATGACGGAGTTCGCCCGCGCGCTCCCGACGCTTCGGAAGGCCGCGGACCGGGACGTCCGGGCCAAGGGCTTCCCGCGCGAGCGCGTCCTGGCCGGCGCAGTGCGCCTCCTCGACCGCGGCTTCTTCCGCATCGGCGGCGAGGAGTACGCCGAGGAGAACGAGAGCTACGGGCTGGCCACGATGCGCAAGACCCACGTCACGCTCGGCGAGGACTACGTGATCACGTTCGACTATCCGGCCAAGAGCGGCAAGCAGCAGATCCGCAGCCTCGTCGATCCGGACGTCTACGACCTCGTGCAGGCGCTCAAGCGGCGGCGGGCGGGCGGGCCCGAGCTCCTGGCGTACCAGGCCGACGGCTCCTGGTTCGACGTCCGCTCCTCCGACATCAACGCCTACATCAAGGAGGCGACGGGCGGGGACTTCTCCGCCAAGGACTTCCGCACCTGGGCCGGCACCGTGCTCGCGGCCGTCGGGCTCGCGGTCTCGGGCCAGGCGGCCGCGTCGAAGACCGCGAGGAAGCGCGCCGTCACGCCGCGCGATCCAGGAGGTCGCCCACTACCTCGGCAACACGCCGGCCGTCGCCCGGGCCTCGTACATCGACCCGCGGGTCTTCGACCGCTACCTCTCCGGGGTGACGATCGGCGGCGTGCTCACCGACCTCGGCGACGTGGAGGAGCTCGGAGAGCCCATCTTCCAGGGAGAGGTCGAGGAGGCCGTGCTCGACCTCCTCGAGGACGAGAAGAGCCCGGCACTCGAGAAGGTCGCGTAGCCGCTCAGGAATGGGCGCGCGCCATGCGGAGCCCCGCGGCGGCGAGCGCGCCGCCGCCGACCGCGTCGAGCACGTAGTGGTTCCCGGTGACGAAGACGACGAGCGCCACGAGAGGCGGATAGGCCGGCGCCGCTGCCCGCGTCCAGGGAGAGTGGGCGGCCTCGGCGACCCCCGCGGCGGTCACCACCGCGAAGGCGACGTGGATCGACGGCATCGCCGCGATCGGGTCGTAGAGCTCCGCGACCAGCCCGCGGTCGATGTCGAACCCGCTCACCTCGGCGATCGTGTCCACGAAGTCGTCGAGCGTCCGGGGAGGCGCGACCGGGAAGAGCAGGGAAACGGGCTGAGCGCCGAGCGCCGCCAGCACGGCCGCGCGCCGAAGCCGGTGGAACTCGGGATCGCGACGGCGGAAGAGGAGGGCCAGCCAGCCGACCGTGAAGGCGACGTTGAGCGTCACGTAGGCGACGTTCAGACCGGCGACCAGCCGCCGGCGCGGCAGGAGCGCGCGCTGGAGCGCCGGCTCGACATGGACGCCCAGGCGCCGCTCGAGTGCGACGAGACGCTCGGCATTCCGCGCAGCCCGCTCGCGCCCGCCGCTCCGGAGCTTCGCCTGGCGGGCGAGGAGGTACGCGGCGTAGACGCCGAGGCCGATCACGGCCTCGCGCCTTCCCGAGAACCACCGCCCACCCCGCGAAGCCACGCGGGCGAAAGTCTCCCCGATCCGCCCCTCGTGTGGATACTGAGAGGATGCACCTACTGCGTCGCCACGGCTTCAGGCTCTTCCTCGGGACGGCGGCGACCATTGCGTTCCTCTGGCTCTTCCTGCGCGAGGTCGACCTCGGCCAGGCGTGGAGCGAGATTCGTGATCTCCCGGGCTGGACGATGCTCGGCGCTCTCGGCCTCGTGCTCGTGAACGTCTTCTTCATGGCCGTGCGCTGGCGCTACCTGCTCGAAGGAGCCGGATACCGGATCCCGTTGCGAAAGCTCTTCTCCACGGTCGCGGTCGGCCGGGCGGCCAACAACGTGATCCCGGCCCGGGGCGGCGATCTGCTCCGCATCGAGTCGATGCGGGAGGTTGCGCGCGTGCCGGCCTTCGTGTCGGCGGGGACGCTCTTCGCCGAGCGCCTCCTGGACGGCGTCGTCTTCGCGACGTGGATCCTCCTCGGCGCGGTGACGATCGGGGCCGGGGGGATCCCGCTCCTGACCGGGATCGCGCTGTCGTCGGGGACCGTGCTCGGCGTGGCGCTCGTCATTGTCGCCGCGAGGAGCCCCGACGGAGCCGAGCGATTCGTCTGGCGCGCTACCCGCCGACTCCCTCCGCGCTGGCACACCCGCGTCACGCGGTCGGCCGCGCACTTCGTCGAGGGGCTCGGTGCCTTCCGCGGCCGGCGCAGGCTCGTCTTCATCTTCGGAACGTCGGGGATCATGTGGCTTGCCGACGTCGCCATGTTCGCGATCGTGGGGCACGCGTTCGACCTCGACCTCGAGCTCGGCGCGTACTTCGTGCTCGAAGGGATCGGGAACCTCGCGCTCGCGGTGCCGGCGACGGCCGCCGGGATCGGGAGCTTCGACTACCTCACGCTCCTGGCAGCCCGTGACGTGAACGTCGATGAGAGCACCGCGACGGCGTACGTGCTCACCATGCACGCCCTCGTCGTCCTCCCGGTCACGATCCTTGGCGCCCTGCTCGTGCGGCCCGCGCTTCCTCGGCTCTTCGGCTCGCGGGAGACCGCGCGCGAGACCGGCTAGAGGCCTGATGCGAAATGGGCGCACCCCCAGGAAGCGCCTGCGCGCGGCGCCCCGGGGTCGCCTCGACCGGCACCAAGGCTCTCAAGCCTTGCCACCTGTCGAGTCGACCCCGCTGCTTGGCGCATCCACTCCCTGAGGGCACGCCTATTCCACATCAAGCCTCTAGGCGCGCGCGCTTCGAAATTCGCGCGCGAGGAAGGCGACGTCGCCCGCGCGGCCGGATCCGACGGCCAGCGCCTCGTGCAAGCGCGAACGGCGCCGGTTCGGGCTGAGGAGGTCGGGCTCGACGGGCCTGCCCTCGCTGGCCGCCTCGTCGACTGCCGCAGCCGCACGGGCGTCGACGGTTGCCTCCTCGCCGTCCGCGAGCGCGACTGCGGCGATCTGGCCCGCGGTCAACGGCATCGCGCGCCGGAGGAGCAGGAGTGCCTCCGCCTCGATGTCGCCGGACGGAGGGTCGACGGGCGGGCCGAACGCGAGCGTCACCCGGGCGCGGCCGCGGACGAGCGGGTCGTATGCGAGCGCGACCGTCTCGACCGCGGCCGGGCGAGCGCGGCGGACGAGCGCGGCCAGCCCGCGCTGGATCGGTCCGAGCTCGCCGTCCGGCGACGGGCGACCTTCCGGGAAGAGGAGGAGGACGCCGCCGTCGCGGACGATGTCGACGAGCACGCGGAACTCGGCCGCGGCTTTCGCGGCGCGCCGCGGCCAGTAGGCGTCGAGCCCCGCCGCAGCCGGGTCGTCGGGGCCGACGGGGCGCCAGAGCAGGTCGGCGTACTCCGCGCGCAGCGGGTCCCCGGCACTCGACGGCGGGGCAAGCCCGCTCTCCTCCGCGCGTGCGTTGAAGCGTCCCAGCTCTTCGGGGCCGAGGAGGGCCGCCAGATCGTCGGCCTTCCGCTCGCGGAGCACCTCGCCGAGCCGCGCGACGCTCGCGCTCCGGATCGGGTGCACCTCGACGCGCGGCAGCCACCGCCCGATCGCAACGGGGAAGAGCAGCCGACGGAGGCGGGGCGGCAGGTCTGGTGGAAAGCCCGCGAAGAACCCCGGGAGGAACATGTCGTCGCGCGCCGCGAAGCTCGTCCGGCGCCGCCAGAGCTCCCCGCGCCGGTACATCGGCGGACAGATCACCGGAACGTCCGTCTCGCGCCGGTGCGTCGCGAGCATGATCGTCCCGTCGGGCAGACCGAGCCTCGGCGGCCCGAGCACCGTGATCCGGTAGGCGGCCCGGGAGTACGCCCACATGCCTGCGGCCACGGCGTGGTAGAGGGGCCTCACGCGGGTAGCATCGCCGCGTGGCCCGGCTCGCGCTCGGAGATCCTGCCCCACCGTTCGAGCTCCCCGGCGTCGACGGCGATACGCACTCGACCGCCGATCACGAGGGGATGCCGGTCGCGGTCGTCTTCTCCTGCTGCCACTGCCCCTACGTGATTGCCTGGGAAGACCGGCTGAACGACATCGCGCGCGACTACGAAGGGCGCGCCGTCCTCCTCGCGGTCAACTCGAACCACCACGTCGGCGACTCGATCGACGACATGCGTCGGCGCGCCGACGAGAAGGGCTTCGTCTTCCCGTTCCTCCGCGACGAGGCACAGGAGGTTGCGCACGCCTACGCCGCCGCGCGAACGCCCGAGGTCTTCCTCTTCGACGGACGGAACCGGCTCGTCTACCACGGAGCGCCGGACTCGAACTACGCGAGCGACCGGGACGCCGAGCCCTGGCTCCGGCACGCGCTCGACGCGACCCTTGCCGGCGAGCAGCCGCCCGTGTCCGAGACCCCGCCCGTCGGCTGCTCGGTCAAGTACGCGTAGCGTCAGCCCGCCGCGCCGGCCTCCCGCCGCACGAGCTCGAGCGCCTCGTCGCGCGTCGCGATCGTGCCGGCCGCGCGCTCCTCGGCCACGCGCTCGAGCAGACGGCCGATCTCGGGACCGGGCGGCACGCCCAGCTCGTCGCCGCGGAGAAGCGGCTCGGCCGGCTCGGAGGCCCGCGCCTCGCGCACGATCGGAGCCAGATCCCCGGTCCCGAGAAACGCCAGCGCCTCGAGCGCCCAGGGCTCGGTGGCCCGGCGGAATCGGTGAATCGCCCTCGGCCCCGAGTCGTCGGGGGGCTCGGCCGTGAGCAGCCGCCGGGCAAAGCGTCGCGTCTCGTTCGAGACGGGAAGCTGGAAGAGCGCGGGGCCGAGCGCGACGACGAGGAGGTAGTCGGGATGGCCGGCGGCCTCGACCGAGTCGAGCCGGTCGAGCGAGCCCCCGAGACGGTCGAGGAGGCCGAGCTCGTCGAGCCGCCGGAACCCGTCGGCGGTGAGCCGTGCGAGCTCGTCGAGGATCCGCTCGCCGGCCGGCTCGGCGACGAGCGCCGCGTCTCGCCGGACGAGCTCCTCGGTGGCCGCGTCGAGCCGGAAGCCGAGCTCCTCCTCGAGGCGGACGGCCCGGAGCAGGCGGAGTGGATCGTCACGGAAGATCGAGTCCGAGACGGCGCGGAGGATTTCGGCGCGCAGGTCCGTACGGCCGCCGAGCGGGTCGATGAGCTCCTGGCTCCCCACGGGCCGCGCGATCGCGTTCGCAGTGAAGTCTCGGGTGCGGAGATCCTCGTCGAGCGTTCCGCGGAGGGGGGTGAAGTCGACCGTCCGCCCGTCGGGAAAGGCGACGCGCCACGCGCCGTGCCGCTCGGAAAGCGGGAAGAGCGCAGCCCCGGCTTCGTCGGCGTGGCGCCGGGCGGCCTGCTCGGGGTCGGCGCACGCGACGTCGACGTCGAGCACCGGCCGGCCGAGCAGCTCGTCCCGCACCGCTCCGCCGACGACGTACGACTTGTCGCCGGCCGCGCGGCCGAGCGCCGCGTCATCCATCGACGACTCTCCGCACCGCGCGCTCGGGCGGCGTCCGGATCCCGCAGGTCACCTCGTAGTTGAGCGTCTCGAGCACGCGCGCGTGCTCCTCGGCGAGGACCCCCTCGCCGATCAGTGCGACCGGCGCGCCCTCCGGCTCGTCCCCGAGCTCGACCGCGAACGAGTCCATGGAGATCGTGCCGACAACGCGACGGCGCGACCCGTCCACCAGCACCTCCGTGCCGGTCAGGCCGCGCCGGAAGCCGTCCCCGTACCCGACGGGGACGAGCCCGATCCGGGTCGCACGCTCGGCCACGAAGCGACGGCCGTAGCCCGTGCTATCGCCGGGCCCGAGCGTCTTGACCTGCGCGACCCGGCTCCGCCAGGCGAGCACGGGCTCGAGTCCGTGCCGGACGGGATCGTCCCCGAATGGCGAGAGGCCGTAGAGCGCGACCCCCGACCGGACGGCATCGAAGCGGGCCTCGGGGAATCGAAGCGCGGCGGCGCTGTTCGCGATGTGCGCCTGGACGCCCTCGAAACGGTCGACGAGCGCGGTGAACCGCGCGAGCTGCTCTCGTGCGAAGGCCGGGTCCGGCTCGTCCGCGGTCGCGAAGTGGCTCATGAGCCCCACGACGTTCTCACGTGGGACTGCAAGCGCCTCCTCCGGCGTCATCCCGTAGCGGCCCATGCCCGTGTCGACCTTGACGTGGACGCGAAGCCCGGGCGGCACGTCCGGCCGCGCGATCGCCACCTCGAGCCGTGCCTCGCGCGCGGTCTCCTCCTCCCCGGGGACGAGCGGGCCCACGACGACGATCCGCGGCTCCCGGAAGACGGCGCGGAGCGCCGCTCCCTCCCCCGGCGCGGCCACGCAGAGGGCGGTCGCGCCGGCCTCGAGCGCCGCCCGCGCGCAGTCGGGCGCGCCGTGCCCGTAGGCGTCGGCCTTGACCACCGCCCAGACCTCGGCCGGCGCGGCGGCCTCGCGGAGCCGCCGTACGTTCCGCCGAAGCGCCCCGAGGTCGATCGTGACCTGGGACCGGAGCGCGAGCCTCTCTTCCTGGTTCGCCATGCCCGGATTCTCCCTGCGCGCCCGGCCGGGGGCGATGCCACGAAGTCCGTCGGCTACCGGGAGAGCACCGGTGAGAGCGCCTCGATCACGTCACGGGCGATCAGGCCCGCCTCTCCGTGGCGGCTCGACGCCTCGCGTGCGGCGACTCCTCCCGCGGCCGCGGCCGCGGCGGCCGCGAGCTGCGGCTCCATTCGCTTGGCGAGGAACGCCGCGATGATGCCCGTCAGGACGTCCCCCGTCCCCGCGCTCGCGAGCCCCGGCGAACCGAGGTCGCACACGACGACGCCGCGCCCCGGCGCGGCGACTATCGTGTCCGCGCCCTTGAGGAGACAGACTGCGCCGAGGTCGTCGGTCGCGCCCTGCACCGCGTCGAGACGGTGCGCGTCGACCCAGGAGGACTCACGCCCGAGGATCCGGCCCAGCTCCCCCGCGTGCGGCGTGCAGACGGTCGGCGCGGCCCGCGCGAACACCCACTCGTGGCTGCGGCCGAGCGCCCAGAGCCCGTCCCCGTCGAGCACGACCGGAAGGTCCAGTCGCTCCAGGAGCGTGCGGACGAGGGCGCGCGTCCCGTCGCTCCGCCCCAGGCCCGGGCCGATCGCGACGGCGTCGGCCCGCTCCGCCGACTCCACCACGACCTCCGCGGCCTCCTCTGTCAGCCGGCCGTCCTCGTCGCACGGCGCGCCGGCCGTGGTCACCTCGACGAACCGCTGCGCGAAGACGGAGGCGAGCGAGGACGGGACGACCGCTCGGACATAGCCTGCGCCGGCGCGCATCGCTGCCTCCGCGCTGAGTGAGGGCGCGCCGGTCATCCCGGCCGAGCCGCCCACGACGACCACGAATCCGGCCGAGTACTTGTTGTCGCGCAGCCCCCGTCGCGGGACGAGGCCGAGGGCGCGTTCGGTCACGCGCCGGTGCCGCGCGTCGCCCGGCGCGAGGCCGATGCCGGCGACCTCGATCTCTCCGCCGTGATAGCGCCCCGGCCCCACGACGAGCCCGAGCTTCAAGGCGTGGAACGTGACCGTCAGCGTCGCCTCGACCGCGGCGCCCGCGACCCGGCCGGTCGAGGCGTCCACGCCCGAGGGGACGTCGACCGAGACGATCGGCACCCCGAGGCCGCCGAGCTCCTCGATGCGGGCGGCCGCCTCGCGGCGGGGCGATCCGGAGAACCCGGTGCCGAAAAGCGCGTCGACCGCGAGATCACAGCTCCCTCCGGGCGGCTCGACGAAGCGAACGCCCGCCTCGCGCGCCCGCGCGAGGTTCACGGCCGCGTCGCCCGAGACCTTCTCCTCCGGCCCGGCGAGAAGCGCCTCCACCTCGCGCTCCGCCTCGTGGAGGATGCGCGCGATCACGAGTCCGTCGCCGCCGTTCGCACCGGTACCGCACCAGACGGTGATGCGCCGCGCGTCGGGGAAGCGGCGGAGGGTGGCCTCCACCGTGGCGCGGCCCGCGCGTTCCATGAGCTCCAGGGTCTCGCCCTCGTACGCCTCCTCAGCCGCGCGCATCTCGGCGGCCGTGTAGAGCGGCTCGAACGCGCTCACTCGTCGAGCACGACGCAGATCGCGGCAGCGAGCTCCCGCGAATGCGTCATCGAGAGGTCGATCCGGCCGGCCTTGATCCGTTCCCCCCACGCCCTCGTCCAGCCGCTCAGGCTGACCCCCGGCTTCGGCCGCCCGGCGATCTCGATCTCGCGCCAGGTGAAGTTGACGCCGCACCCGAGCGCCTTCCCGACCGCCTCCTTGCCCGCGAAGCGCGCCGCGTAGTGCTGTGCCGGATTCGCCCGGGAGTCGCAGTACTCGCGCTCGGCCTGGGTGAAGACGCGTTCGCGGAATCCCGTGCGCATGAGAGCCTGCTGGATGCGCGGAATCTCGATCAGGTCGATCCCGATGCGCATGCGAGCCAGTCTGGCAGGTCGGCGACGGAATCGAGTACAGCGTCCGGCTTCGGGTCGGCGGCGGCGAGGCTCGCCTCGCGGAACTTCCCCGTCCGGACGAGCACGGCGCGGATCCCGAGAGCCCGCTTCGCCCCGCCGATGTCCGCATCGACGTCGTCGCCGACCATGACCGCCTCGCCCGGCTCCGCGCCGAGCGAATCGAGCGCCGCCTGGAAGAACGCTCGGCTCGGCTTGCCGATCACCTCTCCCTCGACGCCGGCGGCGTACTCGAGCCCGGCGACGACGGCGCCGGAGTCCAGGAGCGGGCCGCGGCTCGTCTGCCACCAGCGGTTCCGGTGTAGGCAGACGAGCCGGGCGCCGCGCTCGAGCTCGGCGAACGCACCGTTCAGACGCTCCCAGGAGAAGACCTGCGCGGCCTCGTCGGTCTCGTCGGCGCCGCCGACCAGCACGGCGTCGGCACCCTCCTCGACGAGCTCGACCCGCTTCTCGAGGTCTTGATGGATCGCCGGCATCGTGAGCGCGAGGACGCGACGCCCCTCGAGCAGGCGACCCGCCGCGAGCGGCGTGGTCTCGATCTCCTCCTCCTCGAGCGAGAATCCGACGTCGCGGAGCTCGGCCGCGAGCCGAGAACGGGCCCGCGTCGTGTTGTTGGTGAGGAAGCGAAGCCGGTGCCCCGAGTCGCGCAGCGCAGCGACCGCGTCCGGCGCGCCCGCCACTGGCTCGCCCGACACGTGGAGCACGCCGTCGATGTCGAGCAGAATTGCCGCCATCGCGCCGCCCGAGTCTATTCAGGTCACGCCGCGCCTCGCGCTCCCGCTCGCCGAGATCGAACTTCGCACGTCGCGCTCCAGCGGCCCGGGAGGGCAGCACGCACAGAAGACGGAGACCCGCGTCGAGGCCGTGTTCGAGGTGGAGAAGAGCGCCGTGCTGAGCGACGCCCAGAAGCGGCGTGTCCTCGGCCGGATCGGCCCCGTCGTTCGTGCGATCGCCCAGGACGAGCGGAGCCAGTCGCGGAACCGCGAGCTCGCGCTCGAGCGGCTCGCAGCGGCCCTGGCCGCGGCCCTCCGCGTGGAGCGCCGGCGCCGTGCGACCCGGCCCACTGCGTCGTCGCGCGAGCGGCGGCTCGAGGCCAAGCGCCGCCGCAGCCGGACGAAGCGCCTGCGCCGACCCCCCCACGACTGACGCGGGCACTGTTGGAAGCACGGAACCCGTATGGGGGTCCCGCGCTTCCAACGTCCCTCCTACCGACACCGGCCTTCCCGGGATCGGGTCCCGGGAATGCCAGAGCCCCACCTCGGAACAACAGGCAGCTGCTCGGGGTGTTGAGGGAACTCAACACTATTTGCCCGGCCCGCGTCAAGTGCCGTGCCGGATTCCTTGCGACTAGCCGTTAGTCCGCCTCGAAGAGGCGGACGGCGGCTTCGCGGTCGGGCACGCGGAGCTTGCGAAGAATGGCCGCGACGTGACTGCGGACGGTCGCCTGCGAGACGACGAGCCGGCTTGCGATCTGGGCGGTCGTGAGCTCCTGGCGCATGAGCTCGAGCACCTGCCACTCCCGGCTCGTGAGCTGCTCGCCCTCGGGTTGCTCCTTGAGGACGAGCGTGCGCCTGCGGGGGCCGCGGTCGCGAAACTCACTCACGAGCCGCGCGACGAGGCTCCCGGGCAGGGCCGACTCTCCCGCCAGGACCGACTCGAGCGCGTCGGAGAGCCGCTCGGGCTCGATGTCCTTCAGGAGGTACCCGACGGCGCCGGCCCGGAGGGCGGCGAAGAGGTCGGTGTCGTCGCGGGAGACGGTGAGCATCACGATCTTCGTCTCCGGCAGCCGGGCGCTGATCTCCCAGGCGGCGGCAACGCCGCCGCCCGGCATGTAGACGTCGAGCAGGCACACCTGGGGCATGCCGTCGATCGCCGCCGCGACCGCGGCGGCGGCGTCGCCGACCTCCCAGCGCACCTCGAAGCGCCCGTCCTCCTCGAGGATCGTGCGGATGTCGGCTCGGGTCGGGGCGTGATCGTCGGCGACGAGCACACCCACGGGCTCGCTCATCGGCGGGCGAGCTGCGGGCGAGCGACCGTCACGGCAGCACCACCTCGACCGCCGTCCCTCTCCCCGGCTGCGACTGGACGCGGAGCTCCGCGCCGAGCGCGGCCGCACGCTCTCGCATGCTCACGAGGCCGAAGCCACCCCAGGTCGTCGGCTCGACGGCCTCTGTATCGAAGCCGATCCCGTCGTCGATGACCCGCAGGCACACCCGGTCTCCGTTCGTGAGCTCGAGCCGCACAGTCTCCGCCCGCGAGTGCCGCGCGGCATTGACCACCGCCTCGCAGGCGATCCGGACGAGCGCCTCGCGCTGCGGGCTGGAGACGGTCACGCCCGGCTCGAGTGCCAGCTTGACCGAGGCACCGTTTCGCTCGGCCACCTCCTCGACCGCCTGCGTGAGCACCTGGTCGAGGGGCTCGTCGAGCGGGCGGGTGAGCGCCGCGATCGCGCGGCGCGAATCGGTGAGCGCGCGCTGGGCCGCCGCAGCGATCTGCGTCACGGGGCGCTCGCTCGACGTGCGGGCGAGGCGGCGTGCGTTCCGGTCGATGAAGGCGAGCTCCTGGGCGACCCCGTCGTGGAGATCGCGCGCGATCCGGCGCCGCTCCTCGAGCACCGCGGTCTCGGCGAGACCATTCCAGTACCTGGTGATCTCGCTCGCGACCGCGGTGAGGAAGACGACGTGGGCGAGGAGCCGGAAGATGTCGCCCGAGTAGACCCAGCCCACGTTCCTCGGCGGGTAGAGCAGGTAGTGGAAACGCCCGAAGACGGCGAGCGCCGCGGCGACGGCGACCAGGGTGATGAAGCTGTCGCCCCGGCGGACGGCGGCACGCGTGAACCCGATCGCGGCGACGAGGAACGCGGCGAGCGTCGCGGAGTGCAGCGCGAGGATGCCCGGATGGCCGGCGAGTTGCGGGCTGCGTGGATCGGGGGTGCTCGCCTCGTTCCCGGGAACGGGGTCGACCGCGAGCACGACCGAGACCGCGATCGCGGCGCCGACGACGAGGGCAACGGCGAAGGCGGCCCCCGCAATCCGAAGCCAGTGCGGCACGTGCCTCGGAGGCGCCACCGCCGCGACCGCAAGCGTGACGGCTCCGACGAGCGTCGCGCTCAGCGAGATCAGCCGGCCGCTCGCCCAGGTCGGCGCGACGGCGACCGCGACCACGAGGCAGACGTTCGCGGTGGCGAGGAACACGAGACCGACCGCGAGAAGGAGATCGTCGAGACGCCTGCTGCGCACGAAGCGCCCGACGACGAAGTAGGCGACGACGAGCGCGATGAGCGCCGCTGCGGTCTCGAGCGCTACACGAAGCGCGAACGCCGGGTAGGCGAACTGGAGGTCCGGGATGACCACCACGAGCACGGTCGCTGCCGCAGCCGCAATGGCCGCCCCGGCCACGAGTGTGCGAGGGTGGACGGGCACCTGTCGAGCTCATTCTCCCACGTCGGCCGCGTGCGCTCTACGCAATGCGAAAAGACGCACCAGGTGTCTGCGCCCGCCGCGCTGCGGACTACTCGACGGTGACGGTCTTGGCCAGGTTTCGCGGCTGGTCGACGTTCATGCCGCGAATGCGCGCGATGCGGTAGGCGAGGAGCTGGAGCGGAACGACGGCGAGCACCGGCTGGAAGAAGGGATGCGTACGCGGGACGTAGATCACGTCGTCCGCATGGTGCTGCACGTCCTCGTTCCCGTCGGTCGCGACCGCGATCACCTCGGCGCCGCGGGCCCGCACCTCCTGGATGTTCGAGACGATCTTGTCGTAGACGTGCGAGTCGGTGGCCACGCAGACGACCGGCGTGCCCTCGGCGAGCAGCGCGATCGGCCCGTGCTTCATCTCGCCCGCCGAGTAGGCCTCGGTCGGGATGTACGAGATCTCCTTCAGCTTGAGCGCTCCTTCGAGGCAGACGGGCAGCCCGATGTGGCGGCCGAGGTAGAGGAAGAAGTCCTCGTCATGATGCCGCCGCGCGATCTCCTCGATCGGATGGCGGCCGTCGAGGAACGCCGAGATCTTGGCCGGCAGGCCGCGAAGCTCGTCACGGAGGCTCGCGATCTCCTCGGCCACGAGCGTCCCGCGCACCTCGGCGAGCTTGAGCGCGAGAAGGAGGAGCACCGCCACCTGCGTCGTGAAGGTCTTCGTCGCCGCGACGCCCATCTCCATGCCGGCCCGCGTGAAGAGGACGGCATCGACCTCGCGGGTGATCTGCGTGCCCTGGAGGTTCGTGATCGCGATCGTGCGGGCGCCGAGCTCGGCCGCGAGCCGGATCGCGTGGACGGTGTCGCGGGTCTCGCCCGACTGCGAGATCCCGATCACGAGCGTTCCCGGCTCGACGACGGGATTCCGGTAGCGCCACTCGCTTGCAACGTCGAACTCGCACGGGATGCGCGCCCATTCCTCGATCGCGTACCGGCCGACGACGCCCGCGTGGTACGCGGTGCCGCAGGCGAGGATGAGGATGCGGGAGATCCCGGCCAGGTCCTCGTCGGAGAGCTCGAGGCTCGGCATGGCGATCTCGTCACCGTGGAGGTACTCGCAGATCGTGCGCTCGACCGCGGCGGGCTGCTCGTAGATCTCCTTGAGCATGAACGTCTCGAAGCCGTGGCGCTCGGCCGACTCGTCGTCCCAGTCGATCTCGAGCTCGTCGCGGTGACGCTCCTCGTTGTCGACCGTGAGGAAGCGTGCACCCTTCGGCGTGATCTCGACCACCTCGCCGTCCTCGATCAGCTTGACGCGGCTCGTCTCACGCTGGAACGCGGCAATGGACGAGGCGAGGAACATCTCACCGTCCGCGACGCCGACGACGAGCGGGCACTGGAGCCGCGCACCGACGAGGAGGCCCGGATGCTCACGGTGGATGACGACGAACGCGAAATGACCCTCGAGGTGCCGGTAGACCGCACGCACCGCCTCGAGCAGGTCGCCCGCGTAGTAGCGCTCGATGAGGTGCGCCACGACCTCGGCGTCCGTCTCGGAGGTGAACTCGTGCCCCTCGGCGAGCAGGCTCTCCTTCAGCTCCAGAAAATTCTCGACGATCCCGTTCAGGACGACGGCGACCGAGTCGTCGCACCCGGTCAGCGGGTGTGCGTTCGACTCCGAGACGCGCCCGTGGGTCGCCCAGCGGGTGTGCCCGACGCCCGTGGTCGAGGTCGAGCCGTTCCGCTCCGCCGCCGCCTTCAGGTTGTCGAGGTTCCCGACCGCCCGGACGAAGTCGAGCCCGTCATCCTCGAGGAGCGCAAACCCGGCCGAGTCGTAGCCGCGGTACTCGAGGCGCTCGAGACCGGCGAGGAGCAGCGGCTTCGCTTCCCTCGGTCCCACGTAGCCGATGATCCCGCACATCGAGTCCTCCTTCCCGCGGCGCAGCGGGGATGCTCGCCGAAGCCGGCATCGGGCGACTACCCGAGCTCATGCTCGATGAGGGCGGCGATGCTAACACAGTGTTGCTCCGCCAAAAGTTCAGTTTCCGCCTCGGCGAGCACCCTTACGACCGGTTCGGTGCCGGAGGGCCGCACGAGCACGCGTCCGCTCTCCCCCAGCTCGCTGTTCACGCGCTCGACCTCCTCCCTGATCGCAGCGGTGAGCTCACGTCGCGCGACGGGCACATTCCGCTTCGCCTGGGGAAAACGGTCAAGCGTGCCGGCGAGCGCCGAGAGGGGCGTCCCGCTCTGCACGACGGCCTGCGCAAGGAGAAGCGCGGCAGCGAGCCCGTCTCCCGTCGTCTGACCCTTTAGGAGGACGATGTGCCCGGATTGTTCGCCACCAAGGGTGGCGTTCTCGCGGCGCATCGCTTCGAGCACGTAGCGGTCGCCGACGTCGGTCGTGACCACGCGAACGCCGCGCCCGGCCATGAGCCGATGGAAGCCGAGATTCGTCATCGTCGTGACGACCACGGTGTCGACTCCGAGCCACGGAGCGAGCACGGCCAGGATCCCGTCGCCGTCCACCTCGCGGCCCTGCGCGTCCACGGCGAGCATCCGGTCGCCGTCGCCGTCGAAGGCGACGCCAAGATCGAAGTCGCCCGTGCGGACGACCTGGCTCACGAGCGAGAGCTCGGTCGCGCCGCAGCCGACGTTGATGTTCGTCCCGTCGGGCTCGTCGGCGACGGCGGTCACGTTTGCCCCGAGGCGTCGAAGGGCGGCCGGCGCGATCCGGCTCATCGCGCCGTTTGCGCAGTCGCACGCGATCCGGAGCCCGCCGAGCGGCCCCCCGAAGCGCTCGGCCATGAGCTCGACGTAGCGGTCGCGAAGGCCTTCCTCGACGTGCGGGGGGCGGATGCTCGCCCCCGCGCGGGCGGCGGGCGGCGCCGACTCGTTCACGAGCGCCTCGATCTCGGACTCCGACTCGTCGGAGAGCTTGAACCCCTCGTGGTCGAAGAACTTGACCCCGTTGTACTCGGGCGGGTTGTGCGAGGCCGAAATGACCACGCCGCAGCCGTCGGCGAGCAGGGCGACGGCGGGGGTCGGCAGGACGCCGCCGAGCAACACGTGCGAGCCGCCCGCGCCCAGCCCGGCGGAGAGCGCGACCTCGAGCACCACTCCGCTCGCGCGGGTGTCTCGGCCGACGAGGACCGGCCCGCCGCCGGCCCAGACGGCGAACGCCCGGCCCAGGCGCTCGACGAGCTCCACCGTGAGCCCCTCCCCCACGACACCGCGGACGCCGTCCGTCCCGAAAAGCCGCCGTACCCCAGCCATGAGGCGAAACGCTACCCAGCCCGACGGGTCCAGCCCAGCGGGGCCGGACCGTGCAGGTCCCCACGTGCCCCCAAGGGGGCGAGCGCCCCCCTGGTACAACGCTAATCCTCAAGAGCGCGCGAGTGTGTCACGAGGCGTGCCGAAACGCGCACTGAAGCGTGAAGAGTTCGCCGTAGCGGCGGGCTTCGCCCGGCGCTGCTCACAGCGAATCTCGGGCGAGCACCCCGCCGCACGTCGACATGGCGGGCGCGAAAGCGCCTGCCGGACTTGCGGCGGCGGCTAACGCTTCGAGTACTGGGGCGCCTTGCGCGCCTTGTGGAGCCCGGCCTTCTTGCGCTCGACGATGCGCGCGTCGCGCGTGAGGAAGCCCTCACGCTTGAGCGCCGCGCGCAGGTTCGGGTCGGACTCGACGAGTGCGCGGGCAAGCCCGTGGCGGAGCGCGCCGGCCTGGCCGGACGGCCCGCCGCCGTGGATCCTCGCGCGAATGTCGAACGTCCCCTCCACGCCCGCGACGCGAAGCGGCGCGGTCGCGACCATGCGCTGCGACGCACGCGGGAAGTAATCCTCGATCGTGCGGCCGTTCACCCACCACGACCCGTCGCCGGGCCGGAGGATGACGCGTGCGACCGACGTCTTGCGCTTGCCGGTGCCCCGGTACTGTGCGATCTCGCTCATGGCAGCTCCACCGGGTTCTGGGCCTGGTGCGGATGCTCGGGGCCTGCGTACACCTTGAGCTTCGTGATCTGGCGGCGGGCGAGGCGATTACGGGGAAGCATCCCTTTCACCGCCGTGCGGATGACCTCGGTCGGCCGCCGGTCGAGCTGCTCGCGGAGCGTGCGCGAGCGGAGCCCGCCCGGGTACCCCGAGTGGCGGTAGTACCGCTTGTCGTCGAGCTTCTTGCCGGTGACGCCGATCTTCTCGGCGTTCACGACGACGACGAAGTCGCCCGAGTCCACGTGCGGCGTGTACGTCGGCTTGCCCTTGCCACGGAGCGTGTCGGCAATGCGGGTCGCGAGACGCCCGAGGGTCTGCCCCTCGGCATCCACGACGTACCAGCGTCGCTCGACGTCTTCCGCTTTCGCGTTCCAGGTCTTCATGGGTAACAGAGAACCGGCGGACTCATGGCCCGCCGAAGGGCGCATGGTAGCAGCAGTCACGTCTTCTCGACGACCTCCAGGCCGACGATCCTGGGCTCCCCGCCGACGTCCTCCCACCGGGAATCGACCGTCGTCGCGCCCTCGTCGCCCGAGTAGAGGATTCGCGCGGTGTACGCGCCTCCGTCGCCCTCGACCGAGACGACTTCGGATGACGTGAGCGGACGCGGCATCTCCTTCATGACCTCGCCTGCCTGCGCCATCAGGTCGTCGCTCAGGTAGCCGCCCGCGGTCGCGTAGTCGCGTTCGACCGTCGCCTGGGCGTGTGTCTCGGCCGCCTCGCGCACCGTCGCCTCGTCCATCGTCGTCCTTTCCGTTGGAAATTGGGCGACGATTCTACGCACGCCCTCGCGGAAGGCGCGCGCTCCGCCGTGCGAGGGATGACGGACGTACGCGCCGCCAAGAACCGCGTGCGCAAGGCGTCCGACTGGGACGGCGCGACGGCCGCGCGCGAGCTCCTCGAGGAAGGGCCGAGAGGCATCGATCTCGGTTTTCGTTGGACGCCTGTTCGAGTCGGGCCGGCCCGGGAGGTGCGGATGCGTCGGGACGACGTTCCAGAGGAGCACTGCGTCGGACACCTCGAGCTCGTCGAGTACGCGGTGGACGACGGTGGCGGTCGCCTCGGCCGGCCCCGATCCGGATACCTGGCGCTCCGAGGTGAGTGGAACGCCGCTCATGCGCGTCCCCCGGTATCCCGGCGCCTCGGCCACGAGGAGAATCGGCGCGTCGGCCCGCCGCGCGAGGTAGTCGGAGAGCCGGGCCCGCCGCAGGTCGGCCCCGGCGCCGTCCCGATAAAAGTTGAACGTCGACCCGATGGTCGCGGTCGTGAGCGCCTCGACCAGCGACGCGGTCACGCGCGCGTCGTGCCGGCGGCCTCCTGGGCGCGGCCCGCCGGGCGGAGCATCCAAAGCGCCGGGAACAGCACGATCGCCGTCCCGCCGAGCGCGAGCGCGAGCGGGCCGTAGGCCTCGACGACGAAGCCGCCGAGGAGGACGAGCGCGGCGGCCAGGAGCGCCGAGCCGAGGTCGCTGAAGCCGAGGAGCTTCCCACGCTCGGCCACGGAGGCCCGGTCGGCGAGAGACGCCGTCGCGGCGACGAAGGAGAGGTTCCAGCCGATCCCGAGCGTGAAGAGGAGAAACGCGGTGACACCCACGCTTTCGGCCGAGACGAGCGAGCCTGAGGAGAGCGCCATGACAAGCAGCCCGCCGACGAGCGCCTGACGGCGGCCGATCCGGTCGATCAGCGTGCCGATGACGAGCACGAGCGCGTACATCCCGAAGACATGAGCACCGATGATCGGGAAGACGTCCGCCTGGTGGTGGTGGTGCTCGTGGACAACGACGTACGAGACCAGGTTCATGAGCGCCGCCATGACCGAGAAGCTTGCGAGCGCCGCCACGAGCGCGGGAACGACGCCGGGTCGGCCGAGGATCTCCCGCAGCGGCGCCGCGGGCGGCGGTGGGCGATCGGCCCGTCCCGAGGCGAGCGCCTGCCCGATGATCTTCGGGTCGGGCCGCACGGCGAGGACGATCACGAGTCCGACCAGCATGAATGCGCCGGCGACGAACCATGGCACCATGAGCGCCTCCGCCGTCAGCTCGTCACCCGCGAAGAGCGGCCCGAACACCGCCGGGCCGAGGATCGCGCCGAAGACGGCGCCGAAGAGGACGAGTGCGATTCCGCGGCCACGCCGCTCCGGCGGATACATATCGCCGGCGGCCGTGCGGGCGAGGAGCGCGGTGCCGCCCGCGGCGCCGAGGAGCACGAAGCCGGCGATCACGGCGGTCGTCGACACCATGCGTGCGCCCAGCCCGGTCACGAGGCCGCCGAGCGCGCCGACCCCGAACCCGGCCGCGAGGACGGGCACGCGTCCGAATCGATCCATCGCACGCCCGGCCGGGAGCGCCGTCAGCGCCGCGCTCGTCAGGAAGATCGCGGGCCCGAGCCCGAGCAGCGCCTCGACGCCGGTCACCTCGACGAAGGTGAGCGACGCGACCGCCGCGGCAAGCTGGAGCGTGGCCGAGTTGACGGCGAGCGACGCGGAGAGGAGGAACGTGTTCCTCCTGACGGCCCGTCCGAGCGCCGCGCCCGCCAGCTCGTGCCCGGACGGCGTGACCACGAACGTAGCCTAGCGACGTGCGCCTGACTCTCCCGCTCTACGCCGGCGGCTTCCTCGGCCCGTTCGGCGGCGCGATGCTCGTCGCGCTCATCCCGAACGTCGCCGAGGGGCTCGATACATCGGTGACGCTCGTTGCCGCTGCGATCACCACCTACATGGTCCCCTTCGCCGTCCTGCAGCTCGTCTCCGGGACCATCGCGGAGCGGGTCGGAGCCCGCCGGGTTGTGCGCTCCGCGTACGTCGCCTTCGGGGTCGCAGCGCTCCTCTGCGCGCTCGCACCCGACATCTGGACGTTTCTCGGCGCGCGGGCAGCGATGGGCTCAGCCAACGCCTTCCTGAGCCCGATCCTCCTTGCGGCGCTGTCCGAGGTCGTCGCCCCGAACGTGCTCGGCCGCTCCGTCGGCACTTTCGCGGCGTGGCAGACGGCCGGGTTCACGTTCGCGCCGGCGATCGGCGGGCTCCTCGGAGAGGCTTCATGGCGGTTCGCGTTCGCGGTGGTCGCCGTCCCCGCGCTCGCCCTCGCCCTTCCCCGCCGGACGCTCGGGTCGTTCGAGCGCTCCGAGAGTCGCGCCTCGCTCCGCGCCCTCCTGAACCGCTGGATCGCGCTCCTCTCGGCGAAGGCCTTCCTCGGGTATCTCGGCTTCACGGCAATCGGGTTCGTCCTCGTGCTCGTGGCCGCCGAGGAGTTCAACCTCGGCTCCGGGGCGCGTGGCCTCCTCGTGGCCGGCTACGGTCTGGGCGGGATCGCACTCGGCCGCTTCGCGGGGTCGGTTGTCGACCGGGTGGGTCGGCCCTCGACCGCAGTCGCCGGCGCTCTGGCGTGCGCGGCGCTCGTTCTCGCGCTTGCGTACGCGCCGAGCGCGTGGAGCCTCGCACTCCTCTGGTTCGCCGTCGGGTGTGCCGGGACGTTCGTCTGGGCGGGGCTCAACACGATCGCGGTCGAGTCCTTCCCCGCGAACCGTGCAGGCGCGACGTCGGCCTTCAGCGCGTTCAAGTTC
Source organism: uncultured Actinomycetes bacterium (assembly GCA_963824775.1). Lineage (GTDB taxonomy): Bacteria > Actinomycetota > Thermoleophilia > Gaiellales > Gaiellaceae > CAWGQF01. The sequence goes on from CAWGQF010000002.1 coordinate 43,868, forward strand.
GCCGGCCTCGCAGTGGCTCCGCTCGTCTACGTCCCGCTGTTCAACGTCGACACGCGGGCGCCGTTCGTCCTCGCGTCCGCGTTCACCGTGCTCCTCGCCGTGCTCGTCGTGCCGTGGTTCGCCCGCTATCGGGTGGCGCCCGCGTGATTCGCAGGCGGGTGATGGTTCACGGACGCGTCCAGGGCGTCTTCTTCCGCGACACGGTCCGGCGGCTCGCAACCCAGCACGGAGTCGCGGGCTGGGTGCGAAACACCTGGGAGGGCACCGTCGAGACTGTGTTCGAGGGCGACGATGATGCAGTCGAGCGGCTCGTCCGCTTCATGCGGGAGGGGCCGCCGGGCGCGCAGGTCGATCGTGTCGACGTGGATGAAGGGGAGCCCGAGGGACTGCAAGGGTTTAGCGTGCGCTGAGCGATGATCGAGGTGCGGACCCTCACGGACGGCGGGCAGAGCGCGACGGAGATGGCCGAGACGATCGCCGGCTTCCTCGGCGAGGCGAAGCGAACGCTCGACCTCGCGCACTACGACTTCCACCTCGCACCCGAGACCGCCGCGGTGATCGGCGCCGCGATCGAGGAGGCGTCGCGTCGCGGCGTCACGGTGCGGATCGCGTACAACGTCGACCACCGCAATCCGATCCCGGTTCCGCCGCCGCCCGAGCCGGACGCCGAGCTGATTGCGTCGCTCGGCGTCGCACACAAGGCGATCGCGGGCGTCCCCGACCTCATGCACCACAAGTACGTCGTCAGGGACGGCGAGACCGTCTGGACCGGCTCAATGAACTGGACGGACGATTCCTTCTCGCGCCAGGAGAACGTCGTCGTCACGATCCGGTCGGGGGAGCTGGCACGGGCCTTCGCCGAGGACTTCGAGCAGCTCTGGCAGACCGAGGCGGTCGAGCAGAGCGGGTTCGTGGAGCCGCGGACGCTCGGCGTCGGGTCGACGCCCGTGCGGCCGTGGTTCACGCCGGGGAACGGGGAGGATCTCTCGGCGCGGATCGCCCGTGCGATCTTCCGGGCGAAGCGGCGGATCCGCATCGCGTCGCCCGTGATCACGACGGGCCCGGTGCTGGGCGCACTCGCGCAGGTCTCGTCGGAAGATCGCATCGACCTGGCCGGCGTCGTCGACCAGACCCAGATGCGCGGCGTCGTCTACCAGTGGGGCGAGAACGGCAACATCTCGTGGAAGCTCCCGCTCCTGCGCCGCGGGCTCGCCGACGGGTTCACCGGCAAGCCGTCGACCGCCTGGCGGCCCGAGGGCAGCCTGCACGACTTCATGCACGCGAAGGTGACGATCGCGGACGACGTCGTCTTCGTCGGGAGCTACAACCTCTCCCGCTCGGGCGAGCTCAACGCGGAGAACGTGCTCGAGCTCGAGAGCCCGGAGCTCGCCGAGCGGCTCGCCGGGTTCGTCGACGACATTCGCGCCCTCTACCCACCACTGTCGCTCGACGGGCGCTAGCTTCGTGTGATGACGTTCGACCGCCGTGACTTCCTCGTCAGGACGGGGCTCGGCTTCGCCGCCGGCGCGCTCGCATCCGTCCCCGCCTGGGCGCTGGACGAGGAGGAGGCGCTCGCCGTCGCTGCGCCCTCGCTCAAGACCTGGAAGGGCGTGCGCGCCCAGTTCAAGCTCCGCCGCGACCTCGTGCACATGGGGACGTTCCTTCTCGCCCCGCATCCGAAGGCGGTGCGCGACGCGATTGCGAAGCACCGGACGAATCTCGACCGCGACACGGTCCGTTACCTCCAGGGGCCGGGGGCGGCGTACGAGGCGATCGTGCTGCGCGCGGCCGCCGCGTACCTCGCCGTCGGGACCGGCGACATCGCCCTCACTGACTCGACGACGATGGGGCTCGGGACGCTCTACGCCGGACTCGACGTCCGACCGGGTCAAGAGCTGCTCGCGACCACGCACGACTTCTCCGCCACCCACACCGCGCTCGCGTGGAAGTCGCAGCGAAGCGGCGCGCCGTTCAACCGCGTGAGCCTCTACGAACCCGGCGAGCAGGTCTCGGAGCAGCAGCTCGTCGACCGGCTCATGGCCGGTGTGACGGCGCGCACGCGCGTCGTGGCCGTCACGTGGGTGCACTCGAGCACGGGGGTGAAGCTGCCCGTTCGCCGCCTCGCCGACGCGCTCGCCGGCGCGAACGCCGGGAGGGCGCCGGGGGACCGAGCGCTCCTCTGCGTCGACGGCGTGCACGGCTTCGGAGCCGAGGATGCGACCGGGCTCGGGCTCGGCTGCGACTTCCTCGTCAGCGGCTGTCACAAGTGGCTCTTCGGCCCGCGCGGGACCGGGCTCGTCTGGGGCCGGGCCGAGGCTTGGGCGGCCGCCTCGCCGACAATCCCGTCCTTCTCCGGCGGCGGGACGGCGGGGGCACGGATGACGCCCGGCGGCTACCACTCGTTCGAGCACCGCTGGGCGCTCGGGGCGGCCTTCCGCATGCATCTCGCGATCGGCAAGGCGCGCGTTCAGGCGCGGATCCATGCGCTCGCCACGCAGCTCAAGGACGGGCTCGCGGGCATCCCGAAGGTGACGCTCGTGACCCCGCGCTCACAGGCCGTCTCGGCAGGCCTCGTCTGCTTCCAGGTCGAGGGGCTCGACCCCGGCACCGTCGTTCATCGGCTCCGAGCCAAGGGCATCGTGGCCACGCAGACGCCGTACAACCCCTCGTACGCCCGCCTCGGCCCCGGGATCCTCAACACCCCGGCCGACGTGGCGCGCACCCTCGCGGCGATCCGCTCGCTCTAGCGATCGGCGCGCACGGAGTTACTCGCGCGCGCGTCTGATATCGGGCCCGACCCGCCCCCTGCTCGGCTTCAGCCTATCGCCGAAAAACGCGTGCGTGGGTGACGAGTGTGGCGGTTTCGTCACGTAACGCGAACAGCTCTCGTCCGCGCCCCGCTACTCCCACTCGATCGTCGCCGGCGGCTTCGACGAGAGGTCGAGGGCGACGCGGTTCACGCCCACGATCTCGTTGATGATCCGGCCGGAGATCGCCTCGAGGACGTCGTACGGGAGCCGCGCCCAGTCGGCCGTCATCGCGTCGTCGGACGTGACGGCGCGGATGACGATCGGGTATGCGTACGTCCGCTCGTCGCCCTGCACGCCCACCGATCGAATCGCGGGGAGCACGGCGAAGCTCTGCCAGAGCTCGCGGGCAAGGCCGGCGCGGCGGATCTCCTCCTGGACGATCGCGTCGGCCTCGCGGAGGATCTCGAGCCGCTCCTCGGTCACGTCGCCGATGATCCGGATGGCGAGGCCCGGGCCCGGGAACGGCTGGCGCCAGACGATCTCCTCGGGCAAGCCGAGCTCCTCGCCGACGCGCCGAACCTCGTCCTTGAAGAGCATCCGCAGCGGTTCGACGAGGTCGACGTCCATGTCCTCGGGAAGGCCGCCGACGTTGTGGTGCGACTTGATCGTCGCGGCGACGCCTTCGCCCGTGCCGCCGGACTCGATCACGTCCGAGTAGAGCGTTCCCTGGACGAGGAAGCGGACGCGCCCGAGCCGTCCGCCCTCCTCCTCGAAGACGCGGATGAACTCCTCGCCGACGCGGCGCCGCTTCTCCTCGGGGTCGGTCACCCCCGCGAGTCGGGCGAGGAAGCGCTCGCGCGCGTCCACGTGGACGAGCGGCACGTGGAAGTGGCGGCCGAAGGTCTCGATCACCTGCTCGGCTTCGTTCCTTCTGAGCAGCCCGTGGTCGACGAAGACGCAGGTGAGCTGGTCGCCCACGGCCTTGTAGGCAAGGAGCGCGGCGACCGACGAGTCGACGCCTCCCGAGAGGGCGCAGAGGACGCGCTCGTTGCCGACCTGCGCGCGTATGCGCGCAGTCTCCTCCTCGATCACGGCGGCAGCCGTCCAGGCGGGCGGCGCGTCGGCGACGCGGAGCAGGAAGTTCTTGAGGATGTCCTGCCCGTGCGTCGTGTGCACGACCTCCGGGTGGAACTGGACGCCGTAGAGCCCGCGCTTCGGATCCTCGAAGGCCGCGATCGGCGCCGACGGGGAACCGGCGACGACGCGCGCGCCGGCGGGCGGTTGAACGACCGTGTCGCGGTGGCTCATCCAGCAGGTCTGCTCCTCCGGCAGCCCGGCGAAGAGGTCGCTCTCGCGCTCGGCGACGAGCTCCGTGCGGCCGAACTCGGATCGGCCGGTTCGCTCGACCTCTCCCCCGCGCTCGAGCGCGATCAGCTGCATGCCGTAGCAGATGCCGAGCACGGGGACGCCGAGCTCGTAGAGGCCCGGGTCGGCGTGCGGCGCGCCCTCGGCGTAAACCGAAGCAGGCCCGCCGGAGAGGACGAGTCGCGAGCGGCCGGCGGGCGGCGGCAGCCGCCGCGCGTGATCGTGTGCGGCACGAGCTCCGAGTACACGCGGGCCTCGCGGACGCGGCGCGCGATCAGCTGGGAGTACTGGCCGCCGAGGTCGACGACGAGAACAGGACGCTCTTCGGGCTTGGGATCGGGGAGCGGGACGACGTCCGCGGCAGGCGTCAACCGGCCATCCCGATGTGCTGGGCCTGCTGGAGAGACTTGCCCTCGGTCTTGATCGCCGGCGCGAGCGCCACCTCGGCGCGCTGGAAGTCGTGGATGTTCTCGTAGCCCGTCGTCGCCATCGAGGTCCGGAGGGCGCCCATGAGGTTGAGCGTCCCGTCGTTCTCTCGTGCGGGCCCGACGAGGATCTCCTCGAGCGACGCGACCGAGGTCGACCTTGACGCGCGCCCCACGCGGGAGGGTCGGATGGAACGTCGCCATGCCCCAGTGGTAGCCGCGTCCGGGCGCTTCGAACGCCCGGGCGAGCGGCGAGCCGACCATGACCGCGTCGGCGCCGCAGGCGATCGCCTTGGCGATGTCGCCGCCGGTCCGCATGCCGCCGTCCGCGATCACGTTCACGTACCGGCCCGTGTCGAGGAGGTGCTGCGCGCGGGCGGCGGAGGCGTCCGCGATCGCCGTCGCCTGCGGCACACCGACCCCGAGCACGCCGCGCGTCGTGCAGGCGGCGCCCGGGCCGACGCCGACGAGCACACCCTCTGCGCCCGTGCGCATCAGGTGCAGCGCGCCGTGGTACGAGGCGCAGCCGCCGACGATCACGGGGATGTCGAGCTTGCCGATGAACTCCTTCAGGTTCAGCGCGGACCCGTTCGAGGAGACGTGCTCCGCCGAGACGACCGTGCCCTGGATGACGAGGATGTCCAGCCCCGCCTCGAGGGCGAGCGGGAGGTAGTCGCGGACGCGCTGCGGGGTCAGCGCGGCTGCCGCGAGGACACCGCCCTCCTTGATCTCCCGGACGCGCCGGCCGATCAGCTCGGGCTCGATCGGCCGCGCGTAGATCTCCTGCATGCCGCGCGTGGCCTCGGCGGGCGAGAGCTTCGCGATCCGCTCGAGCTGCTCGTCCGCGTTGACGTAGCGCGTCTGGATGCCCTCGAGGTTGAGGACGCCGAGGCCGCCGAGCCGGCCGACCGCGACGGCGGTCGCCGGAGAGACGACCCCGTCCATCGCGGATGCCAGGAGCGGAAGCTCGAGAAGCTGCTCGGCGAGCTTCCAGCCGATGTCGACGTCGTCGGGGTCACGCGTGCGTCTGCTCGGGACGATCGCGATGTCGTCGAAGCCCCAGGCCCGGCGGGCCTTCTTGCCGAGACCGATCTCGACGTCCACTAGCGGTCCCCCTTGAAGTACGAAGCCCAGGCTTGACCCACTCGCCTGGGCGAAAAGACGGAGGCTTCCGCCGGCACTCTCATGCGGCGCGATCGTAGCACTCCTCGCCGACGGCCCCGGGGTGCCGACGAGGCCCAGGACCACCCCGAGACCTCCGCGTGAACGGCTCCCCCCGGGGGACGCGGCGTCCCCAGATTCACGGTAGCGAAACCCGGCGCACGGGTGTGTCACGCGAGTGTCACGGCTTCGTGCAAGGTTTTCCCCGCCCGCCCGCCGCGCCCGGGCCCGCGACGAGCCGTCAGGCGTCCTGCGGAACCGGCTCGAGCGGCTCGAGCGCTGACGAGACCGCTCACGCGGCCCACTTCCTCGCGGTCGAACTTCCCGGGACCGGGCTCGAGCACCGACGCGGCCCCGACGGCGACGCCCGAGCGCACCGACTCCTCGACCGATTGCCCCTCCACGCGCGCCGCGAGGAACCCTGCGAGGAGGGTGTCGCCGGCGCCGATCGTCGACACCGCCTCGAGCTTCGGAGTCGTCGCCCGCACGCGATACTCCTGCCGCTCCTCCCGGACAAGCGCGTAGCACCCCGTCTCGAGGGTGATGAGGACGTTCCGCGCGCCCAGGTCGGCGACCTCGCCGAGACCGGTCGCGAGGTCGTCCTCGTCGTTGAACTCGTGGCCCACGAGCGACTCGGCCTCGCGGACGTTCGGCGTGACGAGGTGCGGCTCCGCCTGGACACCGAGGCGAAGCGCCTCGCCCTCGGAGTCGAGCACGGTCAGCACCTGACTCCGGTTCAGCTCCCGGATCATCTCGGCGTAGAAGTCCGGCTCGACGCCCCGGGGTAGCGATCCGGCGAGGACGACGAACTCGGCCGACCGCGTCAGGTACGTCGAGCTTCTCGCGGAGCGCCTCGAGCTCGTCCTCGCGCACCTCGGGGCCCCACTCGTTGATCTCCGTGTACTGATCGGAGATCGGATCGAGGAGCGCGACCGACGTCCGCGAGTCGGCGCGGATACGGACGAAGTCGTTCAGGATCCCTTCGTTCGTCAGCTCGTCGGCGATCTGCATGCCTGTCCGTCCGCCCACGAAACCGGTGCAGACGACCGGGACGCCGAGGCGCCTGAGCGCCCGCCCGACGTTCAGGCCCTTGCCGCCCGCGCTCGCCATGCCGAGCGTGGCCCGGTGCCGCTGGCCGAGCTGGAAGTTCGGAACGAGCAGCGTCCGATCCATGGCCGCGTTGAGGGTGACGGTGACGATCACAGAATCGCTCCGAAGACGCCGCTCACCATGCTCTGCGCCTCGTCGAGCGCCTGCCCAGCGTACCAGTCGGCCTTCGCCCCGAGACTCGCTTCTCGGACGTCCTCGGCGGCGACGAGCGGACGCCTGGCGATGATGCGGCCGGCCTCCTCGATCCGCACCTCACCAAGCTCCTGTCCTCGCCTGATCGGAAGCGCAACAACCGCCGGGGCGACCACGGTCTCGACGAGCGGACGGCCGCGCAAGACGACCGCGTCGGCGCCTTCCGAGGGCACGAGCTCGAGCCGGCGATCGGTGTAGGGGATCTCGGCCGTCGCGTAGGCCGCACCCGGGGCAACGACCGTCGTCCGCACGTAGCGGCTGTGGCCCCAGCGGAGCAGCGCGGCGAGGTCGGCGTTCCGGCGGGCTCGAGCCGGGCTCCCCAGGACGACGGCGTAGACCGTCGACTCCTCCGCGCCGCACCGCCGCGACCTGGCACCAGCCCGCGTCGCTCGTGTGACCGGTCTTCACGCCGATGAGGCCGGGAACGTCGCCCAGCAGGTCGTTCCAGGTGAAGAGGTCCCGACCACCGGCGATCGGCTCGCCCTGCGACCGCACGAGCTGCCGGATGAGCGGTCGCTGCATCGCGGCGCGCGCGAGCGTGAGGACGTCTTCGGCCGAGGACAGGTGCCCCTGCGCGTCCAGGCCGTCAGGACGGACGAACCGCGTGTCTGCTCGAGGCCCAGCGCGCGCGCCTTCTCGTTCATGAGCCGGACGAACGCGCTGGACGTTGCCGTTCCCGACGTGCACCGCGAGCGCGTAGGCGGCGTCGTTCGCGCTCTGGATGAGCGCGGCGGCGAGGAGGTCGCGCACGGAGATCCGCTCGCCGGCTCGCAGGGAGATCGTCGACCCGCCGACCGAGGGGACAGCCGGCGCCACTTGCACGATCTCGTCGGGACGGGCGTGCTCGAGCGTCACGAGCGCCGTCATGAGCTTCGTGATGCTCGCGATCGGGAGCCGCTCCTCGGCACCGTCTGCGTAGATCACCTCGCCGGTCGTCCCGTTCGCGACGAGAGACGCGCGCGCGTCGACCGTCGGCAGCGACTGAGCCGAGGCGGCCGGCGCGACAACGAGGATCGCAGCGCAGACGGCGAGGACGAGCGAGAGGCGTCGCCGCACGAGATCACAGGCTACCCGTGGCTCACCGTGACTACAATCGGGTCGTGGAGGGCCTCGAGCGAAGCGACGGAACGGCGGCGGAGGCCCCGCGCGAGCCGGCCCGGCGGACCGGCGTCGAGCGCTCGGTCGAGGTGCAGCTCGGCACGCTGGGCGGCGTCGAGCTCAGGCCGACGCGCGTGTTCCTCTGGGGTGGAGCTTCGCGTTCAGGTCAGCAGATCGTGTCGTTCGGGACCGCGCCGAAGAACCTGCGCAGCCCGCGGCGCGAGCGAGACCTCCAGGCGGGCGCCCTCCACGTGCGCTCGCTCGGGAACCCGCTGATGACGATGGCGCTCGCAGGAGTCCACGTCGCCCGCCGGATCGCGCGCGACCGCAACTCGGGGTCGGCCTCGACCACCTGAGCGAGCTCCGGCGGCAGTAGTTCGCCGCAGGTCCGATCGGTCCGATCGCCGATGCGAGCCGGCCGAGGCTGACCGACGCTTGCCTGGGATGGCGGCATGACTGCAGCGTCCGGGTCCGGAGTCGACCTCTACTGGCTCCCGCTCGGCGCGGGCGGCCACTCGGTGCGGCTGAACGGGCGCGTCTTCGAGGCCGTGGCGGCACGGCTCGGGCGGCGGACGCCCTGCGACCTCTACCACGCCGCTCTCGAGGTGCGCGTGCCGGAGGGAAGGTTCGTGATCGAGCAGGCGCCGATCCCCTTCCGCAACGGCATGGAGCGTGGTGTTGTCGCCGAAGGTGCGGTCGGTAGCCGCTGGGCGGGACGCATCCCCCTCTTCCGGTACGAGCTGCGGTGCTGGCGCGACGGCGTGATCCCGGACGCAGCCGAAGCAGTCGAGAGTCCACGGCGGCTCACGGACGATCCGCGTGTGTCGAGACGGGTGCTCGGCCTCGTGCCCTCCGTTCCGACCCCCGTTTGGGGCCGCGACGAGCTCCGGGCGGGCGAGATGTGGAACTCGAACTCGTTCATCTCCTGGCTGATCGCGTGCAGCGGCCTCGACGCGGGGTCGATCCAGGCGCCCGCCCGTGGGCGAGCTCCGGGCTGGGATGCCGGGCTCGTAGTCGCCCGCCGCGTATAGGAGCGCCTGACAAAACCCAGACTGAGCGGGGTTCCGCCAGGCCCTCTGCTAGTTCACGCGGATGCGGCGCCCCGGTGCGAGGGCGTTCGCGTCGATCCCGGGGTTCAGCTCCTGGAGCTCCTCGACGGTCGTGTCGAACCGCTCTGCGATCGAGAGGAGCGTGTCCCCCTCGCGGATGCGGTAGAAGCGCCGCTGCGAGGCCGGCCCGTCCGGATTCGTGCCCGTCGTCGGCGCGAGAGTCTCGGTCTGGGCCGGAGCCGGCGGGGGAGGGTTGGTCGGCGACGATGACTCCGTCTCGCCCGTGATCGCGCTGTTCACGACGAGAACGAGGATCGTCGCAGCCCCGAAGAACGCGAGGGGAGCGAGGATGCGCGGGCCCCACGCGAGCCGATTCGAGTCGCGTTCCTTGTCGCCCCGGGTCACCATCCGGAGGCGCCCCAGACCTCCCGCCGCAGGCGGGCCGCCTCGGCGGAGGCGGCCTTACGCCAGTCGGCGCCCTCGACGCGAAAGGCGTAGATGACGCTGCGAGAGACCGGGACAAGCGCGCTCGCGGGGCCGCTCGTGAAGGCGCGGGCGACATCGGCCGGGGTCGCGCCCTGGGCTCCGACGCCGGGGAGGAGCAGGATCGCCTGCGGCATGATCCGGCGCGCTTCCGCCACCGAGCGCGGGTAGGTCGCGCCGACGACGGCGCCGACGCTCGAGAGCCCACGTTCGCCGACGAGGTCCTCGCCCCAGTCGGCCACGAGCTCGGCGACCTGGTGCCAGACACGCCGTCCGTCTGAGAGGGCGAGCTCCTGGACGTCCGTGCTCCCGGCGTTCGACGTCTTCACGAGGCAGAAGACCCCGGCGCCCGACCGGCGGCAGGCGGCGAGAAGCGGCTCCACGGAGTCGGTGCCGAGGTAGGGGTTCACGGTGAGGGCGTCCACCAGCGGCGGGGCGCCCTCGCGCGGCTCGAGGTAGGCCTCCGCGTAGGCGCGCGCGGTCGAGCCGATGTCGCCGCGCTTCCCGTCGGCGATCACGAGGAGGCCCGCGCGCCTGGCGTAGCCGCAGACGTCCTCGAACGCGGCGATGCCGTCGGCGCCGAGCGCCTCGAAGAACGCGAGCTGCACCTTGGCGCCCACGACGTAGTGCGAGACGGCGTCGACGAGCCCGCAGCAGAACCGCGCACACGCCTCGGCGGCGGCGGCACGGCTCGCGTGGGCGGCGCCGCGAAGCTCGAGCGGAAGGAGCTCCGGGCGCGGGTCGAGGCCGAGGACGAGCTGGCTCCGCTTGCGCTCGACCGTCTCGGCGACCCGATCGGCGAACGCGCCGGCGGCGGTGCGCGGCCCGGCTGCGACCTCCTGCTCCATACCCGGAGCTTAGAGCGCGTGCCGGAACGGCGGTCAGGCGACGATCGCGCTCGCCCGGGCGCACTCGGCGAGGATCGCCGCCTCGTCGAGCGGGAGCACCGAGACCTCGGGCGGCGGGCGGCGGACGAAGGAGGCGACGAGGAGAAGCTCGTCGGCGGCGTCCGGATCGTGCGTCACGCCGGCGGCCGCGGCGGCACGGGCCTCGGCCGCGCCCGCGGAGATCTCGACGGCGGCGCCCGCGTGCGTCGGCACGCGGCGGACGGCGGCGACGCGGCCGCCGGTCACGAAGAAGGCTCGGCGAAAGCCCGTCCTCCACGTCGGGTGCGAGCAGGCAGGCCTGCGCAGCGCGGAGCCGTTCGAGGCGGCGGAGCTCGTGGACGACGCGCTCGAGCGCGGTCAGACGGTCGCGCAGCCGCGCGGCGTCCTCGTACCGGAGCGCCTCGGCGAGCAGGCCGAGGCGGCGGCGGACCCGCGGAAGCGGCGCACCGCCGAGGAGGCCCGCGAGCTCGGCTTCGGACGCGCCCGCGAGCGCCCGGGCCGCCAGCTCGGCGCGGCGGCGGCTCCTGATCGGGCCGAGCGGCGTCGGATCGCGGCACACCCGAACGCGGTCGCCGCGCACGTCGAGGTAGAGGTAGCGGTCGGGCCTCGCGCTGCGGGCGTTCGCCGGCGGTCTGAGCTCCCGGATGAGCCGCAGCTCTTCGAGCGCCGCCTCGAGCTCCGAGCCGAGCACACGCCACTCGATCCGCTCGACGGCGTGGAGCGCCGCCTCGACGGCGGGTCGCTGGCGGTCGGAGCCGAAGTACGACCGCAGGCGGGCGCGGAGGTCACGCGCCTTGCCGACGTAGAGCACGTGATCCTCGCGGCCGCGGAAGAGGTAGACACCGGGCCGCGAGGGCGCTCCGAAGACGAGCGAGCGCTTGTCGTGGGCGCGGCGCGCACGGGGCGCAGCGAGGCGCTGGAGGTCGGCGACCGTGCGCGCGCCACGCTCCTGCGCCAGGGATACGAGCGCGACGAGGATCTCCGCCGTCGCCTGCGCGTCCGGCAGGGCGCGGTGACAGGGCTGGGCGGCGGTTCCGAAGAACCGTGAGAGCGAGGCGAGACTCGTGCGCGCAACGCGGCCGCCGAGGAGCGCGCGCGCGAGACCGACCGTGTCGAGCACGGGTGCGGCGAGCCGGCGCCCCTGCATGCGGTCGACCGCCGCGTCGAGGAACGAGACGTCGAAGCGGGCGTTGTGCGCGACCAGGACGCAGTCGCCTGCGAACGCGAGGAAGCGCCTGAGCGCGACGTCCGGCGGCGGGGCGCGCCGGAGCTCGGCGTCGCGGATCCCCGTGAGGGCGCTGACCGCCGGCGGGAGCGGCCGGCGCGGGCGGACGAGCGTCTCGAATGTGCCGGCCGCCTCCAGGCCGCGCACGCGGACCGCGCCGATCTCACAGATCTCGCACGTGCGCGCCGAGAGACCCGTCGTCTCCAGGTCGACGACGACGAAGGTTGCGGCCTCCAGGGGGAACGCATCGGCCGCGTCTCGGGCGAGGACGAGCGACGCGCCGGCCCACGCGAGCCGGGCGTCGGTGTCGACGACGTCGTCGAGGAGGGTGCGGGCGAGCCCCGCCGGCGCGCGGGCGAGCGCGAAGAGCGAGCGCGCGGCCTCGGCCGCAGGTACGGGACCGCGGCGCTCCTCGACGAGCTCGACGAGCCGGTCTGCGGCGTCCAGGCGAAGCTGCACGACGCGGCCATGGTAGAACGTATGTTCGGACGGAGACGTCGCCTCCGGGCCCGGCGCGGGCCCGCGAAAACGTGAGGGCCGCCCGCAGGCGGCCCTCACTGCGAGGTCGGAGAGGGGGCCGAGCTAGGTGTTCTTGAGCGCGGCCTTCAGCTTGCTCCCCGCGGAGAACTTCGGCACCGTGGCGGCCGCGATCGTGACTTTCTCGCCGGTGCGTGGATTGACGCCCATGCGCTCGTTCCGGTGCTGGGGGGAGAACTTGCCGAACCCGGTGAACGAGACGGAATCCCCGCTTCTTCAAGGTCTCCTCGACCGAGTCGAGGAAGGCGTCGACGGCGCTGGCCGCGTCGCGCTTCGTCAATCCGCTCTTGCTCGAGACGAGATCCACGAACTCTTGCTTGCTTGCCACTGCCCTCTCCTCCTGATCGCTTGGCCCGACTGCGGCGGAACCGTAACAAGGGGGTCGGAAGGACGCAACCAAGCGGGTTTCCGCGCCCTTCGGGTGTCTAGACGATGTCGGCGGCGCGAAAGAGCGGGTGGAGCCGGACCGCCTGGCGCGCGAGGGCGTCCGCTCCGCCCTCCTCGCGGTCGACCACGCAGACCGCGCTCCGACACTCGAGACCGGCCTCCCGCAGGGCCTTGACGGCGCTCACGGCCGCCCCGCCGGTCGTCACGACGTCCTCGACGAGACAGACGCGCTGGCCCGGCTCGTAGACGCCCTCGATCCGGCGTTCCGTCCCGTACTCCTTCTCCTCCTTGCGGACGATGAGGAACGGGAGCCTCCGACGCGAGCGACGCGGCTGCAGCGAGCGCGACCGCCCCGAGCTCGGGCCCCGCGAGCAAGTCCGGCGGCTTCGACTCCACCTCGGCCGCCCGTGAAGCGATCCGCGCTCCGAGCTCGGCGAGAAGCCGTGGATGCGTCTCGAAGCGGTACTTGTCCAGGTAGTAGGGGGACCGCCGGCCCGACCGCAGGACGAACTCGCCCTCCAGGTACGCGCGCTCGCGGAGAAGCCGCGCGAGCTCGGCGTCCGTCACCGCGAGGCCGCGAGGACGTCGCGCGCCCGGGCCAGGAGCTGGGCCGAATCTGCGGCGTCGTCGCGAAGCGAGACCATCGAGCCGTCCACGAAATACAGGTCGACGTGCTCGCGCGAGCCCCCGCTGCGGCTTCGCCAGAAGGCCAGTCCCGCCGCGGCGGCGAGCACCCCGAGGCCGACGACCTTACGCATCGGCCTTCTTCGGGTCGGGGCGCGCGCCTGCGCCGGCCTGCTGCTCCCTCGTGGGCGCCTTCTTCGCGGCTGCCGGCCGCTTCGCCTTCGCCTTCGGCGTCGGCTTCGCATCGTCGCCCTCGGACGCGAGACGAAGGCACGTCTTCAAGTCGTAGACGATCAGCCCGACCGTCGGGTCGGGCGCCGTCACGGCGGCGATCGCCCGCTCGTCGTCGCGGACTACGAAGACGGCGCCGTCCGGCAGCTCGGCAACGAGGTGCGAGAGCCCGGCTCCGCTCCCCGCCTTCGACTCCGCCGCCTGCGCGAGGAGCCCGTGCGCGGCGGCTGCGACCGCCTTGGCCCTGTCGTCGTCGAAGGTCGAGGCGACCGGCGCGCCCTTCGCGTCGGTCATGACGGCGCCCTCGATCTGCGAGGACACCTCGACGAGGTCGGCCAGCGCGTGCGCCGCGTCCATGGCCGGCAAACCTACCACGGTGCACCGCCTTCCCAGGCCCCTCATAGACTCGACGCATGCGCGGGCCGTACCCCGTCCTCGACAAGTTCCTCGCGGACCGGGGCACGCACCTGGCCGCGATGATCGCCTACTTCGCACTGCTTGCGTTCGTTCCGCTCCTTTTCCTCGCTCTCTCGCTCGTGGGGCTCGCCGGGGAACCGGACGAGTCGAGCTACCTGATCGAGGAGCTGCGGCGCTCGTTCCCGGCCAGCTCGGTCGACAGCCTGATCGACGTCGTGCGAGGAATCCAGGAGAGCTCCACGGAGCTCGGAATCGTGGGCGGGATCGCGCTCATCTGGGGGGCGCTCGGGTTCTTCAGCGTCGTCGAGTCGGCGCTGAACATCGTCTACGGGCTCCCGAACCGGCCGTTCATCCGCCAGAAGCTTCTGGTGCTTCTCCTCACCGCAGCGGGCCTCGCGGTCCTTTTCGCCGCCCTCGTCGTCGGCTCGGTCGGCATCCGCCTCGCGCGGGGGACGGAGTACGTCGGGGGAGCGCTCGCGTACCTGTACGGCATCGGAGTCTCCACGGCCCTTGCCTTCGGGTTCGTGTGGAGCGTCTACACGCTCCTCCTGAACGAGCGCGTCCGGTGGCGGGAAACGCTTCCGGGCGCGGTCTTCGCCGCCGTCATCCTCCAGGCGAGCTTCCAGCTCCTCCCGCTCTTCGTGCGTGCCACGAGCGGCCTCGTCGCGCTCCAGGCTTTCGGCGGCCTCGCGCTCCTGCTCCTCTGGATCTACCTGATGGCGAACGTGCTCGTCCTCGGAGCAGAGGTGAACTGGTTCCTCGCACGCGGACGCGCGCGACCGGAGGAGGAGACGACCGGGCTCGGCCTAGTCGCGGGCGGGCGTGAGGGTGACGTCGTCGCCGGCGAGCTCGAGCACACGCTTCGCGAGCGCGCGGAGCACCTTGCGCTCCACCTCGGGCATCCTCTCGACCATGCCCCAGAACGACTGGCGGGTGAGGACGAAGAACCGAAGCGGCGTCGCCGCGGTCACCGTCGCCGTGCGCGGGATGTCCTCGATCAGCGCGACCTCGCCGAAGAAGTCGCCGTCCTTGAGCGTCGCGACGTGGCGCCCGTCCTTCGTCACCTCGGTCTCGCCCTCGATGATCACGAAGAACTCCTGAGCGGGCTCGCCCTCGCGGCAGAGCACCCTGCCGGCATCGACCTCGAGGTCCTCCGCCACCTTGGCGAGCTGCTGGAGCTCGTCCCTCGAGAGGTCCGAGAAGAGCGGGGCACGCCGGAGACTCGCGACCTTCGTATCCTGCGGAGAAGAGCATCCGCGCAAATCTACAACGGTTCGCGCGTACGACCTAACGCAAGTGCAAGCGCCCGGGCAGCGCGGGCCCGGTGGCTGTGCTCGCGCTTCCAGTCGTCGCCGAGCTCCGCGACCGTCTCGGTCTCGCCCTCGGGGACGAAAACGGGGTCGTAGCCGAAGCCGCTCGAGCCGCGCGGAGCGTCCGCGATTCGGCCCTCGAGCGTCCCGCTCCCGCGGATCTCCTCGCCCTCGGGAGACAGTGCCACGAGCTCACAGACGTAGCGGCCGCGCCGCCCCTTCGCCCTCCACATCCTCGAGCTCGGCGAGGAGGCGCTCGACGTTCTGCTCGTCCGTCGCCTCGTCGCCCGCGTAGCGCGCCGAGCGGATTCCGGGGCGGCCGCCCAGCCCCTCGACCTCGAGACCGGAGTCCTCTCCCGCCGCCCAGGCGCCGGGCGGCAGGCCGGTGCGCGCCGAGCTCCGCCTTCGCCCGCGCGTTCTCGAGGAAGGTCGCGCCGGTCTCCTCCGGGAACTCGACCCCGGTGAGGAGACCGACCCGCGCGCCGGGGAGCGCCGCCTCGAGCTCCCGGGCCTTGTGGGCGTTCTGCGACGCGAGAACGAGCTAGCATCAGTCCGTCCATCGGGCGGCGGAGACGTCGTCGCGCTGCGAGAGCGTCTCCACGAGCTCGCGCTCGCTCATCCTCATCGGGATGTCGACCTCGAGGCGCAGGCGGCGGAGATCGGGCTCCGCCTCGAACTCGAGGTTCCCGAGGCGCGCGCGGCTGGCCTTGACCGCCTCGATGACCGGGCCCGACCGGGCGGTCGCCGGGCAGCTCGAGCTCCAGGACCCCGGACTGGCCGCCGGCGCGGTTGATCATCCGCTCGAGCCCGCGGAACGGGCCCGAGACCCACCAGCACGATCGCGGTCGTGAGGACGGCCGCGGCGAAGAACCCGGCTCCGGCCGCCATGCCGATCGCCGCGGTGACCCAGAGACCGGCGGCCGTCGTGAGCCCACGGATCGAGAGTCCCTGCCGCAGGATCGCGCCCGCCCCGAGGAAGCCGATCCCGGTCACGACCTGAGCCGCGATTCGCGTCGGGTCGAAGGTCGTCCCGCGAGCGGCGTCGAAGATGAAGTCGTTCCAGGCGTACGCCGAGACGAGCGTGAAGAGCGCCGAGCCGACGCCGACGAGCATGTGAGTCCGCAGGCCCGCGGCGCGCTCGCGGAGCTCTCGCTCGAGCGCCGATCGCACCGCAGAGCGCCGCGGCGACGAGCAGCCGGAGGAGGATGTCGAGCGTCGAGATGTCCGGGGCGACGTTCACGCGACCGCGGCCGCTGCGCCTCCGCCATCTCGTCGACGCCCTTCGCGTCCGAGCGCGACGAGATCGTCGAGCACCTCGTTCGGGAAGGGCTCTCGCTCGGCGGTCGCCTGGATGTCGATGAGCCGTCCGCCGGCGGTCATGACGACGTTCATGTCCACCTCCGCGGAGGAGTCCTCGACGTAGTCGAGGTCGAGGAGCGGCTCGCCGTCACGATCCCGAGAGAGACCGCCGCCACCTGCTCGTCCGGCTCCTTGAAGCCCGACGCGCCGCGCCGCCAGGACGAGCGCGACCCAGGCGCCCGTGACCGCGGCCGTGCGGGTGCCGCCGTCGGCCTGGAGGACGTCGCAGTCGAGCCAGACCGTGCGCTCGCCGAGCCGCCTCAGGTCGTAGGCCGCCCGGAGCGAGCGGCCGATCAGCCGCTGGATCTCGATCGTCGCGGCCCTTCTGGCGTCCCTCGCTCGCCTCGCGCCGGATCCGCGACGCCCGGCCGAGGCCGGGAGCATCCCGTACTCGGCCGTGAGCCAGCCGCGGCCTCGTCCCTCGATCCAGCGCGGGACGCTCTCCTCGACCGTCGCCGTGCAGAGGACGCGCGTCTGGCCGAGCGAGATGAGCGCCGAGCCGTGCGCCTGATCGAGGAAGCCCGGGGACGATCTCGACGGGCCGCAGCTCGTCCGCCCGCCGGCCCTCGCGCGTCACGCTGCCCGCAGCTCGAGCTCGCTCACCGCGACCTGCTTCGACCGCGCGGGATCGGGAGCTGGAGGAAGCGCTCACCGAGGCGGGCGAACTCGTCCGGCGGCGCCGGTGGTCAGGAACGTGCAGTCGCCGTCGCGCGCCGGGATCGTTGGCGATGCCCTTGCGCTCGAGGGTCTCGGCGACCTCGCGCGCCGTCTCGTCGGCGGAGAAGACGAGCGTCGTCGCGCGGCCGAAGACGCGCTCGAACACCGGGCGGACGAGCGGGTAGTGGGTGCAGCCGAGGACGACCGTGTCCACCCCGGCCTCCTTGAGCGGCGCCGCGTACTCGCGGACGGCCGCGTCACGATCTCGCCGTTCGGCCCTCCCGCCTCGATCAGCGGCACGAGCCTCGGACAGGCGACGGAGACGACCTCGGCGCCCGCGTCGAGCGCCGGATCATGTCGGCGTAGCGGCCGCTTCGCACCGTCGCCTCGGTGGCGAGGACGCCGATCCGCCGGTTGCGCGTGGCCTGCACGGCCGCGTGGGCCTCGGGAGCGAGCACGCCCACGACGGGGATCGTCAGCCGCTCCTGCAGGAGCGGCAGCGCGGCCGAGGTGGCGGCGTTGCAGGCGGCGACGATGAGCTTCACGTCCTGGCGCTCGAGGTAGGAGGCGATCTCGAGCGCGAAGCGGCGGATCTCCTCCGCCGGGCGCGGGCCGTAGGGGCAGCGCGCGCTGTCGCCGAGGTAGAGGAAGTCCTCGTGCGGCATCGTCACGAGACACTCGTGCAGGACGGTGAGCCCGCCGGCGCCGGAGTCGAAGATCCCGATCGGCCTCGGGTCCACGCCGCCGATTCTACGAGCGGCCCTGGACCGCAGGCGGTAGCGTAGGGGCGTGCTCGAGGTGTGGGACGACGCCGATCCGATCGCCGCGGTGGCCGGCTACCTCGAGGCCGCCGGGTTCTTCGGCGGCCGCCTGCCCGACACCGTCGCCGACGTCTTCCTCGCCTACCGGATCTCGGACCGGCTGCGCCGCACGGCGGCTCCGGCCCCGCCCGAGCCGTGCCGGCTGCCGCTCGCGGCCTGCCGGATCCGCGACCCGCACGCGCACGCGCCCGCAGGCGATTTCACGCATCGGCGAGTGGGAAGCGGCCTGGTCGCCCGCGGAGCTACGCGGCGGCGATCGAGTCCGTGCGCGATGCGATAGCCCGCGGCGACGTCTACCAGGTGAACCTCGTGCAGCACCTCTAGGCGCCGTTCGCCGGGCGACCCGGCCGGGCTCGCGGCGCGGCTCGCGCCCCTCGCGCCCGCTCCATCCGGCGCCGCTCGCCGGCGACGGCTGGGCGATCGTGTCCGCCTCGCCGGAGCTCTTCCTCGCGCGCCGCGGGAGGCGCGTCCGCACGATTCCGATCAAGGGCACGCGACCGCTCGACGAGGCGCACGACCTCGCGGACGCCGAGAAGGATGCGGCCGAGCACGTCATGATCGTCGACCTCGAGCGGAACGACCTCTCGCGCGTCTGCGAGCCGGGCTCGGTGCGCTGGCCGACGCTCATGGCCGAGCGGCGGCTGGCCGGGGTCGCGCACCTCGTCTCCACCGTGGAGGGCCGGCTGCGCGGGGACGCCGGCCTCGTCGAGATCCTCGCACGCGACCTTCCCGGGCGGCTCGGTCACGGGCGCACCGAAGATCTCCGCGCTCGATCACATCGCGGCACTCGAGCCCGTCGGGCGCGGCGCCTCGATGGGAGCGCTCGGCCGCATCCACCCGAACGGCGACCTCGACCTCGCGCTCACGATTCGCACCTTCGCAGTCGCCGACGGGCGCGCCCACCTCTGGGTGGGCGGGGGCATCGTCTGGGACTCGGACCCCGAGGAGGAGATCGAGGAGTCCTGGGTGAAGGCCCGGCCCCTCCTCGCCGCTCTCGGGAGCGGGCTTCCGGCTGAGGCCCCGGTCGCACGCGTGACGCTCCTCGCCGTCGCCGTCCGGGGCGCGGCGCCGTCCCGCCCGGCGAGCCGGTCCTGCAGGCCGACGACGAGGCGCTTCTCCGCGGCCGCGCCGCGTTCGAGACGACCCGCGTCTACGGGGGCCGGCCGTTCAAGCTGGACGAACATCTCGACCGGCTCGCCGGCTCCGCCGCGCGCATGGCCCTGCCGGCGGTCGACCGCGGGCTCTGCGAGCAGCTTGCGGGCGATGCCCTGGACGCGGCCGGGGCCGAGGAGGCGACGCTCCGCCTCTACTGGACCGCCGGCCGCGAGGGGAGCGGCGAGCCGAGCGCGCTCGCGCTGGTCTCGACGATCCCACCCGATCTCGAGCGAGCGGCGGGCCCGCGGCGCCTCGCTGATCTCGCTCCCGCTCGGCCTCGACGCCGCCGTCCGCACCTTCGCTCCCTGGCTCCTCGGAGGCGTGAAGTCGACGAGCTACGCGGTGAACATGGCGGCCGAGGCCGAGGCGCGGCGTCGCGGGGCCGACGACGCCGTCTTCGTCGCCCAGGACGCAACCGTTCTCGAGGGGCCCGTAACGAACGTCTGGTGGAAGCGCGAGCGCGTCCTCTACACGCCCGCACTCGAGCTCGGGATCCTCGCCGGCGTCACCCGGGCCACCCTGATCGAGGAGGCCGCCGCGCTCGGCTACGACGTCCGCGAGGGCGTCTTCCCGCTCGACCACCTCGCCGCGGCCGACGAGGCCTTCACGTCGTCGTCGGTCCGCGAGGTGATGCCGGTGATCGAGCTCGACGGTCGCGCGGTCGGCCTCGGAAAGCCCGGCCCCGCCGCCGCGGAGCTCCAGGCGGCGCTTCGCAAGCGCGCCTCGACCTTCTAGACGCTTGGCCGGGGATTGGAATCCCCGGTTAAGCATCTAAGCTCCGAGCATGCGGGTCCTCTCGATCATCCACGGCGACAACGCGCGCTCCGCCGTCTTCGGCGAGGTCGTGCGCCGGGGCGGCCACGAGCTGGACGAGCTGAGCTTCGCCTTCGGGGAGCCGCCCGTCGACCCCGAGCGCTACGACGCGGTCATGGCCTTCGGGGGCGCGATGAACGTGCACGAGATCGACGGCCACCCGTGGATCGCGGAGGAGCAGCTCGCGCTCACGCGCACCCTCGAGCACGGCGTGCCGCTGCTCGGGATCTGCCTCGGCGGCCAGCTTCTCGCCTCGGTGACGGGAGGGCTGGTGTCCCGGGCGCCGGAGCCGGAGATCGGCTGGTACCAGGTCGACCTGACCCCCGAGGCCGAGCACGATCCGCTCTTCGGCGGGCTCCAGCCGCGCTTCGCGGCGTACGAGTGGCACAGCTACCAGTTCGACCTGCCTCCCGGCGCGACGCCGCTGGCCGCGAGCGCGGTCTGCCTCCAGGCCTTCAGGGTCGGCGACTCCGCCTGGGGGACGCAGTTCCACGCCGAGGTGACCCGGGAGATCGTCGAGACCTGGATCTCGAGCTACGGGAACGATCCGGACGCGGTTCGCATCGGATTCGATCCCGTGGCACAGAGGGCCCGGCTGGACACGGAGATCAACCGCTGGAACCGGTTCGGCCGCGGGCTCGTCTCCCGCTTCCTGGCGTTCGCCGAGGAGCGGGCCGGCGTCGCCCCGAAGCGCGCGAGCGCGTGACGCAGCGTCTCGCCGTCCGCCGCGGCGCGTTTCGCGACGCCGCGGCGGCGAAGCTCGCCGACGACCACGCGCAGCGGGCGCTCGACGAGGGCACCGCCCGCCTCGTCACCCGGCGCGCCGCGGCGTGGGCCGAGCTCGACGACGTCGAGGCGCTGCGGGAGCGCGCGCGAGAGATCCGCACGCGGACGATCGACGAGCTCGACCGTCACCTGGACGCCTTCGTCGCCGCGTTCGAGGCCCGCGGCGGCGTCGTCCACCGCTGCGACACCGCCGAGGAGGCCTGTGCCGCCGTCGTCGCAATCTGCCGGGATGCAGGCGCCACGCGCGCCGCCAAGGCGAAGTCCATGGCCACCGAGGAGATCGGCCTGAACGAGGCGCTGGAGGCCGCCGGCATCGAAGCGGTGGAGACCGATCTCGGCGAGTACATCCTCCAGCTCGGCGGCGAGGTGCCGGTGCACATCGTCGCGCCGGCGATCGAGAAGACCGCCGAAGAGGTGGCCGACCTCTTCACGCGCGTGGAAGGCGAGCGGGTTTCCGCCGATCTCGCGACGCTTACCCAGGTTGCGCGCCGGCGGCTGCGCGAGGTCTTCCGCACCGCCGGCGTCGGGATCACGGGCGTGAACTTCGGGGTTGCGGAGACAGGCTCGATCTGCCTCGTCACGAACGAGGGGAACGGGCGGCTCGTGAGCGCGCTGCCGCGGGTCCACGTCGCGGTCATGGGCGTCGAGCGGGTCGTCCCGACGCTCCCCGAGCTCTCCGTCCTGCTCCGCCTCCTCGCCCGCAGCTCGACCGGCCAGAGGCTCACGACGTACACGACGCTCATCTCCGGCCCCCGTCGCGACGGCGAGGCGGACGGCCCCGACGAGCTCCACGTCGTGCTCGTCGACAACGGCCGCCGCGGCCTCCGGGAGTCTCGCTACCGCGAGATGCTGAACTGCATCCGCTGCGGCGCCTGCCTCAACGTGTGCCCCGTGTACCGGAAGGCCGGCGGCGCTGCCTACGGGTCGCCCTACTCCGGCCCGATGGGAGCGGTCCTCGCGCCGCTCCTGGCCGGCATCGAGCGGACGCCCGAGCTTCCCCACGCCTCGTCGCTCTGCGGCGCCTGCACGGCCGCGTGCCCTGTGAAGATCCCGCTGCACGAGCTCCTGCTGGAGCTGCGTCGGGACCAGGTCGAGGGGCGCGTCGTGTCGTTTCGCGAGCGGCTCGGGTTCACGCTCTGGTCGCTCGCGTGGTCCAGGGCCTGGAGCTACCGGCTCTCCACGCGGCTCGCGCGGATGGGACAATCCCTCGCCGGCCGGATCGGGCCGGGGCGCATCTGGACGGCCGGCCGCGGGCTCCCGCGCCTCGCCCCGCGCCGCTTCCGCGACCGGTGAGCGCGGCGCTCGTCGAGGAGTTCGTCCGCAACGCAAAGCTCGCCGGCTTCGGCGTCCACCTGAGGACGTATCCCGAGCCCGAAGGCGCCGAGGTCTCGGAAGCGGTCTACGGGCTCGCCGACACGGGCAGCGTCGTCCTCGCCGCCTCGCCGGAGGAGCCGCGCGCGCGCTCACTCCTTCCGTTCGTCCACGTGACGCGCCTGCGCGAGGATCGCATCCTGCCCGGGCTCGAGGAGCTCTTCGCCGCCGTCGGCCCCGACCTGCCGAGCGCGCTCGCGATCGTGAGCGGGCCGAGTCGAAGCGCCGACATCGAGCAGCGTCTGACGGTCGGCGTGCACGGGCCCGGCGAAGTGCATGTGGTCCTGCTGCCGCCGCCGACCTAGATCATCTAGCGACGCGACCACTCGTGCCAGGAGCCTTCGTAGTTCTCGGCCTCCAGGCCGGCCGCTCGTATGGCCGCGGCCGCCACGGCGGAGCGCTGGCCCGAGTGGCAGTACGCGACGATCGGCCGGGAGAGCTCGACGCCCCGCTCCTCGAGCAGCGCCCGCACGTCCTCGCCCGCCGCGAGCTCGGACCAGTCGACGTTGATCGCGCCGGGAATGTGGCCCTGCCGCGGGTCGCACGGGTACCCCGCCTCCCCGTCGAACTCCGCGCTCGAGCGCACGTCGAGGAGCGTCACGCTGCCCTCCTCGAGCCGGCGGGCCAGCTCGTCGGCGGTCACGTCGCAGTCTCCAGGAAGGAGAGGAGCGCGCGGCTGACCTCGCCCGGCCGCTCGAGCGGCACGAGGTGGCCGGCCCCCTCGACCCGCATGAGGCGTGCGCCCGGCACGGCGGCGGCGGTCGCCTCGGCCTCGGCAAACGGGATGAGCGCGTCCTCGGTTCCGTGCAGGACGAGCGTCGGCACCTCGATCTCCGCCAGGTCGGACGTGGAGTCGGTGCGGTCGCGGATCGCCTCCAGGGCGCCAACGAGCCGCTCCGTCCCCTGCTCGAGCGCGATCTCCCGCGCGTGTGAGATCACGGCGCCCGGCGCGTCCGGCGAGAACAGCCGGCCCTCGAGCCGCTCCCAGAGCGCCGGCGGCCCGACATCGCGCAGGAGCTCGATCATCTCATCGCGTCCGGCCCGGCCTTCGGGCGTGTCGGCCCCGGCACGCGTGCCGACGAGCCCGAGTGCGGCGACGAGCCCCGGCGCCCGGCGCCACAGCTCGAAGGCGAGGTAGCCGCCCATCGAGCTCCCCACCGGGACGAACGAGCCGTCCGTCTGGCGCAGGACGCGATCGGCCCACGCGCCGAGGCTTCCCTCGGCCTCGGGACCGGGGAAGTCCGGTGCGGTGACCTGGTAGCCGGCCCGCTCGAGCGCCTCCTTCGTCTCCGCCCACATCCGGCAGTCGAGCGGGAAGGCGTGGAGGAGGAAGACGCGTGGACGGCTCACGTGAGGGGGCGGGGCGCGGTGGAGCGGCGAAGCAGAGCGTAGACGCCCGCCGCCGCGAGGAGGATCGCGAGCCACTCGGGCGCGATGGTCGGGTGGAGCATCCCCGGGAACTCAAAGTCGGATTCGCCTCGCTTCACGACCTGCTCGAGCCAGAAGTCGTCGAGCGTATTGGCGAGGCCGTACACGAGCATCAGCGCGAGGTAGGCCGTGAGCGCGACCCGCAGGCGCGGCCGCCGGATCCGGCCCAGCTCGCGCGTGAGCGCGAGAGCGGTGAGCGAGAGGACGACGCCGTCCGTACCGTGGTGGTGGCCGAAGTGGACGGCGGCGAGATTCGGGTGGCCCGGCTCCGGCACGATCCGGTCCGCCTCGAAGATCCCGCCGAGCGTCAGGTAGAAGCCGAGCTCCGCGCCGATCCAGGGGATGGCCACGACGAAGAGGATCACCGCAAGCACGATCCGAGCCCCGTCGAAAGGAACGCGACGCGGTGGGCGCCCGACGCCGCGGCGCACGACCGCGCCGACGGTGACGACGACCGCGAGCAGCACGCCGAGCGCCGGCACGACGTTGACGAGCTTCGCGTCCAGGTCGCCGGCCTCGACGACGCCCGGGATGGCGGTCACGAACGCGAGGGGTACCACCGCGGCGGCGAGCCAGTCTCCCCACCGCGTGTCGAGCCGGTCGGCCGCGAGCGCCGCGAGCGCGATCGCGACGAGGGCGATCGGGAAGTTCAGGAGGACGAGCGCGCGCCCGAGCCCGCCCGCGATCCCGTCCACGCTGACATTCCAGAGGTCGGCAGGCGGGAGCCGGCTATACGTGACGAGGACCGCGAGCAGGCTGAACCCGAGCAGCGCCCACACCGCGAGCGCCTCCGCGAGGCTCGGCGCTTCGGCGTCCCCCCGCATCAGACTGCGACGAGCTCGACCTCTTCCGCCACGGCCGGTCGGGCCGCCAGCCGCTCGAGCCAGGCGGCGAGATGCTCGTGCCGCCGCACATCGACGCCGAGACGCGTCTCCGCCCGGAGGATCCACGGCACATACGCGATGTCCGCCAGGGAGTAGGCGGCGCCGGCGAGGTAGGGACGCTCGGCGAGGCGCGCGTCGAGTCGCGCGAGCTCGCGGTCGAGGCGCTCACGCGCGCCTTCCGACTCGCGCCTGAGGTCGTAGTACGGGCGCGAGAGCTCGTCGAATCGCTCGAAGGCGAGACGCACGAGCGCGCGGTCGGCGGGATCTGCCGGGAGCAGCGCCGGCTCCGGGTAGCGCTCCTCGAGGTACTCCATGATCACGCGGGACTCGGGGAGCACCATGGCGTCCTCCTCGAGCACGGGCACGCGCCCGGTCGAGTTCTTGTCGTAGATCCACGCGGGCCGGTCGTCGAGGTCGATCTCGACGGGCTCGTACGCGACGCCCTTCTCGGCGAGGGCAATGCGAACCCGGGCGCAGTAGGGGCAGCGGGCGGCGTCGAAGAGCGTGAGCACGCCCCGATGCTAGAGGCTTGATGTGGAATAGGCCGTGCCCATTTCGCATCAGGCCTCTAGCCCTGGCGCGGCAGGTCGATCGCGTCAGGTCGCTCCCGCGCGGCCGCGTAGTCGTACCCGGCCCCCGGGAGAGAGAAGACCCCGGCGATCCCCGCGAGCAGCTCGCGCGCCGGAGGCAGCGCCTCGGGTGACTTTCCGGTCTGGGCCACTTCTCGCACGGCCTCCGTCTCGGCGCCGGTCATGCGGGCCATGAGCCGCGGGTTCGCGCCGAGCGCGATCACCTCGCCCGGCGGGAGCGGGCCGTAGAACTCGGGGACGGAGAGGTACTCGTCCACGATCCGGCCGCGCTCGAGCGCGACGTAGCGGACGACCTTCCCCTCCTCCACCCCGATCGCGAGGACGAAGGCGCCCATGCGGTCCGAGAGCTCGCGGGCGAGGCGGCGGAGCATCTCCGGCTCGCGGTCGGTGAGCTCGTCGTGGACTGACGTCCACCCGTCGCTGCGGCGGGAGGACGACGCTCCCGCGCGAGCCCCCCGGGAGCCGCGGCACGAACTGGCGCACGGCGCGCACGATCGCGTTGACGTCGTCCGACTGGACGTGGATGGAGCCGAACGACGGCTCGCGCTCCGCTCCGAGATGGGACTCGACGCCCTCGATCGGCGCCGTGAGGATGCGCGCGGTCTCGCTGAACCCCGCGCGGATCCAGGCGTCGCCCGCCTCGTGGGTCGTCTCGATGACGATGTCGATCCTCGCCCGCGTCGTGGGCGGCCTCGACGATCTCGCGCAGCCGCTCCTCGGTCGGCTCGCCCTCGATGCGCGTGCGCGTACGCCATCAGCCGATAACCCTAGGTTCTCAGTCCGACGAGGAGGTAGTGGGCGGCCAGGTTCCGGTGTCCCGCGAAGCGCTCGCCGAAGGCGCGAACCTCCTCCGTGGAGAGGACCCGGCCCTCGAAGTAGAAGGCGGAGACCGCCTTGCGGAGACCGAGATCGCCGGCCGGCCACGCGTCGGGTCGGCCCAGATGGCGCGCGAGGAACCAGTCCGCCGTCCACTCGCCGAGCCCGGGAAGCGCGTCAGCTCCTGCTTCACCTCGTCGTCCGCGAGCACGGCAAGCGCATCGAGGTCGATCGGCGCCCGGGCGAGGGCGGCCGTGTACTCGGCCTTCCGCGTCGAGAAGCCCAGCGCGACGAGCTCCTCCGCGCGGCACGCCGGCGACGCGTTCGCGGGTGGGGAAGCCCACGCGCGGCCGTACCGCGTCGCCGAAGCGCTCGATGAACCGCGTCGCGGATCGCGAACGCCGCGTGGAGCGAGACCTGCTGTGCGGTGATCGAGGTGACGAGCGCCTCGAACGGATCGGGGACGAGGGAGGGCCGGAGGCCGCGCAGGTCGACGGCGAGACGCGCGAGCACCGGGTCGGTCGTCGCGAGGCGCGCGAAACCCGTCGAGGTCGAAGCCGGCGCCGAGGAAACGCTGAACCGGCGCGGCGACGAAACGGTCGTCGGGATCGACGCGCACGCCTCCCGGCCGCGGGGCCGATGGCGACCTCGCTGCCCCGCGACGACGCGGTACAGGCGACCGTCCTCCCAGAGGTTCGCCGGGTCACGGCCGAACGCGCGGAAGCGCTCCGTCGTGAGCTCGAAGCTGAACGGCTGTGGGATCGGGACGATCAGGGCTGCTGCGCAGGGTCGACCGGCGCACGCTCGAGCCAGTCGAGCACCCGCTCGACGTCCTCGGGGCCGCTGCGGTGGTTCAGGACGCAGATGCGAAGCGCATAGCGGCCGTCCGACCCGCGTCGAGGAGACCATGCCGATCGCCGCTCGCCGCGAGGCGCCCGTCGAGATCCGCGTTCAGCGCCTCGAGCGACCGCTCGTCGTCCATCCCGCGCGGGTGGCGGCGGAAGCACACGATGCCGAGGGTCGCCGGCGAGACGAGCTCGAGCTCGGCCGACGCCTCGACCCGCTCGTCGGCGAGCACGGCGAGGTCGAGCGTCCGGTCGATCGCGGCGCGGAAGGCGTCGGCGCCGAAGTACTGGAGCGACAGCCAGAGCTTGAGCGCCCGGGACGACCGCGTGAGCTGGATGCCGCGGTCGGCGAAGTTCACCTCGACGCCGCCGACGGCGGTGTCCTGGAGGTAGTCGGGCATGATGTGGAACGCCGCGAGAGCAGCGGGCCCTCGCGCACGAGCAGGCAACCGCATTCGTACGGCTGGTAGAGCCACTTGTGCGGATCGAGCGTGACCGAGTCGGCCTGGTCGATCCCGGCGAGCCAGCCGCGGCCGCGCTCGGTGAGCACCGCGAAGCCGCCGTAGGCCGCGTCGACGTGGAGCCAGGCGTCCTGCTCGCGCGCAGACGTCGCGACATCCCCGAGCGGATCGACCGCGCCGGTGTTCGTCGCGCCCGCGTTCGCGACCACGAGGAAGGGCCGGCGGCCGGCGGCAACATCTGCCTCGATCGCAGCGGCGAGCGCATCCGGCCTGAGACGGTGGTGGTCGTCGACCGGCGACCGAGCGCACCTGGTCGCCCCGGAACCCGAGCACGTTCAGCGCGCGCGTCACCGACGAGTGGCCCTGCGGCGTCACGTACACGACGGCGCTCTCGCCGCGGCCGCCCGCCTTCGCGTCCCGCGCGCAGGCGATCGCGGTCAGGTTCGCGAGCGAGCCGCCCGTGACGAGGATGCCGGACGCCTGGCCGCCGTAGCCGATCCACTGCCGGAACCAGTCGATGACGACGAGCTCGAGCGTGCTCGGCCCCGCCGACTGGAGCCAGGTGCCCGCGAAGATGTTCGACGCCGCTCGCGAGGAAGTCGCCGAGGATCCCCGGCCAGGTCGGAGAGCTCGGGACGTAGCCGAAGAAGCGCGGGTGGTCGTGCTGGCCGGTGAACGGGAGGACGTCCGCCTCGAGCCGTCGCAGGATCTCCTCGAAGCCGGTCGGGCCGTTCGGGCGGCGGCTCGCGGAGCCGCGACTCCATCTCGGCCCGCGACGCGCCGCGCCAGGCCCGCGACTTCGTCCAGGCTCGCCGTCCGCTCCACGAGCAGGTCGACGACGCGGTAGCCGAGCTCGCGCATCGTCTCGGGGTCGAGCTCGAGCCCGTCGCGGCGGGCGGCGCGTCGAGGCCGGCGAGCGGCTCGAGCGTCGAGTCGTCAGGCACGCGCGCCGTCCAGGGACCGAGCGACGTCGAAGAAGTCCTCGAAGGGCTCGTACGGGACGCCGCGCTCGTCCAGCTAGCGCGCGAGCCCGCGCCGGGCGAAGACGCTGGTCTGCGTGCTCGGCGGCGCAGCGGTCGGAGTAGCCGTCGCCGATGTAGACGACCTCGCCTCCGTTCGCGAGCGCCGCGCACCGTCGCGAGCTTGCACGCCTCGCCGCAGGTCGCGCACACCGCCTCGTCGTGGAAGCGGACCCGCCAGCCGGCGGGGTCGGGCTCGACCGAGTTCGAGACGAGCGGCAGGCCACCCACTCCCTCCCGCGCGAGCACGGGCTCGATGAGCTCGCGGAAGCCCGAGGAGACCACGACGAGCCGCCACCGCGCTCCGAGCCGGCAAGCTCGACGAGCTCACGGAAATCCCGGCCGGATCCGCACGTGGTCGAGCACCCACGCCACGACCTCGTCGAGCGGCGCACGTGACGGGCTCGAACTCGCGCCGGATCACGTCGTGCAGCGTCATCGTTCGCTCGTCGAGCGCCGGCGTCGACCTCCCGGTAGACGGCCTCGTCGCCGAAGGTCTGGGCGATCTCGTCGAGGAGGTCCTGCTCGGTGATCGTGCCGTCGAAGTCGACGACGATGGTCTTCGCGCTCATAGCCGCAGCTTGAGCGCGGGTCTAGAGGCTTGATGTGAAATTGGCGCGCCGTGGGGTCGTTTAGACCAAGCCAGGGTGTTCCGGCGTCCGCAGCACAGGCTGGTCGCCTGTGCAAGGGCGCCGGACGGCCTGGCGCCGTGTCTGAGGCGGCAGCCACGGTCCGCCCCATCACAGGTCGCGCCGGAGGCCGCGCGGCGCGGGCGAGCAGGGCCGCGCCGATGACGAGCCCGCCGACGACCTGGAGCGCCGTCATCTCCTCGGAGAGCACGATCAGCGCGAACACGGCGCCGAGGAAGGGCTGCAGGTTCGCGTAGAGCGAGGCGCGGGACGCGCCTACCCGGTCGATCGCCGTGAACCACATGATGTTCGTGAAGACGAGCGAGAAGAAGAGGCTGTAGACGAAGGCCGCCCAGGCGAGCGCGCTCGAGCTCGTCCCAGTCCTGCGTCGGCGAGCTGCGTGCGCGGCGGACAGGAACAGCGGCACCGAGCCGACGAGCAGAACGATCGCGCTGATCCGGTAGGGCGAGTAGCGCCGCATCAGCGGGCCCATCGACCACCGAGTAGCCGGCCCAGGTCGCGGCCGCGGCGATGCCGAGGAGGACGCCGCCGAGGTCGCCGGAGATCCCGCCGCTCGCCCCGAGCGCGACGAGCGCGACGCCGCAGAACGAGACCACCGTGGCGATCCAGTGGGACAGCCGGAGCCGCTCCAGCCCGAACGCCCAGGAGATCAGCGCGACGAAGATCGGGAGCGTGCCGAAGAGGAGCGCGACGGTGGACGCCGTCGTGAGCTTGACCGAGTACGCGAACGTGAGCTGGTTCAGCCAGATCCCGAGCGCCGCCGCCGCGACGAGCAGCCCGACGTCGGAGCGGCGGACGCGCAGGCTGCCCTCGCGCGCGTAGCGTGAAGCCGGAGAAGAGCGCCGCGCCGATCGCGAAGCGGACCGACGAGTAGGAGAGCGGCTCCCACCCGTGCGTGAGCGCGTACTTGACCACCGTGAAGTTGAAGCTCCAGAAGAGCACCGTCGATGAGGAGCAGGACGTCTGCGGGGAGCCGGTGGCGCACGGCGGCCGACGATAGCCGCGCGCCGCGCGGAATCGATCATGCTAGAGTCGCGCCGATGGCCGAGCCGACGATCGACGACATCGACTACCTCGTCGGGCCCGCGACGCCGCATTTCGCCTACCAGATCCGGGCGCGGGTGCAGGGCCTCGTCGAAGACCTTCCCGCGGATCATCCGGTGCGGCGGTATGCGGAGGAGAAGATGGCGCTCCTCGACCGCCTCGGCCACGCGTCGTCGAAGGCAGAGGAGGGCCCGCTCGAGCCGGCGAGCCGGCCCGGCTGGAGCGGCCTGCCGAGCCACGCGCCCGCGTCGGCACCGCACGCCGCGCCGAATGACCTTCGCGGGCAAGTCCGTCCTCGTCACGGGCGGGACGCGGGGGATCGGAAAAGCGATCGCGCTCCGGTTCGCCGAGCTCGGGGCGGCGCGGGTCGCGGTCAGCTACCTCCGCAACGACCGCGCGGCCGAGGCGGCGGCGGCCGAGATCGGAGCGCTCGGCGCCGAGGCCGTCACGCTCCGCGGAAACCTCGGCGACCCGGACAAGGCGCGCGCGGTCGTCGAGGGCGCCGGGCCGATCGACGTCCTCGTCTCGAACGCCGCGACCGGGGTCATTCGCCCGCTCGCCGAGCTGACCGAGAAGCACTGGGACTGGACGCTGAACGCGAACGCGCGCGCGCTCCTCACGCTGGCGCGGCTCGCCACGCCCTCGATGCCGGAGGGGAGCTCCATCGTCGCGATCTCCAGCCTGGGCGGCGACCGGGTTCTCGACAACTACGCGCTCGTGGGCACGTCGAAGGCGGCGCTCGAGTCGCTCGTCCGCTACCTCGCGGTCGAGCTCGCGCCGCAGGGGATCCGGGTGAACGCCGTCTCGGCGGGGCTCGTCGAGACCGAGCGCGCTCGACCACTTCCCCAACCGGGAGGAGATGCTCGCGCGGTTCCGCGAACGCACGCCCGGCGGGCCGCCTCGTCGAGCCGCGCGACGTCGCCGACGTCTCGGCCTTCCTCGCCTCGCCGGAGGCCGAGATGATCCGCGGCCAGGCGGTCATCGTCGACGGCGGCTACTCGGTGGTCGCGTGACCGCCGACGGGCGCTTCGCCCACGACGCCTTCTTCGTCGACCAACTCATCCGGCCAATCGCGAACCTCTACCGGATCTCGACGCTCGGGCCTGACGGCGCGAGCCCCGGCGAGCAGCTCGCCTTCGTCCGCCAGAAGAAGCTCGCGATCCGCGAGGACATCCGCTTCTTCGCCCACGAGGACGAGACGGAGGAGCTCTTCCGGATCAAGGCGCGGAGCATCACCGAGTTCCGCGGGCGCTACGACATCCTCGCGCCGCCGGACCAGCGGATCGGCGTGGTGCAGAAGGTCTTCGGAGCCTCGCTGCTCCGCTCTACCTGGCGGATCCTCGACCCAGAGGAGCAGGAGATCGGGAAGGCGTACGAGCGCAGCGCGGCGGTCGCGGGCGTTCGCCGGGTCATCGACCTCATCCCGTACGGCGAGTTCATCCCCATCCTCTTCCACTTCACGATCGAGATCGACGGCCGCGTGGCCGGCGAGTTCCGGCGGCCCGTCGGCCTCCGCGACCGGTACGTGCTCGACCTCCACGGCGACCCGGACCGGCGCCTCGACCGCCGCGTGGCGGTGGCGCTCGCGATCGCGCTCGACGCCCTCCAGTCGCGCTAGCGCTCGATCCCCACTAGGCGGCGGCCGCGCCGTTGCCGCCGGGGCGCAGGCGCGCGAGCGTGTCGCGCGCGACGTAGCCGGCGATCTTCGGGTTCTCCTGCAGGCGGCGCATCGAGTACTCGTACCAGCGCCGGCCGTACGGGACGTAGATCCGCAGCCGGTGGCCGTCGCGGACGAGCCTGTCCGCCGAGACCCTCGCGGACGCCGAGGAGCATCTGGAACTCGTACTCGTCGGGGCCGAGGCCGCGCCGCTCGACGAGCTCGAGCGCCTGGTCGACGAGCCACTCGTCGTGGGTCGCGATCGCCGAGGTGGCTGCCCGCCTCGACGAGCGCCTCCATCGCGCGCACGAAGTTGACCCGGATCTCGTCGAACTCCTGGTAGGCGATCTCCTCAGGCTCGAGGTAGATGCCCTTGCAGATGCGCACGCTCGGCCGCAGGTCGGCGAGCGCCGCGATGTCGTCGAGCGTGCGGCGAAGACGCGACTGGAGGACGACGCCCACGCTGCTCGAGCCCCTCCGCCCGCAGCTCGCGGTAGACGGCGAGCGTGTCCGAGGTCGTCGACGCGTCCTCCATGTCGATGCGCACGAAGCCTCGCGCGCGCCTCGGCCCAGCGGACGATCTCCGCGAGGTTCTCGCGGGCAGAGATCGCGGTCGAACTTGAGGCCGAGGCCGGTCGGCTTCACGCTCACGTTCGCGTCGAGCTCCTGCTCGCGGATCGTCTCGAAGACGCTCGTCGTACTCCTCGACGAGCGCGCGCGCCTCGCCGGCGGTTGTGGATCTCCTCGCCGAGGACGTCGATCGTCGCCATCCGGCCGCGCTCGTTCAGGTCCTCGACGACCCGGCAGGCGTCCTCGAGCCTCGGGCCGGCGATGTAGCGCTCCGAGAGCCGCTTCACGACGCGGCCTCGGCACCGCCGGCAGGACGCGGACGAGCGCGCGGTCGAGGAGCGTCACCCGCTGGACTGAGCGACTCCCGCATGAACCCCTGGCGCGCGGCGCGACACGAGCGCCACCGCCTCGGGGAAGAGGACGCGCATCGCGTCGCGGAGCGCCATCGCCTGCTCGTCCGGCGAGCCCTGCGTCTGGATCTGCGAGAGCGCCGACGCTGTCAGCTCCACCGCCGTGTTCAGCGTGAGCGTCGCGAACTGCTCGCGCTGCGACTCCTGCACCGCCTCCGTCTGCCGCTCGGCGAACTCACGCAGCGACCGCATGAGGTCGTCCGGGTCGCCTCCGAACGGAAATCCGCTTCCTTCCATGGAATCCTCCTTCGAGGCTCGACGTGGACGGGCGTGCCCTCAGGGAGGGTATGCGCGAGGCACAGGGTCCGGAGTGCGGCCGTCTCACGTCAGGCCTCTTCCAGCTCGAGCTTGTAGGCGCGCTCGACCTGAGTCGCGAGCTCCTCGGCCGCGCCGACGCCGACCTGCATCGCCTCTGCGAACGGCGACCCGTGACCGCCGAGGGCCTGCTCGAGCCGAGCGGCGGCGAGCGCCGACCGTGTCGAGGTACTCGACGCTCGCGACCCGCGGCGAGCGGGGCGCAGACGCGTCCTGGAGCTCGGCGGCCGCAACCTCGGCGGCCTCGATCCCTTCGGGGTTCTCGGTCAGGCGAAGCTCGACGAGCTGCGCGCGAAGCTCCCCGACATCGCCTCCGCCCGCGCTCTCCTCGGCGAGCTCGCACATCGCGGCCATCGAGACGGCGTCGCGCACGAGCCCGCGATCGACGACGGGCGCCCAGTCGGCGTCGAGAGCGAGCCACCGCTCCTCGTCGCCCGTTGGCGAAGGCGCAGACGTAGACCGCCGTCCGCCGGGCTCGGTCGGAACGACGCCGACGAGCTCCTCGTCCGGGCCCGCGAACTGCCCCGCCGCGCCCCGCGCTGCGCGCGATGTCCTCACCGAGCGCCCACGCGAGCAACAATAGCCGCGTGACCGAGAGCCGCGAACGCGCTCGCCCTGCGCCTGTTCGCGCCGCTCGCGGCGACCTACGATCGCTACGCATTCCTCCTCTCGTTCGGCCAGGACTCGCGCTGGCGACGGTTCCTCGTCTCGCGCGTCGAGGCGCAGCCCGGCGACACCGTCCTCGACGTCGCCTGCGGAACCGGCGCGGTCGCGCCTCGAGCTCGTGCGCCGCTACGCTGCTCCGTGGTCGGGCTCGACCAGAGCGCCGAGATGGTGGCGGAGGGCCGGCGGCGTGTCGCCCGGCGGGGCTCGCGGACCGTGTTCGGCTCCAGCACGGACGGGCCGAGGAGCTCGCCGTTCGCGGACGGCGAGTTCGACGCCGCTCACCTTCGGCTACCTGCTCCGCTACGTCGAGGATCCGGCGGCGACCCTCCGGGAGCTCGTCCGCGTCGTCCGGCCGGGCGGGCGCGATGGCCGCGCTCGAGTTCGCCGTGCCGGGGAACGCGGCGGCCCGCGCGCTCTGGCGCGCTCTACGTCGGCGTCGGGCTCCCCGCACTCGGCGCGCTCGTCTCGCCCGGGCTGGCGTGAGGTCGGCCGCTTCCTGCGGACGAGCATCCCGCCTTCTACGCGCGCTACCCGCTCGAGCGCCAGCTCGCCGACTGGCGCGCGGCCGGGTGTCGAGCGACGTGCGCGCCCGCACGCTGAGCCTCGGCGGCGGGGTCGTCGTCTGGGGAACCCGTGACGGCTGAGGCGCCACGGCCGGCGTTCTACGCGCTCGCTCCCGGCGGCTGGCGCGACTACGTGACCCTCCTCCACCCGCCGTACACGGCCTGGCACCTGAGCTACGTCGTGATCGGAGCGGCCCTCGCACCGGAGCTCGACGCCGGCCGGCTCCTGCCCGCTCTCGCCGCCTTCTTCCTCGCCGTCGGCATCGCGCGCGCACGCCCTCGACGAGCTCCAGGGGCGTCCGCTTCGGACGGCGATTCCCGATCGGACGCTCGTCGCGCTCGCCGCGGCGTCGCTCGGCGGCGCGGTGGCGGTCGGGGTGTACGGCGCGGTGACGCGTGGAGCCCGTGGCTCTGCGCTCTTCGTCGGCGTCGGGGCGTTCGCCGTCGTCGCCTACAACGTGGAGCTCGCAGGCGGACGCTTCCACGGGGACCTGCAGTTCGCGCTCGCCTGGGGCGCGTTCCCGGTGCTGACCGGCTACTTCGCCACCGCGGAGCGGATCTCGTGGGCCGCGGTCGCCGCCGCCGCGTTCGCCTTCGCGCTCAGCCTGGCCCAGCGCCGACTCTCGACCCAGGTCCGCGACGTGCGCCGGCGCGTCGCGGATGTCAGCGGCACGATCGAGCGGAGCGACGGGACCGCGGAGGCGGTGACGGTCGAGACCCTCATCGGAGCAGAGGAGCGCGCGCTCCGCCTGCTCGCCGCCTCGACCGTTGCACTCGCGGTCGCGCTCGTCATCATGCACTGATGGCGTTTTCCCTCGATGTCGAGATGCCGGCCCATGTGGACCGGCCCGTCCTCGCCGCGCCCGGCCCGCGGGAGATCTCCTTCGGGCGGATCGCCGGCCGCGTCGGGCCCGGCACCCACCGGGTCGTCGTCTACGTGAACGGCGACGAGGCCGGCGACGGCGCGCGTGCGCGCGGCGCGCTTCGAGCTCAGGGTTCCCCTGCCGCCGCGCGACTCGCTCGTGCGCGTGGTCGCGGAGGACGCGCTCGGCAACAGCGCGGCGACCGACGGTGGCGCCGGTGCTCGGGCTGCCGCGCGGCGGACGCGCCCGGCTCCGCCCGGCCGCACGAGGACGCGGCGCTCGCGCGAGCGGTCAAGCGCCTCGTCAACGACTTCCCGGGCGTCTCGGCGGTCTACGTCAGGAATCTGCAGCACGGGCGCCGGGGCAGCCTGGAACGCGCGCGCGCGCTTCCCGGCCGCGTCGACGGCCAAGCTGCGCGATCGCGATCGAGGTGCTGCGCACCCTCGAGGAGCGGCCGCCGCCGGGCTCCGTCGCTCGACTCGCTGCTCGATTCGATGCTCGTCGTCTCGGACAACGTGGCCGCGAACGAGCTCCTCGAATGGATCGGCGGCTCCGGCGAGGGAGGCGCCGCCCAGGTGAACGAGACGCTGGCCGCGCTCGACCTCGAGGACTCGCACCTCTACGGCGGGTTCCTGGTCGCCGGCGCCGGCTCGCCCATTCCGCTCACCGTCGAGAGCCAGCCTTCCTTCGAGGGGAAGTACACGTCTGCCTGGGACCTGGCGCAGCTGCACACGTTCGTCCACCAGGCGGCGAACGGCGGCGGGCCGCTGTTGCGACTCGGCGGCGACTTCACGGCCGCGGACGCCCGCTTCCTCCTCTGGATCCTGGCCCACTCGGACGACACGGGGAAGCTCGACCGCTACGTCGGGCCGAACGTCCTCGTGCCGCACAAGGCCGGCTGGATCTCGGATGGGCGCCACGACGCGGGGATCGTCTACGGGCGGAACGGCGCGATCGTCGCCGCCGTCATGACGTATACGGGCGGCGGCGCCGGCGACCCGTCGGACGAGCTCGCCGGGCGGATCGCCAAGGCGGCGCTCGACCGATCCCGAGCGGCCCGCGAGGAAGAGGCCTCCACGTAGGCCGTACCATGGCCGCGATGGAGATCGCCTTTCTCGCGGCCTTCCTCGCCGGCGTCGTCGCCGTCGCCGTCTCCTTCGTCCTCCTCCTGGCCGGAAGAGCACTTCCGCGCCCGCTCACGATCCTGGCCGGAGTCCTCGGCGTCGCGGCGCTCGCTGCGCTGGCGGCTCTCGGCATCGACCTGATCGAGGACTTCGCCGACGGGGCATGGATCGCCCTTGCCGCCGGAGGACTCGCGGCTGCCGCGATCGCCGTTCTCGCGCTCGCCGGACTGGCCCGCGCACAGGGCCGGATTCGCGCGCAGGACGAGGTTCTCCGCGCGGGCGAACAGCACATCCGGGACACGCTCGACGCCCACGCCCGCAAACGGGCGCAGGAGCTCGAGCGCGTGCTCTCGCGCGAGCGCGCGAACGCCAGCCACCTCCTCGGCCAACAGGAGAGGAAGCTGACGCTGGAACGCCGCGACGCCGTCGCACGGCAGGCCGACCGTGCGCGGGCCGAGCTCGCCAGGTCGGTCGAGCAGGTGCAGGAGCAGCTCGAGCAGCGCCTGGCGGCGTGGGCGGCCGACCTCGACCGGGGCCAGCGCGCCCTCGAGACGCGCCTGACACGAGCTCGGGCAAGCGCCAGAGCGAGGCGATCAAGGCCTACGAGGCGAGGCTCGCGGCGGACTCCGACTACCTGCGCACGGTCGACCGAGGAGCAGCAGGCCGCGCTCGCGAAGCTTCGCAGCGAGCTCCAGCAGGTGGGGCGCGAGGTGCTCGAGGAAGGGAGGGTCGGAGATCGAGGTGCACGCGGACGAGCGGCGGCGCGCCCTGGCCGCGATCTCGGCCCGCCTGCGCGAGCAGGAGCGGGATCTCCGCGAGCACGTCGAGCGCGAGGAGTCGGAGGCAGTCGCCCGGATCACGTCGTCGTTCGCCGAGGTCGAGCGGCGGCAGCAGGAGAATCTCGAGCCGCTCGCTCGACCGTGCGGCCGGACGGCTGTCGGAGGACGCGGAGCGTCGCTTCGACACGCAGATCAAGCAGTCCCGCGAGAAGTCGGCGCAGCGCCTGTCGAACGAGCTGGACAAGCAGATGGAGCAATTCGCCCGACAGGCCGAGAAGGAGATCTCCGACCGGATCAACAAGGCCGCCTACGAGGCCGCCGGGCAGCTCGAGCGGCGAATCGGCGACATCACGCGCGCCGCGGAGGTGCAGCACGAGGTCGCGGCCGAGCGGCTCGCGCAGGTGACCGACCAGCCTCGCCGAGGCGCATCAGAGGGCGCAAAGCCGGATCGCCGCCTTCGAGCTGCAGATCGAGACCGAGATGGCGACCCGGCTCGAGCAGCTCGAGCGCTCGGTCCGCGCGGCCGAGGTCGAGCCGTCGCGCCGCGTCGGCTAACACAGAATTAACAGTGGTGGCTTCCAACCTTTCCGGGGAGGGAACGTCCTGGAAAAGACGAACGAACTGCGCTATGGAAGAGCTAATGGAGGACGTCACCACCATCGGCCTCGAACGCGACGAGCGGGCGAAGGTGGAGAGCTGGCGTCTCCACGTCCTCATGGAGGCCGGCTACCCCCTGCCGCTCGCCGAGCGAATCGCGCAGAGCGCCGCCGACCTGCACGAGGCCGTCACACTCGTAACGGGCCGGGGCTGCCGCCCGGAGCTCGCGGCCGAGATCCTGCTCTAGCCGTCTGCAGGACGCTCGGGCCGTTCGAGCGGCTTGACGTCCGGGTTGTCGGCAAGCCACGCGTCGAGGTCGGCCAGCAAGCGCGCGCGGTCGGCCGCCTCGCCCGCGGAGGAGATCGGGATCGCCTCGACGACGCCGAGCGACCGCTCGACGGACAGGTAGCCCCGCGTCCGGTAGAAGCGCACGAGGGCGCGGGCAGAGCCAGGATGATTGACGTGGACGCGCATATGTCGCAGGCAAGCGCGAGGCGCTCGGAGACGCCTCACAGGATCAGACGCCTCCGCTCCTGATTTCTTGCGGCGCCCACTGGATTGTCCGCCCACTAGATTGGTCGTCGTGAAGCCCGAGCCCGTCCTGCACGGCGATCGCAAGGTCTACTCCGTCTCCGCGTTCAACCGCGGCGTCGCCTCCTGGCTCGAGCGGCTACCGACCGTCTGGGTCGAGGGCGAGGTGACGGAGCTCCGGCGCCAGGCGGGCTGGCAGAGCGTCTTCTTCACGCTCAAGGATCCGGCCGACGGGTCGTGCCTCCCCGTGTCGATGCCGCGGGCGGGCTTCGACGCGCTGCGGCTCGAGCTCGCCGACGGCGCTCGGTCCACGTCTTCGGCCGGCCGGAGCTCTTCGCGGCCCGCGGGCGTCTTTCGCCTGCGCGCGCTCTCGCTCGAGCCGGTCGGGCTCGGCGCCCTCCTCGCGGGGATCGAGCGGCTCAAGCGCAAGCTCGCGGCCGAGGGCCTCTTCGACGCCGGCGCGGAAGCGCGCGCTCCCGGCGTACCCGCGGCGGATCGGGCTCCTGACCGGGGCCGAGGCGGCGGCCAAGCGTGACTTCGTCACCGCCGTCGACCGCCCGCTTCCCCGCCGCGCGCGTCCTCGTCGCCGAGGCCGCCGTGCAGGGGCCGGGGGCGCCGCGCGCGATCGCCGCGGGCCTCGCCGCGCTCGCGCGCGAGCCCGGGATCGACGTCGTCGTCCTCGCCCGCGGCGGCGGGAGCTTCGAGGATCTCCTGCCCTTCTCGCACGAGCAGGTCGTACGCGCGGTCGCGGCGTGTCCCGTGCCGGTCGTGACAGCGGTGGGCCACGAGCAGGACACGCCGCTCTGCGACCTCGCAGCCGACGCGCGCGCCTCGACGCCGACGGCCGCCGCGCGGCTGGTCGTCCCCGACGAGGGCGAGCTGCGTGCCCGGCTCGCGGCCCTCCACACCGCGCTCGGACGCGAGGGCGCCCGCGCCTACTCGCGCTCCCGCGAGCGCCTCGAGCAGCTGCACGGCGCCCTGGCACGGGAAGGGACGCGCACCTACGAGCGGGCCCGCGAGCGCCTGGAGACGGACCGGCTGCGGCTGACGCGGGCGCCCGCGCTCCTCGTCGAAGGGAAGCGGGCCTCCGTCGAGGCGCTCGGCGGCCGGCTCCGCACGCTCTCCCCGCGCGCCACGCTCGCCCGCGGCTACGCGATCGTCCGGACCGAGGACGGCGTCGTGCGCGCCGCAGCCGGGCTCGCTCCGGGAGCAGCTCGTCGACGTCGAGCTCGCCGAGGGCGGGTTCGGCGCCCGCGTCGAGGAAACCCGGTGAGCACCGAGTCCGAGCCCCGCCTGAGCTTCGAGGAGGCACGGCTCGAGCTCGAGCGCATCGTCGCCGAGCTGGAGAGCGGCAAGGCCGAGCCTCGAGGAGGCGCTCGCGCTCTGGGAGCGCGGCGAGGAGCTCTACCGGCTCTGCGTCGCCAGGCTCGACGCGGCGCGGGGCAAGATCGAGGATCTCGGGAAGCGCGCCGAGGCGACGCAGCCCCCGCAGGCGTGAACGGCGCGCTCTACGACTTCCTGGGGCGCCGTGCAGAGCAGGGCGACCTCGGTGCCCGCCGCCGCGAGCTCCTGGCGACGGTTTCCGGCGACGTCCTCGAGATCGGAGCCGGGACCGGCGCGAACCTCGCGCACTACCGGGACGCCGGGCGGGTCGTGGCCCTCGAGCCCGACCCGGGCATGCGCCGCCGCCTGCCGGCCAAGATCGGCGATGCTGCGGTACCGGTCGAGGTGGTGGACGGCCGCGCGGAGTCGCTGCCTTTCCCGGACGCGAGCTTCGACGCCGTGGTCTCGCACCTTCGTCCTCTGCTCCGTGACCGACCCGGCCCGCGTGCTCGCCGAGATCCGGCGCGTGCTCCGCCCCGGCGGGCGGCTCGTGCTCCTCGAGCACGTGCGCGGCGAAGGAAGGACGGAGCGCTGGCAGCGAGCGCCTGACTCCGCTTCACCGCCGGATCGCGGGAAACTGCCACCTCGACCGCGACACGCGCGCGCTGGTTGCGGCCGCCGGGTTCGCCGCCGAAGGGATCACGCCGACGCGGATCCCCGGCGGGCATCCGCTCGTGCGCCCCGGCGTTCAGGGGGTCGCGACGAGAACCTCTTCGTAGTACTCCCCCGCCCGCCGCCCCGTGCGGCGGTTCACATGGCGGAGGAGCCGCTCCTCGAGGCGGAGCCCGGCGGCAGCGCAGGATCCCGTCGTAGAGGCCGCGCGAGTCGTTCACGACGATCACGACGCGCCCCGAGCGGCGAAGCGCCCGCCGCGCCCGCCGAAGGACGGCGGCGACGTCCTCGCAGTACCCCGACACGCCGCGCCCGATCTCGTCGTCGTCTCGTCGCGGCAGGCCGAGCAGCTCGAACGCGTAGGCGTGCTGCTCGTGGTAGTCGATGAGCCCCGGGTACGGAGGCGAGGTGAAGACGAGGTCGACCGGCCCGGGTGGGTCGACGAGCCGCGCATCGCCGTGGAGGACGGTCACGGCCGCGTCCGTGCGGAGCTCGTCGAACTCGCGAACGCGGCGGGCGGCGTCGCGAACGTAGCGCCGGAGGAACTTGTCGGCCTCCGCGACGGGGCGGCAGACGCGGCGGTGCTTGTGGCAGAAGTACTCGCCGCGGACCGGCTCCCGCGGGAAGTCGAGGTCGTCGTGGCGGGCAAGCCGGGCCGAGCGGGCCGCACGCGAGAGGACGAGGCGCCAGAGCTCGGGGTAGGCGGTGCCGTCGATCCGGCTGCGGAAGGCGAGGAGCTCGGCGACGGCCTCCGGCGCGAACCAGCGCTCGAGGTACGGCAGGCCGTCCGAGAGCGTCTCGGACACCGGCGCGGCGGGCGCCGAGAGCCGCACGACGTCCCGAAGCGAGCTCGGGCGGATCGTATGCCGCCGTCTTCACGCGCGTGAGCAGGCAGTTGAACGCCGAGAGGTCGCAGCCGGCTCGCGCGTATCCCGAGCGCGTTCGCCTCCACGAGCGTCGTGCCCGAGCCCGCGAACGGATCCCACACGAGCCGGCCCGGCTCGGCGTACCGGCGCAGGAACGTCTCCGCGAGCTGCGGCACGAACTTCCCCAGGTACGGGTGCAGCCGGTGGACGTGCTTCGTGCGCTCGCGCTCCGGCAGCTCGCGTTCGGTCCAGGAGATCTCGGGGTCGATCGACCCACGGACGGCGGCCTCGGTTGCCACGTCCTTGAGTTCGGCGGCGCGCCGCGCGAACCCTCCCCCGAGTATCATCCGCGCCCGTGGCGCGCGCTCCCGTCGACGTCCTCCGCAAGGTGCCTCTCCTCGAAGGCCTGGACGAACTCCGAGCTCACTCGGCTCGCCGATCACTTCCAGGAGCGGGCCCACGCCGAGGGAGAGACGATCGTCGAGGAAGGCGCGAGCGGGACGAGCTTCTTCGTCATCGGCGAGGGCAACGCGAACGTGAGCGTCGGCGGCGAGACGAAGGCCACGCTCGGGCCGGGGGACTACTTCGGCGAGATGGCCGCCGTGGACGAGGGCGTCCGCTCCGCCTCGGTCGTAGCCGCGACGGACGTCCACTCCTACTTCCTGACCCCCTGGGAGTTCCGCCCGTTCGTCGAGGAGCACCCCGAAATCGCCTGGAAGCTCCTCCAGAACCTCGCCCGGCGGCTCCGGCACGCTCAGGCCTCCGGCGCCTCCTGACAGATCCCCCGTGTGGAAGGGCGCCCGGGAGGGTACCCCTCACCCTGGAGCAACACCCCCTCCGGGGATGGCAAAGGAGGAAACCGTGGGAATCGGCGTGAGCTTTTTCCTGATCGCAGTGGGCCTGATTCTCTGGCTCGCAGTCAGCGTGGAGACGCAGGGGATCGACCTGAACATGGTCGGAGTGATCCTCGTCGTCGTCGGCGCCGCCGGGCTCCTGCTCTCCATGATCTTCTGGCAGAGCTGGGGCGGCTTCGGCGGCTGGCGCCGCGAGACGGTCGTCCGTGACGATCCGTACAACCGGCCCCCGCCGTACTAGGCGCAGGCATTTGGCACGACAAAGGGCGGCCGACGGGCCGCCCTTTTCGCGT
Organism: uncultured Actinomycetes bacterium; assembly: GCA_963824775.1. Classification (GTDB taxonomy): domain Bacteria; phylum Actinomycetota; class Thermoleophilia; order Gaiellales; family Gaiellaceae; genus CAWGQF01. The sequence continues at coordinate 85,901 of CAWGQF010000002.1, forward strand.
TCCTCCCGCGTCTCGCGCCTAGAAGACGAACGCGATCAGCAGGATGATCAGAATGATGAGAAGAATCGTTCCGATGCCGATGTACACGGGTTCCCCTTTCTCTCCCTTTGAGCCCAATCCCTGGGCAGATCGAGTGGTACCCGGACGGCGGGCCGTGAAAACGTGGCTCAGCCGGGAACGTCGGCGGCCGCCGACGTCCGCTCGGCGAGCGGGAGCTCGACGGAGAAGATCGAGCCGACCCCTTCGCGCGACTCGACCCAGATCCGGCCGTGCATCCGTTGCACGAGCTCACGGCAGATGTAGAGACCGAGGCCCGTGCCCCCCACGCCGCGGGTGAGGTTCGGGTCGAGCCGGTAGAACTTCTCGAAGACGCGCGCCTGCTCGGAGGCGGGGATGCCGAGGCCCTCGTCCTCGACCGAGACGACGAGGCTCCGGTCCAGCGGCTCGAGCCGGAGCTCGACCCGCCCGCCGTCCGGTGAGTACTTGACCGCGTTCTCCACCAGGTTCGAGATGACCTGGCTCAGCTTCCCCTCGTCGGCCGCGACCGACGGCAGCTCGGGCGGGCAGACGAAGGCGAGGTCGATTCCCGGGGGCAGGTGAGCCTGGGCCGCCTCGAAGACCCGCCGGGCCGAGTCCCTGGCATCGAACGGCGCGATTTCGATGCCCATCGCTCCCGAGTCCACACGGCTCGCCCAGAGGATGTCGTCCACGATTCGTGTGAGACGCTCCGACTCGCCGGCGACGACCGCGAGGAGCTGCGCGCGTCGATCCTCGTCGAGGCGGAGATCGCGGCGGAGAAGCGTCATCGCCGCGCCGTACACGGCGGCCACCGGCGTCCGAAGCTCGTGCGAGGCGGTCGCCACGAAGTCCGCCTTGAGCTCGTCGAGGCGGCGTTCCTCGGTGAGATCGCGGAACGTGTAGACCGTTCCCTCGCCGAAGCCGACACCGGAGAACGAGAGCCAGAGCTCTCCCCGGACGCCCTCGAGCGGCACGGTCCGTGCGCGGGGCGCGGGGGCGGCCGCCTCGGCGACCGGCACGACCCGGCGCACTACAGTCCAGCCGGGGATCGCCTCCTCGGCCGGGCGGCCGACGACGTCGTCAGCCTTCAGCCCCGTGATCCGCTCCGCCGCCGGATTCCACAGACGGACGATGTCCCGGGCGTCGAGCAGGACGACCCCGTCTCCGACGGTCGCAAGCGCGCGCGCGGACTGGGCGCGCCCCTCCGCCTCTCGGAAGAGCCTCGCGTTGTCGACGGCGATCGCGGCCCGGGCGGCGAGCTGCTCGGCGAGGGCGAGGTCGGAGTCGTCGTAGACCCGCTCGGACGAGGTCGAGAGGAAGGTGATCGCGCCGAGCGCCTGGCCGCGGGCGACGAGCGGCACGATCATCGCCGAGACGAGCCCGAGCCGGCGCAGGCCTTCCAGGTGCGCCTCGTCCCGGGCGATCGCGGGGAGATCGACGCCGGCGCGGAGGATGACCGGGTGCGCCTCGCGCAGCGCGCGTCCGACGGGGCTCTGCGGATCCGCCTCGTCGGTCGGATACCTCGCTTCGAGGTCGCGGACGAGCGACTCCATCTCCTCGTCCACGTGGGCGACGGCCACCTGCCGAACCTCCCGGTCCTCGCCGAGGACGTCCACGCACGCATCCGTCCGCGAGAACCGGCACGGCGAGATGCGCGAGCTGCTCGAGCGTCGTGTCGTAGTCGAGCGACGAGGAGAGGACCGCGCTCGTCTCGGCGAGGAACTCGAGGCGCCTCTGGGCCTCCTCCGCCGCGAGGCGCGCCTTCTGCTCGCGTCGGTACAGGCGCGCCCGGTCGATCGCGAGCGCCATGCGGTCGGCAACCTGCTCGGCGAATTCGATGTCGGCCAGCCCGTAGCGACGACGGGACTCGCCGAACGAGAAGGTGATCGCGCCCACCGTCTCGTCGCGCACGATCAGCGGGATCGCAACGGTCGAATGTGGCTCGAGCTCCGCGATGAGCTCGAAGTGCCGGTCGTCCTTGACGGTCGAGCGCAGCAACCGCGCGTCGAGCTCTTCGAAGACCGTCGTCTCGCCGGACCGAAGCGCCCGCGCGGCCGGCTGGGGGGAGTCCCAGGTCGGCGGATACTCCCGGCGGAGCGTCTCGAGGACGCGAAGCTTCTCGGGCCGCGCCGCGGCGACGGCGACCCGGCTCATCTCCCGGTCGTCGAGAAGCTCGTCCACGATGCACCAGTCCGCGAGCGTCGGGATCGCGCGCCGGGCGACGCTGCCCACGGTCGACTCGTAGTCGAGTGAGCTGGCGAGGATCTCCGTCGTCTCCGCCAGAAAGCGCAGGCGCTCGCTGCCGAGACCGCGGGCGTCCTGGGGAAGCGCCGAAGCCACGCGGGCATTCTGCGTGCGGCGGGGTCGCACCGCCACCGCCGACGCCGAAGGCGCGTTTCCGCCCGGCGCCGACGGGGCATCCCAAGCACATGAGCTTCCTGGACAGGATCAGGGGAAAGCCGCGCGACACGCAGGAGGAGCGGGTCGACGCGAAGCCGGGCGAGACGGGGATGTCCGCGGCGGACGACGTGAGCGACGCGAACCAGTCTCCCGAGCAGGTGGAGACGTCCGCCGAGACACGGCGCGACGAAGAAGCGATCCGCCACCAGGGGATCTAGATGATTGATTCCTAATCCCGGTGCTCTCGGGGAGGGACTGCGCCAAGCAGCGGGGTCGACGCGAGCGGTGGCAAGGCTGGTGGCCTTGACGCCGCTCGCGGCGGCCGCGATGCGCCGCGCGCAGGCCCCAGCCGGGGGTGCTGGATTAGGAATCATCACTACCGGCTACCCGGCACGAATGAGGCCGCGAGGGCGGTGAGTCTTCACGCGCCCGTTGCGGCCCGCCGCCGAGCTCGACGACCCTCGTCGCGCCGAGCTCTGCGAGCGCCTCGCCGGCACCGGCCTCGACCCGCCCGCCGAAGACGACACACTCGACGCCTGCGCGGCTGCAGCGAGCGGCGACGGCCGCCGGCACCTTCCCCTCGAGCGAGGACGCGTCCACCCTCCCCTCGCCCGTCACGGCGAGGTCTGCCTGCGCGAGCGCTGCGTCGAACCCGACCGCCTCGAGGACGAGCTCCGCGCCGGGGCGAAGCTCGGCGCCGAGCGCCGCGAAGGCGGCGCCGAGGCCGCCCGCCGCGCCGGCGCCCGGGAGATCCGCATACGGGGCGAGCTCCGGCATGGCGGCGAGGCGCTTCTCGAGCTCCTCGACCTGGGCCGGGCTCGCGCCTTTCTGCGGCCCGAAGAGCCGCGCCGCGCCGCGCGGGCCGAGGAGCGGGGAGCGGACGTCGCAGGCGGCAGTCGCCGGCACCGAAAGGGTGTCCACGACCTCCCGCAGGCCGGCTCCGCCGTCGACCGTCGCGCTTCCGCCGAGCGCGACGATCAGGCTGCGGGCGCCGGCGTCGACGGCCGCGAGGACGAGCTCGCCCAGGCCCCGGCTCGATGCGCGGAGCGGGTCGCGCTCGCCCGCCGCGACGCGCCCGAGGCCGATCGCCTCGGCCGACTCGACGAGCGCGCCGCCGTCGGGAAGGAGCAGGAACCGCGCCGAGACCTGCCGCCCGAACGGATCCGAAACCTCCGCCGCGCGCCACTCGCCTCCGAGCGAGACCGCGAGGGCTTCGGCCGTCCCCTCGCCCCCGTCGGCGAGAGGAAGCTCGACCGCCTCGGCGCCCTGCCGCCGAAAGCCTGCCGCGAGGGCGGCGGCCGCGTCGCGCGCCGAGAGCGATCCTTTGAGGCTGTCAGGGCAGCAGAGGGCCCTGGTCACTAGGCGATGCGCTCGACGCGCTCGTCCATGTCGACGTCGGTCATCTCCGGCATCCGCCTGAGCATCGCGAACGTGAAGCCCTCGCGGGCGAGGAAGAGGAGCCCGAGCGCAACGCCGACCGATGCCTCGATCGCCTGGAGGCCGATGCCGAAGGCGATCCCGCGGGCGTAGCCGACTCCGTACGGGAGGAGCGAGAGCGCGATCGCGACCTGGAGGAGGCCCACGTTGCCCGGCCACAGCGGAAAGACGCCGACGAGGTTCATGATCACGAGGACGAGCGCCGCAACCGCGATCCCCTCGTGGATGCCGAAGGCCTGGAACGTGGCCCAGACGGCGAAGAGCTGCATCGTCCAGCCGCAGACCTGGAGCAGGAGCGCGATCACGGCCGGTGCCGGGCGCTTCAGCACCGCGAGGCCGTACCAGGCCATGCGGAGCACGCGCCGGATCCGGCTCCTCGCGTGCTCGGGTGCGCCGGCGGGCTCGCGCCGCGCGATGACGAGCGCCGCGATCGAGACGCCGACCCCCACGCCGATGACGATGGCGAGGGCAGGCCGCGCCCACTCGGGAATCCGCGCGGTGTACGCAACGTAGACGACGAGCGCGATCGCGACCGCGAAGTCGAACAGCCGGTAGGCAAAGACCGTTCCGAACACGGTCGCCCACGTCCCCGGCCGGCGTCGCATCCGCCGCGTCAACACCATCACGCGTGCGAACTCGCCGACCCGGCCGGGAGCACCGCGTTCCCGAGGAGGCCGACGCAGAATGCGGCGAAGACGCTTCGCTGCCTGGGATGAGGCGGCGGCACCGCCTGGTCGACGGTGACCTTCCAGGCCATCGAGCGCACGACGATCGAGGCGAAGTTCAGGAGGACGGCGGCGACGACCCACTTCCAGTCGACGAAGCGGAAGGCGTCGGCCACGATGTCGAGATGCGCGCGCCAGACGACGAGGGCCACCGCCGCGACGAGCACCGCGACGACGAGGAGGGAGCGCCGCCAGGCGCGAGTGCGGCAGCCGCAGCCGGCTCATGCGGCCTCGCGCGCGCGCGCCGGAGCGTCCATGAGCCCGCCGTAGATCTCGACCAGGCGGGCCGCGATCCGCTCCCAGCTGTAGCGCTCCTCGGAGATGCGCCGCCCGGCCTCCCCGAGCCTACGGCGCGCGGTCTCGTCCTCGAGCAGCTCCACGAGCGCCTCGGCGAGGACGGCGGGGTCGCCCGGCGGGACGAGCACGCCCGCCTCCGGCGTGACGACGTCGCGGTACCCCTCGATGTCCGACGCGACGACGGGCGTGGCGCAGCCGAAGGCGCGGGTGAGCACCATGCCGAAGCTCTCGCGGCCGATCGACGGCGCGACGAGCGCGCTCGCCTGCAGGAGCTCCTCGGTCAGAGCCTCCTCCGGGATCGACCCGAGGAGGTCGACGTGCTCGCCGGAGAACCCGCCGCGCCGCATCATCCAGCGGACGGAGAGCGGGTCCGCCCCGACCAGCCGGAGGCGCGCGCCCGTCCGGCGCGCCACCTCGGGCCAGGCACGCAGGAGGACCGACAGGCCCTTCCGCGGCTCGTTGCGCCCGATGAAGACGACGTGAGGCAGACGGGTCCCCGCGTCCGCGTCGGGCGGGATGACGACTCCGTTCGAGAGAACCTCGATCGGATCGCCCAGGTACGGGAGCGCCGTCTCGCGGGCGCGCTCCGACACTGCGAGCTTGTGGTCGATCCGCTCGGCGAGAAAGCCCCACGCCACCCGCGCCATCGGGTACCACCGCAGCGCCTCGCCCGAGCTGTGGGAGGTCGAGACGATCGGGCACTCGGCCCGCGTCAGCGCGTAGGCCGAGATGATCGGCGCGAGCGGCTCGTGCACGTGGACGACGTCGAACCGCTCCTGCTCGAAGGCACGCGAGATCCGGCGCATCGAGCGTGGGGTCAGGATGATGTTCGAGAGCGAGCCGTTCGCCGGCACGATCACCGACCGGCCGACCGGGATCACGTACTCGGGCGGCCGCTCGTGCCGCCCCTTCCGCGGGTGCAGCATCCGGGTCAGACGTCCGGGCGGATCGTGCCCGATCACGACCCGGGCCTCGTGCCCGAGGTCGAAGAGCGCCCGGGCCTGGTGATCGGCGTGCTCCGGCACACCGCCCCAGAAGGACCAGGAGAAGGGGACGACGATCCCGACCTTCACGGAGGTGAGCCTATCGAGGGCAGTGGCGCGTATGAGAACCTTGGCCGGTGAAGCGGGCCACGCGCATGGACGCGGTGCGCGGCTTCGGGATCGACCGGGTCGCCTCCGACGCGGACCGGGCACCCCCGGCCCACCCGGACCGGCCGGTTCTCCGCATGGAGAACCTCGACACCGACCTGCCCCTGCCTCCCGAGGCCGTCCGCGAGACCGCCGTCGCCCTCGAGACGCCGGGCGCGAACAGCTGGCTCCCGTTCCAGGGCGGTCTCGAGCTTCGCGAGGCGATCTCGGAGTTCACGGCTGCGCGCACCGGCCACCGCTACGACCCGGAGCGCGAGATCGTCGTGACGGTCGGCGGCATGGAAGGGCTTCTCGACTCGCTGCTCGCCACGGTCGACCCCGGCGACGAGGTCGTCGTCACGGACCCGACCTACGCCGGCATCGTCAACCGCGTCCACCTGGCCGGTGGGATCCCGGCCTTCGTCCCGTTCCTCGTGCGCGACGGCGAGCGGCGCCTCGACCGGGACGCTCTCGCCGCCGCCGTGCGCGAGCGCACGACCGCGATGGTGCTCATGAGCCCGTCCATGCCCTCCGGCGGCACCTTCACCGAGGAGGACTGGCAGGTCGCGTGCGACCTCTGCCGCGAGCACGACCTCGTGCTCGTCTACGACGCGGCGATGGAGCGGCTCCTCTTCGACGGCCGCCCGCTCGTCCACCCGCTCGCGTTCGAAGGCATGGCCGAGCGCACGCTCGTCGTCGGCTCGATGTCGAAGGAGCACCGGATGATCGGCTGGCGCGTCGGCTGGGTCGCGGGCCCGGCCGAGCTGGTCGAGGACGTCCGCTGGGTGCACGTCTACAACACGACCACGCCGGTGAACATCGCGCGGAGCGCGGCGGCCGCCGTTCTGCGCGGCGACCAGGGCCACGTCGCCGAGTGCGTGGCCGAGCTCGAGCGCCGCCGGGACGTGATGCTCGCAGGCCTCGCCGGCTGGCCGCTCGTTCGCCCCGGCGGCGGCTGGTCGATGCTGCTCGACGTCGCGTCGCTCGGTTTCTCGCCGCCGGAGGCCTCGAGGATCCTCCTCGAGCAGGCGTCGATCGCGGCGACGGGAATGGTCGGCTGGGGCGGAGAGGTCGCCGAGCGCTACCTCCGCTTCGTCTACAGCGCCGAGCCGGTCGAGGCGCTCGAGACCATTCCGGAGCGCGTCGCCGGGACACCGCTCGCGGCTGCGGTCTCGCGCTGACTCGCGAGAGCGGCCGGGCCTTCGAGCGATCCTAAATGCGCGTCGGCGTCCGCGCGAAGGGTAGGTCCGGGGTCCTAGGCCCGACAAATACGCCCACCGACCTATGGACGCGCGCGTGTCGCGGCCCGAGCATGACTTCGTCGTCCAAGGGAGGAGATGGTCATGCTCACGAACCCCAGGAGACCCCGCGCTCGCGACGTGCGAGGCGGTTTCGTCGCGATAGTGATCGGAGCGTTCCTCACGTTCCCGGCCGCTGCGGCCGCCGTCGACGTCGCGTGCGACGCGGCTGAGCTCAGCGATCCGCACAACGTCCCGCTCTCGACAGCCGAGACGGCGATCGACCCGTTTGCGCTCGAGGATCCGCTTCTCGGGTCCTCCGAGCTCGAAGAGCTTTCCGCCGGGGAGGTCTTCTCGACTGATGCCTTCCCCGTGTCGGTTGATGCCGAGGGGACAGGGGCAGCCTTCCCGGACGATTCCCCCGCCGACGCTTCGGCCGGCGATGCGCTCTACGTGGACGGCGTCGAGGCCCGTCCGACCTGAGCGGAGGGGTGGACACGGTCCCGCCGCTCTTGTCGCGTGTAGCGAGGCCACGGCAGTTCCGCCGATCGCGGCGCATGCTCGCGGCTTCAACTCGGCGCAGCAGGTCGGTTGGAGCGACGCGGACCTGACGACGTCGTTCAACGAGATGGCGTACACACGTTCACGCCTACACCGACTGAACGTGAACTGGTGGGACGTGCAGCCCGAGCACCTCAAGGACGCGCCGCCTGCTCAGTGGCAATGGGGCGATCTTGACCGGGTCGTCGCTGCCGGTCGAAACCGCAGGTTCACGCTCGTCCTCACTCCTACCGGGTCCCCCAACTGGGCTCGATTCGCGCACCGCCGGATCCCGGACGAACCGAGCCGGAAGTTCCGCAAGTTCGGGTATCCCGACGAGCCCTGGCACGGTTACTGGGACCGCTTCATCCACGCGCTCGCCGACCGGTATCGGAATGACGTCTACGCGCTCGAGATCTGGAACGAGCAGAACTCGAGGCCGTTCTGGGATCCCTCGGGCGCGACCGATCCTAACCCGGCGCTCTACAGGACCTCTTCTGTCGCGCGGCGACCGCCGCCAGAGCAGCGATCCCGGGGGCTCTCGTCGGGATCGGCGGGGTCACGGCCCGGCGAGGTACGTGGCGGGACGGGCTCGGCATCCGCGAGTGGGACGCGAGCGAGTATGTCGCCAGGGCGTTCAGCGCGGGGATCGGAAGCTGCTCACCGAGCTTCGTCGGCTTTCACCCGTACGTGTTCAAGTCGTTCTGCCTTCCGGCCGGCGACGATCCGCTCATGCGCGACACGCCTGGGATGCGTGAGCTGCGGCAGGTGAACAACGAAGTGACGGGGCGACGGGGCCTGAGGATCTGGGCGACCGAATGGAGCTTCCCGAGCCGCAACTTCCTCAACGGCAGGCGGGTTTGCCGGTACACGGAACTGCGGCAGGCGCAGCTCATCGCCCGCGAGCACAACTACATGCGCACACTGCCGTTCGTGCGCTACTCCATCTACTTCAACATTCGCGACGCGCCCGAGAGCGCGTTCACGGACTTCAACAACTCGGTCGGGCTGCTACGGACGACTCGGTGTTTGATGCGCTGGTGCCGGAAGCCGAGCTTCCTCACCTGGCGGTCGCTGGCGCAGAACTAGCGAGACAGGTCTGACCCCGCGTCGTTTCGGCTTTGCGGCGCGGGGTCAGAGCTCCGGATGCCTCGTTCATCCTCTTCATGCCCTCGCTGAGCGAGCACGGCCTGCACGCGGGTCGTCACGCCGAGCTTGCGGAAGATGTGATGGACGTGCACCTTCGTCGTCTTCTCGCTGATGAAGAGGCGACGCGAGATCTCGGCGTTCCCGAGGCCCTCGGCCATGAGCCCGAGCACCTCGTTCTCACGCGCCGTCAGCTCCTCGAGACCGGGCGGGGTCGGCCCGGGCCCAAGCTCGATGTCCAGGCGCCGCGCGAGCGCGACGTCGTTCGCAGCCGGGAGGACCGCCCGAATGAGCGGAAGGCTGGCCGGATCGGCGGCGAGAGACCCGGCCAGGCGGGGCTGGGCGCGATAGGCGATCACGAAGGCGTCGAGAATCTGGGCGTCTGCGGCCTCGGCGAGGGCCCGCCTCGCCTCCACGACAGACCCTCTCTCCATCAGCGCCTCGGCAAACCTCGAGTAGAAGCGCGCCTCGACCGATCGTGTTTCTTCACGCGCGCGTCGCACTTCGGCCCGCGCCCTGTCGAGATCCCCGAGGGCGGCCGCGCCCACGGCCACGAGCCCGGCGTGCTCGCCTACGGACGACTTCGTGCCTCCGCCCTCGGGCGGCAGCGCCGGCGACTCGATCGCTCGTCGGAGGTCTCCCTTGGCGAGGAGAAGCTTCAGACGCAGATTCGCGCTTTCCCAGAGGAGGATGCTCGTGTGCCCGATCCCGAGGCGCTCGATCTGCTCGAGCGTCCGGGCCGCGTTCGCAAAGCGCCGCAGGCCGATCTCCGCGGCCGCCCGCTGACAGAGTGAGAAGGCCGTCTTCAGCTTGCCGAGGCGGTACTCCTCCGCGGTCGCCACGGCGCGGGCGGCGAGCTCATGCGCGAGGGCATAGTCGCTCCGCGACGTGCAGAGATAAGCCGTTGCGGTGAGGAAGTTGTTCTTGGCGATCGGATCGGCCGCGCGCTCGACGTGGTGCAAGAGCGGCTCGACTCCCTCCACACGCCCGCGAGCGACCCTTGGCTCGCGGCTAGGAAGGCCCGGCTGGACGCAAGCTGGAAGGCGCATCGAGATCTTCCGAGGCCAGCGGCTCCATCTCCGCGATGAGGCTGTGGATGACGTCGCTCTCGAGCTGCGCCGCGAGGACCGTCGCACCCAGAGCGCGTTCGTCCGGTCGCTCGCGGTCTGAGCCGTCTCGCACGCCCGCAGGTGGCAGGCGAGGGCCTGCTCGTCTTGGGAGAGGAGCTGGAACGCCCGTCCCGCGAGACGCCATGCGCGCGACGAGTGCGCATCCTCCGCCGGGAGGCTCCGCGCGAGCTCCTCCGCGAGCTCGAGCGCCTCGAAGAGGCGCCCGTGGCGGATGAAGACCTCACCCTGCGCCAGTGCGGCCGCAGGCCGCTTGAGCGCGGCGTCGCCGCACTCTGCGAGCCAGCGCTCCACGGTCTCGATCTGACCGGCCGCGAGAAGCTCGGGGGCGGCGGCGGCGAGAACATCCGCGGCCGCGCGACTGGTGCGCGCGAGCTCGAACGCCTCGCCCCAGCGCTCTCCGGCTCGGGCATCCGCGAGGGCGCGATCTGCCAGGTCGACCGCCCGGAGGGGTCCTCCTCGGCGAGCCGCCTTCGGAGGAAGTCGCGTAGGAGCGGATGGAATCGGCGGGAGCCGCGCTCACCTGGATGGAGGAGTCCCTTTCCTCCAGCCTGCGGATGCCCTCTTCCGCGTTTGCAAGCCCAAGGACCTCGGACGCGGCGCGGACGTCCACAGCGGGTGGGACGGCCGCCGCGAGCATGAACTCCTGGATGTCGCCCGGCTCGTTCCGGAGCACCTCCTCCGCGAAGTACTGGAAGAGCGCTTCCGAGATGCGCGCGGTCGGCATCGAGAACGAGGCAGAGAGGCCCGCGAGCCCGATGAGCGCGGGCCAGCCCTGCGCCTGCTCGACGAGCTGCGCGACGGCCTCGCCGCGCCCGTCGCCGAGCACGAGGCGGCCTTCCTCGGCGGTCATGGCAAGCTCATCGCGCGTGAGCTCCGTGATCTCCCCGTAAAGGACACGTCGCGCGGAGACCCACGTCGGGCGCCGCCGCGTGGTCACGAGGAGCCTGAGCGGCGAGAGAGCGAGGAGCCAGTCGACGAACTCCTCGACGGGGGCGGATTCGGCGACAACGTGGTAGTCGTCGATCGCAAGCCACGCCTCCTCGGGCCAGTCGCCGAGGTCCTCGGCCAGGAGCTCGGCGAGGGGGCGGACGGCCGATTCCGGGGTCTCCCCCAGACGCGCCCGCTGGCGCAGCCGCTCCCCGGCCGCCGGCACGATCGCCTGGACGGCGTCCGCCAGCCGGACCAGAAGGCTGCCAGGTCGGCGCTCGCCGGCGAGGCGCGGTACCAGGCGGCCGGCTTGTCCGCCAGCCACTCGGCGGCGAGCGCGGTCTTCCCATACCCCGCGGGAGCCGTGAGGACGATCGCCTGCCCGGTCCAGGCGTCCAGCCGGCTCGTCAGCCGAGGCCGGCGCACGTGCCGCGGGGAGAGAGAAGGCACGGACGTGTCCCGCAGAGCCGCCACCCACCGAAATTACTACGAACTAGAGCCTAGAACGAGCTAGGACCTGGGTTGTATTGAGTTCTCTGCCGGAGTGTGCAACGGTGACGGAAAGCCGACCCGAGGAGCCTCTCCATGAAGCGTTTGATCGCTGTGCTCGCCTCGGCAGTCGCGCTCGCCGCCGGGGCTGCGCCGACCGCCGGAGCCATTCCTTCCGACCCCAATCTGCTCGTTCTCGACTACGGCCTAAAGGGCGGCGGGGTTCCCAGCGACGACATCCCGGACGGGATGAAGGGCGGCGGCTAGAAACAAGACCCGAAGGGCGGCGTGAGCCGGCCCTTCGCCTCGCCAGGTCGGGGTGTTCTTAGCCGGCCGGGTATACGTGGCCGACAGCGCGACGGGTCGGCGTCCCCTCGACGACGCGCCGCGCTGAGTGGTGCAAACGGGCACCTGATGCCTAGGCAACAGGAAGAGGCGGCCGCGCTCCTCGACGCCTATCTCGAGCGGTCGGACACGCGCGCGCGACTCGCGGTCGCTCGACGACTAACGGCTGGCCTCCGAAACGTCAGGGTGCCGGGGTGAGACCGTGGCGGCCCATCACCGCTGCGATCGCTGCGAGGTCGGGCGGCCCGCCGCCGGCCGCGTCGAGGATGGCCGCTACCTCGCGGAAGAAGTCAGGGCCGAGGATGCCGGGGGTGACGATCGCGAGCGCCCTGGCGCCGACGTCGCCGGTGTTGTCGAAGTGGTGGACGGTGCCGCGGGGGATGCAGAGCACCTCGCCGGGGCCGACGTCGGTCGGCGTGCCCGCGACCGTCCAGGTCAGGACGCCCTCGAGCCCGTAGATCGTCTCCACGTAGCCGTCGTGGCTGTGCGCGACCGGCACCCTCGCGCCGGGCGGAACATCGAACTCGAAGACCGCGACCGATCCGGCCGACTGCTCGCCCTCGACGAGGAACCGGATCGCAACCTCCCCCACCTTGATCTCTTCAGGCGTGCTTGTCGGCATCGCAGATCCTCCTCGCGCCGGTGGGAAACCGAGTTGACGATATCCGGCTCCAACCAGCCTACGTGTGAGCGATTAGCCGTCGCGTAGACTCGGCTCCGTGGCGATGACGGAGCGCCGAGCGGAGGTCGCGGCGATCGTCGACGACGTGAGCCGCGGCGGCCTCGCAGAGCTCCACACGCACCTCGGCGGCTCGGTCGACCCGGCCGTGATGTGGACGCTCGCCCACGAGCAGGGCATCGCCCTCCCGGTGAAGGACTTCTGGGACTTCGTCGACCTCGTGACGGTCGACCCGCAAGGCGTCGAAGGGCTCCCCCAGCTCGACGCGATCTACAAGTGGACCGAGCTCATCCAGTCGAGCCCGCTCGCGGTCGAGCGCTCCGTGCACGGCGCGATCGGCGGCGCCTACCGCAAGCAGAACATCACGACGCTCGAGCTTCGCTTCAACCCGATGAAGCGAAACCGCGGCGGCGAGCGCGACCTCGACCACATCATCGTGGCCGCGGCCCGCGGGCTCGACCGCGCGAGCCTCGAATACCCGCAGGTTCGCGCCGGCCTCATCCTCATGATGGACCGCACCTTCACGCCCCGGCAGAACGCCGTGATCGTCGAGAAGGCGATCCGCTACCGGTCCCGAGGCATCGTCGGCGTCGACATCGCCGGCCCGCGCCCCGAGCCCGGCCGCTACCCGTACGCGAGCCTCGAGCCGCTCGTCGACACCGCAAGGGAGGCCGGCCTCGGCGTCACCATCCACGTCGGCGAGGAGGGAGGCGACGTCGGCATCGCGGAGATCGGCGAGGTCGTCGAGCGCCTCCGGCCGGAGCGCATCGGCCACGGGATCCTGGCGGCACAGGACGAGGAGACGATGACGCTCCTGCGGGACGCCGGCACGGTCCTCGAGCTCTGCCCCAGCTCGAACCTCCTGACGCGCGCGCTCGACGGCGAGGAGGCGATCCGCGACACCGTCCGGACGTTCCTCGACCGCAGCGTCGCCTTCACCATCGCAACGGACGGCCCGGAGATGATGCGAACGCATCTCCGCGACGAGCTGGCCCTCTTGCTCCGCGTCGGCGCGCTCACCGAGGAGGAGGCGCGAGCCGCGAACGAGCGCGGGCACCGTTCGACCTTTCTCGCGCCCGCGTAGACGGCCCTAGCGCGGCTTCAGGCTGCGCGCCGCGAGCCGCGTCCGGCGGAGCCTCGGCTGCTCGAACTCCTCCATCGCGACCGCGCGTTTGAGCTGCTCCATGGCGTTGGCCGTCCGGCAGTTCGACTCGAGCAGCTCGGCCGCGGCGCCGGTACACATGAAGGAGTTGAGGATTCGGGCCCGCTCAAGGAGTTCCACAGCCAGGTCGGAGAGCTCGCCTGTGCATGTCGTGCCGCCGAGTTGCGCTGAAGCGACACCTCCATGGCGGGCCGCACGGCCGCGTCGTCCGTATGTCCCGTGGCGGCGAGCGCGCGTGCCGCCGTACTGCGCCTGCTCGATAGCGCTCGAGTCCTCCAGTAGCGGAAGATCCGCGCCCACGCCGAGTCGCTACCCCAGGCGCACGAACAGCTGGAGCGACGGCGGCCGCATGCCGGCCCACCGCGTTCGTCGGCGGTAACACTTGGCGTAGGACTCGGCATCATCGCGAAGCGGCGTGTTCCGCCCTTCGCGAGTGCATGCCAACGCGATGTCCCCGTGTCTTCGCAGCGTGCCCCCAGTCATGAGGTGCCAGCGGACGGAGATCCTCTTCTGCGAGGCGCGTCGTTTAGATCCCAGGGCTTACGCCGGAAGATACACCCGCCGGCCGATAGCGGCCAGCGGACCTTGTCGTCAGTATCGCGGAATGCTCACAGTCGATCGGGAGCGCTTCACACTCCGACAGCGACAGGTCGTCCATCTGATCGCCCGTGGTTGCTCGAACGTCGAGATCGCTGAGCACCTTGGGATTTCACCGCGGACGGCGAAGGCGCACTCGGACACCCTCAGGATCAAGCTCCGTGTCTCGCGCCGGCGGCAGATTCCGTCGGCTTTCCGTGAGCTCACCGGCGAGGATCCGCACGACCTCGACCTGGCCGGGACGACCGAAAGAGGCCCGAAAACCTCGCCCGGCTAGCCCGTCCGCGGGAGGAAAATCGTCCCCGCCGCCCAGAGCCGCGGGGGCGACTCCCGCGGGCGAAAGGACAATGGCGGCAAGGCAATGCGCGCGATAGTCTCGCACTCCCGTTGCGCGCAGAACCGGCGCTTGAGTCCCCCGAGCGGAATCTCCCTCCGCTCTTCCGCCGCCATATCAGGCGGCCCAGACTGACGCGCCTACTGGACGAAACCACGGCGAGGGTGATCGTCCTAAACGCTCCGGCCGGCTACGGCAAGACCACGCTCGCGACTGAGTGGCTGCAGAGCAGGCGGGAGGTCGCGTGGTACCAGGCCAGTCGAAGCTCGCAAGACGTGGCCGAACTCTCGTTGAGTCTTGCCCAGTCGTTGCGAGCCGTCGTGCCGGAGATGGGGACGCGGCTTTCGCAACGCGTCAGTTCGGCCGATCCTCCAGCCGATGCAGCGGACGTGTTCGCACAGCTGCTGGCCAAGGACATCGGGACGTGGCCAGCGGATGCTTGGCTGGTCATCGACGACTACTACCGCCTGACCGAGTCGACCTCGGCAGAGGAGTTTCTCGAGACACTCCTCGGCCTCGCGGATCTCCGGCTTCTCGTGACGACTCGGCGAAGGCCACGCTGGTGCTCGGCGAGGAGGTCTCTATACGGCGAGATCATGGAGTTGGGCCGCGAGCAGCTCGCGATGAACGGCGAGGAAGTGACTGCATTGCTCGGCGACCGCTCTTCGATGCCCGCTCGGGTGTTGGCGGATCACGCACAGGGCTGGCCGGTTGTGGTTGCACTCGCCGCCATGACCGGAAAGGAGGCGCTGCAACCGCTTCCGGCGTCCGACCTGCTGTTCCGCTTCTTTGCGGAGGAGGTGCTCCGTCTCGAGCCTCCCGAAATTCAGGAGTTTATGGTCGCTTCGTCAATTCCCTTCTCGCTTGACCCGGGGAGGTTGAAGCAGGCAGGCGAAGCGCAGAGCGCAGCGTTCGCGCGACTCGAAGACGAGGGCCTGCTCGAACGAACAGACGATACATTCCGCTTCCATCCGCTGCTTCGCGATTTCTTACGGTCGAAGGCACTCTCACTTCATCCTGAGCGCATCGCGGCTCTCTACCGAGCGTCCATCGCAACAGCTCGCAAGAATCGAGAATGGACCGACGCATTTCACCTTGCACTTGAGGCCCAGCTCATTGGCACCGCGGCCGACATTGTTGGCGAGGCTGCTCAGGATCTCCTCTCGTTGGGGCGAATCGAGACAGTTGAAGCATGGCTCACGGCCTGTGGCGGGAGAGCGTTCTCGTCTCATTCCGCCCGTCTTGGGCGTGCCGAGGTCCTGATTCGCCGAGGTCGACTTGCCGAAGCTGAGATGCATGCACTAGAGGTCGCCAAAGAAGGCCCAGACGAGTACATCCCGCGAGGTTGGTACCTGGCAGGGCAAGCCGCACATCTCGCCTCGAATTATCCCAGAGCGATCGCGTTTCATCAGCGTGGTCTCGCCTCAGCAACGACCAAGCCTGACCGACGTAACGCGATGTGGGGCGCGTTCGTGGCGGCAGCCGAGTATGACCCGGCACTTGCAGACGGCTACCTATCACAATTCACGTCGCTAGTTGAGAGCGACGTGGATGCACTTCTCCGAGTCGAAGTCGGACGGATGCTGCTCGCGGAGCGGAAAGGCTCGATCGCCGGCATAGCTGCGCGCACGCCGAAAGTGCAACAACTCGTACGCCTCTCTGAGGATCCTTCCGTGCGAGCAAACGCACTAATGAACTTTGCCCATCTGCACCTGATCCGAGGTGATTTCCGAACTGCTAGGGCTCTGGGAACCGCGGCCGTTAGGATCTGCCGCGATCTTAGTCTTGATTTTGGTCTAGCCCTCTGCCTTACGACGTACGCGACCGCGTGCGTGGGCTTGCGATCCTACAGCGCCGCGCACAGAGCACTTCGCGAGCTAGACGAGCTTGCCCTTTCGAATCCAGATCCGCACCTCCGCCTGTCGATGAGAAGCGTGCGGCTTCGTCTTGCCATATCCGAGAGAGGCGCTCACGCCGACGACATGGTTCCCAGGAGCGTCGCTATCCCCTCGAAGGATCCTTCCACTCCCCTTGGACACTACTTGGCGGCGGGTGCAATGGTCCTCGCAGCCGCAGGAGAGTGTGACCGAGCTCAAGACATTGCTCGGCGCGTGCGAGTTCTTACGAAGGCGGTAGAAGCAACCTGCTTGCTGCGATTCACTGACGTGCTCCTGTCCTGGAATGATCGTCATCGAGATCAGGATCTTGTCAAGACAAGATTCAGATCCGCGGTAATGTGGGCAGACGCCCATGACGCTCAAGGTGGACTCGTTTGGACGCTGCGGGCTCGCCCAGACCTTCTCTCCCTCGCTGTCGGAGACGGCCTGCTAACCAGTCCGCTCGAGCGCATCGCCGCACTCGCCGGAGACCCTGTCTTCTCCGAGCACCTCGGCCTACCTCGTAGACCTGGCTCGCCCCTTGAGGACGATAGTGGCCTTACGAACCGAGAACGGGAGATTTACGCGCTCATGATCGCCGGCTTGACCAACGATCAGATCGCTCGGCGCCTCTACATCACCCGAAGCACGGTGAAAGTACACGTCCACCACATCCTTCGGAAGATCGGGGCGCGCTCGCGTGTCGAAGCGATTCTGCTCTCGAGGACGAATCTCGAAAGTTCGGGCAGCGTGGGGAATAGACACCGCAGATGAGGCTGGCGTGTATGGGGTGCCAGCCTTGCATTCGACCCCTGACGGCGAATCGGAGGCGAGTTCTGCGAGCCTCGCACGAGGGGGTATCGACGGGAAACGCTTGGGCGCAGACACGACTCGGCGGATTCTCGACGCCCCTTGCGTGGTTGTGTCACCACGGGCGTAACTGGTGCATGCGCACCCAATCTGGCGGGTGTCGCGGGTGTCCCACAGGCAGAACGTTCCTCCGAGGAGTGATTCCACAGGCTTGGGGAGAACCCGCAGCTGCCCTGAGTAGTTCTTAAGCGACCAGGCTTCGGCGGAAGCCGATTGCGACCGCGTGGGCGCGGCTTCTCGCCTGGAGCTTCGCGAGGAGGTGTCGCACATGCGTCTTCACCGTCTCCTCGGAGAGGAAGAGCCGCTGGCCGATCTCCCGGTTCACGAGGCCCTCCGAGATGAGCTGCAGCACCTCGATCTCGCGCATCGTCGGCTCCTGCTCCAGCTCGCGGAGCGGGGCCGTGAAGGGGATGACCTCGGCGGTCTGGCCGGCGTTCCGGCGCCGGGCCGCCAGCTCGTCGAACTGACGGGCGTGCACCAGATACCGGTTCAGGATGTCCTTGCGCTCAGCAGCGTCCATTGTGCAGAGGGAATCGGCGGTCCCGCCGCGGGGGCAGACCCTAGAACGGGGGAGGCGGCCATCCCCGGTTCGGGAGCCCGTCCGAGGGAAATTCCTGCAAACGGAGGGCGACCCGCGTCACCGCGGGCCGCCTGAACGAGAAGAGCTGAGCTAGGAGGGTTTGACGAAACACAGACTGTGTCCTCGGGCCGCGCTGCTCGTCCCGAGGACGGCGTCCTCAGTCGCGTCGATAGCGCTGCTATCGAGCGCTCCCTGCGTCCTTGCCTCGGAACGACCATCGCACCCCGAGAACGAGCGGCGTTCCGTCAAACCCTCCTAGGCGGCTGCTACGGAGGCGAGGTCGCGGATCGCCGCGAGCCGGGCCAGGGCCTGCGCCTCGAGCTGGCGGACGCGCTCGCGCGTGAGTCCGAGCTCGTGGCCGATGGCCTCGAGCGTCCACGGCTCGCCCTGGAACCCGAAGCGAAGCTCGAGGATCCGCCGCTCGCGCTCGGGCAGCGCATCCAGCGCGCGCCGGACGCCCTGCTTGCGGAGCGACTCCTCCGCCTCGTCGAACGGGTCCGCAGCCTCGCGGTCGGCGAAGAGATCGCCGAGCTCGCCCTCGTCGTCCGCGCCGACGTTCTGGTTCAGCGACACGGAGGCCTGCGCGGCGCCGAGCGCCTCGTCGACGTGCTGGATCGGGAGGCCGGTCGCCTCGGCGAGCTCCTCCTTCGTCGCCTCGCGGCCGAGCTCGACCTCCAGCCGGCGGGCGGCCCGGCCGAGCTTCTGCTGCCGCTCGACGACGTGGACGGGAACACGGATCGTGCGCGCGTTGTTCGCGACCGCACGCTGCACCGACTGGCGGATCCACCAGGTCGCGTACGTGGAGAACTTGAATCCACGCCGCCAGTCGAACTTCTCGACGGCGCGGTTGAGCCCGAGCGTCCCCTCCTGGATCAGATCCAGGAACGGGACGCCCAGCCCGCGGTAGCCCTTCGCGATCGACACGACGAGCCGCAGGTTCGACTCGATCATGCGCCGCTTGGCGAGCAGGTCGCCCTTCTCGATTCGCTTCGCGAGCGTGACCTCTTCCGACGCCGTGAGCAGCTTGTGCCGGCCGACGTCGGCGAGGAAGAGCTGCAGGCTGTCGCCGGCTCCCAGCACCGGCTCGGCGGCGGCAGGCGCCGCCGGAGCCTCTTCGGGCTCCGCGCGCGGCGCGCCGACCTCGTGGCCGAGAGCCTCGAGCTCGTGCATCAGCTCGCTCACCTCGTCGTCCGCGAGATCGAGCTCGAGCGCGAGCGCCTCGAGCTCGGCCGGCTCGATGTAGCCGCGCTCCTCCGCGTTCTCGACGAGTGAGCGAGCCTGCGTGGTATCCAGAACTTCTTGAGCGGTGTGATGACTCAACTTGGCCTATCTGTCCTTTCGCAGAAAACCCGTGCACGGGTTAAGACGTTGCGGCGGTAATAACGTTCGCAGCGTACGACGGATTCCCTGGTCGAACCAAGCGCGGCGGGGGTGCTTAACAGCGCTTTAACGTAGACGGCACAGGGCGGTCATTCTTGCGCCGCGGCCCTCGCCCGCCGCCTGGACCGGCCGGTTTGCTGCTTCCCGTCGGACTCCGCCTCGGCGCCTTCCTCGCCGTCGGCTTGACCCGCGTCCGTCTCGGGTCGAGGCTCACGCGCCCACTCCTCGTCGAAGTCGACGCGCCACTTGCCCTCCTCGTCCTGGAAGAGCTTGAGCTTGGCCTTGAAAGCTCGGCCCGAGCGGCCCTTGAACCCGGTCACCGGCTTCGCGGTCTTCCGCGTCGCCATGAGCTCCTTGATGACGTTCACGGGCAGGATCTTTCCGGCCTTCTGCTTCCAGATGACGAAGCCGCAGCCTGGGTCTTCCTTCGACCAGCAGGAGTAGCCCTTGCGGTTCTCGATCACGTCGCGGCCGCAGACCGGGCACGGGCCGAGGTTGGCCCGCTCGATCTTCACGTCCTTCAGCTTGTCGAGCTGCTCGACGGTCTCGCGCGTGAAGCGCTCGATGTCGGACATGAACGCCGCGCGCTCGTCCTCGCCCTGCTCGATCAGGCCGAGCCTGTGCTCCCACGAGCCGGTGAGCTCGGGAGATGTGAGCGGGTGGTCGGCGAGCAGGTCGATCACGCTGATCCCCTTGTCCGTCGCGTGCAGCGCGCGACCCTCGCGCTCGATGTACCCGACGTCGATGAGCCGCTCGATGATCGACGCGCGCGTCGCCGGCGTCCCGATGCCGGAGTCCTTCATCGCCTCGCGCAGCTCCGCTTCCTCGATGTCCTTTCCGGCCGTCTCCATCGCCCCGAGGAGGGACGCTTCCGTGAAGCGGCGCGGCGGCTGTGTCTCCTTGCGGATGGACTCGATCGACCGCGTGTCGACGCGCTCGCCCTGCTCGAGCACGGGGAGCAGCTGGTCTCCGCCGGAGTCGTCCGCGGCCGCGTCGGGCGACCTGACCTCCTCGCCGTAGACGGCCTTCCACCCGGCCTCGAGCAGCACGCGGCCGCTCGTTCGGAAGACGTGTGTCTCGACCGTGGTCTCGACGCGCGTCCGCTCGTACACCGCTTCCGGATGGAAGACGGCGAGGAAGCGCTTCGCGACGAGGTCGTAGATCCGCCGCTCGTCGTCGCCCATCCGGCCCAGGTCGTGCTCACTCCGGGTCGGAATGATCGCGTGGTGATCCTCGACCTTCTTGTCGTTGACCACCCGGCCGAGCGGGAGCCTCTCGAGGCCGGTCACGTACGCGGCGCCCTTCGCGTACTCGCGGTTCCGGCCGACCAGGTGTGCCGTCGGCTTGATCTCCGCGATCAGCTCGCTCGTGAGGAAGCGCGAGTTCGTACGCGGGTACGTGATCGCCTTGTGCTCCTCGTAGAGGCGCTGCGCGGCACTCAGGGTGCGGCGCGCCGAGAACCCGTGAAGCGTGTTCGCGTGCCGCTGGAGCGACGTCAGGTCGTAGAGGAGCTGCGGCTGCTCGCGCTCCTCCTTCTTCTCGAGGCTCGTGATCTCGCCCTGCTTGCCCGTGCACGCCTCGACGATGCCCGCGGCCGCATCCTCCGCGATCCGCTTGCCGCCGAGGTAGCGCCCGCTGTACTCGCGATCCCCGGTGGCGGCGAACTCCGCCTCCACCAGCCAGTACGGCTCGGGGACGAAGGCTCGGATCTCCTTCTCGCGACGCGCGACGAGCGCCAGCGTCGGCGTCTGGACGCGACCGAGAGAGACCGCACCGGTGAACGCCGCGCGAAGCCGGATCGACGCCGCCCGGGTCGCGTTCATCCCGACGAGCCAGTCGGCCTCCGACCGGGAGCGTGCCGACGCCTCGAGCAGCTTCATCTCGTTCGCCCTCGCGGAGATGCTCGAACGCCTCCTGGATCGCCTTCTTCGTCATCGAGTTGAGCCAGAGCCGGAGGACCGGCTTGTCGACGCCGGAGGTCTCGTACGTGTAGGCGAAGATGAGCTCGCCCTCCCGCCCGGCGTCGCACGCGTTCACGATCGTCTCGATCCGGTCGTCGCGCATGAGCTTGTGGACGACCTTCAGCTGTTTCTTCGCCTTCTCGTCGTTGGGGATGAGCAGGAACCGGTCCGGCAGGATCGGGAGGTCGGCGAAGCGCCACTTCTTCAGCTTCGGGTCGTAGTCCTCGGGCGGGGCGAGCCCGACGAGGTGCCCGACCGCCCAGGTGACGACGTAGTCATCCGACTCGAGGTAGGCGTCCTTCTTCGCGAACGTGCCCGGGAGCGCGCTCGCGAGATCTCGCCCGACGGACGGTTTCTCTGCGACGACAAGTGTCTTGGCCATCTCTCGAACACAGTAGCTAACGAGGAAAACGGTGATACTGGCCCGGATGGGCGATTCCTCCGCGAGGCCGCTCCTCGCCGTCGACGGCGACTCGCTCGCCCACCGCGCATACCACGCGCTGCCCCGGTCGATCACCGGCGGCGACGGCAAGCCGGCGAACATGCTGGTCGGATTCACGAACATGCTCGTCTCCGTCTGGGAGTCGGAGGCGCCGCGCACGGTGTTCGTCGGCTTCGACTCGATCGGCGAGCCGACGTACCGGCACGAGCTCCTGCCCGGGTATCAGGGAGGCAGGGACTTCCCGCCCGACCTCACGCACCAGCTCGACCTGCTGCCCGAGGTGGTCGAAGCGCTCGGCTTCGGCTGGTCGAAGGAGGCCGGCTACGAGGCCGACGACTTCTGCGCCGCGGCTGCGGCCGCCGAGGAGGAGCGCGGCGGCACGACGCTCGTCCTCACGAGCGACCGGGATCTCTACCAGCTCGCGACCTCGAAGACGACGATCCTGCGGCCGAAACGCGGCGTCAGCGAGCTCGAGCGCGTCGGCCCGGCCGAGGTGCGCGAGATCTACGGGGTCTCGCCCGAGCAGGTGCCGGACTTCGTCGCCCTCCGCGGCGACAGTGCGGACAAGATCCCGGGCGCGAAGGGCATCGGCACCCAGCGTGCGGCCACGATTCTCCAGACCCACGGGACGCTCGACGCGGCGATCGAGGCCGGTGTCTTCCAGACACAGGCGGACGAGCTTCGGATGTACCTCCGGCTGACGCGGCTCCAGTACCACGCGTCGATCCCGGAGCTTCCTGACGCGCAGCCGCGCTGGCGCGAGGCCGCGGAGCTTCTGGATCGCTGGGGGCTCGGCAACCTCGCCGGGCGCTTGCTCGCGCGCGTGGACTAAGAACCCGTTCACAATGAAAGCCTTGAGCCGCTGGGCTGCGCTGTCAGGAGGCCCAGCGGCGAAGCGTCATTGTGAAACGGGTTCTACGAGTCTCGGGCCGAGACGCCGCGGGCCAGCGCGGTCGCGAGGTGAACGACGGGCGGCGCCTGGGTGTGTTCGGCGCGGCCGCGGAGCTGCATCAGGCAGCCCGGATCGGCGGTGACGAGCGCGTCGGCCCCGCGCGCGCCCGCGAGCTTCTCGTCCGCCATCGCCACCGAGATCTCGGGCTGGCGGACGCTGAAGGTGCCGCCGAAGCCGCAGCAGAGATCGGGACGGGGCAGCGGGACGATCGTGGCGCCCGACCGCTCGAGCAGCCGACGCGGCGCATCCACGACCTCGAGCTCCCGCAGCATGTGGCACGAGTCGTGGTAGGCCACGGACCGGCCTTCGTTCACGCGCGGGACAGGCGCGCCTCGCGCGTCGAGGAACGCCGACAGCTCGTACACGTCCAGCGGCTCGCAGCCGAGGAGCTCCGGTAGGCGGTGGGTCACCATCGACGCGCAGGAGCCGGACGGGCAGACGACCGGTAGGTCTGTGGCGAAGCTCCGCGCCACCGTCCGCGCGACGCGACGCGCGGCCTTCCGATGACCGGCGTTGAACGCCGGCTGGCCGCAGCAGACTTGCCCTTTGGGGACGACGACGTCGAATCCGGCCTCTTCCAGGAGCCGCCTCGCGTCGGCCACCGCTTCCGGGTAGACGAGGTCGCCGAGGCAGGTTGCGAAGAGCTGCACGCGATCCTGCACCGGGGGGACGCTACGCGACCGAGGCAGCACGGCGCGTGCATGATCTGCGCGTGGCTTCCGGCAGCTCCGCGTCGCGGGACATCGTTCTCGTCAGCCACCCCGACCTCGCGCGACTCCATCCGACCGGCGCTCACCCGGAGCACGGCGGCCGGCTCGAGGCGCTGCACGCGGCCTTCCCCGACTTCGTCGTGTCCCGGCCGGCGATTCCGGCCGAGCTCGAGGCGTGCCACGACCCCGCGTACGTCGCGTCCGTGCGGTCGCTCGCCGCGGAGGGGACGACCCGGTATCTCGACCCCGACACCGTGCTGGCGCCGTCGAGCTGGGAGGCCGCGCTCCTCGCTGCCGGGGCCGCGATCGAGGCGGTCGAGCGCAGCGGGTTCGCACTCGTCCGTCCGCCGGGCCACCATGCGCTCCCGGATCGCGCGATGGGCTTCTGCTTCTTCGACAACGTCGCGATCGCCGCGCGGTTCGCCCAGCGCGAGCTCGGCCTCGGCCGGGTCGCGATCCTCGACTGGGACGTCCACCACGGGAACGGGACGCAGGCGATCTTCTGGGACGACCCCGCGGTCTTCTTCGCCTCGCTCCACCAGTGGCCGCACTACCCGGGTAGCGGCGGACCCGGCGAGGGGAACGCCACGACCCTCAACGTCCCGCTCCGGGCCGGCTGCGGTGACGACGAGTATCTCGATGCGGTGGACCGCGTGATTGGCACCCGCGATCGCGGCTTTCTCGCCGGATGTCCTCCTCGTCTCGGCGGGGTACGACGCGGCCGCCGGGGATCCGCTCGGCGACATGCTCCTGACTGCGGCCGGCTTCAGCTCTCTTGCCGAGCGGGCCTCCGGACTGTGCGAGCGGATCGCGCTCGTCCTCGAGGGAGGGTACGTCCCGGAGACGCTTCCCGGGCTCGTCGCGGCGACGCTCGAAGGCCTGGCCGCCCGGCGGCCGTGAACCGCTCCTGGCGCGTGCGTGCAGCGCAACGCAGCGCCAGGGAGTCGAGCGGCCTCTCGGCACAGAGTCGTTGCACTCTCGGCGCACATGACGCACTTGCGTGCGTTTCTCCCGTTCTAGAGTCATCCGAGGAGAGGCGGTCTCGGGACCATCGTTCGGCGAGAGGAGGTGCAACGGGAGAACGGTCGCTCTGACAACCGAATACTCGATCGCGACTGTGACCCAGGGTCGTTCGGTCGCTCGGGTGCCGCAAGGGCGAGCCACGATCACGTCCGCGCCGTGACGTGAGTTCGCGTCGGCGGAGCTCGTGCGACGCGGCGATGAGGGCTCGCGCACCGGGCGCACCCCGGAATCGGTTACGAGGCCAGCTCGGCGGCCGCCCGCTCGAGCGCGGCGAATGCCCGGCGCGCGTTCCCCGCCGCGCGGAGGGCGGTCCGGGGCTGCGTCACGAACGCACGGACGACTACCCCCCAGGCGACATCGCCCCCGGAGGTGGCCGCGCGACCGAGGATCCCCACGGGTGAGCCGGGCGTGTCCGAGATCGCCCGCACGCACCCGAGGAACCCCTCGGACGTCGCCAGCGTCCCCGACTCCAGGTCGACGACCTCGGCACCGGTGCGCTCCGCGAGCGAACGGCGGGCGGACGCGTGGTCGACGACGGCGTGCGGCGTGCAGAGGGTCACGTGCCGCGCCCCGTGGATCGGAACCGGCTCTCCCTGCCAGACGATTCGACCCTCGGCGTCGGCGACGCGCGTAGCGACGACGAGATCGCCCGGCGCGAGCGTGTCCGTAAGTGCTCCGGCAAGCCCGAACGAAATGAAGGGCTCCGCCGGCGCACCGAGCGACGCTCCGAGACCGACGCGGACCGTGCGGGCGCCGCCCCTTCGGGCCGCGCGCTCCTCGACCCCGAGCGCGCAGGCCAGGAGCGGAGTCAAGGGCTCCCGGGCTAGTTGAGCGTCCAGGCGAGGGTGCGTGCCGTCTCGCGCGGGCTCTGTGTCGTCGCGAGCGTCGCGGCCGGCTCGAAGCCCGAGTGGATCGCGCAATGCTCGCAGCGGTGGTCGTTCCCGGGGCCGTAGCGCTCCCACTCCATGCCGTCCATGAGCGCCTGGTAGGTCGGGAAGATCCCGTCCGTCAGGAGGTAGCACGGGCCCTTCCACCCGTACGGGTTTCGTGTGACCGAGCCCCACGGGGCACACGGCAGCATCCGCTCGCCGCTGAGGAAGTCCTGGTAGACCGGGCTCGCGAGCCACCTGTACCCGTGCCGGCGGACCGCCGCCCGGATCACGCGGAACTTCTCCTCGTGCTCGGCTCTCGTCATCGTGAGGTTGGGATCGATCTGCGAGTACTGGTAGCCGGGCGCGATCAGCATGCCGTCGATCCCGATCTCGTTCGTCAGGTAGTCCATCATCTGGATGACGTCGTCGACAGACGTCTCCTTGAAGATCGTGGTGTTCGTGGAGACCCGGAACCCCGCCTCGCGCGCCGACCGGATCGCGTCGACGGCGATGTCCCAGAGTCCCGGGTAGTCGCAGATGTAGTCGTGGATCTCCTGCATTCCGTCGAGATGGACGACGAACGTGAGCCGAGGGTCGGGCTCGAACCTAGGGAGCATGTCCACGAGACGCAGCGCGTTCGTGCAGAGCTGGATGTTCCGCTTCTGCTCGAGGAAGCCGCCGACGACCTCGTCGATCCCCTTGAAGATGAGCGGCTCGCCGCCGCAGATCGAGATGACCGGCGCGGGGCACTGACGCGCCGAGTCGAGGCACTCCTCCACTGTGAGGCGAGCCTTGTTCGACTCGTACTCACGGATCTTCCCGCAGCCGATGCACGCGATGTTGCAGCCGAGGGTCGGCTCGAGCATGACGACGAGCGGGTAGCGCTCCTCGCCCCGCTGGGACGCGACGTAGCGCCCGATCTGCACCGTGGTTCGGAGCGGAAACTTCATCGTCCTCCCTCTTCGTTCGCGGCGAGTGCCTCAGCCACCGCACGGGCGAGCGCGGGCTCGACCGGGCCGGGGCTGTACCCGAGGCGATTCTGAGCCTTCGTCGACGAGAAGTACATGGGTAACCGGGCGAGGCGAACCTCGTCGCGATTCGCGAGCCCGAGTCTCGCGGCGCCCACGGCCACAGCGTACGGCACGCGGGCAAGGGTGCGCGGGCGACCCGCAAGCCGGGCGATCGCGGCGAACAGATCCTCGAGCGACAAGTCCACGCCGCCGAGGAGATAGCGCTCCCCCGATTCGCCCCGCTCGAGAGCGAGGAGGTGCCCCCGAGCGACGTCTCGTACGTCCACGACGTTCAGTCCCGTCGTCGCGACGTAGCCCCTGATCCGGCCCCGCGCGACGCCGGCGACCATGCGCCCCGTCGGCGTCGGCTTGCGATCGCCCTCGCCGACCGGCGTGGTCGGGTTCACGACGACCGCGTCGAGCCCCTCGGCGGCGGCGGCGAGGACGAGGCGCTCGGCCTCGAGCTTCGTGCGCTTGTACGGAACCGAGAGCTCCCACCGCGGCGGGCCGTCCTCCTCCGTCGCAGGGCGTCCTCGCACCGGCCCGCACGTGCCCGCGGTGCTGGTGAAGACGAGTCGTCGCACGCCGGCGCGCACGGATGCATCGACGACGTTCCGCGTCCCTTCGACGTTCACGCTCTCCATGAGGAGGGGGTCGGCCTCGTAGCTGTAGAGCGCGGCGACGTGCACGACCGCCTCGCGGCCCGAGAAGGCCCGCTCGAGCGCCGCTGCGTCGAGGAGGTCGACGCGCTCGTCCGAGACGTCGGCACCGGCCTCGCGCAGAGCGCGCGCCACGTGTGTGCCGACGAACCCGGTCGCGCCCGTGACGTGGACCTTCACGCGCGGGCAAGCGCGGTTCGCACGCGGGCGAGCGCGAGCACGGGCCAGACGATCCGATAGAGGTGGTACCGGATCAGGAAGTCGCGCGGGAAGCCGGTGCCCGTGAACGACTCCTCGTCCCAGTCGCCGTCGGGGCGCTGAGCGTCGCAGAGCCACTCGACCGCGCGCCGCGCCGTCTCGGAGCGCGCCTCGCCCGCCGCGACGAGCCCCAGCAAGGCCCACGCCGTCTGCGACGCCGCCGACTCGCCGCGCCCGCGCCAGGCAAGGCCGGCCTCGCCGAGCTCGTAGGAGCGGCAGTCCTCGCCGAACCCGCCGTCGGGGTTCTGGCAGCGCTCGAGCCAGGCGACCGCGTTCCGCATGGCCGGGTGCTCGTGACGGACGCCCGCCGCCTCCAGGGCCGGGAGCGCCGCGCCCACGCCGTAGAGGTAGTTCACGCCCCAGCGCCCGTACCAGGAGCCGTCCTCTTCCTGCTCGGCGAGGATGTAGGCGACGCCCCGCCGGACGGTCTCGGAGTAGCCGGCCTCGCGTGCCAGCAGCTCGATGGCGTGGCCGCTCACGTCGACGCTGGGAGGGTCGATCACGAATCCGAAGTCGCAGAACGGGAGGCTGTAGAGCCACTCGGCGCGGTTGTCGACGTCGAAGGCGCCCCAGCCGCCGCCCGAGGACTGCATTGCCGCCGTCCAGCCGGCGGCTCGCTCGACCGCCGCGCCGCCGAGATCGATCTCCTTCAGGGCGAGGGCGACCACGGCCGCGTCGTCAACGTCGGGGTAGAGGTCGTTGTCGAACTCGAAGGACCAGCCTCCCGGCTCGACACCGGGGAGCCGGACCGCCCAGTCACCCCGCGCACGTACCTCCTCCCGGAGGAGCCACTCTCCGGCGCGGCGAAGGGCAGGCTCGTCGGCGGGTACGCCGGCCGCGCGGAGCGCGAGGATCGCGAGCGCCGTGTCCCAGATGGGCGACTGGCACGCCTCGGGCCGCAGGCGGTCCCCGTCCTCGACCATGAAGCGGCGCCAGCCCTCGAGGCCCCGGCTCAGGTAGGGCGAGTCCGGCCCGTGGCCGCGACAGACGAGCGCGACGAGCGACCAGACCCACGGCGGCTGGATCCCGCCCCACGAGCCGTCGAGCTCTTGACGATCGAGGATCCAGCGCTCGGCCAGCGCAAGCGCCCGTTCCCGCCCGGGGTTGAAGCCGCCGAGCTGGTAGCGGGTGAGCAGCCGGTCGCCCCAGGCAAGCGGGCCCCGCTGCGGGACAAGCCCGAGATTGAGCTCGTGGCACGCCCGCTCCGACGCCAGGGGCCGGACGGGCCGGTAGTGCATGACGACCGAGAGCGCGACGAGCGTCTGCCGGGCCCAGCACGCAAAGTCGTAGACGGAGACCGGCATCCAGGGCCGGAGCAACATCACCTCGACCGGGATCTGAGGGATGTCCTGCCAGCGCCAGATTCCCAGCAGGGCGAGCCACATCCGCGTGAAGACCCTCGCGGCGCCGATCCCGCCGCGGGACTCACGAAGCGCCGGGCGCCCTCGAGGCGCGGGTCGTCGGCGTCGAGGCCGGCGAGCCTGAGCGCCGCGTACGCCTCGATCGTCGCAGCGAGGTCGGGCTCGCCCGCCGTGGTAGAGCGTCCACGTCCCGTCGGGGAGCTGCCGTGCGAGGAGCTCGTTTGCGCAGCGCCGCGAGCGTGTCGTCGTCGAGCCGGCGGAGGAAGTGCAGGAGGAAGACGTGCTGCGCGGTCATCGTCACGTTCGACTCGAGCTCGCCGACCCACCAGCCGCGCTCGTCCTGAAGCTCGAGGAGCCGCGAGACCCCCGCGTCGAGCGCGCGGTCGAGATCGACACCGGTGGCGACGCTCACGCCGCGCCCGTCCCGGCCATGCTCACATCGGCGGGGCTTCCTCGCGTGATTCCCCCCGGGGGACCCCCTTGGTTACCCCCTCGCAGATCAGCGTATCGCCGAGGTTCGCGCGCGTGGTGCACGAAAGCGTGCCGAAACTGTGCCGACGGCAGGTAGCCGTGCACGCTCACGCCGCCACTCTCTCCGCCGCGGTCGACGAGGAGTCGCGCGGCGCGCCGGCCGCTCGGACCGCGCTCTCCATCGTGGCCGGCCAGCCCGTGTCCGTCCACGCGCCGGCGCGCACGACGTTCTCGCGGTTCGTCTCCGGGCCCGAGCGCCGGGCCGCGGTCCCGGGTCGCGCGGCGAAGGTCGCGGCCGGCTCGCGGCTCACGCGCGACCAGACGAGGTCCGCGTGGCCGAGCCGACCGGTCACCTCCCGCGTCATCAGGTCGACGAGGTCGCGTCCGCGGGTCTCCGCGAGGTCGGGCACGCCGCTCGCAACGACGGTCAGGTACTGGCCGCTCGACGGCGCCGACCCCGTCAGCCGTCCGCGATCGAACACCCAGTGCGCCGGGCTCCCGAGGAGCGCCGCCAGCGGCGACGTCAAGATCGGTCGATCGAGGAGGAGGTGGACGCTGACGATCGGGGAGTCCTCGAGCTCGGGGTCTGGCTCCTCCAGGAGCCGGCGCCCTCCGCCGGCGGGAGCGCCACGACGAAGGCATCGCCTGAGATCCGCTCGCCGTCCGCCAGAACCGCCGCGTCCTCCTCGAGCGCGACCACGCGGGCCCGCGGGCGCACCTCCGCGCCGGCCGCCCGCAACGCGTTCCCGGCCGCGTCGCCGTGCATCGCACCCAGCGGGGCCGCCGGCAGCACGAGATCGCTCGCTCCGCGGCCGCCGAGGAGCGCGGTCTGGACCGTGAAGATCGCCACGGATGCAGCCGCCTCCTCCGCACGCAGGTTGAGCGCCGGTCGCATGAAGACGTCCCAGAATCGCGTGATCGCGTCATCCGACTGTCCCAGCTCGCGGAGGAGCGTCGCGAACGTCACGCCGTCGTGATCCGCCGCATCGAGCCGCCCGAGCCGCCGCACGATCGTGCCCAGCCGGAACCGCTCACGCAAGGGGAGATGCCGGTAGCGCGCGAGCTGCAGCGGGCCGGAGCCGATCCTCGCCGTGCGGCCGTCCTCGCCGACCACGGGAAGGGCGAGCGGCCCGCGCCGGACCGCCCCGGCTCGACCGACACGCTCGAGGAAGCGCAGGTACTCGGTGCAGCAGCCGAGGGCGATGTGCTGGCCGTTGTCCGGCGGCGGAGACGGATCGCCCTCGCGCTCGGGAAGCGTCTGCACCGCACCCCCGAGCGTCGGCCGCGCCTCGAGGAGCGTGACCCCGTGCCCGGCGTCGGCCAGGTCGAGCGCGGCCGCAAGACCCGCCAGTCCGCCCCCGACGACGACGGCTCTCATCCGGCTCCCACCGCGTCGCGCGCTGACGGGCCGCGCAGCGCGGCCACGGCCCAGACCTTCCCCGCCGCCGAGAGCCTCGGCCGCCCGCTGAAGACATCGAAGTCCCGCGCGCGGATCTGCCCGAGCAAGCCCCCGGTAGATCCCTGCGAACGCGCGCACGCCGAGCCTGCTCCGCCGGTCGAGCAGCGGAAGGAGCCGCAACCCTTCGGAGAGGAGCAGGTCGGCCCGAGCCGCCTGGTGTGCCATCAGAGAGCGCCACTCGGGCCCGGTTCGCCCGGCCGCGATGTCGGCCTCGGTCACCCCGAAGCGGGCCAGCTCGTCCCCCGGAAGGTAGACGCGGCCGAGTCGCCAGTCCTCCGGGACGTCCCGCATGATGTTGATCTGCTGCAGCGCGAGGCCGAGGGTCTCCGCGTGCGGCACGGCCGCCTCGGGCTCGCGCGGCCCGTAGACGGCGGCGCAGGCGATCCCGACCGCACCCGCGACGCAGCGGCAGTACTCGCGCAGCTCGTCCCAGCTCTCGTACCGACTTTGCTCGACGTCCATGAGCCCGCCCCGCACGAGATCGACGATCGCTGCGTGCGGGATCGCATAGCGATCGACCGCGTCGGCGAGGGCCACGAGCACCGGATCCTCAGGGGCACATCGGGAAGCGAGGCGACACGCACGCGACACTCCACGAGCCGGCGGCGCCGCTCCTCCCCCGGAAGGGCCCCGTCGTCCGCGATGTCGTCGACCCGGCGCGCGAAGGCGTAGAGCGCGGAGATGGCCTCCCGCTTCGGCCGGGGAAGGAGTGCGATTCCCCAGGCGAAGTTCCGGGCCTCGCGCCGCGTGATCCGGACGGACTCCGCGTATGCCTCCTGGAGGCTCACCACCGGAAGAGCTCCCTGACGGCCAGGCTCGCGAAGGTGAGCCGGGATGGGGCCGGGCGGCGTGCGAAGACGTCCCAACGCGGCCTGCTCGAGCGCGTCGAGCGCGGCCAGGCCGCCGCGGGAATAGAGAGCGACGGACCGGCCGGGCCTGCCGCCGAGCGCGCGGGGGAGACCGATCCCGCGCTCGAGCAGAGGACGCGCCCGTGCCGCCTCGAACGCGAGCAGCGCCGCGACCCGCTCGCTCCACGGCCCGGCCAGGTCGTCGTCGACGACCGCGAAGCGGCTCAGATCCTCGTGGGGCAGGTACACCCGTCCGAGCGCGAGGTCGCGTGGTGGGTCCTGGAGGAAGTTCACGAGCTGAAGCCCGGTGCACACGTCGTCCGAGCGTGCGACGAGCTCCGGGTCGTCCGCGCGTCCGTAGACGCCGAGCACGAGACGCCCCACCGGCTCGGCCGAGTACGAGCAGTACTCGCGCAGCTCGTCCCAGGTCTCGTAATGCGTCTTTCGCTGGTCGATCCGATTCGCCTCGATGAGCCGCGCGAACGGCTCCCGCGGAAGGCTGCAGGCCACGATGGTCGCGTGCAGGCGGCGCATGATCTCGGTTTGCGGCGGGCCGTCGAGCTCCCGCTCGAGCTCGGCCAGCAACGCCGCTCGGTCGCCCTCCGCATCGTCCCCGAGCATGTCGACGAGCCGTGCGAAGCCGTAGATCGCACGCAGGTGCGGCCGTGCCCAGCGCGGCGCCAGCAGCGACGCCACGGGGAAGTTCTCGCCGGCCGCCTTCGCGTCGATCTGCGCGAGCGCGAGCTCGGGCGCGTCGAGGAGCCCTGCGGGCATGGTGTGATTGTCCCATGATGGCTCGCAGGTTCGGAAGGTCAGGGCTCGAGCTGCCCGTCGTCGGACTCGGCACCTGGCAGGTCTTCGACCTCCCGCCCGCCGAGGAGAGCATCGCCCGAGACGTCGTTCGGGCTGCCTTCGCGGCGGGCACGCGGGTCGTCGACTCCTCGCCGATGTACGGACGCGCAGAAGGGGTGCTGGGCCGTGCCCTCGCCGGCCGCCGCGGCGAGGCGTTCGTCGCCAGCAAGATCTGGACGCCTCATGCGGACGAGGTGCCGAGGCAGCTCGAGGCGCAGCTCGCGTTCTACGACGGCCGGATCGAGCTCGAGCAGATCCACAACCTCGTCGCGTGGCGCGAGCACCTCCCCCGGCTCGAGCGGGAACGGGACGCCGGCCGGATCCGCCTCCTCGGCGCGACGCACTACCGAGCGGCCGCCTTCGCGGAGCTCGAGGGGATCATGCGAACGGGCCGGATCGACGCGATTCAGATCCCCTACAACCCGGTTGAGCGCGAGGTGGAGCGGCGCATTCTGCCGCTCGCGGCGGAGCTGGACCTCGGCGTCGTGGTCATGCGCCCGCTCGGCGGCGCCGAGCGCCGGCTCCTGCCCGGCCCCGACAGCAGAAAGCTCGAGCCGCTCGGCGTCGAGACCTGGGCCCAGGCGCTCCTCAAGTGGGTGCTCTCCGACGAGCGCGTCCACGTCGTCATCCCGGCGACGTCGAATCCCGACCACGCGCGGGAGAACGCCGCCGCGGCGGACCCGCCGTTCCTGGACGACGACCAGCGCCGGTTCGTCGAGACGCCTCGCCGACCGCCTCTAGCCGTCGCGCGCGCGAATTGCCGTCCCGTCACCCACGTCCGCAACCGGGAGGACGAGGCGCCTACCCCGCCCGCTCGGCACTCCGCAGGCCGCGGAGCGACCAGAGCGCGAAGGCACCGGCGAGGCCGAACGTGACCGCGAAGGCGATTCCGACCTCGGTGGGGTCGCCCGCGAGGAGCCCGCGACCCGCCTCGAGCACCCTCGTGATCGGGTTCACCGTCGCGAGCGCGTGGATCCAGCCATCGAGGAGCGCGAGCGGGACGTATACCGGCGCGAAGAAGAGGATCAGGAAGACCGGCATCTGGATGATCGGCCCCGCCTGCATCGTCCGCAGGCGCATGGCGACGCCGGCCGCCCAGAGGAGGGCGGCGACGTTCACGAGGAGGGCGAGGAAGTAGAGCCCGAAGAGGTCGACGCCGTCGCCGCCCACGTCCATCCCGGCGATGAGCGCGACCGCCGTGAGGACGGCGGCCGTCACGAGCCAGCGGACGACAGCCGCGCCCGCGTAGCCGACGACGATCCCGGTCCGGTTCGGGGCCGCGAGGAGAAGCCGGCGCGCGAAGCCGCTCTCGAAGTCGCGCGCGATGCCGAAGCCGGTGAAGACGCCGCCGAACGCGGCCGACTGCAAGAGCACGAAGACGAACTGGAAGGCGGTGTAGCCGGGCGGGTAGTCGAAGCCGGGCACGTCGCCGACGCTCGCGAGGCCGCCCGCGAAGGCGATGAAGAAGAAGAGCGGGAAGACAAGCGACGGGACGAAGAGCGAGGGGTTCGTGAAGACGGTGTGCAGCGTGCGCCACGCGACGGCTCGCGCGACGGCCAGGGTCCTCACGACCGCGTCAGCCTCGTCCGGAGCGTGGTCGTCGCGAGGACGAGCGCGACGACGCCGATCGTCACCGCGATCCCGAAGCCGAGCGCAAGCGCCTCGGCGTCCCAGCCGGTGATGATCAGGCTCCGCACGCATTCGATCAGGTACGAGACCGGGTTCGCCGTCGCGATCGGCCCGGAACCAGTCGATCTCGATCAGGTTCCGCGGCATGTTCATCGACGAGAGGAAGAGGAAGACGAAGAAGAGCGGGAAGAGGCTCTGAACGGCCTCGCCCGAGCCGGTGCGCAGCGCGGCGAACGCGCCGAGCGCGCCGAAGCCGAGCGAGACGATGACGGCGAACACGAGGAGCACGAGCATGCCGGGGAGGCCCGACTCGAAGTCGACGCCGACCGCGAGCCCGACGCTCAGGTAGACGAGCGCCTGGACGAGCCCCAGCGTGACGACGCCGCCGAGCTGGCCCGCGAGGACCGCGATGCCGCGCATCGGCGTCAGCGAGAGGCGGTTCAGGAACCCGGTCTGGATGTCCCGCGCGAGGTCTGTGCCCGCGTTCATCGTCGCGAAGAGCGCGCCCTGGATGAACGGGATCGCGAGCGCGAAGGCGACGAACGAGTCGGTCGGGAACCCGGGGAGCTCCGTCGCCGACTCGAGCCCGCCGGAGTTGACGGCGAGCAGGAGCAGCGGGAAGACGAGCGGGAAGACGACGTTCGCGGGCTGGCGGACGGTGCGGACGACGGAGCGGCGGGCGAGGAGGAAGACCTGGTCGCCGAAGGCGCGGCTCATGCCGCGTCGGCCGCGAGCTCCTCCGGCGGGCTGCGCGCTCGTCCGCCGACGCCCTCGAGCGAGCGGCCCGGTCTTCGCGAGGAAGACGTCGTCGAGCGTCGGCTGGTGGAGCTCGAGGTCGCACGACCTTCAGGCCCTCGGCGTCGAGCGCGCGGACGATCTCGGCGAGGCCCGTCTCGCCGGCGAAGCCGGACGGACGACGCCGTGCGTCGAGGCGCACGGCTCGCCGAAGCGGGCGAGGACGGCCGCGACGCGCGCGGCGTCCGTCTTCGTCCGCAGGCACCACCTCGACGGTCGGCCGGCCGATCTACGCCTTGAGCGCGGCCGGCGTCCCCTCGGCGACGATCTGGCCGCCGTCGATGATCCCGATCCGGTCCGCGAGCGCGTCCGCCTCCTCGAGGTACTGCGTCGTCAGGAAGACGGTGACGCCCTCCTGCTTGGCCAGGCGCTCGACCTCCTCCCAGAGCGCGGTCCGGCTCTGGACGTCGAGACCCGTCGTCGGCTCGTCGAGGAAGAGGACGCGCGGGCGGTGGACGAGCGCCATCGCGAGGTCGAGCCGGCGCTTCATCCCGCCCGAGTAGCCGCGCACCTTCCGGTCGGCCGCCTCGGAGAGGCCGACGCGCGTCAGGAGCTCGTTCGTGCGCGGGCGCGCGCTCGGCCCGCGGCAGCGCCTGGAGCGCGGCCTGGAGCCGCAGGTGCTCGCGACCGGTGAGGAGCGGGTCGAGCGCTGCCTCCTGGAGCGCGGCGCCGATGACCGCGCCGCACCTTCGGCCCCTCGCGTGGCGACGTCGAAGCCGGCGACGCGCGCCGACGCCCGCCGTCGGCGGCAGGAGGGTCGTCAGCATGTGCACCGTCGTCGACTTCCCGGCGCCGTTCGGGCCGAGGAAGCCGTAGATCTCGCCGGGCGCGACGGCGAGGTCGATCCCGTCGACCGCCCGCGGGCCCTTCTTGTACTGCAGGACGAGGCCCTCGGCCTCGACGGCGCGCTCGCTCACGGCCGAGACCCTACCGATGCGCTGGGGCGCCGTCGTGCAAGGCTCTTGACGCCCCGAACGCGACCGTCGATTCCTTTCCGGTCAGCCCAGCCCCAGCTCGGCGAGCACCTCGTCGGTGTGTTCGCCGAGCGCGGGCACGCTGCCCGCCTCCGGCCGCTCGCCCCCGACGAGAAAGGGCACGCCGATCGTCGGGAGCGTGCCCACGGGCGAGGCGACCTCGGCGGCGAGCCGCCCCTGCTCGAGCGCGGGATGGGCCAGCACGTCGGCGACATCGTTGACGCGACCGCAGGGGATCCCCGCGTTTTCGAGCCGCGCGAGCCAGTCCTCCCCGTCGCGCGCGCGAAAGGTTTCCTCGAGCAGCGGTTCGAGCTCGCCGCGGGCGGCTACCCGTCCCTCGTTCGTCGCGAGGCGCTCGTCGGCGAGGAGCTCGGGACGCTCGAGCACGTGGGCGCAGAAAGCCTGCCAGTGCTCCGGCGAGAGGACCGCGAGGGAGACGTAGCGGCCGTCGCGGGTCGGGAAGGGACCGTACGGACAGAAGAGCGGGTGGCGCATGCCGGTGCGCTCGGGCGTCTCGCGCCGGTGCCACCAGAGGTGTGGGAAGTAGCCGAGCCAGTCGGCCATGACGTCGAAGAGCGACACATGGAGGTGCGCGCCCTCGCCGGTCTCGGCCCGCCGGACGAGCGCGGCGAGCGCCGCGACCGCCGCATATGACCCGGCGCCGACGTCGCAGGCGGAGATCCCGACCCGTGCGGGCTCGTCGGCCGTTCCGGTCAGCGAGATCAGCCCGGTCTCTCCTTGCATGACGAGGTCGTACGCGTTGCGGTGCGCGTACGGCCCGTCGGGCCCGTAGCCGGAGATCTCGATGTGCACGGCGTCCGGACGAAGTGCACGCACGGCCGGCTCGTCGAGCCCGTGGCGTGCGCCCCAGCCCGGCGTGAAGTTCTGGAGGACGACGTCGCTCCGGGCGACCAGCCGCTCGACCGCCGGCCGCGCGCCCGGATCCCGGACGTCGAGCTCGATGCTCCGCTTGCCGCGGTTGACCCAGACGAAGCCGGACGAGAGCCCGCGGGCGATCGTGTCCCAGCCGCGCGTGACGTCACCGCGCCCCGGCGCCTCGACCTTGACAACGTCGGCGCCGAGGTCGGCCAGGAGGCGCGTGCAGAGCGGCCCGGCGAGGCCGGTCTCGAAGGCGGCGACGCGCGTCCCGGCGAGGAGCACTAGCCGATGAGTGAGTCCAGCCCGCGGATCAGACCCGGGCGCCCCTCGAGCGAGCGAATCGCGAGCAGCGTTCCCGCGACGTACGGGGCCGGGCTCTCGCCCGGGTCGTGGCGAATCGAGAGCCGCTCCCCGGGGCCGCGAAGACGATCTCGGTCGAGACCACGAAGCTCGGAAGGCGAACGGAGTGCACCTGCGTCCCGCCGACGGAGGCACCGCGCGCCTCGACCGGGCCGTGGAGAGACGCGAGCGGCTTCGCGACGGCCGGGGAGCGGACCTTCGCCAGCGTCTCGGCGAGCTCGCGCGACGTCCCGCTCGGCACGTCCGGCTTCGCGGCGCTCGCGTAATCGAGGATCTCCCAGGCGTCGACGTGGCGGGCGGCCTCGCGCGCGAAACGGAGGAGGAGCGCGGCCAGAAGCGAGAAGTTCCCGGCCGCGATCACCCCAACGCCGGCCTCACGGGAGCGCCGGTCGATCTCCTCGTAGTCCTCCGCGGTCAGCCCGCTCGACCCGACGACGACGCCGACACCCAGCTCGAGCGCGGCGAGGACGTTCTCCCGGACGGCCGCGGCGTTCGTGAAGTCGACGACGACGTCGATGTCGGCGCCGTCGAGCGCATCCGCGACCGAGGCGTGCACTCCGCCCGGCGAGCCCTCGACGAGATCGGCGAGCGGCCGGCCCGCGGCCGAGCGGGAGACGCCGGCGACGAGCTCGAGATCCTCGGCCTCCGCAACGGCCTCGGCGATCGGCCGCCCCGTCCACCCCGTCACGCCTGCAACGCAAACGCGGATCACCGCCGAACCCTAGATGGTCGGGGCGGGCGGCCGCGATCTCTTCCGCCGAGCGCTTCTCGCCGCTCACGAGGACGAGGATCCGACGGCGTCAAGCGACGGCTAACGTAGCGTCGACGAGCGACTCGGGAACGGCCCGGATGGGCAGGAGCGTTGTCTGTAGAGGCGCGAAAGGAGTCGGGGGTGGCAGACCTGACCGAGAAGACCCGCGAGCTGATCGACCAGCCGAACGTCGCCTACCTCGCGACGATCGATCCGGACGGGTCTCCCCAGGTGACGCCGGTGTGGATCGACCGCGAGGACGGGCAGCTCCTGGTCAACACGGCCGTCGGTCGAATCAAGGATCGGAACATGCGGGAGGATCCCCGCGTCGCGGTCTCCGTCGTGGACCGTGAGAATCCCTACGAGAAGGTCGACATCCGCGGTCGCGTGGTCGACGTCGTCGAGGGTGAGGAGGCCGAGAGCACATCGACAGAATGGCCAAGAAGTACCTGGGGCAAGACAGGTATCCCTTCAAGCGGCCCGACGAGCGGCGGGTCGTCTTCAGGATCGCTCCCGAGCGGGTCCACGACAGGCGGTTGAGCCTCCGTCTACCTCTCCAGGGCGGAGGTGGGTGCGCTCCTTCCGCCGATCCCGGAACAGCTCGACCTGGTCGAGGCGACGTACCGCTCGCTTGCGGCCGGGCGCGTCGAGCTGCCGCCGAAGCCCGGCGTACACCCGCGCCCGGACTCGTTCGTCCACGCGATGCCGGCGTTCCTGCGGGACGAGGACGTCGTGGCGCTCAAGTGGGTGTCCGGCTACCCGGCGAACAAGGCGCGCGGGCTCCCGTACATCTCGGGGCTCATCGTCCTGAACGACGCGGAGACCGGGCTCCCCGTGGCGATCATGGACGGCGCCGAGATCACGGCGGCGCGGACGGCGGCAGCGAGCGGGATCTGCATCCGGCGCTGGGCGCCCGAGGGCTGGCGGACGGCCGCGATTCTGGGCGCCGGCGAGCAGGGTGTCTTCCACGCGCGACTTCTGCGCACCCTCAATCCGGACGTCCGGATCCGCGCGTACGACCCGAACCCCGAGCGGATCGAACGCCTCGGCGACGGCGTCGAGCCGGTCTCCGGCGAGCTGGAGGCGGTCGACGGCGCGGAGGTCGTCGTGACGGCGGCGCCGATCGTCGAGTCGCCCGAGCCGAGGATCGGCCCCGACGCGCTCGGGGACCGCTGGCTCGTCCTGCCGATCGACTTCGACGCGCTCGTGCGGCGGGAGACGATCGAGGAGGCGGATCTCGTGGCCGCCGACGACGTCGGTCAATTCGAGTACTACCGGGAGCAGGGACACTTCGAGGGCTGGCCGGAGCCGGAGTGCTCGGTCGGCGAGGCGCTCGGCCGTGCCGGCACGCCGGCCCGCGTCGCCTGCGTGAACCTCGGGATCGGAGCGCTCGACGCGGCCTTCGCGGCGCGCGTCCTCGCGACGGCGCGCGAACGCGGGCTGGGCACCGAGCTGCGCCGCTGACGCTGCAGTTTCGCCACAGAGGCGCGGGCGTTTCGGCCCACCCTGTCACGCACGCGCGCGCTTTCCGGGGATAGGCTGGACCCGAGCAGGGGGCGGGTCGGGCCCGAGGTAAGACGCGCGCGCGAGTAAAGAACGCGCGGCCGGTCTAGGATCCTTCGGTGGAGCAGAGCGCGATTGCGGAACGCCTCTGGCCGGGACGGGAGCATCGCGTCGAGGAGCTCGACGGCGGGATCACGAACCGGAACCTCAAGGTCACGGTCGGCGCTGAGGCCTTCGTCGTCCGCGTGGTCGGCAAGGACACCGAGAGCCTCGGGATCGACCGGGCCGTCGAGCACGCGCGCGTCATGCGTTGCCGCAGAGATCGGCGTGGGCCCGGAGGTGGTCGGCCTCGTCGAGCCCGAGGGCTGGCTCGTCACCCGCTTCGTCGAGGGCCGGCCGGTTCCGCCCGAGGAGATGCGCCGACCGGAACGGGTCCGCGAGGCCGCCGAGACGATCCGCCGGATCCACGACGGCCCGCCGATCCCGGGACGTTTCGACGCCCACCGGGTCGTCGAGGCGTACCACGCCACCGCGGCCGCGCACGGAGTCCGGATCCCCGCCGCCTACGACGACGCGAAGCGGGTCGCCGACCGGATCGAGGCCGTGCGCGGGCCGCAGCCCGAGTGCCCGTGCCACAACGACTTCCTGAACGCCAACTTCATCGACGACGGGACGCGACTCCGGATCGTGGACTGGGAGTACGCCGGCATGGGCGACCGCTTCTTCGACCTGGCCAACTTCTCCGTGAACCACGAATTCGGCGACGCCGAGAACGAGGCGCTCCTGGCCGCCTACTTCGGGGAGGCGCGGGAGCCGGACGTCGCCTCGCTCCGCCTCATGCGCTTCATGTCCGACTTCCGCGAGGCGATGTGGGGCGTCGTCCAGCAGGGGATCTCCGAGCTCGACTTCGACTTCGAGGCCTACGCCCGCGACCACTTCGAGCGGCTCGCCCGGACGGCCGCCGACCCCGGGTTCGAGCGCGCGCTCGACAGGCTCTAACCGAGCGCGGGCCGCCGGCGGCGGCGGTGCAACAGCGACATGCCGGCGACGAGAAGCAGTGCCCCGAGCGCGGGGACCGTGAGAAGCGCCCAGCTCGTTCCCTCGCTGCCGGCTTCGGGCCGCGACCTTGCGGCCCGCGGCCGGGACGTCGGCCGGGGCGGCAGCCGCCTCGTCCGGCTCCCGGACACGCGACGTCCGCGTGTCGATCGACGGCCGCCGGATCGCCGCGGCCGTCGAGGACGGTCAGCGTCTCGCCGCCGTCGCTCACGTCGAGGCGATGGCCGTTCAGGTCGATCCCCATCAGCCCGTGCAGGTCGATGCAGCGGGCAGACCGCTCGGCCGTGTCGAGGGCGTGGACGAAGGGGTGATCGCCGGCGCCGTCGTAGAGCGTGTAGGCGAACCGCCCGTCCGGGCTCGCCGCCCGGGTGACCGGCGTGCCACGCATGACGTCCCCGACCTCGCGGGGGTCGATGATCGGCTCGCGCTCGAGGCGGCCCGCACGCAGGTCGTACAGTCGCACGAGGTAGCGGGTCGGATCGTCCGGAGAGAGGTACTGGACGAGGTAGAGCAGGGCGCCGTCCGGCGAGATCGCGTCGAACGAGAAGTCGCCGCGCAGCGTGATCGT
Organism: uncultured Actinomycetes bacterium; assembly: GCA_963824775.1. Classification (GTDB taxonomy): domain Bacteria; phylum Actinomycetota; class Thermoleophilia; order Gaiellales; family Gaiellaceae; genus CAWGQF01. The sequence continues at coordinate 126,595 of CAWGQF010000002.1, forward strand.
CTCGCGGAGTCGAAGCCCGCGTGTCCGGACGAGCGCGAACGTGGTGCGCGCCTGCGGGAAGGTGGCGCGGGGACGGACGAGCACGAGCCACCTCCCGTCCGCGGAGAGGCCGCCCGCCGAGCCGTCGTAGGCGACCGCGGGGATGGTGAAACGCCCACGAATGAGCCGGTACATCCCGACACTTCCACCGCTCTGGTCGACCTCGGCGACCACTGTGCGCCCTCCGGCACCCAGCGCCACGTAGCGCGTATCCGAAGCGGGCACCGTAACGCCCTCCGGCCCGACCTCGATCCCGAGGACGGGCAGCCCATCGGCCTTCGCGACCGGGGCGAACGCGGCGCCGGCGAAGAGGAGCACGAGGACGAAGAGCGGCAGTCGTGTCATGCCCTCTGTACGGAGGTGCGAGGACGGGAGGTCCCACACCTTAGGGTTGGCCCGTGCGCGACAGGGCCCGGGCGGTGGTGATCGGCGGCGGCGTCGGCGGTGTCTCCGTCCTCTACTGGCTCGCGCGGCTCGGCTGGACGGACGTGCTCCTCCTCGAGCGGGCCGACCTGACGAGCGGCTCGACCTTCCACTCGGCGGGTCTCGTCGGACAGCTACGCGGTTCCCTCAGCCTGACGAAGATGATGATGCGGTCGGTCGAGCTCTACCGGACGCTCGGCGACGAGGTCGGCCTCGAGACCGGCTGGCGCGAGGTCGGCTCGCTTCGCCTCGCGTCCTCGGAGGAGCGGATGGAGGAGCTGGCACGCCAGGCCGGGTGGGCGAAGACGTTCGGGCTCCCGCTCGAGCTCGTCTCCGCCGAGGAGGCGCAGCGGCTCTTCCCACCCATGTCGACGGACGGCGTTCTCGGCGCCGCCTACCTCCCGACCGACGGCTACATCGACCCGAGCCAGCTCACGTTCGCGCTCGCCGAGGGCGCGCGACGCCGCGGCGCCGAGATCGCGACCAACACGCGCGTCACGGGAATCGACGTCGAGCGCGGCCGCGTCACCGGCGTGCGAGACCGACAAGGGCGCCGATCGAGACCGAGGTCGTCGTGAACGCCGGCGGGATGTTCGCGGGCGAGATCGGCGCGCTCGCCGGGGTCGACCGTGCCCATCGTCCCCATGGCGCACGAGTACCTGGTGACGAAGCCCGATGGACGTGCCGCTCGACGTCCCGACGATGCGCGACCCGAGCCTGCTCGTCTACTTCCGCGGCGAGTCGGGCGGGCTCGTCATGGGCGGGTACGAGCGCCACCCGGCGCCGTGGTCGCTCGACGGGATCCCGGCCGACTTCAACGGGAAGCTCCTCCCCGAGGACTGGGACCGCTTCGAGGAGCTCATGACGAACGCGGTCGTCCGCGTGCCGTCGCTCGAGCATGCGGAGGTCGTCCGCCTCATCAACGGCCCCGAGGCGTTCACGCCCGACGGCGAGTTCATCCTCGGGGAATCCGACGTGCGCGGCTTCTGGGTCGCGGCCGGGTTCTGCGCGCACGGGCTCGCGGGCGCCGGCGGCATGGGCCAGCTCATGGCCGAGTGGATCGTCGAGGGCCAGCCGAGCCTGGACACGTGGCAGATGGACTCGCGCCGCTTCGGCCCGCACTACGCGAGCCGCGAGTACACGCTCGCCCGCACGGTCGAGGGGTACGCGACCTACTACGACGTGAAGTACCCCGGCCAGGAGCGAGAGGCCGGACGTCCGCTCCGCGTCTCCCCCGCCTACGAGCGGCTGCGCGAGCTGGGCGCCTCCTTCGGGGAGAAGGCCGGCTGGGAGCGCGCGAACTGGTTCGAGCCGAACGCCGCGGCCGGCGACGAGTCGCTGCGCCCGCGCGGCTGGGCGGGGAAGATCTGGTCGCCGGCGATCGGCGCCGAGCACCGCGCCTGCCGCGAGGCGGCGGCGCTCTTCGACGAGACCTCGTTCGCGAAGATCGACGTCACGGGCCCGGGCGCGGCCGAGTTCCTCGAGCGCCTGCTGCGAACCGGGTCGCGCGCGACGTCGGCGCGGTCACGTACACGCAGATGCTGAATGCAAGCGGCGGGATCGAGTGCGACTTCACGGTCACCCGGCTCGCCGAGGAGCGCTTCCGCATCGTCACGGGGACGGCCTTCGGGCGGCACGACCTCGCGTGGATCCGCTCGCACGCGCCCGAGGACGGCGCGGTGAGCTGGACGGACGTCACCTCGCGCTACGCCTGCCTCGGACTCTGGGGCCCCGCCGCGCGGGAGATCCTCCAGCCGCTCGACGACGCGGAGCTCTCGAACGACGCCTTCCCGTACATGCGCGCGCGCGAGCTCACGGTCGGCCCCGTGCCGTGCCTCGCCTGCGCGTCACCTACGTCGGCGAGCTCGGCTGGGAGCTCTACTGTCCGATCGAGTTCGGCGCTGCGCCTCTGGGACGCGCTCATGGACGCAGGCCGCGAGCACGGGCTCGTCGCGGGCGGCTACAGCGCGATCGACTCGCTGCGGCTGGAGAAGGGCTACCGCGTCTGGGGCGCCGACATCTCGCCCGACGACACCCCCTGGGAGGCCGGGCTCGGCTTCGCCGTGAAGCTCGACAAGGGCGAGTTCGTCGGACGCGAGGCGCTCGAGGCGGCGCCGGAGCCGGAGCGACGGCTCGTCTGCCTCGTCGCTCGAGGATCCGCGCTCGGTCGCGCTCGGCTCGGAGCCGGTCCGGATCGACGGCGAGATCGCGGGCGCGTGACCAGCGGCGGCTTCGGCTACACGGTCGAGCGCTCGATCGCGTACGCGTACGTCCCCGCCGAGAGCGCGCGACGCCGGGCACCGCGGTCGAGGTGGAGATCTTCGGCGAGTGGGTCGGGCGGCGAGGTCGCCGAGGAGCCGCTGTTCGACCCGCACGGCGAGAGGATCCGGGCCTGATGGCGGCCGCCGTGGCTCACCGAGCTCGAGCAAGGCTCGCTCGTCGACGACCCCGGGACCGACAACCTCGCGACCGCGCTCGTCGTGCTCGCCTCTGTGGCCGGGCGGGAGATCGCCGTCGCCGAGGCCGAGCGCCGCGGCGCCACCCGGCGCGCGACTCTGCTCCTCTCGGCCGGCGGGGACCCGTCGCGCGGCCTCGACCTGAACGGGCGCGCGGTCGAGGCGATGGCCGAGGACCTCCGCGACGTCGACCGCCAGCTCGCGCTCGAGGCGGGCCTTCAGGGAGCTGGGACGCTGACAACGGTCTCCCCCATGTCAGCGAGGCGGTGAAGGCGCTCATCACGCACCCGAGATCGCCTGGCGCGCGTACGCGTGCTCGCTCCTCGCCGAAGAGCTCGCGGGCGACGAAGTGTAAGGTCGTGTCGGTGCGCCGGGAAGTCTGGTCGGCAATGTCGCTCATGAGCGAGCTCGCCGACTTCTTCCCCGAGCTCTTCGCCTTCGCGGCGCTTCTCGCTCGTCGGCGCTCGCGGCGTCGCCCGTTCGCCGCGCGTACGGCGCTGCCCGCGCCGGCCGCGTTCCTCGCCGTCGGGATCGTCGCGGCCGCGCCGGCCTCTCGCCGCCCGACAACCTGGGCGCCCTCGCGGCTCCAGCAGGTCGGCGCGATCGCGCTCTACGCCGATCCTCTTCCAGGGCGGCCTGGACACCGGGTTCCGCGCGTGGAGGAGGTCGGCCAAGCCGATCGTGCTCCTCGGCCTCCCCGGAACGGCCGCGACTGCGGCGAGGCTCGCCTGGCCGGCAACTTCGTCCTCGGTCTCGACTGGCCGCTCGCCGTGCTCGTCGGCGTCGCGCTCGCCCCAACCGATCCCGCCGCCGTCTACTCGGTGCTGCGCGGCCGCCCGAGCAGACCCGCGCCCGGACAGTCCTCGAAGGGCGAGTCGGGCTTCAACGACCCGATCGGGATCTCGCTGATGGTCGTCGGCGGTCGAGTACCTCGCGGAGGACGCCACCGCAGCGGACGCCGTGATCCGGCTTGGTCCAGGAGCTTGGGATCGGGCTGGCCTTGGGCGTCCTCGGCGGCTTCGCGATCGTTGCCGCCATCCGGGCGACGCCGCGACTCGACGAGGGTCTTCAGTCCCTCGTCGGTCCTCGTCGGGGCGCTCGCCGTGGGCGCCGGCACGGCAAGCCTCCACGGGAGCGGCTTTCTCGCCGTGTACATCGCGGGCCTCCTCGCCGCCGACACGTGGAACGTGCAGGACGGGCCTGTGCACGTGGCCCCCGCCGGCGCCGCGGCCATCGCGGAGCCGGTGATCTTCGGGCTGCTCGGCGCCGCGTTCGCGGCACACGGTCGGCTGGCGGGAATTCGGGCAGGGGGTCGTCCTCACGGTCGCGACCGCGTTCCTCGTCCGCCCGCTCGTCGCCGCCGCGTGCACCTACGGAAGCGGGCTGACGCGGCGCGAGCGGGTGCTCGTGTCGTGGGGCGGGCTCAAGGGCGCGGTGCCGCTGCTCCTCGCCGGCTTCCCGGCGCTCGAGGCCTGGACGGAGCGCGACTCGACCGCGGCGATCGTCCTCGTCGCCACCGCCGCCTCGATCGTCGTCCAGGGCGCGACGCTCTCACGGGTCGCCGCGCGCACGGTCGCGCACGAGAGCCCGCCGGGCCGGCGCTCGCCGAAGCGGCGCCGGCCCGGCCGGGCGAGCCCTAGCTACACGCCCGACGGGGCCGGGCGACTCGTAATGCGCTCGATCCGCTCGAGCTCCTCCTCGGTGCCCATCCGGACCGGGCCCTTGAACCACTTGCGGGCCGAGAGGACCCACCAGCCGCCGAAGATGAGGCCGATGCCCGCGAACCAGAGGATCGTGTAGTTCGTGAACTCCCAGTCGAAGGTGTCGTCCCACGGGAGCCCGACTTGTAGAGCGGGAAGATGAAGAGATCGTGATGAACGTGACCCAGAGCGATCGACGACGGGTCGATCCACTTGTAGTGCTTGCCGAGGCTCCAGGCTCTCGGCTCGTCCCAGCTGTCGCCCTTCCGGAGCCGAAGGATAGACGGGGATGACGAACGCGATGTAGAGGCCGATGACCGCGATCGCCGGTTCCGACCGCGTACCCGACGAAGTAGTTCCAGACCGCGGGGATCATCAGGATGCGCCGCGAAGAGCCGATGCCGAAGCACCGACCACCGCGGCACGCGGTTCTTCGCGACGCTCCGCCAGAGCGGGTGCCCCGGCACCGCGCGGTCCCGCGAGAAGGCGAACATCATCCGCGAGGCCGAGGTCACGGACGCGGTCACGCAGAAGAACTGCGCGACGACGCAGATGAAGAGCAGCGCCTCGGCCCAGTCCTGGCCCATCGACTCCGGCCAGATCCAGGGCACGAGGAGCCCGAGGGCATTGACCGTGTCGAGGGCCCCCTGCGTGCTCGGGATCGCGAACGTGACGGCGACGAGGAGGATCCAGCCGAAGATCACCGAGACGACGACCGAAATCCACATGCCCGGTCGCGGCCATGCGCGACGCGTTGTTGGTCTCCTCGGCCGTATGCGCCGAGGCGTCGAACCCGGTGATCGTGTACTGCGCCATGAGCATGCCCGAGCCGAGCACGAGAAGAACGCGAGCCCGAACGAGGTCGTTCCGTCGCCGAAGCCCGAGTTGTTGACGGTCTCCGTGAACACGTACCAGAGCGACTGGTGGTCGTTCGGGGACGATGATCAGGATCGCGACGATCACGACGACGCCGACCATGTGCCACCAGGCGGAGATCATGTTCAGGCCCGGACGTCAGGCGGATGTTCAGCAGGTTGATCAGGGCCGCCGCCGACAGGAAGAGCGCGTAGAGGAGGTACGTCGAGGATGAAGGAGGCGCCGAACCAGTCGTTCATGTTCGGGTAGTGAACCAGAAGTCGAAGAGCGCCGGCCCGAAGAGCGCGAGGCCGTAGCCGATCGCGGCGGTCACGGCGATCTGCCCGATCAGGTTGAACCAGCCGGTCGACCACCCCCAGCCCGGGCCACCGAGCTTCGACGCCCAGTAGTAGAGACCGCCGGCGGTCGGATAGGCGGAGGCGATCTCCGCCATTGCGAGTGCGATGATCGTCGCCATGAGGCCGACGAGGAGCCAGCCCCAGGTCACGGCGATCGGGCCGCCGTGCTCGAACGCGATGTTGTACGAGGTCAGGCACCCCGCGAGGATCGAGATGATCGTGAAGCTGATCGCGAAGTTCCGAAACCCGCCCATCGCGCGAAAGAGCTCCTGCGCGTAGCCGAGCCGGTGCAGGAGGCTCTCGTTCGTCGTCCGACGGAGTCGGGCCCCACCGTGCTCCTGGGCCTCGCCCGTCATCGTCGCCTCCTAGTCCGCCGCGTGATTCGCGGCGTTTCTACGTCGCCAGTCGAGCATCCTGTCAAGGCCGCCGCCGGGTTAGGCTCCCTCGCCATGCTGACCCTGGAGGAGCTGCGGGAGCGCCGTCGGCGACGGCTCGATCGACACCGTCGTCGTCGCGTTCACGGACATGCAGGGGCGCCTCATGGGCAAGCGCGCTGCACGGCGGAGTACTTCGTCGAGGAGAGCATCGCCGAGCACGGGATCGAGGCGTGCGACTACCTGCTCGCGCTCGACATGGACATGGATCCGGTGCCCGGCTACGAGATCGCGAACTGGGAGCTCGGCTACGGCGACTTCGTCATCCGGCCCGACCTCGCGACGCTGCGGCGGATCCCCTGGCTCGAGGCGACCGCGCTCGTCCTCGGCGACGTCCTCGGCCACGAGGGGGCGCCGCTCGGCGCCCTCGCCGCGCCAGGTGCTCAAGCGCCAGGTGGAGCGCGCGCGGGCGCTCGGCTACGAGCCGATGTTCGGCTCCGAGCTCGAGTTCTACCTCTTCAAGGAGACCTACCTCGAGGCGCACGAGAAGGGCTACGAGGGCCTCACGCCGTCGGTGCCGTACATCCTCGACTACCACGTCCTCGCGACGACCTACGACGAGCCGTTCATCCGCCAGATCCGGAACGGGATGCAGGCGGCGGGGATCCCGGTCGAGAACTCGAAGGGCGAGGCGTGGCCCGGCCAGCACGAGATCAACTTCCGCTACGCGGACGCGGTGACGATGGCCGACAACCACGTGATCTACAAGAACGGCGCGAAGGAGCTCGCGCACCTGAACGGGTGCTCGATCACGTTCATGGCCAAGCCGCACCACGAGTGGATCGGGAACTCGTGCCACATCCACTCGAGCCTCTGGCGCGACGGCGAGAGCGCGTTCGCCGGCGAGTCCGAGGTGTTCAAGCAGTACCTGGCCGGGCAGATCGCCTGCCTGCGGGAGCTCGCGGTCTTCGTCGCGCCGACCGTGAACTCGTACAAGCGCTTCGCCGCGGGATCGTGGGCGCCGACGACGCTCGCCTGGGGCCGCGACAACCGGACGTGCGGCTTCCGCATCGTCGGCCGCGGCGCCGGACTGCGAACCGAGACGCGCATCCCGGGCGGCGACGTGAACGCGTACCTCTGCTTCGCCGCGCTCCTCGCCGCCGGGCTCTACGGCATCGAGAACGAGCTCGAGCTGCCGCCTCCGCTCGAGGGCAACGCGTACGTGTCGGACGCCGAGCGCTTCCCCTCGTCCCTTCGCGACGCGATCGGCGCGCTCGAGGCCGGCGGGATGGCGCGCGCCGCGCTCGGCGACGACGTGGTCGACCACTACCTGAACTACGCGAGGACCGAGCAGCGGCTCTTCGACCAGGTCGTGACGGGCTACGAGCGGGCGAGGATGTTCGAGCGCGGATGAAGCCGATCGTCGGGATCACGACCTACGCCGAGAAGGCGCGCTGGGGCGCCTGGGACGTCCCGACGGCTCTCATCCCGCTTTCGTACGTCCACTCCGTCGAGAACGCCGGCGGCCGGGCGCTTCTCGTTCCGCCGTCCGACGACTCGGTCGAGGAGACGCTCGACACGCTCGACGGAATCGTCTTCTCCGGCGGGTCCGATCTCGACCCTGCGCTCTACGGCGCCGAGGCGCACGCCGAGACCACCGGCACGCGACCGGATCGCGACCGCGCCGAGCTCGCGCTCATGCAGGCGGCGCTCGAGCGCGACCTGCCCATGCTCGCCGTCTGCCGCGGCATGGAGATCCTGAACGTCGCCCGCGGCGGCGACATCGTCCAGCACCTGCCCGACGTCGTGGGGCACGAGGAGCACAGGCACACGCCCGGCGTCTTCGCCGACCACGACGTGACGGTCGAGCCCGAGAGCCGCCTCGGGCGTGAGCTCGGCGACCGTGTGCCGGTCAAGTCGCACCACCATCAGAGCCTCGGCCGGCTGGGCGACGGCCTCGTCGAGACCGCCTGGGCGGAGGATGGAACCGTCGAGGGGATCGAGGACGGGAGCCGCCGCTTCGCGCTCGGCGTCCTCTGGCATCCGGAGGAGGAAGAGGACGGGGCGCTCTTCCGCGCGCTCGTCGAAGAGGCAGGCCGGTACCGCGAGGAGCGTCGTCGGTGACGGTTGTTCTGAGAACCCGTGTCACGAAGACGCTTCGTCGCTGGGGTGCGCTGGGGGGTGCGAGGGAAAGACGCAGTGTCTCGTTCGTAGCCGGAGGCTACGGACGAGGCCGAGGACGCAGCCTCGCGCCGCCCAGCGCACCCCAGCGGCTCAAGGCTTCATCGTGACACGGGTTCTTAACCCGGCGACCGAGGAGCTGATCGCAGAGCTGCCGGAGGCGACCGTCGAGGACGCGGATGCCGCGGTCGCGGCCGCGAAGGCCGCCTACCCGGCGTGGCGCGCCGTCGCGCCGGGCGACCGCGCGCGGCTCCTTCGCCGCTTCGCTGCGGTGGTCGAAGAGCACGTAGAGGAGCTTGCCCTCCTCGAGACGCGGAACGTCGGGAAGCCGATCGCGGACGCGCGCGGCGAGGCGGCGATGGTCGCCGAGGTCTTCCACTTCTACGCCGGCGCAGTGGACAAGCACCACGGCGAGACGATCCCGGTCCCGGGCGGCGTCGACCTTACGTTCCGCGAGCCGCTCGGCGTCGTCGGCCTGGTGACACCGTGGAACTTCCCGATGGCGATCGCGAGCTGGAAGCTCGGCCCGGCGCTGGCGTGCGGCAACACGGTCGTCCTGAAGCCGGCGGAGCTGACGCCGCTCACCTCGCTCCGCCTCGGCGAGCTCGCGCTCGAGGCCGGGCTGCCCGAAGGGGTCCTGAACGTCGTCGCCGGCAAGGGGTCCGTCGTGGGGCAGCGGCTGGTCGAGCATCCCGACGTCGCGAAGATCGGCTTCACGGGCTCGACAGAGGTCGGACGCGACGTGATGCGCGGCGCGGCCGGGACGATCAAGCGCGTCACGCTCGAGCTGGGCGGCAAGTCGGCGAACATCGTCTTCGCCGACGCCGACCTGGAGGCCGCCGCCGCAGCGGCACCGTATGCCGTGTTCGGCAACGCCGGCCAGGACTGCTGCGCCCGCTCCAGGATCCTCGTCGAGCGCTCGGTCTACGACCGCTTCCTCGAGCTGCTCGCCGACGCCACCCGCGGCGTGCGCGTCGGCGACCCGGAAGACCCCGCGACGGAGATGGGCCCGCTCGTCTCGGCCGGTCACCGCGACAAGGTCGCGTCGTTCGTCGACGGGAACGTGACGGTGCGCGGCGACGTCCCGGACGGCCCCGGCTTCTGGTTCCCGTGCACCGTGGTCGAGGCGTCGAACTCGGATCGCATCGCCCGCGAGGAGATTTTCGGCCCGGTCGCGGCGGTCATCCCGTTCGCCGACGAGGAGGAGGGCGTACGGCTCGCCAACGACACGCCCTACGGCCTCTCCGGCTCGATCTGGACCGAGAACGGCGCCCGAGCGCTCCGCGTGGCCCGGGCGCTCGAGAGCGGCGTGCTCTCGGTCAACTCGAACACGTCGGTGCGTGTGGCGACACCGTTCGGCGGCTTCAAGCAGTCCGGCTTCGGCCGCGAGCTCGGGATGCACGCCCTCGAGGGATACTCCGAGGTCAAGAACGTGTTCCTGGCGATGTAGGAGGCCTGTCGCGCGTCTCCCCTACTCTTCCCGGGATGCCGAGGGTCATCGCGCTGCTCGTGCTTGCGCTCGCCCTGGTCGCCGCCGGCTGCGGCGGCGGGGACGACGCGACCCCGACGCCGCCTGAGGACGCCTTCACGGCGGCGCAGGTCGAGCGAGCGTTCCAGGAGGAGGCGGGGCGGAGCCTCGAGCAGGCTGCCGGCGCCGACGAGGCGTGGGAGCAGCTCGGGTTCGGCCTGAACCCGTCGCCGGCGCTCCAGCGGCGCTACGGAATCTTCAACGTCTACGTGGTGGAGGAGGGAAACGACGAGGCGGTCACGTCGCTCCTCAGCGACAAGGCGACCGGCGAGCCGCTCGGCCGCGACGCGGAGGGGATCTACTGGGAGCACGACTCGCTGAGCGGCACGTGGATCGCGTACCGGCGTTACGGCGAGAACGTCGTCCTGGCCTGGTTCTCCGAGAGCGATGCGCGGGAGACCGACGCGCGCTGGTCTCGTCTGGACGGGATCCTCTCGACGCTCTGACGATGGGCAGGCTGGACGGAAAGATCGCGGTCATCACCGGCGCCGCAGGAGGAATCGGACGCGAGGCCGCGCTGCTCTTCTCGCAGGAGGGGGCGCAGGTCTGCGTGGCCGACGTGAGCGAGGAAGAGGGCAAACGGACCGCGGGCGACTGCCGCGACGCCTTCTTCTTCCAGACGGACGTGAGCGATCCCGAGAGCGTCGAGGCGATGTACGGAGCGACCGTCGAGCGCTACGGCGGAATCGACGTGCTCTACAACAACGCCGGGATCATGCCGGCGGACGACGGGTCGATCCTCGAGACGGAGCCGGAGGCCTGGCAGCGCGTGCAGGACGTGAACCTGAAGGGCGTGTACCTCTGCTGCCGGCACGGGATCCCGCGCCTCCTCGAGCGGGGCGGCGGGTCGGTGATCAACGTCGCTTCGTTCGTCGCCCTGATGGGTGCTGCGACCTCGCAGATCTCCTACACGGCGTCCAAGGGAGCCGTGCTCTCGATGACGCGTGAGCTTGCGGTCGAGTTCGCGCGCCGCGGCGTCCGCGTCAACGCCCTCTGCCCGGGCCCGGTCGAGACGCCGCTCCTCATGCGGCTCTTCGAATCGGATCCTGCCGCGTACGAGCGTCGCCGCGTGCACGTGCCGCTCGGACGCCTGGCCAAGGCCCGCGAGATCGCACAGGGCGCGCTGTTTCTCGCGAGCGACGAGTCCTCGTACGTGACCGGCACGACGTTCCTCGTCGACGGCGGCATCACCGCCGCTTACGTCACCCCCGAGTAACCGTCTCGCCGAGCCGTGTCCGGCGCCTGGCACCGGAACGAGCGGCGTCAGCGAGCCGTGCGACCCTCGCGGAGCATCCCGAGCGCCTTCTCGGCGCGGCGCTCGCGCGTCTCCTCGCGCTTCGCCTCGCCGATCCATTCCGCGTACTCCCTGCGGTGGGAGTAGGAGAGCCGATCGAACGCAGCCCTTGCCGCGCCGTCGCGCGCAAGTGCGGCGGCCAGCTCCGGAGGCACGTCGACGGTGCGCGGCTCGTGGTCGCGCTCGAGCTCGACCCTGACGGTCTCCCCCGCTTCCACGCCCGCGGCGGCGCGGAGCTTCCGATTGACGGGGAGGAACCAACCCTCGCCGTACGGCGCGAGCGTGCTCCGCAGGGCCGCGCCGTTGATGGTCCCGCGCACGGGCGGGCGGCCGCTCCCGAAGGCGTCGCGAGCGTCGAACGGGATCTCGACGTACGTGCCGGTCTTCCCGGTGAGCTTGAGCTCCGCGTCGAACCGCTGCCGGGCCACGCGCCAACGCTACACCCTCGGTGTCAGCACCCCCTCCCGAGGGAAATCAGGTCCGCGCCGCGGCGAGCACGGGCGGGAACCGCTCCAGCACCCAGGCGACATCGAGCGGCCGCCGGCGGTAGTGCTCGCCGTTCACGAGCGCGAAGTCGCGCGTGCGCAGATCCATCGGCAGACGCGACTCGGCGGGATAGAAGCGGTTGTGCCGCTCGATCAGCTCGTTCACGGCCGTGAAGTCCCGGCGCGAGGCGAGTCGCCGCCACCGGCGCGCGAATGACCTCTCGTCTCCGCATTCGAGCGCGAGCTCACGCCACGCGCGCTCGAGCTCCCGCGCGTGTCCCGCAGTCTCGGCCTCGATTTCCCGCAGGCGGACCATGTACGGGAGCGGCCCGCCGAGGGATGCGACGTAGCCCTCCGGCGAGGGACCGAAGGGATGCGCGCGAGGCCGCACACGGCGGTTCCTGAACGGCGCGCCGGCGAGCTCGCGCTCGAGGGACCTGGCGCTCGCGGCGTTCCCTGACGTTCTCGCCCCGGACACCCCACTGCCCGAGGATCTTCCTCCGCTCCCACTCCTCCACGGGCGCATTGTGCCCGCCGCCCGCGACGACCTGATGCGCTCTCCGACGCACTGACGACCCACGCTACGCCGGCTCCTGTCAATCCTGGGATCATTGGCCGGGCGGCGTCCCCGTACGCGGGCCCGCCCGGCGAAGGAGGCGCGTGCCCACTGACGAGCGGGACGGTCAGGAAGACGAGGTGGAGCCGACCGCAGGCGAGCCGGTCGATCCGCCCGCGGGCGAACCGCGCCGCTGGACCTGGCGGCACATCGCCGCGGTCGTGGCCGGCGTCGCGATCATCGTCGCCACCTTCGCCTACTTCCTGCCGCAGGTAGCGGACTACCGCGACGTCTGGGCCGTCGTCCAGGAGCTCACGTGGCAGTGGATCGTCGCTCTCGTCGCCGTGACGGCGCTCAACATCGCCACCTTCGCGCCGTCCTGGATGGTGGCGCTTCCCGGTCTCCGCTTCCGCTCCGCGCTGGCCGTCACGCAGATGTCGTCCGCGCTCTCATACGTCGCTCCCGGCGGCGGCGCGGTCGGAGCCGCGGGTGCCTACGGCGTCTTGCGGAACTGGGGCTTTCCGCGGCGCAACGTCGCCAGGGCCGTGACCCTCACGGGCCTCTGGAACCAGTTCGCGAACCTCGCCTATCCGATCGTGGCGCTCTTCATGCTCACGGTCACGGGCGGGAGGTCGGCCTTCCTCGCGACCGTCGCGTTCGTCGGGGTGGCGGTGCTGGGAGTGGCCGTGACCGCGCTCGTCCTCGTCCTCATCAGCGCCCGCATGGCTTCCGACATCGGCGACATGGCGGCGCGCGGAGCAACCTGGGTGCGCGGGAAGCTCCGCCGCGGACCTGTCGGCTGGGACGGCTCGAACTTCGAGCGCTTTCGGCGCGAAGCCGTCGACCTCCTCCGCCGGCGCTGGCATGTCCTGACGCTCGCCACGCTCGTCGGCAGCCTCAGCGTCTTCGCCGTCCTCGTCGTCTCTCTCCGCGCCCTCGACGTGCCCCCGAGCCAGGTGTCGCTCGTGGAGGCCTTCGCCGCGTGGTCGCTGGTCCGCCTGCTCGGCTCGGTGCCGATCACTCCGGGCGGCGTCGGGATCATCGAGCTCGGCCTGACGGGCGCGCTCGTCGGCTTCGGAGGGAACAACGCCGGGGTCGTCGCCGCGGTGCTGGTCTACCGCTTCCTCACCATCGTCCCGACGCTCGTGCTCGGCCTCCTCGCGGCGACGACCTCGCGCTACTTCCGCCCCGCGGCCCGCGTGCCGGTTTCATGATCGCCGCCCCAGCGGCAGAAGGCGATGCCGTGAAACGGTTCGTGCTCTGGAGCGGGACAGACGCGTGGAGAGCCGAGGCTGCGGGCATCGAGCTGACGACCGACGGGGTCCGAGCAGGCGGCACGCAGCTCGGGGTCGAACCCGTCCCGTATCGGCTCGACTATGAGCTCGAGGCGCGCGAGCAGTTCATCACCGAGAGGCTGCGCGTGTCGGCGCGAGGGGACGGCTGGTCACGCGCGATCGACCTCACGCACGACGGTCGCGGGACGTGGAGCTGTGACGCGAGCTCCGAGGGGGTGGTCGGCCTTCCCCCTCCGGGTGGGGACGTGGCTCCGCTCGCGGGCGCCCTCGACTGCGACCTCGGGCTCTCGCCCCTCACGAACCTCATGCCGGTTCGTCGTCATCGCCTGCACGAGAAGCCCGGAGAGCTCGATTTCCTCATGGCCTGGATCTCCGTCCCCGACCTCGGCGTCCATCCGTATCCACAGCGCTACGAGCACGCTCGAGTAAACCCGAACGGCTCGGTCGTTCGCTTCGTCGATCGGGGCCTCTCACCGGGCTTCGTCAGCGACCTCGAGCTGGACGGCGACGGGCTGGTCCTCGTGTACCCGGGTCTCGCCCGCCGGGTTGCGACTCGCGGCGAGGACCACGGACTCTCGGCGATGGCGGATCTGGCGACGCCCATGGCAATTCGCGTCGCGGCGACGCTGCGTCTCGCCGACCACATCGCGCACGGACGACAAACCGCGGCCGAGTTGGCCCGCGTGGCAAGCGCGGACGCGGATGCGCTCGACCGCGTGCTCCGGCATCTGGTCACGGCAGGCCTGCTGAGCCGCGACGATTCCGGCCGGCACACGCTGACCGCGAGGGGCGACGCGCTGCGTGACGAGCACCCGAGCGGCCTGCGCGCCATGCTCGACCTCGAAGGTGCCGTCGGCCGCGCCGACCTGTCCTTTGTGGAGCTGCTGCACTCGGTGCGGACCGGCGAAGCGGCCTTCCCGGTGCATTTCGGCCGCCCGTTCTGGGACGACCTCGCCGCGGATCCCGCGCGTACCCGATCGTTCGACAGGCAGATGGGCGTCGACGTCGGCGCCGACGCACCGGCGATCCTCTCGGCTTTCGACTGGGGCTCGCTCGGACACGTCGTCGACGTAGGCGGCGGGAACGGCTCGCTGCTGATTGCCATGCTGAACGAGCACCAGGCGTTGCGGGGAACGGTGGTCGATCGGCCGGCTACCGCCGAGACCGCACGCGCGACGCTGAACTCGGCGGGCCTCGCCGACCGGAGCGAGGTCGTGACCGGAAGCTTCTTCGACCCGCTCCCGCGGGGAGCAGGCGGCTACGTCCTCTCGGCGATCGTCCACGACTGGGACGACGAGGCGGCCGGCACGATCCTCCGGCGCTGCGCGGAGGCGGCAGGGACCGAAGGGGCCGTCTTCGTGGTGGAGAAGATCGGTGCCGACGGAGAGTCGATCCGCACCGGAATGGATCTGCGGATGCTCGCGTACTTCGCCGGCCGTGAACGCGGTGTGGCCGAGATCACATCGCTCGCCGAGGCCTCCGGGCTCAGCGTTGCCGGGGTCCATCCCGCCGGCGCCCTCTCGATCGTCGAGCTACGTCGAGCTACGGTTCCTAGGGCCCGCCCTCCCGGATGAAGAACCACCAGGTCCCATCGGCGAGGATTCCGAGCCGGGGACCGAAGTAGCCCGTCTCGTCGAGGAACACCGTCCGGACGTCAGCTCCATCGAGGACCGTGCGTAGGCTCTCGCGCTCCGCCTCCGACATTTCGCCCGGATTCGAGTTCGCCGTGAACCGAGGCCACTGGTAGAGCGTTCCCTCGTTCGTCTCGCTCACGGCGTGCGACATGCCGAGCAAGGTCGCCATCGTCTCGAGCGGCTCGGTCCCCTCGGCACGCCATCCCGGCATGGGGTCGACTCCGAAGCCCGACTCGGAGAGGAACCTGCGCGCTTCGACGAGCGGCGCAAGCAGCTCGTAGTCCTGTTGGGCCGCCGCGTCGAGGATTGCCCGGCGCGTGGCGGCGACGGGCCCCGGCAGCTCCTCGACCGCGGGCGCCGACTCCGTGACGGCCGGGGCCGGCGCCGGAGAGGAATCCACCGTGGAGACGTCGGCCGCCTCGCCGCGCTGGCATGCGGCGAGCACGAGCGCAGCCAGGATCATTGCGAGCGCCGGAGCCGTATCTCCCCTTCGTCGCCTGGAAGGAACGTAGCGCACGTACGGGGCCATGGAAAAGCCCCGGCAGGTGGGGCTCTTCCGTACCTCAGCGAAGCGAGACCGCGACCTGCTCGAGCAGATCGAGCGCGTCCTGCATGCCGGCCTCCATGCCGGAGTTGATGTGTCCGTCCCGGTGCTCCTTGCTCGTGTGCTGCACGAGGACGGTGAGGGTGGTGCGCCCGTCCGCCTCGGTCAGCGTCAGGGTGTTCAGCGACTCCCCGTCGGGGAAGCCCTCGTAGACCTCGGTCGAGACGATCCGCTCGTTCGGGACGATCTCGCGGAACTCGCCGTGGAACGCGACCTCGAAGCCGTCCGGCGTGACGCTCACGTAGCGCCACGTGCCGCCGACCCGCAGGTCGATCTCGGCGACCGTGACCTCGCCGCGGTTCGCGTGCCACCAGCGCTTGACCAGCTCGGGCGTGGTCCACGCCTTGTAGACCAGGTGCCTGGGGGCGTCGAACTCCCGCGTGATGAGGATCTGCTCATCCGCGGGGAGCGTCACCGTCGCCGTCCCGCTACTCGTCACTGCCATCTCCTTCCTCCTTCTCCTTTAGTTCCTCCAGCACGACGTCCAGCCGCTCGAACCGCTCCGACCACGTGCGCTCGTAGCTCTTCACCCAGTCATGGATGGGCTTGAGCGCGTGGCCGTTCAGCCGGTACAGCCGCCGCCGTCCGTCTGTCCCGCACGTCAACCGCTCCTACTTCTCGAAGCACCCGCAGGTGCTTGGACACTTGCGGCTGGGCCAGCCCGAGCACGCCCACGAGGTCGTTGACGGGGCGCTCCCCGGCGGCGAGGACGTCCAGGATCTGCCGCCGCCGGGGCTCCGCGACCGCGTTGAACGCATCCGCCGTGGTCGCTGCTCGTGCCATGCGAGTATTTTACATTCCGATATAGGAATATGTCAAGTGCGCACGGACTGCGTCTGACAGAGTGCCTCCGTGCCCGAGGACCACTTCGGCGAGGGTGTGGCCGACCGCTACGACGAGTCTGCCGCGGGCATGTTCGAGCCGGCGGCCGTGGATCCCGTCGTCGACTTCCTTGCCGACCTGGCCGGCGACGGTGCCGCGCTCGAGCTCGGCATCGGCACCGGCCGCATCGCACTACCGCTCAAGGAGCGCGGTGTCCGCGTGCACGGCATCGACCTCTCGACGGCGATGGTCGCGAGACTCCGGGCGAAGCCGGGCGCCGAGGACATCGACGTGACGATCGGCGACTTTGCCACGACCCCGGTGGAAGGCACGTTCTCGGTCGCATACCTCGTCTTCAACACGATCGGGAACCTGACCACGCAGGACGAACAGGTCGGATGCTTCCGGAACGTCGCCGCGCATCTCGAGCCGGGCGGTTGCTTCGTGGTCGAGGTGGGTGTGCCACGGCTGCAACGGCTTCAGCCCGGCGAGACGATGGTTCCGTTCGACGTCGGCGAGGCCCACGTCGGGATCGACGAGTACGACGTCGTCAACCAGGGGCTGATATCCCATCACTACACGGAGGTGGACGGGATGTTCGAGAAATCCTCGCTGCCACTCCGGTACGTCTGGCCGTCGGAGCTCGACCTGATGGCGCGCCTGGCCGGAATGACGCTCCGCGAGCGCTGGGGCGGCTGGAAGCGCGAGCCGTTCACGAGCGAGAGCGCCAAGCACGTCTCCGTCTGGGAGAGGGCTCGAGCGGATCAGCAGGCATAGAAAAAGCCCTGTTTCCAGGGCTTTTTCCGTAGCAGGCCTGTAAGCCGGATTCTGTCGAGGGTGACCATCCATCTGTGCGGCTTACCCGGCTCCTCGGCGGGCCGCCTGGGCGGAGCCTGTTCGCCTTGCACCGGACGGGGTTTGGCGAGCCGCCGTGTCGCCACGGCGCTGGTGGGCTCTTACCCCACCTTTTCACCCTTGCCTACGGCGTCTCCGGAGAGTCGTTTCGCCGTCGGCGGTCTCCTTTCTGTGCCACTTTCCGTCGGCTTTCGCCGCCTGGGGTCGCCCCAGCGTCCTGCCCTGTGGTGTCCGGACTTTCCTCGAGCCGCTCGCGCGTCTCGCGGTCACCCGGCCTGCTCCCACAGTGTAGCCCCATCCGAACGTGACGAAGGCGCCCGGAGGCGCCTTCGTCACTCGTGGTGTCGCTTGTCGCCTAGCGAATGCGTCCCGTAAGTGCCGCGCCGCCCGTCCCGATGCCCGCGACACCCTTGCGCGGCTTCCGGGACGCCTTCGCGACCTTCTTCGCGGCCGACTTGCAGCCGAGCATGTTCGGGAGGTCCGCGACGGTCGCGGTCACGCGTCCTCTCCTCGACGGCTTCACCGAGAAGGCGACCGTGCCGTTCCGCGTCATCCTCGTCCGGGCGATGCCCGGGCCCTTGATCGTGACCTTGGCGCCGTTCACGCTCGCGCCCATCGCCCTGACGCTCACCCTGAGGACCGACCGCTTCCGGGCCTTCAGGGTGCCCCTCATCGAGGCCGTGCAGGAGATCAGGAACTCCTGCGTCTGCGGGTTGAGGTGGTCGAGCCGGTAGGCGCCCGTCACCTCGGGACCGCCGTAGCCGTACACCTCGAGGCCGCGGCTTCCGGCCGGGACGAAGTCCCCGTACATCGGCGAGTCGTGGCTCGCGTAGATGTTTCCGTTGTACCAGTACGCCGCCCAGGCGTTCGACCTGGCGGCCGAGTTGCCCGCCGGCCGGTTCGTCGGAGTCGCGTTCACGACAGTCGCCGTCGGATCGCCGGGGGCACTCGTGTCAACGTCGTAGTACGCGAGCTCCGTCGGGTTGGGCTGGAACGGCGGAAGCGTGTCGGTACCCGTCCAGTCGACGACGTCGATGCCGCCAAGCTGCCACGAGGCCGGCGTGACGTAGTGCCCGATCACCGGGACGACGTTCATGAGCCGCGCGGTGCAGCCCTGGTTCGTGTACCGCTCGTAGCGCGGCATCTTGAACGAGGTCACCGGGAACGACGGATCGTCCACCTTGAACATCCAGAACGCGCCTCGGTTCGACGGATCCCGGACGATGCTGCCGCCGCCGAGGTCGCACTCGTTCGTCACCGAGGTGCCGTCGTAGTAGCGATCGACGCCGACGCTCAGTGTTGCCGTCGACGTTGCAGCTGGACGGCGAGTTGCGTGCCGGTCGCGTTGCTGCTGCAGCCGGTATGGCCCGAGGCGAGGTCGCCCCAGATGACGTACTTGCCGTCATGCGTGAACGTCGCCGAGTTCCACATGCAGTTCGGCGTCGATGCGGTCGTCCCCTGGTTCGTCGTCCAGCGGTACACGCCGGTCGCGCAGAGGTCGATGTACGGATTGATGAAGTGATCCTTGACCGGGGCGCTGCCGGGTTCGAGATGTCGAGCGTACGCCCTCGGTGCACACAGGCCGCCGCCGCGATCTTCTTCGGCATAGGACCGTGACGTCGTGGCAGCCCTTGTAGCCCGGGGTGTTGGCGAAGTCGCCCGTGTAACAGCCGTTGATGTTCGGCGTCCACGAGGGGTTCGTGGCCGGCGAGCAGAGTAGCTGGTTGGAGTTGTGCAGCAGGTACGAGAAGGTCGAGTTGAAGCCCTTGAGGCCCAGCTTCACCTCTGCGATCACGTCGCCTGCCGCCGGATTGTTCAGCGGGACATAAACGATCGTGATCTTGTCGTGGCCGGACGTGTGGTTCGGCGGGGCCGGGGAGCCGGCGGCATCCG
>CAWGQF010000003.1:0-73217 GCA_963824775.1 uncultured Actinomycetes bacterium
GCCAGAACTCGTCCACGTGCGCGCGCGACGGCGCGGCGAAGCCACGTGGAGCCGCCGCGTCGCCGGCTTCTCGCTCGTCACGGGCGAGAGCGAGAAGTCGTTCCACTCGGCCAGGTCCTCGTCACTCCACGTCTTCTTGACGCCGAGTGTCCGAAGCACCGTGTCGTAGAAGCGCTCCGACGCCTCGCGATCCGAGGCGCGGATCGTGACGTGGTCGAACACGCCGCGACTATGTCAGAGGCACCAGGCCCGTAGCGCGTGGCAAACGCCGCTCCCGCGGGTTATTGTCGGCCGAGCCCGGCCGGTCGACCCAAGGAGGCCGAGATGCACCTTGCAATCACCGTCAACGGGGTCTCGCGGGAAGCCGACGTGGAGCCGCGGACGCTCCTCGTGGACTACCTGCGCGACCACCTCGGGCTGACCGGCACGAAGATCGCCTGCGACACGTCGCAGTGCGGCTCGTGCACCGTGCACCTCGACGGCGACGCCGTGAAGTCGTGCACGGTGCTGGCCGTCCAGGCGGACGGGGCGTCCGTCACGACCATCGAAGGGCTCGCGTCGAACGGCGCGCTGCACGCGATGCAGGAGGCTTTCCGCGAGAAGCACGGCCTGCAGTGCGGCTTCTGCACGCCCGGGATGATCATGGCCGCGGTCGGCCTGCTCGACGAAGGGCGGGACTTGACCGACGAGGAGATCCGACACGGCCTCGAAGGGAACCTCTGCCGATGCACCGGCTACGAGAACATCGTCCGCGCGGTCCGGGGAAGCGGCGGAGGTGTCGAGATGACGACCGCGGCGAGGCGCCGGCAAGCTCGTCGGCACGCCGGTCCGGCGCGTCGAGGACCCGGCGATGGTGACCGGCGAGGCGAAGTACCTGGACGACCTGAAGCTCCCGGGGATGGCGCACGTGGCGATCCTGCGCTCGCCCTACGCGCACGCCCGCATCAAGGGCATCGACACGACGAGGGCGGCCGCCGCGCCCGGGGTGGTCGCCGTCTACACGGGGAAGGACTTCGAAGATCTGCCGGCGCTCCCCTGCGCGTGGCAGGCGGGCGGCGTCGAAAATCTCGTCAACACGCCGCGGGCCCTCGAGATCGACCGGGTCATGCACACGGGGGCCGGCGTCGCCGCGGTCGTCGCCGAGAGCCGCGACGCGGCCGAGGACGCACGCGAGCTGATCGAGGTCGACTGGGAGCCGCTCGATGTCGTCGTCGACGTCGAGGAGGCCGTCGCGGAGGGCGCACTGCAGCTCCACGAGAACGCCCCCGGCAACATCGTCATGGACTGGACCTGCGGCGACGCGGAGGGGACCGAGCAGGCGTTGGCCGAGGCGGAGGTCGTGGTGAAGCAGCGCCTCGTGAACCAGCGCCTCATCGGAAACCCGATGGAGCCCCGGGGCGCGGCGGCGCAGTACGAGCCGGCGACGGGCCAGTACACGGTCTGGATGACGTCGCAGACGCCGCACATCATGCGGCTGCTCATGACGGCGTTCGTCTTCGGGATCCCCGAGACGAAGATGCGCTGCATCGCGCTGCACGTCGGCGGCGGCTTCGGGACGAAGATCGACCTCTACCACGAGTACGTGCTCATGGCTGCGCTCGCCGCCAAGGTCGGCCGGCCGGTCAAGTGGATGGAGACGAGGGGCGAGAACTACGTGGCCACTACGCAGGGCCGCGACCACGTCACCTACGTCGAGCTCGGCGCGAAGCGCGACGGCACGATCACGGCTCTCAAGGCGAAGACGTACGCCAACCTGGGCGGGATCCTGTCGACGATCGCGCCGGGGATCCCGACGACCCTGTACGGACGCATGCTCTCGGGTGCCTACCGCATCCCGAACATCCATTGCCAGGTGCTCGGGGTGTACACGAACACCGGCATGGTCGACGCCTACCGGGGCGCCGGCAGGCCGGAGGCGACCTACGCGCTCGAGCGCACAGTCGACCTTCTCGCGCGCGAGCTCGAGCTCGATCCGGTCGAGCTCCGCCGGAAGAACTTCATCCCGCCCGACGCCTTCCCGTACGACCCCGGCGTCCTGAACGGGCTCAAGTACGACACCGGCGACTACGACAAGGCGCTCACCCGGGCGCTCGAGATCGTCGACTACGAGGGGTTCCGCCGCGAGCAGGACGAGGCGCGGAGCGAGGAGCGGCTCCGCGGGATCGGCTTCTCGACCTACGTCGAGATGTGCGGCGTCGCACCGTCCGCCTGGATCGGAACGGTCGGGGAGGGCTGGGGCGCGAGCATGTGGGAGAGCGCGAACGTGCGCGTCCACCTGACCGGGAAGGTCGTCGTGACGACCGGGACCCAGCCGCACGGCCAGGGGCACGAGACGACGATGTCCCAGATCGTCGCCGACGAGCTCGGCGTGCCGATCGAGGACGTGACAGTCGAATGGGGCGACACGCAGGGCACGCCGTTCGGCTACGGCGTCTACGGCAGCCGCGCGGTCGCGGTCGGCCACGTGGCCCTCTACGAGAGCCTCCAGAAGATCAAGGCGAAGGCGCGCCGGCTCGCCGCGCACATGCTCGAAACGGACGTCGAGGACATCGACTACGAGGCCGGCTCCGCCTTCGTCAAGGGCGCGCGCGAGAAGGCGAAGACGATCCAGGAGATCGCCGGCGCCGCCGCGCTCGGGTACGACCTGCCGGCGGGCGAGGAGCCGTTCCTCGACGACACGACGTACTACGACCCGTCGAACTGCACCTTCCCGTTCGGCACGCACATCGCCATCGTCGAGGTCGACCGCGAGACCGGCGAGGTCGACGCTCGAGCGCTACGTCGCGGTCGACGACGTCGGCAAGGTGATCAACCCGATGATCGTCGACGGCCAGCTCCACGGCGGGATCGTCCAGGGGGTGGCGCAGGCGCTCTGGGAGAACGGCGTCTACGACGAGAACGGCCAGCTCATGACCGCGAGCCTCATGGACTACGCGATTCCGAAGGCCGAGTTCCTGCCCACGCTCGAGGTGGAGCGGACCGAGACGCCCACGGACGTCAACCCGCTGGGCGTGAAGGGCGCGGGCGAGACCGGCACGATCGCCTCGACGCCGGCGGTCGTGAACGCGGTCATGGACGCGCTCGCCCCGCTCGGGATCAAGCACCTGGACATGCCGCTCACGCCGGAGCGCGTGTGGCGGGCGATGCAGGAAGCGAAGGGATAGCGATGTACACGATGCGTCCGGCCGAGTTCGAGTACCACCGGCCTACGAGCCTCGACGAGGCCGTGTCCCTGCTCCGCGAGAACGAGGAGGCGAGGCCGATCGCGGGCGGCCACAGCCTGCTGCCGATGATGAAGCTCCGGCTCGCCACCCCGGCCGCGCTGGTCGACGTCGGCCGGATTCCCGGTCTCGACACGATCTCGACGAACGGCGGCGGCCTCACGATCGGCGCGCTCGCGCGCCACGCCGCAGTGGCGAGCTCGGAGGTCGTCCGGGCCGAGTGCCCCGTCCTCGCCGAGACCGCGGCCCTGATCGGCGACCCGCAGGTGCGAAACCGCGGGACGCTGGGCGGGAGCATCGCCCACGCCGACCCGGCCTCGGACTATCCCACCGTCCTGAAGGCGCTCGGCGCGACGATCACGGCCGTCGGGGCGGACGGCGAGCGTGAGATCGGCGCCGACGACTTCTTCCTCGGGATCTTCTCGACGGCGTGCAGTCCGGGTGAGCTCCTCACCTCGGTGAAGGTGCCCGGGACCCCGGCCGGCACCGGCGCCTGCTACCTGAAGCATCGCCATCCCGCCTCGAGCTATTGCGTCGTCGGCGTGGCCGCCGTGGTCACGGTCGAGGGCGGGGCCTGCACGCGGGCGCGGCTGACGGTCGGCGGCCTGACCGCGCCGCCGGTCCACGCAACGGCGGCGGCGGACGCTCTCACCGGCGGCCCCGGTTCCGAGGAGGCGATCGCCGCCGCGGCGGAGAAGGTGGAGGAGTCGATCCCGGAGGCGATCGGCGACGCCTACGCCTCGAGCGAGTACCGGACCCATCTGGCGAAGGTGCTCGCGGCGCGCGCGCTGGCGCGGGCCTTCGAGCGGGCGGGCTGACGCGAGGCCGCCTCTAGGCCTGCCCGAGCACCTCCGCGAGGTGCTCGGGCTCGATCCGGTAGGGGGACTCGAGACCGCCGAAGAAGCCGTGCTCCGCGATCAGGTGTGCGCTCAGCACGAGCCCCTCGAGCGCCGCGCCGTTCTCCGTGTTCCGGATGAGGAACTGATTCGCGCCGGCGCGCTTGCCGCCGTCGCCAAGTCCGCAGCTCGCATACTCCTCCGGCGCCCACGGGCACGTCATGATTCCCCGCCGCGCGCGCACCTCGACCCGGAAGCCGTCCTCGTCCGCGGGCGCAAACCAGTCGCTGTCGCGGCCGGCCTCGAGCAGCTCCCCGAGCCGTCTGCCGAGCTCGGCCGGGGTCAGCCCGAGGGCCTGCAGCCGCCCGGCGTCCTCGTCGATCCGCCCGCGCAGCGACTCGTCTTCGGAGAGGAGCGGCGGGACGAACCATCCTCCCGGCCGGGCCCGCCGCTCGACCTCTTCCAGCTCGACCAGGTCGGCCTACTGCTTTCTCGGCTTCGGCGCCCTCGGCCCGGGGAAGCGCTTCTTGCCGATGAGAGGCCCGAAGGACTTCCCGCCCGCGTGCGTGACGAACGCCGACTTGATCGCGACGTCGCCGCTGTGCACCACGTACACGAAGGCGTAGGCCGGCTGGATGACCGTCTGCTTGTCGAGGGGGCCCAGCTCGAAGTAGCCCAGTGACGCCTTCTTCACGACGACGTCGCCGCGCAGCTTGCCGAGGTGCCGCTCGAGCTCGCTGCATCGCCTCATCGGGCTGCTTGAGCTTCACGGTGCCGACGCGCTTGCCGGCCGGGCGCCACACGCTCTTGAAGCCGATCACGTCGCCGGCGGGATCGATTGTGACCATGACGAATCCGCCGGGACCTTCCGACTGGAGCTCGCCGATTGTGCGCCGGTAGATCACCCCGGCGTCGATCAGCCGCTCCTGCACCCGCTTGGACTCCGTGTTGCCGACCGCGCTGTGCATGTGCGTGACGCCGGCGAGCTTGGCGTTCTTCGGTGGGACGATCTTGGTCCTCTCGAGCCACTTGCGGGCGATTCCGTCCGCCCGCCGGTCCGAGAGCTCGAAGGCCTCCTTCGGCTCGCGACCGATCCTGTCCCGGTGGTAGAACGACATGGCGCCGCTCACCTGGGAGACCTCGAGGTGATGCCGGCCCGCGTTGTAGGCCATGAAGCCGGACGACTGGATGACGTCGCCGTCGGGCCCGAGGCCCAATGACTTCGCGGTTGCCTTGAGGGAGGTGACGCCGACCCGGGCGGCCGGCAGCTGGTACACGGCGAGGGAGGCGGGGACCTTCCTCGGGAGCTTCGCTTCGAACTTCACGGCCATCGTCTCTCTCCTTCTCAGGCTCCGGTCAGGAGCGCCATCGCCACGCGAACCACGACACCTGGTTGTTCGGGATGTCCCCGAACCCCGAGCCGAGCCGCTCGTTGTCGCGCCGGTTGATCGCGTCGGCCTGCGTGCGGCCGGCCGCCATTGTGATCGGGTTGTCGTCGAGCCAGAACGAGTAGCACTCGTCCAGCCAGGCGTTGGTCAGGCGCTCGCTGTTGCCGGCGCCCGGCCGAAGTTGAACCCCCGCCCCCCGGTCCACCACGAGTCCGAGACCAGGTCGGTGAAGGCGAGGATCATCCGCATCCCGTGGAACGAGCCCTGCCACGTCGCGATGATGTTGCGGGTCAACTCGAGGCTGTTGCAGGTGTCCAGGCAGAGGTACTCGAGCTGGTTCTGGCCGAAGCGGGCCTTGCTGGACGTCCAGGTGCAGTCGTCCATCTTTCCCCGAAGAATCCGGAGAAGACGTTCGACGCATTGGTCGACCCGTGCGACGAGAAGTGGGCGAAGTCGACGTTGTCGATCCAGTTCGTGTCGTCTCCGCCGAAGGCGGGGTCGCGGAAGTCGCGCTCCCACGCGTTCGCGTTCCCCCAGTTGAAGAGCGCCGTGTGGCCGCGGGACACCATCCCGTTCAGGAACCCGACGGACGTCTCGTCGCAGTAGTCGAGCTCGTTCTGGTCGCAAGGAGGTGGGAAGTTGTTGATCCACTCGACTCCGACAGTTGCCATGCTTACCTCCTGGTCAGGGGCAGCCGCACGGCCCGGGACCCGGGCCGTCGCTGGGAGCGAGCGTACGACGCTCGCGGACCCGCCGTCAACCCATGTCTGCCCGCGGCCCGGCCAACTGTCACCGAGCAGATGCCGCGTGGCGATGCCGGTCGAGGACGTCTAGGCTGCGCTGGAGGTCAACGAGGTGCCGATCGTCGACGTGATGCCGGTTCGGCTCGTACAGGTGACTGCCTGTCGAGAGCGTCCATGCTGCGGCCGTGCGCATGACCGAAGAGAATGTCGGCTCCGTGGCCGTCTGCGAAGGCTCCCGGCTCGTCGGGATTCTGACCGAGCGCGACGTCCTCCGCCTTGTCGCACGCGGCGCCGACTGCGAGCGGGTCGCCGTGCAGGAAGCGATGACCGCCGACCTCGTGACGGTCTCGCCCGGCGACGACGTCCTCGCAGCGGCGCGAATCATGGGCGAGCGGCGGATCCGGCACCTCCCGGTCGTCGACGGCCCGAACCTCCTTGGCATCGTCGGGATCCGCGACGTTCTGGCCGCTCTCTCCGAGCGACTCTGGGAGGCCAAGGACGAGGAGGCACGCGAGACGGTTCGCGGCCTCCTCGACCGCGCCAGGCGCTGAACCAACTCGGGACGCGGCGGGTCAGACAGCGTCTGAGAAAATAGGGGGCATGTCTCGGCTCAGCGCCAAGACTCGAGCCCAGCTCCCGGACAGCGCGTTCGCCTACATCGACGCGAAGGGCAAGCGGCGACTGCCGATCAACGACGAGTCACACGTTCGCAACGCACTCGCCCGCTTCAACCAGATCAAGTTCGAGGACGACGCGGCGCGCGAGCGGGCGCGGAAGCGGCTGCTGACGGCGGCGAAGAAGTACGGGCTCGTGCCGGTGGGGTTCATCACCGGGCAGATCGCGAGCGAGCGACTGGAAGGAGAGTCGAGGGGCCGTGACGCCGTGGCGGACGACCTGCCCACGGGCCAGGTCACGTTCCTCCTCTCGGACATCGAGGACTCGACAGGACTCCTTCACCACATCGGCGACGGCTACGCCGCGTTGCTCGCCGACGTGCGCCGGCTCCTGCGCCGGGCCGTCCAGCGCGCCGGCGGAAAGGAGGTCGACGCGCGGGCCGACGAATTCTTCGCCGTCTTCAAGCAGCCGGCCGGCGCCGTCGAGGCGGCGATCGAGATCCAGCGAGGGCTTGCGGCTCGAAAGTGGCCGAACCGAGCGAGCGTGCGGGTCCGGGTCGGCCTGCACACGGGCCGCCCCGCGCTGACCGAGAGCGGCTACGTGGGCGTGGCCGTGCACACCGCCGCCCGCGTGTCCACCGCCGGCCACGGCGGCCAGGTCGTGCTGTCGTCCTCGACGGCCCGCGCAGTCGAGTCCGCGCTTCCCGAGGGAGCAGGGCTGCGCGACCTGGGCGCCTACCGTCTCCAGGGCTTGCCCGACCCCGAGCCGCTCTTCCAGCTCGAGGCCGACGGCCTGCCTACGACCTTCCCGCCGCCGCGAGCAGGCCGTTAGCCGTCGCCGCCCGCGGGCGCGAACGTCATACGGAGCGAGTCGAAGTCGAGCGTCCACGCGTAGCGGCGGAGGAAGCCGTGGCTCACGAGGCCGTGGACGCGAATACCGGCGAGTTCCTCCCACAGGTCCGGGAAGACGCCGTAGAACCCCGTGAGGTCGTGCCGGACGAGCGACCCGACGCCGAGCCGGCGGATCGGGAACCGGGCCACCTGGAGCGGGACGTGGCCGGCGCCGGACTCTGCGTACGTCCTCGTACGTCTCCGGGATCGGGATACACGCCGCGGCGAGCGTCGCAGTCGGCGCGGCGAAGGCAGATCCCTGCTCGTCCTGCAGCCCGGAGTCGACGATGAAGGTCAGCGGCGCCTCGTCGTCGAGAGCGCCCCTGACGAGGATGAGATGCGTGAGGGCGAGCGCGAAGGGAACCTCGACGGCCCGCACGCCGGCGAGTTCCGCCCGGAACGCCGCACGCCCCTGATCGGTGCGAGGCCGGAGCACGAGCCGGCGGTTGGGGTAGTCGATCGTGGGGAGGAACTGACGGAGGAAGCCCGTCCCGATCACGGGCCGGTCGAGATCGACCACGGCCGCAGGCACGCCACGGACCGTCAGCCCGCCGAGGCTCACGGCGTCGACCTGCCCGTACGTCATCTCGCCCTGGGCTCCGCCCGCGAAGACGCCCGTCGCCGTGACGACCGGGTCGAACCCGGCCGCGTCGGCGACGTCGCGTGAGAGGGTGAGCAGCTCGCCCCCGGTATCGATTCGCGCGTCGACCTCGCGGCCGTTCACCTCGATCGTGACGGTCGGGAGCTCCCAGTCCGTCGTCTGGGTGAAGGGGATCGTCACCGCGCCCGCGTCGGGCCGGTCGATCCGGTACGGCGGTGCGTCGCCGAACGATCGCATCAGGTCCCAGATGGGCATCGACACCGCGTCGCCCAGGCCGGCGAAGAGGTCATGGGTCTCCGCGAAACGGTTCGTCTGGAAGTAGACGAGGGCGAGTGCCGTCTCCGCGTCCACGCGGGCGGCGAGATCCCGGCCCGACTCGTCGACCACGCGCCGGAGCAGCGTCTCCGCGGCGGAGTAGTCGCCGAGGAGATACTCGAGCTCGGCGAGGCCGCGCACCGCCTCGAGGGTGGCCTCCTCTTCGACGAGCGGCGCCACGAGCCGGCGCGCCTCGGCGAAGTCGCCCGCGGCGTGTGCCTCCCGCGCCGGGGTCAGCCGCGGATCGGCCGTCCCGCGCCGCCTCCACCTCACGAGCCTGTCGAGGAGGCTCATCGCCCCGCCTTCCGGGCGAGCCGATCACTAATGGTGGAAGGGCGCTCGCGCTGCTCTCGTCGTGAACCGGCGCCGGCTGCTTCTGCAGACGCGGGAGCTGCCGCTCCAGGTCGCCGATCAGGAGGTCGGCCAGGTCGTGCCCGAACCCGCGCTTGACGACGACGCGAAGCGCCGCCAGGTCGGTCCGGTTCTCCGGGAACGTGTACGCCGGCACCAGCCAGCCGCGCTCGCGGAGCGCGTTCGAGACGTCGAAGACGGTGAAGTGCTCCGCGGGAAGCTCGTGCGTCGGGATGGCGTCACGCTCGAGCGTGAAGAGCGGTGCTACGGCGAGATCGTTCATGCGGCGCGACGGGCCTTTCGGATGCGCGAGAGTCACGCCGCGATACCCGTGGGCGTGAAAGGCAGAAGCTCGTCTTGCCCCTCCTGGATGACGCCGTAGCTCGACTCGGGCACCTCGTTCCAGACGCCCTCGAGGTCGCCCAGCGGCTCCGAGACGACCAGCCGGCTCTCGTCGGAGAGGCCGTGGAGAACCGGATTGTCGGGGTACTGCTCGCGCAGGGTCTGGACGGCGGTGCTGTAGAAGAGCGACCGCGCCTTGCCGTCACTCGAGTAGCGGAACGCCCAGAGCCGATCGCCGTCGGTCGTCGCGACCGTCATCTGGATCGGGTGCTCGACCCCGTGCCGGCGCCCGGTCTCCTCGATCATGCCGACGGCGCGGGCGACTGCCCCCGGCGGGTCGTCCTCCAGGCCGAGCGTGAGCGCAAGGTGGAAGAAGATCTCGGTGTCGGTCGTGCCCTCGATCTCCGGGTAGAGCGACGGATCGACCGCAAGCATGAGATCGCGCTTCACACGCAGCAGGTCGCCGATGAATCCGTTGTGCATCCAGAGCCAGCGGCCGTGGCGGAACGGGTGGCAGTTTGTCTGCTGAACGGGTGAGCCCGTCGACGCCCGGATGTGCGCGAAGACGAGCCCGGAGCTGATGTGCCCCGCAAGCTCACGCAGGTTGCGGTCGTTCCAGGCCGGCTCGATGCTGTGGAACACGGCCGGCACATCCTTCGCTCCGTACCACCCGATCCCGAAGCCGTCACCGTTCGTCTCCTCCGCCCCGAGCTTCGAGTGGAGGCTCTGCACGATCAGCGAGTTCTTGGGCTTGTAGAGCAGCTCCTCGAGCAAGACCGGGGAGCCCGAATATGCAAGCCAGCGACACATGCTCCACCTCCATCTACGGAGCCCCCGCGGCCCTAAGCATCACCCCACGAGGATGATCCTGCAAGGGCCTACGCAGCGAGCTCCACCTCGACACCAATCGGTAGCCAGCGCCGGTCATGTCCGGTTCGGCACCCCGCGCTCGGCGGCCCACGAGACGGCGTGCTCGGCGGCCCACGTCAGCGCGTAGTCCGCCACTTCCTCCCAGCCCTCCTGTGAGGGCAGCAGGTGCGCTCTGCCCTCGAACTCCTTGATCTCCGTGATCGTGCCCGGCGCCTTGTAGTGCTTCGCGTTCGAGCGCTGGATCTTCGGCGGCATGAGGTGGTCCTCGCTGCCGGAGATGAAGAGCAGCGGCGCACGGTCCTCGTTCTTGTAGTTCACGTGGTTGTCGTCGTGGCCCGGGTGGATGTTCGCGAGCGCGCTACCCCAGAAGATCCGACCGGACGCCGGGATGTGGTAGCGCTCGTACAGCCGCCGTGACTCCTCCTCGCTGAACGTGTTCGTAAACGCGTAGCGCCACTGCTCGAGGGTGAAGCCGACCGCCTTGTGTCGGTTCGCGGGATTCTTGAGTACAGGGAACGTCGCCTTGATCTGCGAGAGGGGAACGACGGCGACGCCTTCCGTCGGCGCCGAGTTGATCGCCACGCCCGCGGCGCCGAAGCCGTGGTCGAGCAGGATCTGGGTGAAGACCCCGCCCGCCGAGTGCCCGATCAGGATCGGCGGCGACTCGAGCTCGCCGACGACTGACTCGAGATGCCCGACGATCTCGGGCACCGTCACCTTCTCGATCGGCGAGGGATCCGCGTTCAGCGCCTCGACTTCGACCTCGAACCCGGGGTAGGCCGGGGTGAGGACGCGGTAGCCGCGGCTCTCGTAGCGGGACTTCCAGTCCTCCCAGCTTCGCGGAGTGACCCAGAAGCCGTGAATCAACACGATGGTGTCGGGGGTGGTCATGCGACGTCCTTTCGAGTCGGGGGCTATCTCGTGGCCGCAGGGATCACAGTAGGGCGCGGCATCTGTCACGCGCACCGGTCACGTGACTGCTCTTGCGCCGTCGTCGGGACGCCAGGACGAGGCGAGGTCGGCGACGTCCCACCCGGATGCCTCGGCGCCGGCTCGATACGCGCTCTCCAGGAACGCGAGCAGCGTTCCTCGCGGGTCGGCCGCCGTCCGCACGACCTCGTAGGGAAGGACCGCGAGCGAACTGCTCCCCACCTCGGTCCAGGAGGCTTCCGCAGGCTGCAACGGCCGCTCGCGAAGGCCGGCCGGCTCCGGGGACGTGTACGAGTAGAAGGCGGGCTCACCCAAGGTCCGATCGCCCGCCCAGAAGCCGAAGGGAATCAGCTCGTGCGAGTACGCCTCCTGGTTGACGGGGCTCGCGTTCGGCAGGGGCGGGGCGCGCTTGCCGCCGAAGCGCGCGAAGGCGAGGTCGAGGGAGTGCCAGAAGAGGTGGACCGGGCTCGTCTTGCCGGCGAACCAGCCTGCGAACTCCTCGAGCACGCCGTCCGTCCAGTCGAGGATGCGCCAGAAGCGCTCGACCGCGTCCGCGTCGTATGCGGCGTGCTCACGGTCGGACGGGAACGGGGTCGACATCGGCACGCCGTAAGGCAGCTCGCGGATCGCGACGTCGACGCCGAGCCGGGCAAGGATCGCGTGGAGCCGCGCGTCGAACTCGGCCACCGACAGCCCGTCGCCGAGGTCGAACCACTCGCGCGCACCCCCGTTGGTCGCGACGACCAGGCGATGGTCGACGAAGTCGAAGGCGATCTCGAACGTGACACCCGAAGCCGCGTGCATGGGGCGCGTGGTCAGTCCTCGCACGTCCACGTAGAGCGTGGCGTTCCACCAGTGGTTGCGCGGAGCCGTCGAGGCCAGACGCACCTTGCCGACGATCTGCACCCAGAGATGGAGGGTGTCCTTCGTCTCCTCCCACTCAGCCAGCGGAAGCTCCGGCAGCTCGAGCGTCGCCGGAGTGGTCACGCTCCCTCGGCCGAAGGCCCGGGATCCACGACGAAGGCGACCTCGTCGACGTAGCACCAGCTCCAGTCCTCGCCCTTCTCCGCCGAGCGGGCGATCGGATGGCTGTCCTCGCGGGCGTGCCGTGATGCGTGGCGGTTCGGCGACGAATCGCAGCAGCCGATCTTTCCGCAGCTCATGCACATCCGAAGATGAACCCACCGGCTGTCGATCTTCAGGCACTCCTCGCAGCCCGCGATCGACGACGGCAGGGCCGTGACGCGGATCTCATCGAGATGGCTGCAGACGGCTTCGGGCATCGGGCCTTTCGACCTCGACGATTGTGGCAGCCGCGCGTCGGGCCGTGACGACGCTCACATCTGCGAGGGGACTCCCCCGACCGGTGCCGGTGCCGGCGCCGCGCGACGACTCCCATCGGCACGGAGCTGGTTGCGGCCGCTCAGGTCGCCGCGATCGCGGCCGTGATGGCCGCCGCGCTCTGCGCGGAAGCGCTCGCGGAGAGGAAGCGACCGCACGACGCCGCGGCCGGCAGCTTCAGCGAGACGCGACCTGGTAGCGGACGTGGACCATCCCGTTGCCGAAACGGCGTTCGTCCAGAAGGTCGAGCTTCAGGCGGACATCGCTCGGGAAAGCTCGCCTGCCGCCTCCTACCACCACTGGTGCGACCACGAGCCAGCACTCGTCGATCAGGCCTGCCCTGAACGCGTGGGCGGCGAGCTCGGGGCCGCCCACCGAGAGATCACGCTCGGCCGCTGCCTTCAGCTCCCGGACCGCTTCGGGGTCGAAGTCCCGCTCGAGCCGCGTCCTCGAGCTGGAGACGGCCTCGAGCGTCCTCGAGTACACGATCTTGTCCGCCGAGCGCCAGATCTCGGCGAAGTCCCGAATGTGGGCCGGCTGGTCGGCGAAGTCCACGGTCTCCCAGGCTGCCATCACCTCGTACATCCTGCGCCCAAGGAGGGACGTGCCGACTGGCCGCTCGAGGTCGTTGACGAAGGCGTGCACCTCCTCGTCCGGCTCGGCCCAGCCGAACTTGCCGTCCGTGTCCGCGACGTAGCCGTCTAGCGATGCGATCGCCGAGTAGATCAGCTTGGCCATCGGCGCGACATCATGGACTCCAACCGCTCTCCCTCGCTTTCTCAGGGCAGAGAGTAGCCACGCGGTTGCGAGTGAAACCGGCGGCGGCGGGGGCGACCGGTACGTAGGCGACCCGGACGGCGACTAGCCGGGCGACTGCTGATCCTTCGCCGTAAGCCCGTGTCGACCAACGAGTTGGCCCTGGCGGCTAGGCGACGATCTGGATCGTCTTCTGATCCACCCCCAGGAAGTCGTTGCCGCCCGCCTGGACGGCCGCGAAGGTGGTCGCCAGGGCGCTGCCCGTCCGGAAGAGCCCCTGCAAAGCCCGAACCCTGATCGTCAACGTGTGCCGCTGCCCATCGCACGTCGGGGTGTAGTTGGCAACGCCGCCGGCGAGGCCCCCGGCCTGGTCCTGGCCCACGGTCACGTCCGACGACGCCAGCCCGACGGCACCGTTCGGGCATGCCACGGTGATGCCGATCAGAAGCGCCGCGCCCCCATCCTGGAGCAGCGCGGTGCTCGCGAGGTCGACGGCGACGTTCGGCTGAACGTCGAGGAGCTCCGAGTCGCGCGCCGACTGTGTCTTCCCCCGCTTCACGGTCACGACAGCCGTCCCCTGGGCCTCTCCGAGGGTGAAGGGTGGGCCGCTCGACTCGACCGTGACCCTTACGGGTCGCAACAGATCGTCGCAGGTCACAGGAATCGCCGCGCGGCCTGACGCCTGGGGCTGGGAGACGGTCACGGCCGCCTCCAGGAGTGTCGCACCCTCGGGACACCGCGCGATGACCTCGACGGTCAGTGAGCGCCCGTCCGGAGCGAGCAGCGCGGCCGGAGCCGAGCACGACCACCGGAGGACGCGGCGGTGCGGCCGCGGCCGGCGAGGCGGCGGCTCCGACGAGCCCGACGAGCAGGACCGTCGGTGCGAAGCGCCTGAGGCGGCGGAGGAACCCGTCGCTTCGGAGGGAATCGCCGAAGGCGCCCATCCCATCTCTCCTTTCCGAGCAGCCAGGGAAATCGGCGGCGTTTGCTGCTCCGACCTTGCCTCTAGTACGAATCGCGTACTGGGCTGGATTCCTCGCCACGACGCCGCCGGACCTCGCCGGTGCGGGGCCGCTTCTCGATTGAAGACGCCCTACACTGTCCGACTCGCGAGACAGGAGGGATCCCAGACGACATCGAGGAGCCCCCGACGCATCGTCCGTGGCCTCATCGTCGCTGCTCTGGCCACTGCGTCAGCCTGGGGGCCGCGGGCGCGGCGACCGCGCAAGCACCCGACTGTGCGGGCCGGGGCGTCCCGGACAACAAGATCTCGATCCAGCTGTGGACGTTCGCCGAGTACGTCGGCTTCGGCACCGACCCGGCGACGATCGCGAGGCTCGAGGAGGTGCTGAGGCGCCTGAGCGAGATGGGCTACCGCAACGTCGAGCCGTTCACGTTGAGCGGCCTGAGCGCAGAGGAGTACCGGGAGCTGCTCGACAAGTACGGGCTAAAGGCGTCCGGCCGCCACGTGAACGTGGGCACGCCGACGAGCCCGGTCGACTTCGAGCAGATCCTCGCGGAGAATCGGACGCTCGGGATCAAGTTCTTCGGGTCCGGCGCCACGCCGGACTACGCCACCGAGGCCGAGTGGATCGCCTACGCCGAGTACCTCGACGCGCTCGGCGCCCGCGCGCGCCATTCGGGCCAGACACTGATGGTCCACAACCACAACTGGGAGTTCGAGCGCGTGTTCGGCGACCGGACGGCGTTCGACATCCTCATGGCGCACACTGACCCGAGAAATGTCGTCTTCCAGGTCGACCTGTACTGGGCGACGCGCGGCGGCGCCGACCCGGTGGAGCTGCTCGAGC
Source organism: uncultured Actinomycetes bacterium (assembly GCA_963824775.1). Classification (GTDB taxonomy): domain Bacteria; phylum Actinomycetota; class Thermoleophilia; order Gaiellales; family Gaiellaceae; genus CAWGQF01. Next base: position 15,011 of record CAWGQF010000003.1, read on the forward strand.
GCTACGGCAACCGCATCCAGCTCTTCCACGTCAAGGACATGGCGGCGGGTCCGTTCCCCGGAAGGATCGAGATCGTCGGCGAGGGAATCATCGACTTCCCGGAGATCTTTTCGAGCTCCAAGGGCCCGGTGAGGTACTACGTCGTCGAGCACGACCCGCGCTTCGGCGACCCGACGTTCGACCCGTTCGAGGCCGCCCAGAAGGGCTTCGACTACCTCGACTGCGTGACGTTCTGAGGGGATGGCAGGAGGGCCTCCGCGCGTCGGAGGCCCTCCTGGCCGCGGCCGACGACCTCGACCTCGCGTTCGTGAGCCCCGCCGGCACCGGCGGCACCCTGAGATCGGCATCGTCTCCACTCGGCCCGTCGGCGAACGATCTCGACGCGGCCCTGGTCAGTGGGGCTAGCCGGAATCGAACAGGCGACCCTTGGGTGCGATCCAGCCCCACTGCCATGCGAAAACGGCCTGTTTTGGGGCCTAGGGCTAGCCGAGATGGCCGATTGAACTCGACCGGCAGGTCGACGAGCATCGTTGCTAGCGGCCGGCCAGCGCTGAGTAGTCCGGGCCCGAATCATGTGGCTTGGGACTGACTTCGTTCGGCGGTCGCCGGGAGCCCTCGCGCCAGATTGGGCACCCGCAATTCCAAAAGAGGAGAGTCGATGAAACGAACTGTGTGCGCCCTCGGCGCCTCAGCGCTGCTGTTCGGTGTCTTTACGATCGCAAGCGCATCGGCGCAGCGAGGTGCCGGTGTGCGGTGCCTCCCGGCGAGGAGGTCCCTGCGACGATCGTCGGTTCGGGGACGATTCATGGGACGCCGGGCGACGACGTGATCGTGGGCAGCGCGGACGCCGACTCGATCGATGGTGGGTCCGGCAACGACATCATCTGCGGCGAGGGGGGCAGCGACGTCGTTAGCGGCGGCCCCGGCCGTGACACCCTCATCGGTGACGGGGCCGAACGCGCCGCCGTTTCTTCCGTCCAACGGAAACAACGACGACCAGCTCAGCGGCGGTCCGGGCGACGACGAGATCGTCGGGCTGGGCGGCAACGACTCGATGGACGGTGGACTGGGCGACGACACGTTGATCGGGATGGGTGGCGACGATGAGGTAGCCGGCGGCTCCGGCGCGGATACGGCGTTCGGCGGTCCCGGCGTCGACACGATCGCCGGGGGCCGTGACGGCGACGTCCTCTTCGGCAACTTCGGCAGCGACGTGATCTCCGGGGGCCAAGGGGACGACTTCATCCACGGCGACAACCCCCTCTTCCCGCTTCCTCCTCAGCTGCCGCCCCAGTTCATCGGCGGTAACGACGACAACTGCTCGGGCGGCCAGGGAGAAGACGAGATCCTCAACTGCGAGACCACCAACTCGGCCTAGCAGCGACGGTCGAGACCGACCGGTAGAGCACGGTGCTGGGGGAGCCCATCGGGCTCCCCCAGCTGCCACGGACGCGGCCAGTGGTCGCGGGATCTCGCGCACGCGTTCGAGCAACAGGTTCATCGGGTCATCGAACCCCTAGCTGAATGGCGGCAGACGACCCTAAGCCGCTGCCGGGACCTGGTAGATCTCTTGCTCGAGCTCGGGGATCGAGCGTGAGATGTCGCTTCGCTTCATCTCGAGTCCACTGATCTTCGCGTCGCGCTGCGAGGCGACCATGGCAAGGGCGGCCAGCGGCCCTAGTTTTTTACTTATGTTTCCTTCCGAGCGTGCTGGTCACTGCTGCATCCTTGGATCGTGCGTAGGGTCGGCGTACATGGGAGCGCAACCGTGATCGATGGCTTCGGGGCGCAGTTCGTAGTGCCAGGGTTCGTTGCTGTAGATCTGGCACAGCCCGTACTCGGCGCCGTGCTCGGACAGCCACGCCGTGGCATCGGAGGGCCCGATGTCGACCGCGTCCCCCGACACGTGAGGAGACGTCTCCGCGGTGGCCACCCACCGGGCGGCTTCCTCTTCGGATCCGTACTCGGAAATCGCCTCACGAAGAAGCTGGTCCTGGTACTCCGGGGAACGCCAGCCACTATCGACGACGAACTCGACCCCGTCGTCCGCGGCATCGGTTGCAGCCTGGCGCAGGGCACCGAGCAGATCGGCGTCGAGGTTGGCTACACCCGGAATCTCGTCATCGAAGACCGTCGTGCCGTCGGGGACGGCACCGTCGGCCTCGCCAAGCGCACCACGGTGCTCACGGGGAAGACGACGGTGCTCGGCGGAGCGAGGCACTGCGCCGAGCTCCGGCGACCACGGTGCTCACTGCGAAGGACGTCGATGGGTGATGCGGCCGTCGAGGACGAGGACGCCAGCGACTGGTAGCCGAGGGCTGCGGCGATCGCCGCGATGACGACTAGCAGGCCGGCGGCACGGATCCTGCGAATCCGAATCCGACGGGTCGTTGTTCGTGCTGGTTCGCGGTAGGTCACGCCTCCATTCAAGGCAGCGTGGTGTTGCCAGCACGTATGTGATTTTCGATATGCCGACGACATGCGCCGGCTCGTAGCATCGGAGCATGCGTGTGTTGCTCGTTGAGGACGAGCCCTATATGGCGGAAGCCATCCGCGATGGCCTACGCCTGGAAGCGATCGCGGCAGACATCGCAGGTGACGGCGACACCGCTCTGGAGCTGCTGAGCGTCAACGTCTACGACATCGCCGTCCTCGACCGAGACATTCCCGGACCTACCGGTGACGAGATCGCCAAACGCATCGTCGCCTCCGGCGGCGGCATGCCGATCCTCATGCTCACCGCCGCCGACCGTCTCGACGACAAGGCCACCGGGTTCGAGCTCGGCGCCGACGACTACCTCACGAAGCCGTTCGAACTCCAAGAACTCGTGCTGCGGCTCAGAGCACTCGACCGCAGGCGTGCACACCACAGGCCGCCCGTGCGAGAGATCGCAGGTCTGCGGCTGGATCCGTTCCGCCGAGAGGTCTACCGCGACGGCCGCTACGTCGCGCTGACCAGGAAGCAGTTCGCAGTGCTCGAAGTCCTCGTCGCTGCCGAAGGCGGCGTCGTCAGCGCCGAAGAGCTCCTAGCGCGAGCATGGGATGAGAACGCAGACCCGTTCACCAACGCCGTGCGCATCACTGTCTCGGCACTGCGCAAACGGCTCGGCGAACCCTGGATCATCGCCACCGTGGCTGGCGTCGGCTACCGCATCGACACTCAACTAGATGCCGGGCGTGAGGGATTGAAGCATGGATAGAGATGCTGGGTTGAGCGTTCGCCTCAAACTCACCCTGAGCTACGCCGGGTTCCTCATGCTGGCAGGTTTCTTGATGCTCGCGGCCGCGTGGTTCGCAGGCCAGCCAGGGCAATCGTTCGACTTCCTGCTGCAATACGTACCCGACGATGTGATCAGCACGCTCGGTGGCTTAGTGCCCGGGAACCGCTCCTTCCTCCTGCGCGCTTTCGCTCCGGCCGCGGCCATCGTTCTGGCGTTCCTGCTGGTGTTCGGTCTCCTGGGAGGGTGGATTCTCGCCGGCCGCATGCTCGCCCCCCTGGCCCGCATCACAGACGCCACACGCATGGCCGCGACCGGGTCGCTCTCCCACCGGATCGAGTTGGAAGGCCGTCAGGACGAGTTCCGCGAACTCGCCGACAGCTTCGATGCCATGCTCGCGCGGCTCGAAGCACACATCGCCGAACAGCAGAGATTCGCAGCCAACGCCTCCCACGAACTGCGCACCCCGCTGGCCATCACGCAGACGCTGCTCGACGTCGCCAGCAACGATCCGAACCGCGACACCGGCGAGCTCGTCGACCGCCTCCACGCCGTCAACACCCGAGCGATCGACCTCACCGAAGCATTGCTCCTGCTCAGCCGCACCGACCAGCGATCCTTCACCCGAGAACACGTCGACCTGTCCCTCATAGCGGAAGAAGCCACCGAAACGCTCCTCCCCCTCGCAGAAAAACGCGGCGTCACCATCGAGACCTCCGGCGACATGACCCCCACCATCGGCTCACACGCGCTCCTGCTGCAGTTGAGCACGAACCTCGTGCACAACTCGATCGTCCACAACCTGCCTGAACAGGGCACCGTGTGGGTCACGACCAGCGTTCACCCCAAGAGTGTGGTGCTCACCGTCGAGAACACCGGCGAGAAGCTCAACCCACAGTTAGTTGCCACGCTTGCCGAGCCGTTTCTTCGCGGCACCAAACGCATACGCACCGACCACGCAGGTGTCGGCCTCGGCCTGGCAATCGTCAAGAGCATCACCCAAGCACACGACGGAACCCTCACCCTCACCCCCCGGGCCGCTGGCGGGCTCCGCGTCACGGTGCAACTACCCGCCGCGCCACGTTATGGAGCCCAGCGGTCGCAAACGATCGAGGCCGGAACGCCCCCGAAATCGGCTTAGGACCGCCCAACTCTTGCCACCGTTCGGTACCGACCCCGCATGGTAAGGAGGGGGTCGACGGTACAGCCCCCACGAGGACGAGCGCGCGTGATCAAGGGACACTGAGGGGAACAGCACCGCGGGCGGGCGCGTCCACGCGCGTCACTCTTCCCACTCGGTGAGCGAGTCCTGAATCTTGTTGAAGTCGTCGATCGCGTCCTGGTACTCCTGCGCCGTGACCGACTTCGACGCCGAGGGCCAGCAGGGCTCCGTGTACCTCGCGCTCACCGTCGCCCGGGTACACCAGCCGGCGGACGCAATGGGCAAAGCCGGTCAAGGCGCCGGTCTCTACGCGCCAGCGACCTCGCGAGCCGCCTCGAGGTCCTCCGCGCGGACGACGACCTCGTAGGGGCCCGCAACAGTCAGCCCGTCAGACGCGCCGGCGCCCACGTTCGTCTGGCGCGTCAGGCACGCGATACCTGCGCTGCGAAGCAGGCCGCAGATGACCTCGGCTTCCTGCTCCGTCGCCACGACGTCGAGCACCACGAGCTCGTCACCGGCCACGGCTAGCCGAACGTGAAGGCGTAGGCCTCGACGCCGGGGGCATCGAAGGCGATCTCGAATGTGCGGTCGTCGATCGATCCCGGCTGGCGGATCAGCTGATAGAGCCGGGGTTCGACAAGGGTTCCGCGGCCCTGTTCGTCGACGTCCAGGCCGTGCGCGTCGCCGGGAGGCTCTCCATCGACGAGCACGCGGAACGGGACGGCAGTCTCGCGAGCTCGCAGGACGAGATGGACGTCGCGCGCGTGGAAGCGAAACCGGATCCGCCCGTCGGCGGCGTTCAGCACGCTCGCACCCGGTTCGACAGTCCAGTCGCCGGAGAGAGCCCACTGGTTCAGCTCCAACCGATCGGGCTCCCCATCGGCGAAGTTCTGGGCCTGCTCGTAGCCGAGGTAGGTCTCAGGAGTCTGCAAGGTCGTCCAGTCCGCTTGAGCCTCGAAGCCATCGTCTGCGACCGAGACCAGGTTATCGCCGACGCCGTCGCGGCCGGCGTCGCGCAAGAGCTGCTGGACGACCCGCTCGCACTCTTCGTATCCGCCCTCGCCGAATTGGTGGTGCCGGATTCGGCCTTCGGCGTCGGCGATGTACACGGCGGGCCAGTACCTGTTGCCGAAGGCGCGCCAGATCGCGTAGTCGCTGTCGAGCGCGACCGGATACTCGACCGCCATGTCCTTGACCGCCTGTCGGACATTGTCGACGTCCCGCTCGAAAGGGAACTCCGGCGTGTGGACGCCGACCACGACGAACCCCTGACCCGCGTACTTGTCGGCCCAGGCGCGGATATAGCCGAGCGTGCGCAGCCAGTTGATGCAGGTGTAGGTCCAGAAGTCGACGAGGACGACCTTCCCCCGCAGGTCCTCCGCGGCGAGCGGCGCCGAGTTGAGCCAGCCGGTCGCCCCGTCGAAACCGGGCAGGCGACTCTCGACAAGTCTGTGCAACAGCCTCACGACCCGTTGCCTCCGACTGCGAGGACGGGGTCGGCGAAGGCCGGCCGGCGCTTCTTCTGCACACGCGATTTCGACGGGGCCGTGTTGAGGTCGTCGGGATTTCCTTTCAGCGAAGCGACCGGAACGCGGCACGTACCTCGTCCGAGAAGAGCTCCGGCTCCTCCCAGGCGGCGAAGTGGCCGCCCTTGTCGACCTCGTTGAAGTAGGCGAGGCCGGGGTAGACCGCCTCGACCCAGCTGCGCGGGGAAGCCCAGATCTCGCCGGGGAACGTCGTGAAGCCGACCGGCACGGAGACCGGCGGAGGAGGCTGGCCGCTCGCAAGCGCTGCGGCCAGCGCTCGTCCGTCCTCCCAGTACGACCGGGCCGCCGACGCTGCGGTGCCGGTCAGCCAGTACAGCGTGATGTTGTCGACGATGCTCTCCCGGGTGAGATTGCCCACGGGCTCGCCGTCGACGAACGCGCGGGAGATCTTGTAGTAGCTGTCCGTGTCGTGGTCGAGCAGCCAGGCCGCCAGCGCGACGGGTGAATCCAGCAGGGCGTAGCCGATCGTCTGCGGCCGCGTTGCCATCTCGAGGAAGTAGCCGAAGCCGTCCTGCCTGAACGTCGCGACCGCCTCGGCCGCTGCGCGTTCCTGTTCGGATTCCTTGGGCAGGTGATCGCCGATTGCGAGCACCGCCGTGAGCAGGTTCAGGTGGTAGCCGACCAAACCCTCGACCGCCTGGCGGCCCATCAGGTCCGTGACGAGGGCACCCACGTCGCCGCCCTGGGCGACGTAGCGGGTGTAGCCGAGGCGGTGCATCAGCTCCGCCCACGCGCGTGCGGTGCGGCCGGCGTCCCAGCCGAGCTCGGTCGGCTCGCCCGAGAAGCCGTAGCCGGGCAGGGACGGCAGCACCAGGTGGAATGCGTCCTCGGCGGTGCCGCCGTGCGCGGTCGGGTCGGTCAGCGGGCCGACGGTCTCGAGCAGCTCGATGACCGAGCCGGGCCAGCCGTGCGTCATGATCAGCGGCAACGCGTTCTCGTGCGGCGAGCGCACGTGGATGAAGTGGATGTCCACCCCGTCGATCTCGGTCGTGAACTGCGGGAGCGCGTTGAGCTTCGCCTCGGCCTTGCGCCAGTCGTAGTCGGTCGTCCAGTAGCGGGCGAGCTCCTGCATCGTCGCCAGCTGGACGCCCTGCGACCGATCTGCGACGAGCTCCTTGCTGGGCCAGCGCGTCGCCGCGATGCGCCGGCGCAGGTCGTCGATCTGCTCCTCTGGAATCTCGACGTGGAAGGGCCGGATCTCGGTGGTGGTCTCGACGGTGGTGCTCATGACGACCTCCCTTGCTAACGCAGCGAGCGGAACGCCGCGCGGAGCTCCTCGGTGAAGAGCTGCGGCTGCTCCCAGGCGGCGAAGTGGCCGCCCTTGTCGACCTCGTTGAAGTAGATGAGGTTGGGGTAGGCCTGCTCGGCCCAGCTGCGCGGCGCCTGATACTGCTCGCCGGGAAAGACGGTCACGGCAACCGGGATGGACACGCCCTTCGCGTTGAAGAAGCCACCCTTGTATTCCCAATAGAGACGAGACGCAGAGACCCCCGTGTTCGTCAGCCAGTAGAGCGTGATGTTGTCGAGGATCTCGTCACGCGTCAGTTCGCCCGTGTCGCTCGTCGTCCGGTCGAGAGCGGAGACGACCGCCGCGGCCGGCTGGCCGTCGGCATCGTTGTGGTCGAGGAGCCAGGCGGCCAGGCCGACGGGTGAATCCGCGATGCCGTACAAGGTTTGCGGGCGCGCCGCCATCATCCTGGCGTACTCGACCTGCTCGTACGTCCTGATCAGCTGCTCGTATGCGCGTCGTTCCTCGGCTGAGAGACCGGACGGCGGCGGGTCGCCGGCCAGGGAAGCCTTGTCGACGTCGGCTGGAACGGTGGCAGGCATGTTGGTGTGGATGGCGAGCAATCCCGCAGGTGCCTGCAAGCCCATCTGGTCGACGACGAACGCACCCCAGTCGCCGCCCTGGGCGACGTAGCGGCTGTAGCCGAGGCGCTGCATCAGCTCTGCCCAGGCTCGACCCATGCGCTCGGGGCCCCAACCGGTGCTCGTCGGCTTCCCGGAGAACCCGTAGCCCGGCATCGACGGAATCACGACATCGAACGCGTCCGCTGCGCTCCCGCCGTGCGCCGTGGGATCGGTGAGCGGCTCGATGATCTTCAGCTGCTCGATGATCGAGCCCGGCCAGCCGTGATTGACGATGAGCGGCAGCGCGTCTTCATGTTGCGAACGAACGTGGATGAAGTGGATGTCGAGGCCGTCGATCTCGGTGATGAACTGCGGCAGGGCGTTCAGCTTCGCCTCGCACGTGCGCCAGTCGTACTCCGTCGCCCAATAGCGCGCGAGCTTCTGGATCGTCGCGAGCGGCACGCCTTGGGACGCATCCGCGACGGTCTCCTTCTCGGGCCACTGCGTGGCCGCGATGCGTCGACGGAGGTCGTCCAGGGCCGCCTCCGGAATGTCGACGTGGAAGGGGCGGATGTCGACTGCGGTCTCGACGGTGCTACTCATGAGGGCCTTGATGTCCGTGGGGTGGGCTTTCGGCTGACCCGCCTCTAGCTTCGTCGGGACCCGAACGACACTACTCCTGTCGGTCGAGTCGAACAACCGGCGACACCAGACCGACACAGAGGCCCACCGCCGAACGTCAATGACGAACGGTGCGCAAGGCGGTACACGTTGCCGGTCGCGCTGTAGTAGACGACGGCGATTCGGGCCGGTCTCGTCATCGCATCGCTCGACGTCCTCCGGCACCGACCAGAACTCGATCCTTCGATGGCCACCGTCGCGGCACGGCTTGTACGCCAACGCGCCGCAGCGGCAGCGGGCACCCGGGTAGGGCGAGTCGAAGCGGAGGCGGCCCTGCGAAAGCGTGCCTAGCCCGGGACCGATTCGGTTCGGCGCGGGAGAACCCAATCCCGGCGCGGATAGTGGCAGGTGTACCCGTTCGGATACCGCTCGAGATAGTCCTGATGCTCGGGCTCAGCTTCCCAGAACGGCCCGGCCGGCGTCACCGCGGTGACAACCTTCCCGGGCCAGAGGCCCGACGCTTCAACGTCGGCGATCGTGTCCTCGGCCGTTCGGCGCTGTTCCTCGTCGAGATAGAAGATCGCCGAGCGATAGCTCATCCCGACGTCGTTGCCCTGACGGTTCAGCGTCGTCGGGTCGTGGATCTGGAAGAAGAGCTCCAGCAGGTCTCGATACGAGATCTGCTCGGGGTCGAAGACGATCTCGATCGCCTCGGCGTGCGTGCCGTGGTTGCGGTACGTCGCGTTCGCGACGTCGCCTCCGGTGTAGCCCACCCTCGTCGACAGCACGCCCGGTCGTTTCCCGATGAGATCCTGCATGCCCCAGAAGCAGCCGCCGGCAAGGATCGCGTTCTCGACTCCGTCCACTTCCCGCCACCTCCTCGTTCAACGAGCAGTCGTAGCTCACTGTATCCGGCACGTCGACCCACCGACTGTCGCTTCCGACGCGCGACCTCTCAGGCCGGGCCTGGCATCGCGCCCTTGGCAAGCTTGATCCGGGTCCAGACGTTCATACGTTCGCCGCTCGGGGCGCACGTGCGGATCGCAGTATCGTTGGTCAGTGCATTCGGCCGCTGCAGACGTGATCGGCGCGCGCGCCGAAGGCTTCGCGCCGCGGGTGGGCGTCGTGCTCGGCTCAGGGCTCGGCCGGCTTGCGGACGACGTGGCTGAGGCAGTCGTCGTTCCCTACGCCGAGCTGCCGGGCTTTCCAGAGGCGGGGGTCGCCGGACACGCCGGCCGGCTCGTGCTCGGACGAGTCGGTGAGACCCCGGTTGCGCTCATGCAGGGCCGGGCCCACCTCTACGAACACGGCCGTCCGGACGGGATGAAAGCGGCCGTGCGGACGCTGGCCGAGATCGGCTGCCGGACGCTCGTGCTCACGAACGCCGCCGGAACCCTCGACCCCGAGCTCGAGCCGGGGTCGGTCATGCTCGTTTCCGACCACATCGGGCTCACCGGGGTCTCGCCGCTCTTCGGCGAACGCGGTACGGAGCGCTTTGTCGACATGGTGGACGCGTATTCGCCGCAGCTCCGCGCGCGGCTGCGAGAGCTGGCCGCGCGCCTGGGCATCGAGCTGCACGAGGGCGTCTACGTGTGGTTCTCCGGCCCGCAGTTCGAGACGCCCGCCGAGATCCGGGCCGCCAGGATCCTTGGCGGCACTGCCGTCGGCATGTCGACGGTGCCGGAGGTAATCCTCGCCCGCCAGGCCGGACTCCAGGTCGCCGCGCTCTCCGTGATCACGAACCTCGCCGCCGGTATGAGCGAGGAGCGGCTGAGCCATGAGCAGACGACCCGCGTGGCCGCGACCGCGGCGGAGACGGCCGGCCGCCTCGTCCGCGCGTTCCTCGAGGAGCACCCCTGACGCGGCTCCTCGCGTGGCTGTCAACGGCTGCCCGGTTGCGGCTCGCGGGCGCTGATCGGCAAGAGGTAGTAGCACATCAGTCGGCAAGGCTTATTACGAGAGCGTCCCGGGCATCCGAATGGAAGGCGATTGCGCGCTTCGTGGCCATCTCGTCAGAGGGTCGTTTAGCTGCCGCCGTGCCCGGGCCGCTCACTAAGGTCCTCAACACAACCGGAGGTGCACGATGAGAGTCTGCGTCGTCGGGGCTTCCGGGAAGCTCGGGCGGTACATGGTGCAGCACGCGCTGGACCGGGGCTACGAGGTGGTCGGCGTCTGCCGCGAGCAAAGCGTGGGAAAGCTCGATGCGTTCAAGGGGCGCATCACCGTCGTTCCGGGAGCGACGGACGACCGCGATGTCATCGAGCGCGCGGTCGCGGGGTGCGACGGGGTGCTCGTCGTGCTCGTCCCGCGCGGTGTCCACGGGTACTCGACGGGAACGGCCCAAGCCGTGCTCGACCATGCGCCTCAGGGGGCGCGCCTCGTCTTCTCGTGCGGGTGGCACATCACCCTCGACGGCCGGGACGTGTACTCGTGGAAGCTCAAGGCGCTCGTGAAGGTCTTCGGACCGCTCGCCCGCCTCGCTCGCTTCGCCGACCTCGACGACCAGGTGGAGGCATGCCGGCGCGTATTCGCCAGCGACACGCGCTGGACCGTCGTACGCGGGAGCGACCTCGAAGAGGGCGAGAGCCAGGGTCTGCCCGTGTGGAGCCGGCACGTCGGCGACCCAATCCTCGAAAGCAACCTCACGCGCCGCATCGACTTCGCCCTGTTCATGGTGGAGGCCCTCGAGAACGACGGCCTCGTCCACGAGGCCCCGGCAATCGTCGGTCGCGAGACCCCATCGGCGCTCGCCCACGCCGTCTACGACTGAACCTTTGTCCACGACCGGCTGATCCGCTCCCGGCGAGGGAACACTGAGGGGAGCACCAGCCGGGGCACGCGTGTCCACGCGCGGTCTTCGCTCCGTTCGGTAGCACGGACGGTAGATCGGTCGCCTATGCGGCACGCCTAGAACCGAGAGCTTTGGAAGCCGTGAGCCGGGCTATCGTCCGGGCCGACCTGCCAACCACCACCGCGCTCAGCGAGACCGACTACGACTGACGGTCCTTGGCCGTCAGCGGCCACGGGAGGAGAAGTGCCACCTGGAGCGTCGTACTCGCTGCGGTAGCGGCGCGCGCCTTAGGTCTGGGGCCCACCGATCGACGAGATGCGCGCCCGCCAGGAGCCGCGTGGCGCCTTGACCTCGACCTCTTCGCCCAGCTTCGCTCCGAGGAGGGCGCGACCGAGGGGCGAGTCGGGCGAAATCCCGCCGACGCTTGAGATCTCAAGCGTCATGCGATCGCCCTTGTCGTCCTCGATCTCCACCGTCGATCCGATGCCGACCTCCCCGCTCGCAGCTGCGTCGCCCTCGACCAGCACGGCCCGGCCCAACCGGTCGCGGATCGAGCGGATCCGGTGCTCCAGCAGGCCCTGCTCATTCTTCGCGGCGTGGTACTCGAAGTTCTCCGAGAGGTCTCCGAAGCCCCTGGCCGCCGCGATGGCGTGCACGACCTCGGCGCGCTGAGGACCCTCTAGCTCCACGAGCTCCGACTCGAGCTGCCGTTTCTGCGCGGGTGTCATCGGCTCGGGCTTCTCGTTGACCATCGCGGGAGGGTACCGCCGCTACCCTGGCCGGTCGTGGCTGCTCGCACTCCATCCCTCGCGCAGCGCGACGACCTGAGGAATGTCGCGATTGTCGCCCACGTCGACCACGGCAAGACGACGCTCGTCGACGCCCTCCTTTGGCAGTCTGGCTCTTTCCGGGCGAACCAGGAGGTCGCCGAGCGCGTGCTCGACTCGATGGACCTCGAGCGCGAGAAGGGCATCACGATCCTGTCCAAGAACACCGCGGTCCGGATAGCCGGCACAAAGGTCAACATCATCGACACTCCGGGCCACGCCGATTTCGGTGGGGAGGTCGAGCGCGGTCTCACCATGGTCGACGGGGTCCTGCTCCTCGTCGATGCGAGCGAGGGCCCGTTACCACAGACGCGGTTCGTGCTCCGTAAGGCTCTGGAGGCGCGGTTGCCCGTCGTCCTCGTCGTGAACAAGGTCGACCGGCCGGACGCCCGCCCCGCGGAGGTCGTGAACGAGGTCTACGAGCTTTTCCTCGATCTCGACGCCGACGAGGCGCAGATCGACTTCCCGATCGTGTACGCCAACGCCCGCGAGGGCCGGGCCGGCTTCGCGGCCGATGAGCTCGCCGCAGACCTTCAACCGCTCATCGAGACGCTCCTCGCAACGGTTCCGCCGCCGACGTACGACCCGGAGCATCCGCTCCAAGCGCTCGTCACGAACCTGGATGCTTCGCCGTACGTGGGCCGCCTTGCCCTGCTGCGAGTGCAGCATGGCACGATCCGCAAGGGCGAAACGGTCGCCTGGTGCCGGGCCGACGCGGCGATCGAGAGGGCGCGCGTGAGCGAGCTGTATGTCACGGAGGCGCTGGACCGTGTTCCCGCCGATGAAGCCGGCCCCGGCGAGATCGTTGCGCTCGCCGGACTTCCGGAGGTAACCATCGGCGAGACGATCGCCGACGCGGTGGATCCCCGACCTCTCCCGGTCAGCTCCGTCGACGAGCCGTCACTGGCCGTGACTCTGGGGATCAACACGTCGCCGCTTGCCGGGACCGAAGGCGACAAGGTGACGGCGAGCGCACTGATCGGCCGACTCGAGGAGGAGCTCGTCGGGAACGTCTCGCTTCGCGTCCGTCCGACGACGCGTCCGGACGTCTGGGAGGTTCACGGCCGCGGCGAACTCCAGCTCGCAGTCCTTGTCGAAATCATGCGGCGTGAGGGGTTCGAGCTCACGGTCGGCAAGCCTGAGGTCCTGACCCGCGAGCTCGACGGCAAGAAGCACGAGCCCGTCGAGCGCGTCGCGATCGACGTCCCCGAGCTGTACATCGGCGTCGTCACGCAGCTGCTCGCGCTGCGGAAGGGCCGAATGCAGCAAATGGTGAACCACGGAGCCGGTTGGGCGCGAATGGAGTACCTCGTGCCGGCACGCGGGCTGATCGGTTTCCGAACCGAGTTCCTCACGGAGACACGCGGCGCGGGGATCATGCACCATGTCTTCGAGCGCTGGGAGCCGTGGCACGGCGAGTTGCGAACGCGACCGACCGGCAGCCTCGTCGCCGACCGGCGAGGGAACGCGACAGCATTCGCGATCGCCGCGCTCCAGGAGCGCGGATCGCTCTTCATCGGGCCGCGCGAGGAGCTCTACGAGGGGATGGTGGTCGGCGAGAACGCTCGGGGCGATGACCTCGACGTCAACGCCAGCAAGGAGAAGAAGCTGACGAACATGCGGTCCTCCAACGCTGACGAGCTCGTCCGGCTCATTCCTCCGCGCCCTCTCTCCCTCGAGCAGGCGCTGGAGTTCATCCGGGACGACGAGTGCGTCGAGGTGACGCCGAAGAGCATCCGCCTGCGGAAGGTTGAACTCTCGGCGACGAAGCGGCAAGCGCTGACCTCGCGCCGCAAGCGAGAGCGCGAGACGACACCGGTCGAAACTGCGGAATAGCAGCGACCTCGTGAGACTACACCCGCGATAACAGAAACCCCTGTGACCAGGGAGTTTCTATATGGAGCTAGTCGGACTCGAACCGACGACCTCCTGGGTGCGATCCAGGCGCTCTCCCAGCTGAGCTATAGCCCCGCGAGGGTCACAGTCTAGCGCCCGTCCGGCACCGCTAGATCTCCAGCCTCGTGTCCTCGAGGTCGAGATCTCGCAGGACTCGCCTCGCCGCTTCGCCGCTGATCCGTCCCTCCCGCTGGAGCTGAACGAGGGCCTGCCGCTCCGCGGCAAGGAGCTCCCGGCGGAGTCGCTGGTAGGCGACCGAGCGCGCCTCGATGCCGCTGTCGTCCTCTTCGTCGAAGCGCGACCCGAAGCGCCTACGACGGAACTCGTACAGGCCGCGCAGCCGTTCCGCCGAGTCGTCGTACACCCAGTCCTCCCCGACGAGCTCCTCGATCCGCGCGATCGCCGCCTCGGCCGCGAGGAGACGAGCCTTCGACTCCTCGTACGCGTCCTCGTCTCCGACCTCCGCCCCGAGCTTGCGGATGAGGGCCGGCAACGAGAGGCCCTGCAGTACGAGCGTCACGAGGATCACGCAGAACGCGAGAAAGATGATGAGGCTCCGGCCGGGGAAAGGATCGCCCGCATCGGTCTCGAGCGGGAGCGCGAGCGCGGCCGCAAGCGACACCGCGCCACGCATGCCCATCCACCCGACGAGCGTCACCGGCTTCCAGATGCGTGACAGGTCCGTGACCTGCATCCCCGGGAAGAGCCGCGCCCCCGTCGCCGCCGCGAAGACGCACGCGAACCGGATCACGACCACCGCCGCCGCGATGAGCGCGCCGTAGCCCACGAGCTGGGCCGTGGTGTAGTCGTCGAGGTCGTCGAGGATCGTCGGGAGCTGGAACCCGATCAGGGCGAAGAGGATCGAGTTCAGGACGAACGTGACGATCTCCCAGACCGCCTGTCCCTGCAGCCGCGTCTGCGCGGTGGTCAGCTCGGGCGTGTACCACCCCATGTAGACACCCACGGTGACGGCGGCGAGGACGCCCGAGACCTCGAGCGCCTCCGCCGGAAGGTAGGCCAGGTAGCCGGTCATCAGGGCGAGCGCGATCTCGGTGGGCGAGTGGTCCAGGCGGCGGCGCACCATCCGGACGACGAAGCCCACCCCGAGCCCGATCGCGACGCCGCCGACGACGCTCAGGACGAACACCAGACCGGCCTTCCAGATCGAGAAGGCGCCGGTGACGACCGCCGCCACGGCGAAGCGATAGAGGACGAGCGCGGTCCCGTCGTTGATGAGTGACTCGCCCTCGACGATCCCCACGACGCGGCGCGAGACGCCAAACCGTCGCGCGATGGTCGTGGCCGCGAGCGGGTCGGTCGGTGCCACGATCGCGCCGAGGGCGAACGCCGCCGCCCACGGAAGGTCGGCGACGTCGTGGGCCACCACCGCGACTCCGACAGTCGTTGCGAGCACGACCCCGGTCGCGAGCACCGAGATCGGTCCCACGTTCGCCCGAAGTTCCCGCAGCGGGGTGAAGAACGCTGCCGAGTAGAGGAGCGGGGGCAGGAATGCGACCAGGACGAGCTCCGGCGGGAGCTCGAACTCGGGCAGCCCTGGGACGAAGCCGAGCGCGAGCCCGCCCAGGACGAGCAGGATGGGATACGGCACGCGGATGAAGGAGGCCGCCACGAGCAGCACGGCGATGCTCACGAGGAGCGCCAGCAGGACGAGATCGTTCTCGGCCGTCTCCACGCGGCGAGAGTACGCGCGACCGCCGCTCCTACGATACGGCGATGCGTGCGGTCGTCATCGGGCCGGCCGGCGAGCCGGGCCTCACCGACGTTCCCGAGCCCGAGGGCGAGGTCGTGCGCGTGCTCGCCTGCGGGCTCTGCGGGTCCGACATCGAGAAGCTCGCGGCCGGTGCGGCGGGGCTCGTCCTCGGGCACGAGGTTGTCGCCGAGACGGCCGAGGGCCGGCGGGTCGTCCTCGTCCACCACCGGCCGTGCGGCGAGTGCTCACGCTGCCGCGCCGGACACGAGTCGACCTGCGAGCGCTTCTCGGAGCCGACGATCGTGCCCGGCGGCTTCGCGGAGCGGGCCGAGGCGCGGGGCGGCTGGGTGGAGCTGCCCGACGGACTCGGCGACGCGGTCGCGAGCTACGCGGAGCCGCTCGGCTGTGTCCTGCGGGCCGTCGAGCGGGTGCCGCCGGGCGACGTCCTCGTGGTCGGCGGGGGGTTCGTCGGGCGGCTCTTCGCCGCCGTGCTGCGGCGGCGCGGGGACTCCGTCCACGTGTTCGACGCGGATCCCGAGCGGAGCGACGGAGAGCCTCCCGGACACGCGCCCGCCGTCGTGCTCGCGGCCCGCGGCGCGGGGACCGCGGCGCTGGCGCACGCCGCGCCGGGCGCTCTCGTGCTCGCGTTCGCCGATCCCGGTCCCGTGGACGGGGAGCTCGTGTACCGGCGCGAGCTCACCGTGACGGGCTCACGGTCGGCGATGCCCGCGGACGTCGAGGCGGCGACCGCCCTCCTCCCGGAGCTCGACCTTCCCGAGCCCACCGTCCTCCCGCTCGAGCGCTTCGCCGAGGGTCTCGACCTCTACCGACGTCGCGAGGTGCTGAAGGTCGTGTTCGCGCCGCGCCGAGTCGAGTAGCCTCGGTTCATGCAGATCGATCACAGCGCGCCGGTCAAGGGAGACGCCGAGACCCAGATCGCGGCTCCGCCCGAGCTCGTCTGGGACGTGCTCGCCGCGCTCGGCGAATGGCCCACCTGGAACCCCGATGTCGAGTCGGTCACGGTCGAGGGCCCTGTCGAGCCGGGGACCGAGTTCCACTGGCAGTCCGGACGGACGAAGCTCACCTCGACGCTCGAGCAGGTCGACCCGCCGAAGGTCATAGCCTGGACGGGAAGGACGTCGGGTATCCGCGCGGTCCACATCTGGCGGCTCGACCCGAGCGCAGGCGGGACCCGCGTCCGCACGGAGGAGGCGTTCGTCGGCTTCCTCGCGAGGCTGCTGAAAGGCCGACTGCAGAAGACGCTGGACGACGCGCTCGCGAACGGCCTCGCGCACCTCAAGGCCGAATCCGAGCGACGCGCCGCCTCACACCAGGGCTGAGACCGCCTCGACCGCGCGGTCGACGTCGTCCTCGGTGTTCGCGATGCTCGGCCCGAAGCGGAGGTAGCGGACGGCGTACGGCGTCACGCTTGCGATCACGCTCGCCTCCTCGCGGAGCCGGTCGGCGACCTCACCGGGATCCCGGCCGACGACGTCCACGCAGACGAGCCCGGCCGCGAGCGGCTCGTCGCGCGGGGTGACGACGGTCAAGCCGCCGATCTCGGCCAGGCCGTCCTTCAGGCGGGTCGCGAGCCCGTGCGTCCGCTCGGCAACCTCGGCCCGGCCCATCTCGTCATGGAAGCCGAACGCCTCCATGAGAGCCCAGCGATGCTCGAAGGAATGGAAGCCGCCCGGCGTCATGAGCGCGCCGGGCGCCGTGTCCTCGGGCGGGCGGCCCTCGATCCAGGCGAGGTACGCGAGCCCGTCGAACGTGGGGATCGTCGGCGCGAGGCGGTCCCACGCGTGCGGGGCCGCCCAGACGATGCCCGTGCCACGCGGCCCGAAGAGCCACTTGTGGCAGCCGGAGAAGAAGATGTCGGCGCCGAGCTCGACGGGGGACTCGGCCTCGACGCCGAACCCGTGGACCCCGTCCACGGCGAGGAGGATGCGCTCGTCACCACGCCGGCCGCGGTTGGCCCGCTTGACGGCCGCGGCGATCTCGAGCAGCGGAAGCTTGACGCCGCTGGAGGAGTGCACCCAGGTGACGGCGAGGCAGCGCGTCTGCGGCGAGAGGCCACCCGAGACGGCCGACACGATCGAGTCGACCGACGCGGTGGCGGGATCGTCGTAGAGCCGGATTCGCCGGACCCGGATCCCGTCGCGTTCGGCGCGGAGGCGGAGCGACTCGTGCGTCGCGTAGAAGTCGTGCTCCGTCGTGACGACCTCGTCGCCTGCACGGAGACGGAGCCCTCCGTAGACGAGCCCGGCGCCCATCGTCGTGGAGTCCGTCAGCGCGACCTCCTCGGGCGGCACGCCGAGGTACGACGCGGCCGCGGCGCGCGCCGCGTCCTCGAAGGCGGGCTCGGCCTCGCGGAGGTAGAGCGGGGCGTTCGCATCGAGCGCCTTGCGGTGCCGCTCGATCGCTTCGCTCACGACGCGCGGGTGCGTGGCGAGGAGGAACGTCGTCAGGTTCACGTACGCCGGGTCGAGCGCGAAGTCCCCGCCGCCGCTCGCAGCCGTCGAGGTCCCGGTGGCAGCGGCCGCCGGCTCGTTTCCGTTCTCCGAGATCTCACGGGCGGCGACGTACCCGCCGGCGCCTGCGAGCGACGCGGCTCCCGCGACCAGGCCGCCGCGCACGAGGAGCTCGCGGCGGTCGAGCCGCTTGTCCTTCGCGCCGTCGCTCACGATCCTGGCATCCAGTCGACGCCGAAGGCGCGCCCCGCGATGGGCACCCGGGCGAGCCTGGTCCCGTCGGCGCCGATCACGAGGAGCGTGCCGGGATCCTGGATGAAGGCGATGCGCTCGCCGTCGGGCGACCAGCGCGGGTCCGAGTGCAGCTTCTCGCCGCTCGTGAGCACCCGGAGATCGGAGCCGTCCACGTTCACGACCGCGATCTGGCCGTCCCGCGCGAAGGCGATGCGCTCGCCGTCGGGCGACCAGGCCGGCATCGAGTCATCGTGCGACCCGCCGACGAGCTCCGTCTCTCCCGATCCGTCAGCGCGAATGACATGGAGATCCTCGTTGTCGTTGTCGAAGCGGTGGAAGACGATATGCGAGCCGTCCGGAGACCATGTCGGCGCGTCGTAGTACACCCCCGGCGTGCCGGCAAGCCGCGTGAGGCCGGTTCCGTCCGGCTTGACGACGTAGAGCGCGCCCTCGCCGCCGTCGTCGCGAGCGAAGGCAATGCGCAACCCGTCCGGCGACCAGGCGGGCGTCAGCTCGACGCGCCGGGCGCGCATGAGCGGGCGAAGTCCGGAGCCGTCCATCCCGACCAGGTACGTCCGCGGCGGCGAGCCCTCGCCCAGCCGTGTGAAGACGAGGGTCGTTCCGTCTGGCGAGACGTCCGGCCAGATGTCCATCGACCTCCTCCCACCGCGGGGCGGCTTCGTTATCGCCCGCAGGCTCGTCGCGTCGAGCGGGAGCTCGGCGAGCTCCGATTCGGGCGGCGCCTCGACCTCGCCGAGCGCAGCCACGAGGCGCTCGTCGCCGGTCGCGGCGGGCAACGTGGAGTCGGCCGAGGCCGGAGTCGACTCCGTCGCCGACCGAGTCCCAGGCTCGTCGTCGTCGTCGAGGACGGCGAGCGTCCCGAGGAAGACGAGCACGAAGGCGAGCGCGGCCGGCAGCGCCACGAGGCGAAGAAGCCCGCGTGGGCTGACCGCTCGACTCATCCTTCCTCCTACTTCCGCGGCGGCCGTCGGGTTCCGGCCGCCTACGATCACGCGCGTGCGCGCACTCATCTTCTACGGCCCCGGAGACGTGCGCCTGGAGGACGTCCCTGACCCCGAGCCCGGGCCGGGCGACGTGCTCGTCCAGGTCGAGGTCGCCCTCACCGACGGAACGGACGCGAAGGCGTACCGCCGCGGCCATCCGGTGCTACTCGGGCCGCCGCCGAGCCCCTTCGGCCACGAGTTCTGCGGGGTGGACGTCGCGACAGGGCGCCGCGTCGTGGCGGCGAACTCGGCGCCGTGCGAGGCCTGCGCGCCGTGCCGCCGCGGTGAGGAGACGCTCTGCGAGAACCTGTTCCCGCTTCTGAACGGCGCGTACGCGGAGCTCATGCTCGTGCCGGAGCGGATCGCCACGCGAAATCTCCTTCCCGTCCCGCCCGGCCTGGCTCCGGAGGTGGCCGCGATGGTCGAGCCGCTCGCCTGCTGCCTCCACGGCGTCGAGCGGGCGGCGATCGAGCCCGGACAGGCCGTGGCCGTCCTCGGGGTCGGGCCGATCGGGCTCATGCTCTGCGCCGCCGCGCGCGACGCGGGCGGGTCGGTCGTTGCGGTGGGCGGAAGGCCCGGGCGGCGAGAGCTCGCGGCCGAGTTCGGCGCGCTGCCGGGCGACGGGCGCGGCGCCGACGTCGTGATCGAGGCGGCCGGGACGGAGGAGGCGTGGCGCGAGGCGCTCGAGCTCGTCCGGCCCGGCGGCACCGTCGTCTTCTTCGGCGGGCTGCCGCAGGGGACGCGTCGATCCCGGGGGACGCTTACCGCCTCCACTACGAGGAGCTGACGCTCCGCGGCGCCTTCCACCACACCCCGCGCCACGTGCGCGCCGCGCTCGCCTTCCTCGCGAGCGGCGCCGTCCCGTGGGAGCGCCTCGTCACGCATCGCGTCGGGCTCGAGGGCGTCGTGCCGCTCCTCGCGGACCCGCCTCGACGATCTCCTCAAGGCAGCCGTCCTCCCATGAGGGCGGACGCGGGTACGATCGGCCCGAACCCGAAGAAGATTAGGAGGACCCGTGGCCGGTCTCATGAGCCGCACGTCGAACGTCGTCAAGGCCTGGTACTCGAAGCTGCTCGGGCGGGCGGAGGATCCGTCCGTCACGCTCGACTATTCCTACGAGCGCCAGCGCGAGCAGCTCCAGAAGGTCAAGAAGGGTGTCGCGGACGTCGTGACGGCGAAGAAGCGGCTCCAGCTCCAGACGCAGAAGCTCGAGCAGGAGGTCGCGAAGCTCGACGGGCAGGCGCGTCAGGCGCTCGCCGCCGGGCGTGAGGACCTCGCGCGCCAGGCGCTCGAGCGCAAGACCCTCGCGCAGCAGCAGCTCCAGGGCCTCGACCAGCAGATCGTCGACCTCGAGCGCCAGCAGCAGCAACTCATCGAGGCCGAGCGGCGCCTCGCGACCAAGGTCGAGTCCTTCCGGAGCCAGAAGGAGGTCATCAAGGCGCAGTACTCCGCCGCCGAGGCCCAGGTCCGGATCGGCGAGGCCGCCTCCGGGATCGGCGAGGAGATGGCCGACACCGGCTACGCGATCGAGCGGGCCCGCGACAAGACCGAGCAGATGCAGGCGCGGGCGGGCGCAATCGAGGAGCTCACCGCGGCCGGCGCGCTCGAGGACTTCACGACCGAGAGCGGGTCGCAGCTCGACCGCGAGCTCGCCCAGATCAGCGCGTCGCACCAGGTCGACGAGGAGCTCGCGCGGCTCAAGGGCGAGGTCGGCGCCGGGGAGAAGCAGAAGGAGCTGGAGGGATGATCGTCCGGCTGATGGGCGAGGGCCAGTACCGGGTCGGGGACGACCTGATCGAGCGGCTGAACGCGCTCGACGACCAGGCGATGGCCGCCCTCGAGGCGTCGAACGAGATCGAGCTCGACCAGCACCTGGACGAGATGTGGGAGCTCGTGCGAAGCTCGGGCGAGAGGCTCCCGGACGAGGAGCTCGCGCAATCGGACGCGGTCATCCCGCCGAGCGACCTGACCCTCGAGGAATCACGCGAGCTCATGGAGTCCGACGGCTTCATCCCCGACATCGGGGAGTAGCGCGAGCGCACTAGACCCGCTGGAGGTGCGTGTCCTTGAACGCGGTCGGGTACTTGAGCCCGTAGCCGAGCGCGCGGTCGATCCCGATGTGCGCGAGCCAGATCAGGGCCACCTCGATCGCCGGTTCCCAGTCGCCGACGATTCCGACCGAGCCGAGGACGAGCGGGCCGATCGTCGTGTGAAACGCGTTGTACGCGTAGGACCCGATGCGCGGGCCCGCCGCATAGGCGGCGAAGGAGAGATCCGGCGCGAGGATGAGGAGGAGGGCGAGAAGCAGTCCGTAGTCCTGCTCGAAGTAGACCGCCGCGGCAGCCAGGAAGAGCGCGAGCCCTTCGGCTCGCAGGAGATAACGCGGTAGGCGGATCTCCGGCACCGCGTCCAGTTCTCCTCGACTCGGCGTCGTCCTGCGCGTAGAGTCGCTCGACAATGGTCGACGCCCGCAGCTACACGTCCGGGAGCTTCGTCTTGGAGCTCGAGGGCACGAGCGCCGGCTTCCTCAAGTCTGTGGACGGCGGCGCCACGTACGCCGAGGTGATCGAGGAGGCTGCCGGAGTGGATGCCGTCCCGCAGAAGCACATCGGCGCCCCGCAGGTCGAGGACTTCCGGCTCGAGATCGGCGTTCCCGTGCCGAAGCCGCTGGCCGACTGGCTGTCCGCGTCCTGGAGCGGGAAGTATGAGCGGAAGAGCGGGGCAGTGGTCTCGCTCGACTTCAACTACCAGCCTGTCGCCCGGCGCGAGTTCGAGAACGCACTGCTAACAGAGGTGGGCTTTCCTGCCTGCGACGGATCCTCGAAGACCGCGGCCACGATGGTCTTGAAGCTCAGCCCGGAGACGGCCCGCGACGCCGCTGCGTCCGGAAATGTCGCGGCGGGTACCTCGAAGACGCAGAAGACCTGGCTCCCCGCGAACTTCCGTCTCGAGATCGACGGCCTGGAATGCAAACGCGTCTCGAGGATCGACCCGTTCACGGTGAAACAGCAGGTCGCGGCGGACGCCGTCGGCGAGTCGCGCGAATACGTGAAGCAACCCGGCAAACTCGAGTTCCCGAACCTGAAAGTCACGTTCTCCGCCGCCGACACCCACTCGTGGGCGGCGTGGTTCGACGACTTCGTACTCAAGGGCCGCAGCGGGCAGGAGAACGAGAAGTCGGGGACGATCACGTTCCTCGCGTCCGACCTCACGACGACGCTCTTCAGCGTCCGTCTCTTCAACCTGGGGATCTTCCGGCTCGGGCTGGACCAAGGTCGAGTCCGGCTCCGAGCAGGTCGCGCGCATGATCGCCGACCTCTACTGCGAGCGGATGGAGCTCGAGACGGCCGCGGTCTAGAACCCGCTTCGCGAAACGGGTTCTCTAGTCGAGTGGGGCGTCGAAGAGGCCGAGCCAGCGCTCGAGCTCGGGCTCGATCGGAAGCTCGCCCTCCAGCTCGTTCTTGAGCCGCAGCTCCTCGGCGTTGTCGCGCTTCTGATCCTCACCGGTCGGCACGAACGGCCAGAACTTCCCGCGCTTGTAGCCGTACACGAGGTAGATCGTCCGCTCGCCGTCCGTGAAGCGGAAGAGCGCAGCCAGAACCTGAGCGCCGAAGCCGCGCGCCTCGAGCTCGGACGAGACGAGGTGCACCGTCGTGACGAGGTCCTCGAGATGCGGGTCGCGGACGACGAGCCACTGGAAGCCGAGCGGGTCGGAGCGCCGACGCACCTGCGAGCCCGACGACTGCGCGGCCACGCCGAGAAGCTCGTCGAGGTCCTGCTCGGCCTGCACGAACTCGCCGGCGGAGAGCGGCTTGAAGACGACCGCAGCCACGCCGTCCGACTTGAGGCCGCGGTCGGCCTCGAGCGTGACGGCTGCCGACGAGAGCGCGAAGAGCGCATCCAGCTTCGGCCCCGAGAGCTTCTTCCGCCCGAACAGGATGTTCCCCAGTCCCACGGTCTTGAGGCTAGCCGAGGACGGCCGGCCGGACCGCAACGGTCGCGAGCGCGTGGGCGGCAGCGTCGGCGAGCTCCTCGGCGACGCGGAAGCTGACCCGCCCGACCCGGTCGCAGCGCAGGTGGTAGCAAGGATCGAACGGGATGCCCGCGCGGCCGCCGTAGCGGCGCGCCTGCCGCCTGGTCTTCACGCCCTCGGCGCCGGAGAAGAGCCCGGCCACCGGCACACCCCGCGCCGAGAACGGCGAGTGATCCGACCGGCCCGCGATCGAGATCGGCTCGCTGGCGAGGCCGCGGGAGCGGAGCGCGGCAACGAGGAGGTTGCGCGCGACGACGCCGGCGCGCCGGTCGGCGCCCGAGCCCTCGGGGCGGTAGACGAAGCGGACGAAGTTCGAGGAGCCGACCATGTCGAGGTTCAGGTACAGCGCGATCCGCGCCCGCCGGCTGCGAGTCAGACGCGCGACGTAGACGCTCGACCCGAGGAGCCCGACCTCTTCGGCCCCCCAGAAGGCGAAGCGGACGTTCACGTCGGGCCGGAGCCGCGCGAGCTCGACCGCGAGCTCGAGCGTCGCGGCGACACCGCTCCCGTTGTCGTTCGCCCCGGGTCCCTCGCGGACGCTGTCCAGGTGCGCGCCGACCATGACCACGCGCTTTCCGCCACCGCGGTTGAGGTTCGCAATCACGTTCCGCGCTGCGCGCCGCCGTCCGCGGTCGATGAACGTGAACGGCTGGAAGCGCACGGCGTACCCGGCCCGGCGAAGCGTCGTCGCCACGTAGCGGGTCGAGCGCTTGTACCCAACGGTTCCGGCCGCGCGATTTCCGCCCGATCTGGCCGCGATCGCCCCGAGCGGCTGCAGGCGGGCACGGAGATCAGCCGCGTCGACGGCCCGGCGCAAGTCGCGCGAGAGCTCCCCCGCGCCGGGTCCGGCGCTCGCCGGGGACGCGCCTGCGACGCTCACGAGCGAGCCGGCGAAGACGAGGAGCACCGCGACCCGGCGCCGCATCACATCCCTCCCCCCAGGCGGCCCTAGTAGACGGGCCGGCCCATCTCCTGGGCGATCGCGCCGAGGCGGGCGAGGCGCTTCTCGAGCGGCGGGTGGGTGTGGAAGAGCTGGCCGACCGACTGCTTCACGTTCGTCGGCACGATGTAGAACGCGTTCAAGCCCTGCATCGACCGCAGGTCCCGCTCGGGGATCCGCGTCATGTCGCTCGCGATCTTCTGCAGCGCGCTCATGAGTTGCTCGGGGGCGCCCGTGATGAGCGCGGCGCCGCGGTCGGCGGCGAACTCCCGGTAGCGCGAGAGCGCAAGGATGAGCACGTAGCTGATTACGTAGGTCAGGAGCGCGACGACCAGCACGATCAGGAAGACGGGCGTGCCGCCCTCGCGGCGGTCGCCGCCGAACATCCCGCTCCAGGCGGCCATCTGGGCGACGTACGACGCGAGCATCGAGAAGAAGCCGGCGATCGTCATGATCGCGACGTCCCGGTTTCCGACGTGCGAGAGCTCGTGCGCGAGCACGCCCTCGATCTCCCGCGGCTCGAGCCGTTCCCAGAGGCCCTGGGTCACGGCGACCGCCGAGTGCTTCGGGCTCCGCCCGGTGGCGAAGGCGTTCGGCACGTGGGTGGGGATTACCGCCACCTTCGGCTTCGGGATGTCGGACATGGCGCAGAGCCGGTCGACCATGGCGTGCAGCTCGGGCGCCTCCTCGGGCGTTACGACCTTCGCGCGGGAAGCCGCAAGCGCGATCTTGTCCGACGTGAAGTACTGGAGGAACGCCAGCCCGCCGATGAGGATGACCGCGAAGTAGAGGCCGAACGAAAAGAGCTGCGTGAGAACGACGAAGAAGACGACGTAGAGCAGCCCCAGCAGGAAGATCGTCCCGAATATGCGCGTGGAGAGACCGATGTCCCGTCCGTACGCCTTGCGCTCCATCGTTCCATCACTCCTTCGAGAGGTTGGCGCGCGGAATTCTACCCGGGAGGTGTTGCGCCGCCGCGCAGGTCCTCTTTGTATGATCGACGCGTGCGCCGCGCCCTCCTGATCGTCGTCGCGCTCGCGCTGCCGCTCCTCGTCGTCGCCTGCGGGGGCGAGGAGGACAAGACGACCGCGCCGGAGGGCGTCGACACCGGCGCTCCTGCCGCCACCGACACCGGCGCCGCCACCGACACCGGCGGCGGCGAGACCCAGCCCGCCGAGACCACCGAGGGCGACGGCGGCGGCGAAGGCGACCCGGAGGCCGGAGCGGAGATCTATGCGTCGGCCGGATGCGGCGGCTGCCACACGTTCGAGGCGGCCGGGTCGAGCGGCACGATCGGTCCCAATCTGGACGACTCGGACGCGAGCTTCGACGAGGCCGTGACGCAGATCACGGAAGGCGGCGGCGGGATGCAGGCGTTCGAGGGCCAGCTGAGCGAAGAAGAGATCGCGAACGTCGCCGCGTTCATAACCTCTGGCTGAGGCTCTCGACCTCCCGCCCGACTTTCCGCGTGACGTCGAGGCGGTCGCCTGCGACCTCGACCGGACGCTGATCGCGGAAGACCTCGTCCTCCGCCCGCGAACGCTCCGCGCGCTGGCCGCGGCCAGGGAGCGCGGCCTGCCGACGATCGTCGTGACGGGGCGGATGTTCCGCTCGGTACGGCCGTACCTCGAGCGGGCGGGCATCACCGACCCGGTCGTCTGCTACCAGGGCGCCGTCGTCGCCGAGCCCGAGACCGGACGGTTCCTGCGGCACGAGCCGATCCCCCTCGCGGTCGCGCGCGAGGCGATCGCCGCCGTCGAGGAGGAGGGCTACGGCCTGAACTGCTACGTCGGGGACGAGCTTTACGTCGCGAGCGAGACCCCCGAGGCGAGACGCTACGCCGAGTTCCAGCACATCCCGATCCACACGGTCGGCCCGCTCCTCGACTGGCTGGACGAGCCGCCGACGAAGCTCGTGACGATCGGCGACCCGAAGGCGCTGGACGCGCTCGAGGGCCGCCTCAAGGCGCGCTTCGACGGCCGCCTCTTCATCGCGAAGTCACTCCCCTACTTCCTCGAGCTGGCGAGCCCCGACGTGACCAAGGGCTCGGGCATGGACTTCGTCGCGCGCCACCTCGGACTCGATCCCGCGCGGACGATCGCCTTCGGCGACGGCGAGAACGACGTCGAGCTCCTCGCGTGGGCCGGGTACGGCGTCGCGGTGGCGAACGCCCACGAGCGCGTGCTCGCACTCGCCGACTTCGTCGCGCCGCCGGTGGAGGAGGAGGGCGTGGCGCAGGTGCTCGAAGCGCTCTTCGACCTAGACTCCGCCGCGTGATCGACGTCAGGGCGGCAAGGGCCGAGCCAGAGCGCTGGCGCGCCGCGCTCGCGCGCAAGGGCGCCGCCGAGACCTTCGACGAGCTCATGGAGGCCGACGCCGCCTGGCTCGCCCTCGTCCCCCGGGTCGACGAGCTCCGCTCGCGCACGAAGCTGAAGGGGAAGCCGACGCCGGAGCAGATCGAGGAGCTGAAGACTGTCAAGGCGGACCTCGGGCGGCTCGAGGAAGAGCTCGCGCAGGCGGAGGGGCGGCGAGACGAGCTGCTCGCACTGGTCCCGAACCCTCCCGACGACTCTGCGCCTGACGGTCAGACCGAGGACGACGCCGAGGAGATCCGCCGCGTCGGCGAGGCGCCGTCCTTCGACTTCGAGCCGCGCGACCACCTGCAGCTCGCTCCGATCGACATGGAGCGCGCCGCGCGCGTCTCGGGCTCGCGGTTCGCGTACCGCGTCGGCGAGGCGGCGCTCCTCGAGCTCGCGCTCTACCGCTTCGCCCTCGACCGGGTCGTCGCCCGCGGCTTCGTGCCCGTGCTCCCGCCCGTGCTCGTCCGCGAGGAGGCGATGTACGGCACGGGCTTCCTCCCCACCGACGAGGTCAACATCTACCGCATCGAGCGCGACGACCTCTATCTGACGGGCACGTCGGAGGTCGCGCTCGCCGCGTACCACAGGGGCGAGATCCTCGACGTGGAGGCGCTGCCGCTCCACTACGCCGGCTACTCGACGTGCTTCCGGCGCGAGGCGGGCGCGGCCGGGAAGGACACGCGCGGGATGTTCCGCGTGCACCAGTTCGACAAGGTCGAGATGTTCGTCTTCTGCCGTCCCGAGGAGTCGCCGGCCGAGCACGAGCTCCTGCTCGCCGTCGAGGAGGAGCTCGTCGCAGGAGCTCGGCCTGCCCTACCGGGTCGTCAACGTCGCCGCCGGAGACCTCGGAGCGTCGGCCACGAAGAAGTACGACATCGAGGCGTGGTTCCCGAGCCAGGGCCGCTACCGCGAGGTCACGTCAACGTCGAACACGACCGACTTCCAGGCCCGTCGCCTGGAGGTGCGCTACCGGAGCGAGCGCGGCGTCGAGCCCGTGCACACGCTGAACGGCACGGCCGCCACGGCGCGTCACACGCTGGCGATCCTCGAGAACTTCCAGGACGAGCGGGGCGCCGTCACGGTGCCGGACGTGCTGGCCGGCTACGGCGCCCCGGGGCGGATCGAGCCCTCCTAGCGGGGCTAGCCGCGCACCTCGCAGCTGCGGCGCCGTTCCCCGTTCTTGCACGCGTCACGCCCGCGGCCGCCGTTCGTGAGATCCCGGCCGCGTCCGCCGTCGAGCTTGTCCCGACCCGCGTTGCCGTAGAGCTCGTCTGGGCCGCCGAGACCGAGAATTGCGTCGTTGCCGCCGTTCCCGCTCAGGAAGTTGGCCCCACCGTTCCCGACGAGCTTGTCCGCGAAGCGCGAACCGCTCACGATCTCGACGCCTCGGACCCCGTCCCGGCCCCAACCGGTGGCGACGCGGGTCCCGAGGTTCACGCGAACCGGGGCCGGCGAGAAGTCATACAGCGCGAAGTCGAACGACTGGCCCCCCTGCAGCGAGTCGTTCCCGGCGCTGCCGTCGAGAAGGTCGACGTCGCCAAGACCGACGAGCGTGTCGTTGCCGCCGTAGCCGATCAGGTAGTTGGCCTGGCCGTCTCCGGTCAGGCCGTCGGCGAAGAGCGAGCCGAAGAGACCCTCTGCCGTCACGGTGTCATTCCCCCACCCGGTCACGAGGTGCGAGGTCAGGTTCCCGATGACGGGGCCGGGGGAGTCGAGGTAGAACGCTATGTCGGCGCCGGGGCCGCCGTCCATCGTGTCGTCCCCCACGGCGCCCGAGAAGACATCGTCTCCCGTATTGCCGAGGATGGTGTCGTTGCCGTCGCCGCCGCAAAGAGTGTCGTGGCCGCCACCGCCGTCGACCGTGTCGTTTCCTGCGAGCCCGACAATGACGTCGTTGCCAGAGGTCCCCACCATCATGTCGTCGCCCGGCGTGCCCGTGATCGTGGGGGGCTCCTCCAGGCAGAGCTCCTGCGCTGTCCCGAGCATCGTCCACGGTGAGAACGTGGTGGAGCTCGAGCTGTCGATCAGCTCGAACGCGGCCGCCGGAGCCGCAGCGGTCAATGCGAGCACGGCGGCCGTGCCTACAAGTCGGATCGTTCTCGTCATCATGCCGTGCCTCCTTGCGTGTCCTCGACGACGCGCCAGGGAGCCGCGCCGGCCACGCAGCTAGTTTGGTCGATGACTCGCCCGTTGCCTAGTGGCACGCCGCTCGCGTCGGCAGAATGCTGGCGGGGTGACTTCGTTCGCACACACCTTGTTCGCGGCCTCGGCCGCGGGCCTCGCCGCGTTTACGCTCGCCGGTCCGGCCGCGGCCGCGCCGGAGGTCCTGCTCGCCGCCGGCGACATTGCCGGCTGCACCTCGTCCGGGGACGAGGCGACCGCGGCGATCCTCGACAGGGAGCCGGGCGTCGTCGCGGTGCTCGGGGACACCGCCTATCCGGACGGCACCGTCGAGAACTTCAGCCAGTGCTACGAGCCGAGCTGGGGACGCCACCGCGCCCGCACCAGGCCCGCGGTGGGAAACCACGAGTACCGCCAGCCCGGCGCGTGGCCCTACTTTGCCTACTTCGGCACGGCCGCCGGCAATCCAAACGAGGGGTGGTACAGCTACGACCTCGGCGCCTGGCACGTCGTCGTTCTCAACTCGAACTGCGGGTTCGTCGGCGGCTGCGCTCCGGGCTCGCCGCAGGACGCCTGGCTCAGGGCCGACCTCGCCGCCAATCCCGCCGGCTGCACGCTCGCCTACTTCCACCACGCCCGCTTCAGCTCCGGGCGCTCGCCGCAGGTCGAGGGCGTGGAACCGCTCTGGGCGGCACTCTTCGAGAACGGTGTCGACCTCGTCCTCTCCGGCCACGATCACATCTACGAGCGGCACGTGCCCCAAACACCGGCCGGCGACCCGAACGCCGCCTACGGGATCCGGTCGTTCGTCGTCGGCACGGGCGGTCACAGCCACTCGGGGATCGTCCGCTGCTCCCGACGAGCCAGGTCCTGAACAACGACACGTTCGGGATCCTGAAGCTGACGCTCGACACGGGCCGGTACGACTGGCGGTTCCTCCCCGAGGCGGGTCGCACGTTCACGGACTCCGGCTCGGGCTCTTGCCACGCGGCGCCCGCGGACCGGATCCGGCCCGGTGTCTCGCTCCTGGCGCCGACGGAGGGCACGGTGGTGCGCGGCCAGCAGACGCTCACGGCCGAAGCCGCGGACAACGTCGCGGTCGCGCGCGTGGACTTCCTCGTCGACTCGACCGTGATCGGCCGAGACACGACGGCGCCGTACACGCTCACCTGGGACTCGCCCACCTTCGCCGACGGTACGCGCACCGTCCGGGCGCGCGCGGTCGACTCGACCGGGAACTCCTCGACGACGGCGGCGCGCGGGATCCTGATCGACAACACGTTCCCGGAGACGACGATCGTCCGCGGCCCGACGGCCGTCTGGCGGCTGCAGAACGGCCACGCTCGTCTTCGAGAGCGAGCCGGGCGCGACCTTCGAGTGCTCGCTCGACCGGAAGGCTTTCGCGCCCTGCTCTTCTCCGGTCCGGCTCTCCGGGCTCGCCGCGGGAGCACACGTCTTCTCGGTCCGCGCGCGCGACGCTGCGGGGAAAATCGACGCGACGCCCGCCTCGTCGATGTGGACCGTGGACCTGAAGGCGCCGGCCACGAGGATCGACCTCGGCCGGATGAGCCGCGGCACGGTGGGGACGGCGACCTTCAGGTTCGCCGCGAACGAGCGCGGCTCCGGCTTCGCCTGCTCGCTCGACGGCGGAAAGTGGGCCGCCTGTGTCTCGCCGGTCTCGTACGCCGGACTGCTTCCCGGACGGCACGAGTTCCGCGTCCGTGCAACGGACGCCGCCGGAAACACGGACTGGATCCCGGCCGCCCAGGTCTGGCGATCGACCTCGCGCGGGACGGGGGTCGTCCTCGTGGGAGGCGCCGGCCGGGACGTGCTCGTCGGGACGAACGGCGACGACCTGATCCAGGGCCTCGGCGGCAACGACGTCCTCGTCGGGCGGCTGGGCGACGACCGCCTCCTCGGCGGCGAGGGCGACGACCGCCTCCTCGGCGGCGCGAACGAAGACCGCCTCGCAGGAGGCCCGGGCCGGGACGACCTCCGCGGCCAGAAGGGCCGCGACGTGCTCCTGTCCCGGGACGGCGAGCGAGACCGCCTTCACGGCGGGCCTGGTCGGGACTCCGCCGTCGCGGATCGGCTGCGCGACCGACTGCGCGCGGTCGAAGCGCGTTCCTAGGAGGAGGGTCCGGGCGGCAGCAGGAACCGGTACACGTGCACGTCCCAGCGGGCGAAGCGGTCCGTGAGCGCTCCCTTGCGCACCGGGATCGTCCGTCCCTCGCGGTAGACCCAGCCGCGCCGGAGCGTCCGCGGAAGCCCACGGAGCGTGACCGGTTTCGTGCCCACGCCACGCCTGGCCGCGATCACCCAGAGGTCCCGCCCTGCCACGCGGCTCACGACCTGCGTCCTCGGGTCACTCGACCGGACGCCGATCCCCGTTGCGGGAGCGAGAAGCGCGGGGTAGAGGCGGCTCCGCGGGCCGAGCTCCCGGACGATCGGCGCGAGGACGTCTCGCCAGTACGTCCAGTTCCAACCGAGCGGCGCCTCCTCCGGGCTCAGGCACTGCGTGTTGTGGTTCCCGAAGTAGATGAGCCCGCGCGCGCCGTTCAGGATCGCGTCGTAGGCCATGTAGCGCTGCTGTTCGAGCGTCGGGAGGACGACGACGCCGGTCAGAGGGTCGCGGCTCCCGCTGAAGCAGGCGCCGAGCGTCGTTAGGACGGCGCGGTTCGGGGTCGCGGACCGGATCCGGTTCGTCCAGATGCCGACGTAGTGCAGGTTCGGGTTCCGGCGGTAGTGGCGCACCGGGTACACGTCGACGGAGTGCAAGTCGGTCACGCTGCTGTACGCGCCGAGGTCGGTCGGCGTCCCACGCGCCGCCTGGATCGTGAGCGAGAGGTGAGCCGGGTCGAGCGAGCGCATGAGCCCGTACGAGTGGCGCATGACGTCGACCGGGAAGCCGCTGTGCCAGGGCTCGTCCACGCTCTTCCACATGGCCAGGGCCGGGTCGCCCTGGAGCTCCGCGATCACGCGCCGCAGCATCGCCTCCTCCGGGCTCCCGGGGGCGGCGCGGGCCAGCTCGCGCAGGTGCACCCACGTATGTACGCCTCGGGCCGCGGCCACGCGGTTCCACGCGCGCGACTCCTCGATGAAGCCGTCGTTCCACGCGAAGCCGAGCGGCCCGGCGCCGAGGAGGTTCACCCCGGCGCGGACGACCTCGTCCACGCCGTCTGTCCCCCACGGCGTCCGCACGTCGAGCGGCGGGGGCTTGAGAAGGGCGATCGGGAAGGTCGGCGCCCCGTCCACGTGGATGACACCGCGCGGGCCGACGGTCGTGGTCGCCGCATGCGCGGGCACGGCGAGAAGCCCGGCCGAGCAGCCGAGCGCCGCCAACACCGCTGCGATCCTCCGGTTCCTCACCCCTACTCCTGCGGATCGTGTCAGAACCGTCGGCGCTCGACCAGCCCCGTCCGGTGCGGGGCTGGCTCGAACGACGATGCGGCCAAATCGAGGCCCGGGACGCGTACACTCGCCGCCGGGCGGGGTGCCTGAGTGGTCGAAAGGGGCGGTCTTGAAAACCGCTAGGCGTACGCGCCTCGTGGGTTCGAATCCCACCCCCGCCGTCCGCTCCCTCCAAGCCAAGAACGGCGCATTTGCGGGCCGCTAGACGCGCCGCGGGGCGGGCCGGGGCGTCGTGCCCCGGCCCGCCTGCGATCTCAGCCGAGCAGGTGAGTCGAGCGCCCGGCGCATTACCTCGTTGCGGGTGGCGGCGCCCGTGACGCCTTCGAAGCCGAACCCCATGTACAGCGTGTCGGGCGTCGCGATGACGGCGCCCTCCTTGATCCCGAGCCCGCCGCGGCGGGTCCAGTCGTTGCGGTTCGGCCCCTCGACGCCCGCCTCGTCCTGCGGGGCGCCGGGGACGGTCCAGCCGTCCGTCGGGTCGCCGTCATCCTCGAACGACGTGCTGCCCTCGCCCGTCGAGACCACGACGTCGTCGATGAACACGCCGGGGAACTGCTGGAGCCCCCAGTCGCTCAGCGCGGTGATCGAGACCTCGATCTGGCGACCGGCGTAGCGCGCGAGGTCGATTCGAACTGCTGCCAGCCGCCCGAGCTCCCGTTCGCGGCGTGCCACTGTCCGCTCGACCCGGTGTTGCTGCACTCGCCCGTCGCCGGATCGAACGTCTGGTAGTGGGTCAGGAACGGGTGCAGCAGGTTCTTCGCGTCGGCGGGGTTGCTCCAGCCACCCGTGCACGACTGGTCGTTGCTGAGGTCGTCCGACGTGTGGCCGTTGGCGTCCGGCAGCATCGTCCAGTCGTCCTGGCCGACGGTGTGGGCCTCGACCCCGAGGTAGTCGAAGTCCAGCTCGAGGTTGTAGCTCGTCCAGAACGACAGCGTCGCGCCGCCCGCCGGCACGTTGATCGTCCGCGAGAGCCGCTTGTACGCCTCGTCGGCGCGCTGCGACCACATGAAGGACGACCCCGTGTGCGGGTCGAACGGCCCCGCGAGGCCGCTCCGGTACTCGGCCACCGGCCGGCTGTCGAACTGCGGGAAGCTGGCCTCCGGATCGGTGATCTTGAGGAAGTCCCCGGTCGCGATGAACGAGGAATTGTTGTTCTGGTTCTGGGCGCTGTCGGCGCCGTTGAACCCCCACGACAGGCTCTCGAACGGGCCGTCGGGGAGGCCGTCGACGTCGAACGGATCTCCGGTGTCCGGATCGAGGCCGCCGCCCGCCGAGGTGATCGCCGCACCGAGCATGTACTCGATCGGGTCGCCTTGCGAGTTGCCCGATCCCAGCAGCGCGAGGCACCGAGCCTGGACGGCCGGGTCGGCACTGCACTGCTTGTTCTCGAACGGGTCGTACAACTGGGCACCCAGCGCCGGGGTGTACTGCTGCCCTGCGGCCCGGCCCGTGTAGAGCACGCGCCCGCCGGCATTGACGAAGTCGCGCATCTCGAGGATCTCCTGCATCGCGAGCCGCGACGCGTTGCCGGGGCCCCAGCCTGGCTCGCGCGTGACGAGGTCGTTGCCGGTGTACCAGATGACCGCGTCGTAGTGGCTCAACACTCCGATCGCGTCCGGCGCCGTGCGGCCGTGTGCATCGACGTCGTAGACGTCGAAGGCCACGCCGTTCGCGGTCAGCGCCCGGGTATAGAACGACAGGTGGTTGGGCCCGCTCTGATCCGCGTAGACCGGCGACGCGCCCGTGTAGTCCTCCGCCGCGACGATCAACACCCGCCTGCCGCTGTCGGACACCACGCGATAGGTGAACGAGTCGCTCGTCGCGCCGCCGCCGGTGAACCACACCTTCACGCTGTCGCCAGGCGTCGTGCCCGTGACGGGGCCGCGGACGACGTGGTAGTAGACGTCGTTGCCGGGGCCGTAGCGCTCATCGCCGTCCCACTCGTTCGTGGACTTGCTCTGCACCGCGCCGCCGTTGACCTGGTAGCGCAGCGTGACGGCGCCGAGGCTGCGCTTGGCCAGCACCCGGACCTCCTGCGGGTCGCCGTAGGAGACCGCGAACTTGAAGTCGAACAGCGACTGCTGCCCGTTCTGCGGATCGATGTCGTCCTGGTCGAGGTAGAACGGCTTGACCGCGATGCCGACCGGCGAGACCGGGTCGGCCGGGCGCTGCGCGGACCTCGCCAGGCCGAGCGAGAACGGGCGGGTCCTCAGGAACTCCGCCTGGATCAGCGCCTCGTCGTCCGGGAACACGAAGCCGGCGCCCGGCCTGCCCTCCCCGAGCTCGGGGGTGTAGGCGATGGTGCCGGCGGAGGTCTCCGCGTAGTCGGTCGTCTCGCCGTTCGTCACGTAGAGCGTGTCCGCGGACTGGCCCGGGTTGAAGCCGGGGATCGCCGGGTTGGCGTCGGTGCCGCCAAGCGCGACGTAGATCGGGTTGTCCGCGTCGAGCGTCCCGATCTGCCAGCCCTGCGGGTACAGCAGCCACTCGCCGAACGAGTGGAAGTTCGACTGGAACTTCGGCTTGATCCGATCGATCAGGCCCGCCATGAACCTCGTCTCGGGCTCCGAGCCCGCGCTCGGCCCTCGGTAGGTCTCGTCCGCCGGGTCGTTCGAGGACCCCTCGTCGTCGTAGCCCCAGTGCTCCGCGAAGTTGCGGTTGGGGTCGACGCCGTCCCCGGCTGTGATCTGGCCGTCGCCGTTGTTGTCGCGCAGGTTCTTGCGCCACAGGCGGTCGACGTCGAACGTGTACTGGTAGCCGTCCGGGTTCGCCACCAGGACGAACCACAGCTCGGCGCCCTTCAGAAGATCCTTGATCTCTTTGTCGTTCGCGCGCCAGCGGTCGATGAAGTGATGCAACAGGCGCCGGTTGACCTCGGTGCTGATCCACTCGCGGGCGTGCTGCGTCGAGGAGTACAGCACCGCCGGGCGCGTGCCGTCCGGCATGCCGCGCGCGCCCTGCGTGACCTTGAGCGCGATCAGCTCGCGACCCTGGTGGGTCCGGCCGAGCACTTCGAGCTTCACGAGCTGCGGATTCTCGCGCGCGAGGCTGAAGAGCTCGTCGCGGATGCCGCCGGGCTCGTCCCAGGAGCGAAAGACGGTGAAGCCGGTCGCTCGCTGGAGCGCGGCCTGCTCCTGCACCGTCTGCCCCTTGGCATTGCGGGTCAGCTTCACGCTGACGCCGCTCGCGCGGAGCTTCGAGACCTGGGTGCGGGTCAGTACGGCGTGCGTCCTGATCCCGGCCTCGGTCCGGCGGGTGCCTGCCAGCTCGACACCGGCCGTGGTCGCGCTGATCGCCTCGGCCTCGCCCTCCAACGTGTACTGCTGAAGCGCGCTGCGCCCCTGACCGGCGGCCGCAGGCGCGATCGAAAGTGTGAGCGCTGCAACGGCGATGACCGTCACGGCGCGCGCTGTATTCAACATGTGCTCCCCTCCTGCCGAAGGTGGCCCGGCGCACGCCCGACCTCGGCTCGCGTCCCGCGATGCCCGTGACGCCGACGGCGGAGAATACTGCTGGGCCACCGATCCGTCCAGCGGCGACGGCGGGCTAGACGCGGTGCCAAGGGAGAGCGGGTGTTGGGCGCTGGATCGCTCGCCTCGTCACGCCCCTCACCGCATGACGACCCAACTGTGGACGCGTTGACTAGCTTTCGGCCGGTGACCGGTCGGCGGCTGGCAGTGATCGGCATTCCGACGAGCGCGGGCGCCTTCGCCCCCGGCCAGGAGCGCGCGCCGGCCGCGCTGCGCGAGGCGGGCCTGATCGAACTGCTGCGCGAGGCAGGGGTCGAGGTGCGCGACCACGGGGACGGCGACATCTGGCGCTGGCGGCCCGACCACGAGAATCGAGGCGCGCAGAATCTCGACGCGGTCGTCGACATCGCGCGCGACACTGCCCGCCGGGTGGCGCAGGCGGTCGGGGCCGGCGAGGCGACGCTCGTCCTCGGGGGCGACTGCACGGTCGGAATCGGAACGGTCGCCGGCCACGTGAGCAGCGGGGAGCGCGTCGGGCTGCTCTACTTCGACACCCACGCCGACCTCAACGTCCCGGACGAGTCCGGTCCTGGCGCGCTCGACTGGATGGGCATGGCCCACATGCTCGGCGAGGAGGGCGCGGCGCGCGAGTTGACCGAGGTCGGGCCCCGCTCGCCGCTGCTCGCGCCCGAGCAGGTCGTCCTCGTCGCGTGGGGCCCCGAGCAGGCGACGGACCACGAGCGCGCGGCGATCGAACGTCTCTCTGTGGACGTCGTCCCCGTCGGCGAGGTCAGCGCGGATCCGTCAGCCGCGGCGCACCGCGCCCTCGAGCTCCTCGAGGGACGGGCGGAGCGCCTGCTCGTCCACTTCGACGTCGACGTGATCGACTTCACGGACGTGCCGCTGTCCGAGAACACCGGCCGCAACGAGGGCCTCGCCTACGAACACGCGCTCGAGGCGCTTGCCGCCCTGGCCCGCTCGCCGCGGATCGTCGGCCTGACGGTCACCGAGCTGAACCCCGACCACGTCGAGGCGGGCGCCGGAAGCGTCGAGCGGCTGGCACGTGACCTCGCACGGGCCTGCACACCAGGCTAGTCTCGTGTGAAAGCTGGCGGGCTCGACGACTGACGGCCGCGCGTGAGCGCGACGGCAATGAGGTCGCTGAAGACACCTTGGCCCGCAAGCTCGGGCCCGGCCCCCGGCCCCGAGACGACGACTTCTCCCACCGGCTCGGCGCGGCAGACGACCGCGTTCACGACGCCCGCGACGTGCGGACAGCGGATCCGCGTCTGGAAGGAGGGCGGGCTCGACTCGAGCGGTGAGGCCCGACGCGGAGAGCTCGAGCGTCACGAGCTGCTTGATGCGGGCTCCCTCCGAACGCGCTGCATCGATCTGCGCTCGACTTACGTCGGTGATCCCGCGGCGAGCGACGTCATCGGCTCGGAGCTGGTGCTCGAACACCAGGGCCGCGAGGATCATCGCCTTCGCCATCGCGTCAAGACCTTCGACGTCCGCAGCCGGGTCGCTCTCCGCGAGCCCTCGCGCCTGTGCCTCGGCGAGCGCCTCCTCGTACGAGGACCCCTCTTCCATGCGCGTCAGGATGAAGTTGGCCGTCGCGTTGAGAATGCCGCGAAGCGCGGTCGGTGTCGTCCCGGCGAGGCCATCAACGAGCGCGCTCAGGAGGGGCGTTCCCGACATGACGGTCGACTCGGCCCGGAAGGGGACGCCGTGCGCTCGCGCCATCTCGACCAGCTCCAGGCCGTGCAAGGCCACCGGCCACTTGTTCGATGTCACCACCGGGATCCCGTTCCGCAACGCCTCGCACATGTGCGTGAGGCCCGGCTCGCCGCTCTCGGCAGGGCTCGCGGTCACCTCGACGAGCACGTCGGCCTCGGTCGCCCTGAGGCCGTCGAGACTGGTCGGAAAGTGGCTGACACCAGGCAGTCCTCCGAGCCCTCGCCCGCTGGACACCCTCTCGAGGACGGCGATCGGATCGAGCCCTCTCGTGTCCGAAACGAAGCCGTCGCGCGCGTTGGCGACGGCCACGATCTTCGGACGGAACTCGTATCGGCTCTCGAGCCGGGAGGCGTGCTCGTGCAGGGCGCTGATGAGCCACCGTCCGACCGTGCCCAGCCCGACGATCACGATCCGAACCTCGTGCGTGGCCACCGCGCGATTGTGTCAGCCTGTCGGCCCGTCGGCGCGTGCCGCACTTGGGGCCTCGCCGGCGAATCTACTGGCACGTCCCGGGACGCGACGCCGATCCCGGCGTGCTCGAGCGTCCCGGCGCGCTCCCGCGCGCGCTCGGACTCGCATGGAGCCTGAGCGCGCGTTCGACCCCGCTGCTTCCTATGATCGCGGCGTGGCGCCGGAGAACGAACAGCCGACCGTGCTCGTGACCCTCGCGATGGCGAATGCCATCGCGAGCCACGTCTTCGACCGCGAGCTCATGCGCCGCGATCTCCACGTGACGCAGGTCGGCGTGCTCGAGCTCATCTGGCGGAACGAGCCGATCACGCCGACGGAGCTGACCGAGCTCGTCGGCCATCCGCCGACGACGGTCCGCGACCGCATCCAGACGCTCGTGCGCCACGGCTACGTGCAGCGCATCCCCAACCAGGAGGACCGGCGGTCGCACCTGCTCGCGACCACGCCTGAGGGCGAGGAGTACCTGCGCACCGCGCTCCCCGTCGTCCGAGCGGCCGAGGAACACATCGGGCAACACCTCGGGACCCCGTTCGACGACTACCGCGCGCCGCTCGAGGCGCTCCTCCACGCGGCCCGCGCCGCCCTCGCCGAGGCCCGCGCCGGCGACCCGCGTCCGACGCCCAGCTCCGATGCTTGAGGAGGGCTTGGCGAGACAAGCCTGAGCGACGTCTTCCCAAGCCCTCCTAGCCTCTAGCGCGGATCCGCGCTATATTCGCCGTGACGGCCGCAAGCAGGGTTCCTCCCCTCCCTGTGGGCGTCGGCACTCGGAGACGGGGCGACGCGCGCGACGAGCCGCGGATGTCCCGTGCCCACGAAACGCGAACGCCCGCCCGGCTCTGGCCGGACGGGCGTTCGGTGTGCCCCTTCGCCAGCTTGTTACGGGAGGTCGAGCAACTCGTCGCCCGCTTCGGAGAGGCGAGCCGGCCGGCCTTGCAATGGAAATGCTGGTCTCGGAAGGCTAGGCTCGGAGGGAGCCGGAGGCACCTCACCCGGAAGGGTCAGGTTCCCAAAGATCCCCAGGCGAGGGAGAGGGGGTGGACGGCCGGGAAAGGCCTGTCCGCGCCGGTACGATCGCTGCCATGGCCGCCTCCGTGCGCGTCGGCACCTGCTCGTGGGCGGACGAGTCACTCGTCAAGTTGTGGTACCCCCGGGGCGTCCGGACGAGCGAGGAGCGCCTCCGCTACTACGCCGAGCACTTCGACACGGTCGAGCTCGACGCGTCGTACTACCGGCTGCCGGAGGAGGAAACCGTGCAGAAGTGGGACGAGCGGACACCACCCGGCTTCGTCTTCCACGTGAAGGCATTCGGCGTCATGACCCGTCATCCGGTCAAGCTGGAGCAGCTCCCACCCGACCTTCGCGACGCCGTTTCCGTTGACGACCGCGGCCGCGTCGACCGCCCTTCCCGCGAGCTTCGGAGCGAGGTCTTCGCCCGCTTCCATACCGCGCTCGAGCCGTTTCGCACGGCGGGAAAGCTGGGCGGAATCCTCCTCCAGTTCCCCTCGTATGTCGTCTACCGCGACTCGTCGCTCGACTACCTGCGCTGGGCGGTGGAGGAGCTTCGAGGCGACCACGCGCTCGTCGAGTTCCGGCACCGGAGCTGGTTCGACGACGAGAACCGCGCGCACACGCTCGCCTTCCTCGAGGAGCTCGGCGCGACGCACGTCATCGTGGACGCACCGAAGACCGAAGCACGAAACCTCGTGCCCACGGTCCTCGCGCGGACGAGCGAGATGGTCTACGTCCGGTTCCACGGCCGGAACGCGTCGACGTGGAACAAGCGAGGCGGCAGCGCAGCCGAGCGCTTCGACTACCTCTATTCCGACGACGAGCTCGCGGAGTGGGTGCCCCCGCTCCAGGAGCTCGCGGAGGGAGCCGAGCAGGCATACGCGATGTTCAACAACAACGGTCGCTCCCCGGCGCCGCCCGGCTGGGACGGCCGCGAGTTCGTCGCCCAGGCGCCCGTGAACGCCCTCCGCATGCAGGAGCTTCTCGCGAGAACCCCAGTCACGTGAGCCTCGACTTGCTCGTCCACCGCGTGCGGCCGGCGGAGGCCGAGCCGGAAGGCGTCCTGGTCGTCCTGCACGGCCGCGGCGCGGACGAGCTCGACCTGACCCCGCTCGCCGAGGCGCTCGACCCCGAGCGCCGGTTCACGGCCTACTTCCCTCGTGGGCCGCTCTCCCTCCCGCCCGGCGGCGCGCACTGGTACGCCGTGCGCCGGGTCGGCTACCCCGATCCGGACACGTTTCTCCCCACGTTCGAGACGGTGTCCGCGTGGGTCGACGCCGCGCTCGAACATGCGGAAGTCGAGCCCGCGCGGCTCGTCCTCACGGGCTTCTCGCAAGGAGCGGTCATGTCGCACTCGCTCGCGCTCGCGGCGGGACGCGCGCGACCGGCCGCGATCCTTGCCTTCAGCGGCTTCGTCCCCACCGTGCCCGGGTTCGAGCTCGACCTCGAGTCACAAGCCGGGCTGCCCGTCTCGATCGCCCACGGGACGCACGACCCGATCATCAGCGTCGAGTTCGGGCGCGCGGCGCGCGACCTCCTCACCGCGGCCGGGCTCGACGTCGCCTACCGGGAGGATCCGATCGGGCACACGATCGCGCCCGGCGGTCTGGCGCAGGCGCGAACGGTGCTCGAGCGGGCGCTGCCGCCCCGCTAGCGCGCCGCGGCGTCGCCGGGACGGGGCTCCTCGAGCCCGGTCTCCGGCGGACCGACTGGAACCGGCAGTCGCCGCAGGTACAGGAGCTCGTAGGAGATCGCTGCGACGGCGCCGCCGAGGAGCGGGCCCACGTACCAGACCCAGGCGTCCGTCCAGTCGCCGTCGACGAGCTCGGGCCCGAATGCCCGGGAGGGGTTCATCGCGGCGCCCGTGAGCGGCCCTGCGAAGAGGATGTCGAGGGTGATGGTGAGCCCGATCGCGAGGCCGGCGATGGACGTGAAGGAGCCGCGCGGGTCGGCTGCGGTCGCGAAGACCACCCAGACCAGGAAGAAGGTCAGGATCGCCTCGATCACGAGCCCCCCGCCGGCCCCGATCCCGTCCCCGAGGGCCGGGGCGCCGAGGTTGACCGGATCGGTGAGCACTGCCGGGAGGAGCCAGCTCAGCAAGAGCGCGGCGACGACGGCCCCGAGGAACTGCGCCACCCAGTACATGACGGCGAGCGGCGTGGCCATCCTGCGCGTGACCACGAAGCCGAGCGTCACGGCCGGGTTGAAATGGCCACCCGAGATATGGCCGACGGCCGAGACCATCACGGCGATCACCAGCCCGTGCGCGAAGGCAACGCCGACGAGGCCGCTCCCGGCCGTCGCCGATACGCAGACCGCGCCGGCGCCGACGAACGTCAGGGCGAAGGCGCCGACGAACTCGGCAACGCTGCGGGCGAACCAGTCTCGCTCCACCGACGCGGATCGTAGGAATGCGGTCGGACGTCGCGGATCAGACCCTCACACGGCCCCGCGATCCGAAGCGCTGGCGCCAAACGCGGAGACGCCGGCCTAGGGCCGCCAGTAGCTGCGCATGAAGAGCACTGCGACCGGGACGATCTCCAGCCGCCCCAGCCACATGAGCATGGCCAGGATGCCGGTGGAGAGGTTGCTGAAGGGCTCGTACGAGCCGAACGGGCCGGCGAAGCCGAACGCCGGGCCCACGTTGCCGAGACACGCCGCCGCCGCGCCGATCGCCTCGAACGCGCCCACCTCGGCGTCCACCCGGCGCGCGTCCAGCACGAGGCCGAGGGCGCCGAGCGCGAAGACGGCCAGATAGAGGACGAAGAACGCGAGCACGGAGCGGAGCGCGCGCTCGTCCACGACACCGCCGCTCAGCCGGATCGGCAGCACCGCCTCGCGGTGCACCGCCTGGGTCAGTTCCCGCCGCAGGACTTTCGCGAGGAGGAGGTGCCGGACGACCTTGATCGACCCGCCGGTCGATCCGGCCGACGCGCCGACGAACATGAGCGCCAGCAGGGTCAGCGTCGCGAGCGCGCCCCACGCCGTGTAGTCGGCCGTCGCGAACCCGGTCGTCGTCATGATCGAGACCGCCTGGAAGACGGACGCGCGCACGGCCTCCTCGCCCGCCAGAGAAGCTCCCGCCGAGCACCTCGGCGACGAGAAGCACCGAAGCCGCAGCCATGAGCGCGAGGTAGAGGCGAAGCTCCTCGTCCCGGGCGACGGCGCGGCCGTGCCGCTGGACGAGCAGCCGGTAGAGGCGCAGGAAGTTGATCCCGGCGAGCAGCATGAAGACGAGGAGCACCCACTGGGTCACAGGTGCGTAGATCGAGACCGAGGCGTTCTGCGTCGAGAAGCCGCCGAGCGCGATCACGGAGAATGCGTGCGCGACCGCGTCGAAGGAGGTCATCGCGGGATCGATTCCCGTCCACCCGAGGAATCCGAGCATGAGGATCGCGACCGCCGTCAGAGCCACGTAGAGCACCCAGAGGCGGCGCGCCGTCTCGCGGATCGTCGCGGCGAGCCGCTCGAGCTCGGTCGGGCCGGCGAGCTCGGACTGGAGGAGCTGACGACCGCCGACGCGGAGCCGCGGCAGCACGGCGACGGCGAGGATGATGATCCCCATCCCGCCGAGCCAGTGGGAGAACTGGCGCCAGAAGAGGAGGGAGCGGTCGAGCGCCTCGACGTCCACGAGGACGGTCGCTCCCGTCGCG
Organism: uncultured Actinomycetes bacterium; assembly: GCA_963824775.1. Classification (GTDB taxonomy): domain Bacteria; phylum Actinomycetota; class Thermoleophilia; order Gaiellales; family Gaiellaceae; genus CAWGQF01. The sequence goes on from CAWGQF010000003.1 coordinate 57,545, forward strand.
GTGAAGCCCGAGACCGCCTCGAAGTACGCGTTCACGGGGTTCGCGAGCTGCGGGTCGTCCGCGAGCAGGAACGGGAGGCAGCCGAAGACCGGGACGAGGAGCCAGACGAGCGCGACGACGAGGAAGCCCTCGCGGGGGCCGACCTGCTCGCGTGTTCCGCCTGTGATCTGGTCGAGCGTCCACCCCGCCCCCGCCGTGATCGCGCCCGAGACGACGAACGGCCACCACGGCTCGCCGTAGCCGACGGCGACCGCGGCCGGGACGAGGAAGGCCGCGCCGACCCACTTGAGGACGCCGCCGACGAGGTCGAGCGTGCTCCCGACGTTGACGCCCAGCCGGCCGGGCCGGAGAGAACGCAGCACGCGACTCGCCATCGGCGAGCGGAGGCTACTCGGTCGGGCCTTCGGCGAGCAGGCGGCGGAACTCCCGGTACTGCCCGAGCTTCCCGACGGTCACGAGCACGTCGCCCTCCTGGATCACGTCGTTCGGCTGGGCGCCCGCGATCGGCTCGGGGTCGCGGAGAATCGCGATGACGGTGATGCCGGTCTTGGCGCGGAAGCCGGTCTCCGCGAGCGTCTTGCCGATCGCCGGGCTGCCCTCGGGGACCGGGACCCACTCGATCGCGAGCTCGCCGATCGCCATCTCGAGCTCCTCGACGATCTTGGGCCGCTCGTACGCCCCGCCCAGCGCGGCCGCCACCTGGCGGGCCTCGTCGTCCTCGAGCTGGAGGACACCCGCCGGCTCGTCGTCGTCGCGGCGACGGAAGAAGTAGAGCTCCCGCATCCCGTCCGTGTGCATGATCATCGCCAGGCGGCCGCCGTGCACCGGGGTGCTCGTGTACTTCACCCCGACGCCGGGAAGGCGGGTCGCGCGCAGCTCGCTGGGCATCTAGTGCCCCTTCAGGTGATGCTGTCTAGCTTCTGGGTCGCGAGCACCAAGCCAGGGGCCGCACTCGTCCGCGGCCAAGGCTGGGCGCCTTGGCAAGGGCGAGGGTGGTTCCTGGCGCCGCGTGATCGCGGGCCAGAAGCGGGCGTGTATCGCGTGAAGGGGCACTAGAGACTCCTTTCCATACTAGGTGCGGGCCGCACGAACAGACGCCGGCCGATGATCTTGGACTCCTTCATGAGGATGACGCCGATCGTCGCGGTCGCGAGCACGTAGAGGCCGGCGAAGGCGACGAGATCGTCCTTCACGGCCTGCGAGAGCGTCTCGTTCGACGCCGCGAGCTGGGCCAGGATGATGGTGAACTCGCCGTGGGCGACGAGCGCGGTGCCGACGTTCAGGCTCTGCCGCGGAGTGAAGCCGCCCACGCGTCCGGCCGCGAACCCGCTGCCGAGCTTCGCGGCGACCGTGAGGACGACCGCGAGCGCGACGAGCCACCCGACGCTCGAGAACGACCCGACGTCGATCGTCAGCCCGAACACGAAGAAGAAGAGCGCCGCGAAGAGATCGCGGAACGAGAAGAATCGCTCCTCGATCTCCTCCCGGACCGAGGTCTCCGCGAGGATCACCCCGGCCATGAGCGCGCCGATCGCCTCCGAGAGCTCGAGCGCGTGCGCGATCGCCGACATCCCGATCACGAGCGCGAAGGTGACGAGCAGGAAGAACTCGCGCGGCAGCCGGTCGAGGAGGAGGTCGATGGGCCGGGCGAGCCAGCGCGAGGCCGCGAGCGACGCCGTGATGAAGAGGAGCGCCTTGAGCGCGAGGCCGAGGGTCTCGGCGCCCTCGCCCCCTCCACCCCCGGCGATGGCGAGGACGAACGCGATCGCGATGTCCTCGAAGACGAGGATCGCGAGGACGAGGTCGGTCTCGTCGTCCGCGAGCCGGCGGAAGTCCATGAGCCCCTTGACCGCGACGGCGCTCGACGACACGTAGACGGCGGCACCCACGATCAGCGCCGCGAACGAGAATCCGAACGCGACGACGCCGAGCAGGAGCCCGATCCCGCCGTTCACGACGAGATCGATCGAGCCTCCGAGGCCGATGTGGCGCCCGCTCCGCACGAGCCGGTCGAAGCTGAACTCGAGGCCGAGGAAGAAGAGGAGGAAGATGAGCCCGAGCTGGGCGACGAAGCTCGTCACCTCGGACGGCTGGACGAACGCGAGCACCTCCGGCTCGTTCGGCCCGAGCAGCAATCCCGCCAGGATGTAGGCGGGGATCGCGGAGAGCCCGAAGCGGCTCGCGACGAGCCCGAGCACCGCGAGCACGGCGACGGTGACCGCGAGCTGCTCGAGGGTCAGAGGACCTTCTCCACCTGCTGCACACGCGACGAGTCGGTGAAGACGATCGCGCGATCGCCCGCAACCAGCATGTCGTCGCCCCGCGGAAAGACGGCCTCGCCGTCGCGGACGATCGCCCCGATCAGCGAGCCGGTCATCGGGAGGTCGCGGAAGCGCACGCCGCAGAGCTCGGATTCCGGACGAACGGTGATGTCGAGCACCTCGAACCGGTCACCCTCGAGCATTGCGAGCTGGCGGACGCGCGGGTCGTGGGCGAAGCGCACCATCTCCTCGGCCGTCACCGTGCGCGGGTTCACGGCGACGTCGATGCCGGCCGCATCGAAGACGCGGTCGGAGGCCTGCTCGTGCACGAGCGCAATGGTCAGGCCGACGCCGACCGTCTTGGCGAGCGTCGCCGCATAGAGGTTCCGAGCGTCCTCGTGCATCGTGAAGACCGCTGCCTGGGCGCGCCCGATGCGCTCGCGCTCGAGGAACTCCGGGTCGAGTGCCGCGTCGCGTGGAAGACCCTCGCCCCGTGGAGCGTCTCGGCGACGACGCGCGCCCGGTCGGCATCAGCCTCCACGAGCCGGACGCCGACGTGCTGCTCGAGCAGCGCCTCGGCGACGGCGACGCCCGTCTGCCCGGCGCCGAAGACCACGACGTCGTCGACCACGCCTCTGCCCGCGCCGAGGAGCCGGCTCCAGGCCCTGGCCGCGTCCGGCGACCCGATAATGACGACCCGGTCGCCGGGAGCGATGGCCTCATCGCCGCGCGGGACGGTGCGCGCTCGCCGCGGATGATGGCCGCCACCTTCGAGTCAGGCGGGATCTCGGCCTCGCGCAGGGGGACGCCGACGACGCCGTGGCCGCGCCCGTCCTCGTCGGTCGGCTCGACGTCGAACTCGACCACCTGCACGAGCCCGTCGGCGAAGACGTCGGTCTGGCGTGCCGCGGGCACGCCGATGATCCGCGTGATCGCGTGGGCGGCCTCGAGCTCGGACGAGACCATGAAGTCGACGTCGAGCTCGCGCTCGCGCCAGACCTCCAGGTACTCGACGTTCGTCGCCCGCACGATGGTCGTCACCTCGGGCGCGAGCTTCTTGGCGAGCATCGAGGCGACGATGTTCACCTCGTCGCGCGACGTGCAGGCGATCAGCAGGTCCCCGTTGCGGATGCCGGCCTCTCGCAGCGTCCTGCGGCTCGCGCCGCTCCCCTCCACCCCGACGACGTCGTACCGAAACGAGAGCGCGCGCAGGCGCAGTGGATCCACGTCGATGACGACTAGCTCCCGCTCGTCGTGGAGCGCCTCGACGACCGCGGTGCCGACCTCTCCTGCTCCGACTACGAACACCCGCATGGCGTGGGGTAGCCTAGCGAGCGGCTTCCGTCAAGCGCGTTGTCCCATTCCGGCTCGGGCCCGATGCCGACCGCGTCAGCGACGCGGTTGATGTAGTTGAAGAAGGCGACGACCTGGATCGCGTCGTGGATCGCGCGATCCGTCAGACCGGTCACGCGCAGGGCGTCGATCGACTCTTCGGACACCGACGCGGGCTCCCGCGTCACCTGGACGGCGAAGTCGCAGAGCGCGCGGAGCCGCTCGTCGAGGTTCGCCCGGCGGTAGTCGTGGGCGACATGCTCGGCCAGCTCGTCTGGGGCGCCCTCGGCACGGAGGTCGTCGGCATGCGCCTGGATTCAGTAGTGGCAGTCGTTCGCCGACGACACCACGACGGCAAGCAGCTCCCGCTCGGCCCGCGAGAGCTCGGACGGCCCGAACATGACCGCCTTGTAGAGCCCCATCGACTCGCGGAGCACGCCGGCGCGGAGGCTCATCGCCTTGACGATGTTGAAGACCTTGCCGGCCCGGGCGAGCGCCGCCTCGTACTCGACGCGCAGCTCGCCCGTCGCCTCGTCGACCTCGATCAGCCGCAGGTACGCCATGCGCCGATTCTGCCGAAGTGAGCGGTGAATGGAGTACACTCGCGCTCCCATGGCGGAGACATCCGACCGCCGGCGGCCCCGTCGATCGCCGACGCGCTCTCGCTCCGCCGCCGCCGCTGACGGTTCCCAGCCCACTCGGCGAAGAGCTCCGCCTCGTCCTGAGGGCCTTCCCGTCCGGTCTCGCCGTGGTCTCCGTCGACCTGGAGGGAGAACGGCTCGGGCTCACGGTCGCATCGCTCGTCTCCCTCTCTCTCGAGCCCCCGCTCGTCGGCGTCGCGGTCGCCCGCCAGTCGGCGATGCACGAGCTGCTTCGCGGCGCCGGCGCCTTCGCGCTCTCGCTCCTAACGGCCGGTCAAGAGGCGGTGGCTCAGCACTTCGCACGCGGCGTGCCGCCCATCGCGCTCTGGCACGGCATCGAATGGCACGCGGGCAAGACCGGCGCTCCGCTCGTCGACGGGGCGCTCGGCTGGGTCGAATGCACGCTCGCGGCCGAGCACGAGACGGGCGACCACACGTTCTTCGTCGGCGAGGTCGTCAACGTCGAGGCCGGGCCGCGCGGCCCCTCCACTCGTCTACGTCGGCCGGGGCTACGGGACGGTCGCGTGATCGACGCGGTCGTCTTCGACCTCGACGGCGTGCTGATCGACTCCGAGCACGTCTGGGCCGAGGCCCGGAAGCGCCTGAGCGAGGAGCGCGGCGGCCGGTGCACCGAGGACGCCGAGCTCGCGATGATGGGCATGAGCTCCACGGAGTGGTCGCGCTACATGCACGACGTGGTCGGGCTCCCGGAGCCCCCCGAGGAGATCTCGGCCGAGGTCGTCCGCCGCCTCGAGGCGATCTACCGCGAGGAGCTTCCGCTCGTGGACGGCGCGGTCGAGGCCGTGCGGCGGATTGCGGCGATCTGGCCGCTCGGGCTCGCGTCCTCGTCGAACCGGGAGCTCATCGACGTCGTCCTCGAGCTTTCGGGCCTCGCGCACCTCTTTCGCGTCACCGTTTCCTCGGAGGAGGTCGAGCGCGGGAAGCCGGCGCCCGACGTCTACCTCGAGGCGGCCCGGCGGCTCGGCGTCCCGCCCGAGCGGTGCGCGGCCGTCGAGGACTCCGCGCGCCGGGATCCTGAGCGCGGAGGCCGCCGGCATGCGCGTCGTCGCCGTTCCGAACCCCGGCTACCCGCCGGACGCGCAGACGCTGGGTCGGGCCGACGTCGTCCTCACCTCACTGGAGGAGCTGCAGCCCCAGTCGATCGATCCGAGCCGCTAGCGAATGCGCCAGGTGCGGCGGGCGGGCGTTCTGTCTCTGCCCGAGCGGTTCACGGCGCGCGCGTACAGGGTGTGGGAGCCCGTCCGGAGATTCCGGAAGGTCACGTAGCCGCTGCGATCGGAGCTGCACAGGCGCCATGCTCGGCGATCGAGCTTGCAGTAGATGCGGGCCGGCGCGGTGGCGAAGAGGTGGAAGCGCGCGGTGTGGGAGGTAGTGCTCCTGGGCGGTCCGGCGTGGATGTACGTGTTGGGCGCCGCGACGGCTACCGCGACTCCGAAGCCTCCGTCCGTCGAGACGAGGCCGGAGAGCAGCGCGGTCGGAACGACTGCCGCGAGAACGAGAAGAGACGAGTGACCCTCATGGCGCCGAGTGTAGCCGCGAAGGCGCTGGAATTCGGCCTCCTTACAGAAGTTTCACGGACTAGCGGATGCGCCAGCGCCGCACGGCCGCAGTGCGATCCACGTTGCCTGCCGGGTCGATCGCGCGCACGCGGAAAATGTGCCGCCCCGGTCGCAGGTTCCGGTACGCCTTCCCCGGGCGGCAGCTTCCCCAGCGGCGTCCGTCGAGCCGGCACTGGAAGGTCGACGAGGCCTCGGTCGACCTGAAGCGGAACGTCGCCCGCCGCACGGCCGTCGAGCCGGCCGGCCCCCGCGTGATCCTCGTGTCGGGCGCCGTCGAGTCGATGGCGGGCGGCGCCGGCGGAGGCGGCGGCGGAGGAGGGGGAGGCGGAGGCGGCGGGGGCGGCAGGGGCGGCGGCGGAGGGGGAGGCGGAGGCGGCGAGGGGGCGAGGTTCACCGCGCCGCGCGCATTCAGCCGGCCGCCCGTTGCGACGGTGAGGCCGGGCACCGGGTCGACGCTCGCGAGCAGGACCGTGCGAAGGTCGATCGCGCTCAGCGACGCGTTCCGGGCGAGCGCGAGCGCGGCGACGCCGGCGACGTGCGGCGAGGCCATCGACGTGCCGTTCGCGAGGGCGTACTCGGCACGAGCCGGGCACGGTGCTCAGGATCGAGAAGCCCGGGGCGCCGAGGTCGACGCTCGAGAGCCCGAAGTTGGAGAAGGTCGCCTTCGCATCGCTCATGGCCGTCGCGGCGACACAGACGACCCGGTCGACCGTGAGCGGGAACGTGGTCGTCGTGCTGTAGCCGCAGGGGTACTGCGGGGCGATGTCGTTGTTGTCACCGACGCCGTCGCCCCCGCCGTTTCCGGCCGCGAAAACGAAGAGCGTGCCGGCGCAGGCCGCGGAGTTCATCGCGGTCACGATCTGCATGGACTGGTTCGGGCCGCCAAAGCTTCCGTTCACGACCCGCGCGCCTTCCCCGCAGGCGTAGGAGAACGCGTTGGCGACGGCCGCGCTCGTGAGGTTCCCGCCGGCGTCCGCGGCCCGTACCGGCATGAGCCGTACCTGCCAGTTCACGCCGGTCACGCCGATCATGTTGTTGCCGCGCGCGCCGATCGTGCCGGCCACGTGCGTGCCGTGGCCGTTCGGGTCGCCGGGGTCGTTGTCGTTCCCGACGAAGTCCCACCCGCGGGAGTCATCGACGTGCCCGTTCCCGTCGTTGTCGGCTCCGTCGCCCGCGATCTCTCCCGGGTTCGCCCAGATGTTCGCCGCGAGGTCCGGATGGGTGTAGGCGATCCCCGTGTCGACGACCGCGACGACGACGCTCGAGCTGCCGGTCGTGACATCCCAGGCCTCCGGCGCGTCGATGTCCCGGTCACTCGGTTGGTTCAGGCCCCAGAGCTGGTTGAAGCCGGGGTCGTTGGGAAGGGCCGACGTGTGGTAGAGGAAGTTCGGCTCGGCGTAGGCGACGTCCGGGTCGGCTTCGTAGGACGCGACCGCCTCCTCGACCGACGTGCCGGCCTCGAGCGCCACGAGCACGGTGCGCGGGAGCATGAGCTCGTCGATCACCTCGCCGCCTCGCTCGCGCACCGCGTTCGTCCGCGCTCCGCGGTCCGAGCCGGCCTCGAAGGCCACGACGACCTGGCCCTGGACGTACTCGGCAGAGTCGCGGGCTGCGAGCGCCTGGCCCGCCGCGGTCGTGAGGCAGAGCAAGGAGGCCACCCCGGCCGCCAACAGGCCCCTCGCCTTCACGACGTCACGGTTACACAAAGCGACAGGACCGGCAAGCCGGGGTGCGTCGAACCGGGGAAACGCTGGGATCTACTCGGGGCGCCCGAGAAGGACGCAGGCGTTGTGGCCGCCCATGCCCATGGCATTCGAAAGCGCGACGTCGACCTTGGCCTCGCGAGCCTCGTTCGGGACGTAGTCGAGGTCGCACGCGGGATCCGGATTGTCGAGGTTGATCGTCGGCGGGATCACCCCGTGGTGGATCGCCAGCGCACACGCCATCGCCTCGATCGCGCCGGACGCACCGAACATGTGCCCGACCATCGACTTCGTCGACGACACCGCGAGCTCGTAGGCATGGTCGCCGAAGACCTCCTTGATCGCCTTCGTCTCGGCGATGTCGCCGAGCGGCGTGCCGGTCCCGTGGGCGTTGACGTAGTCCACGTCCTCCGGCTCGACGCCGGAGGTCTCGAGTGCTCGCCGCATCATCGCCGTGACGCCCGTCGCCTCCGGGTCCGGCTGGATCATGCTGTGCGCGTCGTTCGAGGCGCCGTAGCCGAGGACCTCGGCGTAGATCGTCGCACCGCGCTCCCGCGCCGCCTCCAACTCCTCGAGCATGAGGATGCACGCGCCCTCCGCCATGACGAACCCGGCCCGCTTCGCGTCGAACGGCCGCGACGCCGTCCGGGGTCGCCGTTCGACGCCGCGAGCCCGCGCATCGCGCAGAAGCCGCCGAGGACGATCGGGCTGATCGCACCCTCGGTCCCGCCTGCGAGGACCGCGTCCGCGTCACCGCGGCGGATGAGCTCCGCGCCCTCGCCGATCGTGTGCGACCCGGTCGCACATGCCGAGACGATCGCGTGGTTCGGCCCTTTCAGGCCGAGCTCGATCGCGAGGTGTCCCGAGGGCGCATCCACGAGGAAGTCGGCGAGGAAGAAGGGCGACATTCGCTCCCAGCCACGCTCACGCAGGACGTCGTACTGCTGGAGGGTCTGGTTGATGCCGCCCACGCAGCAACCTACGACCACGCCGACCCGATCAGGCTGGTAGCCGTTCACCCCGGCGTCGGCGAACGCCTCCTTCGCGGCCGCGATGGAGAAGAGGACGGCGCGGTCGAGCCGCCGAGCCTTCTTCGCCGGGACGACGCCCGTCGGATCGAAGTCCTTCACCTCGCCGGCGATCGTGACCGGGAACTCGCTGGCGTCGAAGGCGCGGATCTCGTCGACCCCGCTCTCGCCCGCGACCAGGGCGGCCCACGTCGATTTTGCGTCGTTTCCGACCGGCGTGACTGCACCGACTCCGGTGATCGCAACTCGACGCATGTGTATTAGACGGCTCGCGTCCCTAACCGGTTACTCGGACGAGCCGGAAGCGGCAGAACTCGCGGCCGAGCAGGAGCCCCCTGCCCTCCCAGCCGTCTTCGGTCGGGGAGAGCTCGTCCCGAACGGGGATCGCCACGTAGTCGAGCACCGCACGGTCCCGCTCGACGGTGACGTCGAACGGGGCCGCGGGGACGCCGCCGAGGAGCGTCCAACCGGACGGCCCGAAGATCCGCTTCGACACGCCGACGGGCGGAAGGACGCCTGCCTCCCGCTCGACGCGCCACACTCCGTCCAGCCGTGCCATCCCCGAAGCGTGCCTGAAGATGCACGCGCCGCCGCCGCCGAAGCTTCGGGGTCAGTAGCCTGCCGCGCGTGGACGTCCCCGCCGGTCTGCCGTTCCCGCCCATGGAGGCGGAGCTCGTGGCCGAGCTCCCGGAAGGCGACGGGTGGCAGTTCGAGCCGAAGTGGGACGGCTTTCGGGGAATCCTCGAGAACCTGACCGGCGAGGTGCGGCTGTGGAGCCGGAACGCGCGGCCGCTTCTTCGCTACTTCCCGGAGCTCGAGGAGCTCGGCGAGCGGCTCCCGCCCCGGTCGGCCCTGGACGGCGAGATCGTGATCGAGCGCGAGGGCGCTCTCGACTTCGACGCGCTCCAGATGCGCCTCCACCCGGCCGAGAGCCGCGTCCAGAAGCTCTCGGGTGAGATCCCCGCGAGATTCGTCGCGTTCGACGTCCTCCTGTGGGACGGCGAGCCCGTGCACGAGCGGCCGTTGGAGGAGCGGCGGAAGCGCGTCGAGGGACTCCCCTTCGACGTCTCGCCGGCGACGCTCGACGCAGGCGTGGCGGGGGGCTGGCTCGAGCGGCTCGAGGTTGCCGGCTTCGACGGCGTGATCGCGAAGCGGCTGGAGGAGCCGTACCGACCCGGCTCGCGAGAAGCGGTCCAGAAGGTGAAGCGCCTCCTGACGGCGGATTGCGTCGTCATGGGTGTCACCTGGAGCGAGAAGGGCACGGGCTTCGCGAGCCTGATGCTCGGCCTGTATGCCGAGGGAGGCGAGCTCCGCCCCGTCGGGACCGCGTCCGCCTCCGGCAAGCGCCACGAGGAGATCGCCGAGCGGGTCCTCCCGCTCCTCGGCCCGAATCCGGAGCGGCGGCCGCGCGGCGAGCCGAGCCGCTGGCGCAAGGTCACCCTCGAGTGGTCTCCCGTGTCGCCCGAGCTCGTCGTCGAGGTGAAGTACGACAAGTGGCAGAAGCAGCGCTTCCGCCACGGCACGCGCTTTCTCCGCTTCCGCCCTGACAAGGACCCGGAGGCGTGCACGGTCGACCAGGTCCGCCCGCGGCCGAAGAAGGGCGACCCGACCGTCCCGGGGCTCCTCGCCTCGGCTCGCTAGATCAATCATCTAGACCAGCTCGGCGCGCAGCAGATCCATGAGCACGCTGTCGTGCCAGCCGTCGGGCCCCCGCTCGTACTGCCGCATGACGCCGACGGGCCGGAACCCGACGCGCTCGTAGGCGCGGATGGCGCGCTCGTTGGCCGCGGCCGGGTCGATCACGAGCCGGTGGTGGCCCAGCTCGTCGAAGAGGAAGCGCGCGAGCACGCGGAGCGTTTCGCTCCCGAGCCCCCGCCCCCGGCTCGCGGCCGACAGGAAGATGTCCATCCCCGCATGGCGGTAGTCGGGATCCGTCTCCTCGTAGTACTGGACGCAGCCGATGACCTCCCCCTCCGACTCGACGGCGAACGTCACCTCGTCCTCCGGCTCGAGCAGCTCGCGCCACACGTGCTCGGCGCCGCGTCGCTCGACGAGCCACCACCGGGCCACGTCGGGCTCGCGCAGGATGGCGAGGATCCGGTCCTCGTCGTCCGCGCGGATCGGCCGGAGGAGGACGCGCTCGCCGCGAAGCGTGGGCCGCGAGGGATCGCTCATGGCCCGACATTCTCTTGGAGGCGGGCCGCGTGCGGCCGGGCCGGGCTTCGCGCCGTCTGCGGCGCCGGAGTGCATCCGACGCGTCACCGCGGACCCGCCGCACGCGACCCTTCAGGTGAGGAGGGGCTCGCCGTGAAGGTGAGCGTGCTTGCCCGGCGATACTACTACGGATCCGGTGGAATTGCGACGGATCCGCGCTAGATGGCGGCGAGGCAGCCGTGTCCAATCCTGTCCGGGCCGGGCATGCCCGGCCCCTTACCCGGCTTCCTCGATCGAATCGGTGAGGAGGTTCTCGAGCGCGCGGGTTGCCGCGTCGTCGAGCGCGTGCAAGGCCGCCCGGACGTCGTCGGCGGGAAGCTCGAGGGCCGCCTCCATGCGCCGGGCCGCCTCGAGGAAGTGCCGCCGGGTGTCGCGCTGGGCCGTCTCGCCCGCCGGGGTCAGCTCGACGAGGTAGGAGCGGCCGTCGCGCGGATTCGGCACCCGCCGGGCGTGGCCGCGCTCGATCATCGTCCGGACGTAGTCGGAGAGCGTCGTCTGCGGCATCGCGATCATCCGGGCGAGGTCGACCGAGCTGTGAGGCCCGAGGACGCGCAGAACGGTGTAGACGGCGTGCTCGTCGGCGCGCAGCGGTGCGCCCGCGAGCGCGCTCGCGAGGAGGAGACGCAGGCGCTGGCTCGCGACGTAGAGGTCGAACAGGAGCGAGATGTCCCGTTCCGGGCGTTCTCTGGCCGAAATCATGCTGTCTGACCCTAACGCGACGGACGGTCGATTTGTGACGGCTGAGCTCGGCGCTTCGAACCTCCGAAGCGTGCTCAGCAAACCGCTTGTTTCCACGGCAGGGGGTGAACGACGGGGTCTCCGCCCTCGTATACCATGGCCGCACGGAGAAGTGGCCGAGTGGCTGAAGGCGGCGCCCTGCTAAGGCGTTAGGGGGGCACAAGCTTCCCTCGAGGGTTCGAATCCCTCCTTCTCCGCCTCGACGACGCGACCGGCCGCCCGACGGGCGGCCGGTCGAGCGCGTGGTTTCTTTTCAGCGTGCCCGGCGCCGCTGGCGCGAGCCCCGCCGCGGTGAGCGCTGCGACGGAGATCGCGAAGAGCACGACGAGGAGCCCAACGAGGCGTGCGGCGTCGCCGCCCTGAACGGCGCTGACGGCGGCCGAGAGAGCCTCGCCCGCGGAGGGATCCTCCGAGACGGTCCGAGCGCCCCGGCCTCCTCCCGAACGTCGCGCTTCGCGGCGGCAGCCTGCTGCTTCGTCTTCTTCGGCGCCCCGTAGTCGGACGAGGAGGCGATCTCACGAAGGAGCAGGAGCGTCGCCGCCGCCCTCCTCCTCGATCTCGTTCGACACACTCGGAGAGAGCGTGTTCTGGTTCGGCTTGCCCTTGCCGGGAACCGTCGAACCCTCGCTCGTGGGAACGTCTTCGACGTACTGGTCGACGGCCGACGGGCCGTCGGGGTTTGTGCATAGGCTTCGCCCGCCAACGTGAGAGAGCCGCGAAGACGAGCCCAGTGACGACACTCATCCGGCGCGGTCCGGCGCGCCGGTGCTCTCGCTCGAGTCTTTGAGTCAGCATCACAGGATGGTTGCGATAGTGCCGGACGCTGTCAAATGAGAGCCGACCTCGATCGCCTCCGCGACGCCCGCCCGCTCCTTCTGACCCTCGTTACCGGGGGGCTCGTGTTCTGGCTCGCATTCGACGGCGGCTCGTACGGTCTCGAGGCCCGCTCGACGCTCGCGATCGCCGTCTGGTGGTCGATCCTCATCGCGGTGGTGCTCGGCCTCTGGCCGATCGTTCGTCCCCGCCACTGCGAGCGTCGTGGTCGGCGGCCTGCTCAGCGCGCTCGCGCTGCTCACCCTCGCGTCGATCGCGTGGTCTTCGAGCGCCGAGCGAGCGTTCGTCGAGTTCAACAGGACGGCGCTCTACGTCGGGATCTTCGTGGTCGCGGTGCTCGCCGGGACGCGCGGAAACGTCGGCCGGTGGGTCGACGGGATCGCCGCCGGCCTTACCGCCGTGGGCGTCCTTTCCCTCGCGAGCAGGCTCTTTCCGGACACGCTTCCGGCGGGCCAGGTGCCCGAGTTCCTCCCGTCCGCGTTCAGCCGCCTCTCGTGGCCCGTCGAGTACTGGAACGGGCTCGCCATCCTCGTCGCGCTCGCCTTTCCGCTCCTCCTTCGGGTCGCATCGACCGGCCATGCCGTCTGGCGCGCGCTCGCCGTCGCGGCCTTCCCGCCGCTCGTGGCCACGATGTACCTGACGTCGTCGCGCGGCGGATTCGCCACGGCGATCGTCGGGCTCGTCGCGTTCCTCGTGATGACCCCGCGGCGCTGGGCAGCGGGCGGCGCACTCTTCCTCGGCGGCGCAGGCTCGGTCGCCGCGATCGCGGTTCTGACGACGCGTGACGAGCTCGTGAACAACCCGAGCGACTCACCGCTGGCGACGAGCCAGGGGCGAAGCGCCGCGCTGCTCATCCTCGCCATCGCGGCCGCCGTAGCGCTCCTCCACTGGCTGGGCAGTCGATTCCTCGCCCCCCGCCTTCACCCACCCCGGGTCCTCGGCTGGGTAGCCGTCGGCGCCGTCGTTGTCGCGGCCGTGGCCGGGATCGCGGCCGCCGACCCGGTCGAGCGCATCGAGGCGTTCCAGGACCCGCCGACCGCATTCGAGGGGGAGAGCGACTTCGTGCAGGCGCACCTCCTGAGCGGGAACGGGAGCGGCCGGTGGCAGTTCTGGGCCGCCGCGATCGACCAGTGGGAGTCCGAACCCGCCGCCGGCCGCGGCGCCGGCTCGTACGAGGCGTGGTGGGCGGAGAACGGCTCGATCGATGCGTTCTTCATCCGCGACGCGCACTCCTTGTACCTCGAGGCGCTGGGCGAGCTCGGGGTCATCGGCTTCGTGCTCCTCGTGGCCGCGTTCGGGGCGGGAGCGATCGTCGGCATCCGGCGAGTTCTCGTCGCGGAGGGCGAGGAGCGCCTGGTCATCGCGGCCCTCCTCGCCTGCTTCTTCGGCTACGCCGTGGCCGCAGGGATCGACTGGATGTGGGAGCTGACCGTCGTCTCGGCCGTGGGCACGGTCGTCCTCGGACTCCTGACGGGGCCGGCGACGGCCGCAGGGCAGCGTCCCTGGGCAGCGACGGCCGAGACCCCGAGGACCGCCGGTCGCCGAGACGCTTCACAGCCGGCGTGGCAACCGTCGTCCTCGGCTGGCTCGTCATCTGTGCGGCGGCCATCCCGTTCCTGGCCGACGTCAAGATCTCGGACAGCCAGGCGGCCTCGCGGCGGGGCGACCTCGAGTCGGCGCTCGACCACGCCGTTTCCGCACGTCAGCTCCAGCCGTGGGCTGCCTCGCCCTACCTCCAGCTCGCGCTCGTGCAGGAAGCGGCAGGGGAGTATGAGGGGGCGGACGAGGCGATTCGGGAGGCTATCGACCGCGACGAGAAGAACTGGCGACTCTGGCTCGTCGCGGCCCGTATCCAGACCAACGCCGGCGATGTCGCAGAGGCACGGAGGAGCCTCGACCGGGCAGCAGAACTCAATCCACGCTCCCCGCTATTTGCAAGTGTCGAGTAAAGAGCCAGCCGGACCGAGTTCGCGCGTAGGGTATGTCCACTATCCTCGCTTGCCAATAGTGCTCTCCCGCGACCTTCCTTGCTGATGGAACGGCCCGACGTCCTGACCGAGCACCCGCCGGAAACGCAGATCCCCGGCCCCATTGGGGCCACCTGGGTTCGCGAGCCGAACCGCGGGTTCTCGTTCCGGCGACGCGAGGGCCCCTGGCGCGATGCCCTCCGGCGCCGAATGCTGGCGCTCGTGGACGCGACTGTCGCCCTCCTCGTGAGCGCTTCGTTCGCATTCGGTGGGGGCTCGCTGGACATGGCGTTCTGGGCCTCGGTCTTCCTGCCGGTCTGGATCTTGCTCGCGAAGCTCCACGGGCTTTACGACCGCGATCAACGCTCCTTGCGCCACCTCACCGTCGACGAGCTCCCCACGATCCTCACCTGGGCGCTGAGCGGCACCGCTGCGCTCGCCGTGCTCCTCTGGCTTACCCCCGCAGGGCCGCCAACCATCGGCAGCGCGGTCCGTGCGTGGGTCGTCGCGGTCGTGGCCGCGATCGTGCTCCGCGCATTCGCGCGGGCCCTCTGGCGGCAGCTCGTGCCACGCGAGCGAGCGCTCGTCGTCGGGAGGGCTCCCTCGCCGATGCCACCCGCCGGAAGCTCGAGCTCTTTCCCGACATCCACGTCGACGTCGTCGAGCAGCTCGACGAGGAAGCCGCCGGCAACGGACAGTGGGCTCCCACCGTCGACGGGGTCGACCGTGTGATCCTGGCCTCGCAGGCAATCGACGAGGCGCTCCTCGCCGACCTCCTCGGCTACTGCCGGCGCGAGCGGATGAAGCTCAGCCTCATCCCACCGATGCGCGGCATGTTCGGAACCGCCGTCCGCCTGAACCACGTCGCCGACCTGCCGGTGGTCGAGTACAACACCTGGGACGTCTCGCGCTCGACGCTCCTGCTCAAGCGCGCGCTCGACATCGCGCTCTCGCTCCGTCGCTCCTCCTCCTCTCGCCGCTCTTGATCGCCGCGGGCCTCGCGATCAAGCTGACCTCGCGGGGGCCCGTGATCTTCAAGCAGCGGCGGGCCGGGAAGGACGGCCGGCCGTTCTCGATGCTGAAGTTCCGCACGATGGTCGCCGACGCCGAGGCGCAGCTTCCTCAGCTCGTCTCGTTCGAGGCTCTCCGCGATCCGATGTTCAAGTTCGCGAACGACCCCAGAGTGACGATGGTGGGCGGTCTCCTACGCCGGACGAGCCTGGACGAGCTGCCTCAGCTCTGGAACGTCCTCCGCGGCGACATGAGCCTGGTGGGGCCGCGTCCCGAGCAGCTGGACCTCGTCGAGCGATACGAACCGGAGCATCGTTTCCGGCTCGACGTCAAGCCCGGCCTGACCGGGCCCATGCAGGTGTTC
>CAWGQF010000004.1:0-129295 GCA_963824775.1 uncultured Actinomycetes bacterium
AATAAGACGAAAGCGCGTGAGCATAGCTCTCCGGGAGGACGGACTCGGCCCCGGAGCCGCGGCTGCCGTCTGTCGCTCTCGGCGCGTTATGAGCGAGCACCCGACTGACGGCGGGCGGCGGTGACCGCGGTGCGTGTGCTGATCGTCGGGGCCGGTATCGCTGGCCTCGCGCTCGCCCGCGCCTGTTCGTCAGCACGACCTCAAAGTCAAGGTCGTCGAGCGCGTGGCCGAGTGGGAGACGACCGGCACCGGCTTGTACCTGCCCGGCAATGCCGTGCGGGGACTGGGTGCGCTCGGCATCGGACAGGCCGTTGCGGCGCGCGCGAATCCGATCGGGCGGCAGCGCTTCCTCGACCAGCGGGGTCGTCGTCTGGCCGAGATCAACGTCGACCGGTTCTGGGACGGTGTCGGCGGCTGCCTGGCGATCAACCGGGCGGCGTTGCACGAGACGCTCCGCGAGGCGAACGCCGAGCTGCCGATCCGGCTCGGCACCGCGGTCACGGACGTGGAAGACGGCGCCGCGCCGCGAGTGAGCTTCACCGACAGCTCAACCGGCAGCTACGACCTGGTCGTCGGCGCGGACGGAGTCCATTCGACGATCCGCAGCCTCGTCCTGGGCGGTCCACCCGCTAGCTTCGTCGGACAGGCAAGCTGGCGTTTCCTCGCCGCGGGCTTCCCCGACATCGCCGATTGGGCGGTCATGCTTGGCCGAGGCCGCGCGTTCCTCACGGTCGCGCTCGGCCAGGGACTCGTGTACTGCTACGCCGACCGCAACGCGAGCGTCCCGGACGGCGCCAGCGGCGAGGACTGGCGCAACTGTTCGCCGACTTCGCAGACCCCGTGCCGCGTCTGCTCGAGCATGGCGCCAAGGCGTATTTCTCGCCCATCGAGGAGGTTGTTCCTCCGGTATCGACAACACACCGCGTCGTCCTCGTCGGCGACGCCGCCCACGCCAGTTCACCGAACATGGCGCAGGGCGCGGCGCTGGCGGTCGAGGACGCCCTCGTGCTGGCCAGCTGCTCGCCACCCAACCCGTCGACCGAGCTCTGACCGCATACACGGAGCGGCGCAAGGCACGGGTGGCATGGGTCCAAGAGCAGACCCATCGCCGCGACCGCCGATCTCGCTCCGGCAGCGTTCTTGCGGCGTTAGACCGGGGAGCTCTCGGCCCAAGGCGCCAAGGGCGACATTCTGACCGAAGGCGATCGAGGGCGGCCGGGCCTGCGCAGGACGGTCGCGCCCGCGGCATAGGCGTCGTACGCTTTCTAGATGGTGGGAAGCGCCGGGCTCGTCGGACGTGAGCGGGAGCGGCAGGTCCTCGACGGATCGGCTCGACCGGGCCGCCGCCGGAGAGGGCGGTCTCCTTCTGCTCGCGGGCGAGGCGGGCGTCGGAAAGACGAGCGTGGCGGAAACAGCGCTGGCCGCGCACCCGCTGCTTGTCCTGCGGGGATGGCTAGCGAGCAGGGAAAGACCCCGTACGCGCCGATCGTCACGGCGCTTCGCGCGTACGAGCGGATCGCTCCTGGGCGCGCTCGGACGAGTCGGGCCGACTCTCGAGCCACCTCGCTGTACTTCTGCCCGAGCTCGGCCAGTCCCCCGAGATCGTCGACTCCCTTGCCCTAGCCGAGGCTCTCCGCGCGGCGTTTCGCGGAATGGCGGGTCGCGAGCCGACCGTGGTGTTCCTCGACGACCTCCAGTGGGGCGACGACGCGACGCTTGAGCTCCTGCCATCGCTGGCGGCGTCCGTGGAGGACCGGCCGCTCCTCTTCCTCGGCGTGTACCGTAGCGACGAGGTCCCGCGCTCGCATCCGCTCCGTCGCATGCGTGCCGGAGCTTCGCCGCAGCGCGCGGCTCGAGGAGGTCGTGCTGGCGCCGCTCGACCAGCGTCAGACAGCCGAGCTGGCCTCGCGCATCCTCGGACGGAGCCAGGGCCGACGGCTCGCCCAGCGGATCTTCGACCGGACGGAGGGCGTGCCATTCTTCATCGAGGAGCTCGCGGCCGCGCTCGACGGAGACGGCCGGCTCGAGGAGCAGGGCGACACGGTCGAGCTCCCGGCGGGTCACGACGTGCCTCTGCCGGAGACCGTGCGGGAAACGGTGCTCCTGCGCACCGACCGGCTCTCCCAGGCGGCCCGTCATGCCCTCGAGGTGGCCGCGGTCGCCGGAGAGCGGCTCGATCTCGGGCTCGTCGCCGACCTCGCCGGAGCACCGGGTCTCGAGGAGGCGATCGAGCTGCGGTTCCTCGTCGAGGTCGACGACGGCATCGCGGCCTTTCGTCACGCGCTCGTCCGCGAGGCCGATCTACGCGGAGATCCCTTGGACGCGGCGGCGGGTACACCACCGCCGGCTCGCCGAGACGCCTCGAGCGAGCGGGTGCGCCGCCACAGCTCGTCGGCGAGCACTGGCTCGCGGCGAGGAAGCCCGAGCGGGCGCGCCCGGCGCTGCTCGCGGCCGCCGAGGCGTTCTGCGCGGTCCACGCCTACCGTGACGCCTCGCGCCTGGGGCGGCGCGCCCTCGAGCTCTGGCCCGAGGGAGAGGACGAGGCGGGGCGGCTCGTCGCGCTCGAGCGCCTGGGTTTGTGCGCAGAGCTCTCCGGTGAACTGCCCGAGGCGGCGCGCGTCTGGGAGGAGGTCGTCGACGCGCGCAGGGCCGGCGGCGGGAGCGAAGGCGCTCGCCGAGACCGAGCGGCGTCTCGCCACCGTCTACGAGCTCGCCGGCGCGTGGGAGCGGGCTGTCGCTGCGCGCACGAGGTCGGCTGAGGCGTTCGCGGCGTGCGGGCTTGTCGCGGAGGCGGTGACCGAGCGCCTGACCGTGGCTGCTCACCTTCAGGCCGCAGGAAATCTGAGCGCGGCGCTCGAGCTCGTGCTCGCAAGCTCGGAGGAGGTCGAGCACACGGCACGCGCCGATCTTCGGGCGCGGGCGCTCGCGCTCGAGGGCCAGGTGCGCGCGAAGCTCGGCGAGGCCGAGACCGGCGTCGCGCTCGTGCGCTCGGCGCTCTCGCTGGCGCTCGCGGAGAATGCGATGCGCGGCCGCGGCCGACGCCTACTTCCGCCTCGGCTCGGCCCTCGAGCACTCGGCGGCGTACCCGGCCGCGATCGACGCGTACACGACCGCATACGACTACTGCCGGACCCAGGGACTCGAGGGGCCTGGCGACGTCTGCTTCGCCTGCCTTGCGCCGATCATGGTGCATACCGGGCGAGTGGCAGCGTGCGACTGTGCTGTGCCGCGAGGTGCTGGAAGGAGAAGGCGGCGCCTCTGCTCGCGCGAATGGTCGCGACCGGAGAGCTCGGCCACGTGTACGCGCTCCGCGGCGAGCCTGGTCGCGCGCGCCGCCTGCTCGCCGAGGCGCTGGCGTTCGCGACGGCAGAGCGCGGCGTTCGGGCTGGAGATCGAGACGACGCATGGGCTCGCGCGCGTCGACGGACCTCGAGGCGAAGGACGATGAGGCGGCCGAGCGGATGCGCGCGCTCCTCGCGCGTTGGCAGACGAGGGAAGAGCGGCACTACTCGGTCTCGGCGTTCCGCTGGGCGACGACGCTTTTCGCCCGCCGGCGAGAGGTCGCGGACGCGGGCTGCGTGCGCGGATGCGCTCGCGAAGGATCGCCGCCGCGACGGGTGACACCGAGGCGGTGGCCGCACTCGCCCACGCCCTCGGCGAGCTCGCACTCCTGGACGGCGACGCCGACGGCGCAGCGCGGCAGTTCGCGCAGGCGCTCGAGCTCCTCGCGGACTGCGTCCGCCCCGAACGAGCGAGCGGAGACCCAGGTCCGGGCGGCCGTGGCGCTGGCGGCCGTCGGCAAGCTGCAGGCCGCTGTCGATCGGCTCACCGACGCCTACCGGACGGCGCGGAAGCTCGGCGCTCGCCCGCTCGCCAGCAGCGCCGCCGAGGAGCTGCAGGCCCTCGGCGAGTCCGTCGAGCGGTTCGGGCTCGGCAGGGCTCTCGCGGCCGCGAGGTGGAGGTGCTCCGCTTCGCGGCCGACGGTCTCACGAACCGGGAGATCGCGACGCGACTCTTCCTCAGCAAGCGCACGGTCGACATGCACGTCCGCAACCTGCTCGCCAAGCTCGGCTGCCGGTCGAGAGTCGAGGCCGCGCAGCGCGCTCGCTCGCTCCAGCTCCTCGAGTAGCGCCGGAGCGGCGTACCGGCGATACGGCATCTGCGGCCGCGCAAATACGGCCTCATGGCCGTTGCTCGTCGCCGCCCTCGGCCGGAGACTCGGGCGTGTAGCAACGAAACTCGCCAGGGAGGGACGAGATAGATGTCACACGAGCAAGCCCGCAATCCTTCCACATCCTCGCCGCAGGAGGCGATGCAGGCGCCGCCGGAGGAGTTCCTCTACCTCGCCTGCCTGCACGAGGGCACCGGAGTGGAGGCGCCCGACTTCATCGCCGTCGTCGACGCCGAGGAGGGCGACATCGTCCACGAGACGCCGATGCCGAACGCCGGCGACGAGCTCCACCACTTCGGCTGGAACCGCTGCTCGCTCGGCCTGCCACGGCCCCGACCGCTCGCACCTGATCGTGCCTGGCTTCCGCTCCTCGCGCATCCACATCGTCAACGTCGCCGACGACCCGCGCCGGCCGCGGATCGAGAAGGTGATCGAGCCGGAGGAGCTCATCGCGAAGACCGGCTACACGCGACCGCACACCGTGCACTGCATGCCCGGCGACAACGTCGTCGTCTCGCATGCTCGGCGACGCCGACGGCAACGGCGCCGGCGGGTTCGCCGTCCTCGACGCGCAGACGTTCGAGGTCAAGGGCCGCTGGGAGAACGGCGGCGAGACGCCGCCGTTCAACTACGACTTCTGGTACCAGCCGCGCAAGAACGTGCTCGTCTCGTCCGAGTTCGGCGAGCCGAACGCGTACGAGTCGGGGTTCGACCTCGCCGACGTGAGGCGGCCGCTACGGGCAGCCGCTCCACTTCTGGGACCTCGAGCGAGCGGACGCTCGAGCAGACCGTCGATCTCGGCGAGACGCGGGCTCGTTCCGCTCGAGGTGCGCTGGAAGCACGATCCCGACGCCGAGGAGGGCTTCGTCGGTGCCGCTCTCTCGAGCACGATGTGGCACTTCCGCAGCGACAACGGCGCCTGGGCGGCCGAGCAGGTGATCGCCGTCGAGAGCGTCGAGCTCGAGGGCTGGCCGTTCCCGGTGCCCGGCGCTGATCACCGACCTCGTCCTCTCGATGGACGACCGCTTCCTCTACTTCTCGAACTGGCTGCACGGCGATCTGCGCCAGTACGACGTCTCCGACCCGGCCAACCCGAAGCTGACCGGCCGGCTCTGGCTCGGCGGGCTCCTCGGCAAGCCGAGCGACGCCGGACGCGAGCTGAACGGCGGCCCGCAGATGCTCCAGCTCTCGCTCGACGGCCGGCGGCTCTACGTCACCAACTCGCTCTAGTCGACCTGGGACAACCAGTTCTACCCCGGCCTGCGCTCGTGGCTGCTGCGCGATGAACTGCGGCCCCGACGGCGGAATGGAGGTCGACCCGCGACTTCCTCGTCGACCTCCACGACCGCCCCGATGGACCCGCCCGCGCGCACGAGGTGCGGCTCCAGGACGGCGACTGCACCACGGAGATCTTCCAGTGATCGTCGCCCACATCATGGGGATCCCGGTCGAGGAGAGCGTCCTGCAGCTCGCGCCGGCCGGCGCAGCGATCGTGATACCGCCGTCGCAATCGTCGGTCGGACGATGCTCCGCCGGCTACGACACCCGAGGGAGGCCCGCGATGAGTTCTGACCCGATCGCTCCTGAGGACGAGATGGCACTGGCTGAGAAGCTGCCGCAAGCCGACGCGAGCTCGCTCGTCGACCGCGACTTGCTCGAGGCGGCAGGTGCAGGAGATGTATCGCCAGGTCGCGAGGGAAGAGGAGGCTCAGCTCCACTTCGCAGTCGGGCGGCCGATCGCGCTTCGTGTCGGGTATCCGGGAGGAGCTGCTCGACGCGATTCCGGCCGAGGCGCTGGCGTCATTCGCTGGCGTCGGCTACCACCTCGACCTCGCGGCGCTCGCCCCCGGCGAGCAGGTGCTCGATCTTGGCTCGGGCTCGGGAACGGACGTGTTTTGCGCCGCCGTCCAGGTCGGCGCGTCAGGCCACGCGGTCGGAGTCGACTTCACCGACGAGCAGCTCGGCAAGGCGACGCGTCTAAAAAATCGCGACGGGTTCACGCAGGCCGAGTTCGTCGAAGCGAGCATCGACGCTCTCCCGTTCGAGGACGCCAGCTTCGACGCCGTCATCTCGAACGGCGTGATCAATTTGTCGCCGGTCAAACACCGCGTATTCGCCGAAGCGGCGCGCGTCCTTCGACCCGGCGGAAGACTCGCGATCGCCGACATCGTCAGCGGCCGTCCGCTCAAGGAGCGCACGCGGCGCAACGTCGAGCTCTGGGCCGCTTGCATCGCCGGCGCGATTCCACGGCACAGCTACCTGAGTACGCTCAAGGCCGCGGGCTTCCGGGTCGTAGAGGTGCGCACCAACGACTACGACTTCATCTCCGAACGCGCCCTCGATGCCTGCAGCACCTACGGCGTCGAGAGCATCTCGCTCGAAGCAGTGAAGGAAGCGTGAACGGCGGCGGAAGGACGCCGGTGTCCGCTCGTCCTCGCTTGTGTACCGTCGCGTCATCGGTCGGCCGAGTCACGGCGAAGCACGAGCTCGACGGCCCAGCGAGCGTGAGCCGGCTGGCTTCGAACAGGGGCACGGCGAGGGGATCGGCGGCGCCGCTCCCGGTACGGCCGGCGCCGCCATAACCTCCGTCCTCAGTTCGGGCATGACGCGACCGGCCACACCTCGCAGCGCGCGCCGGCAGAGACGGCGTACGAGGTAGCCGGCGCGGGTGCTGAGTCTTTCGATCGAGGGAGCGTCGGGCGTGATCGGCGGAGAGGAGCAGCGGGCCCTCGCCCGGGGGCGCGCGCCGGGCTGACTTGGTCGGCGAGATCTCGTGGTCGGTGAGGCCCCGCTGGACGCGGATCCGGTCGCGCGCCTTCGTCGAGGTGACGAGGACGTCGCGCCACTCGAGCGCCCACGCCTCCGCCGGCCGCAGGCCTTCGTAGGGCCAGCACGGAGACGCGCGCGGCGTTGGGCCGGTCGAGCCTCGCCCGATCTCCTCGACGGTCTCGGGCGGCCGGGCGTCGATCCCATCTGCCTCGATCAGACGGAAGCTCATGGACGGGCGCTGGATCACGACGACCCTCCGCTACGCTCGTGATCATGGCCGTCGTCTTCGACGTCTCGAAGTCCCTCTACTCGCTTCGAGACCAGCCCGCGACCATTCTGGCCGAGGATCTCCGGCGAACGGCGGCAGGCCAGCTCGGCAAGTCCGGGGTCGAGGGCGCGCGAGCTGTCGCGGACGCGATCGAGCAAGCGCTGGTCGGCGCGACAGACGACCCGATCCCTCTCGCCGGCGACGAGGCCGAGGCGGTCTTCTACATGCTTAACGTCGGCTTCAACCCGGCCGAGCCCGCGCAGACCGAGGAGCGCGCGCTCTACGGGGCGGTCCGCGAGCTGCACGAGGAGCGGCCCCGCGAGGGGTAGCGTCCGTCCGCCGGCGCGTCATGTCTTAGCGGCGCCTACCGAAAATCACCTGCGCGTCCTTACGAGGCATCCCGAACCCTAGACCGTCACCCGACGTCGGGACGGGCGCCGGCTACCAGCTCACGCCCTCGTGCTGAGCGAGTCGCCGGAGGACGTCTTCGGCGAGCACGAGGGTCGCGTCGCGGTTCACGCGAGCGGCGGCGAGAGCGGCGCTCTTCGTGTCGCCGTGGCGGATCGACGTCGCGGCGTCCGTGAGCGGTTGGAGTTGCCCCTCGCTCGTCCCGAGCGCGGCGTGCAGCGGCGGCCAGACGGGTTTCGCCTCCGTCGCCGAGACCTTGCCCGCATGGAAGCGGCGCGCGTTCTCTACGGCCCGGTAGGCGTAGAGGAAGGCGTCGTCGCCGCGGTCGTGGAGGCTGAAACCGAGATCCT
Organism: uncultured Actinomycetes bacterium; assembly: GCA_963824775.1. GTDB lineage: Bacteria > Actinomycetota > Thermoleophilia > Gaiellales > Gaiellaceae > CAWGQF01. The sequence goes on from CAWGQF010000004.1 coordinate 7,967, forward strand.
TGAACGCGAGCCGGAGCGTCGGCTCGCGGACGAAGCGCCACGCGGCGTTCGCGGCGGTCGTGAAGTCGCGGGCGCGCGGGCCGTCCAGCTCCGTGACGGCGCCGGCCTCATAGCGCTCGTGGATCGTTCCGACGACGTTCGCGCGAGCCTCGACGCCGCGGACTTCGAGCCACGAGTGAAGCTCCGCGCGCAGCCGGAGCGCGTCGCGCCTGTCGCCACGGTCGAGGCGGATGAGCGCGTAGATCGCGAGGGTCACGTCGAAGACGTCCTGCACGAACGCGCGCAGCGTCACAACGTCCTGGTCCTCCGCGACCGCCCAGTAGGCAAGAGCATGCCCGAGGACTTCGAGCGTCGAGTCGTCATCGAGCTGGATCCCGGCCTCGACGCCGAACGTCATCAGCTCCTTCGGCTCGACGTCGGCGAAGAAGAAGTACGTTCGCCGGCCTTCATACGGCGGAATCGGCATCGCGCCGAGAACGTTAGTGGCGCCACGCGCGGGAGTAGAGTCGCCCAATTGAGCAGAAGGCGTAGCTGCTCTAGAGGGTGGCGCGGGCGTGCCAAGCCGCCCCGGCAGTCGTCGTCCCAGTCCCCGCCGACTGGCGGGGCGGCTACTCGGCTGGACTCTGCATGGTCGCTGTCCGGGATGGAGGGGGGATGCAACCGACCGACGGCGCGCCGTTCGAATACGAGCGGCCGACGTTGGAGCAGATCGGCGCGCTCTTCGTCTTCTGGCGTGCCGCCGAGCGGAGCCTCGAGGAGATCCAGGGGAACGTCGCGAAGCTCGGCGAGGAGCCCGAGTGGCTCGACGTCGTACGGAGGCTCGCGAACCGGGCCGACGCGTAAGCGACCCAAATGACAGGGCTTCGCCGGCCGCGGCGGGCTCAAGATGCCGGGGGCTGGGTGAGCTCGGCCCCCCCGGCTCTCGCACCGGACGTCGTATCGGTCCGACCGCGCCCTGGGACATCATCACGACGCCGAAGACGTGCTTGCGAGAGCCGCGCGAGCATGGTCAGGTCGGCGTGCGGCACCTGTGGCGGCACGGGCGAGGTTTAGTTCGACAAGGCGGGCAAGCACGTCGTCGGATTCGAGCGGGTGTTCCCAACCGTAGGCGGAGTGAACCGCTCGGTCGAGGCGCTCGTGCGCGTTCGCTAACCAGGACGGCCGCCGGTTGTAGAGGTTCGTCAGCGTCCACCCCCGAACTCCAACGGCGAGAACCGCCACGGTTTCTGCTCGGACGGCCTCCCCTGCGGCGGCAGCGACGACGTCATTAGCGAACGCGGCAGGAGGCGGCGCACCTGCCGCGCTCAGCGCTGCCCTTAGGTCGAGCCCACGAACGCTGAGGCTGCTTGAGTACTCGAGGACGTTCCGCTCGACGTTGACGAGTCCCGGCACGGCGAGCATCCGAAGCAGGCGGGTCAGAGTCGAGACAGGAGCCGCGCTCGAGCAGCGTCTCATAAACACAGAGGGTCTCGCGCGCGGTGCGATCCCACGAAAACCGGGCGGCATGCGCGAGCCCGCGCTCGATGAGGTCAGACGGTGGGTCGAGGATGAGTGTCCGGATTGCCTCGGCGAGTGCCCGCTCATCGTGCGGCTCGACGAGGAGGGCGGCAGGGCTTGCGATCTCCGGTAAGGAGCCGGCGGTCGAGACGACAACGGGGCAACCGCAGGCCATCGCCTCAAGCGGCGGGAAACCGAAACCTTCGTACAGCGATGGCCAGGCGAGGCAGGCGGCGCCCGAATACCAGGCGGAGAGATCCTCGTCGGGCACGTGCTCGGTGAAGACGACATCGTCATCGAGCCCGAGCGCCCGGACGAGCGCAAGTGTGCGCGCCCGGAAGGGCGCCTCGCGCCCGCCTGGGCCGCCGACCTTGACGAGTTTGAGATCGCTCAGGCGCCGCTCGCGCTTGAGCGCGGCGAACGCACGCAGGACCGCCGCGAGGTTCTTGCGCGGCTGCTCGGAGCCGACGAAGAGGACGTAGCGCTCGTTGAGCAGGCGCCGCTCGACGGGCCGGAACCGCGCGTGGTCGATACCTTCGTGCACGACGAAGATCCGCTCCTCGGGGACACCTAGGTGGCGGACGAGGTCGCGCTTGGTCGTCTCCGAGACGGCGATCAGCGCGGTCGCGCCAGCGACCCCGGCGTAGTCGAGTCGGAGGAGCAAGCGGTCGCGGAGGTTCGGCCGCCGAATGAAGACATCCAGGCGCGTGAGGTCGAAGAAGCGGATGAGATCGTGCACCGTGACGAGATACGGGCGCGAGAGAAAGCGTCCGTAGCGGGCGAGGTGGTGGTGGGGAAAGTGAACGAGCCGGCCGGACGCCCCGCGCAGCAGCCGGACGTGGTCAAGATCGGCGACCAGAAGCTGGAGTGACCGCCGCGAGAGGAGCGGCACCCCGAAGAGGTCGCCGGTTCGCACGTAGCCGTCGATCTCGACCGCCCGAACGTCGAGTCGCGCGGCGAGCTCACACGCGCAACGGTCGAGCGAGCCGGTTCCCGCGGTCGTGGCGAGGACAACATCCGACGCGACCGCGGTCCCCGTGTCGATCGTCGCCCTCGTGGCCCGACGTTCAGGGGCCGAGGCGCTGTTCGACGGCAAGGGCATTTCTTCACCCTCTCACACCGGTGTCGGGCTGACCTCGATGCGCGAACGAGCGGCAGAGCTCGGCGGGGCCTGCACGGTTGAACGCGCCCGGACGGTGCCGACCAGCGCGAGCGGGCAAACGACCGGTAGGGTGGCAAAATTCGGTGCGCGTTTCCGAAAAATGCGGATTTGCAGGTGGGACCCGATTCTTGGCACCCCACACGCAAGCAGGCGTGCGCTCTAACTTTGGCCCCAGTCTCACTCGCTTCATATCCTGACGTAGAAACATGAAAGTCCAGCTGGCCGACGGGTGGCTGGCAGCTCCGACCTTCGAGACGTAGGTCCGCACGGGCGCGGACCATCTAGGCGGCCGGTGGGACGGCGTCGAACTCCTCGACGGACGGCGACGCAGCGCCGTTCCGGCCCGACTGCCTCAGTAGAACAGACAAAAAGGGCAGAACGCCGTAATGGCGCTTTCAGAATGCTCGACCGGGCTAACGATCCTTGAAGCGTGCTGCTTCGTCGGAGCCGCCGGTGGCGTCGCCGGCGCTGTACGAATGAGCGCCGGCGCCCGCTAGCGTGCCGCGATCGACGATCAGGTATTCCTCGCGTATCGGACGACCATGAAACCAGCACTCCAGGATCTCGCGCACCCCGGCCGCATAGCGGGCTTGTGCGGACAGAGACGACCCCGACACGTGTGGCGTCATCCCGTGGTGGGGCATCGACCGCCAGGGATGATCCCTGGGAGCCGGCTGCGGGAACCAGACGTCTCCGGCATACCCTGCGAGCTGGCCGCTTTCCAGCGCCCGCGCGATCGCATCGCGGTCGCAGATCTTGCCCCGGGCGGTGTTGACGATGTACGCGCCGCGCTTCATCTTGGCGATGAGGGCGTCGTCGAATAGGTGCTCGGTCTCAGGATGGAGGGGCGCGTTGATCGTGACCACGTCGCAGACACGCACCATCGACTCGGCGTCCGGGTGGTAGGTCACGCCGAGCTCGCGCTCGACCTCGTCCGGGAGTCGGTGTCGATCGGTGTAGTGCAGCCCCACCTCAAACGGCCTCAGCCGCCTGAGTACAGCGGAACCGATCCGGCCGGCAGCAACTGTCCCGACTTGCATTCCTTCGAGGTCGTATGACCTGGCGACGCAGTCGGCGATGTTCCATCCGCCCTTGACGACCCACTGATAAGACGGGATGTAGTTGCGCACCAGCGACAGGATCATCATCACCACATGCTCGGACACGCTGATGCTGTTGGAATAGGTGATCTCGGCGACAGTGATCCCGCGCTCGATCGCCGCTTCCAGATCAACGTGGTCCGAGCCGATCCCCGCCGTGACAGCCAGCTTCAGCCCCGGCGCCTTCGCGATCCTCTCGGCCGTCAGGTAGGCAGGCCAGAACGGCTGGGAGATGACGATCTCAGTGTCCGGGAGCTCTCGCTCGAAGAGCGAGTCCGGCCCGTCCTTGTCCGACGTGACGACAAACGCGTGGCCGCGTTCCTCGAGGAACCGCCGCAGCCCGAGCTCCCCGGAAACGCTGCCCAGAAGCTCACCCGGCTCGAAGTCGATCCGCTCGGGGGTCGGCGTGGTCTGATCGTCGTCGTAGCGCTCGATCCTGGGAATCGCGTCGCGAGCGTACGACCTCGGATACCCGTCAACAGGATCGTCGTAGAGGACACAGAGAACCTTTGCCACCTCTGCCTCACCTTCGGCCTGGCATAGCCCGCGGATTCTAGACCTCTCCGTGAGCGCAGTTCGGACGGCCATCGCCGGAGGGTAGACGCCGCCGGCGGACGCTATCTCGGACTCGCGCCCGATCTGACGTCGGCGAATGGAGAACCTCCTGTCGAACTCGACTCGCGTGCGTTCTGCGCTCGCTACTTTCCCGGGCGCCGTCGCCGGTACGATCTCAGTAGTGGTCAACGTACGGGGCGTTCGTCGCTCCGTTGATGCGCGAGCCCGCCTCGGACCGTGAACATTCAACAACCTCAGTCGCGGTGACTTGATGGCTGCGCGGGCGCTCCGGCAAATCTTCACGCGGAAGATGAAGTGCCCGCACTGCCGGAAGCGGCTCGGCTTCTTTCCGCCGCCCACGGCGTGCCCACATTGCGGACGCCAGATCTACAAAACCAGCGACAGACGGCGGAGATACTGACTAGCCACCGAGACCTGACCATCACCTCCCGGTGAGGTCTTCCGCGCGGCGCCTAGCCCAGCGCCTGCGGGGTGGCAAAATTCGGTGCGCGTTTCCGAAAAATGCGGATTTGCAGGTGAGACCCGATTTTTGGCACCCCACAAGGCGGGAAAAGTGAGGGAGACTCAGGGCGCCGACGGCTCCTCGTCGCTCGGGCGCTGCGGCGTCCAGAATGTTAGTGGCGCCACGCGCGGCGCAAGGACTGCCCTGGGTTGACGTGTCTTCGGCCGTAGGCGGCGGCAAGGGCATAGAGGCTCGGAGCCGGGAGCCCCGGATCAGCCGCAGCGGACCCGAGCCTCCCGCTCGACGATCGTCTGCGCAAGCTGAACCCATACGCGCGCGACTCCGGCGGCGCGGGTCGAGCACCAGGCGGTCGAAGAGCTCCCAGACGATTGCGGCCGCGTCGAGAGGCACAGACGACCATGACTTCCGCGGGCCGGCCCGCCGCTGAACGAGGGTGGGCCGGTGTCCAATCGGTGCCCGAACGTGGGGGGAGACGGTCTTCGCTAGAGCGTGGCTTGCCTTGCCCAGGGTGCCCGCGGAACCGCATGGGAAGGGGCGTTAGGGGTCGTTCGCGCAGGTTGCCGCTGGTGGCGTGAGTTCTCTCGTAATGAAGGGGTCCCCGGTTCGAGTCCGGGCGTCGGCTTCCAGCTGGGGCGCGAACAAGGCGGGCCCGGGTGGCCACGGCGGAAGCTGAGGCGCCGGCAGGAGAACGACCACCTCGGAGAGTCTTTTCCAGCTATGCGCGGGGGATCGGACGGCCCGGACGCGCTAACCTCGTAGCACATGACCGACGAGAAGCAAGACCAACAGCGCGCCGATCGAAATCAAGAGCGGTCAGAGGAAGCCCATTGGCAGGTGGCCGAGGCCGGCGCCGAGGAACAGGAACCGCTGTCAGAACCCGCTCGCCAGGCTGACAAGCAGCAGGACGACTGGGAAGACGAGGGTGGCGCGCTCGACCGGGAGCCGAGGAAGACGACCGAGCAGGGCGACGAGAACCCTGTCCCGAAGCTCGGGAACCTCAAGAAGGACAGCGAGCTGGAAAGGAAGTAAAAGCCCGCCGGGACGGGCCTTGCGTGACGAAGATGCTTTTTCGTCACCTCGTCACCTCTGCATCCTCGCCATCCCGATGGTCGCGCTTGCCGGAACCCGAGCAGTTTCGGGCGCGAGCTCGACGAAGTCCCCTGGCGAGCCCTAAAGCCCTTCGTCTAGCAGGAACTCCTCGTGCGCATGCGCGCCGAGCTGCGCCGGGCCCGGCGCACCCGCGCCTGGCCCCGCCTGCACTGTTGAGCCGTTCGGGTAAGAAAACGATGGACCCAGCGACCACGCATGCCGATATCTTGCTTACGAACGGAAGAAGGGATTGGCATTGGCCAGAGTGGAGATCGGAGGCAGGCGACAAGGCCAGGACGTGTGGGCGAGGTGGATAGATGGACGCGTGCAAGGCGACAGGGACTCCTCAAGGTCGCTGGCCTCGATCCAGGCACACGCTTTGAGGATCCGCACGAGTTCGTGGAACTCATCCAGGGGCTGCTTGACAAGGGAACCGCGACCGTCGTCCTCGACGTTCCGCCGAAACCAGAGTGACCGGTCGCCGGAAGATTTCCCACGGAATTGCTTCGGGTTAGCAGCCTGTGTCCGTTGGGAGCGCCGTCGAGCTCCGTCCCTAGATTGCCGCCTGGCGTCTGCAGCGCTGGGAGGCGACCAGCGGTAGGTTGGCCGTAGAGCCTTAGACGGGGGAAAGGAGATCCGATGGAAGACCGTGAGCGGATGGCCGCTGAGGCGGTTGCCATCTACGAGGAGCTCTTCGAGACGTTCAAGGGGCGCCTCTCAAGCGATCCAAAGTGGACGGAGAGTCGGATGCACGAGTTGATGGACGTTACGTTTGAAGAAGTCAGAGGTTTGGATCTCCCCGGGGTGAGCACCTCGGACGAGGTTGTCGTGCGTGCATCGACCGCGCTCGCTCAACTGATGGCCGATGCGGTCCTGCAGACCGTCGCCGTCTACTTGGCTCCAGCTCTCGCAGCTCGGCCGCGCACGGAAGGTCGTCGTCGACAAGGACTCGACCACGATCATCGACGGCGCAGGCGAGGCGGACGCCATCAAGGCCCGGATCAACCAGCTCAAGTCGGAGATCGAAAACACCGACTCCGACTTCGATCGTGAGAAGCTCCAGGAGCGGTTCGCCAAGCTCTCGGGCGGTGTCGTCGCCGTCGTCAAGGTCGGCGCCGCCACCGAGACCGAGATGAAGGAGAAGAAGCATCGCGTCGAGGACGCGCTACAGGCCGCCATCAGGCTTCCGCCTGCAACCGGCGAGACTCGCCATACGCCAGCCGGCGCGCCGAGTTGTACGCCTCCACCGCGTCAGGGTTCAGAGCCCGCCACGCCCGCGCCGCCCGCCCCCTGCCGACAACCGATACCGGTGGCGAGCAGTCCGACACCAACGCCGCGGCCGACCACGACCATGCAGCTCGAGCCGCTTCCCGCACCTCTCGCAGCTTCTCTCGCCTCAGCCAAACCTGCAACAGCAGAAAAGGCACCACCCCGTTTTTTTTAGAAAACCACACCGGCTAGACCCCGTTCTTAGGTTTTCGCGAAATAAACTGGGGATTTCTCTCTCTGAGGGCCGAAACGGCGAAGAGTTGCCCGCTTCGTCGCGGGAGTGGCACAAGTAGCTGAGTCCGGGACGGGTTGCGGTGGTCGCGCGATTGGGGCGGCGGGATCGGGTTGGGCCGGGTGTAGCTGCCGAGGGGGCGCGGGGCAGGAACGCGCACGGGCCTTGATGCCCGGTTCAGTGCCGATGCGGGGCCCTGCCGCGGGTGCGGTGACGGGTTAGCGGTTCAGCGCGCGAATCGAGCTGCGCCTCTTTCGGCTACCTAGTCGAAGCGGTTTGTCCGTTCGTAGAGCTCTGCACGCGCCGCCTGCTCGCGCTCTTCGACTTCGTTGGCATGCGCTGCTTTGGCTAGGAGGAACGTCGCCGGGAGCGGCTCTTCGGCGGACTCGACGAGTTGCCGAAGGTCGAACAGAGCTTTGGGGAGAGCGTTTCGCGCGTCGGCATCGCCCGTCCGCGATCGTTCGGCGAGAGCGCCGACCTGCTGCACCGTCTCCGTGAGCTGGCGAAGGTCGCGCGAACTCAGGCCGGGGTCGCCGGAGCTTGTTGGCGGGTCATATCCAGCGGAGGTAGGACGCTGCTCCGCACGCGCGCCCAAGCGCTCGAGCGACGGCAGCTGGACATCGCCGAGCGCGAGGATGTCGGCGAGAAGCTTGTCCGCCGCCAGGAATCGCATGCGACCCTCGGCGAGGAGCGCGAGCGCGAGCACGATGGCGATGACCGTGGCCAGGACGGCGAAATACCACTGCCACGACGCGGTCCAGGCGTACACGATGATGAATGCCGCGAGAGGGCCGGCCACGGCAACCCGCAGTTCACCCTCGGCACGGAGCCGGTCAACCTCGGCGTGCAGCGCGGGCTTTCGCCGATTAGGCGGCGTGCGACCAGCGGAAGCTCCCGCCGGATCAGGTCCTTTACGTCGCTCTCGGTTGCGAAGTAGTACGACCGGACGTTTGGTTTCGACGCCTCCCTGAGTAGGACGAGGCCCGACGGCGGGGACAGACTCTCCCCGTATTCGCCGAAGGCCGCATGTTTCTGCCACCATTCGCCGTCAGGCTGCACTTCCGCGATTTCGCGCATGCGGCGGGTGGCGATGGCGAGCAGGCTGTCTTCTGCAGAAGCCGAAAGTGCGCTCTCTCAAGCCTGAACCAGCGGCTTGTGAGTGTTTCCGTTAGCGAGCCCAGTAAGTACGCTGCGAAGCTCGCCGCGATCGCCAAAGCGACGGCGCTCGCAACACCCTTCACCTCGTAGAGCGCCTTCAGCGGGCCCTCTGCCTCGTTCTCGGGGGCGACGTGGTCGTGGACGAGGATCCAGGCCGTGAGGATCCAGAGGTATCCAGCGGCAAGCGGCGCCCGCAGCTGACGAACGCCGGGAAGGAGCGTCGCCAGAACTGTCATGAGGGGCTTGTGGCGAACAGCACGGCTCGCGACATGATCCTCGGTCAGCGCGGCCGACGCCAGATCTCCATGTGTGAACATGCGTTCGAATGAGGTCGCAAGGCTCGCCCTACGCGCGTTTCCGGCGAGCCCTTAGAAACCGGCAACACGACAGTGGCGCTGGCGGCGGCTCTCCAGAGCTCGACAGCGTCGGCCTGACCGACGCGCTCGAGCTCTGCCTGCTTCTCCGTGACGATCGACGCCGGTTCGATCGCGCGATTCTCCGGTGGCACGGCCGCTTCGCTGCCGAGAGTCGCGGCTTAACGATCGAGGAGGCCCAGGCTGCCCTCGCGCTCCTCGCGGCGCTGAGGGGGTTCCCGGCCTGCGGTCGCGGCCTGCGCGCTCGCCGAGCTCATTCATCGCCACGGGGGCGAGCAGATGGCCGAGATCCTCATACGATGGGCGCACGAGCATGACTGACCTCTACGTCCTAAGACACAGCGAGGCGGGCCCACTGGCGACGTTCACCACGCGGGAGGACGCGGAGCGCGAGGTTGCAGCCGTGCTTCGTGATGAGCCGGAATGGGCGGACGATGTTTTGGATCGAGACGTTCGACCTCGAGGTACCCGGCTCGAGCGCTTGACCCCGCACCCAATCTGCCGCGCTGCGAGGGTTGTGGGGCGGCGCTATCGCCGCCCCTAACCCAGGTCAGAGCGTCTTTTCCTTCCGGGAGGACTAGCCGCCGGTCAACGCTTTGCACGCCTTGGCGAGCTGTTCCTCGCTGCGGTCGCGTGGCTCCGGAATCGAGCTCTTCGGAGTTCCGGGGTCGATCTGGAGCAGCATCGCTGTAGGTCGCTAACGGCACCTGACCGCTGATCAAGAGAACCAGCGTTCCGTCCGGCTTGATCTGGGACGACATCCGCACCGACGTCGCGGAAGCGGAACGAACGATCACCGGCGGTCGCGGTGCCCCCGATGCTGATGTTGTTCACCTGGGCCACCCCGGTTCCCTCACCCGAGAGGTCTGGAATGTGACGTGCCCCTGGAGGGTCACGGTGACCTTTACTCCGCACTCTTCCGTCAAGAACTCGTCGTCGAACGTCTCGTCGACGTTGATCCGCTCGGTCGTCGGCGGGGCACCCACGGCAACCCCAGCCCAGACAAGACCAGCCAGAACGAGGACGCCCACCACCCATCCGCTCGAACGCCTGCCTGATCATCTCGCTTCCTTTCGCTCGTGCCTCCGCTTGAGAATGAGCCGCATTTCTCGAACCTCTCCTCTCCCCCCAAAGATGGGAAAAGGCCGCCCCCTTCCTCGCGGGGGATCGGCCACGAAGCAGGAAGATTCTGGCATCCCTCGATCCGCGGTTCAAGCGCGGGGCCGGGCGGCGAACCTGAATGCCTGTTCCGACGCGGCTGACCGGGGGCTCACTGCTCTCGGCGGTTCTCGTGGCAGTCTGGGAACATGCGTTCGTATGACGTCTCAAGGGTCGCCGCACGCCCGCTTCCGGCGAGCCCTAGAAACCGGCAACACGACAGTGGCGCTGGCGGCGGCCTCCGAGCTCGACAGCGTCGGCCTGACCGACGCGCTCGAGCTCTGCCTGCTTCTCCGGGACGATCGCCGGCGGTTCGACCGCGCAATCCTCCGCTGGCACGGACGCTTCGCAGCCGAGACTCGCGAGCTGACGATCGAGGAGGCCCAGGTCGCCCCTCGCGCTCCTCGCGGCGCTGAGGGGTCTCCGGCCCGCGGTGGCTGCCGGCGTGCTCGCCGAACTCATTCATCGCCGCGGCGGCGAGCAGATGGCTGAGATCCTCATACGATGGGCGCGCGAGCATGGCTGACCTGGGTACGTCCTGCGACACACCGAGGCGGGCCCACTGGCGACGTTCACAACGGTCGAGGAAGCTGAGCAGGAGCTGGCAGCCGTGGTTCGTGATGAGCTGGAATGGGGTGACGACGTTTCGATTGAGCCGTTCGACCTGGACGTCTCCCACTCGAGCCCCTGAAGCGCGGGCGCACGCACACTTCCAGGGCACGAACGCTCGCGATTTAGAGCTTCACCTCTCGATCGGGCGGCCAGCCGTGGATCTTCTGGAGCTCCTCGATGAGCTTCGAGATCCTCGCGGTCATGCGCTGCTGCTGAAAAATCAGCGAGATCGCGCACCGCACTGACCCCGCCCATATCAACCGTCGCTCGTGCTTCAGTTGCGAACGGCTCGTTGAGCAGGCTGCCACGTGGGAACACGACGATTTCGCGTGCGGCCTGCCCTGCGGGAGGTATGTCGTGATGGGCGAGCAGCGTGTTCCGGTAGTCCATGATCTTGTTGTGTAGTGACTGGCGTGGATCGCGCTTTCCGTGCGGGAACCGTCGCCATTCCCTCTCGAGCGAGCCGTACGCATAGCTCTGCGTAAACGGACGCGCGTAGCTAACAATGAGGCCGGTCAATAGGCCCCACGCATGCGCGTCATCATCGTCGGGCGTAGCGAGCAAATCGTCGGCCACCGCGATCGTGGAGTCCATGTCCGAACGCGCGAAAACGAGCCGCTTCGCCTCCGCCCGCACCTCGTCGGCGCGCGACGGGGCCCGGCGCCCCTTAGAGCGCCAGGTGCGCATCCAGCGACTCCCGCGTCCGATCCAGTGGGTAAGAGAGGAAATGGCAGTCACTCCAGTCGACTTGGTCAACAGATGTTCCCATGAAGCCAGTGCGCTCGAAGCAGGCTGGTGCCGAGCGGATCCAGGAACGACGCGAACGTGGCGGAGTGCGTGCGGCGGCCGGTGCTTGGGGAATGGCCAGCCGCCGGCCAAGAGAGCCTGCGGCGCCACGACGAGCTTCGCGCCGACGAAGACGAGCGCGATGACGAGCGCGAACTCCTCCCAGGTTGATGAGGTCGTGGTGGTCGGCCGCGAGGTGGTAGCCGTCGTGCACCGTCCCGATCACGTAGGCGACCACGGGCATCGCGGACAGCCCGGCGGGCGCGCCCGTGATCGAGTACGAGCCGGGTTCGGCGTATAGCTCGAGGTGGCCCGTGGCGCGTCGCTGAGTTCCGTGCATCGAGCGCGAGCCTAGCCGCGGCATCGGTCACGGAAGTGCGCGCGCTGCCTCGCGCCTGCGCGGTGCTACCCGGGAGGGGCCGCCGGGGTTCAGGTGGCCTGCGTCCACGGTAGAAGTAACCGGTAGAAAGACGTCTCACGCCCGCATAGAACCAGGGGCGTAGGCAGAAGATCCTCGACTACCGGTCCGCGCACGGCCTCGGGTCATAGACGGACTCAACTAAGTAGGTAAGTAAGGCCAGAACGCCGCAGTAGAGCCGCGTGCGGGAATGACGCCCGAGGCGTGACGGCTGGTCAGGATGACCCTGCGCCAGGCCCGAGATCGAACCGCCGTTCACGTCGCTCGGCCTCAGCCAGAGGCAGACGCCAAGGCCGGCGGCGAGTTCCTCGACTGAGACAACTACTGCCCTCCATGTTGCTGGCGCAAGGGTCCTCGGGCGCCGTCGGTCGAGACTGCGGATGCCGGACTGCGGCGGGGACGGCGCTCAGTACGAGCGCGGCAGCCCGAGGACGTGCTGGCCGAGGTACGCGAGAACGAGGTTGTTCGAAACGGGTGCCACGGAGTAGAGCCGCGTCTCACGGAACTTCCGCTCGACGTCGTACTCCTGCGCGAACCCGAAGCCGCCGTGCGTGTCGAGGCAGACGTTCGCCGCCTGCCACGACGCCTCCGACGCGAGAAGCTTGGCCATGTTCGCCTCTGCGCCGCAGGGCCGTCCCTGCTCGAAGAGCGATGCGGCGCGGTATCGAACGAGGTCGGCGGCCTCGACCGCCGCGTACGCGCGCGCAATCGGGAACTGAACGCCCTGGTTGACGCCGATCGGCCGCCCGAAGACGACGCGTTCCGACGCGTAGCGCACGGCCTTGTCGATGAACCAGCGGCCGTCGCCTATGCACTCCGCCGCCAGCAGGATGCGCTCGGCGTTCATCCCGTCGAGGATGTACCGGAAGCCCTCGCCCTCCTCACCGACGAGCGCGTCGGCGGGGACCTCGACGTCGTCGAGGAAGACCTCCGTCGTCGCGTGGTTCATCATCGTCGCGATCGGACGGATCGTCAGCCGCTCGCCGGCCGCCTTCATGTCCACGAGAAAGACGGAGATGCCGTCGCTCTTGCGCTCGACCTCTTCGAACGGCGTCGTTCGCGCGAGCAGCAGCATGAGATCCGAGTAGCGCGCGCGAGACGTCCAGATCTTCTGCCCGCTGATGACGTAGCCGCCGGCTACGCGGCGCGCGGTCGTCTGGATGCGTGTGGTGTCCGACCCGACCGTCGGCTCGGTCACCCCGAACGCCTGCAACCGGAGCTCGCCGGCCGCGATGCGCGGCAGGTAGCGCTCGCTTCTGCTCGTCGCTCCCGTGCCGGAGAAGCGTCCCCATGGTGTACATCTGCGCATGGCATGCGGCGGCGTTGCCGCCCGACGCGTTCACCTCCTCGAGGATGACGCTCGCCGCGGTGAGCCCCAGGCCCGCACCGCCGTACTCCTCCGGGATGAGGGCCGCGAGCCAGCCGTGCTCGGTGAGCGCCTGTACGAACTCCTCCGGGTAGCGATCGGGCTCGAGCGAGCGCCAGTACTCGCCCGGGAAGCGGTCGCAGAGCTCGCGGACGGCACGACGGATCTCCAGCAGCTCGTCCGGGGTCGACGTCGCCGATGACGCTCACTTCGGGCCACGATATCCGCGAACCGTGCTCGGTCGCGCCCCCGGCTGGGCTTCCCAGGACCCCGGCGCTTGTTCTATTCCCGCCGGGGCACTGCGCTCCTCACGGCGAGGCGAGTGCGGTGCGGCTCGCGATCGCCTCGGGCTCCGACCGCTGCTTCTCGCGCAGGCCGACCGCGATCGCAAGGGCGACCAGTCCGATCGCAGCCGGGGCGATGTGGAGCGCGAACACCGTGGAGACACAGGCCGCGATGACGACGGCCCTTCCGGCGCCGGCCCTCTGCAGCGCCACCGCCGCCGCGATCGCGCAGGTGAGCCACGCCGCTCCGGCGACGAGACCGAGGAAGGAGTAGTTCCCGGCGAGTTGGCTGTCCTCCACGACGTACTCGAGCGCCTTGGCGACCGCCGCTTGCTCCTCGCCCGCGAGGCCTTCGCCGTAGCGGATGAGGATGCCCGTGGCGACCCCCTGAACCGAGTCGTAGGCGCTGAAGAAGACCGTCCAGACGACGAGCGCGCAGCGGCTGACCCTCGCCACCGTCGACGAGAGCCCGTCGAGGAGCCTCCACACGGCGAGGAAGAGGAACGGGGTCAAGACGAGCTGCCCGATGTGGACGAAGAGCCACCGGTTCACGTCGTCCCTGATCGCCTCGAACGGCCCGCCTTCGCCGGGCATCGGATGGAAGAGGACGACGAGGGCCCAGGCGAGGGGCGCCGCGACTGCCAGGATTCGGATGAGGCTCGAGTTGGAGTGTGGATGCCTGCGTGCGTCCTCCATCGAAGCTCCTTCGGTCGACCGAATGCGGCCAGAGAAACCTCGCAGTCATGCGCGGCAGCAGGAAGTCTGTTTCCTACCAGTCTCGGGGGGGGGTTTCTGGTGTGTCGACTACCCCGCCCCGAGGCGCTGCGTGCAGCCCGCGCCCCACGATCTCCTCCCGCGCGCGGGAAACCCCGCAGAGCGCTCGGAGCGCTAACTCGTGTGGACTGCCGGCACTACCTCCGCGGCGAAGCGCTCGACCTGCCTCTCAGGCTCGTCGTTCGGCCAGAGGATGAACGTGTCGAAGCCGAGGTCGGCTGCGAAGCCCGCGAGCGTCTCGGCCCAGTGGTCCGGCGGCCCTTCCAGAAGACCTCGCACCGGCCCGTCGGTGATCGTCCCGCTCACGTTGTAGATCCGCCGAATCGCCTGCGGGTCGCGCCCGACCTTGGCCGCCCCGTCGTCGATCCGCTGCTGCATCTCCGGCACGAGGTCCGGCGTCGCCCAGCCGAGGGACGGCACCCAGCCGTCCGCCAGCCGTCCCGTCAGTGCGAGTGCGCGCGGCTTGCCGACGCCGAGCCAGATCCCGATCGCGTGCACGGGCGGCGGGCCCGGGTGCAGGCCCTTGACCGAGTAGTGCCTTCCCTCGAACCGGATCGTGCGCTCGCCGCTCCAGAACGCACGGATGATCTGGATCGCCTCCTCCAGCGCCTCGAGTGCCTCGCGGCCCGACCGGGTCGGGCCGCCCATCGCGGCGATTGCCTCCCAGAACGCGCCCGCGCCGAGGCCGAGCTCGAACCGCCCACCGGAGAGGACGTCGAGCGTCGCCGCCTGCTTCGCGAGCATCGCCGGCGGCCGGAGCGGCAGGTTGGCGACGTCGGGGAAGACGCGAACCCGCTCCGTCCGGGCGAGGAGGTCGGCGATCAACGACCACGTGTCGAAGTAACGCCACTGGTAGGGGTGGTCCTGGATCCCGATCAGGTCGAGCCCGACGTCGTCGGCGCGGCGGGCGAGCGACCGCGCCTGCTCCACGTCGGCGCTCGTCGGGACGATGCTGAGCCCGAACTCGAGGGGCCGGCCGTACCGGGAGAAGGCCACGCCCGCAGGCTAGTCGGGACCTAGGCGTCGCCGGTCAGCCCGGCTGCGAGAGCGCCGATTCCGAACGCGACGAGTGCCGCCAGGGAGCCGACTGCGAGCATCTCGAAGCCGCTCCGGAAGTACCCCAGCCTGGTGACGAGAGCCCTTGAGGCACCGACCGTGAAGAGCGTTCCCCCCGCCAGCACCGCCGCTGCAGGGAAGCGGACATCGTCGCTCAGCGGCAGGAGGTAGGCGAGGAGCGGGACGACCCCGGCAGTCACGAAGCCGAGGAACGTCGCGACGCCGTGCCTTGCGCCCTCAATCCGCTCGTCTCGGTCTGCCGCCTCCGCGTGCGAGCGGCGGGCGAGGTAATTGCTCGCCCCCATCGAGAACCCGTCCGCGAGGAGGTTGGCGAAGCCGAGGATGAGGATCACGCGCTCGGAGAGGTCCGCGCCTACGACGCCACACACGACCGCGAACGTCGTGATGATCCCGTCGTTCGCCCCGTAGACGAGATCGGGGAGGTAGCGGCGGGCTAGCACACCGGCGGCCTCGCCGGCGTGCGTCACGGAGCGTCGACTGGGAGGGTCGCCTCGACGCGGAGGACGCCTGGCCCCTCGGGCGGCTCCTCGAGATCCAGGTTCGCGAGCGAGGCGAGGAAGGGCGCGAGGTAGCGACCGACCACCTTGGCCGGCGGCCACCAGAGCGCCACCGACGCGGCCTCCGAGCGGTACATGCGCCCCGGGCCGAGCTCGGCGCGGAGGTACGTGGGCGACGTGCCCGTGAGGAGAAGCCCACGGAGCACCGGCTCGAACGGCTGAGGCGTGACGGGCGCCCCGGCCTGCGCCGCGAGCTCCCACGCGACGGCGTCGGCCTGCTGCGTGGCGATTCCGCCCTGCTTGACGGGGAACGTGGTCAGGTCGCCTGCCGCGTAGACGTCCTCGACGCCGTAGACATGGCCATAGCGGTCGGTCGAGACGAACCCGCGGCTGTCGTGCGGGATCCCCTCGATCTCTCGGCCGGCCAGCCTCGGCAGCGCCACGACCCGATCGGCCGGGACGACACCGTCCGGGCGGATCCTGAGGCCGTCGGCCTCGGCCTCCAGCGCGTAGACACTCGTGTGCAGCTCGATTCCTCGCTCGTCGAGGAGCGCCGCGACCGCCTCGCTTCCCTCTCGTCCGAAGATGACGAGCGGCGTCTCCTCGTGCGTCACGATCGCGAGCTCGGCGTCCGGGACGCGGTTGCGGGTCATGAGCGCGAGCTCGTAGAGCGGGAGCGGCCAGACGACGCCGGCCGGCACGACGAACACGAGCCTCGAGACGGTTCCCGCCTCGACCTCGGCGAGGATCCGCTTGAACGCCTCGGAATCGGCCGGGCCGCGAAACGTGAGCGCGCCCGGGACGGCTTCCTCCGGGCGGGCGCCGAGGGCGAGGAGGAGCGCGCCGTACTCGAGCCCGAGCCCGCCCCGGAGCGTCGCCCGGTGCGCGGGCGCATCGACGGCCACCAACTCGCCGAGGGTGAAGAACGCGCCCGCGCGGGCGGCCAGGTCGGCGAGGTCGAAATGGGGCGCGACCGACGACTCGAACGGCTCGACGACGGAGAGCGGCCGGTACCAGAATTGATCCTCGGGCGCGACGACGTCGATGTCGACGTGCTCCTCGGCGAGGTGTCGAAGCGCGAGGATCGCCTCGAGCGCCGCGACCCCGCCTCCGGCAACGACTACGTGAAGGTCGGCGCCGTCTCGAGGGGCCGTGCGCGTCATCTTCCGTCTCCAGTGCTCGGAGCGACGGCCGGCCCCACGACCAGCACGGGCCGATCACCCCGCTCGACGAGCCCGCGCGAGACGCTCCCGAGGAGGGCCGACGCGACAGCCCCATGGCCACGAGACCCGACCACGACGAGGTCGGCGTTCTTCGCGCAAGCAAGCTCGAGCGCGGCGTCGACGGCCGCCACCGTTCGCGGCGAGTCGTCGGTTCCTACGACGATCTGCTTCATCGGCCGAGTCTAGTCTCCGCCCGACACCCCGGCGGCGGCATCGGCGGGTCGCCGGAACTCGTTGCGGCAAACCCGCAGCGGCGCGCCCGACGCATAATTGCCGCGTGCCGAGCGAGCGAGACCGCCTGCGCGACCTCGTGGAGACGGGAATTGCTCTCACCTCCGACCTCTCGCTCGACGCCGTGCTCGAGGAGGTCGTCCAGGCGTGCGCCCGCCTGACGGGAGCACGCTACGCAGCGCTCGGGGTCCTCGACCCGACCGAGAGCGAGCTGGAACGCTTCGTGACGCACGGCGTGGACGATGAGACCCGCGCCGCGATCGGGGACCTGCCCCGGGGACGCGGCATCCTCGGCGTGCTGATCCGCGACGCGCGGCCGCTCCGTCTCCACGACCTGTCGGAGGATCCGCGGTCGGTCGGCTTCCCGCCCAACCACCCGCGCATGAGCACGTTCCTGGGCATGCCGATCCGCGTGCGGGGAACCGTGTACGGCAACCTCTACCTGACGGAGAAAGAGGGCGGCGCCTTCACCGAGGACGACGAGGAGGTGACGTCCCTCCTCGCGGCGCAGGCCGCAGCGGCGATCGAGAACGCGAGGCTGTACGAGTCCACGCGGGCCTGGTCTCGTCAGCTCGAGTCTCTGAACGAGATCATGGCGGCGATGGCGGGCGAGCTCGACCTGAGCCGACTCCTCGAGCTGATCGCGCGACGCCTGCGGGAGCTGGTCGACGCGCGCGTCGTCACCATCGCGCTCCCGTCCGGGCCAGAGCGCCTGCGGATCCAGGCCGCCGACGGCGAGGGAGCGGCGGAGCTCGTCGGCCTCGAGCTCGACCTGGCCGGCTCCAAGCACGGTCGCGTCTTCGAGCGGCAGCCGAAGCGAGCGTGTCGACTCGCTCCTCGAGGATCCCGAGGTCGACCAGATAGCTGTTCGCCGCGTGCGGGCGACGGCCGGTCTCTACGTGCCGCTCGTCGCGCGCGGGCGAGGGGCTCGGCATCCTCGCTGCCCACGACAAGCGCGGCCGCGTTCCGCGCTTCACCGACGCCGACCTCCGCATCGCGGAGATCTTCGGGGCCCGCGCCGCCGTCGCCGTCGAACTCTCACGCCGTGTTGCCCGCGATGCGCTCCGGCGGGGCGGTCGCGAGCCAGGAGGCCGAGCGCCGGCGCCTGGCGCTCGAGCTCCACGACCAGACGGGGCAGGAGCTGACCTCGGTGCTCCTCGGCCTGAAGGCGGTCGAGGACGCGCCGTCGGCAGAGGAGCGCGCGCACGCGATCGCCGATGTCCGGGCGCACGTCGCGCAGACGCTCCAGGACATCCGGCGGCTCGCGGTCGACCTACGCCCGAAGGCGCTCGACGACTTCGGCCTCGTCGCGGCGGTCGAGCGGCTCGCCGGGAGCTTCCAGGAGCGAACCGGGATCACGGTCGACGTACGAGGCCCGCCTCCGCGAGGACCGGCTCCCGGAACCGGTGGAGATCACGCTCTACCGCGTCGTCCAGGAGGCCCTGACCAACATCGTGAAGCACGCCCGCGCCGGCCACGTGAGCGTCATCCTGACCAGGCGAAACGGCACCGCCACCGCGGTCGTCGAGGACGACGGGCGCGGCTTCGACGTCGCAGCGCCCAACCCCGAGACCCTCGGGCTCGCGGGCATGCGGGAGCGCCTCGCCCTAGTCGAGGGGCGGCTCCAGGTCGAGTCGAGGCCGGGCCACGGAACGACGATCGTCGCCGAGGTTCCGCTCGAGTGACGATCCGCGTCCTCATCGTCGACGACCACGCCGTCGTCCGAAGCGGCCTCCGCCGCGTTCTCGACGCGGAGGAGGACATCGAGGTCGTGTCCGAGGCGGGAACGGCCGAAGAAGCGCTCCGCGAGGCGCGCTTCCACCGGCCCGACGTCGTGCTCATGGACGTCGTCCTCCCGGGCAGGAGCGGTCTCGAGGTGACGCCGGATGTGCTCAAGGCGACACCCGAGACGCGCGTGCTCGTCCTCTCCATGCAAGACGATCCGCGCTACCTCCGCGAGGCGTTCTCGGCCGGCGCGAGCGGCTACGTCCTGAAGGAGGCGGCCGACACGGAGGTCGTCGGGGCCGTACGCGAGGTCGCGGGCGGCAGGAGCTACGTCCACCCGACGCTCGGCGCCCGCCTCGCCGCGGCGGAGGTCGAGGAGGCCGCGCGCGCCGAGGCCGACCCGCTCTCGGACCGGGAGCGAGAGGTGCTTCGGCTGCTCGCTCTCGGGCACACGAACCAGGAGATCGCCAAGATGCTCTACATCTCGGTCCGTACGGCCGAGACGCACCGCGCGCACATCATGCAGAAGCTCCGGCTCGACAGCCGCGCGGACCTCGTGCGGTACGCGCTCGACCAGGGTCTCGTCGAGTAGTCCTCGGCTTTTCGCATGGTTCCGATGGAACGCCTCGGCGCGGTCCAGGAGCTCGCGCCGCTCCTGATGAATCTCGCGCGATCGCCGAGCCGCTAGCCGGCGGCCTCGCGCGGCGGCTCGGGCTCGCGCGGCTCCTCCTCGGGCTCGCGCGGCCCGGCGTCGAGCCGGAACGGCGGGTACTCGTCGCGCATGAGACCCGCGTAGACCGCGACCCGGAGCACCCAGCGGTCGAGACCGAGGACGAAGTCGAAGATGCTCTGCTGATACCGGCCCGTGAACACCAGGATGACCGCGGCGATGAGGACGAGGAGCCCGATGAGGCCGCCCGAGAAGCCCCACCACCAATCGTCGCCGAGGGCGGACCCAGAACGGCGCCCAGATCCAGCCGCCGACGAAGATCGCCACGAGGATGTACTGCGGGATGGCCAGGAGCCACCACTTGACGAGCACGAGCCCGCGCGAGAGCCGCTCCGGGTAGTCGACCTCGAGCGACGCGGGGTAGTCGGCGACCCGTTCGAGCGTGAACGGCGGATAGCGGTCGGTGCCCGAGCGCCCAGTAGGAGTAGAACATGACGCGCCACGTCCAGCGCAGCACGCCCACGTTGAAGTCGAAGATCCCACGCGGGTAGCGCGCCGGTGAAGAGGATGGCGAAGAACGCGACCACGCTGAGCGCGACGAACGCGATCCAGAGGAACCAGAGGACGATCCAGTGCGGGATCGCCAGAAGCCACTTGACGACCCAGAGCCAGCGGCTGAGCTCCGGAGCCAGGTCGCCTCGGACCGCAGCGGGATACACCGTAGGGACCGCGGCGGCGCCGGCGGCACCAGGCTCGAGCGCCGCGGCGTCGGCGACGCCGCCTCCCCGGGCGGCGAGATAGACGAGCGTGCTCGACCCGATGAGGACGAGCATGCCCACGACGAGCAGGCCGATCCAGACCCAGAGGATGAAGTTCGCCTCGGCCCCGGCGCTGACGTCGGCGGCGACGCCCTCGGAGCCGTCGGCGTTCATGACGACGGCCGACCACTCGCCCTCCTCGACCTCCCATATGAGCGTCTGCTCGCCCGGCCCGCCGGCCGAGGCGACCCAGAAGTCCTCATCCGTTGGCGGCGGCGGCTGCGCGTCCCCCTCCGTCCGGCGGTAGTCGACGCTGAAGGGGTCGAAGTTCAGGTCCGCGACCTCGTCGTGCGCGACTCCGTTCAGGTAGGCGTCGACGTCGGAGGTCGGCCCGACCCCGACGAAGATCTCGTCGCCTTCCGCGCTCTCGGCGCGGAGGCGCACCTTCCCGAGGACGTCCTCGGAGAGGAGCCGGTCGGGACCCTCCATATCGGCGTCGATCGACTCGGAAGTGACGGCGTACCCGCTCGACTCGAAGCGCTCGCTCCGCGTGGTCAGGTAGCCCTCGTCGTCGCGCTGGGTCCGGTCGGCCCAGAGGAGGAGGCTGCCGCCGGTGAGGAGGCCGAGCGCGATGAGGACGCCGAGAATCCCGGCGACCAGGAGGACAACGCGACCGACGCCCCAGCCCCGCCGGGGACGAGGCTCGACTCCCGGTGCCGCCGTGGTCATCGCATCCGGAGTCTACGACTCGTGACGTCCGCGCTTAGGCGGCGCGAGACGCGCCGCCTGAGCATCCCGCTTGCGCTTTCCAGGGACTAGTGGGAGGCCGAGCCCTTCGGGTTGCCGACCTTGAGCAGGCCGACCTGGCCGAGATCGACGTGCGCAAAGGCGTGACTGACGAAGGGGTAGTGCCCCGGTTCGTCGATCTTCACGTCGAAGACCGCGCCGCCGCCGGACGGGACGCCCACGGTCTGGACTCCCGACTCGAACTTCGTCATGTCCCCGTCCACCCAGGCTCGGTCGAGGATGGAGCCGACCACGTGGAAGTTCGTGTCGAGGGTCGGGCCGGCGGCCACGACCCAGAAGCGGGTGGTGTCGCCGGGATCGGCCGCGAGTGGGTGCGTGACGTACTGGTTCGCGTAGCCGTTGAAGGTCGTCCAGTCGGGCTCCATGGCCCGTGCCTTCGCCATGTCGAGCGAGGCGGGCTCCTTGATCCCGTCGCCGTTCAGGTACCACTCGCTCGCCACGAGGACGTACTCGTTGTCGGCGGGCGGCAGGCCCTCCTTCGGCTCGACCACGATCGCGCCGTACATCCCGTTCGCGATGTGGGCGAGCACGGGCTTCGTGCCGCAGTGGTACATGTAGACGCCTGGATCGTTCGCCTTGAACTTGAAGGTGAAGGAATCGCCGGGTGCGACGTCCTTGAAGGCCACGTCGGGGGCGATTCGCGCCGCGTGGAAGTCGATCGAGTGCGGAATCGCGCCGCCGTTCGTGAGCGTCATCTCGACCGTCTGGCCCTCGCGCACGTGCACGACGGGGCCGGGCGCGCCGTGGCCGTCGAAGGACCAGGTCTTGTAGAAGACGCCGGGCGCGATCTCGACGTCCATGTCCTTCAGGGTCATCTGCACCTTGACTAGGTCGCCGGCGGGAATCGCCGGCATCGCCGCGTCGTAGGCCTTGTGCTTCTCGGCGAGCTCCTCGGCGTTGTCGGGGACCACCCCGGCGAAGCTCGCCAGCGGAAGGGCCGTGTTGTGGTCGCCGTGGACCGCGGTGCCGGACTTCGCCTCGCCGACCGCGGCCCTCGCGTCGTCGCGGGCGTTCCTGGCGTCGGCCCACGCCATGAGGGCGAAGAAGGAGACGGTCGCGAGGGTGAGCCCGAGGAGGACGACCGCCGCCTTGAAGAAAGCCCCCGATTCGCGCTTCTCCGGGCGCCCGTAGCTGGAGACTGGTCGAACTGCCATCGTTTTCTCCTTCTCTCGTTTCTCGTTCCATCGTACGAGAGGCTGGGTCGCGAACACCCGGCCGGCCCGCAGACTCGATCCGGTTCCGGCCGCAGACCTTCTGCGGGTTCCCCGAAAACGCCGGAGGGCGGCCGCTTTGCCGCACGCTCGTGCGGCTCGACCGTGCGTCTACTCCACGAGGTCGCGGAAGAGCCGGTCGAGCTGATGCCCCGGATCGTCGCAGAGGCCCGTGTGCACCGCCGAGGGCTGGATGATCGTGCTCGACGGCGCGACGAGCCAGTGGAATCGCTGCTGCGCGTCGAGCCGCGCGATCGGGCCCGCCGACTCGTCGCCCGCTGCGACCCGCTCGAGCGCGCGGAGGTGCGCTCGGACCTCCTCGAGATCGAGCTCCGGCCAGAGCGCAGTGGCCCGCTCCTCGTCGAGCGCTGTTCGCGCGGCCAGGTACTTGAGCGGCGCAGCGAAGAGGACCACGCCGACGTTGATCCGCTCGCCGCGCTCGACTCGCGGGACCAGCTGGAACGTGGCATACGAGAACGGGCTATCCACGGGCGGCCTCTGCCTCGACGACGAACTCCCGCGGCTCCTCGAGCCGGCCGGCGAGGTAGTCCACGTACATCTGCCGGTCCTCGCCGTCGAGCCAGGCGTCCGGGATCTCGCCCGCGACTGCCTCGAGCACCTCGCCCGACACGCGCGGCGCGAGCCGAGCGTCGGCGTCGGCGATCGAGGACGCGTACGGGAGGAGCACGTGATCCCGGATGGACTCGAACCGTCCGCGCTCGTGGTCGACGGGATGGTCGAGCGCGTGGTGGAAGTAGAGCGCCGCGCCGTGGTCGATCAGCCAGAGCTGCCCGTGCCAGGTGAGCAGGTTGGGATTCTGCGGCGTCCGGTCGACATTCGTGACGAGGGCGTCGAACCAGACGATGTCGGCGGCGAGGTCGCCGTCCGGCGGCGGGCCGGCGGCGGGGCTGAACGGCAGCGCTCCCGGCAGGAAGTCGACGCCGAGGTTGAGCCCCGGGCTGCCGAGCAGGAGATCCTGGATCTCCGGGTCGGGCTCGGCGCGGCCGATCGCGGGGTCGAGCTCGACAAGCACGAGCTCTGGAACCGAGAGCCCGAGCGCCCGGCCGAGCTCGCCGGCGACCACCTCGGCGACGAGCGCCTTCGCCCCGTGGCCGGCGCCGCGGAACTTGAGGACGTAGAGCCCGTCGTCCGTCGCCTCGACGATCGCAGGGAGCGACCCGCCCTCGCGGAGCGGCGTGACGTACCGCGTCGCGGCGACCCGCTGCACGCGCGCGAGCGTACTCCGTCAAGCCGAGGCGAGCGCGAGCGCCTCGTCGAGGTCACGGACACCCTCGGTCGCGCCGACCGCCGTGACCGCGAGCGCGCCCAACGCGTTGGCAAGGCGTGCCGCCCGCTCGAGCGGCCAGTCCGCGAGCAGGCCGTACACCAGGCCGCCCGCGAAGGCGTCGCCCGACCCGGTCCCGTCGACCGCCTCGACCTCGTGGCCGCCAAGGAATCCCGTGAAGCCCTCGCCGTCGATGTACGCGCCCCGCGCGCCCATCGTCAGTGCGACCGTCCCGACGCCGCGGGCTCGGAACGCGGCAGCCACGGCGCCCGGCTCGGCCTCGCCCGTGATCGCGCGGCCCTCGGCGAGGCTCGGGGTGAAGACATCGACGTGCGGGAGTGCGGGCTCGACGAGATCCCAGCGGCCGCTCGGATCCCAGACCGGGTCCATGCTCGTCAGGATCCCTCGGCTTCGCGCGGCGGCGAGGAGCGATGCGGCAGGCTCACCGTCAAGGGCCGGCAGCACGAGAGCGCCGCCGAGGTGGAGCGCCCGGCCGGCGTACAGGACCTCCGGGTCAAGCTCGTGCCGGAATAGGCGTGCGTTCGCGCCCGGCACGTGGAGGAAGGTGCGCTCGCCCGTGCCGTCGACGAGGACGACCGTCGCGGACGTCGCCGCCTCGGGATCCACGAGCAGGCCCGTCCGGTCGAGCCCGCGCTCGTCCGCGAGGCCGACGAGGAAGTCGCCCAGGGCGTCCGCGCCGACCTTGCCGGCGAGCGCGACCTCCAGGCCGAGCCGGCGAAGCACGGTGGCCGTGTTCAGCGCGCACCCGCCGCCCCGGAGGGTGATCTCGTCGACGTAGGCGAGAGTACCCGCCTCCGGAAGGTCGTCCACCGGCCGCGCGATCGCGTCGGCGACGAGGATGCCGACGCAGACGACGTCAGGGCTCACGCGGCGACGGCCACGACGGAGGCCTGCGCGTGTGACTCGAGGGCGGCGGTGAAGATCCGGTGCGTCGCTGCAGCCTCCTCCGGCGTCACGCAGTAGAACGGCTGGCGCATGCCGTCCCGCCCGTGGGCCAACTCGTCGAGGAAGGCCGCCCACATCTGGAGGATCGCGTCGGAGAAGCCGAACTCGAAGATCGCGCCCGTGATCGTCGTATAGGCCGACTCGGAGCCGAGGTCGAGCACCCGCCACGCCTGAGCGTCGCCCGGCTCGTACTCCATCCAGCGCAGGGTCTTCGGCTGCTTGGTCGTGAACGCGATCGACCCGTCCATCCCGTCGACCTCGATCGTCCAGGTGTTCGTCTCGCCGGGAGCGATTCGCTTCGTCTCGATCCTGAGCGGGAACGGCATGCCGTCGTCTTCGGCCTCGCAGAGGAGGACGGCGTTGTCCCACGTGTCGCAGGGAGCGAGGCCGCCGTGGCCGTCGGGCCGCTCGGTGACGACATCCGACAGCACGGCCCGCACGTTCCGCGGCATCCAGCCGGCGCGGAGCGGCAGGTGCAGCGCGTGCATCCCGAGGTCGCCGAGACAGCCGTACTCGCCGTTCAGCTCGGCCCGGCGCTTCCAGTTGATCGGCTTCTCCGGGTCGAGGTCGCTCGAGTGGAGGAAGAGCGACCGGACCTCGAGGACACGGCCGAAACTGCGCTCCGCGATCCAGCGCGCGACCCGCTGGCCGCCGGGGTAGAACGGGAGCTCCGACGAGCAGCGGACGAGGAGCTCCGGGTGCCGCGCGATCGCCTCCGAGATCCGCTCGTTCGCGGGCAGGTCGATCCCGAACGGCTTCTCGCCGAGCAGATGCTTGCCCGCCTCGAGGCAGGCGACGTAGACCTCCTCGTGGAGGTGGTGCGGAACCGCGCAGTAGACGGCCTCGATCGTCTCGTCCCCGAGGAGGTCCCGGTAGTCGGAGACGAGGCGCGGCGCCGGGTCGAACCGCTCGTACCACGCGAGCACGTCCGGGTTCACGTCGCAGACCGCCGCGACCGCGGGCCTGACACCGAGGTCGTCCAGGTGATTCCAGCGTGCGGCGGCACTCGCGAACTCGCGGCCCATGAGGCCGCCGCCGACGATCCCGACGCCGAACGACCCGAGGAACCCGTTTAGGACTGGACACGCGTCGCGAGGGCGTCCTCCGCCGTCGCTCCCTCGTGCACCACCGCCATGAGAGCGCGCGTGATCCAGGTCGGATCGTCGTGCTGGATGACGTTTCGTCCGTAGACGATGCCGGCGGCTCCCTGCTCGAGCACCGCCTCGGTGCGACGGAGGATCTCCCCGTCCGGGACCCGGCCGCCGCCGCGCACGAGCACGGGCGCCCACCCGGCTGCCTCGATCACCCGTCCGTACTCGGCGAGGTCGTCGGTCGGATCGGCCTTGACGACGTCGGCGCCGAGCTCGACCGCCTGGCGCACGAGCGGGACGATCTTCGCCGGATCGCCGTCGACCTCGTACCCGCCCGCGCCGGGACGCATCACCAGGGGCTCGACCATGAGCGGCATCGCCGGCTCGTCGCAGGCGGCGCGGAGCTCCGAGATGTTCTCGACGCACTCGCGAAGGAGGTCGGCGCGGTCGGGCACGAGCAGCAGGTTCACGACCACGCAGGCGGCGTCGAGCCGGACCGCCCGCTCGACGACGTCCTCGAGGAGGTGGCTGAAGAGCTCCTCCCGCTGGACGCCCTCGCGGCCGTAGACGTTCGCGACGTCGGTCCGCAGGACGAGCGCCGGCTTGCGACCCGGCCGGGCCTGGAGGAGCGGAGCCTCGCCCGGCGAGAGCTGGATCGCGTCCGGCCCGGCCTCGATGAGCGTCCGCACGACGCTCTCCATGTCCTCGATCCCGGCGAGGAAGGATTCCTCCCCGAAGAGGCCGTGGTCGACGGCGACGTCGAAGCACCGTCCGTCGGCCGCGAAGAGGCGGTTGAGCCGCGCCTCCCTCAGCGGTAGGTCACCCGCTCCCGGGCACCCGACTCGCCTGAACGGACGATCGCGTCGCAGATCTCGGCGGCGCGATAGCCGTCCTCGAAGGTCGCTCCGTGCGGCGCGACATCTCCGTCCTCGGCGATCGCCCGCAGGAAGTGATGCAGCTCGTGGACGAAGGTGTGCTCCCAGCCGATGATGTGCCCGTGCGGCCACCAGTGCTCCCAGAAGGGGTGGTCGGCCTCGGAGACCAGCACGCTGCGGAAGCCCTGGGCGCGCTCGCCGGGCTTCGAGTCCCCCAGGTACACCTGGAGCTCGTTCAGCCGCTCGAGGTCGAAGGCGATCGAGCCCTTCGAGCCGTTGATCTCCCAGGCGAAGGCGTTCTTGCGGCCGGCACAGAACCTCGACGCCTCGAGTGTGCCGAGCGCGCCGCCCTCGAACTCGACCACGGCCTCGAACGCGTCGTCGACGTCGCGGCCTTCCTTGAACGTCCGGGTCGTCCCGCTGACGGACTCGACCTCGCCGACGAGGTACCGGGCGAGATCGATCACGTGCGCGCCGAGGTCGCCGAGGGCCCCCGAGCCGGCGGCGTCGCGGTGAAAGCGCCAGACGTCGTCGTCGACGTCGCCCCACTCCTGCAGGTAGCGCCCGCGGAAGTGGTAGATCTCGCCCAGCTCTCCCGCCTCCAGCATCTCCCGCGCGAGGCGGACGGCCGGGACGAAGCGGTAGTTGAAGGCGCACATGTGCTTCACGCCGGTCGCGGCGACCCGCTGCCACACGTCGTAGCTCTCGTCGGCGGTGCGGGCGAGCGGCTTCTCGCAGACCACGTGCTTGCCCGCCTCGGCGGCGGCGACGGTCGGCTCGGCGTGGAGGTTGTTCGGGCCCGAGTTGTCGAAGAGCTCGATCTCGTCCATCGCCACGAGCTCGCGCCAGTCGGTCACGTAGCCCTCGAACCCGTAGCGGCGAGCAGCTTCCGCCACCGCCTCCTCGTTTCGCCCCGCGACGGCGACGAGACGCGGAACGAGGGGCGGCGGCCACGTCATGTACGCGAGCTTCCGGTAGCCGTTCGAGTGCGCCTTGCCCATGAAGGCGTAGCCGAGCATCCCGACCCCGATCGCCCGGATGTCGGCGGCGCCGGCCGCGGCACCCATGGTGACGAAGCCGACCTGCTTCTCCTCGCTCATCGCTCCTCCCTCGCGTAGGCGGCGTCGAAGGCCACGGCGGACGGTGCGAAGTCGGTGCGCCGGACGAACTGGAGCGCGTCGGGGGCGCCCCACTCGCGGTCCATCCCGGCGTCCTCCCACTCGACCGAGAGCGGGCCCTCGTAGCCGACCAGGTTGAGCGCGCGGAAGAGCTCCTCGAAATCGACGTCGCCGTGGCCGGGTGAGACGAAGTCCCAGCCGCGCCCCACCTCGCCGAAGTTCAGATGCCCGCCGAGGATGCTCGATCGCCCGTCCAGCCGCTTGCGCGAGTCCTTCACGTGCACGTGGTAGATCCGGTCGGCGAACTCCTGGACGAAGGCCGCGGAGTCGAGGAACTGGTGCGCGAAGTGGCTCGGGTCGAAGTTGATCCCGAAGGCCTCGCGACGGTCGATCGCAGCGAGGGCCTGCCGCGTCGTCACGAAGTCGTAGGCGATCTCGGTCGGGTGCACCTCGAGGCCGAAGCGGACGCCCTCCTCGTCGAAGACGTCCATGATCGGGTTCCAGCGATCGGCGAAGTCCCGGTAGCCCGCCTCGATCTCCGCGAAGTCGTTGGGCGGAAACGAGTAGAGCTGGTGCCAGATGCTCGAGCCGGTGAAGCCGTTCACCTGCCGGACGCCGAGCTTCGCCGCCGCCCGCGCCGTGTCGGCCACCTCCTCCGCCGCCCGCTGCCGGACGCCCTCGGGGTCGCCGTCCCCCCAGACGTGCGGCGGCAGGACGGCGCCGTGGCGCGCGTCGATGGGGTCGCAGACCGCCTGGCTCACGAGGTGCGTCGAGATCGCGAAGCACTGAAGGCCGTGCCGCTTCAGGATCTCCCAGCGGCCGTCCGTGTAGCTCTCGTCGGAGAGCGCGGCCTGGACGTCGAAGTGGTCCCCCCAGCAGGCGAGCTCGAGGCCGTCGAACCCCCATTCGCCCGCCCTGGCGGCGAGCTCCTCGAGCGGCAGGTCGGCCCACTGGCCGGTGAAGAGCGTGACGGGACGGGCCATGTGTCTTCCTTTCAGGCGGTAATGGACGGGGACCGACTTCGCGCGCGGCGACGACGAGGTTGACGCCGGCCGCCTCGTAGGCGGCGGCGGTATCGACGGGCAGGCCGTCGTCGACGACCAGCGCATCGAGGTCTTCGGCCCGCGCGATTGCGAGCAGCGCGGCGATGCCGAACTTCGAGGAGTCCATGAGGCCGATCGTTCTCGCGGACGACGCCGTCGCCGCCTGGAGCGTGTCCGCGAGTGCGCGCCGCGTGGTGGTCAGCCCCTGTTCGAGCGTGATCCCACCGGCGGAGACGAACGACGTCTCCATGTTCAGCCCGGCGAGGAACTCGGCCGCCCAGCGGCCGCCGATCATCCTGAGCGTCTGGTCGACCTCTCCCGGCGTGACGACGACGTGGATCGACTGGGAGTGGAGCTCGAGCGCGATCGCGGGCGAGTTCGTCACGAGCGTCAGCGCCCGCGGCGGGTGGCGCTCGAGGAAGCGCGCGAGCGCGAGGCTGGTCGTCGACGAGTCGACGAAGACCGTGGAGCCGTCCTCGACGAACTCGGCCGCCGCGGCGGCGATCGCCTCCTTCTCGGGGCGTCCCTGCCGGAGCCGCTTCGCCCAGTCCGTCGGAACCCGGAGCCGGGTCGCGCCGCCGGGTGGTCGCGCGCCGCCGTGGACGCGCTCGATCAGCCCCTCCGCGGCAAGCCGCTCCAGGTCGCGGTGCACGGTGATCGGAGAGACGCCGTGGTCGCGGGCGAGATCGCTGATGGAGGCGCCGCCGTCGCGCTGGATACGCTCGAGGATCTTCGCGCGGCGGAGGTCGGCCGGCACCGCCCGCACGCTCATGCCGTCGAGGTCGGCGCAGCGACGAGCGCGAGGTACCGCTCCGCGACGAGCGCCGCGAACGCCGGATCGTTGACGTGGGTCTCGACGAGCTCGAGGCGGATATCGGGCCGGAGACCGAGGGCGAGCGCCTCGACGAGCGCCGCGTCCGCCTCGGGGTACCAGAGGTCGCCGCCCTCCACGTCCGCGAGCGAGAACCCGCGGGTGGGGACGAGGACCTCGACGGGCCGCGCGCCTCGCTGAGGCGCTCGGCGACGACGCGCCCGAGCTCGGCCATCTCGTCCGGCTCGAGGCGAACGAGAGTCGCGACCGGGTTGTGGTAGTAGCTCCGCCGGCCCCGGTAGCGCTCCGGGACCGTGTCCGGCGCGCCCTGGTTGAAGAAGTCCGCACACCCTGGGACGACCACCTGCGGCAGGCCATGCGAACCGGCGACCCGGAGGCGGTCCGGGCCGGTCGCGTGCAGCCCGTCCAGGAGAGAGTTGGCGAGCTCGGAGAGCGTGTAGTCGATCACGCCGGCGAGCGCGCCCGCGGCGGCGAGGTTCTCCATCGCCGGGCCGCCGACGCCGTTCGCGTGGAAGATGACCGGCTCGTGCCCGGCCTGCTCGAGGACGGTACGGACGTGCATGACCGCGGGCGTCGTGTGACCGAGCATCGTGATGCCGACGCTCCGGCCGTCCATCGCCTCGACCGGCCGCCCGGCGTCACGTGCCATCCCCACGACGGCCGCCGCCGCGTTGTCGAAGACGGCGCGCGCGATCGGGTTCAGGCCGAGGATGTCCACGACCGAGTGCTGGACGAGGATGTCGCTCTCGCCCACGAACGGGGCGAAGCGCGGCGCCCCGACGCGCTCGGCGAGACGATCAGCTTCGGCACGCCGACCGGAAGCGCACGCATTGCCGCGGCGCCGAGGATCGCCCCCTCCGCGCCGCCGAGGCAGAGCGCGCCGTCGAGCTTCCCTTCGAGCCAGAGCCTGAGGCATACGGCGCGGACGCCCTTCTCCATGAGCTCCACCGCCTTGC
Organism: uncultured Actinomycetes bacterium; assembly: GCA_963824775.1. Taxonomy (GTDB): domain Bacteria; phylum Actinomycetota; class Thermoleophilia; order Gaiellales; family Gaiellaceae; genus CAWGQF01. The sequence goes on from CAWGQF010000004.1 coordinate 38,650, forward strand.
CACGGCTGCCCGCCGTGCGGATCTCATCGAGCTCGTGCCCGCCCTCGCGGGCGACCTCGGCGCGCGAGACGTCCGCGACGCACTCTTCGGCCTCGCCGAGGATCCCGGAGTCGACGACGATCGGGTCGGCGCCGAGCGTCGCGCAGGCGGCGGCGGACATACTCGATCTCGCGCCCCTTCGTGTCGAGCGTCCCGATGAGCGCGATACCGGGCGTTTCCCTCACGAGCTCACGCGCGGTCGCGCCACTCCCGCGTGTGCACCTCCACGGGCACCTTCTGGAACTCGACGAGCGCGTCGGCGAGGTGCTGCGCGTAGCGCTCGTAGGTCTCCTCGCCCTTCTCGGCGGTCGCACGGAACGGGTTGCCGATGACGCCGCTCGGCGTGAAGTCCGCGTGGTCGGTCGGGAAGAGGAAGTACTGGTAGCCCTGGAACTCGACCTCGGGCGCGCCGTCGAGCTTCACGAACGTGTCCGGGAACCAGTCCGGCTTCTTCACCTTCTGGTTCACGGCGCGATCCATGCGGACGAGCCGCTCGTCGTGCGCCATCACCTGTGCCGTCTCGAGCTCGCTCGAGTGCCAGCCCGGCGTCTCCTCGGGCGGGTTCTCCATCACGTCGTCGATGAGACCGAGGTAGCGCTCGGCGTAGAGCTTGGACATGGTCACGAACGCTCCCGTCTCGTAGCGGATCCGCCGCAGGAGCGGGTCGATGATCTTCGTGTTCGAGCCGTGGTTGTTCACGAACACGATCCGGTTGAATCCGTGGTGGATGAGCGAGCGGGCGACGTCGCGGTAGACCTCGAGGAGGACCTGCGAGCGGATCGTGATCGTCCCCGTCCCCTCCTCGGGCGCGTACATGTGCTGCGGCGAGTACCCGAACCAGACGCAGGGCGTGTAGAGCACCTGCGCCCGCTCGGCGGCGCGCCGCGTGATCTCGTCCGCCTGGATCGTGTCCGTCGCGAGCGGGAGGTGCGGCCCGTGCTGCTCCATGCTCGCGATCGGGACCATGACGATGTCCTTCTCGGCCAGGTACGCCTGGAGATCGGGCGGCGCCAGGTCGGCCAGGTTGTAGGACGGAAGCTTCATCGGTCGACCATCAGGCCGTCGCCGTCTGCCGTGCGCCGATGTGCTTGCGCAGCTCGTCGATCGACTCCTGGACGTAGCGGTCGTAGAGCTCGTCGGGGACGGCGCCCGTGCCGTGGTCGCGCAGGAACTGCTCGAGACCGACGCTGGCCTCCGCCTCGGACGCGTCGCCGATCTCGGTGCGCTGGGAGATCCGGCTGCGGTCGACCGGGACGACGAACTCGACCGTCAGGTAGTCGTCGTAGCCGATCTCGTCCAGCGTCCGCGCGAACGCGGCCCAGTCGAACGCGCCCTGGCCGCACGGGAGCCTGTTGTTGTCCGCGACGTGGACGTCGACGAGCTTGTCGGCGGAGATCCGGAGCGCCTCGGCCCAGTCGGCCTCCTCGATGTTCATGTGGAAGACGTCGAGGCAGACGCCGCAGTCGCCGCCGACGTCCTCCGCGAGCGCGAGCGCCTGGTCGTGGCGGTTCAGGAAGTACGTCTCGAAACGGTTCAGCGGCTCGAGCGCGAGCCGGACGCCCTTCTGCTCGGCGTACGCCTGGCACTCCTTCAGGCTCTCGACCGCCCAGCGCCACTCGTCCTCGGGCGAGGCCATCGGCACGATCTTCCCGACCGTGGACGGGACGACGGTGAGGATCTTCCCGCCGAGCGCGTCGATCAGGTCGATCGTGTCCTTCACGTACTGGATCGACCCGATGCGGACGTACTTGTCCTCGTGCAGGAGGTCGCGGCCGCCGACCATGAGCGTCACCGAGCCCCAGCACTCGAGGCCGTGCTCCTCGAGCAGCGCGCGCACCTCGCCAGCGTCGTACACGGCGGGCTCGCCGGCGATCTCGATCCCGTCGTAGCCGGCACGCGCAAGCCGCGAGATCGTCGTCTCGATCGGCTCCGGCCGCATCCAGTTGTGCATCGCCACCTTGAGCGCCATGAGCGCCTCCTCCTCGTCGAACTACAGGCCCAGCTTGCCGGGGTTCATGATCCCGTTCGGGTCGAGCACCTCCTTGAGTCGCCGCAACGTGTCGAGCGCAGCCCCGTGCTGGGCGCGCATGTACGGCGCGAGCTTGAGCCCGATGCCGTGGTGGTCGTTGATGATCCCGCCAGCGGAGAGGATCGCCCGCACGCCGTCCTCCCAGATTCGGTCGTGGAGCGAGAGCGCGTCCGGGCCGCCGTCGCGGACGACGAAGCGGCCGTAGATCATCGTCCCCCACGGGTACCAGTGGCTGAGGTGGATCTTCATCGTGAGGCCGTCCCGCTCGTAGGGCGCCATCGCCTCGCGCACGGCCCGGTAGACGTCCTCGATCCGGCGGTAGGTTGCGACCGCCTCGATCGTGCCCCAGATGGACGGGAGCTCGGGGTGGTGCGGCGGCTTGTAGAACTCGTAGCGGCGCCGCCACCACGTCTCGCCGAGGCCGCCGGGCAGTGTCGTCGCGCCTGCCTCCCGGGCGAGCTCGAGCATGCGGTCCACCTCCGCGTCGACGACCGGCGGCTCGCCCTCGAACGCGAAGATCGTGGCCACGCCGTCGAGCTCCTCGCGGACGACGGGACCCAGGGTCTCGCGCGTCGCGATCTCGTCGTACATCCGCACGACCGAAGGACGGAGGCCGCGCGCGAGCGCGCCGCGCACGGCGCGGATTCCGGCGCCGACCGAGCGGGAACGTGACGGCCTCGAAGCGGCGGACGGCCGGGAGCGGCGCGAGCTGCAGCGTCGCGCGCGTGATCACGCCCGAGCGTCCCCTCCGAACCGACGAACAGCTGCGTCAGCTCGGGGCCGACGGCGTGGCGTGGCACCGCGACCGTGTCCACGATCTCCCCGGTCGGAAGCACGACCCGCAGCGTGAGGACGAGGTCCTCGATCTTCCCGTAGCGGGTCGAGAGCACGCCGGAGCCGCGCGCCGCGACGTACCCCCCGACGGTCGCGAGATCCACCGACGCGGGGTAGTGCGGGAGCATGAGGCCGCGCTCGTTCAGCTCCTGCTCGAGGCGCTGGCCGTTGACGCCGGCCTCCGCGGTCACCGTGAGGGACTCCTCGTCCACCTCGACGATTCGGTCGAGCGCGGTCAGGTCGAGCACGATCCCGCCTTCGGTCGGCACGGCGCCGCCCTGGCTCCCGGACCCGCCGCCCCACGGGACGACGGGCACGCGGAGCCGGTTGGCAACGCGGATCGCGGCCGCGACCTCGTCGTCCGAGCCGGGAACGACGACGACATCGGGCCGGCCGAGGGGCGCGCCGGCCGCACGCGCGGCGAGCGCCTTCCAGTACGTGTCCGCGGTGTACTCGTCGAGCCGGTCCCGGTCCGAGACGAGCCGTTCCTCGCCGACGGCTTCGCCCAGGTCGCGCACGAGCTCCTCGACCGCGAACGTCGTCATGCGCGCGACCAAGTCGGAACCACGCCTGCGGGCTCCTCACGGAAGTCGGGCAGGCCTGCGAGCGCCTTCTCGGCTCCGGCGGGGTTGTAGAGCGCGAGCAGCCGCATCGGCTCCCAGCCCGTGTTGCGGGTCGAGTGGAAGATCGCAGTCGGGACGTAGATCGTGTCGCCGGCACGGACCGGGAACGGGTCGCCGTCGTCGACCATCTGCTCGCCCTCACCGGAGAGCACGTAGAGGATCTCTTCCGACTCGGGATGGTTGTGCCGGTCGTGCCCCTTGCCCGGGAGCAGCACGACCTCGCCGAACGTGATGCCGGCGCCCGGCTCACCCTCGGGCGAGACGAGCCACTTGATCGAGCCCCAGTCGAAGGTCTGCGTCGGGATCGCGTTCGGGTCAACCGCCGGCAACGGCCGCTCCTTTCGTCGGGATCGCCTTGAAGCGCCGCATGGTCTCGGTCAGCGCGACCTCGGTAGGGAGGCGCTCCATGCTGGAGGCGCCGAAGAAGCCGACGACGCCGCTGGTGCGCTCGAGGACGTAGGCGGCATCGTCCGGCGCCGCGATCGGCCCGCCGTGGCAGAGGACGAGGATCTTCCGGATCGACCTCCGTCGCGGCGTCGTGCATCGCCTGCACCCGCTCCACCGCCTCGTCGAGCGTGATCGCCGTCTGCGCACCGATCGTCCCCGAGGTCGTGAGGCCCATGTGCGGGACGAGGACGTCCGCGCCCGCCTCGGCCATCGCCCGCGCGCTCGCCTCGTCGAAGACGTACGGCGCAGTGAGCAGGTCGAGCTCGCGCGCGGCACGGATCATCTCCACCTCGAGGCCGTAACCCATGCCGGTCTCCTCCAGGTTGGCGCGGAAGGTGCCGTCGAAGAGCCCGACGGTGGGGAAGTTCTGGACGCCCGAGAACCCGAGCGCGGCGAGCTCGCGCAGGAAGACGGGCATGAGCCGGAACGGATCGGTGCCGCAGACCCCGGCGAGCACCGGCGTCTCCCGCACGATCGGCAGCACCTCCGCCGCCATCTCGACCACGATCGCGTTGGCGTCGCCGTAGGGGAGGAGCCCGGCGAGCGAGCCGCGCCCGGCCATCCGGTAGCGGCCCGAGTTGTAGACGATGATCAGGTCGGCTCCGCCCGCCTCGGCGCACTTGGCCGAGAGCCCCGTCCCCGCACCGGCGCCGATCACCGGGCGGCCTGACTCGACCTGCGCGCGCAAGCGCTCGAGTGCCTCGGCCCGCGTCACGCGCGCACTCCCTCTCGCTCGCGCACGAGCTCGTGGAGGCGGTCGGCCATCGCCTCCGCGAAGGCGGGGTCGTTGATGTCGAGATCGAGCTCCCGCACGTCCACCGAGTCGTCGAGGCCTTCCCGGAGCGCGCCGACGAGCGCTTCGTCCGCGGCCGGGTCGTGGAAGGGTTGGCCCTCGACGGCGATCGCCGAGACGCCGCGCAGCGGAACGAAGAGCGTGACGGGACCGGCGGCGGCGTTCAGCTTCCGCGTGATCGTCCGGCCCAGCTCGGCGCACTCCTCCGGCGTCGTGCGCATGAGGGTGACGGTCGGATTGTGGACGTAGAGGTTCCGCTGCCTGAACCGCTCAGGCACCGTGTCGGCGGGGCCGAAGTTGACCATGTCGAGCGCGCCGAGCGATACGACCTGTGGGATCCCAGCCGCGCCCGCCGCTTCCAGGCGGTCGGGGCCGGCGGAGAGGACGCCGCCGACGAGCTCGTCCGCGAGCTCCGTCGTGGTCACGTCGAGCGAGGCGGCGATGAACCCGCCCTCGACGAGCGCCTCCATGGAGCGCCCGCCGGTGCCGGTCGCGTGGAAGACGAGAACCTCGTAGCCCAGCTCCTCCAGCCGCTCGCGCGCCCGCGTCACGCACGGCGTCGTAACCCCGAACATCGTCGCGCCGACGAGCGGTCTCTCCTCGTCGGCCGCCTGGGGCTCGGCGGAGGCCATGCCGGCGATCGCACCCGCGGCGTTCCCGATGATCCGCCGCGAAACCTGGTTCAGCCCGGCAATGTCGACGACCGAGTACATCATCGTCACGTCCACGGCGCCGACATACGGGCGTGTGTCCCCGGACGCGAGGGTCGAGACCATCAGCTTCGGCACGCCGACCGGGAGTGCGCGCATCGCCTCGGTCACGATCGCCGAGCCCCCGGAGCCGCCGAGCCCTGCGATCGCGTCGAGCCGGCCTTCGGCGTGGAGCCGCCTCGCCGTCTCGGCCGCCCCGCGCGCCATGGCCGCGACTGCCTCGCCGCGATCGCCGGCGGCCGCGAGCGCCCGGACGTCCTCGCCGGCCGCGGCGGCCACCTCCGCACGCGTGACGTCCGGCGTCACCGAGGGCTCGCCGAGGACGCCGACGTCGACGAGCACGACGTCGGCGCCGTGCGCACGCACGCGTTCACGAAAGAGCTCGTACTCCTGCCCCTTCGTATCGAGCGTCCCGAAGAGCGCAACCGTCGGCGTCACTGGTGCCCCTTCCAGTGATCTTGTCGAGTCTCTCGGTCGCGAGCACCAAGCCAGGGGCCGCACTCGTCCGCAGCCAAGGCTGCTCGCCTTTGCAAGGGCGAGGGTGGTTCCTGGCGAAGCGTGATCGCGGGCGAGAGGCCGACGTGGATTGCTGGAAGGGGCACTACTCCTCCTCGACCGTCATGACCCCGAGGTAGCGCTGCTGCGCACCGGCGTCGGCGAGAAGAGCCTCCGCGGTCGTCTCCGCGGCGATCCGCCCGGCGACCATCACGAGCTGGCGCTGGGCCACCGAGGTGGCGACGCCGAGATTCTGCTCCACGAGGAGGAGACCCGTTCCCTCCTCGACGATCCTTCGCATCGTCTCGATCAGCTGCTCGACGACCGCCGGGGCAAGACCCTCGGACGGCTCGTCCATGACGAGGAGCGTCGGGTTGAGAAGGAGGGCCCGCCCGATGGCGAGCATCTGCTGCTCCCCGCCGGAGAGCTGCGCGGCCGAGATCCCCTTCCGGTCGGCCAGGCGGGGGAAGAGCTCGTAGATCGAGTCGGCGCTCCAGCGCCCGCCGTTCCGCGAGCCGAGCATGCGGAGATGCTCGTCCGTCGAGAGGGAGGGAAAGAGCCGCCGTCCCTGCGGCACGAACCCGATCCCGGCGCCCGCGATCCGGTACGGCGCCCGGCCGAGGATCTCCTCGCCCTGGAAGATGATCGACCCCTTCACGGAGGGGACGAGGCCCATGATCGACTGGCAGAGCGTGCTCTTGCCCATGCCGTTCCGACCGATGATCGCCACGGGCTCGGCGCCGACCTCGAACCCCACGTCCTGGAGGATGTGCGCGGAGCCGTAGTAGGCGTCCAGGTGCTCGATCGCGAGAACCGGTTTCATGATGACGCTTCGGCGCTGGGGTCACTCACCGGCGAAGCTGCTCCCCAGGTAGAGGTCGTGGACGAGCGTGTTCGCCCGGATCTCGGCCGGCGTCCCCTGTACGACCACGCGACCCTCGTGCATCATCGTCACCCGCTCGGCGACGCGGAGCGCAACGTCCATGTCGTGCTCGATCAGGATGAGGGTGATCGACGGATCGAGCGCCAGCAGGAGCTCGGTGAGCGCGATCCGCTCCCCGCGGGAGAGCCCCGCCGCAGGCTCGTCGAGCATCATCAGCTTCGGGTCGCCGGCCCGGGCCATCCCGACCTCGAGCTGGCGCTGCTCGCCGTGCGAGAGCGAGCCGACGAGCGTGTCGAGGCGGGCCTCCAGCCCGACGGCACTCGCCAGCCCGCGGGCCTGCTCGCGCATCTCGACGTCCTTCGAGGTCCGGATCGGCCGAAGATGGCCCTCGCGGACGCCCAGGACGGCGAGGTAGAGGTTGTCCGCCACGCTCAGGCCGAGGAAGAGGCGCGACTTCTGGAACGTGCGGGTGAGGCCCAGCCGGCACCGCTTGCGTGACGGAAGATGCGTGACGTCCCGGCCGAACAGCTCGATCGTCCCGGAGGTCGGCGGGAACTCGCCCGAGATGACGTTGAAGAGCGTCGTCTTGCCGGCGCCGTTCGGCCCGAGGATGGCGCGCCGCTCGCCGGGAGCGACCGCCAGGTCGACGTCGCGCACCGCCTGCACGCCGCCGAAGCGCCGGCCGACCTTCCGCAGACGGAGGATCGGCGCGACGCTCTCGGCGGTCGGTGCAGTTGCGGTCATCAGCGCTGTCGACTCAGGTACCTAGCCGCCCCCGCCCTGCTGCGTCCACGGTGGAGGATCGGCCTTCTCGCACGCCGGGTTCTCCCGGTCGGGCGACGGCGTCTCGGGGCTGAAGAAGCCACCGAACGTCTGATCGACCTCCGGGATGCTCTTGAGGGTCTTCACGTCGGGGACGCCGTCCCCGGTGTTGTCCGCGACGATCTGCTGGAGGAAGTTGTCCATGATCGCCTGGCGGTTCTCGTCGAGCACGATCGTCCCGAGCGGGGCGTCGAGCTCGAGGTTCGTGAGCGCCTCGCGGAAGGCCGCATGGTCGTCCGAGAGATCGCCGTCGACCTCCTCGAGCCCCTGCGCGATCGCCTCCATCGCCGTGTAGTAGCCGTAGGCGAACACGCTCGAGGCCGTGCCCTCGAGGTCGGGATAGGCGTCGGCCAGGCCCTGCGCGTACTCGAGGTACGCGGGCTCCTGCGAGTCACCCGAGGTCATCCCGGCGGTGACGACGCCTTCCACCTGGCTGCCCAGCTCCTTGAGGATCACCGGGTCGGTCATGAAGACGCCGCCCATGATCCTGTCGGCCAGGTTGCCGCGGAGCTGGCCGTACTGCTTGACGAACGCGACCGTGCCGGTGCCGCCGACGCCCATGAAGAAGCCGTCGACGTCCTCGGGGATCTGCGTGATGTACGAGGAGTAGTCCTCCTCGCCGAGCGGCGGCCAGAGCCGCTCGGTGACGTTGCCACCGATCGAGCAGAACTCGGCCACGAAGCCCGCGATCTGCGAGTACGGGAAGTCGTAGTCGTCGCCGATCGTGACGACGTTCCGCCAGCCGAGCTCGTTGTAGGCGTAGTCGCCCAGGCCGGCCGTCCACTGCGTGCCGTCGTTGTGGAAGCGGAAGAAGTTGGGGGATCGCACCTTGAGCGTCGTGTCCTGCGCGCCCGAGATGCCGTTCACGAACGTCGTCCCCGGCTGCTCCTTCGAGTAGTTCGCAACGGCGATGCCCTCGGCGCCGGAGAGGGGGCCGACGAGGATGTCGACCTCCTCCTGCTCGACGAGGCGCCGCGCCTCCTCGACCGCCTTGTCGGGGGTCGAGTCGGAGCCGCCGTACACGAACTCGACCGGGTGTCCGGCGATGACGGCGTTCTCGACGCCTTCGGTCGGATCGCCGCTCACGGGTGTCGCCCCGCGCTCGATGAGCGGGAGCATCGCCCCGCCCCACGTCTGGCCTTCGAAGGGCGCGAACGCGCCTTCGTTGTTCGAGAAGACGCCGATCTTGATCGGCTCGCCGCTCGCTTCCTCGCCGCCCCCGGTCGAGGTCTCGGCCTGCGTGCCCGCCGCCTCGCCGTCGCCGTCGTCGTCGTCCCCGCCGCACCCCGCGGCGAGAGCTCCGAGGACGAGGACGAGCATGGCGAGCAGGGCCCACAGCCGCAGCCTGCCGCTCTCGCTTCCGTCTCGCATCCGTCTCTCTCCTCCTCTGCTCGTTTCCTACTCGGTTGGGGCCGGTCCGGTTACTTCTGCCGGGCGAACCGGCGACTGGGCAGTGCGGGCGCGCCTCAGGCGGCGAGCCGTGTAGTCCGTGATCGACTCCCAGATCCCCATCAGCCCCCGCGGTGAGAGTAGGACGATGGCGAGGAAGACGACGCCGATCACGGTATTGAAGCGGGTACCGATCAGGTCGATGCCGCGCGTCCAGTTGTCCAGGGCCACGAAGACGAGTGCCCCGACCCAGGCCCCCTCGAGGCGGTAGAGCCCGCCGATGACGGCGATGATGAGCACGTCGATCGTCCGCGCCAGGTCGATCGACCCCGGCGAGATGCGGGTGTTCCACCAGACCGAGAGGATCCCGGCCACCGAGGCGACGAGCGCGCCGAGCCCGAAGGCGAGCATGCGCAGGAGCGGGACGTTGTAGCCGAGCGCACGCATGCGCGAGGGGTCGTCGCGGATCCCCTGGAGCGCGAGGCCGAACGGGGAACGGACGAGGTAGCGAATGACCACGTAGACGACGGCCGAGGCGATGAGCGCGATGTAGAAGAGATTGGCCGGGTCTGCGACCGGGTTCGACACGATGCCGGGACGCTCGACGTTGTTCACCCCGCCGAAGCCGGAGAGCTCCGTCACCTGGGCGAAGAAGTAGTAGGTGAGGACCGCGAGCGCGAGCGTGATCATGAGGAAGTAGATGCCGTAGCTCCGGTTCGAGATCGCGCCGAAGAAGAGCCCGAACGCGACGCAGACCAGGATGCCGACGACCGTTCCGAGCCACGGGTTCCAGGCGACCGTCGAGCCTCCGTCCGCCTGGACGAGGTTCGCCATCGTGAAGCCGGCGATGCCGTAGAGCGCGACCTGCCCGAGCGACACCATCCCGACGTAGGCGGCGAGGAAGATGAGGCTGGCCGCTGCGATCCCGAGCCAGAGGGCCTTGGTGATGACGGCGCTCAGGTAGAAGTCGCTGAAGATGAGCGGCCCGAGCGCGAGGATGACGAGGGCGATCGCCGCGGGCCCCCACCAGAGGGCACGCTCGAACGTGAAGGCCGGTGCTCTCATGCCGGCCGCCCGAAGAGGCCGAGCGGGCGCACGGCGAGGACGATCACGAGCAGGCCGAAGACAAGGAGCACGGAGTAGTTCGTGTAGCCCGCCGGCAGGTAGACGTCGCCGAAGGAGTCCACGAGTCCGAGCGCGAGCGCGCCGATAGCGGCGCCCGCGAGGCTCCCCATGCCGCCGATGATCACGACGATGAGCGAGATGAGGAGGTACTGGGTGTCGTTCGCCTTGTCGACCGAGATCATCGTCCCGCCGAGCACGCCGCCGAGCCCGGCGAGCAGCGCGCCGAGGAAGAAGGAGCTCGCGAAGACGAGCTGGATGTTGATCCCGAGCGCGGAGACCATGTTCCGGTCGTCGACGCCCGCCCGCACGATCATCCCGAAGCGCGTCCGCTGGATCATCGCCCAGAGCCCGAGGCCGACCACAATCGCCACCAGGAGGACGAAGATGCGGAAGAAGGGATACGAGAGCCCGTAGACGTGGAGGTCGACGCTCTCGGGGAAGCTGTCGGGCGGCGCGATCGTCTCGGCGATGCCGCCGAAGTGCGCGACAGCCTGGTCGGCGATGATGATCGAGAGCGCGATCGTGATCAGCGCCTGGCGCAGGTCCTGGCCCTGGTTCCAGCGGAGGAAGACCTGCTGCATGACGAGCCCGATCGCCCCGACGGCGAGACAGGCGACGGCGAGCGGGATGATCCAGTCGCCGAGCCTAGCCTCCGACGTCCCGAAGGCCGACGTCGCCTCGCCGCCCGTCATCTCCTTCTGGAGCTGGAACGCGAAGAAGCCGGCCAGCATGTAGAGGGAGCCGTGAGCCATGTTCACCACGCGCATGAGGCCGAAGATGAGCGTGAAGCCGCTCGCCACGACGAAGTAGAGACCGGCGAGCGTGAGCCCGTTCAGAAGCACGACGATGAACGTGCGCGGCTCCTTCGTGAGCGCGTCCTGGGCGAGGAAGAGCACCCAGAGGAGGACGAAGACGCCGAGGCCGACGATGATGACGCGCACCGCGAGGGCAAGCGGCTGGGCCTCGAGGCCGCGAAGCCGCTGGCGGAGCGGAATCGCTTCCGTTCCCTGACTCACTCCCGAACCTCAGGGTGGAATGAAAGAGAATGAAGTGTTATGAAGGAACGGATGGGCGACCTTAACATGGCGCGTCGCCGTTTTCAATCGCGAGAGAGGTAGGGAACGCCGGTGAAGACGAGCCTCGGAATCTGGGCGCTCGGGTCGATGGTGACCCGGTTCAACCCCAACGGCTACAAGCCTGAAGCGGCGGCCGAGACGACGGTGCAGCGGGTGCGCCGAGCGGTCGAGGGCCTGGGCGACCTAATGGACGGCTACGAGTTCCATTACCCGCAGGAGCTGAACGAGGAGAACCTGGACGAGGTGCGCGACGCGCTCGCCGGGCACGACGTCTATTGCCTGGCGACGGGCCTCCACCTCGACCACCGGTTCGCACGGGGTGGGCTCGCGTCGCCGGACGACGCGACACGCGCGGAGGCGGTCAAGCGGACCCTCGACGCGATCGACTTCGCCGGCGAGCTCGGCTCGCACTTCATCATCTGGCCCGGGATCGAGGGCTACAACTACCCGTTCCAGACGCCGTACCGCGAGAGCTGGGGCTGGCTCCTGGACGGGATCGGCCAGGCGGCGGAGCGGTGCCGCGACCACGGGATCCTGCTCTTCTCGAGCACAAGAACTCGGAGCCCGCGATGAACATCTTCATGCGCAACGTGGGGATGACGCTGCACGTGATCCACAAGCTGAGGGTCCAGGGCCTCGACAACGTCAAGGTGAACATGGACTGGCAGCACCTGATCATGAACGGCGAGAACCTGGCCGAGTACGCCGCGCTGCTCGCCGCCGAGGGGCTGCTCGGCCACCAGCACGCGAACTCGGGCTGGGGCACGTTCGACGACGACCTCATGGTCGGCGCCACCCGCTTCATGGAGACACTCGAGCTCGCGATCGAGTTCCGCCGCGCGGGCTACGGGGAGAACGGAGAGCGGCTCGGCTTTGACCTGTACCCGTACACCGAGGACGCCGTCGCCGCGACCAAGCGGAGCGTGCTCCAGTGGCGCTTCATCGACTCGATCGCGGCGCGAATCGACGACGCCGCGCTCCGCGAGGCGCAGATGGAGAAGGACGCCGTGCGCGCCTACGAGCTCGTCTACGGGGCCATGGGCGGCGAGTGAACGCGGCTCCCAGGTGACGGTCCTCATCGGGCTCGACGTCGGGACGACCGGCGTCAAGGCGCTCGCGGTCGCGCCCGGCGGCGAGGTGGTCGGCCGCGCGGAAGCGCACTACCCGCTCTCGACTCCGAAGCCGGGCTGGGCCGAGCAGGACCCCGAGCTCTGGTGGCGGGCAACCGAGGAGGCGCTCGCCGGGCTGGCGGTCGAACGCCCGGCCGGGATCGGGCTCGCGGGCCAGATGCACGGGCTCGTCGCACTGGACGCGCGCGGCGACGTCCTCCGGCCCGCCATCCTCTGGAACGACCAGCGCACGGGTGCCGAATGCGCCGAGATCGAGGAGCGGATCGGCCTTGCCCGGCTGATCGAGCTGACGGGGAATCGGGCGCTCCCGGGCTTCACCGCCCCGAAGCTCCTCTGGCTCCGGCGCCACGAGCCCGAGATCTATGACCGGATCGCATACGTGCTCCTGCCCAAGGACTACGTGCGCCTGCGGCTGACGGGTGAACGGGCAACCGACGCGGCCGACGCGTCCGGGACGCTCCTCTTCGACGTCGCCGGCCGGCGCTGGAGCGACGAGCTCATGGCGGCGCTCAAGCTGCCGTCCGAGTGGCTGCCGCCCGTCCTCGAGTCGCCCTCGGTCTCGGGACTGACCCCAGACGGCGTGCCCGTGGCGGCCGGCGCCGGCGACCAGGCGGCGGGCGCGCTCGGCGTCGGCGTCGACCGGCCGGGGCCGCTGTCGGTCGTGCTCGGCACGTCAGGCGTCGTGTTCGCCGCGCTGCCGGCGTTCGCGGCCGACCCGGAGGGCCGTGTCCACGCCTTCTGCCACGCCGTCCCCGGCGGGTGGCACGCCATGGGAGTCATGCTCTCGGCCGCAGGCTCGCTCGGGTGGCTCCGCGACGCCCTGGCGCCCGGCGAGGAGTACTCGCGCCTGGCTGCCGAGGCCGAGGAGTGGGAGCCGGGCGCCGAGGGCCTGACGTTCGTGCCGTACCTCGCCGGCGAGCGGACGCCGCACGCGGATCCCGACGCGCGCGGCGCGTTCGTCGGCCTCTCGCTCCGCCACGATCGCGGGGCGCTCGTCCGCGCCGTCCTCGAAGGGGTCGCCTACGGGCTGCGCGACTCGCTCGAGCTCTTGCGTGACCTGGGCGTGCGGCCCGAGGTCGGTCGCGTCTCCGGAGGTGGAGCGCGCAGCGAGCTCTGGCTCCGAATCGTCGCGTCGGTACTCGGGCTCCCGCTGGAGCGAACCGCCGTCGAGGAGGGGGCCGCCTACGGAGCCGCCCTCCTCGGCGGCATCGCGGCCGGGGTCTTCTCGGACGTGCACGAGGCCGTCGAGACCTGTGTGCGTGTTCGGGCGACCGTGCAGCCCGACCCGAGCTGGATCCCCACCTACGAGGCTGGCTACGGCCGCTTCCGAGAGCTCTACCCGGCCCTGCGCGAAGGGGCGCGCGCGTAGTGCGCGCCCTCCGCTCCGGCAGGTGCGCTATACCTGACCTGACATGGCCAAGCGGGTCGAGCAGCGCGACCGCGTCGTCATTCGCTTCGCGGGGGACTCCGGGGACGGGATGCAGCTCACGGGGGGCCGCTTCACGAGCGAGACGGCTGCCCTCGGGAACGACCTTTCCACCCTCCCCGACTTCCCGGCCGAGATCCGGGCGCCGGCGGGCTCCCTCCCGGGCGTCTCCGGCTTCCAGATCCACTTCTCCGACCACGACATCCTGACCCCCGGCGACGCACCCGACGTCCTCGTCGCAATGAACCCGGCCGCGCTAAAGACGAACCTGGGGAGCCTCCCGAACGGCGCCACCATCATCGTCAACACCGACGCCTTCACGGACCGGAACCTCCAGAAGGCGGGCTACGAAGGGAACCCGCTCGAGGACGGCTCGCTCGAGGAATACCGCGTACAGCCCGTGCCGCTCACGTCGCTCACGCTGGAAGCCCTGAAGGAGTTCGACCTCTCGCGCCGCGAGGCCGAGCGCTCGAAGAACATGTTCGCGCTCGGGCTCATGTCCTGGCTCTACAGCCGGCCCACCGAGAACACCGTCTCGTTCCTCGAGCGCAAGTTCGCGACGAAGCCCGCGATCGCGGCGGCGAACGTCAAGGCGTTTCGCGCCGGCTACGCGTTCGGGGAGACGACCGAGGAGTTCGCGGTCCGCTACGAGGTCCGGCCGGCGAAGCTCGCGCCGGGGACGTACCGGAACGTCTCCGGGAACCAGGCGCTGGCGATGGGCCTCATCGCCGCGAGCGTCCAGAGCCGGCTGCCGCTCTTCCTGGGCGCCTACCCGATCACGCCCGCGTCGGGGATCCTCGAGGAGCTCGCGCGCCACAAGAGCTTCGGCGTGCGCACGTTCCAGGCGGAGGACGAGATCGCGGCCGTCGGGGCCGCTCTCGGCGCGTCGTTCGGAGGGTCGCTCGGCGTCTGCACGTCGAGCGGCCCCGGCGTCGTCCTGAAGGCGGAGACGATCGGCCTCGGCGTCACGCTCGAGCTTCCGCTGGTCGTCCTCGACATCCAACGTGCCGGCCCTTCGACCGGAATGCCGACGAAGCCGGAGCAGGCCGACCTCCTCATGGTCATGTTCGGGCGAAACGCCGAGTCGCCGGTCCCCGTCCTCGCGGCGGCGACGCCGGGTCACTGCTTCGAGATGGCTCTCGAGGCCGTGCGGATCGCGCTCAAGTACCGCACGCCGGTCTACCTGCTCTCGGACGCCTACCTCGCGAACGGGTCGGAGCCGTGGCTCGTTCCCGACGCGGACACGCTGCCCGAGATCCCGGTCGAGTTCGCGACGGCGCCGAACGAGAACGGGACCTTCCTGCCCTACGTCCGGGACGACGAGACCCTGGCGCGGCAGTGGGCGCTCCCCGGCACCCCCGGCCTCGAGCATCGGATCGGCGGGCTCGAGAAGGAGGAGCGGACGGGGAACATCTCGTACGACCCCGACAACCACGACCTCATGGTGCGGATCAGGGCGCGCAAGGTCGCGGGCATCGCCGCCGACATCCCCGCACTCGAGGTCGACGACCAGGAGGGCGCCAAGCTCCTTGTCCTCGGCTGGGGCGGGACGTACGGGCCGATCGCCGCTGCGGTTCGCCGCGTCCGCGACCGCGGGGGAGCCGTCGCACAGGCGCACCTGACCCACCTGAACCCGTTTCCGAGGAACCTCGGCGAGGTCCTGCAGGCCTACGACCGCGTGCTCGTCCCCGAGATGAACCTCGGCCAGCTCCTGAAGCTCGTGCGGGCTGAGTTCCTCGTCGACGCTGTCGGCTACAACCGCGTCCGGGGCGTCCCGTTCACCTCCGCCGAGCTCGCCGATGCGATCCTGCCGCTGACATGAAGACCGACCTGAAGCTCACCGCGAAGGACTTCAAGTCCGACCAGGAGGTCCGCTGGTGCCCCGGCTGCGGGGACTACGCGATCCTCGCCGCCGTGCAGGGCTTCCTCCCGGAGCTCGGCATCCCGCGCGAGCACCTCGTCTTCATCTCCGGCATCGGCTGCGCCGCCCGCTTCCCGTACTACGTGAACGCCTACGGGATGCACTCGATCCACGGCCGCGCGGCGCCGATCGCGACCGGGCTCGCCGCCTCGAGGCCGGACCTCTCGGTCTGGGTCGTGACCGGCGACGGCGACGCGCTCTCGATCGGCGGCAACCACCTCCTGCACGCCCTGCGGCGGAACGTCAACGTCAAGATCCTGCTCTTCAACAACCAGGTCTACGGCCTGACGAAGGGCCAGTACTCGCCCACGAGCCCCGTCGGCCAGGTGACGGGACCGACGCCGATGGGCTCGATCGACTGGCCGCTCAGCCCGGTCTCGGTCGCGCTCGGCGCCGAGGCGACCTTCGTCGCGCGGACGATCGACACGGACCGCGCCCACCTGACGTCGATGCTCCGCGCCGCGAGCGAGCACCGCGGAACGGCTTTCGTCGAGATTCTCCAGAACTGCAACGTCTACAACGACGGCGCGTTCGACCACGTCCGGGACGAGAAGGAGAACCGGATCTTGCTCGAGCACGGATCCAGGCTCCGTTTCGGCGCGGAGGGCGAGAAGGGCGTGCGAATCGGCCCCGGCGGGCGAGGTCGAGCTGGTCGATGTCGCCGACGCCGGAGAGGACGCGCTCCTCGTCCACGACGCCCACGCCGCCGAGCCGACGGTGGCCTTCGGGCTCGGCCGGCTCGGGTACCCCCGTCCCGGCCCGCTCGTCCTCGGCGTCCTCCGGGACGTGGAGCGCCCGGTCTACGACGACCTCATGGCTGCGCAGGTCGAGAGCGCGAGACGCGACAAGGGTGAGGGCGACCTCCAGGCGCTGCTCCACGCGGGCGACACCTGGGAGATCTCAGCCTAGGGCTGCGCAGCTCTGGTCGCGATCCTCGAGGCGCAGGCCGGACAGGCGTGGCTCGGCTCGCCGCCGCGGTCGATCCGGACCCAGCCGGGCGGAAGGATCAGCGCGATCCGCCCGTACCTCGCCTCCTTCCTGCCGCAGGGGCAGGTGTAGACCGCGCACGGGCGCGTGAACGCATCCGCTGGACCGTACGCGACGGTCATCGCTCCCCTGAATCATCGCACAGGAAGGCTCTAGGAATCGCCCGATGAAGGTAAGGGCCGCGGTCCTCGAGGCGTTCGGGCAGCCGCTCGTCGTCCAGGAGGTCGAGCTCGCCGAGCCCAAGGCGGGCGAGGCGCTCGTGCGGCTCGAGGCGTGCGGGGTCTGTCACACGGATCTCTACGCCGCCTCGGGGGCAGATCCCACCGGCTACGTCCACTGCGTGCTCGGCCACGAGGGCGCTGGGGTGGTCGAGACGGTCGGGACCGGGCACGACCCTCGTCTCGCCCGGCGAGCACGTCGTCACGCTCTTCGCGCCCGAGTGCGGGGAGTGCGTCCACTGCCGCAGCCCACGGACGAACCGCTGCACTGCGATTCGCGACCGGCAGGGTGAGGGCCTCCTGCCGGACGGGACGACCCGCTTCTCCCGCAACGGGGACGAGCTCAGGCACTTCATGGGCACCTCCACGTTCGCGGAGTACACGGTCATGCCCGAGATCGCGCTCGCCAAGGTCAACCCGGAGGCCCCGCTCGACGGCTGTGCGCCGTTCGCGTGCGGGCTCTCGACAGGAATCGGCGCCGCGCTCTACACGGCCCAGGTCGCCCCGGGCTCGACGTGCGTGGTCTTCGGCTGCGGCCTCGTGGGGCTCGGCGCCGTGATCGGCTGCCGGCTCGCCGGCGCCGACCGGATCGTCGCGATCGACCTCTCCGAGGAGCGGCTCGCGGAGGCGCGGCGCCACGGGGCGACCGACACCCGGATCGCCGCAGAGGACACGATCGAGTGGATCCGCTCCGAGACGGGCGGCTTCGGGGCCGACTACACCTTCGAGGCGACCGGCAACGTGCGCGTGATGCAGCAGGCGGTCGAGGCCGCGCGCGAGGCCTGGGGTCTCGCGACGATGATCGGCGTCGCCGGGAAGGGCGAGACCCTCGACATCGTGCCGCGGCTCCTCATCACCGGCCGCCGTGTGACGGGCTCGTCATTCGGCGGCGTCAAGGGCAGGACGCAGGTGCCGCAGCTCGTCGACCGGTGGCTCGCGGGCGAGTTCGACGCCGGCGCGCTCGTCAGCGCCCGGGTCGGCCTCGACGAGGTCAACGAGGCCTTCGAGGCGATGGAGCGACAGGAGGGCATCCGCACCGTGATCGAGTTCGCAACCGTGATCGAGTTCGCACCGTGATCATCGACCGCACCGAGCACCCGTCCTGGCTCTCGAACGCCTACCTCGTGGGCGACCGGCCCGGCGGCCATGCCGTCCTCGTCGATTCGAACGGCGTGAACGCGCCGCTCCTCGAGGCCGCCGAGCGGCACGACCTGACGATCACGCACGTCCTCGTCACCCACCACCATCAAGACCACGTCGTCACGAGCGAGGAGGACGCGCGGCGATTCGGCGTCCCGCTGCTCGCCCATCCGCTCGCGCGCGAGGCCGGGGTGCCCGCCGACGAGACGATCGACGACGGCGACACGATCCGCTCGGGCGAGCTCGAGATCCGCGTGATTGCGACCCCGGGCCACTGCCGCGACCACCTCGCGCTTCTCGTGGACGGAACCGACTGCCTGACCGCGGACTGCCTCTTCAAGGGGACGGTCGGCGGCACGGCGGGCGGCGGCCCGACCGGCTATGCGGATCAGGTGCGCTCGATCATGGAGCGGCTGATGACGCTCCCGCCGGAGACCCGCATCCACCCCGGCCACCGCGAGCCGTCGACGGTAGGCGCCGAGTGGGAGTCGAACCCGTTCGTCCGCGTCTGGCGGGGCCTCGATCCCGAGGGCTCGGAACCGTGTCGCGTGCGCGGCGAGGAGGCGACCCTCGTGCTCTGGGGCCCGGACTACGACGGGACGCACAAGGCCTGGGTGCGCTATCCGGACGGCCGCGACGCGATCGTCGGCGGGTCCCAGGTCGAGCGGAACTAGTCCGGCTCGTCCAGCGCGAGCAAGTCCGCGAAGTTGACCTCGTAGAGCTCGACGCTCTCGATCGGCGTGCGGACGGTCTCGGCGACCTCGTCCCGGAGGGCCAACCCGCTCGACTCGGGGTCGAGCGCAGCCTCGCGGGTCGTCCAGAAGGTCGTGACCATCGCCTTCCCGCCCTCGCGGTCAATCAGGGCGAGAAACCCGCGGTAGCCGGTGGCGTCGCGCATCCAAGGCGAGACCGTCTCCCTGAACATGCGAACGCCCTCCTCGAGCTGCTCGGGCGAGCCGCGGACGGTTGTTACGCGGGCGATCACGGTGACGCCCAGGAGCCTGTCCCGCCCACCCGCTCGACGGTCGTCCGCAGGATAAATCCGGGCGGCGGGTCGGGCATCGGGGGGAAGACGACATCCGGCCCCAGATAGACGCGCGCCAGCCGCTGCAGGAGCTCAGGTCCTCCGCCCGGCTCGATGCGCGCGCGGCCGTGGACGACGAGGTACTCCTTGAGGCCCGACGGCGGGATCCTCGTCCCCTCGACCGAGAGGACGACGCGGGGGTCCTGGCGCACATTCCGGAGCTTCCGCTGTCGCTCGTTCAGGTGGGCGGAGACGATCTCGTCGCCCTCGAGCCCGACCCAGATGCACGAGACCTGCGGCGTGCCGTCCGGGTTCAGGGTCACGAGGTGTGCGAGCGCGTCGGACTCGAGAAGCGCGCGGGCGGCGTCGTCCAGCGGCACGCCCGCACTCTTGCACGCAACCGGGCCTCGGTGCAGCAGAATCGCTGCGTGCAGACGGCGGCGACGATCGGGTCGGCCGAGGGCCTGACGGAGGAGGAGGCGCAGCAGCGTCTTGCGACCCGCGGGCCGGTCGAGCCGCCTGCCACCAGCCGATCGACGGCGAGCATCGTCCGCGCCAACGTCTTCACCGTCTTCAACGGCATCCTGGCGGCGTTCGGTGTCCTGACGCTCATCTTCGGCGACTGGCGCGACGCGCTCTTCCTCGGGATCATCGTCGCCAACTCGGCGATCGGAATCGGCCAGGAGCTGCGGGCGAAGCGGGCGCTCGACGCGCTCTCCGCAGAGATCGCGCCTCATGCGACGGTCGTTCGCGACGGTTCCCCGCGCGAGGTCGGCGTGGAGGAGGTCGTGCCGGGCGACCTCGTGCGCGTCGAGGCCGGCGACTCGGTCGTCGCGGATGGCATGCTCGCGCGCGCGGACGGGCTCTCGCTCGACGAGTCGATCCTGACGGGGGAGTCCGCGCCGGTCCGGCGCGTCACCGGCGAGGAGGTTCGTTCCGGGTCGTACGCTCTCGAGGGAGCGGGCGCGTACGTCGTGACCGCGGTCGGGGGCGAGAGCTACGCGCAGCGGATCGCGGGCGAGGCGCGCGAGTTCCGCCATCCGCACTCGCCGCTCGAGCTGGCCATCAACCGGCTGCTCTTCGTGCTCGTCGGCGTCATGATCCCGCTGGGAACGATCTTCCTCTACGCGCTCTGGCGCCGGGACGAGCCGATCCGCGAGGCCGTTACGACCGCGGTCGCCGGGATCGTGACGCTCATCCCCGAAGGGCTCGTCCTGCTGGCCAGCCTCACCTTCGCGGCCGCCGCTCTCCAGCTCGCACGCCGCGGGGCGCTCGCCCAGCAGCTGAACGCGGTCGAGTCGCTCGCCTCCGTCGACACGGTCTGCCTGGACAAGACGGGGACGCTCACCGAAGCCGGGCTCCGCGTCGTCAGCGTCGAGCCCGCAGCCGACACCGAGGAGGAGGAGCTCCGGCACGCGCTCTCGCGCTTCGCGTCGAGCTCCCCGGCGCGCAACCGGACCCTCGACGCGATCGCGGCCGACGGGACCGCCGAGCCGGAGGTGCCCGCCGAGTACGTGCCGTTCTCGTCGGCAAGGCGCTGGAGCGCCCTGCGGCTCGACGGGACACGCTACGTCCTCGGTGCGCCCGAGCGCTTTCCCCTGGGCGCGCTCGCCGTCACGGCGCGGCGCGAGCAGGAGGCCGGCCGCCGCGTCGTCGCGTTCGGAACGGCGGCAGGCGAGCTCGCCGCGGCCGACGCGCCCCCCGCCGGCCTGCGCCCGCTCGGACTGGTCGTCCTCGCCGAGGACCTACGGCCCGACGCGCGTGCGACCGTCGAGTTCCTCCGCTCCGAGGGCGTCGAGCTCAAGGTGCTCTCGGGCGACGCGCCCGCGACCGTCGGCGCGATCGCCGCCGACGCAGGGATCGACGCTGCCGACGGGGCTGCGGACGGAAGCGTCGCGGGCGACCTGCCCCTGGACGTCGCCGTGGTCGGACGGATCTCGCCGGAGGGCAAGCGGCGCCTCGTGGAGCGGCTGACCGCCTCGGGCCGGTACGTGGCGATGGTCGGCGACGGCGTGAACGACGTGCCCGCGCTCAAGGCGGCCCGGCTCGCGCTGGCGCAGGGCAGCGGCTCGGAGATGGCGCGGAGCGTGGCTGACGTCGTGCTCGTGAACGGCGACTTCGCATCCGTGCCGCGCATGGTCGGCGAAGGTCGAAAGATCCTTCGGAACATCCAGCGCGTGACGAAGCTCTTCGTCACGAAGTCGGCATTCGCCGCGTTCCTCATCCTCGTCGTGGGCCTGACCGAGACGCCGTATCCGCTCCTTCCGCGCCACCTGACGCTCGCGGCGGCGCTCACCGTCGGGATCCCCGGCTTCTTCCTCGCGCTCGCCCCGAGCGAGGGCTCCTGGCGCACGACCGGCTTCCTCCGGGACGTCGCGCGCTTCGCGATCCCGGCGGGGACGGCCGCCGGGCTCGGCGTCCTCTCGGCGTACCTCTTCGCGCTGAACGTCGTCGGGCTCCCGCTCGCCGAGGCCCGCACTGCGGCCCTCACCGTGCTCGTCGCCGTCGGGCTCTACTTCGTCATGGTGCTCGAGGCTTCGACGAGCAGGCGCGCGACCATGGTCGGCGGCCTGTGCATCGCCCTCTTCCTCGCCTACTGCGCCGTCCTCGGCCTCGACGGCATGCGCGATTTCTTCGCGGTCGTCGTCCCGGGCACGTGGGCGGTAATCGGGATCCTGGGCGGGATCGCCCTCACGATCGGGGGGCTCGCACTCACGGATGAGCGCTTCGTCCCCGCGGAGGCCAGGCGCCGCCTCGCTGCTCGCGGGCTCCTCTAGTCTGACGCCGTGCCCCGGCTCGTCGTCGTCGTTCCGCTGAAGGAGGGCTCGCAGGAGGAGGCGCGGCGCCTGCTCGCCGACGGGCCCCCGATGGACCTCGAGTCGTCGCGGTTCACGGGCCATCAGGTCTTCCTCACACGCGACGAGGTCGTCTTCGTGTTCGAGACGCCGGAGGGCGTCCCTGCGACGCTCGACCTGCGCGCCCAGGATCCGTCCGTCTGGCGCGCGGCTGCTGCGTGGCGCGGGGTGATGGACGGGCGGCCGCGCGTCGCGGACACCGTCTTCGCCTGGTCGCGCGAGTAGCCATGCGCGCGCTCGTGCTCGATGCTCCCGGGCGCCCGCTGGAGGAGCGAGAGCTCGAGACGCCCGAGCCGGGGCCGCGGCAGGTGCTCGTCCGCGTTCGGGCATGCGCCGTCTGCCGGACCGACCTGCACGTGGTGGACGGCGATCTCCCGAAGCCGAAGCTGCCGCTCGTCCCCGGCCACCAGATCGTCGGCACGGTCGCGGCGATCGGCGAGGGCGCCGGGCGATTCGTCGTGGGGGACAGGGTCGGCGTGCCCTGGCTCGGCTGGACGGACGAAACGTGCCGCTACTGCGCCTCCGGCCGCGAGAACCTCTGCGACGCGGCGCGGTTCACCGGCTACGACCTGGACGGCGGCTTCGCGGAGGTCGCGACGGCGGACGAGCGCTTCTGCTTCCCGGTCCCCGATGAGTATCCGGACGCGCAGGCGGCGCCGCTCCTTTGCGCCGGCCTGATCGGCTACCGGTCGCTCCGGCTCGCGGGCGACGCGGAGCGGCTCGGCCTCTACGGCTTCGGCGCATCCGCGCACATCGTGGCGCAGGTCGCCCGGCACCAAGGGAGGCGCGTGTTCGCGTTCACGCGACCCGGCGACGAGGCCGGTCAGGCATTCGCGCGCGACCTTGGAGCCGAGTGGGCCGGCGACTCGACCGGGCGCCCGCCGGAGGAGCTCGACGCTGCGATCGTCTTCGCACCCGTGGGCGACCTCGTACCCCTCGCGCTGGCGGCGCTCGCGAAGGGCGGCTCGGTCGTCTGCGCGGGAATCCACATGAGCGACATCCCGTCCTTCCCGTACCGGTTCCTCTGGGAGGAGCGCTCGGTGCGGTCGGTCGCGAACCTGACCCGGCAGGACGGCGAGGAGTTCCTCGCGCTCGCGCCCCGGATCCCCGTGCGGACGGAGGTCGAGACGTTCCCGCTCGCCGCCGCGAAGGAGGCGCTCGACCGGCTCCGCGCAGGGCGGATCCGGGGCTCGGCCGTGCTCCAGGTCGCCTAGCGGCGGCGGCGCAGGAACGCGGCGACGGTCGCGCCGTAGAGGGCGTGGTCGGCGAGTTGCGGCCCGAGCGGAAGCGCACGGATACGCGGGAAGGCCCGGCCGAGCACACCAAGGTCGAGCGCCGCGATCGCGAGCCCGGCCGCCGCGCCGCGCGTGAGGCCCGGACCGGGCGGCAGCGTGCGGGCGAGCACCACGCCCCAGGCGAGCGAGATCGCGACGTGCACGGGAACGGCGGCGGCGAGCAGCAGGGTGCGCCGCTCTTCGCCGGGGAGAAGAATCGAGCCGGCCGCAAGCGTCGCAGCGAGCGGGTCGCGGCCGGTCGCGAGCGCGTGGAACGTCGACGGCCCGCCGCTCACGACGGCGGCGAGGAAGCCCGCGGCGAGGCCGTCCCGGACCGGGTGCGAAGCCTCCATCGCCTCCATCTTCCCGCTCGCCCGCCTACGAGGTGCGGTCAACCCGCCGGCGTCTCCGGGGTCGCTCGGCGATACTCCGGCGATGCCGGACGAGCCTCTCCGAGCGGTCCGCTGCCACTGCGGTGAGCTGGTCGTCGCAGACGACGACGAGGGACTCGTCCGCGAGCTGCGCGCCCACGCGGAGGAGTCGCACCCCGGGGACGTGCTACCGGACGAGGAGCTCCGCCGGCGCGTCGAGGCGGAAGCGGAGGACGCGCCCGACCGGCCACCCTGGGCGTACTAGGAGGGTTTAACGAAACACAGACTGTGTCCTCGGCGCGCGCTGCTCGTCCCGAGGACGGCGTCCTCGGTCGCGTCGATAGCGCTGCTATCGAGCGCTCCCTGCGTCCTTGCCTCGGAACGACCATCGCACCCCGAGAACGAGCGGCGTTCCGTCAAACCCTCCTAGCCCGCCGAGACTGACGCTTACGCGCTGAGCGCCTCGCCGACGATGCGGTCCTGCTCGACGAGGTGGGCGGTCGGGTAGCCCTCGCTCGGGCTCGCCCGCCAGGGGCGGCCGCAGTAGCGAAGCTGGACCTCGGCGGGGAGGCCCTCCTCGAGCCGGTGCCGGACTGCGCGCCACGCGCCCATGTTCTGCGGCTCCTCCTGCGTCCAGACGACCTCCGTCAGCTCGGGGTAGCGCGAGAGGAGCTCGTCGTACGCCGCGACCGGGAACGGGTAGAGCTGCTCCAGCCGGGCGACCGCGACGTTCTCGCTCTCGTGGCGCCGGCCTCGTGGCCGACGATGTCGTAGTAGACCTTGCCGGTGCAGAGGATGAGCCGCTCGGCCTGCGCCCTGGCGTCGTCGTCGAGCGCCGGGTCGTCGAGGACGGGCCGGAAGCGGCCCGCGGTCAGATCCTCGACGTGCGACGTCGCCTGCTTGAGGCGGAGGAGGCTCTTCGGCGTGAGGACGACGAGCGGTCGCGGCTTCGGATGAGCGCCTGGCGGCGGAGGAGGTGGAAGTACTGCGCGGCCGTCGTCGGGTTGACGATCCGGATGTTCTCCTGCGCCGCCATCTGCATGAAGCGCTCGACGCCGCGCGCTCGAGTGCTCGGGGCCGTTCCCCTCGTAGCCGTGCGGGAGGAGCAGCGAGAGGCGCGACGTCTTGCCCCACTTCGAGAGCCCCGAGACGATGAACTGGTCGACGATGACCTGCGCGCCGTTCACGAAGTCGCCGAACTGCGCCTCCCAGAGGACGAGCGCCTCCGGGCCGTGCGACCGCGTAGCCGTACTCGAAGCCGAGCGCAGGCCAGCTCGGAGAGCGGCGAGTTGTGGACCTCGAAGGGCGCCTGTCGCGCCGGCGAGGTGCTCGATCGGCGCGTACGTCTCGCCGGTCTCGACGTCGTGGAGGACGAGGTGCCGGTGCGCGAACGTGCCGCGCTCGGTGTCCTGGCCGGTCAGCCGGACGGGCACGCCCTCGGTGACGAGGCTCGCGAGCGCGAGCGCCTCGGCCTGCGCCCAGTCGATCCCGCCCTCGGGGCCGAGCGTCTCGAGCCGCCGCTCGAGCTGCTTCATGAGCTTCGGGTGCACGCGTGAATCCCTCGGGCACCTGCGAGGAGCTCGCGGTTCAGCGCCTCGAGCCGCTCGGCGGGACCGACGTGTCCGGAGACTCGCCTCGCCCACCCTGCCCGGCCGGCGCTCCTCCCGCGGCGAGCGCGCCGCCTGCCTCGATCGACGCGCTTGAGGGCCTCGTGCGCCTCGCGCATCGCGGCCTGGACGCGGGCGAGAAGCGTCGTCCGCCTCGGCCTGCGTCACGACGCCGTCCTCGACGAGCCGCGCCGCGTACTGCTCGCGCACGGTCGGGTGGTTCTGCGATCGCGCTCGTACATGAGCGGCTGCGTGTACGCGGGCTCGTCGCCCTCGTTGTGGCCGAAGCGCCGGTAGCCGACGAGGTCGACGACCACGTCGCGGCCGAACTCGTTCCGGAAGGCCAGCGCGAGCCGGACCGCCGAGACCGCCGCCTCAGGGTCGTCGGCGTTCACGTGGATGATCGGCGCGTCGAAGCCCTTGGCGATGTCGCTCGAGTAGCGGGTCGAGCGGCCCTCGGCCGGGATCGGTCGTGAACCCGATCTGGTTGTTGGCGATCAGGTGCAGCGTGCCGCCGGTCGAGTAGCCCGTCGAGCCCCTGGAGGTTCAGCGTCTCCGCGACGATGCCCTGGCCCGGGAAGGCGGCGTCGCCGTGGATCAGGACGGCCAGCGCCGGTCTCGGGTCGTGCGTCCGCGGCGCGATCGCGGTCGGTCTGGATCGCGCGCGTCATCGCCCTCGACGACCGGGTCGACGGACTCGAGGTGGCTCGGGTTGGACGCGAGGCGCACGTCGACGCTCGCCGTGCTCGCGTCTTGCGCGTGCCCTCGCGCGCCGTAGTGGTACTTCACGTCCCCGGTTCCGCCCTCGGGGTCGTGCGTGACGGCCTCGAGCACGCCGCTCGCCCTCGAACTCCCGGAGGATCACGTCGTAGGGGCGGCCGATCGTGTGCGCGATCACGTTCAGCCGGCCGCGGTGCGCCATGCCGATGCACGACGTCGTCGCGCGCCGTTCTCGGCGGCGAGCTCGATCGCCACGTCGAGCATCGGCACGATCGCGTCGAGCCCCTCGATGGAGAACTGCTTCTGGCCGAGGAACGCGCGGCGAAGGTAGCGCTCGAAGCCCTCGGTCTCGGAGAGCCGCGCGAGAAGCGCACGCTGCTCGTCGGCGTCATCGGCTGGCGGTAGCTGCCCGACTCGATCGCGCGCCGGAGCCAGACCCGCTGCTCGTGGTTCGAGATGTGCTCGATCTCGTACGCCATCGTCCCGCAGTAGGTCGCGCGCAGCTTCGGCAGGACCTCGGCGAGCGTGTCGCCCTCGCAGTAGATGCGGAGGAGCCGCGCCGGGATCCGCGCCTGGAGCTCCGGCGTCAGCCGCGGGATCGAGGCCGGTCGGGATCGAGCGCCGGGTCGCCGGGCGGCTCGCTGCCGAGCGGATCGAGGTGCGCGGCGAGGTGGCCGTGCATCCGGTGCGCCTTGACGAGCGCCATCGCGGCCGCGACGCCGCCGAGGAGCGTCTCGTCCGGCGCCGGCGCCGCGGCGGGCGCGACGGCCGGGTAGCGCCGCTGCCGTTCCCCCGTTCGACCCGGGCGCGAGCTCGCGAAGCCGCGCGACGAGAGCCGCCGGAGCTGCCGACGAGCTCTGCAGGCGCCGACTCGAAGAGCGCCCGCCACTCGGCCGGCACCGGAGTCGGGCGAATTCAGGTACTCGACGAAGAGCTCTTGGACAAAGCCTGATTCAGGTCTTCGAGCTGCGTCGGATCCACCCGTCAGTGAGGGATAGCGACTGGGTTCCGCCGCGCGCTCAGGTGACGCGGCGATCGAGCGGCGACGAGCTCGACCGGATGGAGGATCGGCAGGCGGCGGCCGCGCCTCCTCGAGGTACGTGGCGAGCTGGAGCGCGCAGCCGGGGTTCGCGGCGGCGATCGCGTCGGCACCGGTCGCGAGCAGGTTCGCCGCCTTGCGGCGGCCGCAGCTCGGCGGCCGCCTCCGGCTCGCAGGACGTTGTAGAGGCCGGCGGAGCCGCAGCAGAGCTCCCATTCGGCCGGCTCGACGAGCTCAGGCCCGGGATGCCGGCGAGCAGCGCCCGCGGCTCGGCGCGCACCCCTGCGCGTGCGCGAGGTGGCACGCGTCGTGGTAGGCGACCCGAAGCTCGACGGGCCGCGCGGGGCCCGAGGCTCGGCGGCGCGGAGGACGGTGACTCCGTCACCGTCGCGCGACAGCCGCGGCAAGCTCGGCCCAGGCGGGCTCGTCGGCGAGCAGCCGGCCGTAGTCCTTCATCGGCCGACCCGCAGCCGGCCGCGTTCGCGACCACGTGTCGCAGCCCTCGAAGGCCGCGATCGGTCGCGCGCGCGAGCGCGAGCCCCTCCTCCTCATACCCGCGTGTGAAGCACGAGCGCGCCGCAGCAGCGGGGGCGTTCGGCGCGCGACGACCTCCCAGCCCTCGGCGGCGAGCACCTCGCGCGGTCGCGCGTTCGCGCCGCCGAAGAAGACGCGCCGGACACAGCCGCGAAGGAGCCCCGCGCGCCCGCGCCGTGCCGCCGGTCGCCGGCGTCGAATCGGGGACGTGTCCGGGGCGAACGTGTCCGCGGGGGGTGAGCCGGAGGACGGCGCCGAGGCGCGAGCCGTCGGGAAGCGCGCGACCGATCCGGCGCGCGCCGAGCACGGACGCGCCCGCGCGAGCGGAGCCAGCACGCGCAGCCGGCCCGGGTGCGTGAACGCGGCGAAGGCGCGCGCCGCACGAGCCGCGTCGCCGTACCCGCGCGCGGTAGTTCCGCTCCACCTGCGGCCGCGTGTCCTCGATCAGCTGGTCGTAGCGGACCCCGGACGGGCACGCCGTCACGCAGGCCATGCAGCCGAGGCAGCGGTCCCAGTGTGTCGCCATCGCGTCCGAGATCGCATCCGCCTCGTCGAGCGCCGCGCCCATGAGGACGATGCGCCCGCGCGGCGAGTCCATCTCCTCCCCCCAGAGCGCGTAGGTCGGGCACGTGGGGAGGCAGAAGCCGCAGTGGACGCAGGTCGCGAGCGTCGGCGGCGCTCGGGGGCCGGTGGCGTCGAACGCCGTCACGGGCCCGGCGAGGACGTCCGGCGGGGTCGAAGCGCTCCTTCACGCGGCGCGTGAGGCGGAGGAGCGGCGTGTCCGCGTCGTCATCGCCCGCGAGGGCGGCGCGAACGGACGTGGGTGCGTCGAGGAGGACGGACGGTGAAGGGGGCGAGCTGCTTCTGGCCGCGGCGACGGCCGCGGCATCCGGCGGGAGCGCGAGCCAGAAGACGCCGAGCCCCGCGCGGCCGACGAGCGAGCCGCCGTGGCGGTCGGCCACCCGAAGCGCCGTCACGAGCTCGGCGGGGAGGGAGGACACGCGCAGGACGACGGCGTCGGCCAGCGCTGGCCGACGCGCTGGCCTGCCCAGATCGCCTCGTCCTCCTCCTCGAACCCTGCCTCGAGGCCGTGCTCGCGGAGCGAGGTGCACGACAGCCGCGACCCTCGAGGCGGTCGCCACGCCGCTCGACCCGCGCGAGCACCGCTCCGCGGCCGTCAGCCCAGCGGACGTCGAGCGACTCGAGCTCGAGCGGCGCACGAGCGAGGGCGAGCGCGGCGCGCGCGAGCGCGGCGGGATCGCCGGTCTCCCGACCGCCGTCGCGGTCGCCGTCGGCGCGCGGGTGGAGGCGGACAACGACGCGCGCGATCGACCCCAGCGAGCCGAACGAGCCGGCGAGGAGCTTGCGGAGGTCGTAGCCCGGCGACGTTCTTGATCACCTTCCCGCCCGAGCTGGCGACCGAGCCGTCGGAGAGCGCGACGGTCATGCCGAGGATCAGGTCCCGCGCCGCGCCGTAGCGGTGCCTGAGCGGCCCGGCGTCCGCGGTCGCGACGACACCGCCCGGTCGTCGCCTCGTTCACCCGAGCGGCGGGTCGAGCGCGAGCATCTGCCCGGCCTCGGCGAAGACGGCCTGCGCGTCCGCGAGCCGCACGCCTGCCCGAGCACCGCGGTCAGGTCGCCCGCGTTGTGCTCGACGATCTGGGCCAGCCCGGCCGTGGAGAGCGACCACGTCCGGCTCCGGCCCGCCGAGCCCCACTCCCACTTCGTGCCGCCGCCGCGCGACGCGCGGCACCGTCTCCGCCGCGTCGCGAGCAGCGCGGCGGCCTCGGCCGCGGAGGTGGGAGACTCGACCCTAAAACCGCTCCGCCACGCCGGCCGCCTCGACGGGATGGCTGCCGGTACGGGCCCGGCACCTCGCCGCAGAGGCGCGGGTCGGCATGACCTTGCCGGGTTGGCGCGCTGGGCCGGGTCGAACGCGCAGCGGAGCTTCTGGAACGCGGCCAGGTCGGGCTCGGAGAACATGGCCGGCATGTAGCGCTTCTTGTCGACGCCGACGCCGTGCTCGCCGGTGATCGAGCCGCCCGCCTCGACGCAGGCGAGCACGATCAGTCCGGCCAGCTCCTCGGCGCGCGCGCCCTCACCCGGGCACGGCGTCGTCGTAGGCGACGAGCGGATGGAGGTTCCCGTCGCCCGCGTGAAAGACGTTCGCGACCCGCAAGCCGTACTCCGCCGCGAGCTCCTCGATCCGTCCGAGCACCTCCCGAGGCGGCGTGCGGGGATGACGCAGTCCTGCACGTAGTAGGAGGGCGAGATCCGGCCCATGGCCGCGAACGCGGCCTTGCGGGCGCTGCCAGATGAGCTCGCGCTCGGCGTCGCTTCCGCGACGCGGATCTCGCGGCGCGCCGCCCGCCTCGCAGAGCGCGACGACCGCGTCGAGGCGCGGGTCGCACTCGGCGCCGGGCCGTCCAGCTCGACGATAGGGCAGCGCGCCACGTCCGGGTTGCCGGCCCGCGTCGCCTGCTCGGCCGCGGCAGCGACAGGCGGTCCATGATCTCGATCGCGCCCGGCACGATCCGCCGCCGCGACGATGTCCGAGACCGTCTGCCCGCGGCGGCCATGGTCGAAGTACGCGACAGCGTCCTGACCGCTCGGGCACCGGGACGACGCGAAGGGTGATCGCGTCGCGACGCCGAGCGTCCCCTCCGAGCCGACGAACGCGCCGAGCAGGTCGAGGCCGGCTCGATCGACCTCCTTCCCGCCCAGCTCGACCACGTCGCCGTCCGGGCAGCACGACCTCGAGTCCTGTGACGTAGTTCGTGGTGAACCCGTACTTGAAGCAGTGCGCGCCGCCGGAGTTCTCCGCGACGTTCCCGCCGACCGTGCAGACGACCTGGCTCGACGGGTCGGGCGGAAGAAGTGCGTCGGCGCGACCGCGCGGGAGACGTCCGAGGTTCGTCACGCCCGGCTCGACCGTGACACGGGCGTTCGGAAGGTCGACCTCGAGGATGCGCCGCAGGCGGAGAGCGCGATCACGACGCCCTCGGCCACCGGGAGCGCGCCGCCCGAGAGACCCGTCCCGCGCCGCGGGCGACCCAGGGCGTCTCCGCCTCGTGGCACGCGCGGACGACGTCCGCGCACCTCCTCCGCCGAGCCGGGCAGGCAGACGACGCCCGGGAGGGCGCGAAGGTGGCCGAGCGCATCGGACTCGTAGGTGCGCAGCCGGTCGCGGTCGGTCGAGGACCTGGCTCGCGCCGCAGATCCGCTCCAGCTCCGCGACGAGGCCCGCGGTCATGGGCGAAGACTAGACCTCGTTCACCGCCGTGTCGGCGGCGCGGTTCTCGAGCAGCACCGCCTCGAGCGCGTCGACGCAGAGGCGGCCCATCGCCTCGCGCGCCTCGTGAGTCGCGCTGCCGAGATGCGGCGTCAGGACGACGTTCTCGAGCGCGAGGAGGTCTGGACGGACCGCGGGCTCGTCCTCGAAGACGTCGAGCGCCGCGCCCGCGATCTCGCCCGCGCGGAGCGCCGCGGCCAGTGCCGTCTCGTCGACGAGCGGCCCGCGCGCCGTGTTGACGAGGACCGCGTCTCTCCGCATCCGCCGAAGCTCAGGGCCGCCGATCAGATGTCGTGTCTCGTCGGTGAGCGGGACGTGGAGCGTCACGACGTCGGCGCGGGCGAGGAGCTCGTCCAGCGGCAGCCATTCGTGCGGGGACGCGGCCGGGCCGCTCCGGTTCGTATAGGTGATCTCCATTCCGTGGGCCTCGGCGAGACGCGCGACCTCGCCGCCGATCCGACCGAGGCCGACGATGCCGAGCGATGCGCCCGCGAAGGCCCGAGCCGAGGAGGAAGGTCGGCGCCCAGCGCCACGGCTCGCCGCGACGAACGAGGCGGTCGCCCTCGGCGACGCGGCGGAGGAGCGCGAGCACCAGCGCGAACGTGAGCTCGGCGGTCGCCTCCTCGAGGACGCCCGGCGTGGACGTGACGAGGACGCCGCGCTCGGTCGCCGCCTCGACGTCCACGTTGTCGATTCCGGTCGCGTAGTTCGCGACCACCCGAAGCTGCGCCCCGGCAGCGTCGAGAAGCTCGGCGTCGACGTCGTCCGTCAGCATGGGCACGAGGCCCTCGCATCCGGCGACGGCGCGGAGGAGCTCGTCGCGGGTCGGAGGCGTCTCGGCGTCGTGGATCCGAACATCGAAGCGCGCTTCGAGCGCAGCGCGGACGGGCTCCGGAACACGGCGGGTGACGAAGATCCGCGGGCCCACGGGCGGGAAGCCTACGGCGCGCGGCAACTCGGCACGCCCCGGGCACACACGCGGTGCATTCGTGACACACACGCGCGTCTTTCAGAACTACGATCGCCCTAAGGGGGCGAGGGGCCGGAGGCCCCTGGGGGACGGGGTTAGACGCGCGAGCCGCGGCGGCCGGGTGTCGCGGTCGAGCGCCCTTCAGTCGCCCGGCTCGGGCGGGATGATCGGCAGGCCCGTCGCCACGTGCCGGCGGCCGCCGAGCTCGTAGACCACGTCCACCGAGTCGTTCTTCCGGTAGGTCCCGGCGATGCCGAGGAAGATGCTGAGCCAGCGAATCGCGCCGAGCCTGCCCTCATGCGCGAGCGGGCGGGCGAAGCGGAGCGTCCGGCCGTCGACCTCGTAATCGCGGCCGCGCTCCTGGGCAACCCCGTTCACGAAGACCTCGAACGGCTCGGCCGCGTCACGCGGAAGCGGAACAGTCCAGGCTTCGGCCACCGCGACCCGAAGCCTAGACTGCCGCTTCCCCCGCGCGCGCCAGGCTCCCCGTCCAGACCCCCTTGCCGGCGCCTCGGTCGGTCTCCCGTCCGAGGTAATCCGCGCACGACGAACTGAACCACACGAAGGGGGATTCGCAATCCCTCGAACGGGCGACGTGGTTGAAGCCACGCGTCGTCAGCGACTCCACCGCTCGCCGGAGGACACCCTTAGAATCGCGGCCGGATGCCCGGGAGCCGCGTGGTCCTCGTCCTCCTCGCCCTGGTGGTTCCAGTGGCCGGCGTGCTCGTCGCGTTCGCCTTCCTCCCGGGCGCGGCGCCGCCCGACTCGGCCACGAACAGCGGCGACGCGATCAACCAGGTCTACTGGGTCGTCCTCGGCATGGCGGCCGTCGTGTTCGTCCTCGTCGAGGCGACGCTCCTCACGTTCATCGTCCGCTTCCGCCGCCGCGGGGGCGCGCCGGGTGACGTCGAAGGCCCCCAGATCCACGGGAACACGCGGGTGGAGATCATCTGGACCGCGATCCCGGCACTGCTCCTCCTCGGGCTCGCGATCTTCACGTTCTTGCAGATCCCGGACGTCGAGGCGACTCCCGAGCCAGGCGAGGACGTCCTGGTCGTGAACGTGACGGCGCACCAGTTCTACTGGCAGTACGAGTACCCGGGAGGGGCGCTCTCCTTCGACACGCTGTACCTCCCGGTCGACCGGCCCGTGACGCTCGTCATCCGCTCGGAGGACGTCGACCACTCCTGGTGGGTGCCGGAGCTGACCGGCAAGCGGGACGCGATCCCGGGGAAGACGAACGAGCTCAATTTCACGCCCAACCGCACCGGCGTCTTCGAGAACGGCGTCTGCGGGGAGTTCTGCGGAATCCAGCACACGCGCATGACGACCCGCGTCGTCGTCCTCGGCACCAGCCGGCTTCCAGACCTTCCTCTCCCAGAACGCGCCGGGCGAAGGCGGCGAAGGGCTCGCGGAGCTCGGAGAGCAGGAGTGGACGGCCGTCATGCGCCAAGTGCCACGGCCTCCAGGGCCAGGGCGGGATCGGCCCGCCGATCGCGGGGAACGGCACCCTCGGGAATCCCGAGGCTCTCGCGGACCTCCTGAACGACGGGCAGGACCTCGACGCCAACGAGGGCTACATGCCGCCGGTCGGCAAGGGCTGGAGCGAGCGGCAGATCGCCGCGCTCGTCGCGTACATCGACTCGGACCCCGAGCTGGGAGGGGGTGACGAGGGTGGCGGTTAGGGCCGACCCGATCCCTGTCCTGGAAGGAAGGCCGCGGCCTGAGCTGGCTGACGACGGTCGACCACAAGCGGATCGGCATGCTCTACATCGTCACGGCGTTCCTCTTCTTCCTCGCGGGCGGCGTGATGGCGCTGCTCATGCGCATCCAGCTCATGCAGGCCGAGCAGAACGTGATCACGGAGGACAACTACAACGCGCTCTTCACGATGCACGGCACGACGATGATCTTCCTGTTCATCGTCCCCGTGCTCGCGGGCTTCGGGAACTACCTCGTGCCGCTCATGATCGGCGCGCAGGACATGGCGTTCCCGCGTCTGAACGCGATGTCGTACTGGTTCTTCCTCGCGGGCGGCCTCGTCCTCATGGGCAGCTTCTTCGTGAGCGGCGGCCCCGCTCAGGGCGGCTGGTACCAGTACCCGCCGCTCTCGTCGACTACAGCTCCCGATCGTCGGCCAGGACCTCTGGATCCTCGGCATCCACCTGACGACGATCTCGTCGATCGCGGGGGCGATCAACTTCATCGTCACGATCCACAACATGCGCACCCGCGGGATGACGTGGATGCGCATCCCGCTCTTCGTCTGGGCGATCGAGACGTACGCCGTCCTCCTCATCCTCGCCCTCCCGGCGGTGACCGCGGCCGCGACCCTCCTCCTCCTCGACCGTCAGGCGGGACGAGCTTCTTCCTGCCGGACGAGGGCGGGAGCGCCGTGCTCTACCAGCACATGTTCTGGTTCTTCGGGCACCCCGAGGTCTACATCATGATCCTGCCCGCGTTCGGGATGATCTCCGAGATCATCCCGGTCTTCTCGCGCAAGCCGATCTTCGGCTACCGCGCGATCGCGTTCTCGACGATCGGAATCGGCTTCGCGGGAATGCTCGTCTGGGCCCACCACATGTTCACGGTCGGCCTGCCGATCTGGCTGAACGGCTTCTTCGCCGTGACGTCGCTCGCGGTGGCGATTCCGACCGCGGTCAAGATCTTCAACTGGCTGGCGACGCTGTGGCGCGGCCACCTGGAGTTCAAGGCGCCGCTCATGTTCGCGCTCGGACTGATCGGGCTGTTCACGGTCGGCGGGCTCTCGGGGATCTTCCTCGCCGCGTTCCCGGTCGACTACCAGGCGCACGACTCCTACTACGTGGTCGCGCACATGCACTACGTGCTCTTCGGCGGAACGGCGTTCGGCCTCTTCGCCGGGACGTACTACTGGTTCCCGAAGATAACCGGCCGGATGTACGACGAGCGCCTGGCGCTCTGGCACTTCTGGCTCATCTTCATCGGCTTCAACCTCACGTTCTTCTTCCAGCACATCGTCGGCCTGCTGGGCATGCCGCGGCGCGTCTACACCTACAACCGCGAGGGCGCGTTCGAGCTCTACAACCTGCTCTCGACGATCGGGACGTGGGTCATGACCGTCGCGCTGCTCATCTTCCTCTGGAACATGATCAAGAGCTGGCGGACCGGCCCTCGGGTCGGCGGCGACCCATGGCGGGCGGACACGCTCGAGTGGTACACGACCTCGCCGCCGCCGCCGCACAACTTCGACCACGGCGTCCCCTACGTGACGAGCGCGCGGCCGTTGCGGGACCTCCGGCTACGCCTGAGGGAGCGCCGGTGACCGGCGTTCGGCCAGGGCCGTGGCTCCGCCTCGTGGCGGTGGCGGGCGCGTTCGCGACCGGCGTCGTGGTCGTCACCGGCGAGTGGGCCCGCTCCCATCAGGCGAGCGTCCTCGTCGCGCTCGCACTCCTCGCGGGTTCGGCGCTCGCGGCGTGGCTGGGGCACCGGGACGACCGGCCCCTCGTGGTCACGTCCGCGGTCGCGCTCGGGGTCTTCCTCGTCCAGATCGCCGTCGGCGGCGTGGTGGCACTCGTCGGCGACGCCGGCTGGGCCGAGGCGCTTCACATCGGCCTCGGCGCCGTGTCGCTCGCGGTGAGCGTCGTCGCGGCCGCGCTCGCCTTCCGGGGCGGCGTCTCTGCCCCGGCGGGATCGGTGGCGCGACTACGTCACGCTGACGAAGCCGCGGATCATGACCCTGCTTCTCCTCACGGGAGCGGGCGGCCTCGTCCTCGGTGCGGACGGCCTGCCCTCGCTCGGGCTCACGCTGGCCGCGCTCGGCGGTCTCGCCCTCGCGTGCGGCGGCGCCTCCGCTCTGAACCACGTCCTCGACCGCGACATCGACCGCCTCATGGGCTCGCGGACCGAGAAGCGGCCGGTCGCCTCGGGGCGCGTTGCCCCGGCGACGAGCGCTCGAGTTCGGCCTCGCGCTCTCGGCGCTCTCGTTCGTCGTGCTGGCGAGCTTCGTGAACGTCCTCGCCGCCGCGCTCGCCCTCTTCGGAGGCGCGTTCTACGTCCTCGTCTACACCCGCTGGCTCAAGCGGTCGACCCCGCAGAACATCGTCATCGGCGGGGCGGCCGGCGCGGTGCCGCCCGTCGTCGGCTGGGCGGCTGCGACCGGGAACCTGACGCTGCCCGCGCTCCTCCTCTTCCTGATCGTCTTCTTCTGGACGCCGCCGCACTTCTGGGCCCTCGCGCTCCTCATCCGGCGGAACTACGAGGCGGCGGGCATCCCAATGCTCCCGGTCGTACGCGGCGACCAGGAGACCGCGCGCGCGATCGTGCGCTACACGGTCGTCCTCGTGGCGATCACGCTGCTCCCGGTCGCGGCGAGCACCGTCGGACTCGCATACCTCGGCGCCGCGGTCCTCCTCGGCGGGGTTTTCCTCGCCCTCGCGATCGCACTCCGGCGACGACCCACGCCGGAGCGTGCCCGACGCGTCTTCACGTACTCGCTCGCCTACCTCGCACTGCTGTTCGTCGCCCTCGCCGTCGACCCGATGGTGCTCTAGTGCACCCAGCCTTGCCCGCGGACGAGTGTGGCGCCTGGCTTGGTGCTCGCAAGCCAGAAGCTAGACAGCATCACCTGGAGGGGCACTAGTGGATCCCGAGCTCGCACGCAGGAACATCAAGCTGGGGCTCGCGCTCTTCGCCGTAGCGCTCCTTCTCTTCGCGGGGACGATCGCGGTCGCGTACCTCTACAACGCCCTCGACTGAGCACGCTGGGCCGCGTCGACGCTGCGCTCGCGGCGATCCGGGCTCGCAACGAGGAGCTGCGCACGTTCATCACGGTGCGGGAGGAGGCCGCGGCCGAGGAGGGCGTCCCGCTCGCCGTCAAGGATCTCTTCGATACCGCCGGCCTCCGGACGACCTACGGCTCGGCGATCTTCGGCGACCACGTGCCGACCGAAACCGCGGAGGCGGTGCGCCGCCTCGAGACGGACGGGTACGTCACAGTCGGCAAGACGAACCTGCACGAGTTCGCCTACGGCATCTCCTCGGAGAACGTCCACTACGGAGACGCCGTCAACCCCGCGTTCCCGGGCCGGATCCCGGGCGGGTCGAGCGGGGGCTCCGCCGCCGCGCTCGTCGCCGGCATGGCCGACGCGGCGCTCGGGACGGACAGCGGCGGGTCGATCCGCATCCCGGCGGCCTGCTGCGGCATCGTCGGCTTCAAGCCGACCTTCGGGCTCGTCTCGACCGACGGCGTCTTCCCGCTCACGCCGAGCTTCGACCACGCCGGGCCCATGGCGCGAACCGTCGCCGAGTGCGCGGAGATCGCCGCCGTCCTCGTCCCCGAGCTCGACCCGCACGCGCTCGGCTCCCTCGAGGAGGTCGAGCTCGGGATCGCCTGGCTGGACGAGGCGGACCCGCTCGTTCGGCGCCGCGTCGAGGGGACGGCAGCGCTCTTCCCGCGACGCCGCCGGCTCGACTTCCCGCTCGACCACGGGAGCGGCCCCGCGTTCATGCGCGAGGCGATCGACGTCCACCGGGAGCTCTTCGCCGAGCACCGCGACCGCTACGGGCCCAACATCCGGACGAAGCTCGACCGCTGCCTGGCCGTGACCGACGAAGAGGACGCGGCGGCCCGCGCCGCCCGCGAGGCCTACCGCGTTGACTCGGAGGAGGCGCTCGACGGCGTCGACCTCCTCGCCGTCCCGACGCTCGCGTTCGTCGCCCCGTCCACCGGCCTCGACGAGCTCGAGCTCCGCCACCACGTCACCCGCCTCACGCTGCCCTTCAACGCGCTCGGCTGGCCCGCGCTCGCGCTCCCCTGCGGAGCAGCCGAGGACGGCCTCCCAGCCTCCCTCTCGCTCGTGGGCCGCCCCGGTGCCGACGCACTCGTCTTGGCAGCAGGACTCGCATTGGAGGACATCCGCTCACCCGTTTGAGGAAGCCCAGGCCCGCTTGCCTGCCGACAACAAGCGGAGCCGCTCGTTCGCGGAGAACGGCCTGCCGACGCTCGCACGCGGCATGAACTGGAGCGACCCGCAGTACGTGAAGGTCGCGAAGACCACCTACACGGTGGTCAAGACGCGTCCCCGGCGCTAGCCGCCTCGTCCGTTACCAGCACGGTCTCGGGCGCGCGAACGCGTGCGGCCGGGAGCGACTCGTCGCCCGCGAGGATGCGCGCGAGGATCTCCGCCTTGCCTTCCCCGCCGACGATGAACGCGGTCGTCGGTCCGGCGTTCAGCACCGGGTACGTGAACGTCAGGCGTGGGATGTCCGGCGGCATGCCCGGGTGCTCGACGTACGCGATCGGCTCCGTCGCATCGAGGGCGGGATCGCCCGCGTAGAGCGAGGCGCAGTGACCGTCGCGCCCGATCCCCAGGAGCTGGAGGTCGAACTCGTCGGGCAGCTCGGCGTCGGTCGAGCGGAGCGGGTGGATCTGCTCCTCGGGCACGGAGACGTGATCGAGGAGCGCACGGCGCGCCATGCCCTCGTTCGACTCCGGATGGTCGGGCGGGACGAGCCGCTCGTCACTCCACCAGACGTGCCACGACGCCCAGTCGAGGTCCATCGCGGCCAGGCGCTCGTAGACCTCGCGCGGCGTCGAGCCGCCCGCGAGGGCGATGCGGAACGGATTGCGGCCCGCGGCGCGCTCCGCGATCCACCCGGCCCCGAACGCGGCTAGGTCGCGACTCGCGAGAAGCTCCGTACCGCCTCCTCGAAGACGGGGTCGCGGCCGAACACGTCCAGCTCGGCCGAGAGCAGGTCGCTCGACGTCTCGGCGGGCACGCCGGCCGGCTCGACCGTTTCGCCGTCCACGGCCACCGCCCGCAGCTCGTCCGCAGGTTCGTGCTCGAGCTCGACGTCCCGCCCGAGGCGTGCGCCTAGCCATGCGGCGAGCAGGAGCGCCGGGGGCCGGGGGCCCTCGACGCGAACCGTCTCGACGCTCGCGATCCCCGGCCAGCGGCGCGCGAGGGCGAGGCGCCACGGGTCGAGCCGGCGCCACGAGATGTCCGACACGGCGACCCGGTCGAAGAGGTCCGGGAGCCGGGCGAGATCGCGCTCCGGCTCGTCCCACTCGGTGGAGTCGACGATCAGGCGGTCGGCCGCGCCGACGAGCTCTTCGAGCTCCGTCGAGCCGAAGGACAGCTCGCCGCGCCAGCGGAGAAAGACCGGGAGGTCCGAGACGAGGAGCGGCGCGGCGACCGTCCCTGGATGCGACGCGCGCCGGCCGCAGAGCCGGAGCTGCACGACCTCGAAGCACACCGAGCCCCCGCTCCGCCCGGAGGCGAAGCAGCGCAGGTCGATCTCGGCGTCGAGCGCGTCCCTGTCCTCGTCGGGTCTCGGAAAGAGGAGGATCGTCCGCGACGGATGCCGCTCCTCGAGGCCGCCGAGCGTCCGCGTCGCCTCGTCCACCCAGCGCTCGGGCACCCACGCGATGTGCGTCATGACGCTCGTGCGGAGGCCGAAGGACTCGCCGTCGTCGGCCGCCTGCGCCCGGAGATCGGCGAGCCCCTCGACGACGTCCCGCATGCGGGCGTCGCGGATCAATGCCGCCTCCAGGAACGTCCGTCGCGGTGCACGAGCTCGTCGGCGGCAGCCGGGCCCCACGCGCCGGCTGCGTAGTTCGGAAAGTTGGGCCGGTCGCGGCGCCAGGGCGCCACGATCGCGTCCACGATCGCCCACTGCTCCTCGACCTCGTCCGCGCGCATGAAGAGCGTCGTGTCGCCGAGCATGCAGTCGAGGATGAGGCGCTCGTAGGCCTCCGGCAGGCCGACGCGGAACGACCCGCCGTAGAGGAAGTCCATGTGGACCGTGCGGATCGTCATCCCCTGGCCCGGCACCTTCGCCCCGATCGCAAGCGAGACGCCCTCGTCCGGCTGGATGTGGAAGAGGAGGACGTTCGGCCGCAGGCCGTCCTCGGAGCCCGGCTCGAACGGCGGCTTCGGGGCTCGGGCGAACTGGATCGCGATCGTCGTCTCGCGGCGCGGGAGCCGCTTGCCGGTCCGGAAGTAGAACGGCGTGTCGGCCCAGCGCCAGTTGTCGACGAAGAGCTTCCCCGCCACATAGGTCTCGGTCGCCGAGTCGGAGGCGACGTCCGGCTCCTCGCGGTAGCCGTGCACGGGCGCGCCCTCGATGTGCCCGGGCCCGTACTGGCCGCGCACGATGTGCTTCGGCCCGGGCGTGTGGATCGACTTCAGGACCTTGACCTTCTCGGTCCGAACCGACTCGGGATCGAAGGCGATCGGCGGCTCCATCGCCGTCAGGGCGACGAGCTGGAGCAGGTGGTTCTGGACGATGTCCCGAACGGCGCCGGCCTCCTCGTAGAACGACGCTCGTCCCTCCACTCCGAGCTCCTCCGCCACGGTGATCTGCACGTGATCGATGAACTGGCGGTTCCAGATCGGCTCGAAGATCCCGTTCGCGAACCGGAGGACGAGCATGTTCTGCACCGTCTCCTTGCCGAGGTAGTGATCGATCCGGAAGATCTCCTCCTCGCTGAAGAAGCGGCGGATGATCGTGTTCAGGTGCTTCGCGCTCTCGAGGTCGTGACCGAACGGCTTCTCGGCGATCAGCCGGGTCCAGCCCTCGGCGTCCCGGCGCTCGCCGATGTGGCACACGATGTCGTCGAAGGCGCTGGGCGGGACGGCGAGGTAGTACACACGGTTCCCGGCCGTGCCCCGCTCGTCGTCGAGCTCCTGCAGGACCTTCGCGAGGGCCTCCCAGTGCTCGTCGTCGGTGAAGTCCAGGCTGACGTAGCGAACGCCCTCCGCCAGCTTCGCCCAGACGTCCTCGCGGAACTCGTCGCGGCCGTGCTCCTCGACGGCTTCTCGCATCCGTGCCACGAACTCCTCGGTCGACATGTCGGTCCGCGCGGCGCCGACGACGCCGAAGCGCTCGGGCAGGAGGCCGCGAAAGGCGAGTGCGTAGAGGGCCGGGAAGAGCTTTCGCTGGGTGAGGTCGCCGGAGGCGCCGAAGATCGTGAGCGCGCAGGGCTCGGGTGTCCGGCGACGCCGGAGGCCTTCGAGGAGTGGGTTCTCCTCCTCCTGCGGCGGTGCTGGTGCGGGCGCGTCGCGGAGCTCGGTCATCCGCGCGGGTCCGGGCTCGCCTTCGCCTCCTCCACGGCCCGAATCGCGTGCCCGCCGAACTGGTTGCGCAGGGCCGCGGCGACCTTCGCCGCGAAGTTGATGTCCTGCCGGGACGAGAACCGTGCGAAGAGCGCGGCTGCGATCACGGGCGTCGGGACGGCGTTGTCGATCGCCTCGGTGATCGTCCAGCGGCCCTCGCCCGAGTCCTCGACGTAGCCCGCGATGTCCTCGAGCGCCGAACCGTTCTGCTTGAACGCCTCGTGCAGGAGCTCGAGAAGCCACGAACGGACGACGGAGCCGTAGCGCCAGATCCCCGAGATCTCCTCGAGGTCCAGGTCGAACTGGGAGTGGTGCATGAGCTCGAACCCCTCCGCGTAGGCCTGCATGAGGCCGTACTCGATCCCGTTGTGGATCATCTTCACGAAGTGGCCTGCCCCTGACGCGCCGACGTGAGCCCAGCCGTTCTCCGGCGCGAGGGTCTCGAACGCCGGGGCGACGACCTGCACCGCCTCCTCCTCGCCGCCGACCATGAGGCAGTAGCCGACCTCGAGGCCCCAGATCCCTCCCGAGACGCCGGCGTCGAGAAACCGGAGGCCCCGTTCGGCCGCGAGCGCGGCCCGGCGCTGCGAGTCGCGGTAGTTCGAGTTGCCGCCGTCCACGATCACGTCGCCCTCGGCGAGGAGGCCGAGAAGCTCCTCGAATGCCCCTTCGGTCGCAGGGCCGGCGGGGATCATGAGCCAGACGACGCGCGGCGCCTCGAGCTGGCCGACTAGCTCCTGCGAGCGACGAAGCCGTGCCACCGCCGTGGCGCGCGTAGGTGGCTAGCTCGTGCCCGTCCTGCTCCAGTCGCTTGACCATGTTGCCGCCCATGCGGCCCAGGCCGACCATGCCGAGCTTCATGCGATGTCCTCCCATCTGACTCGCGCCGTTCGGCGCCCGCGCTCGCGCAGCGCCTCGAAGTCGCCGGCCGCCTGCGCCCGGATGAGGCGGCGGAAGCCGAAGTCGCGGCCGGGGATCGGAAGCTCCTCCGGGTCGTCGACGACCTGGAGGAAGAGCCCGCTCGCGGGGCCGCCCTTGTGCAGCTGCCCCGTCGAATGGAGGTAGCGCGGCCCGAAGCCGGCCGTGGTCGCGATCCCCGTCTCTGCGCGCACCCGCTCGCGGAGCGCCTCGATCGTCCTCTCGGCCTCGTCCGTCGGCTCGACGAACGCCTGGACGCAGAAGTAGTCCCCTTCGCCGGCCTGGGCGAGCAACTCGTCGAGCGTGCCGACGGGCTCGAGGCCGGGCTCCTCGCCGGAGTCGAGAATCGCCCTCGTCCGGTCCTTCGCCTCCTGGACGTTCGGCTGGTCGAAGGGGTTGATGCCCATGAGCGCGCCCGCGACCGCCGTCGCGAACTCCCAGCGGTAGAACTCCTGCCCGAGCTCGTACGGATCGGCGATCCGCACCTCCTCGCTCTGCCGGTCGGGGGCGTCCGAGGTCTCCCCGGGCACGGGGACGAGGCCCTTTCCCTCCTTGCCCGTCGACTCGGCGAGGAGCTGCTCGACCCAGAGCCCGAAGCCGCCGGGACTCGGATTGACCTGCACCTTGTCGCGCCCCTCCCGCCAGCCCCCGGCCGAGGCGCTCGCCGAGCTCCAGGCCGGGATTCCCGTCGGTGAGCCGGCACGCCTCGACCATCTCGTGCGTCCGTTCCAGGAAGCGTTCGAGGTCGACGTCCATGAGGGCCGCCGGAACCAGCCCGAAGACGGAGAGCGCCGAGTACCGCCCGCCGATCTCCGGAACGCCAGGCCACGTCGGCCCGGAAGCCGTGCTCGCCCGCCTGGCGCTCGAGCTCCGAGCCCGGGTCCGTGATCGCGACGAACTGCTCGCCCGCGGCCGCCGGTCTTCTCCCAGAAGTAGGCGAGGTGACACCGGGTCTCGAGCGTCGTCCCCGACTTCGAGGCGACCAGGAAGAGCGTGTGCTCGAGGTCGACGCTTGCCTCGAGCGCGCGGATCGCGTCGGGGTGCGTCGTGTCCAGCACGTGGAAGCTCTCCGCCGAGAACGTGCGCCTCATCACCTCCGGCGCGAGGCTCGAGCCGCCCATTCCGGCGAGCACGACCTCCGTCAGCCCGTCCTCGTATGCCTTGCGTGCGAACGCCTCGAGGTCCGCCACGCGACTCGCCAGACGCAGGGGCTCCGCGAGCCAGCCGAGCCAACGGTCCTCGTCGGCGCCCGTCCAGAGGCCGGAGTCGCGACTCCAGATCCGCTCGACGATCGCGGCGGTCTCGACGGCCATGACGGCTATGCCGTGACGAGCTCGCGGCGCGACGTCTGGATGCCCTCGAGCAGCTCGTCGAAGGAGTCGGAGAACTTCTCCACGCCCTCGCGCTCGAGGGTTTCGACGACGTCGTCGTAGTCGACGCCCGCCTCCGCGAGCTGCTCGAAGACCCGGCGGGCCTCGTCGATCCCCTGCTCGAGCGTGCGGCTCGATCCGGCCGTGATCCTGGAAGGCGCGGATCGTCTCCTCGGGCATCGTGTCGACCGTGTCCGGGCCGATCAGCTCCTCGACGTACATGACGTCCCGGTACTCCGGGTTCTTCGTCGACGTGGAGGCCCAGAGGCAGAACTGCGGGATCGCGCCCTTCGCGGCAAGGGGCTCCCAGCGCTCGCTCGCGAAGAGCTGCCTGTAGCGCTGGTAGGCCAGCTTCGCGTTCGCGATCGCGAGCTTGCCCTTGAGCTCGTCGTGGCCGCCGATCTCGTCGAGGCGGCGATCCGCCTCCGTGTCCACCCGCGAGACGAAGAAGCTCGCGACCGAGGTGACGCGACTCGGGTCGCCGCCCCCCTCGACGAGCCGCTCGATGCCGCGGATATACGCGTCCGCGACCTCCGCGTACCGCGTCGAGCGAGAAGATCAGCGTGACGTTGATCGAGCGCCCGCGCGCGATCATCTCCTCGATGGCGGGCAGGCCCGCGCTCGTCCCGGGGATCTTCACGTAGAGGTTCGGCCGGTCGATCAGGTCGTGCAGGCGCTGCGCCTGCTCGAGCGTCGCCTGGGTCTCGAACGCGAGCCCGGGGTCGACCTCGATCGAGACGTTCCCGTCGCGTCCGCGCGCGCCCTCCTCCCACACCGGGCGCAGGAGGTCGCACGCGTCGCCGACGTCGCGCGCGGCGAGCTGGATGAAGAGCTCGCGCGGGTCGCTCTCGCTCTGCGCCAGCTCGCGGAGCTGCTCGTCGTAGGCGTTCCCGGACGAGATCGCCTTCTGGAAGATGGTCGGGTTCGAGGTGACACCCGTGATCGCGTCCTCCCGCATCATCCGTTCGAGCTCGCCCTGCCGCAGCAGGTCACGCGAGAGGTAGTCGATCCACGGGCTCTGGCCGAGCTCGGCCAGCTGGTGCAGTCGCGACGTGGCCATCAGAAGGCTCCTTCCAACGTGGGCGAGCCCGCGGTGCCCCGGCGGGCTTCGTGCTTCTCCATCTCCTCGATCTTCGCGAGCCGGCGGGTGTAGCGGTCGCCGCCGTCGAAGCGGGCGGCGAGGAAGGCGCGGACGAGCTCGCTCGCGAGCTCGGTCCCGACCACCTCCGACCCGAGGCAGAGAACGTTCATGTCGTCGTGCTCGACGCCCTGGTGCGCGGAATACGTGTCGTGGCAGACCGCGGCCCGGATGCCGTTCAGCTTGTT
The DNA here is from genome assembly GCA_963824775.1 of uncultured Actinomycetes bacterium. GTDB lineage: Bacteria > Actinomycetota > Thermoleophilia > Gaiellales > Gaiellaceae > CAWGQF01. The sequence continues at coordinate 83,135 of CAWGQF010000004.1, forward strand.
CGCGGCGACCGAGGCGCCGACCCCGGAGCCGCAGACGAGGACCCCGCGCTCGGCCGCGCCGGACCGGATCGCCTCGCCGATCTCGCGCGCCTTGTCCGGGTAGTCGATCCGAGGCTCGGGCGCATCCGTCCCGAGGTCGACGGCGTCGTGCTCGAGCGCAGCGAGGTCGGCGAGCACGCGCTCGCGCAGCTTCGTCCCCCGGTGATCGAACGCGACGGCGACCTTCATACGCTTCTGCGAAGGAGGTTACACGGGAGCGTGTGAGCCAAAACCCCGCTCGCCGCCTCGTATTCAGACGCGCGCGGAGTAGCTTCCCCGGGGACTCCCTTGGTTACCCCTCTGCGGTCAGCCTAGCGCCGCCGTGCGCACGGGTGTGTGACGGACCGTGCCGATTTCGCGACGGGATGGAGACGATTCACGCACCCCCGCGGCGCGTCGCGCCGAACCTAGAATGGCGGCGCGTTTGTGGATTCCCGCGACGGAAAGGCGAGTCCCATGTCCGACACCGACCGCCGGCGGGAGCTGGGGCAGCAGCTCCGCGTCGACTCCATCCGCGCGAGCGCGGCCGCGAAGTCGGGGCACCCGACCTCGTCCATGTCGGCGGCCGATCTCATGGCCGTCCTCCTCGACGGCTACCTCCGATACGACTACGACCGCCCGGAGGATCCGCGGAACGACCACCTGATCTTCTCCAAGGGTCACGCCTCTCCGCTCGTCTACTCGATGTTCAAGGCGGCCGGCGCGATCACGGACGAGGAGCTCCTGACGTTCCGTCAGCTCGGGAGCCGCCTCGAGGGGCACCCACGCCGATCATCCCCTGGGTCGACGTCGCGACGGGCTCGCTCGGCCAGGGCCTCCCGATCGGAGTCGGCGTCGCGCTCGCGGGCAAGCGGCTCGACCGGCTGCCCTACCGCGTCTGGGTTCTCTGCGGCGACAGCGAGATGGCGGAGGGGTCGATGTGGGAGGCCTTCGAGCACGCGGCCTTCTACGAGCTCGACAACCTGATCGCGATCCTGGACGTGAACCGCCTCGGCCAGACCGGCGAGACGATGCACGGCTGGGATCTCGACTCGTACGCCCGACGGGCGGAGGCCTTCGGCTGGCACGCGATCCAGATCGACGGGCACGACCTCGATGCGATCGACCGCGCCTACGAAGAGGCGCTCGGTGTCACCGGCAAGCCGAGCGTGATCGTCGCGCGGACGATCAAGGGCAAGGGCGCGTCCGAGGTCGAGAACCTCCCGGGGAAGCACGGGAAGGCGCTCGACGACCCGGAGGCCGCAATCAAGGAGCTGGGCGGCGAGCGGTCGCTCACCGTCCAGGTCCGGAAGCCCGAGGGAGCGGGAGAGCCGCACCGGTTCGAGACCGGCGAGCTCGAGCTCCCGCGCTACGAGGCCGGAGGCAAGGAGGTCGCGACGCGTAAGGCCTACGGCGACGCGCTCAGGGCCCTCGGCGGCGGCGACCCGCTGGTGGTCGCTCTCGACGGCGAGGTCTCCAACTCGACACACTCCGAGGAGTTCCGCGAAGCGCACCCGGAGCGCTACCTCGAGATGTACATCGCGGAGCAGCAGATGGTCGCCGCTGCCGTCGGCCTCCAGGTCCGCGGCTGGAAGCCGTTCGCCTCCACGTTCGCCGCGTTCTTCTCCCGCGCCTACGACTTCATCCGCATGGCGGCGATCAGCCGAGCCGACATGGCGCTTTCCGGCTCTCACGCGGGCGTCTCGATCGGGGAGGACGGGCCTTCGCAGATGGCGCTCGAGGACCTCGCGGCGCTGCGGGCCGTCTGGAGCTCGACCGTGCTCTACCCCTGCGACGCGAACCAGACCGCCAAGCTCGTGGCGGCAATGGCCGACCTGGACGGGATCTCGTACATGCGAACGACCCGTGCCGCGACGCCGGTCATCTACGGGCCGGACGAGGACTTCCCCGTCGGCGGGAGCAGGGTCGTGCGGTCCTCCGAGGACGACGACGTGACGCTCGTGGGGGCCGGGATCACGCTGCACGAGGCGCTCGCGGCCGCGGAAGCGCTCGCCGAGGACGGCATCTCGGCACGCGTCGTCGACGCGTACTCGATCAAGCCGATCGACGTGGAGACGCTGCACGCGGCGGCCGAGGCGACGCGGGGGCGCATCGTCACGGTCGAGGACCACTGGCCCGAGGGCGGCCTCGGCGAGGCGGTGCTCGCCGCGTTCGCGGACGCGGCCGAGCGCCCGCGCGTGACCGTCCTCGCGGTGCGCGACATGCCGGGCTCGGGCAAGCCGGCGGAGCTCCTGGCTGCGGCGGGGATCGACGCCGCGGCGATCGCGGGCGCTGCGCGTGCCCTCGTCGGCCAGCCGGTCGGCGCCGAGCGCTAGACCGAACGTTCGCTCGTCGAGCCGGGTGGCCGGCCGTGCGACCATGTCCGCATGGCCGTCGCTCACCGCCACCGGGCTCCGCAAGGAGTTCGCCGGCGACGTCCTCTTCGACGACGTCTCGTTCAAGGTCGAGCGCCGCGACCGCGTGGCGCTGGCGGGCCCGAACGGGGCGGGCAAGACGACGCTCCTCCGCCTGATCGCCGGCGAGACGAGCCGCGACGCGGGCAGCCTCGCGCTCGCGAAGGGCACGCGGATCGCGCTGCACGACCAGCGCCCGCCGCTCGAGCGCGGCCTGACCCTGCGCGACTACGTCCTGGCGGGCGCGGCCGACCTCGTCGCGATCGAGCACGAGCTCCGGCGGCTCGAGCGGGCGATGGCCGAGGGCGTCCACGACCCCGCCACCCTCGGCCGCTACGCCGAGGCCCAGGCGCGGCTGGAGCACGCCGGCGGCTACGGCTGGCGCGACCACGCGACCGCGGTCGTGCGGGGGCTCGGCTTCGCGGACCGCGATCTCGACCGGAGCCTCGACACGTTCTCGGGCGGCGAGCTGACGCGCGCGTCGCTCGCCCGCGCCCTGGGCGGCGATCCCGATCTCTTGCTCCTGGACGAGCCGACGAACCACCTCGACGTCGCGAGCCTCGAGTGGCTCGAGCGCGAGCTGACCTCGCTCGATACAGCGATCATCCTCGTCGCGCACGACCGCTGGTTCCTCGAGGCGGTCACGAGCGCGACGCTCGAGCTCGCCGCGGGCCGCGCAACGTACTTCCCCGGCCCCTGGCACGTCTGGCGGCGCGAGAAGGCCGAGCGCGCCGCCCATGCCCAGAAGCAGGCCGACCGGATCTCGGCGGACATCGAGCGGCTCGACAGGTTCGTCGCGCGCTTCCGCTACAAGAAGCTGAAGGCGAAGCAGGCGCAGGCCAAGCTCACGCAGATCGGCCGCCTCGAGCAGGAGCGCGCCGAGCAGCGGAGCGAGGTCGCACTCCTCACCCGCCGGACACGCAGCCTCGGCTTCGACTTCCTGAAGCCGCCCCGCAGCGGCCGTACCGTCGTCGAGGCAACGGGAGTCGTGCTCTCAGCCGGAGACAAGCGGCTTCTCAACGACGCCGGCTTCGCGGTCGAGCGGGGCGAGCACGTCGGCCTCGTCGGCCCGAACGGGTCGGGCAAGACGACCCTGCTCGAGACGGTGCTCGGCCGCCGCGAGCCCGACGCCGGCGCGACACGCCTCGGCCACGGTGTCATGCCCTCGTACTTCTCTCAGCAGGAGATCGAGTTGGACGAGACCGTGACCGTGCTCGCGATGACCCAGCGCGCGACCAACCTGAACCGCCCGGAGGCACAGCGGCTCCTGGGCCGCTTCCTCTTCAGCGGCTGGGAGATGCACGAGCGGCTCGTCGGGGCGCTTTCCGGGGGCGAGCGGCGCCGCCTCGCCCTGGCGCTCGTCTTCGCGTCGGGCGGGAACTTCCTGGTCCTCGACGAGCCGACCAACCACCTCGACCTGGAGAGCCGCGAGGCGCTCGAGGCCGCGCTCGAGGCATTCCCGGGGACCGTGCTCCTCGTCTCGCACGACCGTGCGCTCCTCGACGCGGTAGCCGAGAGGACACTCGCGATCGAGGATGGCACCGTTCGTTCCTACGACGGCGGGTGGGCCGAGTACGCGCAGCGCCGTGCCGAGCGAAGCGAGCCCGCCGCGGAGCCGAAGGCGAAACCTTCCCGCGAGCCCAAGCCGGATAAGCCGCGCCCCGAGCGCCGCCGGCCGAAGGAGCTGGACGAGATCGAAGCCAGGATCGAGGCGCAGGAGAAGGTCATCTCCTCGCTCGAGGCACAGCTCGCCGAGGACTGGGGGAATGCCGACGCGATCCAGGCGCACCGGCGCGCCCGCGACGAGCTGCAGGCGCTCTTCGCACGCTGGGAGCGGCTCGTCGACGAGGTCGCCACCTGAGCCGCCCGTCTCGGCTTCCCGACTCGCCGGTCGACTGGATCCCATGGGTCCGCCTCTGTGCGGCGCCGTTTGCGCTGCTCGAGGTCGCACTCGAGCACGGCAACTACCCGCCTGGGGACGAGCCCTGGGCCTGGGCTCTCGCGGGGGGCTTTGCCGCCTGCGCGGTCGGGCTCTTCGCCGCCCGCTCGGCGTGGGCGAGGCCGGCCGGACTCGTGCTCGACTTCGCCGCCGTCTCCGGATTCGTCGTCCTCTACGGCTTCGAGCCGAGCTCCCCCGTCCGCATGCTGTTCGTCCTCGTCGCCGTCGAGGCCGCCATCCTGTACGGGGCTCGCAGCGTCCTCCTGCTCGCCGCCGCGTCGGCGCCGGCTCTCGCCGCCTTCGAGTGGCGCGCGTCCGACCGTCTGGACGTCCCGTACGACCTCGGCCACGTTCTCGGGCCGATCGGGATCCAGGTGCTCGTGGGGCTCGTCGTCGCGAGGCTCGCCCGGCGCTAGGAACCGGCCGCGCGAAGGTACGCGCGCGCCACCTCGAGGGCGGCGTCGGACGGGGTCCCGCCGTCGGCCCCGGCCGCATCAAGGACGTGGGTCACGGTGTCTCCGACCAGGCGTTCCACCTCCTCCAGGCATGCCGCCGGGTCGTCACGACACCCGGGCGCCTCGTAGAGATGGACGCCGCCCGCGTTCGTGACGAAGTCCGGGAGCGCGAGCACCCCTCGCCCGTGGAGCACCTCGACCGCGCCCTCCGCGTAAGGGATGTTCGCCGCCGGCACGACGGCGGCACAGGGGAGGCTTCGGGCCGAGTCGCGCGTGATCACGTCCGGACGCGCGCCCGGAACGAGCACGTCACACGGGACGTCGAAGAGCTCCTCGCGAGACCTGCGTTCGCCGGGCGCGTGGTCGACGAAGCGGTCTCCGTGAGCCGCCCGGAGCGCGAGCAGCTCATCCACGTCGAAGCCGTTTGGATCGACGATCGCGCCCTCGATCGAACTGACGGCGACCACGCGGGCGCCCGCACGCGAGACTGCGCGCGCGGTGCCGGCGCCGACCTTGCCGAAGCCCTCGATCGAGAACGCGGCGCCCTCGAGCGCGCGCCCGATCCTGGCGAGGGCCACGCGGGCCGCCCCGAGGATGCCGGCGCCCACGGCGAGGTCGTCCATTCCCATCCCTTCGTGGCTTCGCGCCCACATCGGCGTGTCGCCTCCGTGCGGCTCGATGCGGAGGAAGTCTTCCGGGTTCGTCCCCATGTCCGGGCCGGTGAGGAAGAAGTCCCTCCACTCCCCGACGCGGTCGAGATAGGCCTCCAGGAGGCGCTGGCGATCGCCGGCCGTCGACCTCAGGCCGGCCTTCGCGCCTGCGTACGGCACCTCCGCGACAGCGAACTTCCACGTCATCGCGCGCGCGAGGCGTGCCACCTCGTCGGTGGTGACGTCCGGGATCATCCGCGTCCCGCCGGCCGACTTCGGGAAGATCTCGTGATCGATCACGACGACGGCGTCGAGCCCGATCGCGTCGTCTCGGAGCTCGATCACCCGCGCCGGCGGCGCGTCGATCGGGGAGTCGATGACGGACACCGCCGCGAGACTATCCGCCGAAACCGGCGACGGGTCGCGCCGTCCCCGGCTCGATCCCCTCGAGGATCGCGTAGAGCGAGGCGAGCGTCGTCGGCTCGGTCACCCGTTCCGCGGAGCCGTGCGCTTCGAGCCAAGCGTTCGCCTCGTTCGCCGGAACCGGCCGGAACTCGACGTTCGCAGCCGCGCGGCCCGGTCGCGCGACGGCGGGGTGGAGCGCGCGGATCTCCTCGTTCGTGGTGACGAGGACGAGGACTCGAAGGCCCTGACCGATCAGCCCGTCGACGACGTTCAGGAACCGCGAGAGACCCTGCCCGATCACCGAGCGCGCATCCGGCGTCAGCAGCTCGCCGGTGTCCTCGAGCATGAGGAGCTTCCACGCCTTGCTCTTCGCCTCGCCGTCCTCCTCGCCCTTGCGAAGCGACGAGAAGGACGCCCAGCTTCCGGCCGCCCAGGCCCGATCGTCTGGAAGTCCTCGTCGAACTCGACGTCCATGTTGAACGTCGGCTGCACGAGGACGTTCATGAGGTAGTCGGCGTGCTCGCCGAAGAACCGGTCGGGGTCGACGATGTAGTGGAACTCGCACCAGCGACGCCATTCCCAGGCGAGCGCACGGAGGGCGTACGTCTTCCCTGTGCCCGCCAGACCGTGCCAGAGGATGAGCTGGCCGCCGCGCGCCGGCTGGAACCCGGACATGAGCGGCCCGAGCTTCCCGCGCGTGCCGGGCTCGTAGTTCTCGTGGATCTCGCTCCACTCGGGCACCGCGATCGACCGCCACCGCGGGCATCGGCCCGCGGAGGCTGTACGTCCAGAACGTCACCTGCACCTCGTGGCGGGCGCTCGGATCGGGTGCGGGAAGCACCGTGCGGAGCCACTCCATGAGCTCGTCCACGCGGGCGGCATCGGCGCCGGCTATTGCCGCCGAGACGTAGCCCGGCATGAGCTCGAGCTGGACGAGCAGCCCGTCTCGCTCGCTGAGAAGCGCCTCGTGCTCGCCGCCCCGCGCACGGACGACGACGTTGCCCGCCTCGGGAAGCTCCGTGGCCGAGGTCGGCCAGCTCTCGGTGCGCAGCTCGCCGAGGCCGGCGTCGAGCGCCCGGCTGGTGAAGAGCGCTCCCGGGAGCGCCGGCGAACCGTGCACCTCCTGCCCGAGCTGGATCCGCTCCCTTCTCTCCCATCCCGCCGAGCCTACTGGAGCAGGCGAGGCTCGATTTCGTGCTCAAGAACCTCGCCGCCGGCGGCTCGACCCGGTAGCCGTGGCTCCCTCGCCGGGCAGTCACCGCCTCGGCGAGCTCGGTGCCGAGAAAGTGGAGCGCCACGGCGTCGTCCGCCGCGTACCCGGGCGGGAGGCCGTCCGCAACGAGCCGGCGGTAGGCCGGCCGCCGGTCGACCTCGCCGTCGTAGTGCGGGCAGAAGCTGCCGGCCAGAAAGCCGAGCCCGTCATGCAGCGCCGCAACCGGGCCGAACGAATCGGTGGTGCACGCCTCGAACCAGCAGTTCGCCCCCGCGCTCGTGCCGCTCAGGACGACGCCGCGCTCCCACGCCTCGCGGAGCGCCTCGTCAACGCCGTGGAGGCGCCAGACGGCGAGCATGTTCGCGGTGTTGCCGCCGCCGACGTAGACGGCGTGCGAGGCGAGGATCTGCTCGCGGATCCGCTCCCGCTCGGGCTTCCCGAAGAGCTCGACGTGGAGGTGCTCGCAGCCGAGCGGGCCGAACGAGTCGTGGAAAGCGACCGTATTGACGGCCGCGTCCCCGCTCGCCGTCGGGAGGAAGACGACCCGCGGGCGCTCGGCGCCTGTGAGCCCGAGCAGGAACGCGAGGAGGGGCTGCGAATCCTCCGCGAACCCCGCCCCGCCGATCGCGACGATCTGGCGCTCGGTCAAGGCCTGCGCTCGCCGGAGGTCAACGCGAAGACGGGCACGGCGGAATCGTCGCACGCGGCCGAGCGGGCCCGCGCGCCGGTGTCCCCCTCGGGGGGACGCGGCTCCCCATCCGGAACGCTACCGAGCGGAGACGCGCGGATGTGTGACGACTCGTGCTGGCTTCGTCGCGGAAGCGTGCCGAGATTGCACGCGACGAGAGGTCTACTCGGAGAAGGTCGCGATGAGCGCCTCCGCCACGACCTTCATCGGGCGGTTCGCCGACTGGCTCGCCCGACGCAGGCGCGCGAACGCCTCCTGCTCGGAGAGGCCCTCGCGTTCCATGAGCAGCCCCTTCGCCCGTTCGACGACCTTGCGCGTCGCGAGCGCCTCCGCGAGCGACTCGGCCTCCTCCCGAGCGCCTCGAGCTCCGCGTGCCGCGCTCGGGCCGCCCCGATCGCGGGCAGCAGGTCGGACTCGCGGAACGGCTTCACGAGGTAGCCGAAGACCCCGGCCTCGACAGCGCGCGAGACGAGCTCCTCCTGGTCGTAGGCGGTGAGCATCACGATCGGGATCGGCCGGTCGGCCAGGATGCGACGCGCGGCCTCGATCCCGTCGAGCTGCGGCATCTTCACGTCGAGGATGGCCAGGTCGGGACGCTCGCTCGCCGCGAGCGCGACCGCCTCCTCGCCGTTTCGCGCCTCGGCGCAGACCTCGAACCCCGCGTCCTCGAGCGTCTTGCGGAGGTCGAGCCGGATGATCGTCTCGTCCTCGGCGACGAGGATTCGCACGCCGAAGAGTCTAGGCCGGGAAGCGCACCTCGGCCCGTAGCCCGCCTCGGTCGCCACTGAGGGAGAGCTCCCCGTCAGCTCGTCGTGGACGAGCGCCCGGACGATCGAGAGGCCGGTGCCCTCCTCCGCGTCGCCGCGCCAGTCGCCGTCGTCGGCGACCGTGAGGCACACTGGCCGTTTCGCCGCTCTCGAGCTCCACGAGCACCTCGTCGCCGCCGTGCTCGAGCGCGTTCTGGAGGAGCTCGGAGAAGACGAGCGCGAGCGCGGTCGCGCGCGTCGCCTTGCAGCGACACAGGCTCGACCTGCGACGCGACCTGCTTGCCGGCGCCGACACCCTGGACGATCGTCGCCCGCAGCCGCTCGACGAGCTCGCCGAGATCGACGTCGTCGTCACGCCGTTCCGTCAGCACCTCGTGGACGGCGGCGATGGCGAGGATCCGGTTGACCGAGTCGTCGAGCGCCTTCGCGCGCATCCGTCCCCGGCGAGCTGGCCTGGAGCCGGAGGAGCGAGGCGACGGTCTGGAGGTTGTTCTTGACGCGGTGGTGGATCTCCTGGGCGAGCACGCCGCGCATGACCGCCGCCCGTGCTCGAGCGCGACCGCCGCCTGGCTTCGCGATCGACGCGAGGAGCTTCCGCTCGTCGCCGGTGAAGGGCGTGTCGCGGTCGCAGACGAGCTCGCCGATCTGCCGGCCCTTCGAGCGCAGCGGCAGCCGCACGGCGTGAGCGCCCGCGCGGCCCTCGGGCCACGCGACGCGCCCGTCCTCGAGGACGAGCGCCGCGCCCGACGCCGCACCGCGCCCATCGTCGTCTCGCACGATCGCCGCAGGGACTCCTCGAGATAGAGCGACTCGGACACCGCCTCCGAGATCTGCGCGAGCGCCTCGAGCTCGGCCACCCGCCTGCTGCGCGCTCGCGTACAGCTTCGCGTTCTCGATCGCCTGCGCGACCTGGCCCGCGATCGCCATCAGGAGCTCGATCTCGGCCTCCGTGAACTCGCGCGGGTCGCGCGTCCGGACGTTCAGCGCTCCCTCCAGCCGCTCCTTGGCCAGGATCGGCACGGCGAGGATCGACTCGTACTGCTCCTCGCGCAGGTTGGGGAAGCGCTTGAAGCGCGGGTCGAGGTGGGCCGCGCGCGGCGATCATGACCGGCGCCCGCTCGGCCGCGGCGGCGCCCGTGATCCCCTCGCCGGGCCGCATCTTCGGACTCGGGTCATGTCCTCGACGCGCGTGCCGTACGAGGCGCGCAGCACGAGCTCGTCCGCGACCTCGTCGTACAGGTAGACGAAGCACGCGTCCGCCTCGAGCGCCTCGGCGACCTTCGCGGCGACGAGCTCGAAGACCTCGCCGAGGTCGAGGGTCGAGTTGACGGCCGCGATCGTCTCGGTGATGAGGCGGAGGTGCCGGGCGGATCGTCCCGCGCGGGTCCGTCCATGACCCGAATTGTAGGAACGCGACGGCACGCGATCGGTTATGGTCTCGCGCCGTGGAGTTCTACGACTGGCTCCTCGCGCTCCATCTGCTGGCGGCCGGTCTGCTCGTTTCGGCGTACGTGCTCTTCTGGGTCCTCATTGCCGCCTCCTGGGGAAGCAGCGTGCCGAGCGAGGTCTCACGGATGAATCGCGTCGCTAAGTGGGGCAACGTGTTGATCGGGATCGGCTCGATCGGGGTGCTCGTGCTCGGAGTCTGGCTCGCGATCGACGCCGACGCGTACCAGGTCTGGGACGGCTGGGTCATCACCGCACTCGTCCTGTGGGCGATCGGACTTGAGACCGGCCGGCGGAGCGGCGTGATCTACACCGCCGCCGGGAAACGCGCCGATGAGCTCGTTGCTGGCGGGAACGACGCGCCCGACGCGCAGCTCGGGGCGCTGATCGGCTCTCGAACCGCGCTCTGGCTCCAGCTCGCCTCGTCCGCGGCAGTCGTGCTCCTGCTCATCGTGATGATCTGGAAGCCGGGAGCATGACCGCCGTGCTCGCAGCCGTCCGCCCCGACGACTGGAACTTCCCGCTCTTCGTCCACGTCCTCGGCGCCGTGCTGCTCGTGGGCGGCCTCATGACCGCCGTGCTCATCCAGTACGCCGGCTGGAACCGGCGCGCACCGGCGGACGCTATCGCGAACGCGAGGCTCACCTTCCGCACGCTCCTCATCGTCGCCCTCCCCGCCTGGTTCATCATGCGGATCGGCGCCGAGTGGATCTACGACAAGGAGGGCTTCACCGGCGACGACGAGCCGGCCTGGCTCGGGATCGGCTGGATCACCGCCGACCTGGGCGGGATCCTCCTGCTCATCACGATCATCCTGGCCGGCCTGGGTCTTCGCCGTGCCCGGCGAAGCGACGGCGCGAGCATGGGGCTCACCCGCAGCGCGACGATCATCGCCACGCTCGTCCTGATCGCCTACCTCGTGACCGTCTGGGCGATGGCGGGCAAGCCGGATTAGGGTCTACCCAGAACGCAACGGGCCGCCCGGAGGCGGCCCGCTTGCGCGCGTCGTCCTGGCCGGCCTTACAGCACCGCCAGGTACTTCTCCATCTCCCAAGGGGTGAGCTGGATCCGGTACTCGTCCCACTCCTTGCGCTTGATCTCGACGTAGCGGTCGAAGATGTGCTGGCCGAGGGCACGCCGGGCGAGCTCCGACGTGGCGAGCTCGTCGATCGCCTCGCCGAGCGTCTCCGGGAGCGCGACGATGCCGCGCTCGCGCCGCTGCTCGGCCGTCAGGTGGTAGAGGTTCTGCTCCATCGGGGCCGGCAGCTCGTAGCCCTTCTCGATTCCCTCGAGGCCCGCGTGGAGGAGCGCCGCGAAGGTCAGGTACGGGTTGCAGGCCGGGTCGGGGCAGCGGATCTCCGCCCGGGTCGCCTGCTCCTTGCCCGGCTTGTAGAGCGGGATCCGGATGAGCGCCGAGCGGTTCCGGCGCGACCAGGAGGCGTAGACCGGCGCCTCGTAGCCGGGCACGAGCCGCTTGTACGAGTTCACCCACTGGGCGAAGACGGCCGAGATCTCGCGAGCATGCTGGAGCTGCCCGGCGATGAAGGCCTTGCCGACGTCGGAGAGGTGCCACTCGTCGTCGGCGTCGAAGAAGGCGTTCTTGTCACCCGTGAAGAGCGACATGTGGGTGTGCATGCCCGACCCGTTCTCGCCGAAGAGCGGCTTCGGCATGAAGGTCGCGTGGTAGCCGGCCTTCTTCGCGATCTCCTTCACGACGAGGCGGTACGTGATCGTGTGATCGGCCATGTCGAGCGCGTTCGTGAAGCGCATGTCGATCTCGTGCTGCGACGGACCGACCTCGTGGTGGACGTACTCGATCGGGATGCCCATCGACTCGAGCGCAGTGATCGTCTCGTTGCGGAGCTCCCAGGCGGCGTCGAGCGCGGTCATGGCGAAGTAGCCGCCCTCGTCGAGCGGCTCCGTCGCCCTTGGTCGTCCTCGAAGAGGAAGTACTCGAGCTCGGGCCCGACGTTGAAGGTGTCGAAGCCCATCGCCTTCATCCGCTGCAGCGCCCGCTTCAGCACGTAGCGCGGGTCGCCGTCGTAGGGCTCGCCGTCCGGCGTGACGATGTCGCAGATCATGCGGGCAACCTTCACGTCGCCGTTCGGCATGAGCTGGAACGTGACCGGGTCGGGGATCGCGACCATGTCGCTCTCCTCGATCGAGTTGAAGCCCGTGATGGACGACCCGTCGAAGCCCATCCCGTCGTCGAGCGCGCCCTCGAGCTCCGCGGGCGTGATCGAGAAGCTCTTCAGGTGCCCCTCGAGATCCGTGAACCAGAGGTGGACGAACCGCACGTTCTCCTGCTCCACCCGCTCCAGCACCTTGCGCCTCGCGGCGGGATCGCTCGTCGCCCTGCCCGCCTCACGCTCCTGCTCCACCAACGCCATTCCGCGCCTCCTTAAACGAAAAGAGCCCCGGGCGGTCTCGCCCGAGGCCACGTCGCCTCACCAGCACGACGCAGTCTAGAGGGACCCGCGGACACCCACCACCACCCATCCGGGGAGGTTGGCGTGAGTTCTATGCGAAGGCGCTGAGGTACGGCTGCCAGCCGTCGGGAATCCGCGGCGCGGACAGCGTGACGAAGAGCGCGGGCGCAGGAGGGCGAGGCGCGCCGTGCAGGCGCATGCCGACCTCGTCGAGCGTGCGATTCCCCTTGCGCAGGTTGCACGGCGCGCAGGAGGTGACGACGTTCTCCCAGATCGACTCGCCCCCTCGGCTTCGGGGAACGACGTGGTCGAGCGTGAGCTTGCCGCTGTCGGTGCCGCAGTACTGGCAGCGCCAGTTGTCGCGCGCGAAGAGGGCGCGCCGGGAGATCTTTCGCTGCACCGACTTCGGCACGCGGACGTAATGGAGGAGCCGGATCACGTGCGGCCAGACGAACGTCTCGACCGCCGAGCGGAGCGGCTTGCCGGTGTCCTCGATCACCTCGGCCTTGCCCTTGAACACGAGCACGTGCGCGCGCCTGACCGTGCAGACGTTCAGCGGCTCATAGCTCGCGTTCAGGACGAGGACGTGGCCCATCCGAGCGGAATCGTACCCAGCAACGACGTCACTAAAGACCGGGGAGCACCAGTTCGAGAACGTCTTGCTCGACCGGCGCGAACCCACGGCCGCGGTAGAACTGGATCGCCCGAGCGTCGTCTGCGGCGACGACAACACGGAGCGGCCGGCCCCTTCGCGAGATGGCATAGCCCTCGGCGTATTCGAGGAGCTGGCGGCCGACGCCCTCGCCCTCGTGCTCCGGGCTCACGAAGAGCTGGTCGACCCGCGATTGACCGCTCCTCGAGATCGAGCGCGACGTACCCGGCGCGGCGCCCCCTCGACCTCCGCCACGAAGACGGTCTCGCTTGCGAGCACGTCCAGGGTCCGCGCGTCGGCGCCGCGGTCGAGGCTCGCGAGGCCGAAGAGGAGCGGCTGGTCTTCCTGCGCGGAGCGGTCGGATCTCGGCCTTCCGGTACACGCCGCGGATTGTTACACCGCCATGGCGCGCTCGACGGCCTCCTGCTCCTCGGGCGAGAGCGCCACGGGCGCACGTCCGCGGTCGAGCTCCTTCACGTAGATGCGTGCGTAGTCACGACCCTGGATCGCGCTCACGACGACGCCCGAGCGGGCTGCGTCGAGGAAGGCGAGCGAGGCCGACTGGTGCCCGCCCGCGTCCTCGTAGGCGTCGTAGCGGACGATCGACGTGTGCGAGAGGCAGCCGTCGATGCGCTTGTCGACGCGCGAGAGCGCTGCCGCGACCTCGTCCACGGCGCCGTGCACGTCGTCGATCCGCGCCTGGAGCGAGACCGCGAAGTCGACGAGGTCGTCCTTGCCGCTGCCGAGCAGCACCGTCTGCGCGCGCCGGACCCTTCGGAGCTTCAGGTAGAGGAGGCCGGTGACCACGAGCGCGACGAGGGCCACGCTCGCCGCCGCGATCGCGAGGACGGCGACGGTCGTGTCGGTCATCCCTCGATCCCTAGCCGAAGGTGAAGACGACCGGGTACTCGGCCGTGTTGTTGTTCGTGTTCGTCTCGTTGGGGACCGGGCTCCACGGTGACCTTCAGGATGACCGGCCGACCGAACTCGGGCGCCTGGTCGAGCTCGAACTGACGCTCTTCGTGTCGCCCGGGTTGATCGCGTCGATCGTCGCCTCGCGCTGGATCGGCTCCGGGCTCTGCTGGAGCGTGAGCGTGACCTTGATCTGCGCCTCCTGGCTTTCGCCGGAGTTCTCGACCAGCACCTCGAAGGCGAGCGAGTCGGAGGCCTGCACCGTGTTCTCCTCGGTCCTCGAGAGCTCCTCGCCGCCGGGCAGCACGCGGACGCCCGCGATGTCGTCCCGTGCAGGCCGCCGGCGCGCCGGCGGCCTGGTGAGCCGCTCGACGATGAGCGCCCACGACGCCGGGCTCGAGAGCTCGGCGTTCGCGACGAAGTCGGAGTCCGGGACGTCCACGCCCGTGACGCCCTCGTCGTCCATGACCTGTTGGGCCCTGGCCTGGAACGAGTCCGCGTACACGACGTCGCTTGCGAGCAGGCGGTTCGCCTGCTCGGCGAGGGCCTGGCCGGCGGCCTCGCCTGCGCCGCCGCCGGCGTCGCTCGCGCCCTCGGCGTCCGTGATCGACGTGAGGGCCGTCGCCAATCCGTTCAGGCCGCTCTCCCGGTACTGGAGCGCCTCGACGAAGCTCTCCTGCTGCTCGCGAAGCGAGCCCGGCGGGTCCAGCGCCTCCGCGCGGCGGACGGTCTGCGTCTGCGCCTGGCGCAGGCCGTCGAGCTCGTTCTGCAGATCCTCCACCTGGACGCCGGCCGAGAAGATGAGCTGGTTCAGGCGGTTCCCGATCTCGGCCGACTCGCCGCCGATCTCGCCGACGTCGCTCATGTAGCTCTCGTACTCCGCGGTCTTCGCGTCGGCCCGGCAGCTGTTCACCCAGAGGATGAGAACGACGGGGAGGAGGATCGCGCCGACGACGAGCGCGGCGCGGCGGACGAGAGGGTTGCCCCCGGTCGGCGGTGCGGGTCCGCGGAGCCGCCGTCGGCGCCTCGGCTCCGCCTCCTCCCGCGCAGCCTCCTCGGTCGGGGCGTCGTCGAAGAAGTCGAAGTCGATCGCGTCTGGGTCGGTTCGCTCGCGCTCAGACACCGCTGTCTACCAGGGAAATCGGCCCGGAAGTCCGCGGAGTCTAGCATCGCGGTCCGGTCGTCTCGGCCCGCCGAGATGCTCGATGGAGCATCCGGCAGGACTCTGGGAGCGCGTGCGACAGAGCGGCCTCGTGGCGCGCGGCGACGGCGACCGGAGCGGGGACGCAGCGAGCGGGGCGCCGGCCTCATCCGCGGCCGGTACCGGCCGCAGCGGCCGCTCGGAAGCGGCGGGTCCGGATCGGTGTGGCTCGCCCACGACGAGCAGACGGCACGCGACGTCGCGTTGAAGGTGGTGCGGCGCGAGGGGAAGGCCGCCTCCCGCGCCGAGCGGGAGGTCGAGGCCGCCGCCCGGCTCCGCCACCCGCGCTGCCTGCGCGCACTCGCGCTCGAGCGCGACGAGGAGCACGTGTACGTC
This sequence comes from uncultured Actinomycetes bacterium, assembly GCA_963824775.1. Lineage (GTDB taxonomy): Bacteria > Actinomycetota > Thermoleophilia > Gaiellales > Gaiellaceae > CAWGQF01. The sequence continues at coordinate 98,660 of CAWGQF010000004.1, forward strand.
GCGTATGAGTACGTGCGCGGTCGCACGCTCCGCGAGGCGCTGCGCGACGGCGCGCTCGACGACGCGGCCGCCGTCGAGGCCGCGGCGCAGATGCTCGAGGGGCTCGCGCACGCGCACTCGAAGGGCGTCGTCCACCGCGACGTGAAGCCCGCGAACGTCATGGTGGAGGAGGCCGACGAGGTCTCGATTCGCCTCCTCGACTTCGGGCTCGCCCACCTGGACGAGGCCGACACGCTCACGGCTGTCGGCGACGTGCCCGGCACGCTCTCCTACGTCTCGCCCGAGCGCCTCGCGGGCGCGGAGCCGTCCGGCGCGGCGGACGTGTGGGGCGTCGGTGTCTGCCTCTGGGAGGCGCTGGCCGGCTGGCACCCCTTCACCGCCGCCTCGCCCGTCGAGATCGCGCGACGGATCCGCGACGGCGCGCAACCACTCGCACGCAGCCGACCCGATCTTCCGGCCGAGCTCTGCGCGCTCGTCGACGCGATGCTCGACCGGGATCCGAAGCGCCGCCCCTCCGCCAAGCGCCTGCCCGACGCGCTCGGGATGCCCTCGCGAGGCAGGCGCAGGCGCGCCGCGCCCGGCCGTCTCGCGCGCGGCGCTGCGAGAGCGGGCCGTCCACGCCGCGCTCGTGGCCGCCTTCACGGCCGGCGCCGGGCTCCTGCCTCCCGTTCTTCCCGAGCGGGTGGCCGTTCCTCCTCGGAGCCCTCGCCGGGCTCGTCGCGCTCCGCTCGCCTCGCAGCGGGCCTCGCGCTCGCGCTCGCCGCCCCGATCCTCCCGCTCGGGAACGTCGCCTTCGGGCTCGCGATCGCCTACTCGGTCGCCGCTCTCGCCTGGTTCTCCTCTTCGTCCGCGACCCGGGGAGCGGCCTGCTCGTGCTCGCCGGCCCCATCCTGGTCCCGTGGGGCGGCCTGGGCCTCCTGCCGCTCGTCGCCTCGCGCGCGCGCGATCGTGTCCACCAGGCCGCCGTTGCCGCCGGCGGGGTTCTCCTCGCGGCGGTCGTCGCGGCGGTCTCGAGCGGGCCGTTTCCGCTCGACGGGGCTCTGCCCGCCGGCTTCGGCCTCGGGGAGACCGACCGTCCAGTCGCCGCGACCGAAGCCGTCCTCGACGCGCTTGCATCCGTCCCGGCGCTCCTCGTCGCCGCCGGAGTGGTCGTCGCCGCGACGCTCGCGCTTCCGGCGGCACGACGCCGCGGCCTCTGGGGCGCGGCTCTCTGGGGATCGGGCTTCCTCGCCGCGGTGGTCCTCCTCTCCGCCGCCGCGGACGCAACGCCGGCCGCGCTCCCCCTCGCCGCCGGCATCTGGGCGGCGAGCCTCGTGCTCGCCGCGCCGCTTCTGCGCCGCCCCGAGGCCTAGCCAGGCAGCGCTGAGAAGGGAGGAAGGTGCCGGGTCGGTCGTTACACTCGAGGCGGCTCGGGCAGAATCTCGGACCGATGGGCGTCCTCCGGAGCATCGAGCACCGCATCGAATCCCTCGTCGAGGGAGCCTTCGGCCGCGCCTTCCGCTCGCACGTGCAGCCGGTCGAGCTGGCCCGGAAGCTGGCGAAGGAGATGGACGACCACCGGACGATCTCCGTCTCCCGCGTGTACGTGCCGAACGAGTACGTCCTCTTCCTCTCGCCGCAGGACCGCGAGCACCTGCCACCCGAGGACGCGCTCCTCACCGAGCTCGGCGACTACCTGTCCGAGCACGCCCGGCGCGAGGGCTACGCACTCCTCTCGACTCCGCGGGTGATGCTGGAGGAGGACGAGGACCTCGCGATGGGCGAGTTCGGGATCGCGACACGCATGGTCCAGCCCAGAAAGCCGGTGCCCGAAGCCCCGGCGTCCGCGCCCGCCTCCGAGATGGAGCAGGCGCCCGAGGTCGGCCACACGAAGATCTTCAAGCCCGCGCCGGCGACGGAGGCGGTGTCGGCGGAGGACGCGGAGGAGCTCGGCCTCGCACACGCCCCGGCCGTCCTCGTCGTCAACGGCAAGCGCCACGAGCTCGGCGCTCGCACCGTCGTCCTCGGCCGGTCGCGCGACGCGGACATCACCGTGGACGACCCGAACATCTCGCGGAAGCACGCGGAGATCCGTCGGGAGGAGGGAGCCTGGTGGATCGTGGATCTCGGCTCGACCAACGGCGTCGAGGTGAACGGTCGCCGCGTCGACCGGGCCAAGCTCACCGGATCCGAGCGGCTCGTCCTCGGCCAGACCGACATCTCATTCGAGCCCCCGGGGTAGGAGAGGCTCCCTGGTCGAGCCCATCCTCCTCGGACTCAAAGCGGCGTTCCTCGTCCTGCTCTACCTCTTCATCTGGCGCGTGGTCCGGGCCGCCTCGCGGGACCTCCGCGCGCCGGCAGCGGTCGACGAGAGCTTCGTGCTCGCTCCCGCCGCGGCCCGCGGCCACGCCGCCTCCGAGCCGGCCGCCAAGCCAGGCCGGCTCGTCGTCGTCGCCAGTCCTTCCCTGAAGCGCGGCCAGACGTTCGAACCCGGCCCGGTCGCGATCACCTTCGGCCGCGCCGAGAGCAACACCGCCCCGCTCCCGGGAGACGACTACGCCTCCGGCCGCCACGCCCGGATCGAGTCGGCGCGTGACGGCGTCTGGGTGCACGACCTCGGGTCGACGAACGGCACCTGGGTGAACGGCGAGCGGATGGACGGCCGCCAGCGCCTGCACGACGGGGACGTGGTCCGGATCGGCCAGACGGAGCTGAGGTACGAGCGGTGAGGCTCCGCGACCAGGCCGGGCTGACCGACGCCGGACGAAGGAGACGCCGGAACGAGGACGCATTCGTCGTCGACCCGCCGCTCTTCGCGGTCGCCGACGGCATGGGCGGCGCACAGGCGGGCGAGGTCGCATCCCGGCTCGCCGCGGCGGCGTTTCGCGAGTACCACGAGGCCGACGACCTCCACGGCGAGAAGCGGGTCGAGGCGATCATCCAGGAGGCGAACCGGCGGATCTTCAGCCGCGCACAATCCGACGCGGGGGCCTCGGGGATGGGGACGACGATCACGGCGGCGCTCGTCGAGGGCGGGGACGGCCGGGTCGCGGTCGGGCACGTCGGCGATTCGCGCGCCTACCGCATCGGCGAGGAAGGCCTGGAGCAGCTCACGCAGGACCACTCGCTCGTCGGCGACCTCGTGCGGAGCGGGCGGCTCACGCCGGAGGAGGCCGACACGCATCCGCAACGCTCGGTCATCACCCGTGCGCTCGGCACCGACCCGGAGGTGGACGTCGACACCTTCGTCGTCGACGCTGCGCCGGGCGACGTCTTCCTCATCTGCTCCGACGGCCTCACGACCATGGTCGGCGACGAGGAGATCCTCCGCCTCGTCCGCGAGAGCGGCGGCCTGGCCGAAGCCGCGAAGGCGCTCGTACGCGCCGCCAACCGCGAGGGGGGCGAGGACAACATCACGGTCGTCCTCTTCGGGCTCGAGGAGGGCGAGGCCCAGGGGATCGAGGAGACGGCGCCGCTCGCCGCGATCGACGGCAACGGGCAGGGCGACACGGACGAGCTCGAAGACACGCTCTCCGGCCTGGAGGTGCCTCCGGCCGCTCAGACGCAGGTCGTACGCCCGCCGGACGCCGAGAGTGAGGCGCACTGGGAGCCACTCGACGAGGGAAAGTCCGCGCCGAGGAAGAAGCGCGGCCGCGGCCGCAAGATCTTCTTCTGGGCGGCTGCGCTCCTGTTCGTCGCGCTGCTCCTCCTGGTCGCGTTCTGGGGCCTCGCGAACGCCCACTTCGTCGGAGCCGACGACGAGGGTCGCGTCGCCGTCTACCAGGGACTCCCCTACGACCTCGGCGGGGGCGTCTCGCTCTACCGGGCCCGCTACGTGAGCGCGCTCCGCGCGGCACAGCTCTCCGTCGACGAGCGGAGGGCGCTCTTCGACCACGACCTCATGAGCTACGACCGTGCCCGGGCGCGGATCTCGGGGCTCGAGGCCGAGGCACTGCCGTGAGCCTTCGGAACCGCGAGCTCCTGAACCTCGCCGCCGTCGGCCTCCTGACGACGATCGGGTTCGCCGCCGTCTACCTGGCGAGCCAGGAGGTGCCGGAGTTCTCGACCACGTCCCTCTCCTACGCGGCCTTCTTCCTCGCACTCTTCCTGGCCGCGCACTTCGTGCTGCGGCTCGCGCTCCCACTCGCCGATCCCTACCTCCTGCCGATCGGCGGGCTCCTCACCGCGATCGGGCTCACGATGATCTACCGGATCGAGCCCGACGAGGCGTTCCGCCAGGGCGGCTGGGTCGTGATCGGCGTCGGGCTCTTCGCGGCGGTGATCCTCTTCCTCCGCGATCACCGGACGCTCGACACCTACAAGTACCTCTGCGGCCTGACCGCGATCGGACTCCTCGTCCTGCCCGCGCTCCCGGTGGTCGGAACCGAGGTCAACGGGGCGCGCCTCTGGGTGGACGCCGGCCCGCTCACGTTCCAGCCGGGCGAGTTCGCGAAGGTCTTCCTCGTCGTTTTCCTCGCGGGCTACCTGCGCGACAACCGCGAGCTGCTCTCGATGGGGTTCGGCAGGCTCGGCGTCCCGTCGCCGAAGCACTTCGGCCCGCTGCTCCTCATCTGGGGCGCGGCAATGCTCGTCTGCCTGCAGACGAACGACCTGGGGGGCGGGCTCCTCCTCTTCTCGATCTTCCTCGCGATGCTCTACGTCGCCACGGGCCGCTGGCCGTACGTCGCCGTAGGACTCGGCCTCTTCGCGCTCGGCTCCTGGCTCATCTACCAGTTCGTCCCGAGCGTGACCGACCGGATCACGGCCAGGATCTCGATCTGGCTCGACCCCTGGGCCGATCCCGAGGGCGCCGGCTTCCAGCTCGTGCAGTCGATCTACTCGATCGCGGCCGGTGGTCTCTTCGGGACCGGACTCGGACGCGGCGTCCTCGTGACGCCTGACGGCCGGACGTACATCCCCTACCTCGAGACCGACTTCATCTACTCGGCCGTCGCCCAGGAGATCGGGCTCGCCGGCGCGGCGGCGCTCATGCTCCTCTACCTCGTCTTCGTCTACCGTGGCTTGCGGATCGCGCTCGCGGCCGACGACGGCTTCTCGAAGCTCCTCGCGGCCGGCCTGACCGCGACCATCGGGATCCAGACATTCATCATCGTCGGCGGCGTCAGCGGGCTCATCCCGCTGACCGGGATCACGCTGCCCTTCGTCTCCTACGGCGGCTCGAGCATCGTGGCGAACTTCCTTCTGCTCGCCGTGCTCCTCATCGTGTCGAACCACGTGAACGAGGCGAGAGAGCGATGAACCACCAGATCCGCCGCCTCTTCTACGTCTTCTGCGCGCTCTTCGTCGCCCTGATCGGGATGTCGACGTACTGGCTCTGGCGTGCGCCCGACCTGGAGGCGCGGCAGGGGAATCCGAACCTCGTCGTGCGGCAGCTCACGATCGAGCGCGGGCTCATCCTCGCCGCGGACGGGAAGACCCGGCTCGCCAGGAACCGCGAGCGGGAGGTGCAGGGCCGGACCTGGTACATCCGCCGCTACCCGACCCGCGGGCTCGTCGCGCAGACCGTCGGCTACTCGACCATCCAGCGCTCCCGCTCGGGCCTCGAGGAGTCGCTGAACGACTACCTCACCGGCTCGAACGCCGACCTCCAGACCGTCGTCGACCGGACGCTCGACTCGATTCGCGGGTTCACCCAGCAGGGGAACGACGTCGTGACGACCCTCGACCTGAATGCCCAGCGCACGGCGATGCAAGCGCTCGGCGGGCAGTGCGGGTCGGTCGTCGCCCTCGAGCCGAAGACGGGGCGCGTGCTCGTCATGGCCTCGACCCCCACGTACGACCCGAACCTGATCGAAGACGACTTCGCCCGTGCGACGAGAGTCACGGCCGCCTGCCGGCCCGCCTCGCCCCTCCTGAACCGCGCCACCCAGGGGCTTCCGGCCCCGGTCTTCATCCCCGGCTCGACCTTCAAGGTGGTCACCGCGGCGGCCGCGCTCGACTCGGGCCGCTACACGGCTGAGAGCCGGTTCGACGACCCCGGGTACTGCATCGAGTACGGCCGGCGCGTCTCGAACTACGCCGACCAGTCCGGGCCGACCGTCTACGGGAACGTCGATTTCGGCGAGGCGGTCGAGAACTCGATCAACTCGGTCTTCTGCAACATCGGCAAGGAGCTCGGCGCACGCACGATCCTCGACTACACGAAGCGCTTCGGCTTCTACAAGGACCCGCCGCTCGAGACGCCCTCGGACGAGCGCACGCCGAGCGGGCTCTGGGACAGGGGCCGTCTCTTCGATCCCTCCGACGAGAACCAGATCGACCCAGGCCGCCTCGCCTTCGGCCAGGAGCGGCTGCTCGTCACTCCTCTCCAGATGGCGATGGTGGTCGCAACGGTGGCCAATCGGGGCGTCCTGATGGAGCCGCAGGTGGTCGACCGGATCGTCGCGCCGGACGGCAACGTCGTGAAGGATTCCCGCCCCGACGACATCCGCCGCGTCATCAAGACCTCGACGGCAGCCGAGCTGACGGCCATGATGGTTCGAGTGGTGGAGTCCGGAACCGCGACGTCCGCCCAGATCCCCGGCGTCGAGGTCGCGGGAAAGACGGGCACCGCCGAGACCGGCCGCGAAGGCCAGAACGACACGGGTTTCATCGCCTTCGCGCCCGCCGATGCGCCCCAGGTTGCGATCGCGGTCTACCTCCAGAACCAGGACGGCACGGGCGGCTCGACGGCCGCCCCGATCGCGAAGGCCGTACTGGAGACCCTGCTGAGGCGGAATCCCTAGTCTGAGTTCGAGATGGCTGTTACAGACACCTTGATCAACACGCTCTTCGACGGTCGCTACCGGATCCTGCGCAAGCTCGGCACCGGCGGGATGGCGAACGTCTACCTGGCCGAGGACGAGGATCTCGGCCGGCGCGTCGCGATCAAGATCCTGAACGACCGCTACGCATCCGACGAGAACTTCAACGAGCGGTTCCGGCGGGAGGCGAAGTCGGCCGCGTCGCTCTCCCACCCGAACATCGTCTCGATCTACGACCGCGGCGAAGCCGAAGGCCGGCCCTACATCGCGATGGAGGTGATCGAGGGCCGGAGCCTGAAGGAGCTCATCCTCTCCAGCGGCTCGCTCCCGATCCCGCAGGCGGTCGAGTACGCGAAGCAGATCCTGGGCGCGCTGCGGTTCGCGCACCGCCACGGGATCATCCACCGGGACATCAAGCCGCACAACATCCTGATCGGGAACGAGGACCGCCTGAAGGTGACGGACTTCGGGATCGCGCGTGCCGGGCCGTCGCAGATGACCGAGGTCGGGTCGATCATGGGCACGGCGCAGTACCTCTCGCCCGAGCAGGCGCGCGGCGCGCCGGTGACCGCCGCGTCCGACCTCTACTCCGTCGGGGTCGTCCTCTACGAGCTCCTGACGGGCAAGACGCCGTTCAACGGCGAGACGCCGATCGAGATCGCCATGAAGCATCTGAACGAGACGCCGCGGCCGCCGTCCGAGCTTCGGCAAGGAGATCTCGCCCGAGCTCGACCAGATCGTGCTGCGCGCGCTCGCCAAGGATCCGAACGAGCGCTACCAGTCGGCCGATGAGTTCCGGGAGGATCTCGACCGTCTCGAGGCCGGGATCCCCGTGTCGCCCGAGACAACCGCCGCCGCCACGGCCGTCCTGGCCGGCGCGACTGCGGCCACGCAAGTGCTCTCGCCCGACGGGACGCCCGTCGCGCCACCCCCCACCGCACCCGCGCGGCACCCGCCCGCATATCCCCCCGACTACGGCTACTCGGGACCGCCGCGCCGCAAACGCCGCCGCTGGGTCCCCTGGCTCTTGGTGGCCCTCTTCCTCGCCGCCGCGGCGCTCGCCGGGTGGTACGTCTTCTCGCGGATCCAGGACGAGCTCGAGGACTCGCGCCCGGTGGCGGTGCCCGAGGTCGTCGGGCTCGACCGCGAGCTGGCGGTTCAGCGGCTGGAGGAGCGCGGCTTCGAGGTGGAGGTCGAGCAGGAGGCGAGCGCGGAATTCGACGCGGGCAAGATCGCCCGCCAGGAGCCGCGCGGCGGAACGGAGGTCGCCAAGGGTCAGACCGTGACGATCTGGGAGTCCACCGGCCCACCGAAGACGACCGTGCCGGCCCTCGTGGGCCTCACCTACAACGAGGCGCTCGACGCCCTGAACGGGCGCGAGCTCGATGCGAAACGAACCGAGGTCTTCTCGAACCGGCCTGTGGGCGAGGTGGTGGCGCAGAATCCGAAGCCGAACACGACGGTGCGGGAAGGGTCGGTCGTCACGCTCCAGGTCTCGAAGGGCGCGGAGCTCGTCACGGTGCCCGACGTCCTTCAGCAGAGCCGGTCGAGCGCCCAGGGGGAGCTCCAAGAGGCCGGGTTCAAGGTGCGGGTGCAGGAGGCTCCGAGCGACGACGTCGAGGCGGGCCTCGTCTCGGAGCAGGATCCCGAGCCGGGTGTCGAGGCGCAGAAGGGCTCGACCGTGACCATCGTCCTCTCGACCGGCCCGGAGACGCGCACCGTGCCGTCCGTGCTCGGCCAGGACAGCGAAGTTGCGATCGGCACGCTGCAGGGCGCCGGCTTCGACGTCGAGGTGATCGAGGAGGAGACGCTCGACCCGGCGAACGAGAACCGCGTGCTCGGCCAGGAGCCTGGCGGCGGGAGCGAAGCAGAGCCGGGGTCGACCGTCACCATCACGGTCGGGAGGTTCTCGCTCGGCCGAACCGGTGGCGACGGCGACGAGGACGGAGGCGGCGGACCCTGAGCAAGCTCCGGGTCGCGGTCCTCATGGGCGGCCGCTCGAGCGAGCATGAGATCTCGCTCGCCTCGGCCCGGTCCGTGGTCGAGGGGCTCGACCCCGAGCGATACGAAGTCCGCGAGATCGAGATCGGCCGCGACGGCCGCTGGGCACTTCCTCCGGCGGAGCAGGGGGCGCTCGACTCCGGAGAGGGCAACCTCCCTGTGCCGGCCAACGGAAAGCCGGCCGCGGTCCTCACAGAAGTGGACGTCGTCTTCCCCGTGCTGCATGGGCCGTTCGGCGAGGACGGCACCGTCCAGGGATTCCTCGAGCTCGCAGACGTCGCATACGTCGGCGCCGGCGTCACCGCCTCGGCGGTCGCGATGGACAAGGACATCTTCAAGTCGGTGATGCGCGACAAGGGCGTCCCCGTCACCCGCAGCATCGCGGCTCTTCGCCGCCACCGTGACCGGGTCGAGAACCCGTTCGGCTACCCGCTTGTCGTCAAGCCGGCACGTCTCGGCTCGAGCGTCGGCATCTCGATCGTGCGGGAGCCTGACGAGCTCGCCGTCGCTGTCGAGCTCGCCTTCGAGCACGACGAGAAGATCCTCCTGGAGGAGTTCGTGGAAGGAATCGAGGTCGAGTGCGGCGTCCTTGGGAACGAGGAGCCGATGGCGTCGCTCGTGGGCGAGATCGTCCCGCTGGCGAGCGACTGGTACGACTATTCGGCCAAGTACGACGAGGGAGGGATGGAGCTCGTCGTGCCTGCACGGATCTCCGACGCGGCGAGCGCACGGGTGCAGGAGCTCGCGGTCGCGTCCTTCGTCGCCTCCGACTGCGAGGGGATGGCGCGCGTCGACTTCTTCGTGCGGCCCGACGGCGAGGTCCTCGTGAACGAGCTGAACACGATCCCGGGCTTCACGGCGACGAGCGTCTACGCGAAGCTCTTCGAGGCGACCGGGATCCCGTACCCGGAGCTGCTCGACCGCCTGGTCGCGCTCGCGTTGGAACGGCGCGACCGCCGCGCGAGCCTCCGCTTCTAGTCGTGGAGGACCTTAGGTCGGAGATCCTCGAGGCCCACAAGGCGCGCTCCGACCTGCTCAAGTGGAAGCTCGTGCTCGTGGCCGGACTCGGGACGATCGGCCTCGGCTTCAGCGAGGAGGTCGGGCACCCGATCGTGCTCATCGGCGTCCCGCTCGTCTGCGCGTACGTCGACCTCCTGACCCGTCACCTGACGCTCCGGATCCACGTGATCGGGGACTTCCTGCGCACGCCGGCGGCCGACGCGACGGACTCGGAGCCCAGCTCGCAGCGGCGGTTCTTCCACGAGTACGAGACGTTCGTGGAGCGGAACCGCTCGGCGTTCTCCTTCGAGGACTGGGCGCTCTACCTCTCGTCGATCGTGCTGTCGCTCGGCGTGGCGGCCTACGGCGCCATCCTGCTCGGGAGCGAGAACGAGTCGAAGCAGTCCGAGGAGGTCGCGCTCGTCGTCATGGGCGTCCTCGGGGCCCTGATCGCCTACTCGATCAACCGTTCCTACGTCGCCAAGCGCGCCGCGATCAGCTGACGCGCGCCGCGATCCCAGCGCCACGCAGCCTCGGAGCCTTCGAGCCGCACGCCGCCCAGCCGGCGATCGATGCCGTTGAGGCGGACCGCGTCCTCGGCGCCGGCCAGCACGGCGTCCCCCGCCTCCGTCCGCTCGAGGCGGCCGTTCACGTCGGCGAGGAGCGGCGCCGGGGCCGCTGCGAGCCGGTCGAGATACGCGAAGACCGTCGTGTCGCCCATGAAGGGCCGCTCCTCCCTCTCGGCCTGAGCGGTGCAGAGCTCTTCTCGCGTGCCGGGGACGGACTCGAGCAACGTCCGCTCCGTCCGGGAGAGCCCATCCTCGGTGGACGGGAACTGCTCGAGGTGTCGGACGAGCGCCGCCGCGAGGAAGGGCAACGCGGATGCATCGCGCGCGACCTCTTCGATCCAGCACGGATCGGGCGAGCGAAACGCGGCCCAGGCCGCTCGCCCGAGCTCGCGTTCGGCGCCCGACACGTCGTGCTCGGCTCCCTCGAGCGACGCGAGCTCGCCCGGGGTCAGCTCCCCCAGGCCGGCGAACCCGAGTCGGCCCGGAAACTCACCGATGCAGATCAGTCGCACACGCTGGTCGGAACGGAGGGACGCCAGGATCTGGACGAGCTGGAGCTGGTCGAAGAGGTCGGCTTCGAACCAGAGGAAGACGTCGTCCGCCTCGGCGAGCCGCCGGTCACGCGCGCGCAGGGCCGCGAGCGAGTCCTCGAAGGAAGCCCAGCCGGAGTCGGCGTGGAACCGGGCCCGCACCCGGCGGAGCGACTCGTCGTCCCCCTCGGGCACGGGGCCCTCGTGGAGCACGTCGATCCAGGAGAGCGCGTCGTCCGCGATTCCCGCGGCCCGCAGCGTTCCGACGACGACATCGCCGTTCGTGACGTGCAACGTCACGCCGCGCGAACTTCGCTCAGGTGCGCGAGCCCGTCGAGCGCCGTCACCCAGACGACGTAGTAGCGGTAGGACTCGCCGCCCGTGTCGAGCTCGAACGCCGTGCGCTCGCCCACCTCGGTCTCCTCCGACACGTCCGTGAACGGGCCTTCGGGACTGTTGCCCGCCTGGATGCGCGCGGTGAACCCGGGCGTGTCGGAGACCACCGTCAACTCGTCGAGCTCGACGCGCCCGCCGGCGTCGAGCACGATCCCCACGCCGCTCTTCGAGAAGTTGCTGTAGGTCTCGGTCGTCCAGTAGGTCGCGGGGTCTCCGTCGGTTGCGCGCCCGACGAGCTCGGGATGCTCACCGTCGCCCCCCTCGGGATCCCAGTCGCTGACGGCGGTGAGGTCGACGCCCGCGGGCCCGGCAGCGCCGCCGCGGCCGCCGCCGTCGGGATCGAAGCGGTCCGTTGCAAGCGCCCAGACGAGGAGGGTCCCGGCGGCGAGCACGAGGAGCCCGGCCGGAAGCTGCCACGCCACCCCGCGCCGCCTCTCGCGCGGACGGTCCCGCGCGGGGGCCGGCACGGGCGAGATGATTGCCGTCTCGCCGCCGTCGTCCTCGGGCGGGCGCCGGTCGTCGCCTGCTTCGCCGAGACTCGCCTCGACCGCCCCGATGAAGGCGTCCATCGTCGGGAAGCGATCTTCGGGCCGCTTGGCCATCGCGCGCTGCACGAGGGCTTCCACGCGCGCCGGGACGTCGGGGCGCCGGTCGCGCACGCTCGGCACGGGGTCGTTCAGGTGCCGCACCGCGACCGCGACGATGCCCTCACCCCGGTACGGCACCTCGCCGGTGAGGAGCTCGTAGAGGAGCACGCCCAGCGAGTACTGATCCGAGCGCTCGTCGACTTCCCCGCCCGTGGCCTGCTCCGGGGAGAGGTAGTCCCCGGTGCCGAGAATCGTCCCACTCTCGGTCAGACCGTGATCCAGCCCGATCGAGCGGGCGATCCCGAAATCCGTCACCTTCGCGACGCCGTCCTTGTCGACGAGAACGTTCTGCGGCTTCACGTCTCGATGCACGATCCCGTGCTCGTGCGCGTGCGCCAGCCCGCGTGCCGCCTGGTGGACGAGCGCGAGCGCCTCGGCGACCGGAAGCCGCCGCCGTCCCGCCAGAACATCCTTCAGGTTCTGCCCGTCGACGAGCTCGAAGACGATGAACTCGTGGGTGTCCACCTCGCCGCGATCGATCACGGTGACGATGTTCGGATGCGACAGGCGGGCGATCGCCCGTGCCTCCCGGCGAAAGCGCTCGACGTACTCCGGGTCGCCGGTATGGCGCTCGTGGAGGACCTTCAGGGCAACGCGTCGCTCGAGCACGCCGTCGAGAGCGCAGTACACGGTCGACATCCCGCCGCGGCCGAGGACGCTCTCGATCGTGTAACGCCCCGCGACGACGTCTCCCGCTTCCACGGGTCAAGTCTGCCCGCGTCCCGGGGCGGGCAACCGGAGAACTACGCCGACGTCGCCGCCGCGAGGGCCTCCTCCCACGCGCCGAGCCCCTCGTCGAGCTGCTCGTCCGTCACGACGAGCGGGACGAGCACGCGGAGGCAATTGCCGTGGATCCCGGCCTTGAGGAGGAGAAGGCCGCGCGCGGACGCCGCCTCGACGACCGCGGTGGCAAGCTCGGGGGCGGGCGTCTTGCGGTCGCGGTCGCTCACGAGCTCGACGGCGAGCATCGCGCCGAGGCCACGGACGTCGCCGACGCAGTCGAACCGCTCCGCCCAGCTCTCCATCCGCTCCCGGATGACCTCGCCGATCTCGTTCGACCGCTCGAGCAGGCGCTCCTCCTCGAGCACGTCGAGGACGGCGTGCGCCGCCGCGATCGAGACGGGATTCCCGACGTAGGTGCCGCCGATGGCGCTGTCGCGCGGGGCATTCATGATCTCGGCCCGGCCGATCACGCCGGAGAGCGGAAGGCCCGCCGCGACGGACTTCGCCACCGTCAAGAGATCCGGCTCGATGCCGAAGTGCTCGATCGCGAACATCGTTCCCGTGCGGCCGAAGCCGGTCTGGACCTCGTCGACGATCAGCACGATGCCGTGCTCGTCGGCGATCCGCCGGACGCCCTGGAGAAACTCCTTGGGCGGCACGATGAAGCCGCTCTCGCCCTGCACGGGCTCGAAGATGATCGCGGCGACCTCCTCGGCGGCGACGCGGGTCTGGAACGCGCGCTCGAGCTCCGCGAGGGCCGTCTCCGTGTCCGGGCCACGGTAGGTGTCGGGGAAGGAGACGCGGTAGACCTCGGGTGCGAACGGCCCGAGGCCCGCCTTGTACGGGTGCGTCTTCGACGTCAGGCTCATCGCCATGAGCGTCCGCCCGTGGAACCCGCCGTCGAAGGCGATCACGGCCGGGCGCTTCGTGTACGCCCGCGCGAACTTGACTGCGTTCTCGACCGCCTCCGCACCCGCGTTGAAGAAGCCCGCCCGCACTTCGCCGGAGATCGGCGCGAGGTCGGCGAGGCGCTCGGCCAGCTCGACGTAGTTCTCGTACGGGACGATCGTGAAGTCGGTGTGCGTGAACAGCGCCACCTGCTCCTGCGCGGCCTCGACCACGCGCGGGTGCGAGTGGCCGACCGCGAGACAGCCGATCCCGCCGGTGAAGTCGACGAACGTGTTCCCGTCTACGTCGGTGAGGAGCGCGCCGTGACCCTCGGCGATCACGAGCGGGAGGTAGATCGAGAGCGGGTCCGCGATCACCCGGTCCTTGCGCGCGAGGATCTCCGCGGAGCGCGGGCCGGGGATGTCGGTCTTGAGCTGGATGGAGGTGGTCGTCGCCATGCGAGAGACTCTAGTAGGTTCGGGCAGGGGGAGGCCCGCCCTACAATGGCGCCGAATGGTCCTCTCCGACCGCACGATCCGCCGGCTCCTCGACGAGGAACGGATCCGGATCGACCCCTACGACGAGTCGCTCCTCCAGCCGTCCAGCCTGGACGTGCGCGTCGACCGCTTCTTCCGCGTCTTTCGCAACTCGCGCTACCCCTACATCGACGTCAAGGAGCCGATGGAGGACCTGACCGAGCTCGTCGAGGTGGACTCGCGACGAGCCTTTCATCCTCCACCCGGGCGAGTTCGTGCTCGGCTCCACGCTCGAGCGCGTCACGCTCCCGGACGACCTCGTCGCGCGGCTCGAGGGTAAGAGCTCGCTCGGCCGCCTCGGGCTCCTCATCCACTCGACGGCGGGCTTCATCGACCCCGGCTGGGACGGACACGTCACGCTCGAGCTCTCGAACGTGGCGAACCTCCCGATCACGATCTACGTGGGGATGAAGATCGGCCAGCTCTCGTTCGTGCAGCTCACCGAGCCCGCGGAGAGCCCGTACGGGAGCGGCGCCCTCGGCTCGAAGTACCAGGGCCAGGAGGGCCCGACCCCGAGCCGCTACTGGCAGAACTTCGTCCGGCAGGAGATCGCAGGGTGATCCTCGTAACCGGAGGGACGGGCTTCGTCGGCCCGAAGATCGTGCATGCCCTCCGCGCGGAGGACCACGCCGTGCGGGCGCTCGCCCGGAAGCCCGGCTCGAAGGGGGCGAGGACGCTCGAGAGCTGGGGCTGCGAGCTCGCGCAGGGCGACATGGCCGACGCCGAGAGCCTGCGGCGTGCGACCGACGGCGTCGACACGGTCGTCCACCTGGTCTCGCTTCCGCCGTTCGGCCCGCCCGAGAAGTACGAGCGGGTGATGATGCAGGGGACGCGAGACCTTGTCGCCGCCGCAAAGGAGGCGGGAGTGCGCCGGCTCGTGCTCATGAGCGCCCTCGGGGCCAGCGAGGAGACCAGGGACCTGAGCTCCTACTTCCGCGCGAAGATGGACGAAGAACAGACGGTCAAGGGCTCCGGCATCGACCACGTGATCTTCCGCCCGAGCTTCGTGTTCGCCCCGGACGGGGGCATCCTCGGGGGAGCGCTGCGCGCCGTCCGGTTCTCGCCGGTCGTGCCGGTGGTAGCGGCCGAACGGAAGCTGCAGCCGATCTGGGGCGAGGACGTCGCGGCCTTCTTCGCCAAGTCGATCTCGCTGGACACCGCCGTGAACCGGACCTTCGAGATCGCGGGCCCCGACGTGGTCACGTGGCAGGAGCTCTGGGAGCGCATCGAGCGGGTCCTCGGAAAGCGCCGAGCGAACCTGCGCATCCCCATCGGCGTGCTGCGGGGCTTCGCCCGCGTCGGCGACCTGCTCCCGCCCACACGCGGCGCGAGCGACGGGGTGAAGATGCTCGACTACGGCGACAACGTCACGGACATCGGCCCGGCGGTCGAGGCGTTCGGCATCCAGCCGATCGGCCTGACCGAGCAGATCCGCCGCGGCGTCTCCTAGGAGGGTTGGCGACACGCCGTTTGTGCTGGTCGTCCGAGCAGGGAACGGAGCAGCGCTATGACGCGATGGGCCGTCCTCGGGACGAGCAGCGCGCGCCGAGGACACAGTCTGTGTTTCGTCAAACCCTCCTAATACGGGCGGGGCCCCGAAGGGCCCCGCTAAAAGGTCGGCAACTCGCCTGGATTCGCAGAGGCGCTTCAGCCCCCTACGCTGGCTAGGCGGTTCCCCGTGGGTCTCAGGGACACGCCCCTACGAGCGAGTACCTCCACTGCCCGTTCTGTCGTAACTCAGTCGGACCACCTCCTTTCCGTGGTGATCCAACTATACGGAATCGCCCAGGACGACGGAGAGCTCGAGTCCACGGTCGAGAGGGAGGGTCAGGCTGGAGAGCGTCGGGTCCGCCTGCCGCGCCTGGCTGTAGGCGCCCAGGGTCTCCACGTGTGAGAGGACGTTGTCGGCGACGATGAGCCCAGCCGGCTCGACGCGCGCCCGCGCGAGCGCGAAGAGCGCCTCGTAGTCGTCCTTCTCCGCGTCGAGGAACACGATGTCGAAGATGTCCTCGAGCTCGCGCAGCGTCTCGAACGCGTCGCCCTCGATCAGCTCCGCCCACTCGTCGAGGCCTGCGTCCGCGACGTTCTGCCGCCACGCCTCGGCCTTCTCCGGGTCGTGCTCGAGCGAGAGGACGCGTCCGCCGAAGTAGCGGACGCCGGCGCCGAGCCAGATCGTCGAGTAGCCGCGCGAGCCGCCGATCTCGAGCACCTCGCACGAGGCCTGCGGAGCGACGAGGGAAAACAGAAACCGGCCCGTGGTGGGCGCCACGGCTCGCGACCGCTGCATGATCCCGAGCCCGCGCTCACGTTCCTCGTCGTCCTCGCGCTCCAGGCGCTCGAGCACCACGCGGACCTGGTCGTCGAGCACGCTCAGGGCCCGGGCTCGTCGCCCGTCGCGCCGATCTCGGTTGGGACGCCGGGCAGCTTCTCGACAACGTAGTAGCGGGTCGTGCGGTCGATTACCCGCTCGACGTCCGGGATCTCGTGCCCGGAGACGACCACGAAGCGCTTCTCGTACGCCCGGACTCCCTCGTACTCCGGAAGCCTCATCGTGATCGGCTTTGTGCAGGTCGGGTCGCCGCACTCACACAGGAACTCGACGTCTCCTTCGTAGGTCGTGATCTCGGCGATGCGCTCGTTGACCTCCCGGAAGAGCGCCTCGTTCTTCCCGACCCGTTCCTCCCGTTCGCCCACGCGTCGATCCTACGCCTCGCGAGGCGAGCCGCCGAGGGTGTGGGCAGCCGTACCACGGGAGTCGGGCTCACCCGCTTCCGGCGCCGCCGGCCAGGTGCAAGGCTGCCGGACATGACCGCCGCCGTCGCCACAGAGACCAACGCTCTCTGGTTCATGGACGCGCTCCTGCGGATTCACATCTCCACCGACGACGCGGAGGACTACCTGAGTGTCATCGAGATGACGGTTCCGGAAGGCTCGATGCCCCCGCTCCACCTTCAAGACGAGGACGAGAGCTTCTACGTGCTCGACGGCGTGGCCACCCTCTACGTCGGCGAGCAGGTCGTAACGCTCATGCCGGGAGCCTCGCACCTGGCCCCGCGCGGCATCCCGCACACCTACCGTGCGGAGTCCGACCTCCGTCTCCTCGTCGTGACCGAGGGCGCATTCGAGCGCTTCCTCCGCACCGTCGGCCGCCCCGCCGAGACACTCACTCCGCCGCCGCCGGCCGAAGGTCGGCTCGATCCCGAAGACATCGACTTCATCACCCGTGTCGCGGTCGAGAACGGGATCGACTTCCTGGGCCCGCCCGGGATGCTCCCCAGCGAGCTCTAGGTGACGTCGACGAGCACCATCCCGTCCTCGACGCGGACCGGGAAGGTCTCGACGGGCAGGTAGGCGGGCAGCGTGAGCGCCTTGCCGGTGCAGATGTCGAAGCTGGAGCCGTGGCGGGGGCAGATGACGACGCCCCGGTCGGGCTCCCAGTCACCCTCGACGAGCGGCCCGTCGTCGTGGGAGCACCGATCTTCGAGCGCGCAGAGCTTCCCGTCGATGTTGTAGACCCCGACGGAGATCTCGCCGGCGTGCACGAGCTTCATCGAGCCCGGCGGCAGCTCGTCGAGAGGGCAGACGGTGACCTCAGCCACGGCGCGCCTGTACGGGCCGGACAGGTCCGGCCCGAGCCCGTCTGAAAGCCGTCACGAGATCGTCAGCTCGTCGAGGCCTGCCCACTCGGCGGGGAGCGGCGTGCCCTTCGCGCGATGGAGCGCGACCTTGAGGACCCCGAGCCCGAGGAGCGCGCACTTGAGCCGGATCGGCGTCAGCGGGATTCCGACCTCCTCGAGGAGCTCGTCGCGCGGCATCGTGGCCACGTCGTCTGCGCGGCGGCCCTTGACCATGTCGACGAGCATCGAGGTGGCCGCCTGGCTGATCGCGCAGCCGCGGCCTCGGAACTTCACGTCCTCGATCGTGTCGCCGTCGTCGTCGAACCGGACGTAGATCGAGACCTCGTCCCCGCAGAGCGGGTTCTGGCCCTCTGCCTCCGCGTCGGCGCCCTCGATCACACCGTGGCCGCGCGGGTTCTTGTAGTGGTCGAGGATCACCTCGCGGTACATCGAGTCGAAGTCGCTCATGCGAACGTCCGCCTCACCTTGTGGAGGCCTTCGACGAGGCTGTCGATCTCCTCCGTGAGCGTGTAGAGGTAGAAGCTGGCGCGCGTCGTCGCGGAGACGCCGAGCCGGGTCATGAGCGGCTGCGTGCAGTGGTGGCCGGCACGAACGGCGACACCCTCCCAGCCGACGATTTGCGAGACGTCGTGCGGATGCACGCCCTCGACGTCGAAGGAGACGATTCCGCCGCGCCGCGCAAGCGGGGCGCCGAAGACCTTCACGCCCTCGAGCTCGGAGAACCGCCCGAGCGCGTACTCCGTCAGCTCGTGTTCGTGCCGCTCGATCGCGTCGAGCCCGGCTTCCTCCAGGTAGTCGATCGCAGCGCCGAGCGCGACCGCCTGCGCGAACGGCGGCGTCCCCGCCTCGAACTTGTGCGGCAGCTCGTTCCAGGTCGTCTTCTCGACCGAGACGGAGCGGATCATGTCTCCGCCGAGCTCGTAGGGCTCCATCGCCTCGAAGAGCTCCTCGCGTCCCCAGAGGACGCCGATGCCGGTCGGCGCGCACATCTTGTGGCCGGTGAAGGCGAGGAAGTCGACCCCGAGCGCCTGCACGTCGATCCGCCGGTGCGGCGCCGCCTGGCAGGCGTCGACGACGGTGAGCGCGCCCTGCTCGCGGGCCCACGCGGTCACGTGCTCGAGCGGGTTGATCGTCCCGAGCGAGTTGTTCACGTAGCCGACGGCGACGACCTTGACGTTTCCGCGGCTCGCCAGCTCGGCCAACGCCTCGAGCCGAAGCTCGCCGTTCAGGTCGGCGGGGATGACCGCGAACTCGGCGCCGGTGCGGCCTGCGACGTACTGCCAGGGGACGAAGTTCGAGTGGTGCTCGAGCTCGGTCGCGACGACGACGTCGCCCGGCCCCAGATTCGTGAGCCCCCACGCGTACGCGACGAGGTTGATCGCCTCGGTCGCGCCGCGCGTGAAGACGATCTCGCGGGTCGATTCGGCGTTCACGAAGGCGCGAACCTTCTCGCGCGCGCCCTCGAAGCCGCGCGGTCGCGAGCTCGCCGAGCTCGTACAGCGCTCGATGCACGTTGGCGTAGGAGGTCTCGTAGTACGCCCGCTCGGCGTCGAGCACCTGCCGCGGCTTCTGCGAGGAGTTGGAGGAGTCCAGGTAGGCAAGCGGCTTCCCGTACATGGGTCGCTCGAAGATGGGGAAGTCGGCGCGAACCGCGCGCGCGTCGAGCTTGACCTCTGGGGTGACGGCCATCACGTCAATCGTACCGGGCAGGGTCGGCATCACCCGGGCCGCGCCCCCGCTAGGCCTGGGGAATGCGGGCCTCGAGCACGGCGCCGAGTGCCTCTCGCACCGGCTCGAGCTCGATCCGGTCGAGGATGTCGGCGAAGAAGCCGCGGACGATCAGCCGCTCGGCTTCCGCACGCGACAACCCGCGCGCCATCAGGTAGAAGAGCTGCTCACGGTCGACCTGGCCGATCGTGGCGCCGTGGGTACAGCGGACGTCGTTGGCCATGATCTCCAGGCCGGGGATCGAGTCGGCGTGCGCCTTGTCCGACAGGAGCAGGTTGCGGTTCTCCTGGTAGGCGTTGGTCTTCTGCGCGTCGGGCTCGACCCGGATCATCCCGCGCCAGACGGAGGTTGCCCGGTCGCGCAGCGCGCCCTTGAACGCGAAGTCGGACGTGGTGTTGGGCGAGATGTGCTCCTGGAACGTGTCGTAGTCGAGGTGCTGCGAGCCGTCCGCGAAGTACGCGCCCGTCACCCGCGAGGTCGCGCCCGGGCCGGCGAGGTCGTTCTGGATCCGCGTCTTGCCCTTCTTCGAGCCGAAGCCGCCGGCGACCCAGTCGAGCTCGGCGTCCCGCTCGAGGCGCGCGTGGTGGTTCGCGAAGTGCCACGTCTGCGGCGAGAGGTTCTGGATCGAGACGTACTCGAACGTGGCTGCCTGGCCGACGAAGAGCTCGGCGACGGCGTTCGAGTAGCCGGCGACCTCCGGCGACGCCGACGTCGATTCCTCGACGAGCGTGAGGCGCGACTCCGGCCCGCAATCGACGAGGAGGCGCCAGAAGAGGCCTCCGCCGTCGGCACTGTTCGTGATCCGGACGTAGATCGGCCTCTCGACGACGACCCCGCGCGCGACGCGGACCAGGAGACCGTTCTCCCACATCGCCGCGTTGTGGGCCGCGAACTTCTCGTCCGCGCCGACAAGCGTCCCGAGCAGCTCGTGATCCTCGAGCGGCACGACCTCGACTCCGTCGACCGCACCGTCGATGTGGATGCCCGACTCCGTGACCGAGACGACGGCCGCCGCGTCGATCTCCAGCATCGTCTCGCCGGCCGCCTCGACCCCCGCGCCGTCCACGGCGAACGAGTCGGGGTCGAATCCGCGCAGGTCGGTGAAGCGCCAGTGCTCGTCGTTCGTGTCCGGGAGCGGCAGCGCGCGGTAGCGCTCGAGGAGCTCGGCGCGGCTCATCCGGACGCTCGCTTCCGCTCGTCCTCGCGCTCGCGGCTCTCCGTGTGCCCCATCCCGTGCGGGCGGGGCTCCGCGTAGCGGCGGTGCAGGATGACGCCGTTCCCGTCGAAGTCGGTGCAGAAGCGCCATGTGGCAGACGCCCGTGTCCATGGTCTCGCCGTGGAACTCGACTCCGGCCGCCTCGAGCTCTCGTCGCGCCGCCTCGACGTCCGGGACGCGCAAGGCGAGGCCGGACGTGGGGACGAAGGGCCGGCCGGCCTCCTCGGGCTGCCAGGTGCCGAGCGTCAGGTTCGAGGTCTCGAACTCGACGAAGACGTCGTCGGGCGTCGTCGACTCCTCGAGCCCGAGGAGCTCGCCGTAGAACCGCCGCGCCTGTGCGTTGTCCCGCGTCGGCACGGACACGAAGTCGACCCGCTCGACGTCGATCATTCGTACGGCTTGTAGCGGCGGTGGAGCATGAGATCGTTCCCGTCCGGGTCGCGGAAGAACGCCATGTGGCAGACGCCGGTGTCGAGCGTGTCGCCGAAGAACTCGATGCCCTTGGCCTCCAGCTCGGCCCGGGTGGCCTCGACGTCCGCGACACTCAGCGCCAGGTGCGCGTTGCGCTGCGGCTCGAACTCGCGGCCGAGCCGCTCCGGCTCCCAGATGCCGAGACACGTCTCTCCGGCCCAGAACTCGAAGCGGCCGTGCTCGTCCGGCCGGAGGCCGAGCGTCTCGCCGTAGAACTCGCGCGACCTCTCGGCATCGCGCGACGGCACGGCGACGAAGTCGAGCCGTTCGATCGGAGCCACGCCGTCCCTAGCCGACGGAACCTTCCATCTGGAGCTGGATGAGCCGGTTCAGCTCGACCGCGTACTCCAGCGGAAGCTCCTTGGTGATCGGCTCGACGAAGCCCGACACGATCATGGCGCTCGCCTCGGCCTCGGAGAGACCGCGCGACATGAGGTAGAAGAGCTGCTCCTCGCCGATCTTCGAGACGGTCGCCTCGTGGCCGATGTCGACGTCGTTCTCGTCGATGCGGATGTACGGATAGGTGTCCGAGCGCGACTCCTCGTCGAGGATGAGCGCGTCGCAGACGACCTTCGACCGCGAGCCGTGTGCGCCCTTGGCCACCTCGAGCAGCCCGCGGTACCCGGCACGGCCGCCGTTCTTCGAGATCGACTTCGACGTGATCACGGAGGACGTGTTCGGCGCGACGTGGACGCACTTGCCGCCCGCGTCCTGGTGCTGACCCTCGCCGCCGAACGCGATCGAGAGGACCTCTCCGTGCGCGCCCTCGCCCATCAGCCAGATGGCGGGGTACTTCATCGTCAGCTTCGAGCCGAGGTTGCCGTCCACCCACTCCATCGTCGCGTTCTCGTAGGCGACCGCCCGCTTCGTCACGAGGTTGTAGACGTTGTTCGACCAGTTCTGGATCGTCGTGTAGCGGCAGCGGCCGCCGGGCTTGACGACGATCTCGACGACCGCGCTGTGGAGCGAGTCGGACGAGTAGATCGGCGCCGTGCAGCCCTCGACGTAGTGCACGTAGGCGTCCTCGTCGACGATGATCAGCGTCCGCTCGAACTGGCCCATGTTCTCCGCGTTGATGCGGAAGTAGGCCTGGAGCGGCAGCTCGACCTTGACGCCCGGCGGCACGTAGATGAAGGAGCCGCCCGACCAGACGGCCGAGTTCAGCGCCGCGAACTTGTTGTCGTTCTGCGGGATGATCGTCCCCAGGTACTCGCGGACGATGTCCTCGTGCTCGCGGAGGCCCGAGTCCATGTCGAGGAAGAGGACGCCCTGGCGCTCGAGCTCGCCCTTGAGCTTGTGGTAGACGACCTCGGACTCGTACTGGGCGCCCACGCCGGCGAGGTACTTCTTCTCCGCCTCGGGGATGCCGAGCTTGTCCCACGTGTCCTTGATGTCGGCGGGCAGGTCCTCCCACGAGTTGGCCTGCTTCTCGGTGGGGCGGATGTAGTAGTAGATGTTGTCGAAGTCGATCTCCGCGACGTTCGCCGCCCCACGTGGGCAGCGGGCGCGCGTTGAAGTAGTCCAGGCTCTTGTGCCGGAACTTCCGCATCCAGTCGGGCTCGTCCTTGTGCGACGAGATCGCGTCGACGAGCTCGTGCGAGAGCCCACGGCCGGACTTGAAGAAGTAGTCCTCCGGGACGGAGAAGCCGTACTTGACCTCGTAGTCGGAGCCGATCCCCTTGACGACCTCGGTCTCGGTGACGGTCACGACGGCTCACCTCCCACGGCGACGCCGGTCCGGAGGCACGAACGCCTCGTAGCCTTCGGCCTCGAGCTTGTGCGCAAGCTCGGGACCGCCCTCGGCGACGATCTTGCCGCCGACGAAGACGTGCACGAAATCCGGCGTGATGTAGTTCAGGATCCGCTGGTAGTGCGTGATGACGAGCGCGCCCATGTCGGGGCCGACGAGTCCCTTCACGCCGTCTCGCGACGACCTTCAGGGCGTCGATGTCGAGCCCCGAGTCGGTCTCGTCGAGCACCGCGATCCGCGGCTTCAGCATCGCCATCTGGAGAATCTCCACCCGCTTCTTCTCGCCGCCCGAGAAGCCCTCGTTCAGGTACCGCCCGGCCATCTCCTTCGAGACGTTGAGCGACTCCATCGCCGCGGTCAGGTCCTTGCGGAACTCGGGGATCTTGACGGGGTCGTCGTCGCCGCCCGCGCGCGCCTTCCGAATCGCGTTCACGGCCGAGCGCAGGAAGCTCGCGACGGTCACGCCGGGCACCGCGTATGGGTACTGGAACGCGAGGAAGAGGCCGCGCTGGGCGCGTTCGTCGGCGCCCATCTCGACGACGTTCTCGCCCTCGAGCAGGATCTCGCCCTCGGTGATCTCGTAGGCCGGGTGGCCCATGAGGGCGTAGGCGAGCGTGGACTTGCCGGACCCGTTCGGGCCCATGACCGCGTGCACCTGGTTCGTGTCGACGGCGAGGTCGACACCGCGGACGATCTCGGTCCCGTCCTCGAGCGCAACGTGGAGGTTCTTGATCTCGAGCAAAGCCAAAGTTTGTAACAGCCTCCCCTACGGGATTTGCAGGCTGAGCCCGGTGGGCTCGTGACGCGTCCAGTGTAGCGGCTCGCCTGGTTCGCCCCGAGCCTTCGACTACCCCCGCGAGAGGCTGTCGGGGGCTGGCGCGCTGCTATCCTCGACGTATGCCAGGCCCCCTGAGCTTCCCTGAGATCATGATCATTCTCGCCGTGCTCCTGCTCCTGTTCGGGGCCAAGCGGCTCCCGGAGATGGGGAAGTCGCTCGGACGCGGAATGCGTGAGTTCAAGGACGCGGTGACCGGCAAGGACGACGACGACGAGCGCGCCCCCGAGCTCCCCGAGGGAGCACGGACGACCGCGCCGGCACCCCCACCCGCGGCGACCACGACGCCGCCGCCCGCCGCGCCGCCGCCGTCCGAGACCGAGCGCGTCTCCTAGAGCGACCTAATGGCCCGCCTGCCGCGTCGCCTCGCGCACGGCGAGAGCGTGACGCTCGTCGAGCACCTGGACGAGCTGCGCACGCGCCTGATCGTCTCCGTGCTCGCGCTCGTGGTCGGGTTCGCGATCGCCTACCCGTTCCACGAGCGAATCCTGGAGTGGCTCATCGACCCGCTCCCGGACGACCGGCAGCTCGTGACGTTCGGCGTCACCGAGCCGTTCTTCACGTCGGTCAAGGTCTCGCTCGCGGCCGGGTTCCTCCTGGCGCTCCCCGTCATCCTCTGGCAGGTCTGGAGCTTCCTCGCGCCCGCGTTCGAAGAGCACGCCCAGCGCATCGTGGCCGTGTTCGTCGGAATCGCGACCGCGCTCCTCGCCGGAGGCCTCGCGTTCGGCTACTTCGTCGTCTTGCCGCGCGCGCTCGACTTCCTGACGACGTACGACGAGAACCTCTACCAGATCGAGCTCCGGGCGAGCTACTACATCTCGTTCGTGACGTTCTCGCTCCTCGCGATGGCGCTCATCTTCCAGCTCCCGATCTTCGTCCTCGCGCTCGTGCGGCTCGGCGTGGTCACGTCGTCGACACTCCGGCGGAACCGCCGCGCCGGTATCGCGCTCTGCGTCATCGCGGCCGCGCTGCTCCCGACCGTGGACCCGATCTCGCTCGCCCTCGAGACGATCCCTCTGCTCATCCTGTTCGAGATGTCGATCTGGGCCGCGGTGTTCTTCGAACGCCGCTGGACCGCGTCGGGCGCCCTGCCGCCGCCGCTCGTCGAGGCGGACTAGATGGTCGGTCGGCAATCACGGCACCGCCGGCTGGTGGCCCAGACACGGCGCGAGGCCCCCCTCTCTCCCCGCTTGGTCTGGACCATCCCCGACAGCACCCCAATTGCCGACCGACCATCTAGTGCGAGTTCTCTCGGCCGACTGGGTGCTTCCGGTCGACGCCGAGCCGATCCGCGACGGCGCCGTCGCGCTCGGTGACGACGGGCGGATCGCGGCGGTCGCCACGCGCGACGACCTCGGGGAGGGCGAGCGCTTCGACGACGCAGCCATCCTGCCCGGCTTCGTGAACGCGCACTCGCACCTCGAGTACGCCGTCTATGCGGGCTTCGGCGACGGTCTCCCGTTCGGGCCGTGGCTCGCGCTCCACATCGAGCGGAAGGCGAGGATCGGCTGGGCGGAGTTCGTCGACATCGCGCGCCTGGGCGCCGCCGAGTGCCTGCGCTCCGGCATCACGACGATCGGCGATGCGAGCTTCAGCGGCGCCACCGCCCAGGCAGCGGCCGATCTCGGGCTCGCGGCGACGGTCTACGTCGAGGTCTTCGGGGCCGACCCTCCGGCGGCTCGCGAGCGGCTCCACGACCTCGTCGCCAGGGTCGAGGCGGCGGGCTCGAGCCGCGTCCGGGCGGGCGTCTCGCCGCACGCGCCCTACTCGGTCTCCCCGGAGGTCTACAAGCTCACGTATTCGCTCGGCCTCCCCGTCGCGACACACGTCGCGGAGTCGGAGGACGAGCTTCGCTACCTCGACCGGGGCGAGGGCCCGATCGCCGCCGTGAGCGACGTCGAGCCGTCGGGGACGACTCCCGTCCGCCACCTCGCCGCGCACGGGCTGCTCGGCCCGCAGGTCCTCGCCGCGCACTGCGTCAAGGTCGACGAGGAGGAAATCGGCCTCCTCGCCGCTCACGACGTGGCCGTTGCGCACTGCCCACGCTCGAACGCGCTGCTCGGCTGCGGCGTCGCGCCTCTCGCCGAGCTCCTCGCGGCCGGGGTGCGCGTCGGGCTCGGAACGGACAGCCCGGCCTCGACCCCGTCGTTCGACTTCTTCGAGGAGATGCGCGCAGCGCTCTATGCCGCGCGCGCACGCGAGGAGCGGCCGGACGCACTCTCGGCCAGAGACGCCCTGAAACTCGCTACGCTTGGCGCTGCGCGCGCACTCGGCCTCGACGACGAGATCGGATCGCTCGCTCCGGGAAAGCGCGGCGACCTCGCGGTCGTCTCGCTCGCCGGATCGCAGTACCTGCCCTGGGAGGATCCCGCCTCAGCAGTCGTCTTCGGAGGGTCTCCCGAGCGGGTGTGGCTGACGCTGGTCGACGGTGAAGAGCGCTACAGGAAAGGAGGAGACGAGTGGCACGAGCACAGACACGCAGCCGCAAGAGCCCGCGGCCGCCTGCTCAGCGTCCTTCCTCGAGCGCCGAAGACCTGATGTTCTTCCCCAAGCTTCGCCGCAAGGCGAAGTGGGTCTTCGCCTTCCTCGCGCTCGCATTCGCGCTCTCGTTCGTCGTCGCCGGCGTTGGCACCGGGTTCGGATCGGGCTTCGGCGACTACCTCTCCGAGCTCTTCAACCGCCAGCCGGACTCACAGGTCTCGGTCGAGGAGGCGCGCGCTGCGGTGGCGGAGAACCCGCGCGACTCGGAGGCGCAGCTCTCGCTCGCGAACGCGCTCATCCAGGAGGGTCAGTCCGACGAGGCGATCGCAGCACTCGTCACCTACACCGAGGATGTGAAGAACGACGAGGACGCGCTCCAGCAGCTCGCGGCGCTCTACCTGACGCAGGCAAACGAGGCGGAGCAGCGCGCAGGCAGTGCGCAGATCGCGGGCGCCCAGGCGTTCTTCTCGAGCGAGATCCGGAATCCCGAGTCGAAGGTCTTCCAGGCCCTGCCGGTCGGACCGGTCACGCAGCTCGCGCAGACCGACGCGAGCAAGACGTACTCCGACGCGCTGACCGAGGCCCAGAGCGCCTACGCGCAAGAGGCGGCAATCTGGGTGGCACTGACCGAGCTCCAGCCCCAGGAGCCCACGTTCTTCTTCGAGCTCGGCCGCTCCTCGCAGCAGTCGCAGAACGTCGCCCAGGCGATCACCGCATACGAGACGTACCTGCGCCTCGCCCCGAACGACGCAAACGCCGAGCAGGTGCGCGAGCTCGTGAAGCAGTTGAAGCAGCAGCAGAGCGCCAGGACCGCCCGGCACCGGCGGAGGCGGGTAAGTAGGGTACGGCCCTCGAATGATTTGGGGGACCGCATGAACTTCGACATCACGACCGAGAGGCTCCGCGACGACGCCTGCGTCATCTCGCTCTCGGGTGAGGTGGATCTCTACACCGCGCCCGAGTTCAAGCAGCAGCTTCTCGAGGTGATCGGGCAAGGATGCAGGGAAGTCGTCGTCGACCTGACCGAGACGACGTTCATCGACTCGACGACACTCGGCGTCCTCGTCGGGGGCGTCAAGCGCCTGCGCCCCAACGACGGCCAGCTCTCGCTCGTCTGTAGCGACCGGAACATCGTGAAGATCTTCGAGATCACAGGCCTGGACAAGGTCTTTCCGATCTACGCGACCCGCCCCGAGGCAGTTGAGAGCATCGAGTCGCCCGACCCGGCCCAGGCGTAGCGCGCTCGCCGGCCTCGCGATCGTCGGCTCGGCGGCACTCCTCGCCGGCTGCGGCGGGACGGCCACGAGCCAGCAGAACGCGAACACGGCAGAGGGCAAGGAGCTCTTCCAGCAGAAGTGCGGCTCGTGCCACGTCCTCGAGGACGCCGGGACGCAGGGCCAGGTCGGGCCGAACCTCGACGATGCGTTCGAGTTCTCGCGCGCGCAGGGCTTTCACGAGAGCACCTTCTTCGAGGTGACGCTCGAGCAGATGAAGATCCCGGGCCCGCCGATGCCGGAGTTCGACGACCCGGACGACGACGCGAACTACCTGGAGGAGGATCAGCTCGTCAGCGTCGCCTCCTACGTCGCCTCGGTCGCGGGGAGGCCCGGCCCCGGGGCAGGCGCCGCGGCCGGCTCGGACGACCCGATGGAGATCTTCGTGGCCTCGTGCGGGAGCTGCCACGTCCTCGAGGACGCCGGCACGACCGGGCAAGTCGGGCCGAACCTCGACGAGGCGCAGCCGGGGCTCGAGGCAGCGGTCACCCAGATCACGAATGGCGGCGGCGGGATGCCGCCCTTCGAGGGCGTCCTGACCGAGGAGCAGATCCAGGCGCTCGCCGAATACCTCGTCGAGGCGACCGGCGGCGGCTCGCGCCGTTAGATGATCTAGGCCGCCGGCGCGTCCTGACCGGCGCGCTCGCGCTGCAGGTCGACGACCACGTGCGTGATCGGGCAGTCGTAGCGGTCGCGGGCGCGGTGCACGAGGCCCTTCTCGAGCCAGTTGGAGCGGCCCGGCGGGTGCGTGGAGATGACGATCTCCTGCGCACCGAACTCGCGAAGGGCGTCGTCGATCGCCTGGATCGGGTCGTCGTCGCCGATCTGTCCGCCTGCTTTGATGCCCGCGTTGCCGAGCGTGCCGAGCAGCGAGTCGAGCCGTTGCTGGGCCGCCGCCCGCGCAGCGTCCTCGTCCGACGTCCAGTGCCGAAGGCGTGAGTTGAGCGCGGGGGCCACCACGAGCACCTCCGCGTCCGCCTGCACCGCCCGGCGCACGACCTCCTCGCGGAGCGCCTGGCCGACGACCGTCTCGTTCGCGACGACGAGGATCCGCGTGCGGCCGTCCTCGGAACGGCGGTCCCAGACCGCCGTCTCGCGCTCCTTCGGGTCGCTCCGCAGGTAGAGGCCCGCGCCGACGCCGAGCGCGAGCGCGAGGAAGACCGCGAGCGCGACCGCGCCTCCGCCGAACACCGCCGCGAGCGCGACCGCCAGGAAGAGAGCCCCCATGACCAGCACGAAGCTGAATGCCTCCGCCTCGGTGCGTACGGGGTTCCTCACGGGCTCCTACACGACGTAGACCGTCACGTATACCACGATCCACATTACGTCCACGAAGTGCCAGTAGATCCCCGGGATCTCGACCCCGAGGTGGTCGTGGGCGTTCGGGCCGTAGTGCCCGCGGACCGAGCGGATGAGCGCGTAGAGCAGGAGGTTCAGGCCGACGAAGACGTGCGCGCCGTGGAGCCCGGTCAGCCCGTAGAAGGTGGAGCCGAAGGCGAGGTCGCCCGGGCCGAAGCCGAGGCGCGAGTACTCCCGGAGCTGGATGAGCAGGAAGGTCAGCCCGAGCAGGAACGTGAGCGTGAGGCCCGCGATCAGCCCGGCGCGGTGGTTCCGCTTGATCGACTGGAGCGCCCAGTGCATCGAGAAGCTCGAGGTGACGAGGATGATCGTGTTCAGGAGCGCGAGGTAGACCGGCAGGTGGTAGCCCTCGGGCGGCCACGTTTCGTGCGGGACGACGACGCGCGCGAAGAAGTACGCCGTGAAGAACGACCCGAAGAGCATCACCTCGGAGGCGATGAAGAGGTACATGCCGAGGAGCCGCGCGTCGACGCGCGAGCTGACGTTCGCGGCCGGCGGGCCGTGGTGCTCGTCGGCGTGGGCGACCGAGGCCATCAGGCGTTCGTGCCCGGCGCAGGCGCCGCCTGCTCGGCCTCGGCGCGGTCGACGACGATGTGCGTGACTGGCAGCTTCGTCCCCTTGCGGATCCGCCCGAGGACGTCGCGTCCCAGCCAGCCGGAGGTCTCGCGGGGGAAGGTCGACACGATGATCTCGTCCACCCGCTCGTCGTCGACAGCGTTTACGGCCGCCGAGACGGGATCGGGGTCGCCCACGCGACCCGTCGCCTCGACACCTGCCTCGCGAAGACGATCGAGCGTGCGCTTCATCCGCTCCTCGGCGCCGGGCGGATCGGCGGGAACCACGACTGTGAACTCGGCCGGGGACTGCCGCGCGCGCTCGCGGACCGCCTGGAGGAGCGGCTCGCCGACGACCGTCTGCCCGCCGATAACGAGCACGTGGGCGCGCTCCCGCCGCTCCGCGTCCAGGTCGACCACGACGTGCTCCACGGGGATGTCGCCGGCAGCCTTGCGCGCCCGGTCGATCAGGTTCCCGCGCAGCCAGCCCGATCTGACCTCGGGGTGGGTCGAGATGATGACCTCGTCCGGCTGGTACTCCGCGAGGCCGTCCCGGACGGCCTGCAGAGGATCCGGGTCGACGACGGCGCCGCGGGCCGCGATGCCTTCCCGGTGGAGCAGGTCGAGCGTGCGGCGCAGGCGACGGTCGGCGGCCGAGCGTCGTTCGTCGTCGTAGACGACGTAGCCGGCGCGGGGGTTGTTCTGCGGTGAGAGCACGGTCACCCGGATCGGCCCCTCGGCCGCGCGCCGCTCGAGCGCATCGATGAGCGAGCGTCCGGCGACGGTCTCGTTCGCGAGGACGAGGACGTGGCGAACCGGCGGCGCCGAGCTCACGGCACGAGCTCCTCCATCGGCGCCGGCTTGCGCGGCTCCGTGGTCGGCGCGCCCTCGACGATCGCGTGCCTGGCGCCGCGAACGCCGTACTCGTACGGGCTGCCGACCACCTGCGGGATCTCGTCGAAGTTGAAGACCGGCGGCGGCGACGAGACCTGCCACTCGAGGGTGAGCGCGCGCCACGGGTTCGAGGGCGCCGGCTCGCCGAACCGCCAGCTCACGAGCATGTTGTAGAGGAAGACGAGCGTCGAGGCGCCCAGGAAGAAGCCGGCGATCGAGATGAAGAGGTTCCAGTTCCCGTACGTCGGGTCGTAGTCGGCGACGCGACGCGGCATCCCGCGGGTCCCGATCCAGTGCATGGGGAAGAACGTCGCGTTGAAGCCCACGAACGTGAGCCAGAAGTGGAGCTTCCCGAGGCCCTCGTTGTACATGCGGCCGGTCATCTTCGGGAACCAGTAGTAGAT
>CAWGQF010000005.1:0-122620 GCA_963824775.1 uncultured Actinomycetes bacterium
CCCCGCGAAGATCGTGAAGAGGGAGCCGCCGAAGAGCACGTAGTGGATGTGGGCGACGATGAAGTACGTATCGCTCACGTGGATGTCGATGGGCACCGAGCCGAGGTAGACGCCCGAGAGCCCGCCGATGACGAACATCGTCACGAAGCCGAGTGCGAAGAGCATGGGCGTCTTGAAGTGGATACGCCCCTCCCACAGCGTCGCGAGCCAGGAGAAGACCTTGATCCCGGTCGGGACGGCGATCACCATCGTCGTCACCATCATCGGGATGCGCAGCCAGCTCGGCCATGCCGGAGACGAACATGTGGTGCGCCCAGACCGAGAAGCCGAGGATCAGGATGGCCATGAGGGACAAGGCCATGAGCCGGTAGCCGAAGATCGGCTTCCGGGCGAAGACGGAGATCACCTCCGAGGCGATCCCGAAGCCGGGCAGCATCATGATGTAGACCGCCGGGTGCGAGTAGAACCAGAAGATGTGCTGGTACCCCACCACGTACCCCTGCTCCGACGGCACGAAGAAGTTCGTGTGCAGGACGCGGTCGAAGAGGATGAAGAACTGCGACCCGGCGATGAACGGCGTCGCGATCACGACGAGCGTCGACGTCGCGAAGTTCGCCCAGACGAGCAGCGGCATGCGCCAGAACGTCATCCCCGGCGCGCGCATCGTGATGATGGTGACCAGGAAGTTGAGCGCGGTCATGATCGACGACGCGCCCGCCCACTGCACGCCCATCTGGAACATGAGGTTGCCGTTCGGCTGCTGCTCCGCGAGCGGCACGTAGTTCGTCCAGCCGGCAGCGAAGGCGCCGAGGAAGTAGCTCGAGAGCATCATCAGCCCCGCGATCGGGAGGAGCCAGAACGAGAGCGCGTTCAGGCGCGGGAACGCCATGTCCGGCGCCCCGATCATGAGCGGGATGACGTAGTTCCCGAGCCCCGCGAAGGCCGGGATGATGAAGAGGAAGATCATGAGGGACGCGTGGACCGAGAAGAGGCCGTTGTAGGCCTGTGTGTCCACGTACTGCATCCCGGGCTCCGCGAGCTCCGCGCGCATGAACATGGCCAGCAGGCCCGCGGTGACGAAGAAGAAGATCGTGGTGACGACGTACTGGACGCCGATCACCTTGTGATCCGTGTTGACCCGGAAGTAGTCCTTCCACGAGTACGCGCCGTGGCCCGAGTGGTCCTCGGGGCGGGTGGGACGGCCCGAGATCCAGTGCGCCCAGTAGTCGAACCCGCCGATCCCGGCCAGGAACCCGAGCGGCACGACGGTCATGAGGACGGTGATCCACGGGGGCCCGTAGAGCAGCGGCTCGTAGTCGAGGAGCGCCCGCGCTCCGGCGACGATCCCGGTTCCGAGCCCGAACGCGAGCAGCGTCGTCCAGGCGGCCCGCAGCCAGCCCGGCCCGGTGAACCGCTTCAGCCCTCGCCGCGGCGGAGGCGCGTGGACGGCGTGCGCCTCGTCGTGCGTGACGGCCGTCACCGGCCCCCTCCCTCTCCGCCCAGGAGGAACTGGACGAGGGCGTCGAGATCCTCCTCGGACAGCCGCTCCCCGTAGTCCCCCGGCATCACGTCTGGCTGGTACCCCTCCGCGATCTCGGCATTCGGATCGACGATCGACTCGCGGACGAACTCCTCGTCCCGGTCGGCCAGGACAGTATCGAGGTTCGGGCCGACTTCCTGCAGTGGAGCCGGCGGCCTGGAAGGTGTGGCAGCCGCCGCAGCCCGCCTCCGCGAACACGGCCTCGCCGTCCCCTCCACCTCCGCCGCCGCCGCCTTCGGGGGCGCCCTCGACGAGCTTGCACCGCTCGTCGACGTCGGCCCCGCCGCGCCAGCGCTCGTAGTCCTCCCGGCCGAGCACACAGGCGACCGAGCGCATGACGGAGTGGCCGACCCCGCAGAGCTCCGTGCAGATCACGTCGTACGTCCCTAGCTTCGTCGGCGTGAGCGCGACGTGCGTCTCGATACCGGGCACCGCGTCCTGCTTCATGCGGAACTCGGGCACCCAGAACGAGTGGATGACGTCCTTCGCCTCCAGGTTCAGCATGACCGGCTCGTCCACGAGCAGGACGAGCTCGCCGGTCTTTCGGTCGTCGGCGTCCGGATACGTGAAGCTCCAGGCGAACTGCTGGCTCGTCACGTTGATCGTCCCGTGGTCGTCGGGCAGATCCTGGATCTTGGCGAGAGCGACGGCGCTGAAGACCGACATCGCGACGACGAGCGCGGCCGGAATCGCGGTCCACCAGATCTCCAGGCCGGTGTGGCCGTGGATCGGCGAGCCGTCGTCCGGGTCGTCCGGCTTGGCGCGGAACTTCCAGCCGGCGTAGATCGCGACGCCGGCCACGAGGGCGAAGATGAGCGCACAGATGATCGCCACGAACCAGAAGGCCGCGTCGATCTCGCCCGCCTCTTTCGACGACGCCTCGGGGAGCCACGGGATGAAGTACGCGACCGCGCCCATGAAGATCCCGGCGAGGACGCCGATCAGGATCATCTGGATGACCGCGCGTCTTCTCATCGCAGATGGGCGCGGCGGCGCCGCCCCGGCGCCAACCCTAACCGACGCGGGGGCGGATCGAAGCCACGAAGCTCGTGCGCTTCCGTGCATACGTTTCGCGCCGCCGCGACGAGGAAGAACCGACTCATGGCGCGCGCGATCTGGTCCGGCTCGATCTCGTTCGGGCTCGTCAACGCCCCCGTGCGGATGTACAGCGCGATCGACGAGCAGGACCTCCACTTCCACTACGTCCACGAGCCCGATTCGAGCCGGATCGGCTACGAGAAGGTCTGCAAGGCAGAGGGGAAGCCGGTACCCGACGACGAGATCGTCAAGGCCTTCGAGTACGCGAAGGGCGAGTACGTCTACATGACCGACGAGGACTTCGAGGCGGCCGAGGCGGGGCAGACGAAGACGATCGAGATCCGGGACTTCGTCGCCCACGACGACATCGACCCGATCTACTTCGAGCGCACGTACTACCTCGGCCCACAGGACGGCGGCGAGCGCGTCTACGCGCTCCTCCTGCGCGCGATGGAGGACGCCGGCCTCGCCGCGATCGCGAAGTACGTGATGCGCGACAAGCAGCACCTCGGCTGCCTACGCGTGCGCGAGGGCGTGATCACGCTGGAGAAGATGTTCTTCGCGGACGAGATCCGACCGGTGGAGGGGATCGCGCCCAAGGGAGTCAAGGTCGAGAAGCGCGAGCTCGAGATGGCCGAAACGTTGATCGAGAGTTTCCGCAGCGAGTTCGAGCCGGGCAAGTACGAGGACACGTACCGCGACGCGCTCTGCGAGATCATCCGGGCGAAGCGGCAGGGCAAGGAGACCCACGTCGCCCGAGCCCGAGGAGCCGGACAAGCCGACCGATCTCATGGCGGCGCTCCGGGCGAGCGTCGAGGCGCGGAAGGGCGGCGGTGGCGGTTCGAAGAAGTCCCGCGGCAACGGTGGTTCGGCGGCCGACGACCTCGAGAAGCTCTCGAAGGACGAGCTCTACGCGCGTGCGAAGGAGCTCGACGTCAAGGGCCGCGCGGACATGTCGAAGGACGAGCTCGTGGAGGCCGTCCGCGCCGCGGCCTAGCGGCTCGCCCGAGTCCAAGCCGGTGGGCACCCCGCACGACGAGACGGGCAGCTCCGGCTAGCGGCCCGCTCCGGGCCGGACCTGTCCGGCCCCTACGAGACGAGCGGCAGCGGTCGGACGATCCCGACGCCCTGCTCGCGGCGCGTAGCCGCCACGGCCTCCGCAAGGTCGACGATCGCCCGAGAGACCTCGCGGTCCGGCTCGGCGAGGACGATCGGCTCACCCTCGTCCGCGAGGGCGGCGAGCATCGGGTCGAACGGGATCCGGCCGAGGATCGGCGCCTCGATCTCCTGCGCCAGGGCCTCGCCGCCGCCCGAGCCGAAGAGCTCCTCGCCGGTGCCGGTCATGTACGCCATGTTCTCGACCACGCCGACGAGCCGCATGTTCGTCTTCCGCGCCATCTGGGCCGCGCGCACCGCCACCTGCTGGGCGGCCCGGTGCGGGGTTGTCACGATGATCGCCTCCGCACGCGGGAGGAGCTGGCCGAGCGAGATCGCGACGTCGCCCGTGCCCGGGGGCATGTCGACGACGAGCGTGTCGAGCTCGCCCCAGTGCACGTCGGAGAGGAACTGCTCGAGCGCGCGGTGCAGCATCGGCCCACGCCACATGACCGGCGAGTTCGCGTCCAGGAAGAACCCGATCGACATGACCTTGAGGTCGCCGCGGACGGGCGGGACGATCATCTTGTCGACGGCGACGGGGCGTCTGGTGGATCCCGAGCATGTGCGGGATCGAGTAGCCGTAGACGTCGGCGTCCAGGATCCCGGTGCTGTGTCCGATCGTGGAGAAGGCGGCCGCGAGGTTCGCGGCGAGCGACGACTTGCCGACGCCGCCCTTGCCGCTCGCGACCGCGACGACCCGTGTCTTCGCGTCGACCGAGATCCCGGGCGTCCGCTCCGAGACGCCGCCGCGCAGCTTCGCGGTCAGCACCGACTTCTCCTCGGGCGTCATGACCGTGAACGAGAGCGAGACCGACTCGATCCCCTCGAGCGGGCTCAGCGCACGCTCGACCTGGTTCTCGAAGCTCGCGCGCAGCGGGCAGCCGGCGACCGTGAGCGCGAGCTCGACCTCGGCGCGCGAGCCCACGATCTCGGCCCGCCGGATCATGTCGAGCTCCGTCACGGACCGGCCCAGCTCGGGGTCGATGACGGCGGAGAGGGCCTCGAGCAGCTCGGCGCGGGTGGCGGCCATGCGTCTACCCTAGCAGCGGCCATTCCGCAGGAAACGCCTGCACGAAAGCAGAATCCGACTCGATGAACATCCAGGCGGTTGCCAGCAGAACGGGCGTCCCGGCGGCGGAGGCGATCGCGAACCTCGGCGACGTCGTACCGGCGTGACGGCCGCCTGGCGCGGTCTTTCGGCCCGACTCGAGGGGCAGCTCGTCGCGGTCGAGCCGCTCGCGCGAGAGCACGAGCCGGGTCTCTGGGCGGCCGCGCAGGATCCGGAGGTCTGGCGCTGGCTCCCCTGGTGGGCTGCGGAGAGCGAGTCGACCTTCCACGCCTGGCTCGAGGACGCACTGGCGCGCGCCCGCGCGGGCCTCGACGTGCCGTTCGCCGTCGTCCTTCGAGAGACGGGCGAGCCGATCGGCAGCACGCGCTACCTTGCGTTGCGGCCCGAGCACCGAGGGCTCGAGATCGGCTGGACGTGGCTGGGCCGCGCGGCGTGGGGCACGGGCGCGAACACGGAGGCGAAGCTCCTGCTCCTCGGCCACGCCTTCGAGACGCTCGGCTGCATGCGGGTGGAGTTCAAGACCGACGCGAAGAACACGCGCTCCCGCCGCGCGCTCGAAAGCCTCCCTGCCCGATTCGAGGGGATCTTCCGCAAGCACATGCTCGTACGGGACGGCCGGCTCCGCGACTCGGCCTGGTACGCGATCACGGACGACGAATGGCCGGAGGTCCGCGCCGGGCTCGAACGGCGACTGCGACAAGCCGTGGCACCGGATGCGTAGCCTTCCCGCGATGAGACGTGCGGCCTTCATTCTCGTCCTCTTCGCGCTTGCGCTCGTCGCAGGCTGCGGCGAATCCGACGACACGGCGTCGCCGCAGACGACCGAGCCGACCACGTCGAAGCCCGGGCCCGTCACCGACACGGCAGCTCCTCCGCCGCCCGGCCGACGAGGCTACGCGGCCCTACGAGGTCTGGTTCGTCAAGGAAGGCCGGCTGCTCCTCACTTGGATGCTCGGCGAGGAGACCGACGCTCCGCTCACCGAGGCCCTCGAGCTTCTGCTCGCCGGGCCCGATCCGGAGCTGGACGCTCTCTCCGCGCTCCCGGAGGGCACGGAGCTGAACAGCGTCGAGGTTGTCGGCAAGGTCGCGAGGATCGATCTCGTCTCACCCGTCTTCCAGCCCGGCGTCGAGGAGGCTGCGGGACTCGCGCTGGGGCAGATCGTCTACACGGCGACGCAGTTCCCGACGGTCGAGCGGGTCGACCTGCGCTCGAACGGCGAGAAGGTCGAGGTCGTCGGGGCGACACCGGCCGCCTACCGGCGCAGCGAGGTCTGGGAGCTCTTCCTCCCGGAGATCGTCGTGGAGCAGCCGACGGGGCTCGAGCCGGTTTCGAGCCCGCTCGACGTGTCCGGGTCACGCGAACGTCTTCGAGGCGAACGTGACCATTCGTCTCCTGGACGCGAACGACGAGGAGCTCGTGAACACCTTCACGACCGCGACCTGCGGAACCGGCTGCCGCGGCGACTTCGCGACGACGATCGAGTTCGACGTCTCGGAGGAGCAGGAGGGGACGCTCGTCGTCCAGGACGACGACGCGGACGGCGACGGCAAGCCGCAGCACGAGGTGCGGATGCCGGTCACGCTCACGCCGTCGCGCTGAGCCGCCGCCACAGGTCGGCGCACACGGCCGGGGTCGCGCCCGCGACGACGCGGGAGCGCGCCTCGAGATCGAGACGCGCGTCGCCGAACGGCTCGTCCTCCGGCAGGTCGATCGCGAGGCCGCGCTCGCGGACGAGGAGCTGCGCGGCTGCGATGTCGACGCTCCGGGCCGGCTTGAGCGAGCAGACCGCGTCGACGCGCCCGGCGGCGAGGTGGCAGAGCGAGAGGGTCAGCGAGCCGAAGACCCGCGTTCGGTAGGCGAAGCCGACCATCGCGGCGACCTTCTCCGCGAGGAGATCGGTGCGGGTCGCCTCCATGACGAGGATCTCGACCGTCTCCTTCGGGCCCGGGCCCTCGAGAGGCCGCCGGTCGAGCCACGCCCCCTCACCTCGCCGCGCCGTCCACTCCTCGCCGGTCCCGTAGTCATGGACGTACGCACAGAAGACGTCCTCCATCGCGGGCCCGTCCGCGACCGCGATCGAGAGCGCGAAGAGCGGGATGCCGCGCTTCGCGTTCAGGCTCCCGTCGATCGGATCGACGACGACACGGAGGCCGGAAGAGGCATCGCCGAGCGTCGTCTCGCCCAGCTCCTCGGACACGACCGTGAACCCGTCGTCGACGTGCGCGACGCGATCCAGCGTCCGCAGGACGGCCGCCTCGGCCGCGGCGTCGACGGCGGTCGTCTCGTCGCCGCCCATGCCGGCCCCGACGACGGGCTCCCGCTCGCCGCGCGTCGGCAGGTCGTCGAGTGCGCGTCCGACCGCCGCGCCCGCCTCGCGGCAGACCTCGAGCCAGTCCGTCACTCGTCGAGCGGCGAGAAGAGAAGGCCGCTCGTGAGCTTCGGGAAGAAGTACGTCGACTTCTCCGGCATCGTCTCGCCTGCGAGCGCGACCGCCTCGACCTGCTCGATCGTCGGCGCGCGCACGAGGAAGGCGGCCTCGGCGGCGCCGCTCGTGACCGCCCGGGCCGCCTCGTCGGCGCTCGGGGTGAAGCGGACGTTCTCGAGCTCGAGCTCGTCGAGCGCGGCCGTGTCGAGCACGCTGACAGGCCGCTCGTCGCGCTCGGCCTCCGCGAGCACCGCCGCGCCCTTGTCGCAGGACGACGAACGCCGGCCGGTCACGCGGAACGTCGCCCAGCCGGTCGAGCGCTTCGTCCGCGCCGCCGAGCGCGGTCAGCCGGAAACGGCCGTTCAGGTCCGGAACCGGCCCGGCGGCGAGGCGATGCGTGGGGAAGATCTCGAGCCCGGGATCCTCGCGGCTGACGAGCACGGCGAGCACGTAGGCCGTCTCCTCGGTCCCCTCCTCCTCGTGGAAGCGGAGTGCCGTCTCGTAGCGGTGGTGGCCGTCGGCGATGATGAACCGGCCGCGCGACGGCCTCGAGCGCCGTTCGAGGATCCCCGATCCGCCAGAGCCGGCTTCGAACGCCGTCCAGCGTCGGCCTCGACGTCCGGCTCGCTTCGTCGCGGGCACCGGGCGAGGCGCCCTCGTGCAGGAGGAGAACGGGCGAGAGCTTCGTCCGCACCGCGCTGAGGAGATCGAGACGCGCCGCCTTCTGCGGCGAGAACGTGCGCTCGTGCGGGAGAACGATCCCCGATCCGTACGGCTCGAGCCTGATCCGCGCGACGACGCCGCGCCGCGTGCGTGCCCGGCCGTCGGGCCCGACGAACGACTCCTCGAGCACCCAGACGGCAGGCACCTCGCTCGCGGACGAGGACGCCTTCGCGCCGCCACTCGCCGAGGTCGCCGCGCCGCCTCGGCCGGGCTCTCGGGCCGGATGAGCCGGACCGCGTTGTAGGGGCTCCGCGCGAGGAGCTGCTCGCGCGAACTCGTGCGTGATGACGTCGTGCGGCGGCGCGACGACCGAGTCCAGCGGCCCGGCGCGCTCCGGGTCGTAGCGGAGGGCGCGAAAGGGCTTCAGCGGAGGCACGGCCGGAGGCTATCGGAGGCTCCTGCGTCCGTCCCGCTCCGTACACTCAGAGTGGTGAGCGTCGCGCTCCAGCAGGCTGCGGCGCCGGACATTCCGGCGGCGCTGACGCCACCATCGCGGAGCTCGTCGAGGATCGGGTCGTCGAAGGCGTCTTCGCCGTCTCGCGCAAGCGGCGCCTGAACACGAGGGC
The DNA here is from genome assembly GCA_963824775.1 of uncultured Actinomycetes bacterium. Lineage (GTDB taxonomy): Bacteria > Actinomycetota > Thermoleophilia > Gaiellales > Gaiellaceae > CAWGQF01. The sequence continues at coordinate 8,521 of CAWGQF010000005.1, forward strand.
GGGGCAGGCCCTACCTCGCGGTCGAGCTCGTGGATCCGAGCGGGACGGATCGAGGCCCGCGTCTGGAGCGACGTCGAGCTCCTCGACCGCCGCTTCCACGAGGGCGACGCAGTTCGGGTGCTCGGCCGCGTCGAGCGGTTCCGCGACCGGCTCCAGCTCGACATCCGCTCGCTCGAGGCCGGCCGCAGGTCGACCCGGCCGGGCTCGTCCCGGAGGCGCGGCGCGACCTCGAGGAGCTGGACGGGTTCCTCGACTTCCTCGCCGAGGAGCTCGCGCACGCCGGCCTGCGCGCGGTTGTGGGCGCGTTCGTCGGCGACGCAGACTTCCGCGAGCGCATGCGAACGCTCCCCGCCACCCGGACGGGCACCACTCCTACGCCGGCGGCCTCCTCGAGCACACCGTCGCGGTCGCCACGCTCTGCCGCGAGGCGGCCGAGCTGCACCGGCGGCTGCGGCGCGATCTCCTCGCTCGCGGCCGCGCTCCTCCACGACGCGGGACGGACGCGAGAGCTCGACCGCGGCCCGCTCTTCCTGCCCACGCCCGAGGGCCGCTGCTCGGCCACGTCCACCTCGGGCTGCGGCTCGTCGAGGAACGGGCCGGCGACCTCGACGCCGAGGTCCGGGCGGAGCTCCTGCACGCGGTCGCGTCCCACCACGACGCGCGGGCGGCCGAACCGCGGAGGCGCTCGTCCTCTTCCACGCGAACCAGCTCGACGCGGTCGCGGCGACGCGGCCCGGTAGAGACCACTGACGTCGTTGGACGACGCGCACAAGCTCCTCGGGATCTACCTGAACGACCACCTGGGAGGCGCCGCACCGGAGTGCGGCTGGCGAAGCGGGCCTGCAACTCGAACCGGGGCACCGAGCTCGGCGCGTTCCTCGAACGCCTGGTCGTCGAAGTCGAGGAGGACCGGCGCTCGCTCGAGGAGCTCATGGCCGCGCTCGGGTCAAGCGGAGCCCGATCAAGCCGGCGCTCGGCGTGGTGGCCGAGCGGCTCGGGCGCCTGAAGCTGAACGGTCGCGTGACGAGCTACTCGCCCGCTCAGCCGGGTCCTCGAGCTCGAGGGCCTCACGCTGGGCTTCCACGGCAAGCTGAGCCTCTGGGTGAACCTCAGAGAGTCGACCGCGGTCGGCGAGCGCGTGCCCGGCGTGGATCTCGACCGGCTGATCGAGCGCGCCGAGAGGCAGCTCTCCGAGATCGAGGCGCACCGCTTCGACGCGGCGCGACGCGCGATCTCCTAGGAGGGTTTGACGGAACGCCGCTCGTTCTCGGGGTGCGCTGGTCGTTCCGAGGCAAGGACGCAGGGAGCGCTCGATAGCAGCGCTATCGACGCGACCGAGGACGCCGTCCTCGGGACGAGCAGCGCGGCCCGAGGACACAGTCTGTGTTTCGTCAAACCCTCCTACTAGGCGGCCTGCTCAGCCGCGGTCGGAGTCGCTGCGAGCGAGGCCGCAAGCGCGGCGACGGTCTCCGGTACGACCCGGTAGTAGGCCCAGGTTCCGCGCCGCCTCGCCTCGACGAGGCCGGCCTCGCGCAGGATGCGCAGATGGTGGGAGACCGTCGGCTGCGCAACGTCGAGCTCGTCGACGAGGGCGCAGACGCAGAGCTCACCGGACGACGCGAGCAGGTTCACGATCGCCACGCGTGTCGGATCGGCGAGCGCCCGGAACCGCGCCGCGAGGGCCGCCCGCTCCCGCGAGGGGAGCGGCGGCGCGCCGGGAGAGCAGCACGCGGTCGGCACGAGAGGCAGGTCCTTCATTGACGTTCATCAATCTAGCACGTAGCCTTCTTCATCGACGTCCGTCGATGGAAGGAGGTCGGCCGAATGGCGTGCGACTGCGACTGTTGCGACTGCGACGACTGCGATTGCTGCTGACCTAGAGTTCGCCGCGTGACGAGCGGCTCGAAGGTCGACGCCTACGCCAGGCTCATCATCGAGGTCGGGATCAACCTCGAGCGGGGCCAGACGCTCGGAGTGACGGCGCTCGTCGACCATGCGCCGCTCGTCCGCGCGGTCGCCCGCGCTGCGTACGCGGCCGGCGCGCGCGACGTCGACGTCCTCTACAAGGACGAGTACGTGCGGAAGGCGCGCGTCGAGCTCGCCCCGAACGACGCGCTCGGCGAGTCGGCGCCCTGGCGGCTCCTCCGCATCGAAAGCTACGCCGCCCGGGGCGCGTACCTGACGATTCACGGCCACCCCGACCCGACACTCTTCGACGACGTGGACGGCGAGCGGCTCTCGCGCTCGCGGCACAAGGAGGAGGACGCGCTCTGGATCCGCCAGGTGATGGAACAGGCGATGAACTGGTGCATCGTCGGCTACCCGACCGAGGGCTGGGCGGAGCTCGTATTCGGCGAGCCCGACGTCGAGCGGCTCTGGGACGCCGTGGCGAAGACCGTGCGGCTCGACGAGCCCGACCCGGCCGGCGCCTGGCGGACCCACGTCGAGCGGCTCGTCGACCGGGCGGCCGGACTGAACGCACGGCGCTTCGACGCGCTGCGGTACCGCGGCCCCGGCACCGACCTGACCATCGGATTACTGCCCGGCTCGGTCTGGCAGAGCGCCCGCGACGTCACTTCCTGGGGCCGGGAGCACGTGCCCAACCTCCCTACGGAGGAGGTCTACACGACCCCGGACCGGCGCCGGACGGAGGGGATCGTCCGCTCGACCCGCCCGCTCTTCCTCCTGGGGACGCTGATCGAGGATCTCGAGCTCCGGTTCGAGTCCGGCCGGATCGTCGACGTGCAGGCGAGCAAGGGAGCCGATGTCGTGGGCACGGAGGTGGCGACAGACGAGGGGTCGGCGACGCTCGGCGAGGTGGCGCTCGTGGACGGCTCCTCCCGCGTCGGCCAGACAGGGATCACCTTCTTCGAGACGCTCTACGACGAGAACGCCACATCGCACGTCGCGTACGGCCAAGGCTTCGCGTCGACGGTGGAAGGCGCCGCCGGTCTCAGTTCGGACGAGCAGGCGGCGATGGGCATCTCGCAATCGTCGCTGCATACCGACCTCATGGTCGGCGGCCCGGAGGTCGAGATCGCGGGCGTCACCTCGGCCGGCGAGGAGGTGCCGATCATCCGCGACGACGTCTGGCAGCTCTAGACGTTGAAGCGCACGTTCAGGACGTCGCCGTCCTCGACCACGTAGCTCTTGCCCTCGAGGCGCATCTGCCCGCGCTTCGCCGCCTCCGCGTGGGAGCCGGCCTCGACGAGGTCGTTCCACCGGATCACCTCGCAGCGGATGAAGCCCGCGCGAGGTCGGTGTGGATCTCGGCCGCCGCGTCGAGCGCCGTCTCGCCGCGGCGGAGCGTCCACGCGCGCGTCTCCGTGTCACCCGCGGTGAAGAAGCTCAGGAGGTCGAGCGCCTCGAAGAGACGCGGCACGATTCCCTCGAGCGCGGAGGGCCCGTCCCGGAACGCCGCCGCCTCGTCGTCCGGAAGCTCAGCGAGCTCCGCCTCGAGCTTGAGGTCGATTCCGCCCGGGCCGTTCTCGACCGCGACGACCGGCTTCGTCGTCAGCGGCTCGAGCGCCTGCGGGAGCACCGCGCGGGTAGTCCTGGAGCGTCCTTCCCTCGTCGAGGTGGGCGCGCAGCTTCGTAAGATCCTCGACCTCGGCCCGGAGCGCCGGATCGCCCGACTTCGCCTGCTTCGCGACCCGTTCGAGGCGCCGCTCGACGTGCTCGCGGTCGGCGACCAGGAGCTCGAGCTGGATCGTCTCCAGGTCGCGCTCCGGATCGGCGTCCGGCGCCCAGCCGTTCAGCACGGCGAGCACGGCGTCGACCTCGCGGATGCCGCCGAGGAGCTGCCGGCCGGTGCCCGGCACGTCCACGACCCGCACGGCGGCCGGCGTCACCTTGCGCGAGCCGACGACCGCGGCGACCTGCTCGAGCCGCTCGTCGGCAATCGGCGCCATGCCGACATTCGGCTTGTCCGCGACGGTCGCGTACGCCGTGATCTCCGCGCCCGCGTTCGTGAGCGCGTTGAAGAGCGTCGTCTTCCCGGCGTTCGCAAGGCCGACGATTCCGACCTGGAGGGCCATCGGCGCCCAGGCTAGAGGACGTGGCCTAGCGTGTGAGCTGGCGCTGCGAGCGAACCGAGCGCCCGGTGCTGCAGCGCCTTCACCGCGCCCTCGGTCTTGTCCAGGATGGACGCGACCTCGGCGTTCGAGAAGTCGAACCCGAACTTGAGTGTCAGGACCTGACGCTGGTCATGCGAGAGCCCCTCGATCAGCTCGAGCATGCGCCGCTGGCCGAAGGCGCGAAAGGCCTGGTCCTCGGCCGAGGGCTCGAGCGCCCTCGCATCCTCCGGCGGCGACTCCTCCGGCTGCCAGCGCCGCCCGGCCCGGAAATGATCCATGGCGAGGTTGTGGGCGATCCGGAAGAGCCAGGCAGAGAACGGCACGGACCGCCACACGAACCGGTCGATCGACTCGAGCATCTTGACGAAGGTCTGCGTCGTCAGATCCTCGGCGTCGTGACGGTTCCCGACCGAGAGCTGCAGGTAGCCGTAGATCCGGTCGAAATGGAGGACGTAGAGGCTCTCGAGAGCCATGCGGTCACTGCGCTGCGCGAGCTCCACGAGCCGGCGCACGTCGGCGGTCGTCGTGCCCCGGGGCCGACGATTCGCGACAGCCGCAGCTGCCGTGGCGTTCACCTGAGTCACCTCTGCCGCTCACCCCCGCTCTGCTCGTTCCGGTGATCCCCGGAAGGGTTAGACCCCTCTCGCCCACGTAAGCAGACTTCCGGAAAACTCAACCGCCGGCGCCCGGACCTGACCCGGGCTACTCGGCGCCGCCGAAGCCGACCTGCGTCTCGTCGCGCGAGAAACGCTTGAGGTAGGTCACGGCCCGAGCGGGATGGCGTAGGTGCCGTCCTCGAGCTCGAGCGCGTAGACACCGCTCGCGTCGGTCGAGAGCTCCCGCTGGAGCGCGTCGGCCACCGCGACGTCGACGTGCACGCTGACGTCTGGCCGCCCATGAGGGCGATCTCGATCCGGACTCGCTCGTCAGGCACCGACGATCTCCGCGAGCACGCCGCCGAGCGACTCGGGGTGGACGAAGGCGACCTCCTTGCCGCCGAAGCCGGGCCGAGGCTCCGCGTCGATCACGTTCGCGCCCTCGCGCGCCAGCTCGTCGATCGTCGCGGCAACGTCGTCGACGGCGAAGGCGACGTGGTGCATCCCGGGCCCGCGCTTGGCGAGGAAGCGCCCCACGGGCGTGTCGTCCGCGAGCGGAGAGACGAGCTCGATCCGGCCCTCGCCTAGCCGGAGGTAGACGGCGTCCACGCCCTGCTCGTCGATCCGCTCGCGCACCTCCACCTCGGCGCCGAAGAGGCGCGTCCAGACGTCGACGGCCTCCGTCGAGATCCTCGACGGCGAGCGCGACGTGATGCACTCCGCGAACGTCCACCGCGGACGATCGTAACCGTTCGCCGTGCCGCCCCGGTTTCGTTTCGAGCGCTACGAAGGGTCGACGGGGAGCGTGACGACGCGAAGCGCGCCAACCGACTCGGAGGCGTTCGACTCGGGCTCGATCCCGGCGAAGAGACGCTCGAGCTCCGGCGCGGTTGAGGGTCTCCTTCTCGAGCAGGAGCTGCGCGAGGCGGTCGAGCGAGGCGCGGTGCTTCGCGAGCAAGCGGAGCGCCTCCTGATAGGAGTGGTCGGTCAGGCGTGCCTGCTCCTCGTCTCGCACCTGCTTCGTGATCTCGGAGAGGGCGTAGTTGTCGGCGCGCATCGTGCGCGAGGCCACCGAGTCGCCCATGCCGAACTCGAAGATCATGCGTCGGGCGAGCTCGGTCACCCGCTCGAGGTCGTTGGCAGCCCCGTTCGTGACCGCGCCGAAGACGATCTGCTCGGCCGCGCGCCCGGCAAGCATGACCTTCATGAGGTCGAGGAACTCCTCCTTCGTGTGGAGGTACCGGTCTTCCTGGGGCGTGTTGAGCGTGTAGCCGAGGGCGGAGCCGCGCGAGACGATGGTCACCTTCTGGACGGGCTGCGGGTCGCCGACGAGGTGCGACATGAGCGCGTGGCCACCCTCGTGGTAGGCGAGGATCCGCTTCTCCTTCTCGGTGACGATGCGCCGTTGCTGGAGCCCGGCGACGATCCGCTCTATCGCCGCCTCGAAGTCGGCCTGGCGGATGAACTGCTGCTGCGCGCGGCCGGCGAAAATGGCGGCCTCGTTGCAGATGTTGGCGAGGTCGGCGCCCGTGAGGCCGGCGGTCTGTCGCGCAACCTGAGTCAGGTCGACGTCGGCAGCGAGCGGCTTCCCGCGGGTGTGGACGGTGAGGATGTCCTCGCGTCCGGCGATATCGGGCGGCGCGACGAGGATCTGCCGGTCGAAGCGGCCAGGCCGTAGGAGTGCCGGGTCGAGATCCTCCAGGCGGTTCGAAGCGCCGATGAGGACGACGCGATCGGGGCTCCTGAAGCCGTCGAGCTCGACCAGAAGCTGGTTCAGGGTCTGGTCGTGCTCCCGGTTGAAGCTGGTGCCGGAGCGGCGCATGCCGACCGCGTCCAACTCGTCGATGAACACGATCGCAGGAGCGTTCTTGCGCGCCTTCTCGAAGAGCCTGCGAATTCGGGCCGCGCCGAGCCCGGCGAACATCTCGACGAATGCGGAGGCGCTCTGCGAGTAGAACGTGGCGCCGCAGGCGTTGGCGACCGCCTTCGCGAGCAGCGTCTTCCCCGTCCCGGGCGGACCGTAGAGCAGGATTCCCTTCGGGACGCGGGCGCCGAGCGTGCCGAAGCGCTTCGGGTGCTGGAGGAAGTCGACGACCTCCTGCAGCTCGGCCGACGCCTCGTTCACGCCCGCGATGTCCTCCCATGTGACGGACGACTTCGAGTCCGGCTCCACCTCCGTCGGCTTCACGCGCGGCATGAACGCGATCATGCGCCAGATGAGGTAGACCATCAGGCCCAGGAAGATGAGCGGAAGCCACGTGAGGGCGAGGTTGGGAAGGTTCCCGATCCAGTCGAACACTGCGTCCACCGCCCTTCCATCGGCGCGCAGGCGCGGAAGCTAAAGCGGCCTGTTACTCGACAAGCTCGAGGCGCTCGCTCGGGACGTAGCGGCGCCCGACCTTCGCCGAGTGGCGCCCGTCGGTCAGAACGACGTCCGCGGTGAAGTCGTTCTCGCCGCGGATGAGCGCGGACCCGACCCCGTAGGAGTCGACCGGGACGCCCTTGGCCTCGAACTCGGCGATGCGCGCGACGTCGAACCCTCCCGAGACGACGATCTTGACACGCTCGAACCCTTCGGCGTCGAGCGCCGCCCGCACCTTCTCGACGAGGCGCTGGTTGACGCCCCGCGGATCGAAGTAGCCCATCTCCGACCAGAGCGAGCGGTCGACGAGCGTCCGCGACGTGTCCAGGCGCACGCCCCAGAGCTGATCGCCGAGCGCGCGGGCGACCTCGAGCGACGTCCGGACCGAGTCGTTCTCGAAATCGACGAGCACGACGAGGTTCGCGTCGGTGCCCAGGTGCTCGGCGAACTTCGAGGCGGCTAGGACCGTGTTCCCGCCGTAGGCGGAGATGAGCGCGTGCGGGACGGTGCCGATGCCGGTGCCGCCCCACCAGGATGCCTGGGCGTCCGTCGAGACGCCGATGGCGCCGGCGACGTGGGCGGCGTATCCGTCGCCCGTCTGCACTCGATGGTGATCGTGGCGGGCGGGGAAGAAGAGGATCGGCTTGCCGTTCGCCGCCTCGACCACGCGCCTCGTGTTCGTGGAGATGAGCGTCCGCCGGGCGAGGACGCCCAGGTAGGCCGTCTCGAGGTGGGCGAAGAGCGTGTAGTCGCCCTCGATCGTCATCACAGTCTCGTACGGTTGGATCTCGTCGCCGTCGTAGAGCGCGTGGAGGGTGAGGGCGTCCCAGTCCTCCGAGGCGAGCTTCAGGATCGCGATCGCCTCGTCCATCCCGCCCAGCACGGCCTCCTGCTTCTGGAAGACCTGCATGACAACGCGGGGGTGGCGGCCGTCGCGGAGGAGGACCTCTCGCGAGAAGTTGAAGTACGACATCCGAGTAGTAGCCCTCCCGCATCTTCTCGACCGGGAGGTCGAAGATCTCAGGTGGGAGGCGCTTCCTCTGGCTTGTCTCGACCGCCATCTGCGGCCGATTCTAGGCGGAGGCACTCGGCCAGGGCCGCGTTCGCGACCTCGAGCTGCTCGGAGGTCGGTTCCGCGGTCAGGACGCGGTGCTGGAGCTCCTGACCCGGCCGTGCCAGCGCTCTCGCGACCGGATGCCGCTCGTTCCGCACCATCCAGGAGAAGAGCTCGACCGAGGCGGCCATTGCGCCCGCGGCCGCACCGAGGCGCGCGAACAGGCGCAGGTGCGGCGGCGCGGCACGGGCGACCACGCTGCCGGCCGTCGAGGTGACAAGGAGGGGGCCGACGAGATGGGAGCCGCAGCGCTCGTGCTCGCGCGGCCGCGGTTCGCCGTGCTCGTAGCTTCCGATCGAGATGTGCTCGGCACCGTGGTACTCGGCGAGCGTCGACCCGCGAAGCGCGAGGAGCGCGGGTGCAAGCGCAAGCACGGCCGCGGCGCTCTCCTGGAGCAGCGGCGTGACCTGGCTCCGGCGGATCGCACGGGCCACGAGGGAGCTGCCCGCGAGCGCGGCGATCACCTTCGGTCGCTCGTAGGGAAGCCGCGCACCGGGAAGCGCGCGCCGCACGACAGGCAGCAGTGCGAAGACCTCCGCCAGGCGCGCGGGACCGCGCAGGAGCGGGCTCCCGACGTCGGCCGACCGAAGAGGCTTACGCCCCGAGGCGACCTCGAGCCGACCGTCCGGCGTGCGCACAGCGCAGGCCCAGTGCCGCGGCCCGTGCACGAGCACGCCGTTCTCGAGGGCCATCCCACCCAGCCTGATCCGTCCGTCGGGCATCGGCCCGAGTGTACGTACGCGTCCTCGCCCGGCGGTGCACCTACGCCGCAGATCCAACCTCTCGCGCGACGTCGAGCAGGAAGCGCGTGCCGAGCTCGAGATCGTCCACCGGGATGCGCTCGTCGGCCGAGTGGACGAGCCGCGAGGCGAGCTCGGCCGTCATCGCCCGCATCGGGAAGAAGCCGTAGGCGACCGTCCCGAAGGCCTCACGCAGGTAGTGGCTGTCCGTGAACCCGGGCAGGACCACGGGCACGAGGGCGGCGTCCGGCTCCTCCCGGCGGAGCCACTTCTCGATCGTGCCCCAGAGCGGCGTGTGCGGCGACGAGCGCGAGCCGCCGACGCCCTCGATCCATTCGAGCTCGTAGCCGTCGCCGCCGAGCCAGGCGTGAATCGCCTCCGCCGCCTCCGCCTGGGCCTGCCCCGGCAGGAGCCGGCAGTCGCACGCCACCTCGCAGACGGCCGGGATGACGTTCCGCTTCTGCGAGGCCGTGATCATCGTCGGCGCGATCGTCATCCCGAGCATCGGCTCGACCATCGCGGCGAGGGCCGGCTCGAGGTCGCCGAGTCTCGCCTCCAGCCGCGCCCGGTCGGGAACCTCGCCGAAGAGCGCGGTGAAGAACGCCTCGGTCTCGGGCAGGAGCAGCCGCGGCGCCGCGAACTCGCCCAGACGCTCGACCAGGCTCGCCGCAGTCACGAGCGCGTTGTCCGCGATGGCCGGCATGGACGCGTGCCCGCTGCGGCCGTGGACCCGAAGAATGAAAGGCGAGCTCATCTTCTCCGCGACCGCGCAGAGGTACACAGGCCGCCCATTCACGATGGCCCGGTCTCCGCCGCCCTCGTTGACGCAGAGCTCCGCGCGGACCGCGTCCGGGTGTTCGCTGCAGAGCCAGGAGAGCCCGAAGCCGGTCGTGCCGACCTCCTCGTCGGCGGTGGCGGCGAGGATCAGGTCGCCGGCGGGCCGGAAGCCCTCTCGCGCGAGCGAGGCGACGGCCACCGCGCCGGCCGCGACCTGGCTCTTCATGTCGAGGGCGCCGCGGCCCCACACGGCGCCGTCGCGAAGCTCGCCCGACCAGGGATCGACCGACCACTCCTCCGGGTCGGCGAGCACCGTGTCCGTGTGTCCGAGCAAGAGCAACCGCTTCCCCTCATCCCGTCCCGGGATGCGCGCGACGAGGTTCGCGCGCGTCGGGTCGCGGGCGAGAAGCGCGCACTCGACCCCGGCCTCCTCGAGGTAGTCGCGGAGGAGCTCCGCCGCGGGCGTCTCGTTCCCGGGCGGGTTGACCGTATCGAGGCGAAGGAGCTCGATCAGGAGCTCCGTCGCCTCCTCGCGGAGCTGAGGCGCCTTCACTAGCGCCGGGTGCCCAGAACGAGGAGGTACTCGCGGTCGTGGTCGATCTCGCCGTCGTCGCGATAGTTCGTCTCGAAGAACTCAACCCACGTGCGGCGGAACTCCTCGCGCCGCTCCTCGTCGAGCGTGTCGGCCAGCGTTTTCGTCGGCCCGTAGCTCGTGGAGAAGAGCTGCCAGTACGCCTCGCCGGATGGAAGTCGTAGGTGGGAGACGTGCCGTTCGAATTCCAGCTCGAAGGCGTCACCGAGGAGCGCTCGGACGTGCGCCTCGTCGCCCCACTCGAACGGGCTTCCCGCCCCCGGCGGCGGAGACGGCTGGAAGGGCCGCATCATCGCGAACATCCGTGCCAGGCCGCCCTCCGGCGTCCAGTTCGCGAGGCCGATACGTCCGCCGGGCTTGACGACACGCGCGAGCTCCCGCGCGGTCGCCTCGTGGTCGGGCGTGAACATGACTCCGCAGGTCGAGCTGGCCACGTCGAACGACGCGTCGCCGAGCTCGAGCCGTTCGCAGTCGGCGACGCGGTAGTCGATCTCGAGGCCTCGCTCGCGAGCCCGCTCTCTCGCTGTCTCGATCAGCGCCGGCGCCAGGTCGATGCCGGTCACCTCGGCGCCGCGCTCCGCGGCGAGCTCGGCCACCGCCCCGGTCCCCGTCGCAAGGTCGAGCCACCGGACGCCCGGCCGCGGGTCGAGCCGGTCGACGACGGCGGCGTGGATGTCCGTGAGGGTCTCGGTGATGTTCTGGTAGGGCCCGAGCCCCCACATGACGCTTTGACGCTGCTTGAGCTCTTCGAAACCCATCTCTGCCTCCTTCCGCCGCGAGCATACTTCGCGCATGGCCGACCTCTTCTCCGACGCGGCCGAGGCGCGGCTGCCGGCGGTCGCGCCGCTTGCCGCGCGCCTGCGCCCCGACAGGCTCGACGACTTCGTCGGGCAGGCCCACGTCGTCGGGGCCGGCACGGCCCTCGCGCTCGCGATCGCCGAGGACCGCGTCGGCTCGGCGATCTTCTACGGGCCGCCGGGGAGCGGAAAGACGACGCTCGCGCGGATCGTCGCCGCCACGACCGGCGCCGCCTTCGAGGAGCTCTCGGCAGTTTCCGCCTCGGTTGCCGACGTCCGTGCGGTCCTCACCCGCGCGAAGGACCGGCTGGGCGGCTCGGGGCAGCGCACGATCCTCTTCCTGGACGAGATCCACCGCTTCAACAAGGCCCAGCAGGACGCGCTTCTCCCGGCAGTCGAGACCGGGCTCGTGACCCTGATCGGGGCGACGACCGAGAACCCGTACTTCGAGGTCAACTCGGCGCTCCTCTCGCGGACGCAGATCTACGAGCTCGAGCCGCTCGGGAGCGAGGACGTCGAGGAGATCGTCCGGCGCGGCGCGAAGGAGCTGGGCGCGGAGATCCCCGGCGAGCTCGTTCCTCTCGTCGCCGCGAGGGCGGGCGGCGACGCGCGGGCCGCCCTGAACACGCTCGAGCTCGCCTGGTCGACGGCGCAGGCCGAGGGCGGCCCGCTCGAGGAACGCCACGTCGAGGACGCCGCGCGCAAGCGCCCGCTCGTCTACGACAAGACCGGCGACGCGCACTACGACTTCATCTCCGCCTTCATCAAGTCGATCCGGGGGTCGGATCCCGACGCGGCGCTCTTCTACCTCGCGGCGATGCTCGAGTCCGGCGAGGACGCGCGCTACGTGGCACGCCGCCTGATCGTCCACGCGTCGGAGGACATCGGGATGGCGGACTCGCGCGCGCTCCTCGTGGCGACCGCGGCAGCCCAGGCGGTCGAGCATGTCGGCCTGCCCGAGGCGAAGCTGAATCTCGCGCACGCGACGATCTACCTCGCGCGTGCACCGAAGTCGAACGCCGTGATCGCGGCGCTCGGCGCGGCGACCAGAGACGTACGAGAGCACGGGACGGTACGACCGCCCAAGGCGCTGCGCGACACCCACTACCGCAGCGCGAGGAAGCTCGGCCACGGCGAGGGCTACGTCTACCCGCCCGACGACCCCTCTGGCTACGAGGTCGACTACCTCCCTGACGAGCTCAAGGGCCGGACGTACTACGAGCCTCCCGACGAAGAGACGTAATGCTTCTCCACGTCCATGAATGGGGCGATCCCGGCGCCCCGCCCGTCGTCTGCCTCCACGGCGTGCAGGGGCACGGCCGCCGCTTTCGCAAGCTGGCCGAGGAGCGGCTCGCCCCGGCCGGGTTCCGTGTCTACGCATTCGACCTGCGCGGGCACGGCCGCTCGTCCTGGGATCCGCCGTGGAGCATCACGACGCACGTCGACGACCTCGTCGAGACGGCGCGATCGCTCGGCGTCGAGGAGGCGATCTGGATCGGCCACAGCTTCGGCGGCCGACTCGTGCTCGAGCTCCTCGACGAGACCCTCAGGCTCGTGCGCCGGGCCGTGCTCCTCGACCCGGCCCTGCGGGTGCCGCCGGCGCGGGCTCTCGACCGTGCGGAAGGACAGCGGCCGGACCGCTCGTTCGCAACGTTCGAGGAAGCGCTTGCCGACGGCAGGGCGGACTCCACGCGGGCGCCGCGCGAGATCCTGGAGGAAGAGCTGCACGAACACCTCGTCGAGGGCCCTGACGGACGCCTGCGGTTCCGCTACCTCCCGAGCGCGGTCGCAACCGCCTACGGGGAGCTGGCGACCCCGGCCCCGCAAGGCGCCGCCGTTCCGACGCTCCTCGTCGTCGCGGAGGAGACGGACGTCACGCGCCCGGAAGACGTCGAGCAACTGCGCGCGCGCCTCGGCGACTTCATGGAGATCGTCACCGTACCCGGCGGCCACATCGTCCTCTGGGACGCCTTCGAGGAGACCGCCGCCGCGATCGAAAGGTTCCTGTCGGACTAGAGGATGCGGGCGCCGAGGGCGCTCGCGGCCAGCTCGACCGCGAGGGCCGCGGTCTCGTTCATGCGATCGAGGATCGGATTCACCTCGACGATCTCGAGCGAGTCCAGGAGGTCTGACTCCGCCACGAGCTCCATGGCCAGGTGCGCCTCGCGGTAGGAGAGACCGCCGCGTACCGGCGTCCCGACTCCCGGTGCGACGTCCGGGTCGATTACGTCCATGTCCAGCGACACGTGGACGAACGGTGCGCCCTCCGCGCGCGCGAGTGCCTCCTTGACGACCTCCTGCATCCCGCGCCGGTCGAGCTCGCTCATGGTGTGGACGGCGAGGCCGAGCTCTCGTACGAGCGCACGCTCGCCCTCGTCGAGGGAGCGGACGCCGACGAGCGACGTCTTCGCCGGATCGAGCGCCGGCAGCGGCCATGCGTCGCTCGCAAAGCCCTCCTCCGCCGCGCCGAGGACGGCGGCGAGCGGCATCCCGTGGACGTTCCCGCTCGGCGTCGTCTCCGGCGTGTTGAGATCGCCGTGGGCGTCGAACCAGATCGCCGCGCCCGGACCCGCGTGCGACGCCATCCCGCCGACGGTGCCTAGCGCGACCGAATGATCTCCGCCTAGAACGAGCGGGATCAGCCCTTCGGCGGCGGCGCGAGAGACCTCCGCGGCCACCCGTTCGCAGGCCGCCTTGATCTCGCCCAGGAAGCGGGCGTGCTCGCTGCCCGGGTCGACCGTCTCGAGCACCGCCGTGTCGACGTTCCCCCGGTCGTGCACGGCGCGCCCCACGCTCGTGATCCGCTCGCCGAGCTCCGCGTAGCGGATCGCGGAAGGACCCATGTCGACACCGCGCCGGCCGGCCCCGAGATCGAGCTCGGCTCCGATGATGGCGACGTCACGGAGCGACATGCGGCGAATGTATCGCGCGGGGCAAGCCGCGCCCTCGCTGGCTACGATGGCCGTCGGTTGGCGAGGTAGCTCAGTTGGTAGAGCACACGGCTGAAAACCGTGGTGTCGCCGGTTCGATTCCGGCCCTCGCCACTCGATCCGCGGCTGCCGCCTCGAAGGCCGCGAGACCCTCGTCGCCTGAGGACGGGACGGGTCGTCGGGCCTTCGCGGCGGCAGACGGTCTGGTAGCGGCTACGCGGGCACCGCCTCCTCGACGTGAGCCGCCATCGGGAGGGGCGCTCCGATCACGATCACTTGCGGCGCGCCGGGCTCGAACGGCCGCTCGAACGTGGAGACGACGGTCGAGCTCGAGAACGTCCCGAAGACTCGAAGCACGTCGTCGCCGATGTTTCGCAGCCCGTGCGGCGCCATGGGCGGCACGAGGGCGACCTCGTGCTTCCTGATCCGGCCCACCTCGTCTCCGACGCTCGCCTCCCCCGTGCCCTGCACGACGACGAGGAGCTCCTCCGCGCTGTCGGTATGCACTGGAAGCTCCGCGCCGGGGTCGAGCTCGAAGAGCACGGTGGCCGTGCTCGCCGTCCCGGTCGCACTGTGGACGGGGAAGCTCACCCGCAAGCCCGGGCCCGTCGGCGCGAGCTCGAAGTCATCTAGATCGAAGGTAATCACGTCCAACTCCTTTCGTTGCACATTACTGTGCAGCGATTCTAAACCGGGATGGTGCGGCTTGTCAAGATTGGGGTACACTGCTGTGCAATGAAGAGGAGATATGAGCTGAAGGAGCGCGCGCGACGTCAGGCCGAGACGAGGCGGCGGATCGTCGAGGCGGCAGTCGGTCTGCACACGTCAGTCGGGCCGGCACGCACCACGATCTCGGCCATAGCGGAGCGCGCAGGCGTCGAGCGGCACACGGTTTACGCCCACTTCCCCGACGAGCGGACGCTCACCGGCGCCTGTTCCGCGCACTGGCGAGGCAAGCACCCGCGGCCGGACGTCCGACGATGGCTCGAGCTCGACGTTCCCGAGCAGCGACTCCGCGGCGTGCTCTCCGACCTGTACGCCTGGTACGAGGACGTCGAGTCCGACCTCGAGGTCCTCCTGCGCGATGCGCCCCTGGCTCCGACACACGCGGAGGTTCTCGCGGAGGCCGACGAGGCGACGAGTGAGCTCGCCGACGACCTCGCGCGCGGCTGGCCGCGACGGAAGACCGTGCGCGCCGCCATCGGCCACGCGCTCGAGTTCGAGAGCTGGCGTTCGCTCGTCCGTCGGCAAGGCCTCTCGCGCAAGCAGGCCGTCGACACGATGCTGCAGCTCGTCGCGAGCGGCTAGGGACCGGCGCCCTGAGGCCTCTCCTCGGCCTTGGCCAGCTTCACTTCTTCCCGGGCCGCGATGAACCCCATGCCGAGGCGCCGGGCGACTTCGACCAGGATGCCGATGCCGACGAGGACGTAGAAGGCCGTGAAGACCTTCAGCCAGGGATCGGTGATCGTGAGCTTGGGGTCGAGGACGCTCGATGTGGTCAGCGTCGCGACGGCGACGTAGAAGCCGTCGACGATGCTCCAGTCGGCGCCGAACGTGAACGTAATGGTGCCGACGAGGACGAGCACGAGTCCCGCCCCCAGGATGCGCGCGAAGTCTTCCTCCCGGAGTGCAACCCGCAGTGCGGCCGCGAGCCGGCGCAGCATCAGCAGTGCGGAGAGCATCGACGCTGTTTCTCTCCCGAAGCCCGCCCTCCTCGTCAGCGGCGGGCCAGGACGGCCGTGCCCCCGTCGGCGGCCAGCTCTTCGACCCCGGCGAAGCCGACCTTCACGAGCCTCTCTTCGAGGACGTCGGGCGGAGCGTAGATCGGCGTTTCGGCGCCGGACGGGAAGACGAGCAGCACCGCGCCTCCGGGCGTAGTCACCCTCGCCAGCTCGGCGAAGAACGGGATCGCCGCGACCAGCGTGACCAGGTCGAACTCCGCATCCGCGTAGGGAAGGGCGGCCGCGTCTCCCGCGTCGAAGCGGACCCGCCCGGCGAGCTCCGCCGGGAGGATGCGGCGGGCCTCCTCCACCATCTTCGGGGAGAGGTCGACCCCGATCACCTCGGCCTCGGGGTAGCGCCGCGCGAGGTGGCGCGCTGCGAGGCCCGTTCCGGTTCCGACGTCGAGGATTCGCCGCGGCGTCTCATCGAGACGGTCGAGCGCCGCGTCCAGCGCGATCAGGTGCGCGGGGCCCCGCCGGCCCTCCCAGCTCGGCGCGAGCCATTCGAACTGCGCGCGGAGGGGCCGCCGGAAGAGCCGCCAGAGCCAGGGTCTCGCGACAACCGCGCGCGTGGCCACCCGGGCAAAACGGCGTCCGAGCGCTACGAGCCTCTCGTTCACTCGGCCAGGCGGATGCGCAACTCCTGTCCCGGCCGGGCCTTCAGAATCACCGCCGCGTTTCCGTTGTTGATGGCGACCGAGACGTTCGCGTACGAGTCCTCGTAGAGGAGGATGTCGCCGGCGCGAACGTCGGCGAACGTGGCCGCCACGGACGCGAAGTAGGACTCGAACCCGAGATCGATCTCGACGTTCTCGCCGAGATGCATTCCGGCACGCTCGAGGTCGGCCGTCGTCGCGTTCAGTGCCACGTTCCCGTAGCGGTCGACGAAGAGCACGGTCACCCGGATCCGGGTTGCCCCCACCTCGGGCGCCGGGACATCGAGTCGCTGCAGCGCGCCGGGATCGACAGCAGGGCCGATCTCCTCGGGCGACACCCCGGCAGCGAGGTGGGCGGCGACGGGCGCGAACACGTCCCGGCCGTGGAACGTCGCCGAGACCGGGTGGAGCAGGTACTCCTCGTTCGCGATCTCGACCGCCTCCTCGATCCCCCCGAGCTTCTCGGCCGCGATCACGAGGAGGCCGTTGTCGGGTCCGACGAAGAGCCGGTCCGGCGCGCGAAGGACGAGCGCCTTGCGGTCCGATCCGACGCCCGGGTCGACGACCGCCATGTGGACGCCCGCCGGCATGTACGGCAGCGTGTTCGCGAGAACGAGTGCGCCCTGGAGCACCTGCTGGGGCGCGATCCCGTGCGTGATGTCGATGACCTCGGTCTCGGGCGCGATCTTCTTGATCACGCCGCGGCAGGTGCCGACGAAGTCGTCCTCGAGCCCGAAGTCGGTCAGGAGGGTGAGGAAGCGATGCGCGATGCCGCGACTCTAACCGCTTCGACGAGCCCCTCCAGATCGTGGGTCTCGGCCTCCGCGACGACCTCGAGCCCTTGCGCCCGCGGCCTCCGAGGTCGTGACCGGGCCGATCGAGACGCAGGGAATCCGCCGGTCGAGAGCGGCGAACGCACCGGCCGCCGAGGCGGACGCGAGCACGACGAGCTCGACGTCCTCCGGGAACGCCTCCGGGCGAAGTTGAACCGTCCGGTAGAGCGGCACGAAGTCGGCGCCGAGCTCGCGGACGATCACGTCACGCGCGTCCTCAGCCCCGGCGAAGAGCACGCGTCCGGCCGGCCGCGGGAGCTCCGCGACGAGGCCCTCCTGGGTCGAGCGCCGCGCCACGAGCGTGGGCTCGACGCCGTGCGCGAGGAGCGCCTCGGCGGTTCCCGGCCCGATGACCGCGACGCGCGGAAGCCCGCCGTCGAGCCGCGAGAAGAGCGCGGCGACGCCGTGCCGGCTGGTGAGGACGAGCCAGTCGTAGCCATCGGCGCGGATGGGCGCCCCCGGGCTCGGCTCGATCTCGATGAGCGGGCATTCGACGGGCTCGAGGCCCTCGGCACGAAGGCGCGCCGCCAGCTCGTCGTTCCCGCCGCGCGCCCGCGTGAGCGCGACCCGCGTCACGCCCGGCCTGCGGTCGCGGCGAGCAGCTCCTCGGCGAGCGCCAGCGGCTCGGCGCCGCGGCGGCGCTCGATCCACGCCCCGTCCTCGTCCGCCACGAGCGCCGTCAGCGCCTTGCCGTCGTGGTGCGCCGCGACCGGTGCCAGGCACCCCGCGCCGATCCGCGCTACGCAGGCGCGCTCCGCCTCGACGCGCCGCCGGGTCTCGGCGTCGTCGAGCGCCGCCACGCGCTCCTCCTCGCCGGTCCGCACCTGGAGCGCCAGCGCTCCCTGTCCGGCCTCCGGAACGAGCTCGTCCGGCCCGAAGCGAAGGCCGATCTCGCCCTCGAGCCCGAGCCTGTCGAGGCCTGCCGCGGCCAGAACGATCGCGTCGAGCCCACGCTCATCCCGCTTGCGAAGGCGCGTGTCGACGTTGCCCCGGATCGGCTCCACCGAGACGCCGGGCTCGAGCGAGAGGAGCTGCGCGCGGCGGCGAACAGACGCAGTCCCGATCCGCATTCCGGCGCGAAGCTCGGACGCGCCGCAGAGGGCGTCGCGGGGATCGTCGCGGGGCGGGTACGCGCCCACGGAGAGCCCGTCGGTCAGGGTCGACGTCATGTCCTTCGCCGAGTGGACGGCCACGTCGATCCGCCCGGCGAGGAGCGCCTCCTCGATCTCCTTCACGAAGACCCCGCGTTCGCCGATCTCGCCGAAGGGGCGCGAGCGGTCGCGGTCGCCCGCGGTGGTGATGGGGACGAGCGCGATGTCGAGCGCCGGGTTCGACTCGCGCAGGCGGTCGGCCACGAGCTCCGCCTGGACGAGCGCGAGCCTACTGCCGCGCGACCCGAGCCGGAGAACCATCGGTCCGCTCCGGTGTCCCCTCCCGCCGCGCGGCGAGCTCTGCGAGCTCGTCCACCTCCCGGGCGAGGCGCGAGAGCTTGAAGGCGTAGATGACGACGTACAGGAGGACGGCCGCGAGAACGACGAGGTAGGCCGCCGTCACGTACTTCTCGGCGGTGGTCATGCGAGCGACTCGCGGAGATCGCGCAGGCGCTCGTCGATCCGCTTGCCGGCGAGCTCGTTCAGGTAGAGCGCGGACGCGAGCGCGAGCGTCCCGGCAAGGCAGACGCAGAACGTGAAGAACATGGAGCCGGCCATCTGCGGCCCGTCGCGCGTGAAGACGACGGGGTGGATGAAGTCCTCCGCAAGCCGGATGGCGAGGAAGCTCACGGGGATGAGCACAACGCCGAAGAGCGCGTACACGGCGGACATGTTGGCGCGTCGCGGCCCGGGCTCGACCGAGTAGCGCAGCATGAAATAGGCCGAGTAGAAGAGGAAGAGCACGAGGAAGAGGACGAGCTGCTGCTCACCCCAGTTCCACCATACGCCCCACGACGCCTTCGCCCAGATCGAGCCCGTGGCGAGCGTGAGAACGCCGAAGATCGTCCCCATGTGGACGGCGGTGTAGCTCTCCAGGTCGTAGCGCTCGTCGCGCGTCCAGAGGAGGCGCAGCGCCTTCCACGCGCCCCATCCGAAGCACGCGTACGCGGTCAGGGCAACCGGGACGTGGATGTAGAAAATGCGCTGGCTGAACCCCTGGTCGGCGTCCTCGGGCGCGTAGAGGAACGCGAGTGCGAAACCTGCCAGCAGCAGGCCGAACGCCCCGAGCGCCGCGGCCGGCGCGCCGTTATTCCGCAACCACGTAGTCAAAAGTCGCCCAGGCAAGTATCGCGAAGAGGGCGTCGTAGAGGCCGAGGAAGGCGAGGTAACGACCCGGATCGGGCTCCACGGTCGCTCCGACGCCGCCGACCACGATCGGGATCACGAGCGGCAGGAAGAGGAGCGGCAGCAGGAGCTCCCGCGCCCGGCTCGCGGCCGCCATCGCCGCAAGGAGCGTCCCGACGGCGGCGATCCCGAGGTCCGCGAGCACGAACGCCGCGACGGTTGCGCCGTCGATCGGCGCGAAGAAGAGGGCGAAGGCGGGCAAGGCGACGAGCTCGGCGAGCGCGAGGAAGACGAGGATGCTCACGCCCTTGCCGAGCCAGATGGCGCTGCGGTCGCACGGCGCGAGGACGAGCCCGTCGAGGACGCGCTGCTCCCGCTCGGCCACGAACGCGCGCGTGAGAGCGAGGAGCGCCGTGAAGAGGACTGCGATCCAGAGAAGCCCGGCCGCGGCGAGGTCGCCCGCGTCACCCGGGAGCGCGAAGCGGAAGACGACGAGCGAGGAGACGACGAAGAGGAGAAGCGCCGGCACCGTGTCCCGCGACCGAAGCTCGAGCAGCAGGTCCTTGCGGGCCAGCGCAGCCACGTCGCCGAGGTAGCCGCTCACCCGAGCGCCAGCTCCGCGGTCGCGTGGGGACGCACGCGCTCCGGGTCGTGGGTGGCGACGACGACCGTTCGCTCGCCGGCAAGGCCCTCGATCTCGACGTCGAGCACGGCGGCCCCCTCGTCGTCGAGCGCCGAGTAGGGCTCGTCGAGCAGCACGAGCCGGGGATCGTGGAGAAGCGCGCGACACAGCGCGAGGCGCTGGGCCATCCCCCGCGAGAACGCCCCGACGCGCTGGTGTCGGGCGTCCCAGAGGCCGTAGCGCTCGAGCAGCATCCCGATCCGCTCGCGCCGCTCGGGCACCCGGTAGAGACGACCGTAGAGGTCGAGATTCTCGAGCGCCGTCAACTCACGATAGACGAGCGGCTCGTGCGCGAGGAAGCCGACCTCGCCGCGCTCCACGGAAACCTCGAGCTCACCGCGGGTAGGCGCCAGCAGCCCGGCGAGGAGCCCGAGCAGCGTGGACTTCCCCGAGCCGTTCGGCCCGACGACGACGAGGAACCCGCGCTCGTCCAGGTCGAGGTCGAGCCCGCGGAGGACGCGCGTCTCTCCGTACCGCCGCTCGAGCCCGCGCGCGCGGATCACACGACCACGTCCGCGAGCACGAAGGCGAAGAACGTGAGCGAGATCACGCCGTTCATGGTGAAGAAGGCCGCGTCGAGGCGGCGGAGATCGGTCGGCGAGACAATCGCGTGCTCGTAGACGAGGAGCCCCGCGACCGAGGCCACGCCCAGCCAGTACAGGGGCCCGACCGGCAGGCCGAAACCGGCGAGCGCGAGGAATGCCACGGTGGCGGCGTGCGAGCTGCGCGCGGCCCAGAACGTCGCCCGCACCCCGAACCGGGCGGGAAACGAATGGAGCCCCTGGGCGCGATCGATCTCCAGGTCGAAGAGTGCGTAGAGCACGTCGAAGCCGGCGACCCAGAACGCGACCGCGGCGCCGAGGGCCCACGCCTCCCAGGGAAACTCGCCCGTCACCGCCGCCCACGCGCCGACGGGCGCGAGCCCGTCCACCGCGCCGAGCCATGCGTGCGAGAGCCACGTGATGCGCTTCAGGTACGGGTAGAGGACGAACGCCGCGACGGGGATCGGCCAGAGCCAGCGGACGACCGGGTCGAGCTGCAAGACCGCGACGAGGAACACGGCGAGCGAGGCGACGGAGAACGCGACCACGTCGAGGCGAGAGAGCGCCCCGCGTGGAAGCTCGCGGCCGGCGGTGCGCGGGTTGCGCGCGTCGAGCTCCGCGTCGATCAGGCGGTTCAGGGCCATGGCGAGCGACCGCGCGCCGACCATCGCGACGGTGAGCCAGAGGAGATCGGAACCGCTCGGCACGCCGTCGACCGCGAGGAACGCGCCGACGTAGGCGAACGGGAGCGCAAAGACAGTGTGCTCGAGCTTGACGAGCGAAGCGAAGAGGCGCGGGTAGCGAAGGACGCCGTTCACGTCTGGCGGTGCGCGGTCTCCTCGCCGGCGAGGAGGGCGACGGCGTGGGCAAGCGCGGGCCGCAGGACGTCGAAACCGTCGCGGACGCCGCCCGTCGAGCCGGGCAGGTTCACGACGAGCGTCGAGCCGACCATGCCGGCGAGGCCGCGGGAAAGGAGCCCGTGCGGCGTCCGCGCAACCGCGTCGGCGCGAATCGTCTCGGCGATCCCGGGCGCCGGCCGGTCGAGGACGTCACCCGTCGCCTCCGGCGTCACGTCGCGCGGTGCGACACCCGTGCCGCCGGTCGTCAGGATCACCGCGGCCGACCGCGCGAGCTCGCGGAGCGCGCCCGAGATCTCGGCCCGGTCGTCGGGAACGACGCGGCGAACGACGTCGAAGCCTTCCCCGGCAAGGAGCTCCTCGAGAAGATCGCCGCTCGAATCCTCGCGCTCGCCGCCCGCGACGCCGTCGGAGACGGTGAGGACGGCCGCGCTCGTCACACGGGCTCCTTCGTCTTCTCCAGGAGGCGCACCTCGGCGACCACCAGATCCGGGTCGACCGCCTTGGCCATGTCGTAGACGGTGAGCGCGGCGACCGAGGCCGCGGTGAGCGCTTCCATCTCGACGCCCGTCTGGGCGGTCGTCTCGGCGCTCGCGAGGATCTCGACGGCGTCGTCGCGAACGTCGACCTTCACGTCGACGTGCGAGAGCGGAAGGGGATGGCAGAGCGGAATCAGGTCGGACGTCCGCTTGGCGGCCATGATCCCGGCCACCTGCGCCGTCGCGAGCGCATCGCCCTTCGGCAGGTCGCGCAAGCGGGCCGCCGTCCCGGGTCGCATCCGCACCGTCGCCGCTGCACGCGCGCGGCGCCGCGAGAGAGGCTTCGCTCCGACGTCCACCATCCGGATCTCCCCCGCCTCGTCGACGTGGGAGAGGCGGCGCTCGCTCGGTCACGCGAAGCCTACGCCGGGCGAGCATTCCTCGCCCTACGGGGAGACCAGACCTCGTAGGCGCCGGGCATGTCCGGCCCGGGTCCGGGCCTCGTCGAGGTCGCGGAGCTGGCCCTCGATCCAGCGGCCGACGTCGTGCAGCCGAACGTGCTCGCGGATGCCCTCGATCCGGCGCCGCCGCTCGTCGGCCGGCATCGTGATCGCCTCGTGAATCGCCTCGGCCTGGCCAGCGACGTCGAACGGGTTCACGGTCAGCGCCCAGGGCGCGAGCTCCTCGTGGGCGCCCGCATTCTCCGAGAGGACGAGCACGCCGTCGCGGGTGTTCACGAGCGGCGCCTCCTTGGCCACGAGGTTGAGGCCGTCGAAGATGGCGTTCACGAGGAGGACGTCGAACTGCTTGTACGCGGCGACCGCCTCGGGGAAGTTGTCCTCGATCCGGAGGTCGAGCGGCTGCCATCCCTCCTGCTGGAAGCGGTCGTTCACGATGCGCGCTGCGCGCTGGATCGCCCCCAGGTACTCCGAGTACTCCGGGATGTCCTGCCGCGACGGGTCGAGCAAGCGCGAGCATCTGCACGCGCCGGTGCATCTCGGGGTGCGCGTCGAGGTAGAGCTCGAAGGCCCTGAGGCCGCGGACGACGTTCTTCGACGGATCCGTGCGGTCGACGCGGAGGATGAGCACCTCGGGCCGTCCGCAACGAGCTCGCCCTCGGCCAGCCGGACCTCGGCGCTCTCCGCGAGCTCGTCGAACTCGTGCGGGTCGATCGAGATCGGGCTCGAGCGGACGGCGACGTGTGGCCGTGCAGGTGCGCCGCCCGCCCGGTGAAGTCGACCTTCGCCTCGGTCAGGTCGTCGACAGCTCCGCAGGAAGTTGATCCGCCACCGGTCCGTGTGGAAGCCGACGACGTCGTTCGCGAGGAGCCCCTCGTGCACGGCGCGACGGATCGCGGCTCGGGAGGACGCGCCAGTAGTCCGGCTGCGGCCACGGGATGTGGACGAAGTGGGAGAGCGTCGCGTCCGGCACGCGCTCGCGCACGAAGCCGGGGGCGCAGTAGAGGTGGTAGTCGTGGAAGAAGACGGCCGCATCGGGCCGCTGCTCGAGCTCGTCGACGACCGCCTCCGCGAAGTTTCGGTTCACCGCGACGTATCCGTCGAACCACGCGTGCCGGAGCCCGTGGTCGATGTCCGGCTCGTCGGCGAGACCCCAGAGGTAGTGCTGGGCGAACCAGAGGATCGGGTTCGAAACGACGTTGTAGTAGCCAGTCGTAGGCCTGGGGATCGTGCGCAACGAAGCGCAGCCGGTACGGGGAGCCGTCCTGCGCCGCCTCCTCGAAGGCCTTGCCGCCCGCCTCCGCGGCGACGCGCTCGGTCCTCGTCGGACATCGCGCTCGCGATCCAGGTGACGTCGTGCTGGCGAGGCGAGCGCTGCGCGAGCGCGGTGACGAGCCCGCCGCCGCCGCGCCGCGCGACCCGTTGCCCGCCGTCGGCGTCGCGAGGAACGACGACGGGCCCCCGGTTCGAGACGACGATCAGCTCGCGGCGGGCGCCACGGCGTGCAACGGTACCGGCCGGGGCGAGCGTAGCTACGGCGCGGCGCCGGCGACGAGCGAGCTCGCGGCCCTGCGTCGGTCTCCCGGCCGACGAGCAGGTTGAAGAGCGCGAGCCAGTCGCGCAGGAGCCGCGGCGTGAGGAAGTGGACGCGGACGTACTCCTTGCCTCGCCTGCGCCATCTGCCTCGCGGCCTCAGGGTCGCCGAGCACGGCGCAGACGCGCCTCGGCGCACTCCTCGACCGTGTCGACGAGGTACCCGGTCTCGCGATCCTGGATCTGGTCGACGATCCCGCCGACGCGGCCCGCGACGACCGGCCGGCGCCTTCCAGAGCGCCTCGGTCACCGTCAGGCCGAACCCCTCGCGGATCGACTTCTGCAGCACCGCGGCCGAGTGAACCTGGAAGGCGTTCACCTCGACCGAGCCGACGTTGTTCAGGTTCGAGAGGATGAAGATGTCTGGGTCGCCGGCGGCCGCCTCGACGGTCTTCGGTTGTAGTAGTCCCAGCCCTCGGGGTCGTCGTGGGCCATCGAGCCGACGAGCGCGAGCTGAACGTCCGGGTGCCGCGCACGCACGAGCCGCCAGGCCTCGATCACGCCGAGCGGATCCTTCCACGGGTCGAAGCGGGAGACCTGCGTCACGAGCGGCCGCTCGACGTCGATGCCGAACTGGTCGACGATGTACGCGGCGTCCTCGGGCGAGAGGGCCATGTTCTTCGGCGCGAGCGGATCGATCGCCGGCGGCCAGATGTACGAGGTCGGCATCGCGACGCCCGGCGGGACGTACTGCCGCCGGTGGAAGAGCGCCGCGTCGTAGCGCCCGAGCCACGGCGCGAGGAAGCTCGAGGACCTGCCGGTTCGGCGTCCGAGAGGTCGATGTGGCAGCGCCAGATCCAGTGGTCTGCGACGTGCCGCGCGTCCTCGAGGATCCCGGCCGGCTGCGGGTCGTGGACGATCACGAAGTCGTACTCGCCCTCGAGCGCCTCGGCGTTCAGGCGGTTGTACTCGCGGAAGATGCGCTGCTGCTCCTCGGTGAGCTCGTGTCGGCGCGCCCTGGAGCGCGTTGTGGATCGTCTTCGTGACGTCGAAGAACTCGTCCTTCCCGTAGATCACGCGCCACTCGGTGTCGAGCCCGGCGTCGCGCATGAGCGGGACCAGCGTGTAGTTGATCTCGGCCACGCCGCCGCCGAACGCGGTCGCCGAGAGGTGGAGGACGCGCTTGCCCGGCGAGCGGTTCCGCCAGCGCCTTGATCTGATCCATGAGCCCCCGGCTCGCGATCGTCGCGTAGTCCGCCGAGTGCCTTGTGACCGACGTTGACCTGGAGGAGCTGCAACGCGGCCGAGGATACAGGCGCGGCGTAGGCCTAGCGCAGAGGTACTTCACGAAGCGGAGCGCGGGAGCCCGTCCGTTCGACTCGATCGTCGAGCTCGTCGGTGAGCGCGCGGATGATCGCGAGCCCGAGGCCCGCCCTCGTCGAGCTCCTCACCGTTGCCCTGCTCGTTCACGAGATCGAAGCCGCGGCCCTCGTCCACGCACCTCGACGGCGAGCCGATCTGCCCTGGAGCTCGTAGCGCACCTCGACGACGCCGGATCGGCCGTCCTCGTAGGCGTGCCGGATGGAGTTCGAGCACGCCTCCGTCAGCGCGAGCTTCAGGTCGGCGAGCGTCTCGGGCTCGACGGCCCGAACCTGGGCGATCCCGGTCAGCGCCAGGCGGCAGAGCGTGATGTACTCGGCCTTCGCCGGGATCGAGAGCGCAACCACGCCGGAACCACCTGCTTCGACCATCACCTGCCTGCCGTCGACTCGTCCTTGGCCCGGTATGCCCTCTCCGGACCGGCCGCAACCCCCGCCGGACGGCATTCTCCCTGTGCGACCGGATTCCCTGCCTCACCCGATCGGGGGAGACGCCGGCCCGAGACGGCGACTGCCTCGGGATTCGTATCGATCAGCACGAAGTTGCGGCCGAGCTCGCGGGCCGCCGCGCCGAGCGTTCCGCTCCCTGCGAAGGGGTCGAGACACCAGTCGCCGGGCCGGGTCGAGGCCTGCACCATCCGCCGCAGGAGCCCCACCGGCTTCTGCGTCGGATAGCCGGTCTTCTCCCGGCCCGTCGGCGAGACGATCGTGTGCCACCAGACGTCGGTGGGGAGCTTCCCGCGCGCGGCCTTCTCCGGCCCGACGAGGCCGGGCGCCATGTACGGCTCGCGGTCCACGGCCTCGGCGTCGAAGTGGTAGCGGCCGGGATCCTTCACGTAGACGAGGATCGTGTCGTGCTTCGCCGGCCAGCGCCGCCGCGTACGGGCGCCGTAGTCGTAGGCCCACACGATCTCGTTCAGGAAGCACTCGCGCCCGAAGAGCTCGTCCAGGAGGAGCTTGCAGTAGTGCGCCTCGCGGTAGTCGCTGTGGAAGTAGAGCGTCCCTTCGTCGTCGAGGACGCGTCGGATCTCGCGCAGGCGCGGCTCGAGGAACCCGAGGTAGTCGTCGAACGCGTCCCGGTACGACGACTCGGCGAGGAGCCGGGTGCGGTAGCGACGCCCGCCGAAGCCGGTGCGGTCGCCGTCCGGGGCTGCCTCGACAGCCACCGTGCGTCTCGTCTGCGTCCCGCCGGTGTTGAAGGGCGGATCCGCGTAGACGAGCCGGAAGCTCCCGTCGGCGAAACCCGGGAGCACCTCGAGGTTGTCTCCGAGGATGATCGCGTCCTCGGCGGGCCGCTCCGGCACGGCGTTCGAGACTACTCGGGCTACCGGTCGTCAGGCGGGCTGGCCGGCCGCTCGCCGAGCTTGACGCGCACGACGACACGCTCGCCGTCGCGGACGACGGTGAAGCGAGCGGTCTCGCCGGGAAGACGCTGCGTCACGGCACGCACGACGTCCTCGGCATCCTCGACCGGTTCGTCGTCGATCGCCACGATGACGTCGCCGCCGGGCCGGATCGTAACGCCCCCGAACTCGACCTCTCGTTCGCCGGCCTCGAGGTCCGACGCCTCGGCCGGGCTCCCCGCCACGATCGACTGCACGGCGGCTCCACGCTCCGTGCCGAAGTCGAAGCGCCGGTCGAGGGTCGGGGTGACGCTCTGCGTCGTGATGCCGACCCAGGCGTACCGCACCTCTCCGGTCTCCTTGAGCTGCTCCATCGTGCGCACGGCGGAGTTGATGGGAACCGCGAAGCCGACGCCCTCGGCGGTGCCGGACTCGCTCCGGATCTGCGCGTTGATCCCGATCACGAGCCCGCGCGCGTCGAAGAGCGGCCCGCCCGAATTGCCGCGGTTGATGGGTGCGTCGGTCTGGATCGCGTCCACGAGCGAGTACTCGGACGTCAGCGACGTCGATCGAGCGCTCGGTCGCCCCGACGATCCCGGCCGTCATCGTGCTCGTCTGGCCGAACGGGCTGCCGATCGCGACGACGGGCTCACCGACCTCGACCTCGCTGGAATCGCCGAGGGGAAGGGGTCGCAACGTGTGGTCGCCGGGCTCGACCTTCAGGAGCCCCACGTCGTCGTAGACGTCCCACCCGACGATTCGCGCCGTCAGGCGGTCTCCGTCCTTGAACTCGACGTAGACCTGGCTCGCGGCGGCCGCGTTCGCGGTGCCGGCCGCCTCACCGGCCGTCGTGATCACGTGCGAGTTCGTGAGGATGTAGCCGTCGTCCGAGACGACGAACCCCGAGCCCTGCGCGACCCCGCCCTCCGCGGCGTCCTCCTCGCCCTCGAAGAGGGACTGCACCGTCACGACGCCCGCCGCGCGCTCCGCGTAGATCTCCGTGGGATCGAAGTCGTTGCCCGGCAGCGGCTTCGACTCGTCCCCGGTCGCGCCCTGCTCGACCTGGCTGGCAGGCGTCGCCGCGCCGGCCTCGCGAAGGACGACGGTCTCGCCGTCACCGTCGATCCAGCCCGCGGCCTTGCCCACGACGAGCGCGCCCGCCCCTCCGAGGAGGGCACACACGACGGCGATCACGGCGACGAGCGACGCACGCACCGTCACAGAGTAGACGGAGGCCGGCGGCTCGCTCCCGACCTAGCGATTGACAGCTTCGGCCGCGAGCGCGGCAGCATCCGCGGCGGCCTCGGCGTCACCGTTTTCCTGTGGAAACGGCCCGTCGAGGTCCGCCCGTGGCAGTCGAAGCGTGAAAACGGTCTCGCCGGGCGCCGATTCCACGTGGAGCCGCCCGCCCATCTTCGCCGCGAGCTCGGCCGCGATGGCAAGGCCGAGACCGCTCCCGGACGCGCGCTGGCCCTCGCCGCGGTAGAAGCGCTGGAACAGGCGGTCTTGGTTCTCCTCGAGGATGCCGGGGCCCGCATCGCGCACGGCCAGCACCGCCCGACCCTCCTCGACGCTCGCGCTCACCTCGATGGGCGTGCCCGGAGGCGTGTGGCGAAGCGCGTTCTCGACGAGCGCGCGGCCGATCTGGAGGACGCGCTCGTTGTCGCCGATGGCAGGTGTCTCCTCGTCGGCGCGCACCGTGAGCGGGTGCGTGCTGCGCTCGGCCACGGCGCGGAACTCCTCGGCGACCGTGCGCGCCGCCGCCGCGAGGTCGATGTCGCTCGCCTCGACGAGCAGTTGCCCGGCGTCGAGGCGGGAGAGGTCGAGGAGATCCGTGGCGAGCCGCGTCAGCCGGTCGACCTGCGTCCGTGTCTCCTCGAGGAACTCTCTTCGGGTTGTCTCGTCCAGGTCTTCGTCCGTCAGAAGCTCGAGGAAGCCGGCGAGCGAGAAGAGCGGCGTTCGCAGCTCGTGCGATGCGTTCGCGATGAACTCGCGGCGCACGCGGTCGAGGTCGGCGAGCCGCAGCCGCATGGAGTCGAACTCGCGCGCGAGCTCGGCCACCTCGTCGCTTCCCGCCGCGTCGATCGGCACGTCGAAGTCCCCGGCGGCGATCCGGCCCGCCGCGCCCTCGAGGCGGCGGAGGCGGCGCGTGAGCGCGTACGCAGCCCCGTAGGCGGCCGCGGCCGCCGCCGCGAGCGCGACGAGCCCCGCGATCACGAGGCTCGACCGCACGAGCCGCACCGTCGCGAGCGCGTCGTCGAGCGGAGCGGAGACGAGGATGACCTGGTCCGGCCCGAACGGCACCGCGTGCTGCGCGTAGCTCACGCCGTCGCGCTCGACCTGGCCCGAGACGGCCCGGCGCGTCTCGGCCGCCTCGATCGCCAGCGGGTCGTCGGCGAGGGTGCCGCCGACGAGAGCGGGCTGGGAGTCGGCCTGCACGACGAGCGACTCGGGGCTGAGCCGCTGTAACACGGCGACGCGTGCGTTCACGTTCTGCTCCGCGCGGTCGACCGCGTCCTGGCGTGCGACGACGCCCTGGCTCCAGGCGCGACCGAGCTGCGTCCGCAACGCGGCGTCGGCCTTCTCGAGCTCTCCGATCTTCGCGTCCACGAGCCGGTTCTCGAGGCGGGGCACGACCATCAGGTAGACGATCGTGAGCGAGCCCGCGACCACGGAGAAGAGGACGAGCGCGAGCTTGAGCCCGAGGGTCGCGCGGAAGGGGAGCCGGAGGGCCATCGGTCTCAGGCGTCGCGGAAGCGGTACCCGACGCCCCGAACCGTGAAGATGTACTCGGGGTCGCTCGGGTCCTGCTCGATCTTCTCCCGCAGATGCCGCACGTGGACGTCGATCGTCCGCGGATCGCGGTAGGCGGCGCCGCCCCAGAGCTTGTCGAGGAGCGACTGGCGCGTGTAGACCCGGCCGGGGGTCGAGGCGAGCGTCCGCAGCAGCTCGAACTCGAGGTACGTGAGCTGCGCCTCCTTGCCGCGGATCTCGACCGCCCGCCGGGGTAGGTCGATCCTGAGCCCGTCAGACTCGATCACCTCGACGGCCTCCGGCTGCGGGGCCAGGCTGGCGCGGCGCATGGCGGCCCGGATCCTCGACCGAAGCTCCCTGATCGAGAACGGCTTCGTGATGTAGTCGTCGGCGCCGATCTCGAGCCCGAGCACCTTGTCGATCTCGTCGTCCCGCGCGGTGAGCATGAGGATCGGAACCGAGCTCTCGGCCCTGATCCGCCGGCAGACCTCGAGGCCGTCGAGCTTCGGGAGCGCGAGATCGAGGAGCACGAGGTCGGGCTGCTCCTCCCGAAACCGCGCGAGCGCCTCCTCGCCGTCCCGCGCCTGCACCACGCGGTAACCGTCGCGCTCGAGCGGATACGTGAGGAGCTTCTGGATCGACTCCTCGTCGTCCACGACCAGGATTGCGGCACCCGTTGCCATGAAGAGGAAGGATAGGGCGCGGGGCTACGGGAGCCTCGCGGTCTACCATCAGTCGCGCTTTGAGCCCGCCCGGTCCCTCACGCGGAAGGCCGACCCCCGCCGGAAGCGAGGCGGAGCCTCCGCGGCGGCCGCGACCGGGGAGCCTCGAGCGCCCTGTCTCCTTGCGCCTCTACCGGGCCGCATGGGGCGCCGTCGCCGTCGCGCTCCTCGTCATGGCGTTCACGGTCACCCAGCCCGACGCGCTCGAGCCGCCACGCCTCGAGCCCTCCTTCGACCAGACGACCGCGGTCGCCTTCACCACCGAGCTCGCCCGTCGGCTCCCCGACCGGCTGCCCGGCTCGTCCGGCGGGGCCAAGGCGACCGCCTGGGTCGAGTCGCACTTCGAGGACGTGGGCCTCGAGCCGCAGCGCGACGCCTTCGCCGCCGACCTCGCCGGCCTCGGCCGGGTCCGCCTCGTGAACCTCCTCGCAGTGGTGCCGGGAGCCTCGCCGCGCACGATCGTCGTGCTCGCACACCGCGACAACTCCGGCACGGACCCCGGGGCGAACGACAACGCCTCGGGGACGGGCGTCCTGCTGGAGCTCGCCCGGAACGCCGAGCTCGTCCGCCCGAAGCACACGCTCGTCTTCGTCTCCACGGACGGCGGCGCCTTCGGCGGGGCCGGCGCGGCGAGGATCGCGGACCACCCCGAAGTCATCCGCCGACTCGTGGGAACGGCAGCGTCGGTCTTCGCCGTCGTGAACCTCGACTCCCTCGCCGGTCGCGAGCCGCCGCGCATCCTCTTCGCCGGCGAAGCGCCGCGGTCGCCGGCGTCCGCGCTGCTCGCGACGACGGACGAGAGCATCGAGGTGGCGACCGGCGCCGCGCCGCTCAGGCCGTCCGCGTTCGCGCAGCTCATCGACCTCGCGTTCCCGTTCACCCTCCACGAGCAGGGGTCGTTCGTCGCAAACGGGACTTCGGCGGTCACGGTCACGACCGGCGGGCAGCGCCCGCCGGTCGATGCACCCGACACCCTCGAGGCGCTCGACCGGGAGCGGCTGGGCGCACTCGGCCGGTCCGCCCAGGATCTCCTGCTCCGGCTCGACGATTCCGCGGAGCTCGGGCGGAGCGCCCAGTCGTACCTCTACCTCGGCACGCGGCTCGTGCGGGGATGGACGATCCAGTTCCTCCTCCTGGCCGCGCTCGTCCCGTTCCTCGTAGCCACGGTCGACCTCTTCGCACGGTGCCGCCGGCGCCACGTCCCGCTCGGGCCCGCCGTTCGGAGCTTCGCGAGCCGGCTCGGGGTGTGGCTGTGGATCGGCCTCCTCTTCGCAGCGTTTGCCGCCGGCGGGCTGCTCGTCGAGGGCGAGGCGCTCCCGATCAGCCCTGACTCGACCGCGGTCCAGGACCCGCCGGTCGCAGCACTCCTCGCGCTCGCCGTCCTCGCCGTGCTCGGGTGGCTGATCGCACGGCCCCGCCTCGCACCGCACCGTCGGGTCGCCCGCACAGAGGAGCTGGGAGGCCATCTCGCCGCAATGCTCGTCCTCGCCCTCGTCGCCCTCGTGGTCGCCGCGACGAATCCCTACGCGCTCCTCTTCGTACTTCCGTCCTTGCACGCCTGGCTCTGGCTGCCGCACGTGGGGCGCCGGAACTTTCCCGTCCGCGCCGCCGTCTACGCCGCCGGCTTCGCGGGACCGCTCATCCTCATCGGCTCGTTCGCCTGGCGCTACGGGCTCGGGCTCGACGCTCCCTGGTACCTGCTCGCGCTCGCGTCGGTCGGCTACGTGACGCCGCCGCTCCTCCTCGCCGGGCTCGTGTGGGCGGCGGCGGCGGCGCAGGTCGGTGCGGTCGCACTCGGCCGCTACGCGCCCTACCCGGCCAGGGGCGAGCGTCCGGCGCGCGGCCCGATTCGCGCGGGGATCCGCCGCGTGGTCATGGTCTCGCGCAGCCGTCGAGCGCAGGCCGGGCCGGGCGAGGAGCCCGGTCTCCGGTCCGTCGAGGACGAGGCGCCGTAGGCGGGGCGAAACAAGGCCCTACCGTCGAATCTGTTCGCCTAGAAGCATCTCGCCTCCCGCGCCTCAGCGCGTCGGTGTGTCGCGTGCTCCGGGCCGGATTCCGAGAGTAGGGCCGGTGCGACCACCCTAACTGCTAGAGGGGCAGGAAGGCGACCTGAGAGCCGGCGGGGACCTCGCCCTCGCCCACCTCGACCGGAACGAGCGCGTTCGCCGGCGCCGCGCGGACGATCATGTGCGACTCTCGCCCTTCCAGCGGCTCGACGACGGTCTCGCCGTCCTCCTCGCGCACTCGTGCCCGGACGTAGTCCTGGCGGCGCGGGTTCCGCCGGATCGGGATCGCGAGCACACCCTTCTCGAGCCGGGGCAAGGGCTCCGGCAACCCGAGGAGCGCGTTCACCGCCGGGCGAACGAGAACCTCGAAGGTCACGAGGGCCGACACGGGATTGCCGGGGAGGCTGAAGACGAGGTGCTCGCGCCGCACGCCGAAGGCGACGGGCTTCCCGGGCTTCATCGCCACGCCCCAGAAGACCTCCTCGACCCGGAGCTCGCGCTGGGCTTCGCGCACGAGGTCGTGCGGGCCGACCGAGGCGCCGCCCGACGTGACGACGACGTCGAAGGCGAGGAGGGCTCGCTCGAGCGTCCGTCGAAGCTCGTCCGGGTCGTCCGGCACGACGCCGAGCTGCGCGGGCACGGCACCGGCCGAGCCGAGTGCGGCCGCGAGCAAGAGGCCGTTCGACTCGTAGATCTCTCCGGGGCCGAGCGGCTCGCCGGGCTGGCGCAGCTCGGAGCCCGTGACGAGGATCGCCGCCCGGGGACGCTTCGTGCAGCGGATCTCGGCGACACCGGCGGCGGCGAGTGCGGCCACTTGCGGAGGGCCGATCAGTACCCCGGGGCCGAGAATGGGCTCACCGGCGTGGACGTCGCCCCCGCGCTCGCGCACGTTCGCGCCTTCGCGAACCGGCTCCCGAACGGTGATCCCTTCGGAACCTTCGTCGACGAGCTCGAGCGGGACGACCGCGTCGGCGCCATCCGGCACCGAGCCTCCCGTCGAGATCCGCACGGTGCGCCCGGGCTCGAGCGGCCCGGCCACCGGCCGCCCCGCCGCGGCCTCGCCGACCACGGGCAGCGTCACGGGCGCCGCCTCGGTGTCGGCCGAGCGGAGGGCGAATCCATCCATTGCGGAGCTCGGGAAGGGAGGGAGATCGACCGCCGCCGCGACAGCCTCGGCGAGCACGCGACCGGCCGCCCGCTCGATCGGCACGCGCTCCGCCTCGAGCCGATGCGCACGCTCGAGGATGAGGCGCTGCGCCTCGGCGACGGAGATCAGGTCCGGCACGGCGCCCTCAGCGCCGGGGCGGCGGTGGCGGCGGGGGCGCCCCCGGCGGAGTCGGCGTGGGTGCCGGAGGCGGGACGGGCGCGGGTGGCGGCGTCGTCGGGGGCGGAGGCGGCGTCGTCGGGGGCGGAGGCGGTGCGGTCGTCGTCGGCGCGGTCGTGGTAGCCCCGGTCGTCGTCGTGGCCGGCGGTGCGGTCGTCTCGGGCTCAGGCGCGCCCTCGTTCGCGTACTGGCCCTCGAAGGGCTCCCACTCGACGGGGTTGTCCGGGTACTCCCAGTCGAGCGCCTCCGTCGGAGCGAGAGCCTCCGACATGAAGAGGTTCCAGATCGTGGCCGGGAACGTGCCGCCGGCGACGCGGATCCCGTGCACGTTCGTCATCTCGATCTGCGCGTTCGGGTAGCCGACCCAGACCGCCGTGGCGAGGTTCGGCGTGTAGCCCACGAACCACGCGTCGGCGAAGTTGTCCGTCGTCCCGGTCTTCCCGGCCGCGGGCCGGCCGAAGTAGGCGCCCGTACCGGTTCCGCCCAGCATGTTCCGCTCGAGGATCTGCGTGACCTCGTAGGCGACGCCGTCCGAGAACGCCCGC
Organism: uncultured Actinomycetes bacterium; assembly: GCA_963824775.1. Taxonomy (GTDB): domain Bacteria; phylum Actinomycetota; class Thermoleophilia; order Gaiellales; family Gaiellaceae; genus CAWGQF01. Next base: position 42,615 of record CAWGQF010000005.1, read on the forward strand.
TTGCGCTTCGGCTTCCCCCAGCCCGCCTCGTCGTCGTTGCGTCCGTTCGCGAGGACGACCTTGCGGATCGCCATCGGCTCCGAGTGGACGCCCGCCTGCGGCAAGGGTCGCGTAGGCGGAGGCCATCTCGAGCACCGAGACCGAGTTCGAGCCGAGCCCGATCGAGGCGACCGGCTCGAGCTTCGTCGTGATACCCATCCGTTTCGCGATGTCGACGACCTTCTCCGGCCCGAGGTCGAGGGTAAGTCGCGCGTACACGGTGTTGTCCGAGGCGAGCGTCGCACTCGCGATGTCGATGTTGCCCCGGTAGCTCCCGTCGTACGTCTCGACCTCCCACACGCAGTTCGGGTCGACCTCTTCGGAGCACGTCGAATCGGGCTGCCAGCGGAACGGCGCCGAGAGGTAGGACGTCGAGTCGGGGTTGATCTGCTCCTCGATCGCCTCCGCGAGGACGAAGGTCTTGAACGAGGACCCGGCCTGGCGCCTACCCTGCGCGGCCAGGTTGAACTGGAGGTTCTTCCGCTGCGGCGCGACCGCCGTCATCGCCCGGATGGCCCCGTTCGCAGGGTTGATCGAGACGACGGCGGAGGCCGGGTCGGCCGGGTCGGTCAGGGTCTCCTTGATCGCAGCGATCGCGGCGCTCTGGAAGCGCGGGTCGATCGTCGTGTACACCTTGAGCCCGCCGCTTCGCACCGTGCTGACGCCGTACTCCTTGATCAACAGGTCGCGCACGTACGAGAAGAAGTAGGGCTCGCGGATCCGCGTGTAGAGCTCGCCGCGCTTCAGCTTGAGCGGCGCCGACGCCGCCTTCTCGTAGCGCGCCTGGTCGATGTCCCCCTCCGAGAGCATCGCCTTCAGGACGTCGTTCCGGCGCGCCACCGCCTCCTCGGGGCGGTTGAAGGGGTCGAAGACCGAAGGCGCCTGTGGGAGGCCCGCGAGGAGCGCCGCCTGCGCGACATTGAGCTTCCGGGCCGACTTCGAGAAGTAGGTCTGCGCCGCCGCCTCGATCCCGTACGCGTGGTTCCCGAAGTAGACCTGGTTCAGGTAGGTCTGGAGGATCCGGTCCTTCGACCACTTGGCGTCGAGCTTGATCGCGAGGCACGCCTCCTTCGTCTTCCGCGTGAAGGACTTCTCGTTCCCGATGTAGAGGTTGCGAACGAGCTGCTGGGTGATCGTGGAGCCGCCCTCGACGATCCTGCCGGCTTCCACGTTCTTGACCGCGGCGCGGAAGATGCCCTCCACGTCGACGCCGAGGTGCTTGTAGAACCGCCGGTCCTCGATTGCGACGGTCGCCTGGACCACGCGGGGGTTGACCTTCCCGAGCGGGAGCGGCTGCCGGTTCTTCTCGGCCGGGATCGACCCGAGCAGGGACCCGTCCGCCGCATAGACGAAGGAGTTCTGGCCGATCGTGACCGGCCGGAGCGAGGAGAGGTCGCACGAGAACGCGGCCGTGCCACCCGTGAAGGCGCCGGCCGCGAGCGCCGCGACGAGGACGAGCAGGCCGAGGACCGCGACGATGACGAGGGCGCGGCGCTTCGAGCGCTGCCGTGCACGCCGGCGCTGGCGGTCGCGTCGGCCGCGGTTCGGCCGGACGCCGTTCCCGTTGCCGTTCCGAACACCGTTCCCGTTCGGCTTCCGGCCCTTGCCGTTCGACGGCGGCATCAGAAGATCCCCTCGGCCCGCAGGCGGCGATGGGCCGCCCGACGGATCGTGGACGCAACCTCGTCGGCACGTCCCGGAGGTGCCCAGGTCTCGACCGTGACGACGGCCGTCGGTCCTGCTGTCTCGAAGTCAGTCACCGTGGCGACGGGTTGCTTCTCCTCGGAGTCGGTTGCAGCGCGAGCCTCCTCCTCGGCGACCGTGACGACACGGTCGAGGTCGGAGTCGATCGGGACGAGAAGCTTGACCTGGGTAAGGTGCTCAGCGCCTCCGATCGTCGCGTTTCGGATGGTATCCGAGGCCAGCTTCTCGTTCGGGATGTAGAAGCGCGCTCCACCGGGCGTCCTCAACGTCGTATACGTGAGCCCGATCTCCTCGACCGTCCCGGACGCGTCGTCGATGTCCACGTCGTCCCCGAGTCTCAGGGGCTGCGTGAAGGCGATCAGCACCCCGGCGACGAAGTTCGCGAGCGTCGAGCGTGCGGCCATACCGATCACGAGCGCGACAACGGCCGAGGACGCGAGGACGCCTCCCGCGATCGCCCGGACCGAGGGGATGATGAGGAGGGCACTCAGGACGCCCACGAAGACGATCGAGATCGTGATCGTCCGGCGGAGCACCCGGTAGCGCGTCAGCCCCTCGGGGGTGAAGCGAAGGTGGCGGCCGATCGCCCGGTCGACGACCCGCGCGACGACGAGCGCGAGCAGGATCACTCCGCCCGCAACGGCGATCCGCTGCCAGACCTCGTCCACGGCAGTCCATTCTCCGACGGCGGGAGATTGCCTGCCCACATCCCCGATACTGCCGCGGGATGCTTGGGCGGGGATTGGCGCGGAGCTGGGGGCAGTCACGACCAAGCCGGGCGCCGCACTCACTCGTCGCCGCAGGCTGGCTGCCTGTGCGACGCGTGAGGGTGGTGATCCGGCGCCGTGTCGTGGCAGTCACCGGCCCGCGTGAATCCCCGCCCAAGCATCCGTGCGCCGCGCCGCCCTCCTTGCCTGTCTGCTCCTCCTCGTGACCGCGTGCGGGGAACGTTCCGAGCCGACCGACGAGAGGCTCTCCGTGTACCCGGTGACCGTCCGCGGGGCCGACGGCGAGGAGGTGACGCTCGAGCGACCGCCGGAGCGGATCGCCGCACTCGAGGCGGGAGCCGCGGAGCTCGTCGCGGCGCTGAGAGCGGGCGAGCGCCTCGTCGGCGTCCCGTCGGGGAGCCGACCTGGCGGAGGCGGCCGGCGCGATTCCGGTCACCCGGCCGAGCGGCCTCGTCGACACGGCCGCCGTCGAGCGAGTCCGCCCCGACCTCCTGCTCGCCGGGCCAGGCGGAGACGCCGCGGCCGTCGAGGACGTCGCGGAGCAGGTCGGGGCACCCGTCTACGTACAGCCGGCAGCCTCCGTCCCGGACGTGGTCCGCGCGACGCTCGACCTCGGGTTCCTCGTGGACGAGCCCGTGCAGGCACGGCGACTCGCGGCGTCGATCCGGGAGGATGTGGCCGCCGCCGAGGGACGCGCGGAGGCCTTCCCGCTCGTGCCCGTCTTCGTCGACACAGGCTTCCTCGTCACGGTCGCCGAGGACTCACTCGTCGCCGACCTCGTGCAGCGCGCCGGCGGCGAGCTCGTGGGAACGGGCGAGGCCGCCGCCCCCGGTGACGCCTGCGACATTCTTCCCTTCCAGCCGGAGGTCGTCCTGCGCGTCGTCGACGAGGATTCACCGCTGGCGACTCCTCCGCCGCGCTTCTCACAGTGTCCCGCCGCCGGCCCCCTTCCGCGGATCGCGGACGTCCCCGCCGACCTCGTCGAGACGGCCGGACCTCGCGTCGGAGAGGCCGTCAACGAGATCGTCGAGGCGCTCCACGGCAATGGCGCGCTAGCGGCCTCGGGGCCGTCACCGTGGACGCGTTCGGGACCTGCGTCGAGCTCGTCGACCCGGCCGAGCCGCTCCGCGCCGCACTCGCCGAACGCGGCATTCGTCACGATCTCGACGAGGTCCGGCGTGCATTCGAGGCGGAGGTCGCGTACTACGTCCCGCGCTCGCACCTCGGCCGCGACGCGGCCGGCCTGGCCAAGCTGCGCCGGGCTTCCGTCGCCGTCTTCCTCGAGGAGCTCGGCCCGGGACTGGACGCCGAGGCCTTCGTGCCCGCGTTCTTGACCGCCCTCGTCTTCCACCCGATCGAGGGCGCGACGGACGCGCTCGACAGCCTGCGCCGCGCCGGGCTGGCCCTCGCCTGCGTCGCCAACTGGGACGTGTCGCTCGGGGAACGGCTCGACGCCGCCGGGCTCGCCGGCCGCTTCGACACCATCGTCTCGTCCGCCGAAGCCGGTGTGCCGAAGCCGGATCCGGCGCCGTTTCGCCTCGCGCTCGAGCGCCTGGGCGTGGAGCCCGCCCGGGCGCTCCACATCGGGGACTCCGAGGCTGACCGCGACGGCGCGCGCGCGGCCGGGCTCGCCTTCGCCCCCGTTCCGCTCGCTACGCTCCCGCGGCGACTTGGCCTCGAGCGATGACAAGCGCGGACTCGCCACGCGCCTGATCCACGGCGGCTGGGACGCCCGCCGGCCCGGGCCGGCCGGTCGTCTCCCCGCTCGTCCTCGCGACCACGTTCGAGTTCGAGACCGCCGAGCAGTTCGGCCGGGTGATGGCCGACGAGGAGTACGGATTCCTCTACGGGTCGCTCCGCAATCCGACCACGGAGGAGGTCGCGGCCGCGCTGCGCCGAGGTCGAGTCGGCGGAGGCGGCGCAGCTCTTCTCGTCCGGGATGGCCGGAATCGCGGCGGCACTCTTCTCGAATCTCGCGCCCGGCGACACGCTGCTCGCGCCGCGCCAGCTCTACGGGAACACCTTCGCGCTCGTCGAGCGCCACGTGCGCCGGATGGGAGTGGAGGTCGTCTACCTCGACGTGACCGAGCCTTCCGCATGGAACCGGCCCGCCCGCGTGCGCTACGTCGAGACGCTCGCGAATCCGGGGTTCCCGCTCGCGGACCTTGCCGCGCTCGCGGAGACGAAGGGGGACGGAGTCCTCGTCGTCGACAACACCTTCGTCTCGCCGGCCCTCTGCCGTCCGCTCGAGCACGGCGCCGACCTCGTCTGCGAGTCGGCGACGAAGTTCCTGAACGGCCACCACGATGTGATGGCCGGCGTGGTCGCGGGCTCCCGGGAGCGCGTCGAGGCGACGCGGCGCCATCGCTACGAGACCGGCGGGACGCTCGACCCCTTCGCGGCGTTCCTGCTCCGGCGCGGGCTGAAGACGCTCGCGCTCCGAATGGAGCGACAGTCGTCGAACGCGCTCGGCGTCGCGCGTTTCCTCCGCGATCACACCGCAGTCGAGTCCGTCCACTACGTCGGTCTCGACTCCGACCCACAGTACGACCTCGCGATGCGTCAGCTCGACGACTCCGGCGCCATGCTCGCGTTCGACGTTCCCGGCGGCCGGCCGGCGGCCGAGCGCGTCATGGACGGGCTCGAGCTCTGCATCCGCGCGACGAGCCTCGGCGGGCTCGAGACCGTCGTTTCCCACCCGGCCTCGACGAGCCACCGTCAGTTCGACGAGGAGGACCTCGCCGCCTGGGGCGTCTCGCCGGGCACGCTTCGGGTCTCCGTAGGCTGTGAGGATGTCGACGACCTCATCGCCGACTTCGAGCGCGCCCTCGCGCGCGCCTAGACCGAACGCCGCGGCGGCGGCCTGGCTGGCCGTCGCCGGCCTCGAGATCGTCCTCGTCCTGATCGCCTCGGTCGCGGCGACGGACGCGGACACGCGGGAGGCCTTCTACGAGTACGGAACGGCGATCGGGAACGTCTTCTTCTACCTCGTGATCATCGCGCTGACGGTCGCCATCGCGAGGCTGACCGGCAACACCCGCGATGCGCTCGGCCTCCACCGGTTTGCCGGGCGGTGGGTCTTCATCGCGCTCGCCGTCGTCGCAGGCGTCGCCGTCCTCACCTACGTGATCTCGGTGCTCTTCGACCTCAATCCGAGCGAGGAGCAGGGCATCCTGCCGGAGACCTGGCGGCCCGAGCGCGCAGGCGCGATCGCGGCAAACGCCTTCGTCGCAACGATCGCCGCGCCGGTCGCGGAGGAGCTCTTCTACCGCGGCGTCGGGGTCAGCGCGCTCTCGATCTTCGGCAGCGTCGCCGCCGTCGTCATGACCGGCGTCGCGTTCGGGCTCGTGCACGGCCTCCTGACCGCGCTCCTGCCGCTGACGCTCTTCGGGATCGGGCTCTCCTGGGTGAGGCTCCGCTCCTCGAGCGTCTTCCCCGGCATGATCGCGCACGCGCTCTACAACGGCTTCGTCCTCACGGTCGGCCTCGTCTGCCTGGCCGATCCGGAGTGCCGCTCCACCCTCTCTTGCGTCACCTAGGCGAGTGGCGTACGTCCGGCCGGATCGAGCAGAATGGGGACGTGAGGCGTGCGGTCGTCGTGGGGGTTCTCGCCCTCGCAGTCCCCGGAACGGCCCAGGCCGCGTCCCTGACGCTCGGGGCCAGCCCGGCCGTCGTCCGCCACAACGGCACGGTCACGTTCGCGGGATCGCTTGCCCCGGCGCAGCCGAGCATCCCCGTGGGCGTCTACCGCGGCAGCGGGTCGTCGTGGCAGCTCGTCGCCTCGACCACGACCGCCGCGGACGGGACCTATCGACGTCGCGCTCGAGCCGGGCCGTCCGGGCAGCTTCATGGCGCTCGCGCAGGTCGACCCTGCGACGCAGGCCGCCTCTCCCGCAGTTGCCCTGCGTATGCGGCCCGGGCTCACCGCCCGCGTGACCGGGAGACGGAGCGTCGGCGAGAGGATCGTCCTGCGCGGCCGGCTGCTCCCGGCAGATGCGGGCCGGCTCGCCCTCTCCTACCTCGGTCGCAGCAGGCGCGTCCGCGTCGGCCCGGCCGGACGGTTCCGCGTCGTCCTGCCGAGTGAGGTGCCGGGCCGGACGAGGTGGCGGATTCGCCTGACACCCGCCGCCGGCTTCGAGCAAGTCTCACGCCGGCACGCGCTCGTCCTGCGCGCGCCCTCGCTTCGCCTCGGCTCCGGCGGTGGGGCGGTCCGCGCGCTCGAGCGGCGCCTGCGAGACCTCCACTTCGTCATCCGCGGCATCGACACGCGGTACGGCTGGGACACGTACGAGGCCGTCCTCGCCTTCCAGAAGGTGCATGGGCTTGCACGCACGGGCCGGGTCTCGGCCGGGGTCTGGAGCCGCCTCGGACGCGCGGGGGTCCCGCGCGCCTTCGTTCCGTCCGGGACGCACATCGAGATCTCGAAGACGAAGCAGGTCATGTTCGAGGTCGTCGACGGCCGCGTCGCCCGCGCCGTCCACGTCTCGACGGGCGCGACCGGCAACACGCCGGTCGGCCGCTGGCGGGTCTACCGGCTAGGCCCCGGCTACAACGCGCTCGGGATGTACTACTCGCTCTACTTCCTCCGCGGCTTCGCCATCCACGGCTACCGCTCCGTGCCGACCTTCCCGGCGAGCCACGGCTGCGTCCGCACCCCGATCTGGTTCGCCCGCGGGTTCTACGACCGCTGGGCGCGCGTCGGAACGCAGGTCATCGTCTTTCCCTAGGCTGACGGCATGGCCGACGACGCAAGCGCCGACCCGCTCGTCCGACAGCTCCGCGAGCAGATCTCCGACAACGACCGCGCCTTCGTCGAGGCGGTGAACCGCCGGCTGAAGCTCGTCGCGAGGCTGAAGGAGTACAAGGCGTCGCGCGGATTCGAGTTCGTCGACCCCGACCGCGAGGAGTGGATGGTGCGCTACCTCGAGCGTGCGAACGGCGGTCCGCTCTCGAAGGAAGGCCTGCGCGAGATCTTCGAGGAGCTCCTCGCGCTCACCAAGCGCGAGATCGAGAAGGCAGAGGCGGCCGACCGGCAGTAGCAGGCCGGCTCGAGCTACTCCTCCTCTTCCTCGGTCGAGAAGTCCTCCGGTCGCACCTCGTCCAGGAACTCCTTGAACTGCTCGACGAGCGCCTCCTCGTTCGGCTCCTCGTGCTCGAACTCGATCGCCGACTCCTCGATCACGGACTCCGCCGCGAAGATCGGCGCATCGGAGCGAACGGCGAGCGCGATCGCGTCGGACGGCCGCGAATCGACCTCGATCTCCGTACCGTCGAACGAGATGGTGATCATCGCGTAGAAGGTGTTGTCCCTGAGCTCGGTGACGGCTATGCGGGTCACCCGAGCTTCGAGCTGCGAGAGCATCTCGGTGAAGAGGTCGTGTGTCATCGGCCGCGGCGTCGACGCGCCCTGGAGCTTCATGAGGATCGCAGCCGCCTCGGGATGACCGATCCAGATCGGGAGGAACTTGTTCCCCTCGGCCGTCTTCAGGAGCACGATCGGCTGCTTGCCGACCATGTCGAAGCTGACCCCGTAGATAACCATCTCCTGCACGCGTCTCTGCGCCTGATTGTAGTGGTGCCCCCGTCTCCGAGACCGTGCAGCACGCCGCCCGGATTGCACTACCCCGCATAGGCGGCCTCAAGCTAGCTCTTGACTAATGAGCGGCTAGCCTTTACTGTCCTAATCGACAACTGTCGTAGCTCGAAGGGAGCGGCCATGCGCGCTGTCCTCGTCCTCCTCACCCTCATCGCCGCCGTCGGCGTTCTCGCCGGCCCGGCGGCGGCCCAGGGGCTTCCTCCCCCGGACGACTCGGATGTCGTCCTCCCGGAGGCCTGGCGCGACTGCGGCTACCAGGAAGTGGACGCGCTCGGTGAAGCGATCTGCCTCGACGGGTCGTCCGGCCCCGGGTTCGGCTCCCTCGCCGAAGCCGCCACGGGGGCATCCTTCTCCGCCCGCTCAGCCCCCGGCGAGGCGACGGACACCTGCGAGGTCCAGAACGAGATCGTCATCTGGACGGACACGAACTGGCTCCGGGTTGCGCGCAACCTCGCCGAGAACCCAGCGCCGTGCACGGAGTACTACATCTCGATCCCGCCGATCTCGACGCCGAAGTACGACCTCCGGCGCTTCCAGGCCGCGCAGATCCGTGCCTTCGGGCCGCAGTTCCACGCGCTCGCCGACGTCCACCTCGGCGAGACGGGCTGGGTGCTGTGGGTGGCCCAGAACCGGCACCGCTTCTCCTCCGACGAGGAGGCGTGGTACGAGGCCGGTGTCGAGGTGCGGCGGCGAATGGCCGCGCCCGGCGTCAACTTCGACGTCGCGAGCGGTGACAGCTGGCTCCTGAACGACTTCAACACGGGCACGCGGCGTGACGGCGGCTCGTACCAGGGGCTCGATCTCGACCAGTGGAAGCGGAAGAACATGCGGGCACTCGTCCGCGGGCTCTACGAGGGACCGGCGGACGGCAGCCTCGGCATGACCCGCGGGGCCGCCCAGGTGGCGATCCAGTTCACCCACCAGAACATTCCCTTCGTCGAGGAGTACAAGGCGGACTGGAAGGCATGGCTCGAGGACGACGGCTACTGGACCGATATGGGACGCTACGTGCGCTGGCTCGGCAAGGAGGTCTACGCTGACTCGCGCCTCTGGGGCCCGCCGGAGACGTCCGCGAAGGACCGGGCACGCCACCTCCAGGAGTACCTCTTCCACGTCGTCGAGCTCGCGGAAGCAGCGCCCGGGAAGACCGCCGAGACGGCGCGGGACTACCTCCGCGGCGCCTTCCTCCCGCTCGCCAATGCGACGTGGGCGGCCCTAGGGCCGGACCGCTTCACGCCGCTCTTCTGCTGCGGTCACGGCGAGACGTTCTGCCGATCGACCAGATGCTCCACTACGTGACCGAGGAGATGTTCGCGATCCGAACGTACGCGCGGAAGAACAAGCACGTCGCTCCCGCCGGCCGGCTCGGCTTCACGTGGCAACCGACCAACAACTTCGAGGTTCCCAACGCGGAGTTCCTCGCCGCCCAGGACGCGATCCTGCGGAGGATCGCGAGCGCGCTCGTCCACGGCTCGACCCTGAGCGAGCACTCGGTCGACGGCGTGTGCGGGCCGCCCGGAAGCGAGGAGCAGTGGTGCGACGGCGGTCGCGTCGGCTCGACGTTCACCGAGGCCTGGGAGACGTTCTCCCACTGGAAGTAGCTGCGGCCGGCCAGCCGGGGTCCACAACGGAACCGCCGCCCGGATCGGGCGGCGGTTCCTCGTCGTTCGAGCTGACCCGTGTCGGCTAGATCGGCCGGCCGGTGAGAGCGGCGCCGCCGGTGCCGGCGCCCGCGGGCCCTCCGGTGCGCCTCGGGCGAGGCGCCTGTCGGATCCGCTTGGAGGTCGAGCAGCTATCCATGTTCAGCGTCTTCGAGGACAGCGGCACGCAGCGTGCCTGCCCGAGACGGCCGACGCTCGCGCTGGCTACACCGCTCGCGTTTGTCGTGACCGTCCGATTGATGCCGGGCCCGCGAAGCCTCACGCGCAGGCCGGCGACGCCCTGGTCGAGGACCCTGACGTTGATGCGGACGGAGCCGCGCCGCCCGGCCCGGAGCACCGAGCCCCTCACGCGTGCGGAGCACTCCATCGTGTCTTCCTGCGTCTGCGGGTTCATGTGCGGGAGCGCAAGGGCGCTCTCCCACCAGGGCTCGTTGACGTCCCACACGTTCAGCCCCTCCGAGATGTTGGTCTCGTAGAGGTAGTCGTTGTACCAGTACGTAGCCCAGGCGCCGCCCAGCGCGCAACCGGGAGGACCCGGCGTACAGAACAAGGCTGGTCCGGGTCCCGGAACCGGCTCCGGCGGAGGATCGCTCCAAGCGACCTCGACCGGCGCCGCCGGGTTGGTGAAGTCGATCACGCCCGTCCCGGCCTGGTAGCTCCCGTGCGTCATCACGTACCGGTCGAGGAAGGGCACGACGTTGAAGTTGTGCAGGGTGCAGTTCTCGTTCGCCCCCTGATTCCGAGGCAGCACCCAGGTCCCGAGCAGGGCACCGTCGGACGTGCGGTAGAAGTAGAAGCTCTTCAGGGCCGCAGGATCGGACGCCTCGCATTGGGCCGCCACCCCGCCACCCGGCTCGTGGCCGAAGATGAAGACCTCGCCGTTCCATGTGAACGCCGTCGAGTGGCCGATCGTCACCGTTGGCACGTCCACTCGGTAGAGGAGCTCGGGGAACGTGAGGGAGCCGCCGCTCGGTCCACCGACCGAGAACATGCGGAACCCGGTGCCGCCCGAGCAGGCGACGCGCATGGCGTCGCCGAGGATGACGCTGATGTCGTGGCACGAGCCACCCGCCGGCACCGAGCGAACGAGCGCAGCCGCCGCCGGGTTCGACAGCGGGACGCTGATCACGTCGATCTGCGAACCGTTCGGGGGGGCCACGCCGCTCGAGGCGCTGTTGTAGACGATCAGGCGGTTGTTCGCCGGATCCGGAACCGCGGTCGACGTGTGCGAGCCGTTCGGCGTCGCGACCTGTGCGACGAGCCGCGGATCCGCGAGGTTCGAGATGTCGAAGACGTGCACGCCTTCGAACCCAACCGCGACCGGCTGGCCGTCACAGATGGTCTCGGCCCGCCCAAGTGGGTTCTGCAGCGGCCCGGGTGTGGCCGAGGCCGGCGAGTTCCAGGAGCGGACGACGACGTTCCTGTACACCATGATGTCGCCCTGGTTCCCGGGGCACGACGTGTACGAGACCTGCGTGGGCGCATCCGGATTCGAGACGTCGCGAATGTTGAAGCCGAGCCAGCTCGCCTGGAAGGCGAGGTTGCCCCAGAACGCGATGTCCGTGTGGATGTCCGGGTTCGTGCCCGGGTAGGTAGGCGGCCCCCCTCCGGTGAGCCGGGGCTCCTGGATGTGCCCGCGCGGCACCAGGTTCGGGCTTCGTGGGTCCGTCGTATGACCGGCGCCGGCGAGAGCCGGGAAGACGAGCACAACCAGGACCCGAATCCGACCAGTAGGCGTGTGTGCATGTGACCGTTCACCTCCGCAGTTGGCTGGGCTCCCTCGAACGGAGAACGGTGTCCGAGAGGGATCGGATTGTGGCGGGATGGTAACGCGGCGGCGTGCGCGGCGCGAGGCGGGATTCGGAGGTGGGCGATCCTGGATTCGAACCAGGGACCTCCGCCTTATCAGAGCGGCGCTCTAACCGACTGAGCTAATCGCCCGGGCGAAACCCAGTCTAGCGAGGGTCAATTTCGATGGCGCAGGCGCTCGGGGTAGAGCTCGGCGGCGTGGAGGAAGGCCGCGTCGGTGGCGAGGTCGAGCACCCACCGCTTCGTCTCGAGGTCGAGCTTCTCGTCGGCGACGACAACCGCCGCGACGTCGCCGAGCTTGCCCTGCCGGGCGAGCCGTGCGAGGCGCAGGACGACGCGCCGCGTCTCCTCGTGAGACCCCGGCGACTCGAGAGACTCTGGGTGCGCGGTCCGGGTCTGCGGCACGACACCGAGGTAACGGCGCGGCGCCCCGAACGGTTACGCCGAGCGCTCGAGCGACTCGACGATCTCTGCGAGCTCGGTCTCGTCGGCAAAGGCGATCTCGAGCCGGCGGGCTCCGACCTTGACAGCCGCGCCCGTGAGCCGCTCGAGCGCCGCGCGTGCCCGGGCGGCGAGCTCGGGATCCACGGGCGCCGACCGCCGAGGCTTCGTGCGCGCGCCGGCCCAGCGGGCCGCGCGCTCGGCCGCGCGCACCGAGAGGCCCTGGCGGACGATCCGCTGCGCCAACCGCCGGCGCTCCTCGTTCCCGGGCACGGCGAGAACCGCCCGCGCGTGGCCCTCGGTCAGCGTCCCTCGCTCGACGAGGTCGAGTAGGTCGTCGGAGAGCTCGAGCAGGCGGAGCCGGTTCGAGACCGACGGCTTCGAGCGCCCGACGCGCTCGGCCACCTCGCCGAGTGTGAGGCCGAACTCGTCCTGGAGGAGTGCGTAGGCGCGCGCCTCCTCGACGGCGGAGAGATCCTCGCGCGCGACGTTCTCGACGAGTGCGAGGAGCAGCGAGTCGCGATCGTCGGACTCGCGCACGATCGCGGGCACAGTCGCGAGGCCGGCCGAACGCGCCGCGCGCCAGCGCCGCTCGCCGGCGATCAGCTCGTACCGCCCTTCGCCTAGGGGCCTGACGACGACCGGCTGGATGAGGCCCTGCACGCGGATCGACTCGGCGAGCCCGCCGAGGGACTCGGCGTCCAGGCGCCGCCTCGGCTGGTGGGGGTTCGGCTGGATCGAGCCGACGGGGAGCTTCGCGAGCTCCGTCTCTGCCGCCGCACCGCCCATGAGCACCTCGAGGCCGCGCCCGAGGCCGCGCGGCGTCGGCTCGCGGCTAGGCCCGAATGCGGTCGACAAGCTCGCTCGCCACCCGGTAGTAGGCGTCGGCCCCGGACGAGGCCCTGTCGTAGGCGATGACGGGGAGCCCGTGGCTCGGCGCCTCCGCGAGGCGGATGCTCCGCGGCACCACGGCCTCGAACACGAGATCGCCGAAGTGGCGCCGCACCTCGGCGACGACGTCGGCCGAGAGCCGCGTGCGGCCGTCGGCCATCGTGAGCAGCATCCCGGCCAGAGAGAGCCGCGGGTTGAGACTCGCCCGGATGCGTTCGATCGAGTCGAGGAGCTGCGCGAGGCCTTCGAGCGCGTAGTACTCGCACTGGATCGGGACGAGCACTCGGTCGGCGGCGGCGAGGGCGTTCACGGTCAAGGGGCCCAGGGAGGGTGGACAGTCGACGAAGACGAACGAGTACGTCTCCCGCGCGGGCGCGAGTGCCTGGGCCAGCGGCGCGTTCCCACCGAGCTCGATCGCCGTCCCGGCCAGATCAGGCTTCGAAGGCACGAGGTCGAGGTTCGCGAAGCGCGTCCCCCGGACGAGCTCGCGCAGGCTCGCGCCGTCGAGCAGGTCGCCGGAGAAGACGCCGTTCGCCAGCTCGCCGAGACCGGAGGTCGCATTGGCCTGCGGGTCGAGATCGACGACGAGCGTCCGCTCGCCGGCCTCGGCGAGGCAGGCGGCGAGGTTGACCGCCGTCGTCGTCTTCCCGACCCCGCCCTTCTGGTTCGCGACAGCGAGTATCCGGCCCGGCACGGACTCCAGGCTACTCAGGCCAGAGGACGTTTCCGGGCCATCCCCGCGCGGCGGGGGAAGCGGTCCGGCGTCGGATCGACCTTCTCGAAGACGAGGAGCCGCCGGCGCTCGGCGCCGGGCACCTCGACGACCCGGTCGAGCCGGCCTCCTACCTGCTTCGCCGCGGCCGCAGCGCGCGCCTCGCCCGCCTCGCCCGCGTACAGGACGAGGCGGCCGCCCGGCCGCACGAGCGGGAGGCTCCATTCGACCGCGACGGGAGGCGCGGCGAGGGCGCGGGCGAGCGCCGTCGCGTACGCGTCGCGGCCCTCGGCGGCCGCGTGCTCCTCGGCGCGGGCGCAGACGACGCGAAGATTCGCGAACTCCGTCTCCCAGTGATGGAGGAAGTCGCACTTGCGCCTGCTCGACTCGAGGAGGACGACCTCGAGCTCGGGTCGCGCGACCGCGATCGGGATCCCCGGCGAGCCGCCGCCCGAGCCCACGTCCACGACCGGGCCGGCCTCGACGAGCTCGAGTGCCGTGAGCGCGTCCTCCACGTGGACGCGGTGAGCCTCGGCCGGGTCGCCGATCGAGGTCAGGCCGGGTGTGGCGAGGAGCGCCGCGAGCCAGCGCTCGACCGGCCCGTCCGCCACCACCTACGAGGGGGAGGCGGGTCCGACGACGACGTAGCGGTTCGGCTCGGCGCCCGCGCTCTCGGTCGTCACGCCTTCCCGCTCCTGCAGGTAGAGGTGGACGATCTTGCGCTCGCTCGCCGCCATCGGCTCGAGCGAGACGGGGACGCCCGTGTCGAGCGTTTCGCGCGCGGCCTGCTCGGCGGTCCGCTCGAGCGTCGCCCGGCGCCGCTCGCGGTAGCCGGCAGCATCGACGACGACCTCGAGGCGCTCCTCGCGTCCCTCGCGGACGAGTGCGTTCGCCAGGTACTGGACGGCGTCGATCGTCTGGCCGCGCTTGCCGATCAGAAGGCCGAGGTCGCGGCCGGAGAGCCGCGCGAGCACCACACCCGGCCCCGGGCTCGAGAGCGTGATCGAGGCTCGGACGTCGAGCGCGTCGCAGACGAGGTCGAGGAACTCGCGGACGAGCGCCTCCGGAGAGCCCGGGGACTCGTCGGCGGAGGGCCGCTCGCGTTCGGGGCGTCCGGCCGCCTCCACATTCGCGATAACCCGTGCAGGCTCGTAGCCGACGCCGAGCAGGCCGCGCTCGCCCTCGGACACGACCTGGAAGCGGACGCTCGCCTTGTCCAGCCCGGGAAAGCGGCGCTCGAGCTCGCGCAACGCCGCCCACTTCGCCTCGCCGACGGTCTCGCCGGTCGCCTCCGCGCGGCCGTCCTCCTCGGCGGCCGCTCCACGCTCGTCGGGAGGGCCGGGCTCGTCGGGAGGGCCGGGCTCGCTCATCGCCGGGCCTGCGGGCCCCGCTTCTTGCGGCGGCGAACGCGGCGCTGTCCGCTCGCGCCCGCCTTGGCGCCGGCGGGCTGCGTGCGGGCGCCGTCGCCCCCGTCCCCGGCCGGTGCGGCGGTCTCCGCCTTCGGCGGCGTGCGCGACGAGCGCTTCGCCGGAGTCTCGGGCTTGGGAATGAGCCGCCGCGTCACGATTCCCTGGCCGACCGTCCAGAGGTTCGTCGTCACCCAGTAGAGGAGGAGGCCGGTCGGGAAGGTGAGGATGAAGGGGACGAACGCGAACGGGAGCACGAGCAGGATGATCCGCTGCGTCCGGTCGGCGATCGGGGTCAGGAGCGTCGAGAGGACCTGGCTCCCCACGTAGAGGACGAGCAGTAGGTAGCCCGACCAGTGCGCGCTGATCGGGTCCGTGATGTTCGGGATCAGGTTCAGGAAGTCGAGGTCGGAGTTCGGATAGTCCGGGTACACCTCGTCCTCGAAGTCGCGCAGGACGAAGAAGAGCGCGATGAAGACCGGGATCTGGAGGAGGAGCGGCAGGCAGGAGGCAGCAGGGTTGACCTGCCTCTCCTTGTAGAAGTTCATGATCTCTTCCTGCTGGCGCTTCTTGTCGTTCTTGTACTTCTGCTGCAGCGCCTTCAGCTCCGGGGCGATCATCTGGAGCTTCTGCATCGAGTGGATCTGCCGGACGGTCAGCGGCACCATCACCATCCGCACCATCAGCGTGAGGGCGATGATCGAGAGCGCCCAGGTGAGGCCGACCGACGTGTGCAGCCACTCGAGGAGCGCGGTGAGGACGTCCTCGAGCGGGCCGAGGATCGCGAGCGGAAGCATCACGGCGTTTCCCCTTCGCTCGCGCCGGCGACGCTCGCCTGAAGAGCGTCTGATCGGCCGCGTAGTCCACGCCGCCGTGGCTCCAGGGATTGCAGCGGAGGAGCCGCCAGCCGGCGAGCACGACGCCGCGCGCGAAGCCGTACTCGCGCAGCGCGTCAAGCGCGTACTGCGAGCAGGTCGGGTGATACTTGCAGCGCGGGGTGAGAAGCGGGCTCACGAGCGCGCGGTAGCCCCGCACGAAGAGGGTGGCGAGCGCGGTCATGCCGTCGCCTTCCGCTCGGCGTGGTCCGCGAGCCGGAGCGCCTCCCCGAGGCGTTCCCGCAGCCAGTCGCCCCCTTGCGACTCGGCCGCCTCCGAGAGCCCCGGCCGCGCGGCGACGACGTAGTCGTGCCCCGGCTCGAGGCCCGCGTCGAGAGCGTCGGCGGCCGCGCGGAGCTGCCGCTTGAGCCGGTTCCGCGGCGACCGCGCCGCCGACCTTGCGCGACACCGCGAGCCCGACGCGCGCGTCCTCGAGCCCGTCCACTTCCTCGCGGGGAACGCGTAGACGACGAGGTAGCGCGTCGAGACCGACCGGCCCTTGCGATAGACGGCGTCGAAGTCTCTCGAGCGGGAGAGGCGGTGGCGTCGCTTCACGGCGGCGAGGGACGTCAGGCGGAGAGGCGCTTCCGGCCCTTCGCCCGCCGCCGCTTGAGGATCGCCCGGCCGGCGCGCGTCTGCATGCGCGCGCGGAACCCGTGCCGGCGCTTGCGGCGGCGCACGTTGGGCTGGAAGGTTCGCTTCACGGCTCTCCGGGATGGCCCCGCTCGGGGGCGCGTTCTCTCGGCTGGGGGACGGCCCCGGCCGTCCGTCGCGCAAGTATAGAGAAGGCCGGTGGGGGTCCCTGGGGAGAGCGGAGGGGCGACCGGAGGGGCCGCTGTTCGCAAAGATTTTCATCTTCCGGAAATCCACAGGGTGAAGAGCGCATGAGATGAGCGATCAGGCCGGATGTCCACACTGTGGAGACGGGTTGTGGATAACCGCCTAAATCCCTGCACACATGCGGTTTTCGGCGCAATGTGTTTTCCCCAGGCCGAGGCGTTGTCGGGCGACGGGCCGTTGCTAGGATCGCCGCTTCCAGCGTCGGGGAAGGAGCGAACGAGACGGGTGGACGCAGCCTCTCGAGCTGAGTGCGGAGACCCTGTGGACCGAGGTGGCTCGGCCGTCTGCAGGAAGCGCTGAACGACCACACGTACCGCACCTGGTTCGGTGAGGCGCGTGGGCACGGCCTCGACGACGAGGTCTTCGTCTCGCCGTCCCGAACGACTTCACGCGCGAGTGGATCGAGAACCACTTCCGCGGCCTCGTCGAGGCGGCCGTCCGCGACACGCTCGGGGTCGAGCGCGGCGTCCGCCCGAGGTCTCGGCCGCCGCGGGTCGAGCGCGATCCCAGCTCGTCCCCTGGCCCGCGGACGGCGGCATCCGGCCTGGCAGAAGAGGCCGCGCCCTCCGGTCAGGCGCGAGCCGGCCTCGCTAACCCGAAGTACACGTTCGACCGGTTCGTCATCGGCTCGTCGAACCGCTTCGCCCACGCGGCCGCGCTTGCCGTCGCCGAGGCGCCGGCGCAGGCCTACAACCCTCTCTTCATCTACGGCGGC
The DNA here is from genome assembly GCA_963824775.1 of uncultured Actinomycetes bacterium. Classification (GTDB taxonomy): domain Bacteria; phylum Actinomycetota; class Thermoleophilia; order Gaiellales; family Gaiellaceae; genus CAWGQF01. The sequence continues at coordinate 60,032 of CAWGQF010000005.1, forward strand.
ACCGGGCTCGGGCAAGACGCATCTCCTGCAGGCGATCGCCGGCTACATCGGCGAGCACGCCGCCGGCCTCACCGCGCGCTACGTGACGAGCGAGGCGTTCATGAACGACTTCATCAACTCGCTCCGCGACAAGCGCATCGAGGGGTTCAAGCACCGCTACCGCCACTACGACGTCCTCCTGATCGACGACATCCAGTTCTTCGAGGGCAAGGAGCGGATCCAGGAGGAGTTCTTCCACACGTTCAACTCGCTGTACGAGGCGGGCCGGCAGATCGTGATCTCGTCCGACCGCCCGCCGCGCGACATCGCGACGCTCGAGGCGCGCCTGCGCTCGCGGTTCGAGTGGGGCCTCATCACGGACATCCAGCCGCCCGACCTCGAGACGCGCATCGCGATCCTCCGGAAGAAGGTGCACGCGGACGGGACGCACGTGCCCGACCCGCAGGTCCTGACGTTCATCGCCGGGCGCATCTCGACGAACATCCGCGAGCTCGAGGGCGCGCTCACGCGCGTCGTCGCCTTCTCGTCTCTGACCGGCCGGCCGATGACCGTCGACCTCGCCCAGGAGGTCCTGAAGGACGTCTTCCCGCAGGGCGAGATGCCGCAGGTCTCCGTCGAGCGAATCCAGGAGGCCGTCATCGAGCGCTTCGGGATCTCGCTGCAGGAGCTACGGGCGACCGCCGCTCGCAGTCGATCGTCTATCCGCGCCAGGTCGCGATGTACCTCTGCCGCGAGCTGACGGACAGCTCGCTGCCGAAGATCGGGAAGAAGTTCGGCGGGCGCGACCACACGACCGTCATCCACGCCACCTCGAAGATCGCCAAGCTGATCAAGGAGGACCGCAGCGTCTACAACCTCGTCCAAGAGCTCACCGCGCGCATCAAGCAGGCCCGTTGACAAGTCTGTGGATGGAACCGCTCGAACGATGTGGAAACTCCTCGAGCAGCGCAGGCCCTGTGGAGAAGCTATAGTTCTCCCCAGAAACGCGTCCCCAGCCGAGACACCGCGCGCCGTCTCGGCCGGGTGCCGTCTTCCCCGTCTTCCACACTCCCTATTACTACTACGAGGTTCTTTTAAATGAGTTCTCTGGAAAACGATTGCCGCTGCGCACATGAGATTACCTGCCGAAGCGAGGAGCTCGCGCGAGAAGCTCGGCGTCGTCGGCCGCGGCGTCTCGACGCGGACGAGCGTGCACGTCCTCACCGGCATGCTTCTGTGCGCGACGGCCGGCGCGGCTCGAGCTCGCTGCGACCGACATGGAGATCTCGGTGCGGCTCGGGATCGACGCGAGGTGGGTAGGAGGGCGCGGTCGTCGTTCCAGGGACGCTCTTCGTCGACATCGCGCGGCTCCTGCCGCCCGGCGACGTCGTGCTCGAGCACCGCGCCGAGGAGGGCGTCGTGCGGCTGACGTGCGGGCCGGCGTCGTACGCCTCCACACGTTCAGCGCCGAGGACTTTCCGCGGCTTCCCGAGCTCGGCCGGCGGCGAGCGTTCGCGGTGGACCGCACCGCGTTTCTCGACACCATCACCAAGGTGGGCCGCTCGGCGTCACGCGACGAGTCGCGCCCCGTCCTCACCGGCGATCCTCGTGCGCTTCGAGGAGGGGAAGCTCGTCATGGCCGCGACCGACTCCTACCGGCTGAGCGTGAAGGAGACGGCGCTCGAGCCAGGGCCCGGCCGCGAGCTCGAGGCGATCGTGCCGGCGCGCGCGCTCGCGCGAGCTCGGCCGGGGTCGCGCAGGCGCGCGAGAGCGAGACGCTCGCGGTGGGCATCCTGGAGAACCAGGTCGTCTTCGACGTCGACGGCGTCACGATCACGGCGCGCCGGATCGACGGGCAGTTCCCGAACTACAAGCAGCTCGTCCCGGAGGCCTTCGAGGCCGAGGTCGAGGTGCCGCGGGAGGAGTTCCTCGACGTCGTCCGCCGGACGTCGCTCATGGCGCAGCGGAAGTCGCCGCTTCGCCTGCGCTTCGCCGAGGGCGGCGTCACCGTGAGCGCGCAGACGCAGGACGTCGGCGAGGCCCACGAGTCGCTGCCGATCGCCTACACCGGCGACGCGATCGAGATCGGGTTCAACGCCGAGTTCCTGCGCGACGGGCTCGAGTCGGTTCCCGACGAGCGCGTCCGTTTGAAGCTCATCAGCCCGCTTCGGCCGGGGCTGATCCAGGGCGAGGGAGACGACTTCCTCTACCTGATCATGCCGATCCGGCTGGCCGGCTGAGAGGCTCGGGCGGTCGATGGTCGAGGCGCGTCTCGCTCCGCGACTTCCGCTCGTACGCCGCGCCTCGAGCTCGACCTCGTGCCCGGGCTCGTCCTCGTGACCGGCCCGAACGGGGTGGGCAAGACGAACCTGCTCGAGGCGCTGCACGTGGGCAGCCAGGGCTTCTCGCCCCGGACGCGCGCCGACGCGCAACTCGTCCGCTTCGGGACGGACGCCGCCCGCGTGTCGCTCGCCGGCGCGGAGGCGGCTCGCCGGTCGAGGGCGAGGTGACGATCGACGCCGGGGCAGGCGAAGCGGGCGACGCTGAACGGCGCGGCGCTTCCGAGCGTCGAGGAGCTCAGCGGCGCGGCTCTCGGCGCTCGTGTTCGTCCCCGACCGGCTCGCCGTCGTGAAGGGCGGCCCGATCGTCCGCCGCGCCTACTTGGATCGGATGCTCGGCCGGCTCTACCCGTCCCGCGCGGACTTGCCCGGCGGACATACGGGCAGGCGCTCGCCCAGCGAAACGAGGCGCTTCGCCGTGTTCGGGCGGGAGCGACGGGCTCGAGGCGGTCGCGCCGTGGACGGAGCGGGTCGCGGAGCTCGGGGCGGAGCTCGACGAGGCCTGCGCCGAGCTGGTAGGGGCTCTGGCCGCGCCGTTCTCCGAGCGGGCGGCGACGCTCGGCCTCGACGGCGCGGCGCTCGGCTACGAGCCCGATCCGCCAAGCGTGGAGGCGCTCGAGGCGCGGCTCGACCGCGATCTCGCGCGCGGGCACACGTCGCTCGGCCCACACCTGCGGGACGTGGGCGATCGCCGCCGGCGGCCGGGAGCTGCGCGGCTTCGGCTCCCAGGGCGAGCAGCGCACCGCCGTGCTCTCGCTCGTCCTCGCGGAGGCCGGACCTGACCGCCGAGCGGCGCGGCGCGCCGCCGCTGCTGCTGCTCGACGACGTCCTCAGCGAGCTCGACGAGTCGCGCCGACGGCGGGCGCTGCTCGGGTCGCTGCCGGAGGCCGGCCAGGCCGTCGTGACCGCGACGGGGCGGGCTGCGCTGCCCGGCGGCGGCCCCGAGCCGGCCCTCGTCGATCGCGGTCACGCCGGGTGAGGCGCGGCGCGCGTGAGGCGGCGGCTGGCACCCGGAGACGATCGGCGAGGCCGTGCGCGAGCAGGTCGGGCGCTTCGGGCCCGGCGGGGCGATGGGCGCGATCGTGGCGGCCTGGCCGGCGGCGGTGGGCGAGGCGATCGCGGAGAACGCGTGGCCTTCGCGCATGCGCGCGACGGGACGCTCGTCGTGACGACGAGCTCGAGCGTCTGGGCGTTCGAGCTGACGAAGCTCGAGGCGACGGTCCGCGAGCGGCTCGCCGAGGCGCTCGGGGAGAGCGCCCCGTCGCGGCTCAAGTTCGTCGTCGGCCGGCTGCCGGAGCGCGGCACGGCCGAGCCTGCAACCGCGGCGGCGAGGCCACGGCCGGAGGTCCGGGACGACGAGCGAAGACGGGCCGCGAAGCTCGCCGCCGGCATCGAGGACGAGGAGCTCCGAGCCGCTCGTCGCGAGGGCCGCTGCGGCCAGTTTGGCGCGGTCGCGAGACGGTGTCGGGCGACCGCCCGCTCTGGTAGACTCCGAGAGGCGCGGAAATGGCCCAACTGCAGGGCTTTTTTTGATGGCAGAAACAACCTATACCGCTAAGGACATCACCGTTCTCGAGGGCCTCGAGCCCGTCCGGCTGCGCCCGGGTATGTACATCGGCTCGACCGGCTCCAGGGGCCTCCATCACCTCATCTACGAGGTGGTCGACAACTCGGTCGACGAGGCGCTCGCGGGCCGGAACGAGCGCGTCGAGGTGCACCTGCTTCCCGACAACTCGGTCACGGTGCGCGACTGGGGCTCCGGCATCCCGGTGGACGTGATGGCCGACCAGGGCCTTCCCGCCCTGACGGTCGTCCTGACGAAGCTCCACGCGGGCGGGAAGTTCGGTGGTAGCGGATACAAGGTGTCGGGCGGTCTCCACGGCGTCGGCGTCTCGGTCGTGAACGCGCTCTCGGAGTGGCTCGTGGCCGACGTCCGGCGGGACGGGAAGCACTATCGCCAGGAGTTCTGTCGCGGCGAGCCGACGACCGAGATGCAGATCGTCGGGGAAGTCCACCGAGGAGGAGACCGGGACGACGATCCGGTTCCTCCCCGACGCGGAGGTCTTCGACGAGCTCGAGTTCTCGATCGACACCCTCGTCCAGCGCCTGCGCGAGACGGCGTTCCTGACGCGCGGCCTGCGGATCGTGCTCGTCGACGAGCGGACGGTCGAGACGCGGCACGAGTTCCACTACGAGGGCGGGATCCGCGACTTCGTCCGCTACGTGAACGAGGCCAAGGACCCCATCCACAAGCACATCATCTACTTCGAGGGCGCGAACGACGAGGGCCAGGTCGAGGTGGCGATGCAGTGGAACTCGAAGTACGTCGAGTCGGTCTTCTCGTTCGCGAACAACATCAACACGCACGAGGGCGGCGCGCACCTCTCCGGGTTCAACGCCGCGCTCACCCGCACGATCAACAAGTACGCCCGCGAGCAAGAGCCTCCTCAAGGAGAAGGACGAGAATCTCGAGGGCGACGACGTCCGCGAAGGGCTCGCGGCGATCGTGTCCGTGAAGCTGCGCGAGCCGCAGTTCGAGGGCCAGACGAAGACGAAGCTCGGGAACCCGTGGGTCAAGGGCCTCGTCGAGCAGACCGTCAACGCGCGGTTGGCCGAGTTCTTCGAGGAGAACCCGACCGACGCGAAGCAGATCGTCCGCAAGGCGGTCGACGCCGCGCGGGCCCGCCAGGCCGCGCGCAAGGCCCGCGACCTCACGCGGCGCAAGGGGATCCTGAACAGCTCGCTCCCGGGCAAGCTCGCGGACTGCTCCATTCGCGACCCGGAGGCGGCCGAGCTCTTCATCGTCGAGGGGGACTCCGCCGGCGGCTCGGCCAAGCAGGCGCGCGACCGCACCTACCAGGCGATCCTGCCGCTGCGCGGGAAGATCATCAACTCGGAGAAGAACCGCATCCACAAGGTGCTCTCGAACGTGGAGATCCAGGCGATGGTGACCGCGCTCGGCACGGGGATCGGCGAGGAGTTCGACATCGCGAAGCTCCGCTACCACCGCGTGATCGTGATGACAGACGCCGACGTGGACGGCTCGCATATCCGCACGCTCATCCTCACATTCCTCTACCGCCAGCTCCCTGAGCTCGTCGAACGAGGCCATATCTACATCGCGGTCCCGCCGCTCTACCAGGTGCGGCTCGGGAACCAGGAGCTCTATTTCGAGAAGGATTCGCAGCTCGAGGACATGCTCGTCCGTGAGCGCGTGGAGCAGCTCGAGATCGTCGACCGCGACGACAACCCCGTCAAGCTGACGGAGGCCCGCTACACGAAGCTCTCACGCGCGCTCACGGAGTTCGAGGGCTGGACGGGGCGGCTCCGCTCCGACTACGGGAACGACCCGGCCGAGTTCGTGATCGATCACGGCCTCGTCGAGACCGAAGCAGCGTCGTCGGAGGACGTGACGGCGGCGCTTGGCGGGGTCGCACGGAACGGGTGGGACATCACTGTCGTCGACCGCAACGAGGCGAGTGTCCGCATCAAGCTGGTCGAGCGCGAGACGAGCGCCGCGCGGCATGTCACGGTGCCGTCCGACCTCCTCGCCTCGCCGGTCTACGCGAACCTCCGGCGGACGTACGCGAGGCTCGTCGACGCGGTCGGCCAGCCGCCGTTCACGCTCACCCACGGGAAGAAGACGCTGCGGGCCGAGACGCACGAGGAGCTCCGTCACGCCGCGCTCGAGCTGGCCAAGGAGGGGATCCGCATCACGCGCTTCAAGGGCCTCGGGGAGATGAACCCCGAGCAGCTCTGGGAGACGACGATGGACCCCGCCCGGCGCATGCTGATCCGCGTCGAGGTCGAGGACGCCCACGCGGCCGACCGCATCTTCTCCATGCTCATGGGCGACGAGGTCGAGCCGCGGCGGAACTTCATCGAGCAGAACGCGCGCGAGGTGCGGTTCCTGGATGTCTAGCGTGGGCTCGCTCGGGCCCGGCCGCATCGAGCCGCGCGAGCTGGAGCAGGAGATGCGCTCCAGCTACCTCGACTACGCGATGTCCGTCATCGTCGGCCGCGCGCTGCCCGACGTCCGCGACGGCCTGAAGCCGGTGCACCGCCGCGTCCTGTACGGGATGCACGAGAGCGGCCTCCAGCCGAACCGCCCGCGCGTCAAGTGCGCCCGCGTCGTCGGCGAGGTGATGGGCGCCTATCACCCGCACGGCGACCAGGCAATCTACGACACGCTCGTACGCCTCGCGCAGGACTTCTCCATGCGCTACCCGCTCGTCGACGGCCAGGGGAACTTCGGCTCGCTCGACGACGATCCGCCGGCCGCCATGCGCTACACGGAATGCCGGCTCACGCGGATGGCGACCGAGATGCTCCGCGACATCGACGCGGACACGGTCGACTTCGTCCCGAACTACGACGAGTCGCGCCGCGAGCCTTCGGTTCTCCCGTCGCGGTTCCCCAATCTGCTCGTGAACGGCTCGTCCGGAATCGCCGTCGGCATGGCGACGAACATGCCGCCGCACAACCTCACGGAGACGATCGACGCGATCCTGGCCTTGATCGACAAGCCCGACATCGACGTGGACGGTCTCATGCGCCACGTGAAGGGGCCGGACTTCCCGACGGGCGGGATCATCCTCGGCCGCGAGGGCATCCGCGACGCGTACCGAACCGGCCGCGGCCGCATCGTCATGCGCGCGCGGGCGCACATCGAGGAGCTCCGCGGCGGGCGCACCGCCATCGTCGTGACCGAGCTCCCGTACGGCGTGAAGAAGGGCGGCGAGCTCGGCGTCATGCGGAAGATCGCCCAGCTCGCGGACGACAAGGTGCTGTCCGAGATCGCAACGAACGAGCGCGCGATCGTGGACGAGTCGGACAAGAACGGCATGCGCTTCGTGATCGAGCTGAAGCGCGACGCCGTCCCGCAGGTCGCGCTCAACAAGCTCTTCAAGCACACGGCGCTGCAGACGACCTTCGGCTTCAACGGCGTCGCGCTCGTCGACGGCGTGCCGCGCACGCTCTCGCTCCTCGAGCTCGTCCACCACTACCTCGACTACCAGCGCGTCATCGTCACGCGCCGATCGAAGCACGAGCTGCGACAGGCGGAGAAGCGCGCGCACGTCCTCCAGGGCTACCTGATCGCGCTCGACAACCTCGACGAGGTGATCGCGCTCATCCGCGGGGCCTCCGATACCGACCAGGCGCGCTCCGGCCTCATGGAGCGGTTCGAGCTCTCCGAGATCCAGGCACAGGCGATCCTCGACCTCCGGCTCGCCCGCCTGACCGGGCTCGCGCGGAAGGAGATCGAGGAGGAGCACGCCGACCTGCAGGAGCGCATCGGCGAGCTTCGCGCGATCCTCTCGGACGAGGCGCGGATCGACGGCGTCATCCGCGAGGAGCTCCTCGAGATCAAGTCGATCTACGGGCGTGACGACGACCGGCGGACGGAGATCGTCGCGGCCGAGGGCGACCTCGAGCTCGAGGACCTGATCGCCGAGGAGGACATGGTCGTCGCGATCACCCGCTCCGGCTACGTGAAGCGGCTTCCGGTCACGACCTACCGCGAGCAGCGCCGCGGCGGGATCGGCGTCATGGGGATGGAGCTCAAGGACGACGACTTCATCGAGCACCTCGTCGTCGCCTCGACGCACGACTACCTGCTCTTCTTCACCTCGGTCGGGAAGGTCTACCGGCTGAAGGTGCACGAGCTCCCGCTGGGGAGCCGGCAGTCGAAGGGCCGGGCGATGGTCAATCTCCTCCCGCTCACGCAGGAGGAGAGCGTCCGCACGCTCGTCGCGACGCGCAACTTCGCCGAGGCCGAGCACCTCGTCCTCGCGACGAAGAAGGGCGTCGTGAAGAAGACGCGCTTTGCGGAGTACAACACGCCGCTCAAGGCGGACGGGATCATCGCGATCAAGCTCCGTGAGGGCGACGAGCTCGTCGGCCGTCCTGCATTCCTCGGGCGACGACGACATCCTCATGGTCTCGCGCAAGGGACAGGCGATCCGCTTCCACGAGTCGCAGGCGCGGCCCATGGGCCGGGCGACCGAGGGCGTGCGCGGGATGGGGCTCCGCGACGGCGACGAGGTGATCGCCGCGAGCCTCGCGAAGAACGACGCCGACCTCCTCGTCGTGACGGAGAACGGCTACGGCAAGCGCACGCGGATCGATGAGTACCCGGTCAAGGGCCGCGGCGGGCTCGGCGTGAAGACCGTGCAGCTGACGGAGGCCCGCGGCCAGCTCGCCGGCGCTCTCGTCGTCCGGGACGGGTTCCAGGTCATGCTCATCTCCAACGGCGGGACGGTGATCAAGATCCCGGTCGAGGACGTGAAGCGGCTCGGGCGTTCGACGCAGGGCGTGATCGTCATGCGGCTGCGCGGCGACGAGCAGGTCTCGACGCTCGCCCCGGTCGCCGAGCAGACGGACGCCGGCGAGGAGGCCGAGCACGCGGCCGAGGAGATCGAGGCCGCCGAGACGGTCGAGCCGGTCCCGGGCGGCGAGGTCGACGAGATCGAGGTCGTCGAGGGCCCGCCCGACCCCGGCGACGAGCTCTAGACCGCCCGGAGCACCTCCGCAGCCGTCTCCGGCGGGACGACGTTCACCCACAGCCCGGCGCCGAGCTCGAGGCCCGCGAACTGCGTCAGGCGCGGCAGCACCTCGAGGTGCCAGTGGCCGTGGTCATGGAGCCACGCGTTCCAGGGCAGGGGTCCCTCGACGGCGCGCAGGCGCCGGACGACGTCGCGGAGGAGCGAGAGCGCCCGGCCGAGCTCGGGGTCCTCGAAGGCTGTCGCCGCGCCGTGGCCGTCGCGAGGTGCGATCAAGAGCTCGTACGGCGCCCGGCCGGCGGGATGGGCGAGGGCGACGAGTGAGCCACGACTCCGCGACGAGGTACGCACCGCGGCGTAGTCCGCGAGGACAGCGCAGACGGCGCAGGGCTCGTCCGTCTCCGCCGCCCGCTCCGGCGGTGTCTCGTGCAGCCAGACGAGCTGCGAGTGGGTGTGCGGCAGGCTCGCGCCGGCGAACCGTCCCTCGTTCACCATCGCGTGCACGTACGAGAAGTCCGCGCTCCGAGCCTCGGCCGCGCGCTCGCGCCAGGCCTCGGCGACGAGCTCGAGCTCGCGGTCGTCGAGCTCCGCGAACGTGCGGAGGTGCCGCGGCGAGTGGACGACGACCTCCTGGTTCCCGAGCGCCGGGTAGAGGTTCGGGACGACGCGGACGGTCCAGCCGGGCGAGTCGGGCGGCTCGCCGTCCGGCCGGCCGAGCGCGAGCACCTCGGGCGGCGTCCGGTCCTCGCGGCCCTCGCAGAACGGACATGACTCGAGCTCCTCCGGCGTCGCCTCCTCGATCCGGCCGAGGAACGCTCCGGGGCGGCGCGCACGGCCTGGGGCGACGTAGACGTGCCGGCCCGAGATCGGGTCGCGGCGAAAGACGTTCTGCTCGGGCCGGCTCAGCTGCCGTCGCCGGCGATGCGCGTCCGCGAGGTCGAGGAGCGGCCGGACGAGGTCGATCGGAAGCGGGAGGATGAGCGTCGACGACCGCTCCGACGAGATCTCGAGCATCGTCTGGAGGTAGCGGAGCTGCACCGTGATCGGGTTCTGGCTCATCACGTTCGCCGCGTCGCGCAGGCGCTCGGACGCCTGGAACTCGCCCTCGGCCGCGATCACCTTGGCGCGGCGCTCGCGCTCGGCCTCGGCCTGCCGGGCCATCGCGCGCTGCATCCCGGTCGGGATCTCCACGTCCTTCACCTCGACGATCGAGACCTTGACGCCCCAGGGCGAGGTCGCCTCGTCGATGATCTGCTGGAGGATCGCGTTGATCTTGTCGCGCTCGGAGAGGAGCTCGTCGAGCATGTGCTGGCCGAGCACCGAGCGGAGCGTCGTCTGCGCGATCTGCGAGGTCGCGACCATGAAGTTCTCGACCTGCACGATCGCGTGCTCGGGGTCGATGATCCGGAAGTAGGCGACGGCGTTCACGCGGACGGGGACGTTGTCCTTCGTGATCACCTCCTGCGGCGGCACGTTCAGGGTCACCGTGCGCAGGTCGACCCGAACCATCTTGTCGATGATCGGGATGAGCAGGAAGAGGCCCGGCCCTTTCGGGGGCGACTTCAGCCGGCCCAGGCGGAAGATGACGCCGCGCTCGTACTCCCGCGCCACCCGGACGGACGCCGAGAGCAGGAGCAGCAGAAGAACGACGACCGCCGCAACGGCGATGAGAGCCGCGCTCACGGCGTCATCCTACGTTCCGCGGGCGCCCGTGGGCTCCGGCACGGCCGGCTCGGCGGCGCGCCGCACCTCGAGCACGAGGCCGTCGCCGACGCGCGTCACCTCGACGTGCTCGCCCGCCGCGATCGGGCCGTCCTCGGCTTCCGCACGCCAGAGCTCGCCGTGGACGAACACGTAGCCCGCCGGGTCGAGCGCCTGGCGGACGATCCCCACGGCCCCCGGCATCTCCTCCTCGCCGGTCTGCGGGCGTGTGCGCCGCACCGCGACGACCTTCGTGAGGGCGACGCCGAGAACGAGCGCGAACGTGAGGGCGATCGCGAGCGCGACCCACACCGACACGTCGTAGGCGTCCCCCGCGGGGTCGAAGAGGAGGAGCGCCCCGAAGACGAACGCGGCCGCCCCCGCGAGCGTCAGCGCGCCGTGGCTCGGGACGAACGCCTCCGCGACGAAGAAGCCGAAGCCGAGCAGGATGAGGAGGACGCCGGCCCAGCTCACCGGCAGGATCTGCAGGCCGAAGAGCGCCATGATCAGCGAGATCGCGCCGATCGTTCCCGGGAAGATGAGGCCGGGATTCAGGATCTCGATCGTGATCCCGAGCAGCCCGATCGACATGAGGAGGACGATCAGGTTCGGGTCGACGAGGAGGTCGAGCATCCGCTGCCAGAAGCTCATCTCGACGGTGTCGATCTCCGCGTCGGCCGTGTTCAGGACGATGCCCTTCGGCTCGGTCCGCATCCCGTCGATCTCGTCCAGGAGCGTCGGCAGGTCGGGCGCGATCACGTCGATGACGTTCCGCTCGAGCGCCTCCTGGGCGCCGATGTTCGACGCCACGCGGACCGCGTCCTCGGCCCAGTCGCCGTTGCGGCCGTGCTCCTCGGCCAGCTCGCGGACGAACGCGGCCGCGTCGTTCACGACCTTGCGCCGGAGATCCTCGGGGATCTCCTCGCCGGTCGTCGAGATCGGCGTCGAGGAGCCGATGTTCGTCTGCGGCGCCATCGCGGCGACGTCCGCCGCCATGGCCAGGAACACGCCTGCCGAGGCGGCCCGGCTCCCCGGTGGGTAGACGTAGAAGATGACCGGCACCTCGGAGTCGAGCTCCTTCTTGATGATCTCGCGCATCGAGGAGTCGAGCCCGCCCGGCGTGTCCGCCAGGAGGGCGACCGCGTCGTAGTCCTCGCGGTTCGCGCGGTCGATCGCGTCGGTCAAGTAGTCCTGCGTGACGGGGTTGACGTCGTTTGCGAACTCGACCGAGAGGACGCGCGGGCGCTCGCCGCTCTCCTGCGCGCCGAGCGGCCCGGCGAGAGCGAGTGCGCTCCCGACGAGGGCCGCGAGGAGTGAGATCGCACGCAGGAACGCCATCTTCGACGCTGTAAAAATTGTATCTGCGTGGACTTCAGGGGCTTGCGAGCCCCGCCGATCTATGTTCTCGTCGAGATTTCCCCCGCATGACCTCGCTCCGGGTCGCCGTTCTCCTGCTCGTCCTCGCCCTCGCCCTACCGGCGCTGGCGTCCGCCGGCGTGCGCGTCGTCGCCCGCGACGAGCCGGTCGGAGGAGGGGCTTCGGCGCGGGTCCTCGAGGCGGATGTGCGGACACTCCCGGCGCGGACCGCTCCCATCCGCTTCAACCTGGCCGGGCTCCACTGGCAGGGGACGGGTGTCGTCTGGTTCCGCACCGCTTCGCGCGCCGGAGGCTGGAGCGCCTGGCGTCATGCGCAGCCCGAGGACGAGGACGCTCCGGATCCGGGCAGCGCCGAGAATCGCGCCCGGCGCGGCTGGAGGATCGGGAACCCGTACTGGACAGGCCCTGCGACGCGGATCCAGTACCGGACCCGGGTCGCGTCGCGCGGCTCCGCGCGTTCTTCCTCTGGAGCGCTCCCCGCGCGATTCCGCGCCGCTCGTCGCCTGGCCGCTCCGGGCCAGCCGCCGATCCTGACGCGGAAGCAGTGGGGCGCCGACGAGTCGATCGTGCGCGGATCGCCCTCCTACTCGTCGCAGCTTGCGTTCTCCGTCGTCCACCACACCGCGGGCACGAAGCCGACTCGCCGTCCCAGTCGGCCGCGGTCGTGCGCGGCGTCCTCTCTACCACGTGCGCTCGAACGGCTGGAACGACATCGGCTACAACTTCCTCGTCGACCGCTTCGGCCAGATCTTCGAGGGCCGCGGCGGGGGGGATCACGCGCAACGTGATCGGCGCGCACGCCCAGGGGTTCAACACGGGCAGTGTGGGCGTCGCGATCCTCGGGACCTATACGTCGGCGAGCATCACGCCGGCCGCGCGGGACGCGCTCACGAACCTCCTCGCCTGGCGGCTCGACCTCGCACACGTCGATCCCGTCTCGCGGCTCGTGCGGGCGTCGGGCGGCAACGACAAGTACCCGGCCGGGACGCCGGTGACGCTCGCGGCGGTCTCCGGGCACCGGGACACGGGCAACACCTCCTGTCCCGGGACGGCGCTCTACGCGGCGCTCGGGTCGCTCGCGGGCGACGTGCTCGCGCGCGGCGGCCCGAAGATCGTCGACCCGCGCGTGCAGGGGTCGCTCGGCGGCTCCGATCCGCTTCACCGCGCGCCTCACGGCGGCGCTCCCGTGGACGGTGACCGTCCTGAACGGCGCCGGCACGCCGGTCGCCTCGGGCGGCGGCACGGGCACGAAGGTGGACTGGACCTGGGACGCGACGACGGTTCCCGCCGACCGCTACACGTACTCGATCGACGCGGGGCCGGACGTGCGGCCCGTGCGGGCACCGGTCGGACGGCACGGTGCCGCTCGAGCTCACCGGCCTTTCGGTCTCGCCCGGCGTGGTCACGCCGAACGGCGACAGGGTGGGAGACACGGCCGCGATCAGCGTGACGGTGACGAAGGAGGCCACGCTCGCGTTGCGACTCGAGGACTCGAGCGGCTCCCTTGTCGCGACGCATCACGACGAGCCGCGCGCTCGCCGCCGGGCGGAACACAGTCGTCTGGAACGGGAGGGCGGCCACGGGCCGGGTCGTTGCCGACGGCCGCTACAGGGTCGTCGCAGAGGTCACCTCCGGCAGCGAGCGGTCGGCCGGGACGGGCAGCGTCGTCGTCGACCGGACTCTCGGTCGACTCGCCGCATCCCCCACCTACTTCTCGCCGAACGGCGACGGGCGTCGCGAGCGGGTCGCCGTCTCCTTCGAGCTCGCGAAGGAGGCGACCGTCCGGGCGCGCGTCCTCGTCGGCTCTCGCGTCGTCGCGACGCTCCTTCCGAGCGGCCGCCGCGGGCCGGGCAGGCAGACGCTCACGTGGGACGGGCGCGAGGCGGGCAGGCGCGTCGCCGACGGGCGCCTCCGCCTTTCGGTGGACGCGACGACCACGCTCGGCCGCCGGAGCCTCGCCAAGGAACTCGTCCTCGACACGCGCGCTCCGCGCGTCGGCGTCCTCGCCGCACGACGCGACCGCGGGTACACGCTTCTCCGCCTACGCCTGAGCGAGGCCGCGCGGCTGGCGCTCCGCTTTGGCCGGACGACCGTGCGGCTCAGCCGCGGCGCCGGCGTCAGGACGATCAGGCGGCGCGGGCGTCGTCGGCTCGGTGACCATCTCGGCGCAGGACTCGGCGCTGAACACGATGAAGCCGGTCAGCCGTTCGCGATCGAGGCCTCTGCCTAGCGCTCGTAGCGCACGTCGCCCGACTCGACCAGGCGACGCTCGCCGCCGATCGAGACCTCGAGGCGGCCGGCGCGGTCGATCTGGACCGCGAGGCCCTCCTCGCCGTCCACCCAGATCTTGCGGTTCCGCAGGAAGTCGCGCGGGCCGAGCTCCGTGTAGAGCGCATCGATCCCTCCCGCGCCCCAGAGCTTGTAGGCCCGTTCGAGCTCTAGCAGCAGATCGGCGAGGAGCGGCGCCCGCTCCCGGCGGACGCCGTCGACCGTGTAGAGGGAGGCCGGCGGGACATCGGCGTCGCCGGGCAGCTCCTCGCGACCCTGGTTCACGTTCAGCCCGACGCCGAGGACGACGATGTCGTCCCGCGCCTCGGCGAGGATTCCGGCGACCTTGCGCCGGTTGACCATGACGTCGTTCGGCCACTTGATCTGGCTCGCGAGCCCGAGCGCCTTCTCCACGGTGAGGGCCGTCGCGACGCCGCCGACGAGCGAGAGCTCGGGCGCCTTCCGCTCCGGCGGCGGTTTCAGGAGGACCGAAACGAGGACGGCGGCTCCGGGCGGCGCCGCCCAGGAGCGCCCGAGACGGCCTCGCCCGCTCGTCTGCTCGTCGCAGGCGGCCGACTGCTCCCTCCTCCAGGCCCGGCTCGAGGAGCGCCTGCGTCGAGTCGCAGCGCTCGTGGAAGAGATAGGGACGACCGAAGCCGCCCTGGAGAAGCGGCTCGACGGCGCCGGGCTCGAGCGAGTCGGCGGCTGGGTCACGCCCGACCACGGCGACTACACTAACCCTGCCGTGCAACCGACCGTGCCCTCGTTCCGTCTGTCCGAAGAGAGGGTGCCCGTGCCGATCCTGCAGGCCTACCGGAAGCTCGGCGATCTCGCGCTCGTGGCGAAGGCGAAGGCCGGCGACGCGCCGGCGCTGCACGTCCTCGTCGAGCGCCACGCGCCGCGGGTGAACCGGCTCGCCGGTCAGCTCATGGGCGACCTCGAGGACGCGCGCGACGCGGCCCAGGAGTCGCTCGTCAAGCTCTGCACGAAGCTGCGCCAGTTCCGCGGCGAGGCGCAGTTCACGACGTGGCTCCACCGCCTCGTCGTCAACACGTGCCGCGACGCTCAGGAGCGGACGCGCCTGCACGCAGACCGAGCCGTTGCCGCAGCTCGAAGAGGCGGCGGGGGAGGACGCCGACCCGATCAGCGCGACGGTGCTCGGAGATCTCCGCCGTGACCTGGTCGAGGGGCTCGCACGCCTGACGCCGGACCAGCGGCCCGTCGTCGTCCTGCGGGACGTCTTGGGGCTCTCCTACGAGGACATCGCGAGGGCCGTGGGCAAGCCGGTCGGCACCGCCAAGTGCTACGTCCACCGCGGCCGCGCCCGCCTTCGCGCCGGTCTCGAAGAGCCGCGTCAACGACGTGGGGGCGTGATCTCGGGGACGATGAACGGCGCGCGGTGACGGGCCCGCTCGGCCGCGAGCGAGATCGAGGCGATCATCCCGCACCGGGAGCCGTTCCTGCTCCTGGACGAAGTCGTCGGAGATCGAGCCCGGGTCGCGGGTCGTCGCGCGCAAGCTCGTGCGCGAGGACGAGTGGTACCTGCGCGGCCATTTCCCGGGCAGGCCGATCATGCCCGGCGTCCTCATGGTCGAGGCCATGGCGCAGGCCGGGGCCGTGGCGGTGCTCTCCGAGGAGTCGAACCGCGGCAAGCTCGCGCTCTTCGCCGGGATCGACGACGTGCGCTTCAAGCGGATCGTGCGAGCCGGGCGACAGCTCGAGCTCGTCTGCGACCTCGAGCGCCTGCGCGGGCCGATCGGGCGCGGCAAGGCGACGGCTACCGTCGACGGCGAGCTCGCCGTGCGCGGCACGCTCACGTTCGCGCTCACGCGACTCCCAGCCATGATCGCGAGCGTCGCAGCCAACGGCGTGCCGGTCGGCATCACGGGCGTCGGCGTCTACGTCCCCGAGCGGGTCCTCACGAACGA
This sequence comes from uncultured Actinomycetes bacterium, assembly GCA_963824775.1. GTDB lineage: Bacteria > Actinomycetota > Thermoleophilia > Gaiellales > Gaiellaceae > CAWGQF01. Next base: position 76,127 of record CAWGQF010000005.1, read on the forward strand.
CGGACCTCGAGCGCATGGTCGACACGTCGGACGAGTGGATCGCCGAGCGGACCGGGATCAAGGAGCGGCGCATCGCCTGCCGACGACGAGGCTGCGAGCGACCTCGCGCTTCCCGCCGCCCGCCAGGCGCTCGAGCGGGCGGGCGCGACCCCGGAGGAGCTGGACCTCGTCATCGTCGCGACGTCGACGCCGGACATGCTCTTCCCCTCGACCGCCGCGATCGCGGCGCGACGGGCTCGGCGCCGATCGGGCGGCGGCGTACGACCTTCTCGCGGCGTGCACGGGCTTCGTCTACGGGCTCGCGCAGGCCTACGGCGCGGTCTCAGCGGCACGGCCTCGCCGAAGGCGCTCGTGGTCGGCTCGGAGACGCTCTCGAAGATCGTGAACTGGGAGGACCGCGGGACGTGCATCCTCTTCGGAGACGGCGCCGGCGCGGCCGTGCTCGAGCGGGTCGAGGAGGGAGGGTTCGTGGGCTTCGAGCTCGGCGCCGACGGCGTCCGGGGCGAAGGATCTCTGCGTCGCGGCCGGCGGCTCGCGGCTGCCCGACGACGGCGGAGACCGTGGCCGAGGAGCAGCACCTGATCCGCATGCGCGGCCAGGAGGTCTTCCGCTTCGCGACGCGGGTGATGGTCTCCTCGGCGGAGAAGCTGCTCGACGAGTGCGGCCTGACCGTGGACGAGATCGACCTCTACGTCCCGCACCAGGCGAACAAGCGCATCATCGACCACGCCGCGAAGAACCTCGGGCTCCCGCCGGAGAAGGTCTTCCTCGAACATCGCAGCGCTACGGAAACACGTCTGCCGCCTCGATCCCGATCGGCCTGGCCGAGGCCGTCGACGAGGGCAGGCTCGAGCGCAGGGACGCGCGTGCTCATGAGCGCGGTCGGAGGCGGGCTACACCTGGGGCTCCGCCTGTCTCACGTGGTCGGACGGGGCGTCGCGGGTGAAGGTCGCGTTCTGCTTCCCGGGTCAGGGGTCGCAGGCGGTCGGAATGGGGCGCGAGCTTGCGGACGAGTTTCCGGAGGCCCGCGCGGTCTACGACGAGGCTGCCGATGCGCTCGGTTACGACGTGGCGCGGCTCTGCTTCGAGGGGCCGCTGGAGGAGCTGACCCAGACGGAGCTGCAGCAGCCGGCGCTCGTCACCACCTCGCTCGCGTGCCTGCGTGCGGTCGAGACGCTCGGCGTCACCCCCTCCGTCGTCATCGGACACTCCGTGGGCGAGTACTCGGCGCTCGCGGCCGCCGGGTGCGCTCTCGGACCGCGACGCGATCGCGCTCGTTGCGGCGCGGGGCGAGGCCACCGCCGAGGCCGCGCGCGAGCGGCCGGGCGCGATGGCCGCCGTGCTCGGGCTCGACGACGCCGTGGTCGAGGAGCTCTGCGCCGGGATCGAGGGCGTCTGGCCTGCGAACTACAACTGCCCGGGCCAGCTCGTCGTCTCGGGTGACGAGGAGTCGGTCGACCGGCTGCTCGAGGAGGCGACGGCCCGCGGCGCCCGCCGCACGGTGAAGCTGCGCGTGACCGGCGCCTTCCACTCGCCGCTCGTCGCCGGCGCCGCGGCTCGTCTGCGGCCGGCGGTCGAGCGGGTCACCTGGCGCGAGCCGTCGCCGCCCTTCATGTCCACCGTCACCGCGGCGCTCGAGCCGGCCGACCGCATCGGCGGCGTCCTGCTCGAGCAGCTGACTGCGCCGGTGCGGTTCACCCAGGCCGTCGCGCGCCCTGGGCGACGACGGCGTCGACACGTGGGTCGAGGTCGGGCCGGGGTCAGGTGCTCTCCGGCCTCGTCCGCCGCTGCGACCCCGACGCGCGTACCGTCTCGGTCGGGGACCCGGCGGGCGATGCGCAAGCTCGAGGAGGTGCTCGCGGCTGTCTAGCGCGGGCTTCTGCTCACTCGACGGCAAGGTCGCGCTCGTGACCGGCGGCTCCCGCGGGATCGGGGCTGCGATCTGCCGCGAGCTCGCACGCGGCGGCGCGCAGGTCGCCGTGAACTACCGGTCGAGCCGCGAGGAGGCCGAGGCCATCGCCGGCGAGATCGGCGGTCTCGCCGTCGAGGGCGACGTGAGCGATCCGGGGCAGGCCAGGGAACTCGTCGAGCGGACCGAGTCCGAGCTGGGCGACGTCGACATCCTCGTCAACAACGCCGGGGTGACGCGCGACACGCTGATCGCCCGGATGAGCGACGAGGACTGGGACGTCGTCCTCGCCACGAACCTGAGCTGCGCCTTCTACACCTCCCGTGCGGTGGCGCGGAAGATGCTCCGCCGGCGCGCCGGATCGATCGTGAACATGTCGAGCTTCGTCGGCCTGCACGGCAATCCCGGCCAGGCGAACTACGCCGCCTCGAAGGCGGGACCTGATCGGCTTCACGAAGGCACTCGCCAAGGAGCTCGGCACGCGCGGGGTCCGCGTGAACGCGGTCGCGCCCGGCTACATCGACGACCGAGCATCACGAGCGGGCTCTCGGACGAGGTCCGCGAGTTCCTCCTCGGCGAGACGGCCCTCGGACGGCTCGGCACGCCCGAGGACGTGGCCGCGCGCGGTACGGTTCCTGTGCTCGGACGAGGCGAGCTTCGTCACCGGCGCAGTTCTCCTCGTCGACGGCGGCTTGGGGATGTGATGGCGAGATGAGTGGAGACGGGCGTACGAACGGTCGGCGCGTCGTCGTCACCGGGATGGGCGCGGTAACGCCTCTCGGGAACGACGCCGAGACCTTCTGGAAGAACCTGACCGCAGGAGAGAGCGGCGCGGGCCCGATCACGCTCTTCGACGCGAGCGACTTCCCGGTCCAGCTTCGCCTGCGAGCTCAAGGACTTCGACCCGACGCAGTGGATCGAGCGCCGCAAGGCGCGGAAGATCGACCGCTTCGCGCAGATGGTCATCGCCGCTGCGCGGCATGGCCGAGGAGGACTCCGGGATCGACGTCGGCCGGCGAGACGGAGCGAACCGGCGTCTCGGTCGCGACCGGGATCGGCGGGCTCGGGAGCTTCCAGGACTGCGCCTACACGCTGAAGGATCGCGGCGCCGACCGCGTCAACCCGCAGTCGATCCCCGCGATCATCCCCAACATGGGCGCCGCCTGGGTCTCGATGGAGCTCGGGACGCGCGGCCCGCTCTCCTCGCAGTGCACGGCGTGCGCCGCGTCCAACATGGCGATCGGCGAGGCGGTGGACGCGATCCGGCTCGACCGCGCCGACGTCATGCTCGCCGGCGGGACGGAGGCGGGCATCACGGAGGTCGGGATCGCGGGCTTCGGGGCCATGCGGGCGCTGTCGCGGCGAAACGACGAGCCCGAGAAGGCGAGCCGCCCGTTCGACGCGGGCCGGGACGGGTTCGTCATGGGCGAGGCCGGCGCGATCGTCGTCCTCGAGGCGCTCGAGCATGCGCAGGCGCGCGGCGCGAAGATCTACGCCGAGGTCACGGGCTACGGGCTCTCCTCGGACGCGCAGCACGTGACGGAGCCGGACCCGACCGGGCGGCACCCCGCGCGGGCGATGCGCGATGGCGCTCGAGGACGCCGGCGTCTCGCCGGACGACATCGACTACATCAACGCGCACGGCACGTCGACGCCGCTCGGCGACGCGCAGCGAGACGCGGGTCATCAAGCTCGCGCTCGGCGAGGAGAAGGCGAGCGAAGACCCCGATCTCCTCGACCAAGGGCGCGACCGGCCACTGCCTCGGCGGCTCGGGCGCGATCGAGGCGATCGCCTGCATCCTCGCCGTCCGCGACGAGGTCGTGCCCCCGACGATCAACTACGAGGACGCCCGATCCGGAGTGTGACCTCGACTACATCCCGAACGAGTCGCGCGAGGTGCAGGTCGAGCATCGCGCTCTCGAACAACTTCGGGTTCGGCGGCCACAACGCCTGCCTCGTGATCGAGCGCTTCGAGGATGAGGTACACCTCGGGTGGCTGACCGCTGGGCGACGTTCGACTGCTACGGAACGCTGATCGACTGGAACGGCGGGATCCGCGCGACGCTCGCCCGCCTCTGGCCGGACGCGGACGCGGACGAGCTGCTCGAGCGCTACCACGAGATCGAGCCGCGGGTGGAGCTGGACGGAGCCCTCCCGTACCGCGAGGTCCTGACGCAGTCGCTGCGCCTGCTCGCCGAGGCGGAAGGCCTCGAGCTCGCTCCCGAGGACGAGCCCGCGCTCGCCGAGTCGCTTCCGACGTGGCGGCGCGTTCCCCGAGGTTCCGGGCGAGCTCGAGGAGCTGCGCGAGCGCGGCTGGCGGCTCGCGATCCTCTCGAACACCGATCCGGACTTCCTGGCTGCGTCGCTCGCCAGATCGGCGTGCCCGGTGGACGCGACGATGACCGCCGACGACGCGGGCTCCTACAAGCCGGCGCACGGGCACTGGGAGCGGTTCTTCGAGCGCGACGGACGCCGATCCCGACGCGCCACGTCCACGTCGCGCGCGAGCGCGTTCCACGACCTCGGCGCCGGGCGCCGAGCTCGGCATCCCGGCGGTCTGGATCAACCGGCTGGGCGAGACGAGCGAGCGACCCGCGCGCGGCCGAGCTCACCGACCTCGAGCGGCCTGGCGGACACGCTCGACGCGCTCGTTCCGCCGGTAGCCTCGGAGCATGTCGCGGCTGCGCGCCCGCTGTCCCCACTGCCGGACGCTCACCGCCGTCGCGCTCGGCGCCCGAGTACGAGTGCCACTCGTGCGGCAGCACCTTCGCGCGCCGGGCTCGTCCGCGTGCCGCGCGCCTGGGGCACGGGCGGCGAGGCGATGGCGGAGGCCGCGCTGCCTGCCGCTCCCGTATCCCGGAGGTCGCGGTCGTCGAGGAGGAGACGCTCGCACGAGCAGAACCTCGCGCTCGCGGCCGCGCTGCCCGAGCGGCCGCTCGTCCTCGGCGGCTGCTGCTGCGCCCACGTCGGCGCGGTCGAGGGGCTCGCGGCGCGCCACGGGCGGCTCGCGCTCGTCTGGTTCGACGCGCACGGCGACCTGAACACGCCGGAGAGCTCGCCGAGCGGCAACGCACTGGGGGATGCCGCTGCGGATGCTGCTCGACGCCGGGACGGTCGCGCCCGAGGACGTCGCGCTCGTCGGCGCCCGCGAACCTCGACCCGCCCGAGGAGGAGTTCATCGCCGCGGCCGGGCTCCACCCGGCGCCGACGCGGTCGAGCGGCGCTCGAGGGCGCCGACGCCGTCTACGTCGCGCTCGACCTCGACGTGCTCGACCCGGCGGACGACGTCGTGCCGTTCATGCCCGAGCCGGACGGGCCGACCGCCGAGGAGGCGAGCGGCTCACGCTCGGGCGGATCGCGGCCCGCCAGCGCCGCTCGCGGGCGCCGGCTTGACGGGCCTCGCGCCGACGTCCCGGGCAACGCCGAGGCGCTCGGCCGCTTCACCGCCGCGCTCGGTCTCTAGACGGCCCGGCCGTAGGATAGGCGCCATGTCCGAGCCGTATCGACGTCTCGATCGAGGACCGGCGGGCCAAGCCGCCCGGCAGGACGACGGGCAAGCCGCACCCGAACACGTGCCCGCAGCTGCGGGTCGCACTACCGCGACGACGAGCTCGACGCGAACCTCCGCGTCTGCCCCCAGTGCGGCCACCACTTCCCCGTCCGCGCTCGCGACCGGATCGCGCAGCTCGCCGACCGCGGCACGTTCGTCGAGGCGGACGCCGAGCTCCGCTCGGCCGATCCGCTCGAGTTCTTCGACCTGAAGCGCCTACACGGAGCGGCTCGCCCAGGCCGAGATGGAGACCGGGCTCGGCGACGCGCTCGTCGCCGGCGCCGCCTCGATCGAGCGCCGGCCCTGCGAGCTCGCCGTCATGGACTTCGCCTTCATGGGCGGCTCGATGGGAAGCGTCGTGGGCGAGAAGTTCGCCCGCGCGTGCGAGCGGGCGGCCGAGCGCCGCGCGCCGCTCGTGGCGGTGACGGCCTCGGGCGGCGCGCGCATGCAGGAGGGGATCCTCTCGCTCATGCAGCTTCCGAAGACGGTCGCCGCGGTGGACGCCCTGCAGCGAGGCGCGCTGCCCCTTCGTCGCCGTCATGACGCATCCGACCACGGCCGGCGTGCTCGCGAGCTTCGCGAGCCTCGGCGACGTGATCGTCGCCGAGCCCGGCGCGCTCCTCGTCTTCGCCGGCCCGCGCGTCGTCCAGCAGACGACGCGGGAGAAGCTCCCCGACGACTTCGGCCTCGCGGAGTCGAACAGCCGCTTCGGCCACGTCGACGCGATCGTCCGCCGCCCCGACCTGCGGCCCTTCCTCGGCCGTCTCCTCTCCCTCTTCGCCGATGGCCGCCGATGGCCGATGAGCCCCGCGAGCACGAGGTCGAGCAGCTCCGCCTGCGCGAGCGGCTCGCGAAGCTGCGCAACCTGCCGCTGCTCGGCGGCGTCGGCGTCTCCGGGCGAGCTCGCGCGGCTCGAGCGGCAGATCGAGCGGATCGCGGCCGAGCCGACCGCCGACGAGGTCTGGCACTCGGTCGAGCTCGCCCGCCACCAGGATCGGCCGTACACGCTCGACTACGTGGAGCGGCTCTTCGACGACTTCATCGAGCTGCACGGCGACCGCTCCGTCGCCGACGACCCGGCGATCGTCGCCGGCCTGGGCCGCTTCCAGCGGGCGGACCGGTCGTGCTCGTCGGCCACCAGAAGGGCCGCGACATCCGCGAGCGCACGTTCCGGAACTTCGGCATGCCCTACCCCGAGGGCTACCGCAAGGCGATGCGCGTGATGGAGCTCGCCGACCGGCACGGCTTCCCGGTCGTCACGCTCGTGGACACGCCGGGCGCGTACCCGGGAGTCGCTCGCGGAGCAGCACGGCCAGGGCGGGTGGATCGCCCGCTGCCAGCTCGCGATGATCGGCCTCGGCGTTCCCTCCGTCGCCTGCGTGATCGGCGAGGGCGGCTCGGGCGGCGCGGTCGCGATCGCCGTCACCGACCGGGTGCTCATGCAGGAGAACGCGATCTACTCGGTCATCTCGCCCGAGGGCTGCGCGGCGATCCTCTGGCGGGACGCGAGCGAGGCGAAGAAGGCCGCGGCGGCGTTCAAGCCGGACGCGCGGCACTGCCTCGACCTCGGCGTGATCGACGGGATCGTGCCCGAGCCGCGAAGGCGGCGCCCACGCGGACTACGACGAGGCGGCAACGCTTCTCGGCGAGGGCCTCGCCGAGTCGCTCGACGCCGTCGCGGGCGTCGGATCCGGCGAACGGCGGCTTGCCCGACGGGCCGCGTTTCCGCGCCATGGGCGTCTTCGTCGGCTGACGACAGCTGTCGACACCGTTACCCACAGGATCCACAGGCTTTTCCGCAGCCCGAGAGCAGGGTATTCACCAAAAATCGCCGTAACCGGAGCAAACCTGCCCGTCACCAGGCAGCGCCGGCGGGGAGGTTGCCAACATGTGTCCAAAAGCGGTCGGGGCCGGTGCAAGACACCGGCCCCGCTGCCAACCCCCCCTGGTCGGCAGCAAGAGCTAAGCCCATCTGTTCCGCCGCACGTGCGGGCTAAACATCGAAGGCGCTGGTCGGGCATGCTTCGGTCGTGGCCCGACTCGGCGAGTACGAGCGCAAGCGCGAGCCGCGGGAAGACGCCGGAGCCGTTCGGCGGCGAGAACGGCCCGCGGCGAGGCCCCGATCTTCGTCGTGCAGCGCCACGACGCGCGGCGGCTCCACTACGACTTCCGGCTCGAGCGCGACGGCGCGCTCGCGAGCTGGGCCGTTCCGAAGGGCGTCCCGCTCGAGCCGGGCGAGCGGCACCTGGCCGTCCACGTCGAGGACCACCCGCTCGAGTACGCGACCTTCGAGGGCGAGATCCCGGCGGGACAGTACGGCGCCGGCACGGTCGAGATCTGGGATCGGGGCACGTACGAGCTCGTCGAGGAGAAGCGGGACGGCGGCCTCACCGTCCGCCTCGACGGCGAGCGGCTCGCGGGGCGTCTGGACGCTCGTTCCCGGCCAAGCTCGGCGGCGACCCGAAGAACTGGCTGCTCTCCGCAAGCGCGACGGCCGGAGGCCGCGGCACCGGCCGCGGCGGGCGCCGGTACGCGCCGATGCTCGCGACGCTCGCCGAGGAGCTTCCGACCGGCCGGGGCTGGCTCTTCGAGGTGAAGTGGGACGGCTACCGCGACGATCGCGTACGTGCGCGGCGGCGACGTCGACGCTGCGCAGCCGCCGCGACAGGACCTGACCGAGCGCTTCGCGGCCGTCGCGCGCGGCGCTTCCGCGGGCGCGTTCGCACGCCGAACTGCGTCCTCGACGGCGAGGTCTGCGCGCTCGACGAGAACGGGACGCGCCAGCTTCTCGGCCATGCAGCGCGGCGACCGCGCCGCTCGTCTACTACGTCTTCGACGTGCTCGAGGTCGACGGGGAGCCGCTCGTCGACGTCCCGCTGAGTCGAGCGCCGCGAGCGGCTCGAGGCGCTCCTCGACCCGCGCGAGCCGACGTCGTGCGGCTCTCCGAGGCGTTCGACGACGGCGCGGCGCTGCTCGAGGCGGCCAAGGCGCAGGGGCTCGAGGGCGTCATGGCCAAGACGGCGAGCTCCGCGCTACGAGCCGGGCAAGCGCAGCCGCGAACTGGCTCAAGGTGAAGCCGACCCAGCGCCAGGAGTTCGTGGTCGTCGGCTACACGAAGGGCAAGGGCAGGCGTTCGGCGGGCTTCGGCTCGCTCGTCGCTCGCCGTGCAGCGGGGAAGCGAGCTCGTCTGGGTCGGCAACGTCGGCACGGGGTTCGCCGAGGAGGAGATCGAGCGTCTTCTCGCGAAGCTGCGCCCGCTCGAGCGCAAGACGCCGCCCGTTCAACCCGGTCGCCGAAGATGCCGCGCGTGCGCAAGGACGAGGTCGTCTGGGTGACGCCGAAGCTCGTCGCCGAGGTCGAGTTCGCCGAGTGGACGCACGACGGCCACCTGCGCGCGCCTCGCTACCTGGGCCTGCGCGACGACAAGCCGCCTGCAGGAGGTGCGGCGCGAGCTTCCACTCGAGACGGAGATCCGGAACGCGGCAAGCGCACGCTCGAAGCTCTCGAACCTGGACAAGGTCTTCTTCCCGGAGGACGGCGATCACGAAGGGCGACCTGCTCGCCTACTACCGCGAGGTTGCGCCCGCGCTCGTCCCGCACCTGAAGGACCGCCCGTTCACGATGAAGCGCTACCCCGACGGGATCGAGGGCCAGCTTCTTCTTCCAGAAGGACGCGCCGAAGCACATGCCCGACTGGATCCCGACGCGCTCGTATCGCTCGACCTCGCGCCAGACGCGGGAGAAGCGGACGATCTCCTATCCGCTCGTGAACGACGAGCTCGCGCTCCTCTGGATGGTCGAACATGGGCTGCATCGACATGAACTGCTGGTACTCGCGGGTGGACAAGCCCGACCGGCCCGATTTCTGCCTCTTCGACCTCGACCCGTCGCCCGACGTCGGCTTCCCGGAGACCGTCCGCGTCGCCCTCCTCGTCAAGGAGGTCCTCGACGGCCTCGGGCTCGAGGGGTACGCCAAGACGAGCGGGTCGGACGGGATCCACGTGCTCGTCCCCGTCTCGCGCCGGCACACCTACGCGGACACGCGCGCGTTCGCGGAGGTCGTCGCGGGCGCACTCGCCCGCGCGCACCCGGGGCTCGTCACGACCGAGTGGTCGAAGGCCAAGCGCCGCGGCGTCTTGATCGACGCGAACCAGAACGGCGAGGGGAAGACGATCGCATCCGTCTACTCCGTGCGCCCGAGACCCGGCGCGCCGGTCTCGACGCCGCTTCGCTGGGACGAGGTCACCGACGACCTCGACCCGCTCGCGATTCACGATGGAGGTGGTGCGCGGCCGCGTCGAAGAGCACGGCGACCTCTTCGAGCCCGTCCTCCACGGCCGCCAGTCGCTCAAGGCTGCGCTGGACTCGCTCGCGTGAACGCGTAGGTGCAGCCGACCGCCTCGAAGCCCAGCCGCCGATAGAGCTCCTTGGGCCAGTCGTCGTCGTCCGCCACGAGGAAGACGAACTCGTGTCCCTCGGCGATCGCCTCTGCGAGGGCGCGTTCGGTGACGGCGCGGCCGTAGCCGCGACGGCGATGCTCGGGCAGCGTCGCCACATCTTCGATCTGGGCCGTGCGGCCGTCGGAGAAGAGGTCGGCCGCGGCCACCACTTCGCCCTCGACGAGCACGGCGAAGTGGCGCGCGTTCCCGGCCTCGGCCACGCGCCTCGCGCCCGCCACGATCTCTCGTACGACCTCGCCGCTAGGCGTGCCCGGCGACTCGCGCGAGATGACCGTCCGGAGGCCTGCGAGCCGGTCGGCGTCGACCTGCTCGACCGGCGCATCCGCGCTCGGGGCCGGCGCGCGGCCGCGGTGCACCATGACGAGGTAGCGCGTCACGTCCCAGCCGAGCGTGCGGAAGCCCGTAGCCAGGCGGGCGCCCTCCTCCTCGGACGGGATGCTCAGGCGGCGGTGCCGCACCCCGGCGTCTCCCTGGAGCGTGTCGGCAAGCTCGGCGAGGTCGGTCGCCTCCAGGCCTTCCGCCCGGTCGATCCGCAGGAAGTTCAGGTCCCACATGGACGGGAGCGACGGGGTGACGTGCTCGAGCCCGAGATCGAACGGCGTCGTGCGGTCGGCGGCGAGCTCCCGCAGGCTCGACTCGAACGTGCTGGCCCGCTCGAGGTCGGAGGTCTTGGGTGGTGCCGAGCTGCCGCCGGCCGTCTCGCCCGGATGCGACGGGTGGCCGAGCATGCCCAGCTCGGCGATGTCCCGGCGGAAGAAGAGCGCGACCGTCCAGTCGACGACGACGCGCAGCTTCCTCGAGAAGAGCGGGAGCTGGTACAGGTGGTACGTCCGCGTGACGAACCAGCCGGGGAAGCCGCGCAGGCGGAGCCCGATCACGTCGGCGATCCCCTTGTAGCGGCCCAGCGTGGCCACCTGGCCGAGCATGCGGTAGCGGTAGGCCGTGCGCTCCCCGCCGGAGGTTCCTGGCGAGCCGCCGTGCCTGGCGCAGCGCATGCTGGCACGTGGGCGGGTCGGGATGGCCGGGCGTCGCCTCGTTCGGGAACGCGCGCGCAGTCGCCGAGCGACCAGAGGTGGTCGCGGCCCTCGACGCGGAGCGAGGCGTCGACGCGGACGCGCCCTGCTCGTCGACGGGCAGCCCGAGCGTCGCGAGGCGACGGGCGTTCGCCCGCACGCCGGCCGTCCAGACGAGCGTCCGCGTCGGGATGCGTCTCGCCGTCCGAGAGCAGCGCGCGTCGCCGGGCCCGAGCTCGGCGAGCGTCGTCGCGACCCGGATGTCGACGCCCCGCGCCGCCAGCTCGCGTGCCGCGTAGTCGCCGAGCCGGCGTCGGGATCTCCGGGAGGATCTCGGGCGCCGCGTCGACGAGCACCCAGTGCTGCGGCTCGTCGCGCAGCTCGGGGTAGTGGCGGAGCGCGTCGCGAACGAGGTCCGACAGCTCGGCGAGCGCCTCGACGCCCGCGTAGCCCGGCGCCGACGAAGACGAAGGTCAGGTGCGCGCCGGCGTCGGCCGGCGAGGCCGCCGCGCTCGCCGCCTCGAGCTGGCGCAGCACGTGGTTCCGGAGGAAGATCGGCGTCGGCGAGGTCCTTGAACGCCGAGCCCGTGCTCGGCGAGTCCGGGAATCGGGAGCGTGCGCGCGACGGCGCCGACGCGCGACGACGAGCTGCTCGTAGCCGAGCCGAGGCGCTCCGACTCGGTCTGCGACCTGTGACGCGGCGTGCGCCTGCGGTCGTGCGCTCTCGCGCGTGCCGAGGAGCGAGCTCGGCGTGCGGGCACATGAGACGGAGCGGGACGACGACGTGCCGCGGCTCGAGCGTTCCCGACGCCGCCTCCGGGAGGAGCGGCGTGTAGAGCATGAAGTTCTCGCGGCTCACGATGGTTGCGCCGCGCACGGCCGAGCAGACGTGCGACGTAGCTCCCGGCGAACCCGCCGCCGACGATGAGGACGCCCCCGCGTGCGTTTCGGCGTGCGCCCACAGCCGTAGTCTCGCGCGCGCGTGTCTCGCGGCGTCGGATCGTTCCTAGACGATGTAGCGTCGCCGGCATGGCTCTCCAGGTCTCCGTCATCGGCAGCGGCGCCGAATGGGAGGCGCGGCGCGGAAGAGGTCGGGACGGCTGCTCGCGGAGCGGGGCTGCGTGGTCGTGACCGGTGGGCTCGGCGAGGTGATGGCGGCGGCCTGCCGGGGCGCCAAGGCCGCCGGCGGCACCACGATCGGGATCGTGCCGGGCGAGTCGCGCGCGGCGGCCAATCCCTGGGTCGACCACGTCGTCGCGACCGGGATCGGCCACGCGCGGAACCTCGCGGTCGTCGCGTCCGGAGACGTCGTCATCGCGGTGGGCGGTCGCTGGGGAACGCTCGCCGAGATCGCCTTCGCGCGTGTTCTCGCTCGTCCCGTCGTCGTCCTCGAGCCGGGCTGGGCGGTCGAGGGCGACGGGGTGGAACGGGCCGACGTCTCCGGCCGACGCTGTCGAACTCGCGCTCCGGCTCGCGGCCGGCTAGTCGAGCTCGGCCAGGCGGCGGGCGAGGAAGCGCCGCTCCGGCTCGCTCGGCGCGAGCTCGAGCGCCTGCCGGTACGCGGCCGCCGCCTCGTCGGCGCGCTCGAGCCGTCGGAGCAGATCGGCGCGGGCGGAGTGGAGGAGGTGGTAGGAGCCGAGCTCGTCGCCGAGGGCGTCGAGGAGCTCGAGGCCCTCGGCGGGACCCTCGGCCAGGGCGACCGCCACCGCGCGGTTCAACTGCGACCACGGGCGACGGGGCCAGCTCTTCGAGCGCGCGCGTAGAGAGCGGCGATCTCGCGCCAGTTCGTCTCCTCCTCGGAGTGGAGCGCCGCGATCGCGGCCTGGAGCTGGTACGGCCCGGGCCGGCGGAGCCGGATCGCGCGGTCGAGGACGCGCCGGCCCTCGGCGATCCGCTCGCGGCTCCAGAGCGTCCGGTCCTGATCGTCGAGGAGGACGAGCTCTCCCACCGCGTCGACGCGCGCCCGCCGGCGCGCGTCGTGGAGGAGCATGAGCGCGAGGAGGCCGAGGGACTCGGGCTCGTCGGGCATGAGGACGGCGAGAAGCTTGCCGAGGCGGATGGCCTCGTCGAGGAGCTCGTCACGCGGCGGCGGCCCGTACCCCTCGTTGAAGACGAGGTAGATGACGGCGTGAACGGCCTGGAGCCGGTCGGGCAGGAGGTGGTCGGGCGGCACACGGACCGGGATCCCGGCCTTCCGGACCTTCTGCTTCGCGCGGACGAGGCGCTGCGCCATCGTCGCCTCGGGGACGAGGAACGCACGCGCGATCTCGTCCGTCGTCAGGCCGCCGAGCATGCGCAGCGTGAGGGCGATCTGGGCCTCGACCGCGAGCGCCGGGTGGCAGCAGGCGAAGACCAGGGCGAGGCGCTCGTCGGGGATGGTCGGCTCGTCCATGTCACGTTCCGCGCGGGCGTCGGCCTCGAGGCGGGCGAGAAGCTCGCGCTTCCGCTCGAACGTCCGGTCCCGGCGGATCCGCTCGATTGCGCGGTTGCGGGCCGTGGTGACGATCCAGGCGCCGGGGTTCGCAGGCGTGCCGTCGCGTCGCCACCGCTCGACCGCCGTCGCGAATGCGTCCTGAACGGCTTCCTCGGCGAGATCGAGGTCGCCGAGGACGCGGGCGAGGATCGCGACCGAGCGTCCGAACTCCTCGCGGAAGACGGAGGCGACCGCGTCTACGCGGCCGCCTCCCTCCGGATCGCCACCGGCCGGATCTCGACGGTGCCCTCGCGGGCGGCCGGGATCCGCTCCGCGAGCTCGAGCGCCTCGTCCAGCGACTCGACGTCGACGACGCAGACGCCGCCCAGCCGCTCCTCTGTCGCGGCGAACGGCCCGTCGGTGAGCAGCGTCTCGTCCGCGCGTACGCGAACCGAGGTCGCCGTAGTCACGGGCTCGAGCTCGTGGGAGGCGAGGACGCTCTCGGCCTCGCCGGGGAGCGACGCCGGGCCTTCCTCGGGCGAGTAGACCAGGAGCAGGTAGCGCACGGCGTCTCGGCTCTCGACGCTTACGGCGCGTCGAAGACCATGACCTCGCGCACCTCGACCGAGCCGTGTGGCAGGTTGGGCATCTTCGCCGCCCAGTCGAGCGCCTGCTGCTCGTTCTCGACGTCGACGAGGTAGAAGCCGCCGAGCTGCTCCTTCGTCTCCGCGAAGGGGCCGTCGGTGACCAGTGGGCTCCCGTCCTTGAGGGTGACCGTCTTCGCGGTCCCCGTCGGGTGGAGCGCCTCGCCCGAGACGTGCTGCCCGCTCTTTTGCAGCTCCTCGGTGTACGTCCACCACCGACCCATGTCGGCGTTGCGCTCCTCTTCGCTCATCTGCTCGTAGCGCTCGTTTCCGGCCGCCTCGTCGCCGTAGATGAGAAGCAGGTACTGCATGGGGTCTCCTTTCGTCGGGTTCGACTCTACGACGAACGAGCCTTCCGAAAATCGACAGGAGCGGTTACCGCGCCGAGAGCATCCGGTCGAGCAGCGTGTGCGCGCCGGCCTTGTCGAGCGGCTCGTTCAGGTTCCCGCACTTGGGCGACTGGACGCAGGAGGGGCAGCCGCGCTCGCACGGGCAGCCGGCGAGCATGCGCGCCGTGTCTCCGACCCAGCCCTCGAACTGCGTCGTAGCCGCGGCGCGTCGATCCCGACGCCGCCCGGGTGTCCGTCGTAGACGAAGATCGTCGGGCGGCCGGTCTGGAAGTGGAGGTTCGTGGAGAGGCCGCCGATGTCCCAGCGGTCGCACATCGCCCAGAGCGGCAGGAGCGCGATCATCGCGTGCTCGGCCGCGTGCAGCGTGCCGAGGAGCCGCGGCATCGCCTCGAGGCCGTCGAGCTGCCCGGGCTCGGGCAGGTACCAGACCGCCTCGGTCTCGAACGTCGTCTCCGGCAGGTCGAGCGGCGACGAGGTCGAGCGTGGCGCCGTCCCGGATCGACTTCTTCTGGTAGCCGATGACCTGCTCGGTCACCGACACGCGGCCGAACGCAGAGGTCGAGCCCGAGCCGCCGCCCGCGGAGCTCGACCTCCTCGATCGCCGTCGTCGTCTCCTTCTTGGCCTGCGTGTAGTAGTCGAGGCTCGAAGCGCTCGACGAGTGCGGCCCGGGCCTCGAGGTCGAGCGCGAGCACGCGGTAGGACTCGCCCATGTGGAGGTAGATCGCGCCCTCGTGGACGGTCGAGTAGGCGCGCTCGCGCTCCGACGTTCCCAGGACTGACGCCGGTGTCGCGCCTCCACGACCGAGAACGACGTCGGGACTCGTCGAGCGAAGCGCGAACACGGCCGGCGGGGTAGTCGCGGCCGGCCCAGACGAAGCCGGCCTTCGTGCGCTTCAGGTCGCCGGTCTCGGCGAGCACCGCCGCGCGCTCGAGCGCCTCCGGGCCGAGCGTCGCGCGCGTCGCCGTCGTCGAGTCGGCGCCTCGAACGCGGCCGCGCGGACGTGGCCGTCGAGGATCCGCGGGTTCGCGTGGTCGAGGATCGCCGCCTCGACCCGCCGGCCCATGAGCGCCTCCGGCTCGCGCATGAAGAACTGGTCGAGCGCGTCCTCGCGACGCGACAGCACGGCCAGCCCGTGCGAGCGCCGCCCGGCGCGGCCCCACTGCTGGCGCAGGCTCGCCACCGTCCCCGGGAAGCCGACCGAGATCGCGCAGTCGAGGAGGCCGACGTCGATTCCCAGCTCGAGCGCGTCGGTCGCGGTGACGCCGAGGAGCTCACCCTCGACGAGCCGCCGCTCGATCTCGCGCCGCTGCTCCGGCGTGTAGCCCGCCCGGTACGGGGAGAGCCGCGCGGCCGTCGCCGCGTCGAGCCGCTCGCAGGCGAAGCGGTGGACGAGCTCGGCCGCGCGCCGGCTCTTGGCGAAGCAGATCGTGCGCTGGCCGCGCGCCGACGAGCGTCGCGCGAGCATGCGCGCCGCCTCGCCGAGCGGGCTCGCGCGTAGGCCCAGCTCCTCGTCCAGGAGCGGCGGGTTCCAGAAGGCGACCGTGCGCTCGGCGCGCGGCGCGGCGTCGTCGGCGATCACGGTCACGTCGAGCCCGAGGAGCGCGCGCCGCCTGCTCGCCGGGGTTCGCGATCGTCGCCGAGGCGAGCAGGAACTGCGGCTCGGCGCCGTAGATCGCGGCCGCGCGGCGCAGGCGGCGCAGGACGTTGCCGACGTGCGAGCCGAAGACGCCCCGGTAGACGTGCGCCTCGTCCACGACGACGTAGCGGAGGTTCTGGAGGACGTCGCCCCAGCGGTCGTGGTGCGGGCAGGAGCCCGACGTGGAGCATGTCCGGGTTCGTGAGGATCGACGTTCGCCCACTTGCGGATCTGCCAGCGGCTGCTCGGGCTCGGTGTCGCCGTCGTAGATCGCGGCGCGCAGCCCGCGGCAGCCGAGCGCGGCGAGCGAGCGAGCCTGGTCCTGCGCGAGCGCCTTCGTCGGGTAGAGGTAGAGCGCGCGGTCCTTCGGCTGTCGGCGGCGAGCGCGTTCAGGACGGGAGGTTGAACGCGAGCGTCTTCCCGCTCGCCGTGCCGGTGGAGACCATCACGTGCTCGCCGCGCTGCGCCGCTGCGAAGGCCTCCGCCTGGTGCGCGTAGAGCGACGCCGAGCCCGCGCCGGTCGAGCGCCTCGACGACCCGCGGGTGCAGACTCGTCCGGCAGCGGGACGACGCGCGCCTCCTCGCCGTTAGCTCGGTGCGGAAGACGATCTCCTCGGCGGCGAGGAGCTCGTCCCAGGCGAGGACTCGACGGCCACCGTCCCATTCAAGACGACCGGGAGGAGGCCACGCAGGGGGTCGTGAGCGCACGACGCGGCGCTACCGAGTCGTAGTCGTTCGCGAACGGGTGGCACGTCAGGCCGACTCGCGCCGATCCGCTAGCGCGGGCGTCCCGTCGAGCTCCTCCGTCGTCGTCAAACCGGCAGTGGGGCCGACGACGCACGTGTGCTAGGCTCGCCGAACCGGGGTGCCCCGACCGGGCTGAGATCACACCCGCTGAACCTGATCCGGTTCGTACCGGCGAAGGGAGGACGTTGACACCACCGCGCTGTCTCACGATCGCCACGTCGGACTCCGGCGGCGGCGCCGGCATCCAGGCCGACCTGAAGGCGTTCGCGCGCCTCGGCTGCCACGGCATGAGCTGTCGGTCGTCGCGCTGACCGCGCAGACCACGACCGAGGTGCGCTCGGTCCACGAGGCGCCGCTGGCCATTCATCCGCGCGCAGCTCGAGGCGGTCTTCGACGACATCGGCGTCGGACGCGGCGAAGACCGGGATGCTCTTCAGCGCGCCGATCATCGAGACGGTCGCCGACTTCCTTGACGGCCACCGGGTCCCGCTCGTCGTCGACCCGGTGATGGTCGCCGCCTCTGGTGCGCAGCTCCTGCGCGACGACGCCGTCTCGGTGCTGGTCGAGCGACTGCTCCCGCTCGCGACCGTGGTGACGCCGAACCTGCACGAGGCGTGCGTGCTCGCTGGTGTCCCGTACTCGCTGAGCGCGAACCGGGAGGAGCTCGCCGAGCGCGATCCACGCCGCTCGGCGCCGGCGCGGTCGTCGTCACCGGCGGGCACGGCGACGAGGCGGTGGACTGGCTCTTCGACGGCGAGCGCCACGTGCCGATCCCGGTCGAGCGCTACGGGGAGGAGACGACGCACGGCGCGGGCTGCACGCACTCGGCGACGCCTCGCCGCCCTCCTCGCGCGCGGCGAGAGCCTCGAGGACGCGGCGCGCGGCGCAGCCGAGATCGCGACCGAGGCCGTCCGCGCCGGCTACAGCATCGGCGCGGGCTCCGGCCCGGTCGACGTGCTCGACCTTGCGTCTGTCCGAGCTCGGTGAAGTCGGGCTCCTCGCGGGAGCTCGAGCGGCGAGGACTCGCGCGCGAGATCGGCGACGACGGTGCGCTCCTCGGCGACGGGCTCGTGGTCTCGCAGGACGTGCTCCTCGAGGGCATCCACTTCCGCTTCGACTGGACGTCGTGGCGCGACCTCGGCTACAAGGCGGCGGCGGTCAACCTCAGCGACCTCGCGGCGATGGGGGCGAATCCGACCTCGCTCCTCGTCTCGGTCGGCCTGCCCGCGGAATCCGACGCGGGCGACGTGGTCGCCCTCTACGAGGGGTTGAACGAGCCAGGCGTGCCGGTCGTCGGAGGGGACACGAGCGAGGCCGGCCACGTCGCGGTCGTCGTGACCGCGTTCGGCCGCTCGGAGCGCGTGCCCGGCCGGGCTGGGGCGAAGCCGGGCGACGTCCTCGTCGTCACCGGCCCGCTCGGGCGGGTCGGCCGCCGGCCTGTACGCGCTCCGCGCCGGCCTGCCGGGGTTCGACGAGCTTGTCGAGCGCCACCGGAGACCGCCGCTTCGGCTCGCCGAGGGAAGGCTGCTCGCGCGCACTGCCCACGCCCTCATGGATCTCTCGGACGGCATCGCCTCCGACGCGGCCCGGATCGCCGAGCGCTCGGGCTGCCGGATCGTGGTGGACGTCGACCGGCTCCCGCTTGCCGCCGGCCTGGAGCGTCTACCGCGGACGAGCCGTTCTGGACGCTCGGCGAGGACTACGAGCTGCTCGCCGTGCTCTCGCCGACGGACTCGGAGGTCCAGACCTTCCCGGTGGTAGGCCGTTGCGAGGCGGGAGAAGGCGTCGAGATCCGGCGCGGCGACGAGCCGCTCGATCTGGCGGGCTGGGAGCACTTCGCCCGGCTAGGCCGCCTGCGAGGCGCGCTCGTCGCGCCTGGCGTTCCAGCGGGTTGTCGCGCTCGCCCGGGCGAACGTGCGTCGTCGCGCGCTCGTCGACGGCGAGGGTGACCGGTCCGTGCACGAGGAGGCCCGTCGTGCGCCCGCTCCTTGAGGAGATCCGGGAAGAAGGCCTCGGCGAGCCACTCGCGGCCCGGCGCGATGGTCGTGCGGACGGTGATGCGGACGAGCGAGGGGGAAAGCTCCTCGATCTGCTCGATCCAGGGGCGCCGGATGAACGTCGTCGGGCCCTCGGGAACCATCGAGCGCGATCGTGTCGAGCACGTCCACGCCCTCCTGCCGGTCGTTCACGAAGAGCTCGAGTGCGAGCTCCTTCACGCCCGAGGGGAGCACTTCGTACAGCGATGATCTGCGAGTTGTGGACGTTGATCACCTCGCCGGTCACGGCGCGGATGCGCGTGCGGCGGAGCGAGACGTCCTCGACGACGCCCTGCAGCTCGTGGGCGGCGTGGATGCACGATCGTGTCGCCGACCGAGTACCAGCGCTCGACGAACATCGCGAAGCCGGCGATCAGGTCGATCAGGAACCGCTGCGCGATGAACGCGGCGACGAGCACGGCGAAGACGCCCCCCGCGATCGCGGCGAGACGGTCGACGCCGCCCGCGAGCTGCGCGACCGAGAGCACCGCGGCGACGGAGAAGGCGACGTAGGCGATGGACGTGCGGACGATTGCGACGGAGGTCTCACGCCGCTTGATCTCGGCGATTTTCTCGCCCAGCCGGCGCTCCTCGACGTCGGCGTGGCGCCGGTCGTGCCAGGTGAGCACGCGGCCGGCGACCATGGCGGCGGCGCGCGAGACCAGCCACGCAGACAGGAAGAGCGCGGCGATGATGACGAACCGTCCCCAGGGGGCGAGCGGCGTCTGGTCGTTCAGGAGGTGGATGAAGGGATCGAGCATGGCTCTGCGGCGAAGCTACCGAGAGTCCTTCGACCCACACAAGCCCATCCATCAGCCTGTAACGGCGGGTTAGCGCGTCCTTAACACTGCGGCCCCTCGGGACGGGAGGCGGGGCGCGCAGCTCCGTCGCCGCTTCGGTCCGGACCCCGGCGCGCGACCTCGTCTCCACGCGCGCGCCCACCCTGGGTGGGGGTGCCGCCACCGCTCGGTGTGAGCCTACCGAGGAAATCCGCGCGGAACTGTGCCGGCCTGTGACGGGACCGTGCCGCGTCGTTCACAGGTCAGCTTCTGGCGGGTCTCAATCGGCTCAGGTTCACACCGGGGCGGGAACGCGGCTCCTCACTGCCTCGGCCTGAGCGCGTCAGAGCGGTGCCGACTCGGGCGGGGCGGCCTCGCGGGGCGCGAGCCACTGCTCCCAGGCGCCCTCGTAGTGACTCCGGGGGCGGGCGCCGACGACGGTGTCCGCGCCTCGCCGCCCTCGAAGAGCACCACCATCGGAATCGAGAGGACGTTGTAGCGCGCCGCCGTCTGCGGGTTCTCGTCCACGTTCATCCTCATGAACTTGACGCGCGCCCCGTGCTCGCTCCGCCATCTCGTCCATGATCGGCTCGATCATCCGGCACGGCCCGCACCAGGGGGCCCAGAAGTCGACCACGACCGGACAGGTCGGACTGCGCGACCTCCTGCGTCGAAGCTCGAGTCGGTGACGTCGGGAACGTGTGCCACGGCGGCGACTATACCCACCGTCAAAGACGCCCGAACGCGGCCTTGAGCCGAAGCGTCGGCACCTTCACCATCGCCTCGACCACGATCCCGCGGCTCATCTTCGAGGTGCCCACCGTTCTGTCGACGAACGTGATCGGAACCTCGCCGACCCGGAACCCGGCCCGGCCCGCGCGGTAGGTCGTCTCGATCTGGAAGGCGTAGCCGCGGGTGGAGATGCGGTCGAGCGGAAGCGCCTCGAGGACGGCCCGGCGGAAGCACTTGAACCCCGCGGTCGCGTCGCGCACGCCGAGGCCGAGGATGACCTGGGCGTAGAGGCAGCCGAGCCGGCTGACCGCGCGGCGCATCGGGCCCCAGTTCTGCACGCCTCCTCCCTCGACGTAGCGTGAGCCGACGGCCAGGTCGACCTCCTCGACCGCCGCGACGAGGCGCGGGACATCGGCCGGATCGTGCGAGAAGTCCGCGTCCATCTCCAGCACGAGATCGGCTCCCTCGCCGAGGACGCGCCGGAAGCCGGCGAGGTAGGCAGGGCCGAGTCCCTCCTTGCGGGCCCGGTGCAGCACGCCGACCCACGGAAGCTCCGCCGCCAGCCGGTCGGCCACCTCACCCGTGCCGTCGGGCGAGTCGTCGTCGATCACGAGAACGGAGCCGTCGAGATCGTGTTCCTCGAAGACGCTCGCCGAGCGCCCGGACGATCGGCTCGAGGTTCTCGCGCTCGTTGTACGTCGGCATGCAGATGGCGAGGCGCACGCGGCATATCATCGCCGGGGTGTCGGAGCAGACCGAATCCGCCGCGCGGGAGGGGCTGCCGCGCAACGCGGAGCTCGCCGAGCGGTTCGAGCTCCTCGCGGACATGCTCGAGCTGGACGGTGCCGACGCCTTCCGTCTGTCGGCCTACCGGCGGGCGGCCACGCGCATCCGCGAGTCGGCTGCGCCCGTCGCGCGCCTCGCGATCGACGGAACGGCCACGCAGATCCCCGGCGTCGGCGGCACGATCGAGGCGAAGATCGTCGAGCTCGTGGAGACAGGCGACCTCCGTGCGCTCGCGAAGCTCCGCGACAAGATCCCACCGGGGCTCGTCGAGATCATGCACGTGCCCGGCCTCGGCCCGAAGACGGCCCGTCGCCTCTGGCAGGAGCTCGACGTCAAGTCGATGGACGACCTCCGGGCGGCCGCCGAAGCGCAGCGGCTCCGCGAGCTTCCGGGCCTCGGGCCGAAGACCGAGGAGCGCGTGCTCGCCGCTCTCTCCCGCCCCGACCCGCGGACGGAGGTCGACACCGGACGCGTGCTGCTCGGCCGCGTGCTGCCCGTCCTTCGCGAGGTCGTCGCCGAGCTCGCGCAGCATCCGGCGTGCGATCGGGTCTCCGAGGCCGGGAGCGCCCGCCGCCGTGCCGAGACGACGCGCGACGTCGACCTGATCGCAACCTCCTCGGATCCGGCGGCGCTCACCGCTCATTTCGTGTCGCATCCGCGCGTCGCCGAGGTGGCGGCGCACGGCCCGACGAAGGCGACCGTCGTCTCCTACGACGGCTTTCGCTTCGACCTCCGGGTCGTCCCGCCGGAGTGCGTACGGCAACCTGCTCCAGCACTTCACCGGCGCCAAGGACCACAACGTCGCGCTCCGCGAGGATGCGGTGCGGCGGAAGCTCTCGGTCTCGGAGTACGGGATCGAGGACGTCGAGACAGGCGAGGTTCACAAGGCCGAGGACGAGGAGGCCGTGTACGAGCGGCTCGGCTACCAGTGGATCCCGCCGGAGCTTCGAGAGAACCGGGGCGAGCTCGAGGCCGCGCGCGCGAGGCGAGCTTCCCGATCTGGTGGAGCTCGCCGACGTCCAGGGCGACCTCCACATGCACACGACCTGGTCGGACGGCCGCGGGACGCTCGAAGAGATGGTCGCGGCCGCGACGGAGCTCGGTCATCGTTTCGTCGCGATCTGCGATCACGCGAAGCGGTTGCGCGGCGACCTCCTCGACCGTCAGACGGAGGAGATCGCGGCCCTGAACGAGCGGCTCGACGGGATCGAGGTGCTCCTCGGCATCGAGGTCGACATCCAGCGGGACGGGACGCTCGACGTGGACGACGAGACGCTCGCGCAGAGGGACTGGGTGATGGCCTCGATCCACTCCGGCTTCGACGCGCCGCGGGAGGAGGTGACGCGGCGGCTCGTGGCTGCGATCGAGAACCCGCATGTCGACTGCATCGGGCACCCGACGGGCCGGAAGCTGAACCTCCGCGCGCCGTACGATCTCGACCTCGATGCGGTCTTTGCGGCGGCGGCCGCCGCCGGCACGTTCCTCGAGATCAACTCGCAACCGGACCGGCTCGACCTCAAGGACACGCATCGCGCGCGCGGCGGTTCAGGCCGGCGTGAAGATCGTTGTCTCGACCGACGCCCATCGCGTCCACGAGCTTGCGAACCTCGAGCTCGGTGTCTTCCAGGCCCGCCGGGGCTGGCTCACGAAGGACGACATCGTGAACACGCGCCCGTGGCCGGAGATCAGGAAGCTGCTCGGCTCGTGAGCGACGTCCCCAGGCGGCGGCGGGGGTCGCGCCCGCGGGGTCGGTCGATCTCCGGCGCGACGGAGCCGCCGCGGTCGAGTGGGTGGCGCGCTACCTCGAGACCATGCGGGATCTCCCCGTGCGCGCCCCGGTCGAGCCGGGCGAGGTGCGCGCGAAGCTGCCCGCCTCGCCGCCCGAGGAGGCGGAGCCGTTCGAGGCGGTGCTCCGCGATCTGGACGAGATCGTCGTCCCGGGCACCACCCACTGGAACCACCCGCGGTTCTTCGCCTACTTCGCCATCACGGGCTCGGAGCCGGGGATCCTCGCGGAGCTCCTCTCGGCGGCCTTCAACGTGAACGCGATGCTGTGGCGCACCGGCCCGGCCGCCACCGAGCTCGAGGAGGTTGCGCTCGATTGGCTCCGGCAGCTTCTCGCGCTGCCCGAGGGCCTGCACGGCCACATCGAGGACACGGCCTCGACATCGACCCTTGCGGCGCTCGCGGCGGCGCGGGAGCTCAGGCCCGGCGGGGCCGTCCTCTGCTCCGAGCACGCGCACTCCTCCGTGGACAAGGCGGCACGGATCCTCGGGATGGAGCTGCGCAAGGTCGCCGTCGACGACGAGTTTCGGCTCCGTCTGGACGCGCTCGCGGAGCGTCTCGGCGAAGGCGACGCGGCTGCGGTCGTGGCGACGGTCGGGACGACCTCCACGACCTCGGTCGATCCCGTCCCCGGGATCGCAGATCTGTGCGAGCGGCACGGCGCCTGGCTCCACGTGGACGCGGCCTACGCGGGCTCGGCGTTCGTCTGTCCGGAGCATCGCTGGGCGATGGAGGGCGTCGAGCGCGCCGACTCGCTGGTCGTCAACCCGCACAAGTGGCTCTTCACGCCGGTCGACTGCTCGGCGCTCTACACGCGCCGGCCGGAGGCCCTCCGGGCCGCCTTCAGCCTCCTCCCCGAGTACCTACGCACCGGCGTCGAGGACGTGACGAACTTGATGGACTACGGCCCGGCTCTCGGCCGCCGCTTCCGCGCGCTCAAGCTCTGGACGGTCATCCGCTGCTACGGCCGCGAGGGGCTCCAGGCCTTGATCCGCGAGCACGTCCGTCTCGCGCACCTCTTCGCCTCGTGGGTCGAGGCGGAGCCCGGCTGGGAGATCGCGGCGCCGTACCCGTTCTCCGTCGTCTGCTTCCGGCGGGAGGGCTCCGACGAGGAGAACGAGGAGCTGATGGAGCGCGTGAACGCGACCGGCGAGGTCGTACCTCTCGCACACGAGGCTCGGCGACCGCTTCGTCCTGCGCCTCGCGGTCGGGAATGCCCGCACCACCGAGGCAGACGTCGCCCGCGCGTGGGAGCTCCTGCGCTCGGCGTGAAGATCGAGGCGGTCGACTACCACACGGCGGGCGAGCCGTTCCGAATCGTCACTGGCGGCGTGGAGCAGCTGCAGGGGCGGACGATTCTCGAGAAGCGACGCTGGGCCCTCGAGCACGTGGATCACGTGCGGCAGCTCCTCGTCTTCGAGCCGCGCGGTCACGCGGACATGTACGGCTGCTTCGTGACGGAGCCGGAGGACGAGGCCGCCGATCTCGGAGTCGTCTTCTTCCACAACGCCGGCTACTCGACCGCGTGCGGCCACGGGACGATCGCGCTGGCGACCTGGGCGCTCGACGAGGGCCTCGTGGGGGTGCAGGAGCCGGTGACGGAGCTCGTCGTCGACGTTCCGTCGGGGCGGCTGGCGGTCTCGGTCGCGGTCGCCGGAGGCCGACCCCAGCGCGTCCGCTTCCGGAACGTCCCTGCCTGGGTGCACTCCGAGGGGCTCGAGGCGCCGACGAGCCGCGGCGTCGTGCGAGTGGACGTCGCCTACGGCGGCGCCTTCTACGCCTCGGTGCGCGTGGCCGACCTCGGGCTCACAGTCGAGTCGGCCGCGCTGCCGGCGCTGATCGAGCAAGGGCGCGAGATCAAGCGCTCGCTGGAGGCGAGCGCAGGAGTTCGTCCACTCGGAGGAGCCCGAGCTGCGGGACATCTACGGCGTGATCTTCTGGCAGGACGAGAGCGGCGACTCCTCGGGGCTGGTCCAACGGAACGTCACCGTCTTCGCGGACGGCGAGGTCGACCGCTCGCCGTGCGGGAGCGGGACCTCGGCGCGGCTCGCACTCCTCGACGCTCGGGGGTCGCTCGAACCGGGCGCGACCCTGCGGCACCTGGGCATCGTCGGGACCGCGTTCGAGGCGCGGGTCGTCGGCGCGACGGAGGCGGCCGGCCGGCAGGCGGTCGTGACCGAGATCGAGGGCAGCGCGTCCCGAACGGGCACCCACGTCTTCGAGCTCCGAGACGACGACGAGCTCGGCACCGGCTTCCTGCTCCGCTGATGCCGCGCGTCCTGGGATTCCGGCACAGACTCGGCACGGTCCGGTGACAGACACGCGCGAACTTCCCCGCTAGGCTGACCGGAGAGGGGTACCCAAGGGGGGTCCCCCGGGGGAAGTGACACCGCGCGGGTTGCTCAGAGGCGGCGCAGGAGCTCGGTGAAGGCCTCCGGCGTCTCGACGACGAGGTCTGCGGCCTCACGCAGCTCGCCGGGGCCCTCCTCCGACGCGACCGCGACGCACACCGCGTGCTCGAGCCCGGCCGTGCGCAGGCCCGCGAAGGCGTCGATGTCGGTGGTGTCGTCGCCCGCGTAGAGGCCTCGGGTCGCACCCGAGCGGGAGAGGAGAGTCCGGACGGCGACGCCCTTGTCCGCATCGACCGGCGGGCGGATCTCGAGCACCTTGCGGCCCCAGCGCGGGACGAGGCTTGCGGCCTGCGCCCGCCGGGCGACGTTCTCCAGCTCCGCCACGGCGGCCGCCTCGTCCGGCGCCTCGCGGAAGTGGTACGTGAGGGAGAGGCCCTTGTCCTCGACCGGGAGCGCGACCTCGGCGCGGAAGGCCGCGATCGCAGCCGCGAACGCTGCCGCTTGCGGGTCGAGCTCGAGCCCGTGGTTTCCCACGACCTCCACCCCCTCGACTCCGACGAGCCGGCGCGCGTCCTCGCCCGCCCGCCCGCTCACGCACGCGACGAGGCGGTAGCGGCCGGCCAGCCGTGCGAGCTCCGCCCGCGTCTCCTCGGGTACTGCCGCGAGCTCGGGCCGCGCGACGATCGGGGCGAGCACACCGTCGACGTCGAGGAGGATCGCGCTCCGCTCAGGCGCCTCGGCGAGCGGCGCGACCAGAGGGTCCGCGCGCACGGCTCGTAGGATAGGGCCGTGGCGGCGCGCGTCCCGTCCTGGCCGGTGCTCGTCGCGATCGGGGTCGCCGGCGGGTTCTTCGCGGCGCTCTTCGGCGTCGGAGGCGGCATCATCGTCGTCCCGCTCCTGATCGCGGCCGCCGGGTTCGGGCCCCACGAGGCGACCGGCACCTCGCTCGCCGTCATCGGGCTGACGGCGCTCTTCGGCGTCGCGGCGTTCGCCGTCCTCGGCCGGGTCGACTGGGGGCACGCGGCGCTCGTGGGTCTGCCGGCCCTGGCGGGCGTCCTCGCCGGCACGGCGCTGCAGCAGCGGATCTCGTCGCGCGTGCTGACCCTGCTCTTCTCCGTCTTCATCCTCGCGGTCGCGATCAGGCTCTTCCTCGAGTGACGACGTTCGTCCTCGCTTCCGTCCTCGGGCTCGCGGCCGGCGTCCTCGCGGGTATGTTCGGCGTAGGCGGGGGCATCCTCTTCGTGCCGACGCTCGCACTCGTCGTCGGCCTGACGCAGATCGAGGCGCAGGCGACCTCGCTCGCGGCGATCGTGCCGGTGGTCGCGCTCGGCGCCTGGCGGCAACACCGCTACGGCAACGTTCGCTGGCGGGCCGCCGCAGTCGTCGGTCTCGCCTCTGCGGCCGGAGTCGCCGGGGGTGTGGCCCTCGCAGAGTCCCTCACGGACAGCGTGCTCCGCAAGCTCTTCGCGTCGCTCCTCGTCCTGACGGCGGTACACCTCGCCGTGTCGGCGCGTCGCCCGACGCGCGGAGGCAGCCCCGGCTAACCTCCGACCGTGCGCATGCGACTCGCAGTCGTGGCCTTCGGCTGCTTAGCCGCTCTGGCCGGGACGGCGCCGGCGACGGCCGCCACGCCGGCCGCGGAGGGATCGGCGCGCGCGCTCGCAATCCGCGTCGTGACACCGGACGGCAAGGAGGAGGTCGTCGGCGAGTCGAAGGCACCTCCCCCGCGGCTCGTGACGTCGGGAGGGCTCGTCTACGGCGACAGCATCGTCACGACGGGCGCCGTCTGGGCGCGTTCTCGCGCGAACGGTGGGCGTCGCGCGACGGCCTGGGCCAATGCCACGCTCCGGAACGTCTCGCTCTTCGGCGGCGAGATCACCGTCGGCGCGGTGAGCATGAAGGCCAGTGCCGAGGCGTCGCCCACGCGCTCCGGCGGAGACCTCTCGGGCTCCTGGCTCGCGGAGGTGGTCGTCCTCGGAGAGCCCGTGCGCGCGGCGCCGAACGCGCGGGTCCCGCTGGCCGACTGGGGCTACGTCGTCCTCTTCGAGCAGGCGGTCGTGCGCCGCGCCCGGCCGAAGCTCGGCCGCCGCACCCTGGTCGCCGCACTTCACGTGCACCTGACCGCGGAACACGGCGGCCTCCCGGCCGGGACCGAGATCGTCGTGGGGTATGCCGAGGCTGCCGCGACCGCCACCCGGCCACAGACGTCCGGGGCGGCACAGGGGGCGGATTCCGGCGACCCGAAGAGCGGCGTCCCGCTCGCGCCGCTGAAGGGTCCGAAGCGCGACCCGGTGCCCAAGACGCCCGGCTCGAAGCCGGAGCCGCCGGCGGTCGTGCATGACCCGCCGGAGAGCGTGAAGCCGAAGCTCACGGCGGACGGCTACGTGTTCCCCGTCTACGGTCCGTCAACCTTCACGGACGACTTCGCGGCCCCGCGTGCCATCACGGGCTGGCATCACGGGAACGACATCTTCGCGCCCGTGGGTGCGCCGATTCTCGCCGTCACGGACGGGACGCTCTTCCTCGTCGGCTGGAACGACGTCGGGGGCAACCGGCTCTGGCTGCGGGACGACCAGGGGAACGAGTTCTACTACGCGCACCTGTCCGCGTTCTCGCCGCTCGCCTACGAGGGCTCGCGCGTGCGCGCAGGCGACGTGATCGGATTCGTCGGCGCGACCGGCGATGCGGTCGGGACGCCGTCGCACCTCCACTTCGAGATCCATCCGGCGGCCCTGCTCGGGCTCGGCTACGACGGGGTCGTGAACCCGTCCACGTATCTCACCTCCTGGGCGCGGGTCGCAGACGCGACGTTCGACTGGGGTCAGGCCGCGCCGGGCGAGGAGCCGCCTCCCGGCCTCGTGCTGCTCCAGGCCGAGGACATCTCGATGACGAGCGGGCTCGACGTCGACGCCCTCACCCAGCTGATGGAACTGCCTGCGCTCGTCGGCGAAGGGCTCGTGCCGGGCGAGCCCTCGGTGGTTGAGGCAGCCCCGGGCTTCCGGGGCTAGCACGCCCCGGCGGTTATCGTTTCGGCATGGACGTTGGCGCCGCCCAGCGGCTGGTCGGCTACTCGCTGCCGCTCACGCGGACGGGCCGCTCCTCGCTCGTTCCGCCGCCGCCCTGGCACTACTCGGGCGACTTCCTGATCGTGGAGTTTCGGTGCGATCTCGAGGCCGCGCGGGCCCTGCTTCCCCCCGAGCTCGATCCGGGCGAGGCGATCGGGAGCGCGGCCGCGATCTTCGTCGACTGGCAATCGTGCTCCGAGGGAGGCGCGGAGCTGCTCGACCCGGTGCGCGCGCAGTACAAGGAGTTCTTCGTCGTGCTTGCGTGCGAGTACCGCGGCGAGCCCGTGACGCGCTGCCCGTTCATGTGGGTGGATCAGGGGATGCCGCTCGTCCGCGGGCTCGTGCAGGGGTTCCCGAAGAAGCCGGGCTCGATCTGGATGACGCGGGCCGTCACCGTGGGGAAGGCGGGACCGAGGCTCGAGCCGGGCGGGCGCTTCGGCGCCTCGCTCGCGGCGAACGACCGCAGGCTCGCGGAGGCCACGCTCACATTGACCGGCCCGTCCGGCGAAGGGCCTGACGGTCAACTCCCCCCCGCTCTGGAACACGCGGCTTTTCCCGGCCTGGGAGACCGGCGAGGAACCGCTCGTCGAGCACGTCTGGGCGGGCGGGCGCGATCGCGAGATCTCGCCGATCTGGGAGGGCGAGGCGACGCTCGCGTTCTTCGAGTCACCCGCCGACGAGCTGGCCGAGCTGGCGCCGGTCGAGGTCGGCCAGGGCTTCTGGTTCTCGTTCGGCTACACCGTCGACGGAGGGAGTCGCGTCGAGTGAGGCGGCCTGTGGAGATCCGCCCGTCCAAGATCATCGGCGTGCACCTGAGCTACCCGAGCCGCGTCGAGGAGTACGCCGCGCGGACGCCGGATGAGCCGTCCTACTTCCTCAAGCCGCCGTCGACCGTCGCCTGCCACGGCGACGAGGTCGTGCGGCCGCGCGGGTGCCGGTACCTGAACTACGAAGGGGAGGTCGCGGTCGTCGTCGGACGGCGGATGAAGCGAGTGCGCGAAGAGGACGCGCTCGACCATGTCGCCGGCTACGCGCCTGCGAACGACTTCGGCGTGCACGACTTCCGCCACGCCGACCGCGGCTCGATGCTGCGTGTGAAGGGGCAGGACGGGTTCTGTCCGATCGGGCCCGAGCTCGTCGACGCCGCCGACGTCGACCCGACGGCGCTCGTCCTGCGGACGTACGTGAACGGGGAGGTCGTGCAGGAGGGGTCGACCGCCGACCTGCTCTGGCCGATCGCCTACATGCTGGCCGATCTCTCCCGGTTGATCACGCTCGAGGCGGATGACATCCTTCTCTCCGGGACGCCGGCCAACTCGCGGCCCCTCGAGCCGGGCGACGTCGTCGAGGTCGAGGTCGAGGGGATCGGGCGGCTGTCGAACCGGATCGTGGAGGCAGAGGACGACCTGCTCGACGTCGGCGTCATGCCCGAGGACACGCCGAACGCGCGCCACGTCGCCCTCGCCGTTCCCGAGGAGTCGGCGTGATGAACTTTCTCCAGAGTCGACACAGACGCGCGCGCTTTTCGGCGGTACGCTCGTCGCGGGAACGAGGGAGGAGCACCCCCACCCAGGGTGGGGGCGTTGGGACATGACGGCGCTGGCCATGGTCGCGGGAGTCGAGGTCTCGCCGGATCACTTCATCGGCGGCGAGCGGGTGTCCTCGACGGAGACCTTCGCCGACCTCTCGCCGATCGACGAGTCGCACCTCGCCGACATTGCGCGCGGCGGGCAGGCCGAGGTCGAGCGCGGCGGTTGAGGCAGCCGGCGACGCCTTCCCCGCCTGGGCTGCGCTCGGGCCGGAAGGGCGCGCGGAGCACCTCTTCCGCATCGCCGACCTGATCGAGGAGCGGCAGGAGACGCTCGCGCAGGTGGAGACGCTCGACAACGGCTCGCTCCTCGAGGCCTCCCGCCTCCGCCTCATGAAGCGCGCGGCGCTCAACTTCCGCTTCTTCGCCCAGCTCGCTCTCGACCTCGACCTCGAGCGCCGCACCTGGGACGCGAACGGCACGCGCTACGCCGTCCGGCGCGATCCGTCCGGGGTCGCGGCGCTGATCACGCCCTGGAACGCGCCGCTCATGCTCGAGTGCTGGAAGTGCGGGCCCGCGCTCGCCGCCGGTTGCACCGCGGTTCTGAAGCCTGCCGAATGGTCGCCGCTCACCGCCTCGCTGCTCGCGGAGGTCGCGCAGGACGCGGAGCTGCCGCCCGGCGTCCTGAACGTCGTCCAGGGCATCGGCGAGGAGGCGGGCGCCGCGCTCGTCGCGCACCCCGGACGTCGCGCGCATCTCGTTCACCGGCTCGGTCGAGACGGCGCAGGCGATCGGCCGCGCGTCGGCGACGAATCTGACGCCCGTTTCGTTCGAGCTAGGCGGGAAGAGCCCGTTCCTCGTCTTCGCGGACGCCGACCTCGAGCGCGCCGTCGAGACGGCGACGTACCAGTACGACAACGCGGGCCAGGTCTGCCTCGCGGGCACGCGGCTCCTCGTGGAGGAGGCGATCGCGGACGAGTTCCACGGAGCGGTTCCTCGCAGGCGTGGCGGAGCGAAAGCTGGGTGATCCGCGCGAGCCGGACACCGACATCGGCCCGCTGATCACCCGGGAGCATCTCGCGCGCGTCGAGGGCTACGTCGCGCGCGCGCGGGCCGACGGCGCGCGAGCTCGTGATCGGCGGGCGAGTGTCGCCCGAGCTCGGCGGCCTCTACTACGAGCCGACGCTCTTCACCGATGTCCGGCAGGAGATGGAGATCGTGCAGCGGGAGGTCTTCGGGCCCGTGCTGACGCTCCAGACCTTCGCCGACGACGACGAGGCGGTCGGCGCTCGCGAACGGCACCGAGTACGGTCTCGCCGCGACCGTCTTCACGGAGGACGAGGACGCGCATGGACAGGCTCGGTGAGCGACCTCGTCGCCGGCACGACCTGGATCAACTGCTTCTACGCCCGCGACCTGGGCGCGCCGTTCGGCGGGGCCAAGCGCTCGGGCATCGGCCGCGAGGGCGGTGAGTGGAGCTTCGACTTCTACGCGGACGTGAAGACGGTCGCGCGAAAGGTGGGCTGATGGCGACGACGCGAGGAGAAGACGACAGGGGCGCGGACGGGAGAGCAGTTCCTCGCCGGGCTGCGCGGCGACGAGCGCGAGGTCTGGCTCGAGGGCGAGAAGGTCACCGACCCGTCGAGCCACCCGAAGCTCGAGCGGCGCCGCGCGCAGCCTCGCGCGCCTCTTCGACCTCCAGCACGAGGATCCCGAGACGTTCCTCATGGAGTCGCCGGACACGGGCCAGCCGGTGAGCGTCACCCACATCCAGCCGAAGAGGCGTGAGGACCTCGAGCGCCGCCGCGTCGCCTCGAAGGCGGATCGCCGACGCGACCGTCGGGATGATGGGCCGCACGCCCGACTACCTGAACTACACGTTCGCCTGCTTCGCGGCACGCGCCGACGTCTGGGGCCGCTACGGGAACGAGGAGGGCGCGCAGAATCTCGTCGAGTACGCGAAGCACATGCGCGACAACGACCTCGTCGCTCACGCACACGCTGATCAACCCGCAGGTCGACCGGTCCGTGCCCGAGGCCGAGCAGGCGGCGGGCGAGGTCTCGCTGCACAAGGTCGAGGACACCGAGAACGGCATCCTCGTCCGCGGCGCCCGCATGCTCGCGACGCTCGCGCCGTTCGCGGACGAGCTCGCCGTCTACCCCGGCAGCGACCTTCGCCTCCAGGACGCGCAGCTACGCGATCTGCTTCGCGATCCCGATGTCGACGCCGGGCCTCAGGTTCATCTGCCGCGACTCGTTCTCCTCACAGCGGCGACCGTGGGACTACCCGCTCTCGAGCCCGCTTCGACGAGATGGACGCGGTGGTCGTCTTCGACGACGTGGAGATCCCGCGCGACCGGATCTTCCTCGACGGCGACGCGCAGCTCCACACGCGAGGTCATCACCGACTCGCCACTGGCGCGCGCACATCATCCACCAGGCAATGACGCGCGCGTGGGCGAAGCTCGAGTTCGCCTTCGGCCTCGGGCACACGCATGGCGGAGATGACCGGCGTGAACCCGTTCGACCACGTCCAGGAGAAGCTCGGGCGAGATCTGGTCGATGCTCGAGATGACGCGGGCCGGCGTGATCGCCGCCGAGGCGGGATCGTTCCAGGCCGAGGGGTCGGACGACTGGGTGCCGGACGAGCGCTCGCTCGTCGCGCTCCGCGGGCTCATGCCGAAGTGGGTGCCGCGGGCGATCGAGCTCATCCAGCTCGATCGGCGGCGGCGGGTTCATGGCGACGCCGTCGAAGGCGGACTTCGACACGGAGGAGATCCGCGCCGGACCTCGAGCAGTACTTCCAGGCGCGGAACGCTCGGCGCGGAACGGCGCGTCCGCGCGTTCCGGCTCGCCTGGGACTTCGTCGGCTCGTCCCTCGGCGGCCGCGGCGAGCTGTACGAGCGCTTCTACCTCCGGACTCGTTCCGCATGACCGCGCTCGCGTACGTCCTCGCGGACAAGGAGCATCCGACCGAGCTCGTGGAGCAGTTCCTGGAGGACTGATTGACGTGCCCGGCGCGTCGATCCGATCGAGTTCCGCCACGTCATGGGCCACTTCGCCGACGGGCGTGACGCGTGATCACGACCGTGCACGAGGGCGAGCTGCCACGGGATGACCGCGAACTCGGTCACGTCGGTCTCGCTCGACCCGCTGCTCATCCTCGTCTGCCTCATGCGCGAGGCGCGGACGGCGCTCGCGATCCAGCACGCCGAGCGGCTTCGCCGTGAACATCCTCGCCGAGCACCAGGAGGAGCTCTCGCAGCGCTTCGCCGGCCGGGCCAGGACCACTTCGAGGGGCTCGACGTCGTCGAGGGCCCGCACGGCCTGCCGCTCCTCCCGGCTGCCTTGCGCTACCTCACGTGCCAGGTGACCGAGCTCGTCCAGGCGGGCGATCACGACATCGTCTTCGCCGAGGTGGATCATTGCGCGCGTGAGCCCGAACGGCGGCAGCCCCGCTCCTCTTCTTCCAGGGCGGATACAGCAAGCTGCCCGGGCATGACGCGCCTCGGATGAAGCCCGCGAGCTCGTCGGCATCCATCACGTCGCGCTGCGCGTCGCCGACCTCGACGAGGCGGTCGAGCGCTGGTCGCGCGCAGTTCGGCTTCACCGTGCGCGAGCGGCACGCCGATCGCGCGCTACCTGCGCTGCGCGTTCGAGGACTACGGGCTCGAGCTCGTCCCTCCGACGAGGCGCCCGGCTTCGACCACGCCGGCTGGGAGCTTCGGCCGGGGTCTGCGCTCGCCGACGTCGAGCTCGACGGCGAGCATCCACGAGCGGCCCGGCGGCCGGACGCCGTCGCTCATCCTGCGCCGACCCGGACGGCTTCGGCGTCGAGATCGTCGAGTGGGCCGGCGCGCGAGAGCGCGTTTCCCGACGTCGGCCGGCTCTCGACCGAGCTGCCCGCGCTTCCACCCGCGCAAGGTCGGGCACGTGAACGTGCCTGACGCACGGACGTGCGCGGCTGGCGCGCTTCTACTCGACGAGCTCGGCTTCAAGCGTCACCGACCGGCTCGGCGACGAGGGCATCTGGCTCCACCTGAACGCCGACCACCACGTCCACGCGATGCTCGAGAAGGAACCGGCGCACTTCCACCACTTCGCGCTCGAGCTGCGCGACTTCGGCGAGATGCGAGTCGCGCTCGACCACCTGGCCAAGCACGGCCGCTGGGTGATCTGGGGACCCGGCCGGCACGGCGTCGCGGCGAGGCTCTTCGCGTACATCCGGATCCCCGAGGAGGAGCTGATCGTCGAGCTCTACTGCGACATGGAGCAGCTCGCCGCCGGACCACGTGCCGCGCGACTGGGAGGACACGCCGCACTCCTCGAACGTCTGGGGCACGCTGCCGCCGCGCACGTACTTCCGCTTCGACGCCGAGGCGATCGAGCTCGAGCGCGGCCAGCTCGCGCAGCTCGGCCAGATCGTCGATTGAGCCGGGGCGCACCCACCCGGGAGCGGGTGCGCTCTTTCGGTACGAAGGCGGCACACACGCGTGCGCTTTCGCTCGTTAGCGTTCAGGATAGGGAGCTCGCGTCCCCCCAGGGGGGCCGATCGGCTCAGCGGTCGGCGCCCGGCTCAGGCGCGGTCCCTTGCGCGCGTGCGGGTATATGCGTTCGGCCTGCTCGTCGCCTGTCTTCCGTTCCTCGCCGCGTCGCCCGCTGCGGCGGCGCCCGACTGGGACGCGAACGTGGCGCGCGCGGCGCGCTACGCGGAAACCCGCGGCGGGGTCGAGTCCTTCGCCGTCGTGGACCAGGCGGGTCGCATGCGCGCGTGGGGCGGTCGGCGCGTCTATCCCTCTGCGAGCGTGCTCAAGGCCATGCTCCTCGTCGCGTACCTCGAACGGCCCTCGGTGCGCGATCGCGCGCTCACGGCGGAGGAGCGCGGCTGCTCGAGCCGATGATCCGCTGGTCCACGAACGAGCCCGCCTCGTACCTCGTCCGCCTGCTCGGCCCGGAGCCGCTGAACCGCCTCGCCGCGCGGGCGGGGATGACGCACTTCCGGCTCCGCTCCCCCTGGGGCCGCTCGAGATCAGCGCGCGGAGCCAGGCCCGATTCTTCCGCCGGCTGGACCGGCTCCTCCCCGACCGCCATCGCGCCTACGCGCGGCGCCTGCTGGCGACCGTCGTCTCCTCGCAACGCTGGGGGATCCCGCCGGTCAAGCCGGAGGGCTGGCGCATCTTCCTGAAGGGCGGCTGGGGCTCCGGCACCGGCTGGGTGACTCACCAGATCGCCTTCCTCGAGCGTGGAGGAGCGGCGCATCTCGCTCGCCGTCCTCACCGGCTCCAACCCGAGCCACACGTACGGAACCGATTCGATTCGCGGGATCGCAGCCCGGCTCCTGCAGGGCCTCTAGGCGTGCGGTACATGGTCGTCGAGACCTTCCTCGAGGGCCCGCGTCCCGTCTACGAGCGCGCCGCCGCGAAGGGCCGGATGCTGCCGCCGGGCCTCCACTACCTGGACAGCTGGGTCGACGAACGTCTGGAGCGCTGCTTCCAGCTCATGGAGACGGACGACCCCGGCCTGCTCGACAGGTGGACGGCCGAGTGGCGCGATCTCGTCGGCTTCGAGATCGTTCCGCTGATCAGCTCGGCCGAGGCCGCCGAGCGCTTCCAACGCTCGGACGCCGCTTCGTAAACCCGGGGTTGCCTCGCCGCTCATCGCTGGTGGATACTCGCTCGCTTCGACTCCGGCGAAGGAGGGCGTGATGGCGACACGATTCAGAGGGGCAGGCAGTCCGGCCGGGGGAGGTCGGCCTCGAACGACGGGCGGTCGGCCTGTCCGCGGCGATCGGGACGACCTTCGGCCTGATCGTCGCCTCGACCGTTCTCTACACGGTCGCGGCCGGCTTCGCCTTCAGCTGGGTCTGGCTCCTCGCGCTCGCGATTGCCCTTCTCACGATGTACCTGCAGGCGATGAGCTTCGCCGAGCTCGCCACGATGATCCCGCGCGCCGGCTCGATGAACGAGTACGTGCGCGCGGGCATGGGCGTCTTCTTCGCCACGCTCGCCGTCCTCATGGGCTACGTGGCGATCATGCTCTTCCCGACGACGGCGGAGGCGTTCGTCCCCGCCTCGATCGTCCATGACATCCTCGGGTGGGACTTCGTCTCGGTCGACGTCTGGATCATCCTCTTCGTCGGCTTCGTGGCGCTCCTGAACATCGCCGGCGTCCGGCCGTACGCGGCCGTTGAGGTCTCGCTCACGGCGATCGTCGCCGATCTCGCTCGGGATCATCGGCCTGATCGGGCTCCTGGGAATCGGGAGCGGCGACCCGATCGGGAGCGCGCTTCCCGACGTCGACTTCAGCTGGGGCGGTCCGGTCGGGCTGGCCGGCTGCTCGGCCTCGCGATCTTCGCCTTCGTAGGGATCGAGTACACGTGCCCGCTCGCCGAGGAGCTCGACGACCCTGGCCGCGACATCCCGCTCGGGATCTTCCTCGGGCTCGCGCTCGTGGCGGTGCCGCTCGTCCTGTTCGGCCTCGGCCGGCGCCCGCTACCTGCCGGCCGAGCAGCTCGGCGCTCTTCGCGCCGACGACGCACATGGACGTGGCGATCGCGATCCTCGGCGACACCGGGAAGTGGTGGATGGCGTTCGTCTCCATCGCGGCGACGCTCAGCACGCTGAACGCGCTCCTCGCCGGGATCCCCCGGATCCTCTACGGCATGGGCCTCACGGGGCAGCTGCCGCGCTTCTTCTCCTACCTCGTCCCGACGACCCGGACGCCGATCGTCGGGATCGTCCTCATGGCGCTGACGCCGATCCTCATGAACCTCTTCGTGCGACTCGACGAGCCCGACCTTCCTCTAGCTCATCCTCGCCGGCGTCCTCGGCTGGGGCACCGCGTACATCCTCATCCACATGTCGCTGATCAGCCTTCGCCTGCGGGCGCCCGGCCTGCGCGCGGCCGTTTCGCTCGCCGCTCTTCCCGCTTCCGCAGCTCCTCGGGACGGGCCTGCTCGCGCTCGCGGCGTACAAGGTCTTCCCGGATCCGGCGGTCAAGCGGGACGCCTACGAGTACTACCTGCTACTTCCTCGGCGTCGCGGTCGTCTTCTCGCTCGCCTACAACGCCTTCGCGTTCCGCGACTTCACCGGGCTCTTCCGGCCGATGCCGGTCGAGGAGGTGCGCCGAGAGGTGGACGAGATCTCCCTCGACCCGACCGGTCCGGGAATGAGGCACGATTAGGGGCGCATGGCGATCGGCCAGGACGAAGCGACGGAGACGCGGGTCGCCCGCGCCATCGAGGCGGGGGCGGAGCGCGTCCGCATCCACTTCACCGATCTGCTCGGCGTCTCGCGCAACAAGGTCGTTCCGATGTCGATGCTCGACGAGGTGGCCGAGGACGGCATCAACTTCTGCATCTCCGCCTTCTGCGTCGACCACGTGGGCGAGGTGATCGACGGGACGGGGCTCGGGGCCGAGGTCGATTTCCGGGACGCTCAGGTCGTGCCGGACCTCTCGACGCTCACGATCGTCCCCTGGGAGCGCGGCACCGCGATCGCGATCGGTGACGTGAACTTCGACGGACAGCCGCTTGCCGCCTCGCCGCGGCAGCTCCTCCGCCGCGCCGTCGACGAGGTCGATCGGCGCGGCCTGCGCGCCGTCACCGGGCACGAGCTCGAGTTCTTCCTCCTGCGCCCGGGTGAGAACGGCGGCCCGTACGAGCAGTACGCGCGTCAGCCGGGGCTCGTCTACACGCTCTCCCCGAGTGTCGACACCGAGGGGGTCCTCCGCGAGATGGAGGACGCGGTCGGCGCGATGGGCCTTCCCGTCGTCGGCTCGAACCAGGAGTACTTCGGCTCCCAGTGGGAGATCAACCTCCGCTACGACGACGCGCTAAAGGCGGCCGACGACGCGCACCTCTTCAAGCTCGCGATCAAGGAGATCGCGTGCAAGCACGGGCTCGTGGCGACGTTCATGGGCAAGCCGATCCAGGAGCTCGGGACGTCCGGCTACCACCTCCACCTCTCCATGTGGGACGAGGAGGGTGAGAACGCGTTCGACGACCCCGAGGGCGACGACGGCCTCTCCGACGTGGCCCGCTGGTTCATCGGCGGCCAGCTCGAGCACGCCCGCGGGATGACCGCGATCATGGCGCCGACGATCAACGCCTACAAGCGCTTCCTCGCGCAGGCGTTCGGGCCGTGGAACGTCACGTGGGGGAACGACAACCGGACGGTCTACGTGCGCATCCCCCGCGAGCGGGGGAAGGGCGCGCGGGTCGAGAACCGCGCGGGCGACGGGACGGCGAACGCCTACCTCGCCGCCGCGGCCGCGCTCTTCGCCGGCGTGGACGGGCTCGACCGGAAGCTCGATCCGGGGCCGCCGGTCACGGGCGTCGCGTACGAGCTCGAGGACCGGCCCCTCATGCCGTTCTCGCTCGGCGAGGCGCTGGACGCGCTCGAGGCGGACGAGTTCTTCCGGCAGTCGCTCGGGCCGCAGTTCGTGCAGGCGTTCGTGGCGATGAAGCGGAGCGAGGTGGCCCGCTTCGCGCGCGCGGTGACCGACTGGGAGCTCCGCGAGTACGTGAATGTCCTCTGACGCGCCGTCGTTCGCGCGCGACATTGCCGGGCTCTTTCGCGACGACGACGTCGAGGCGATGGAGTGGGCGTTCGACCTGCGCTCCTACGAGGACGTCAGGACGAACGCGGAGGCGATCCTCGAGCGGCTCGAGGACGGCTCGATGCCGTGCGACGGCGAGTGGCCCGAGGAGCGGATCACGGCCTTCCGCACCTGGATCGACGCCATGTCCCCGCCCTGAGGACCTACGACGTATCCCAGGGGTAGTCGGGCGGGTAGGCGAGCTCGGCGACGCGGCTGTCGGTGAGAGCGAACACGCGGACGACGTGGTCGCTTCCCTCCTCGGGGAGGGAGCTCTCGGGGAGCGCGAACCCGAACCCGACGCCCTCGATCCCGTCCAGCTCCGCGGGCTGGTTTCGCCTGATGCCCGCACCCGAGGCGATGTAGAAAAGGCGTCCGTCGAGGAAGACGGCGATCGCGTCCGCGGGTGCTCGGGCCGATCGATCGGCCGCCCAGCCCGAGAAGTCCACGCGCCCGCCCTCGCGCTTCACGAGGACCGTGCCCTCCACGCTCATGTCCAGCGGAAGCGTCGAGCCGTCAGCGCGGCGTAGTTCTCCCGCTTCCAGGGTGAGCGACGGCTCGCTCGGCTCGATGCGTTCGAGAATCCCGTCGCGGGAAACGAGCACCTCGACCTCGTTGCGGCCCGACTGCAACGCGCGCTCGGGGGCGAGTGCCGCGAACCGCGTCTGCCCGTCCTGGTCGGAGTAGGAGCGAGCGGTGGTCACGACGCGTCCGTTCAGCGCAACGGCGAGATCCCAGCCGGCCGCTCCGGCGGAGATGCGTCCCGTCACGTATGCGGGGATCAGTTGGGAGCTCGGATCGACCGTTTCGAGCAGTGCGCGACCGTCGAGGTCTAGGCTGAGGCCGCCGGCCGTCGGGGCGCCGAGTTCGTTCAGGGCCCGGCCGACGAGGGGCGCGAGCGGCCCGGTGGCGTACATCGAGCCCCAGGTTCCGCTGCCGAACACGGCTACCTGGATCCGAAGCTTCTCCGCGCGGCCTCGCAGGAGCTCCGAGAGGGGCGCGGTCTCGGAGCGACCTTCGCTGCCCATTACGGTGACCGTCCCGTCCGCCGGCGCCCGTCCGCCCAGGAGCGACCGTCCGTCCACGGGCCAGGGAAGGCGGACATCGAGCGCGTCTGCGATCGTCGGCAGGACGTCGATCGTCCGCGCGAGCCCGGGCCGGACCCTGCCACGCCTCTGCAGCGGCAGCTTGACGAACAGCGGGACGAAAGCAATCTCCTCGAGGTTCGCCGCCGTCGGCTCCCGTCGTGGCCCGCCTGATTCGAAGCTCAGCCCGTGGTCCGAGGTGACGACTACGAGTGCGCGGTCGTAGAGCCGGCGCTTCCTCAGCCGGTCGAGAAACAGCCCGAGCGCGCGATCCACGGCGCCGACCTGGAGCAGATAGCGTGCGTAGGCCTGCCTCGCCAGAACGCCGTCGTCCCCCCACACGGACTGCACGAGTCCCGGCACCGCCCCCGTGTCGCCGAGGTACGCCCTCCCGGACGGGAGGTATCGCCAGGGCGGGTGGGGGATTGGCGCGTGGTACACGTACAGCGTCCCGGCGCGGGCCGACTCGAGCGACCTGACCATCCGGCAGACCGGGACGCAGATCGGCCCGCTGGACGGACTCTCTTCCGGCGTCGTCTGCCGTCCGCCGCGGAAGTCGCGCCACGAGCTGTCGATCGCGGGCAGGTGCGCGGCCATCGACTCGGGCAGCAGGGCATGCGCGTAGAGGATCGAGATGTCCGAGGCGAACGAGTTCCCGGATCCGGACGGCGACCCCTGCGCCCCCGGGGAGACCTCCTCCTCCACCGCCTCGTTTCGTCTGCACAGGCGACGAGGGCAGAGGTGCGTGATCGACTCGTGCGCGCGGATGCGGTAGCCCGAGCCTAGGAGCGTGAAGATGTTCTGCGGGTGGTCGGCAAGGATGGGGAGGGCGTCCGGCTTCGGCAGGCGGCCAGTCAGGATGGCCGGGACCGCCTGTTCGGTCGACCCGTGCACAGTCGTCGTGTCCCGGTAGAAGGTCGCGTTCGCCGCCAGCCGCGCGAAGTTCGGGTAGCGCTTCGCGTCGATTCGGCCGCCCGCGTCCAGGAGCGAGACCGTGGTGAGCTCGTCGAAGACAACGAGGACGACCGGCGTCCGGACGGTCACCTTGGCATCCGCTACCGCCGGCTCGTCCTCGGGCGAGAGCAGCTTGCTCACCGGCGAGGTGAACAGGAAGAGCGCGGCCAAGACGAACGGCGCCGGGAGGAGTACGGTCAGGAACGACCGAGCCGGCGCGAACCTCACGTAGCACCAGGCCGCCCCCACGCCCGTGAGCCCGGCGAGGACGAGCAGGAGGATCCCGGAGTCGCCGGCCTGGCGATGGATCGCGTGGAGAACGATCAGCGCGCAGAGTGCCGCCACGAAGAGCAAGTGGACCGCGCGCCACACGAGCACGCCGGTGAGGAGGGCCAACGCCTCGACGACGAGCAGCACGGCCGCAGGCACGAGCAGGACCCCGAGCGCGAAGCCGACGATGTCCGAGCGCGTCGAGCCGCGCACTGCGAAGAACTCGGCATTGCGCGAGAGCAGGTCGAACAGTGGCTGTGCGAACGCGAAGGCGGAAAGGACGAACAGGTGTCCGCCCGCGTACGCAAGTGCCAGAATCCCCCGTCTCCGTCTGTTCCGCGGCCCCATGCCGAACGGCGACGTCGTTCGAGTAGCGGGAATCGTAGCCGCGTTCTCCAGGCTGCCTCCTCGGAGAGTCCGGACAGTAGTCGATCGGGCGGGCGGCGTCTCTGCGTTGACGCGAATGTGCGGCAAGTTCGCGCCGACCTCTCCACAGGCGGCCGAAGCATGCGGCCTCGCGAGGCGCACGGCCTTTGCGGACATCTGGCGGTCGTAGCGGCCGCCGCGTATTCCGGTCGAGCAATCGATCGGAAGGAGAGCCATGACGCTCAGATGGACGAAGCAGCTCGTCGCGCTCGGCGCGGCGGCGGCGCTCGCGACGGCGGTGGGAGCCGCGATCGCGGTGACACGTGCGGACGCGGCCGCCGACGCCGAGATCCAGGCGTGCCGTCATCCGAACGGCGGCTGGGTCCGGATTCTCTCCGGCAGCGGCTCGTGCCGGCCGCGTGAGCAGGCGGTCTCGT
Organism: uncultured Actinomycetes bacterium; assembly: GCA_963824775.1. Lineage (GTDB taxonomy): Bacteria > Actinomycetota > Thermoleophilia > Gaiellales > Gaiellaceae > CAWGQF01. The sequence continues at coordinate 117,625 of CAWGQF010000005.1, forward strand.
GGAACGCGGCCGGGCCCGCCGGGCCGAAGGGCGAGGACGGGGCCGCCGGGCCTGCCGGGCCCGCGGGACCGAAGGGCGATCCGGGGGCCGGGCTCACGAAGCTCGACGACCTCGCTGGTATCGCGTGCACGACGGACGGCGGCGACGCCGGGAAGGTCGAGCTCGACTCGGCCGGCGACGACACCGTCCTCATTCGCTGCGTGGCGGGCGGCTCGCCACCCCCGCCGCCTCCTCCCACGCCCGGTCTCGTGATCAACGAGGTCGACTACGACCAGGTGGGCGCGGACGGCGAGGGCTTCGTGGAGATCAAGAACACGGGCACGAGCGCCGCAGAGCTCGCGGGGATCGCGCTCGTCTTCGTCGACGGCGCGGACGGCGAGGAGTACCGGCGGGAAGCACTGACGGGAACGCTCGCGCCGGGCGAGTACGTCGTGGTCGCGGGCGACGCGCAGAATGGCGCGCCGGACGGGCTCGCGATCGTGGACCCGGGCTCCGGTGCCCTGATCGACGCGCTCTCCTACGAGGGCGCGATCACGAGCGCGAAGATCGGCGCGGAGACGTACAGCCTCGTCGAAGGGACGGTGCTTCCTGCCACCGTCGCCGACTCGAACACGGTCGCAGGCTCGCTGAGTCGGCTTCCCGACGGGACGGACACGGACAATGCGGCCTCGGACTGGGCCTTCACGAAGACCCTGACCCGCGGGGCGGCGAACATCGCCAACCCCTGAGGTGAGGACGAGCGGCGGGCGGGGTCGACGGGGCCTCGTCCGCCGCAGCGCTAGGGCGGGAGCTCGACCGAGCCGTCCTCGCGCAGCGTCCAGTGGGGGTTGTGCGCAACCTCCCACGGGTGGCCGTCCGGGTCGAGGAAGACGCCCGAGTAGCCGCCCCAGAACGTCTCGGCTCCGTGGCGCGGGATCGTCGCGCCGGCCGCTTCCGCCTCCGCGATCACGGCGTCAACCTCGGCCGGCGAGCGGACGTTGTACGCGAGCGTCACGCCGCCCCAGCCGCCACCGTCCTCGACTCCCGAGTCCTCGGCGAGGCGGCCCCGGTCCCAGAGCGCGAGGACGGCGCCGCCCGCTCGGAAGAAGACGACGTCGTCCTCCGGCGCAGCGCCGGTCGTCCAGCCGAGCGCCTCGTAGAACCGCCGCGCACGCGCGAGGTCGGAGACCCCGAGTGTGATGAGGCTGATCCGCGCCTCCACGCTCTCAGCGCTCGCGCTCGACCGGGTTCGCGAGCGTGCCGACGCCGTCGACCTCGACCTCGACCACGTCGCCTTCCCGGAGGTAGCGCTTGGGGTCGCGCGCGTCGCCGACTCCGGCGGGCGTGCCGGTGGCGATCACGGTGCCTGACTCGAGCGTGACGCCGCGCGAGCAGTACTCCACGAGCTCCTCGAACGAGAAGATCAGGTTGGCGGTGTTCGATTCCTGGAGCACCTCGCCGGAGATCCTCGTTCGCAGGCCGATCCTCGCCAGGTCGAGCCCGTCGACCGACGCGAGGCACGGCCCCATGGGCGCGAACGTGTCGAAGCTCTTCCCCAGGGTGAACTGCCGGAGCGGCGTCTCGAGCTGCGCCCGCCTCCCGGAGACGTCGTTGAACGCCGTCACCCCGCCGATTGCCGCGCGAGCCTCTTCCCGCGAGGCGTTCTTGATCGTCCGGCCGAGTACGATCGCGACCTCGCCCTCGTAGTCCGGCCGAGTCTCGTCCCGCGGGACGACGATCGGCGCGCCGTGGCCGGCGAGCGCCGACGTCCACATGGCGAAGACGACCGGCACGTCCGGAAGGTCGAGCTCGGACTCCTCGGCGTGGTCGCGGTAGTTCAGGCCGATGCCGATCAGCTTGAGCGGGACGACCGGGTGGAGGAGGCGAACGTCCGTGAGCGCGTACTCGGGCCCCGGGGCCGCGCCGATCGTTTCCCAGCCCTCGGCGGACGGGACGAAGCCCGCCCACCCGGCTGCGCCGGCGTCCAGGATGCGGTCGTCGTCCTCGAGCCGCCCGAGGCGCTCCGCACCAGAGGGGTCGACGAAGCGAACCGCCTTCATGTGCTCCGTGTCTCCTCCTCGCTCCCCATCGCAACACGGATACTTGCACGACGTGGCCTCCGTCCTCACGCTGGACGACATCGACCTCGAAAACGACGCGTTCGTCGCGGGCGTCCCGCACGACGCGTTCGCGCTCCTGCGCCGGGAGGCGCCGGTCTGGTGGTACGACTGGCGGCTCGGTCGCGGCTTCTGGTGCGTGACGAAGCATGCCGACGTCGTCGCCGTCTCGCGCGACACGAAGACGTTCTCGTCGGAGCAGGGCGCGAACCTCGAGGACCTCGAGGAGGACGCGCGCGTCGCGCGCCAGGGGATGCTGGAGACCGACCCGCCGCGTCATTCGCGCCTCCGCGGCCTGGTCGGCCCACCGTTCACGCCCCGGGCGGTCAAGGCCTACGAGCGGACGCTGCGCGAGCTCACCCGCGTGATCCTCGACCGCGCGCTCTCGCTGGGCGAGTTCGACTTCATCGAGGAGGTCGCGAAGGAGCTCCCCATCCGCGTGCTCGCGCGCCTGCTCGGCGTGCCCGAGGGGGACACGGACCGACTCATCGACTGGGGCGACCGGATGATCGCGAACACGGATCCCGACTTCGCGGACGTGCTGCACGACAGCCCGGAGAGTGAGCAGTACAGGCTCGTCCCCTTTCGCAGCCCCGCCTCGCTCGAGCTCTTCGAGTACGGACACGCAATCGCGGCCGAGCGACGGGCGCACGCCGACCGACGACCTCGTCTCGAACCTCGTGCACGCAGAGATCGACGGCGAGCGTCTCACCGAGCAGGAGTTCGACACGATGTTCCTGCTTCTCGTCGTGGCCGGCAACGAGACGACGCGCCAGGCGATCGCCCACGGGATGCTCACGCTCGTGGAAAATCCCGGCGAGTGGGAGCGCATGCGCGACGACCCGCAGCTCGCATGGGATCACGGCGCCGACGAGATCCTCCGCTGGTCGTCGCCGGTCCTCCACTTTCGCCGCACGGCCACGCGTGAGGTGGAGCTGCGCGGGCAGACGATCCGTGCGGGCGAGAAGGTGGTCGTCTGGTACGTCTCCGCCAACTTCGACGAGGAGGTGTTCGAGGATCCGCTCCGCTTCGACGTCGGCCGGAGCCCGAATCGCCACATCACGTTCGGCGGCGGCGGGCCGCACTTCTGCCTGGGCGCCCACCTTGCGAAGCTCGAGGTGCAGGTGATGTTCGACGAGCTCATGCCCAGGCTCGCGCACATGGAGCTCACCGGCCCCGTCGAGCGGGTGCGCTCGAACTTCACGAACGCGCTGAAGGCGATGCCGGTGCGCGCGGTCGGCACGTAGGCATGCGCGGAAGGGCGCGGGCGCGGGCGGCGCGCACGCTTCGGGAGAGCGTCGAGGTCTTCGCGGGCCTCGGGTACGTTCCCGCCGCTTCGGACGGCGCGCTCGAGGCGAGTCTCGCGCGGAACGGCGGCCCCTCGCTCGTCCTTCGCATGGCGGAGCAGGGCCGCGTCTTCGGCGGGAGCTTCGCGCTCGAGATCGCGACGGCCGAGCCGGTTCTGCCGGAGACGCGCGGCCTCCGCGCCCGCGGCCGCGGCGTCGTGCGGCTCACCGGGGTCGAGTTCCGCCCGCGCGACGGAGACGCGGCCGGAGCGGAGCTTGCACACCGGCTCGTGGCTGATCCGGCGCTCCGCGACTCACTTCGCGCCGTGCATTTCGAGCGGATCCGGATCGAGCCCGACGGCCGGCCCGTCGTCCGCCAGATGGGCGGGTCGGTCGTCTGGATGCTGTTCCCGCCGCTCGTCCGGCCGGTGCCGCTCGTCCCCGAGCAGGCGAAGGCAACCGTGCGGGCGCTCGAGGCGTTTGCAGCCGTGGCCGACTGATGCGGAACCTCGCAGCTCTCGTCCTGCTCGTGGTCGCCGCCGGGTGCACCCACGCGGGGACGGACGAGCCGCGCAGCCACGCGAGGGTGCAGGATGCGACCACCGCGTCGCCGCCCGGCCCGCGCCTTCCCCGCGCCCCCGGGATCCGCGTTCCCTCCGGATTCAGGGCTGAGATCTACGCCCGGGGCCTCAGACGTCCGACGGCGCTGGCGTTCGGTCCGAACGGTCGCCTGTACGCGACCGAGGAGGGCGGACGCGTGGTGGCCGTGCGTGCGGGGAGCCGGCGGCCGCGCGTGCTCGCCCGCGGCTTCCCGACCCCGCTCGGCCTCGCCTGGCTGGGCCGCACGCTCTTTGTCTCGGCGCAGGGGCGGCTCGAGCGCATGCAGCTCAGGGACGGCCGGCTCGTCGGGCGTCGCGCCATCCTCACCGGGCTTCCGTTCGGTCGCCACCAGCAGGACAACGTCGTCGTCGGGCCGGACGGGCGGCTCTACCTCGGGAGCGGGTCGACCTGCGACGCCTGCGACGAGGCCGACAGGCGCAGTGCGGCGATCCTCTCGGTCCGCCCCGACGGACGAGGCTCCGGATCGTCGCCACCGGCCTCCGAAACCCGTTCGGCCTCGCCTTTCGGCCCGGAACGCGAAACCTCTTCGCGACCGTGAACGGGCAGGACAACCTGCCGGATCCCTCCGCTCCGGAGCCCGCCGAGATGCTCGTCCGCATTCGCGAGGGCGCGGATTACGGCTGGCCCGATTGCTGGCCGAGCTGGCGGCAGCGGCGGATGAGGGGCGACTGCACGGGCGTCACCCGTCCCGTCGCCTACCTCGAGACGCACGCGTCGGCAGACGGGATCGCGTTCGCCACGGGCGACGCCTTCCCGCGGCGCTTCCGGGCCGGGGCGTTCGTAGCGCTCTGGGGCCAGTACGCGTCCCGAGAACACGGTCGCCGCGTCGACTTCGTCGCGCTGCCCTCCGGGCGGGTCAGTCGATTCGCCTCGGGCTTCCCGCATCCCCTCGCCCTCACGTTCGATCCGCAGGGCGCGCTGCTCGTCGCCGATTGGGAGCGCGGCGCCGTCTACCGCATCCGGGCCCGCCGGCGGACGTAGCTCAGTGCGGGA
>CAWGQF010000006.1:0-50749 GCA_963824775.1 uncultured Actinomycetes bacterium
TTCTCGATATTGATCGCCGGAGCGATGACGTCCACCGCCGCCGTGTCGGTATCGGTCACGTCCGGCCCCACCGGCGGCGTTCCCGTCGCCGTGGCGCTGTTCGTGAAATCAGCCGTCACATTCGCCAGCGTGCACTCGTAGCTGAACGAGGCGCCCGGAGCGAGCGTCGCGTTCGCGCCGAGCTGCGCAGACGTCCGTGCGCAGCCGGGCGCCAGAGCGTCCGTGACCGTCACGCTCGTCAGCGTCACGTTGCCCGTGTTCTCCACCGTGATGGTGAAGTTCGCGGTCCCGCCGGTCTGGAACGTCTGCGAAGCGCGGGTCCTTGGTGATGCTGATTGCCGGGTTCTGCTCCGCCGGCGTGGTCACGTCGTCACAGCCTGCGGCGGCCCCCTCTGTCACCGTCATCGACACAGGCCTGGTTGAAGAAGCTGCCCGCATCGATGTCGGCCTGCGTGACCGTGTGGCTCGCCGTACAGGTCATCGACGCGCCCGGAGCCAACGGCGACCCATTGGCCGGCGTGCAGACCAGGTCGCTCACGTTCGGATCCGTCACCGTCACCGCTGCAACGTCGTGTTGCCGTGTTCGTCGCCACGATCGTGTAATGGATCACGTCACCGACCGAGTCATAACCCGACTCCGTCGCCACCTTCGTGATCGTCAACGCCGGGCTCTGCGCGAGCGGCACCGCCGCCGAATCGGTCACCGGCTCGGTCTGGGTCGCTGTCGGCGGTGGCGGTGTTGTCGATGTCGCCGTCGCCGCCGCCGTTGTTGTCGATGTCGGCCTGCGTCACCGTGTACGTCCCGGTGCAGGTCAGCGTCCCGGTCGGCGCCAGCGTGAAGCCTGTCGTCTGGTTGCCGCCGACGGTCGGATTACAGTCGAGGTTCGCGATCCGCGGATCGGCGACCGACACCCCGGTCAGCGTCTGATTGCCGGTGTTCGTGACCAGGATCGAGTACGAGATCACGTCGCCCGCCGCATCGACCAGGAACGGCGGCGTCGTGTCCCCGTCGACCCCCGTCACCGTCTTCTCGATCGTCAGCGCCGGGCTCTGGGCGAGCGGCACCGCCGCCGAGTCGCTCACCGGCTCGGTCTGGTCGCTGTCGGCGGTGGCGGTGTTGTCGATGTCGCCGTCGCCGCCGCCGTTGTCGTCGATGTCGGCCTGCGTCACCGTGTAGCTGCCCGTGCAGGTCAGCGTCGCGGCCGGCAGCAGCGTGAACCCGGTCGTCTGGTTGCCGCCGACGTGCCGGAGTCACAGTCGAGGTTCGCGATCCGCGGATCCGACACCGACACCCCCGTCAGCGTCTGATTGCCGGTGTTCGTGACCAGGATCGAGTACGAGATCACGTCGCCCGCCGCATCGACCAGGAACGGCGGCGTCGTATCCGCATCGACCCCCGTCACCGTCTTCTCGATCGAGAGCGCCGGGCTCTGGCCCAGCGGCACCGCCGCCGAATCGGTCACCGGCTCGGTCTGGTCGCTGTCGGCGGTGGCGGTGTTGTCGATGTCGCCGTCGCCGCCGCCGTTGTCGTCGATGTCGGCCTGCGTCACCGTGTAGCGTCCCGGTGCAGGTCAGCGTCCCGGCCGGCGCCAGCGTGAAGCCGGTCGTCTGGTTGCCGCCGACGGCCGGATCACAGTCGAGGTTCGCGATCCGCGGATCCGACACCGACACCCCCGTCAGCGTCTGATTGCCGGTGTTCGTGACCAGGATCGAGTAGCAGATCACGTCGCCCGCCGCATCCACCGAGAACGGCGGCGTCGTGTCCGCATCCACCCCGGTCACCGTCTTCTCGATCGCCAGCGCGGGGGTCTGGGCGAGCGGCACCGCCGCCGAGTCGCTCGCGGGGCCGGTCTGGTTGCTGTCGGCGGTAGCGGTGTTGTCGATGTCGCCGTCGCCGCCGCCGTTGTTGTCGATGTCGGCCTGCGTCACCGTGTACGTCCCGGTGCAGGTCAGCGTCGCGGCCGGCGCCAGCGTGAACCCGGTCGTCTGGTTGCCGCCGACGGCCGGATCACAGTCCAGGTTCGCGATCCGCGGATCCGCCACCGACACGCCGGTCAGCGTCTGATTCCCGGTGTTCGTGACCAGGATCGAGTACGAGATCACGTCGCCCGCACGATCCACCAGGAACGGCGGCGTCGTATCCGCATCCACCCCCGTCACCGTCTTCTCGATCGACAGCGCCGGGCTCTGCGCGACCGGGATCGCGTGGTCGTCGGTGTCAGGCTCAGACTCGTTCGAGTCCGCCGTGACCGTGTTATCGAGGTCACCGTCGCCGCCGCCGTTGTTGTCGATCTCGGCCTGCGTCACCGTATGCGAACACGTGTACACCCACGTCTCTGTGAGCTGCAGCTGCCCGTCGCCGTTGGTGTCACCCGTCGGGCCGCGTGATCGCCGAGGTGCAGTTCGGATCGGAGACCGTCACACCCGTCAGCGTCTGGTTGCCCGTGTTGGTGACCGTGAACGTGTACGGCACCACCTGACCCGCCGCCGTGATCGAGGTCGTCGACGACGACTTCGCCACGTTCAACGCCGGCGCCAGCTCCGTGTCGTTGAACGTACAGCGAGTCACGATGCCCGACTGGATCGTGAGGTTGTCCACGCCTGTGCTCGTCGGCGTTCCCGTCGGCGGTGGTGGGGTCGCGTTCAGCAGTGCGCAGGACGCGGAGTCCAGCCTCCATCCGCTCGGCACGACCTCGTTCAGATCGAGGGTCGTGGTCGGATCGAAGGAGATCAACTGCTGCTCGCCGCTTCCGTTGATCGTCCAGCTGCTCTCACCGGTCGTCGCAGCCGCGGACGAGTTGAACGTGAACGCGGTCTCGTCGTCCGGATTGGCGTTCTTCACGATGGTCAGGAACCCGACGTTCGGCGCGAAGACACAGTCCGACGGATCCGACCCGGGAATCCCCGACGGGTAGCTGCAGACGTTCAACAGGAACGCGAGGCTGCCGCCGACCTCGCTCAACGCAACCGTCGTGTCGGCGACTACGTCGTTGGTGTTGCATCCCGGGTTTGCGTCGCACGCGTTATTGGCGAGATGGGCGGGATCGAAGTGCGGCGAAGTCACGACCCCGAACGGATCCGAGTTGAGCACGGTCGCCGCGGTCGCGGTCGAAAGAGGACTCGGGATCGGTGTCCGCGGGTTCGTGCACCTGTCGCTTGCTCCGTCGCCGCACGCATACAGCACCTTGAAGACTTCTGGGGTCGGGGTGACGATGACGCAGAACGAGTAGTCCGCGAACCCGTTGCGGCGTCGGTGTCGAACAGGGCACACGCGTCGAGGGTGTTGTTGCCTGTCGTCGCCGTGTCGTCCCAGCCCCAGTTCACGTCGATGCTGGTCGCCCCGAGAGCCCCGTAGTCGACCGTCAGGAAGTTCAGGTCCTTCTGCCCCGGCTCGTCATCCGCGCCGCCGTCGTCGACGAACGTGCGGGGCGCCGCCGAGGCGGCGCCCACGAAGATCACGCTCGCCCCGACGGCGAGGATCAGCGCCAGCAACGCAAGGACGGCCAGCCGAGGCCGCTCTGTGTTGGCGGAAACACGTACGGGCGCCGTACGACGCCGCAGGATCGTGGCCAAGCCCCTCATCCGATGACTCCCTTTCCTCTCGGGTGGGCCCGGCCAGCACCTGGCGTTCGGGACACCACACCAACCCGATGTTCGACGAAGACGTCGCCGTACGTGTAGAACTGCTTCGCGCAGATGCTCGCGCTCAACAGGCCGGTGCGGCTCTTAACGCTCCAGCTTGCGAGCTGCCGGCGTTCGATCGGGCGCACACAATCCCGATTCGGCTCCCCGACCGGAGACGCCGCGACTGGAAACCCCCACTAGTATGCTTGGAAACCCCCACTAATATGCTTGAACCTATGTCTACCAAAAACAAGCTCACAGAAATTGCCGACAAATGTCGCTAAGTCACGTTATACCCCTGTTCGGCCCGCTATACAAGGGTTGATTTGCCGTCTGGGGTAGCGGCGGCCATCGCCGTCCGGTAGGCCGCCTGCCTCGACTGCCGGCACGCGGCCATCAAAGAGGCTCAGGCCGAACATCCTGTCGGAGCGTTTTCACGAGAACCGAGCGTTCTGCAACGACGTGATCCGGCCTCGACCGAACGTCGGGGCCGATCGGTTCCCTTTCGTCTTCCTCGCGCGCACGCGCGCGCGAGGAGACCACGGGCGGCAGCGCATGCGCGAGAGCTGCTCAACGCCGAGATCCGAGGTGTAGGGAAGGCCGGCCGACCACGGTAGGCCTGCTCGGAGGACATTCCCGAACGCTCGCCCAAACCCGGTCTGCCCTCACTCGCTACCTAGCGCGGTAGCCGATCCTGCGACTCTCCGGCGGCTCCCGCGGGTGGGCGTGCTGGCCGCACCAATCACTAGTGCTGGCCGCACCGACCTCGCGGCGGCGACCCTGTACGGTCGCCTGGTGAGTACCGCCGACCTTTCCTTGCCGCGCGTGACCCTCGCTCCGAGCGACGGGCGACGCCGGCGCAACGCCCTCACCGCGGCCGTCTGGGTTCTGGTCGGCGCGCTGCCGCTCGTCGGCCTCGTCTCGCTCGTGCTGCGCGAGCAGCTCGATCCGAACTGGTCGAACCCGCAGGTCCACTTCACCCTGTTCTTGACGGTCGCAATCGGCGTCTCCCTACTCGCCCTCGCCGCCGGTGAAGCGGCGAGCCGCCGCGGCGACGCCCGCGTCCAGCTGATCTCGCTCGCCTTCCTCGCGACGGGCGGCTTCCTCGGCCTGCACGCGCTCGGGACCACAGGAGTGCTGTTCTCGCACGAGTACGCGGGTTCAAAGTCGCGAATCCCGTCGGTCTCGTCCTCGCTTCGCTCTTCGCCTTCGCTTCGGGGTTCGTCGACGTGCGTCCTTCGTTTGCGCCCTTCGTCGTTCGGCATCGCCTGGCGCTGCGCCGGACGGTGCTGGGCGCCCTGGCCGTGTGGTTCGTCTGGACGGTCGTCGAGATGCCGCCGCTGGACGACCTCTACAGCGAAGGCGGATCTCAAGGCCTGATCACGGTGATGGCGGCGTTCGGCGGGCTCGCCTACGCCGTCGCGGCGGCCCGCTACTGGCGCGTCTATCGCGGACGGATCGCGCTGCTCCAGGCAAGCGTGATCGCCTGCTTCGCCCTCCTGGCCCAGGCGATGGTCGGCGTGGCGCTGACCGGCGAACGCGCCTGGCACGCGAGCTGGTGGGAATGGCACGGCCTGATCGTGACGGCATACGCCGCGGTCGCCTACGCCGCACACCGTCAGTGGCGCGACGAGCGGTTCCGCACGCTCTACCTGCCCACCACGCGCGAGCGGGTGCAACCGGTGAGCGTCCTCTTCAGCGACCTCGCCGGCTTCACGGCGTTCGCCGAGCGCGCGAAGCCCGCGGACGTCGCCAAGGTGCTCGACACGTACTACACCGCCGCGGTACCGCTGGTCACGCGCTGGTTCGGCGGCGACGTCGAGAAGTTCATGGGCGACGGCATGATGGTCACCTTCAACACGCGAGGCGACCAGCCCGACCACGCCCTGCGCGCCGCCGAGGCGGCGCTGGCGATCCAGCGGAAGCTGACCGCCGTCGCGGAGGCCAACCCCGGATGGCCTCGGCTGCGCGTCGGCGTCAACAGCGGCCTCGCGTCGGTGCGCGAGATGGGCGGCGACGGGTTCGTCAGCTACGTGGTCGTGGGCGACACGGTCAACACGGCGTCGCGGCTCGAGGGCCAGGCGCCCGAGGGCGGCGTGCTGATCGGCGCCGAGACCCGTCGTGCGCTCCCGGAAGGCAGCGTCGTCGAGGCGGTTCCCGGGTTGCGGGTGAAGGGCAGGGAGGAGGCGGTCGACGCGTACCTCCTTCACGGGCTGCCCGACTCGCGCTGACACCGTTCTCCCATCCTCACGACCGCTCGTTTGCACCGTTCCGGCTCGGGGCATGTGGGACTCGCTGGATCCCCGAGATGGAGGGCTGAGCATGAAGAAGAAGGTGGTACTGCTTCTGCTCGCGTTGCTCGTGGCCGCGGTCGCCGCGGGTGCTGCAAAAGCGGTGACGCCGCTACGGCCGGCGCCGACGCCGGCGGACACGGAGAGCGTTCTGATCCTGCACGGCGCGTTCAACTACCCCGGCTACTGGTGGGACCACACGGACCTGACCGTGGCGGTGCAGGCGCATCCGAAGGTCGCCGAGGAGTCGCTGGCCGCGGTGCATCAAGCGATCGCAGACTGGGACTACGCGCTGCGGCAGGAGTTCGGCGGGCTGATCACGCTCACCGACGTGACCGACCAGTACACGGCCAAGCACAAGGCCGACATCGTGCTGCACTACAACCCCACGGCGGGCGGGACGGTGTTCGGCGGGTACGCGGTCTGCGGGGCGAACTCGTGTCCGAACGTCATCGTGCGCTCGGATCTGACGCCAGCCCGTCGGCGTCACGTACACGCCGCAGTATCTGTACTACGTGACGATGCACGAGCTCGGCCACGCGCTCGGCCTCGGGCATGCCCAGCCGCTGACCGAATCGACGGACCTGATGGGCTACAAGTGGCACTGGAGCAACGGGATCGTCCCGACGCTGTCGGAGTGCGACCTCAGCGGCATCGCGATCGTGTTCGCGTGGGCGCTCGAAGGCGTCGACCCATATCCTCCGACGCAGCCGTCGGTGGCCTGCGACTGAGGACCTTCCGGGAGGGGCAGCCGAGCGGCTGCCCCTCCTCGACCGCGACGGCCTCGGCGTGAGCCGGCGGTAGGCGAGTGCGCCCGGCGGCTCGTTGCCGCCGGGCGCAGTAGAGGTTCGTCTACATGTCCGGCAGCAGCTTGCTGCAGTGGGAGCCGTGCGGCCGTGCAAGCGCCGCGATCGCCTCCTCGTCCGGATCCGCGTCGACGAGCCCCGGCGCGTTCGACGCCGGAAGCAGGTTGTCCGCCGCGAGATGCGCGACGTGACCCGTCGGGACGGTCAGGCGCAGGACGTAGACGCCGTTCCGGTCGGCCGAGTAGTAGAGGCCCTTGTGCGGGTAGGTCGCCCACGTCCCGGTGCCGGGGCGGAAGTAGGCGATCTCCGTCGGGCTGGTCGGATCCGTGATGTCCAGGAACCGCGAGCCCTGGCTGTAGAACGACATCGAGAGGATCCGATCCTGGATCTGGAAGTAGTGAGCCGAGCAGTCGGTCGACGTGGAGGAGCCCTCCTTGCCGAACGGATGCCAGGTCGCCACGGTCTTCAGGCGGAACTTGTTGTCCGGCGTGGAGCGCCACGCCTTCCCGTCGTAGCTGCCCTCGAGCGACGCGATGAAGAGCGGCCCGTCGTTGCGGCAGCCGTTCGGGAACGCTCCGCCCGCGAACTCCTCCTCGGTCCCGTAGATGAGGTCGCCGTACGACGGATCCGGCGCGTCGTCGCCGAGCGGGCGCCACGCGTTGTGCATGAACCGCGAGCTCGTCCGCGTCGGGAACACCGTCTCCTCGAGACCGCCGCCCGCGAACGGGACCGGGCTGAACGCGGTCGCCACGCGCGAGACGCCGAGCGTCGGGTCGTAGCGGTGCCCGTTCGTCCAGTAGCCGCGGACGCCGCCGCGCCCGGACACCCACGCGACGCCCGCCTCGTCCACCTGGACGTCGTGCGAGTAGTCGGTGCGCCCGTCGTTGCGGTTGAGGTCGATCGGGTCGGTGTACACCTTCGGGTGGTGCGGGTCGCGCATGTCGGTCGCGAAGATGGGCCGGCCGGCCCAGCCCATCGCCTGCTGGGTCGTGTTCGGCGCGGGTCCGCCGGTCCAGAGCCAGCGGCAGTCGTTGATGCACGTCGTCGTGTGCCCCGTGGGCGTCTCCACGAACGTGATCACGCGCATTGCTCGGGATCGCGGACGTCGATGACGTAGATCCCCGAGCGCGAGGCCGGGTTGCCGGTGCTTCCGCCGTACGCGCGCGGATCGCGGGAGAGGAAGACGAGCTTCCTGTTCGCGTCGACGTCCATGTCCTCGTTCTCCCACATGTCGTCGAGCGTCCCGCGGCGGGGCGCCTGCGACCCGTCGCCGGGGTTCCCGTCCTCGAGGAACGGGTCGTTGACCCCGTCGCCGAGCCAGTCGAGGAGCTTCGGCACGGTCGGGACGGTGATGTCGTACGCCTTCAGGCCGAAGCGACCGGAGACGAACATGACGTCCCGCGTCGCCGCCGTCGCCGGCTGGCCTTCGCGCGGATTGCCGTAATCCATGAAGTTGATCGAGATGACCTGCGTGAGCGTCTCGCGATAGCCCGAGGGAGTCGTCGGGTCGAGCGCGAGCGTCCCGTCCGCGTTCCACGTGTGGCGGACGGCGTCGATGCGACAGAGGACCTCGACGTTCTTGACCGACCAGGTGGCGGCCGGCGGAACCTGCCTGCACCAGTCGCGATCCTGCGCCGGCGCCTTCGTCGGGGCGGCCGTCGCAGGCGCCGCGAAGATCGCGGCGAGGACGAACATGAGAATGGGGACCAGGCGACGCACGAGCTTGTCTCCTTTTCGGTGGAGGGGAACAGCGGCGCGACGGTATACCCATGTCAGGTCCGGGGTCAACCGGCGCCATGAGTCCGGACGGCCCCGGCGGCATCAGCGCGGGTTCTCCACTTCGCGACGTTGTCGACTCATCCGTTCGCGTCGTTCCCCCGTAGTCAATAGGCAGCAACGCAGGAAGAGAACCGTTCGGGTACCCGAGTGAAGGGAGAGAACACACGATGACCCGACGTTTCCGATCCACGATCGCCCTTACCGTCGCCGTGGTTGCCGCGACGGCGATCGTCGTCGCGATGCCGGCAACCGCTGCGCCCACGGCAAGCTCCGGCGCGTCAACGTCGACCGGAAGAGGCCTCGATCTCTTCCCCACGGAGATCGCCCTACCCAACGGGTGGCTCCCCGAGGGCATCGCCATCGGCGCACTCCCGTTTGCCTTCTTCGGCTCACGCGCCGACGGAGACCTCTACCGCGCGAACCTCATCACCGGTGACGGCTCCGTGTTCAGCCAGGGGCCGGGGACGCCCTCGGTGGGCTTGAAAGTCGACCTGCGTGCGCGCCTGTTCGTCGCCGGCGGCCCAGGCGGCGACGGGCGGGTGGTCAACGCGATCACCGGCAAGATCCTGGCGAGCTATTCGTTCGCGTCCGCACCGACGTTCGTCAACGATGTCGTACTGACACCGCAAGCGGCCTGGTTCACCGATACGGCGAGGGCGGACCTGTACAAGGTTCCGTTCGGCCGCTTCGGTCGACTACCGAGCCAGGGCGACGTCGTGCGAGTTCCGCTCCGGGGCGCCTGGGCAGGCACGAGCGCCAACGGGATCGCCCGGACCCCCGACGGGAAGGCGCTGCTCGTCATCCAGTCGTCAACCGGCCTGCTCTTCCGCGTCAATCCGGCGACGGGCTTCGCCACGCAAGTAGACCTCGGGGGCAGTCTGCTGCTGAACGGCGACGGGCTGCTCCTCTCCGGCCGCACGCTGTTCGTCGTGCAGAACCGGCTCAACCAAGTCGCCGTCCTGAGACTGAACTCGGCGGGGACGTCCGGCGAGCTCACCCAGCTCCTGACCGATCCCCGCTTCGACGTCCCGACGACCGTCGCCGCGTTCGGCAACAGGCTCTACCTGCCGAACGCCCGCTTCACGACTCCGCCGACCCCGGATACGACCTACAACGCGGTGGCAATCCCGAAGCCCTAGGCGAGTCGAACACGAACGAGGCTCGGCTCGGCGTCTGCCGAGCCGAGCCCGCTCGTCCGCCCGATCCTCGACCGCTGTTCGATCCCGGCGTAGATTGGGCGGATGGCCGATACGAAGGCGCTGACCCTCGAGGAGGTGCGCGCCGCCCTGACGGGGGAGAGCGCCGAGCTGGTGCGCCGGCGGCGCACGTTCCGACGGCTCCCGTCCCCTCCGCGCTGCAAGCTGTGCGCGGCGCCGTTCGCCGGAATCGGCAGCCTCATCCTGGGGCCTGCGGGGTTCAGGCGCTCGCCCGGCAATCCGGCCCTGTGCACGAAGTGCCTGACCGAGCTTCGCAAACGCGGCATGAGCGGGGTCGAGATACCCGTCACGCTGCTGTTCTCAGATATCCGCGGCTCGACGGCGCTGGGCGAGCGCCTTCGCCCGACGGAGTTCCACGCCTTCCTCGATCACTTCTATCGACTGGCCTCGGAAGCGATCGTCGCTCACGACGGCCTCGTCGACAAGATCGTGGGCGACGAGGTCGTCTCGCTCTTCTTCGGTGGGATCAGCGGGCCGAACCACGCTGCGGCGGCGGTAGCAGCCGCGGTCGACCTGGCCGAGCGGGCGGCACGCGCCGACGCCGCGCCGTCCGGGCCGATTCCGGTGGGAACCGCCGTCCACACGGGCGAGGCATTCGTCGGAGGGACCGGGCCGGGCGGCACGATCGAGGACTTCACGGCGCTCGGCGACGTCGTCAACACGACTGCGCGGCTCGCATCGGCGGCGCGTGCGGGCGAGGTGATCGTCAGCACGGCAGCCGCGGAGGCCGCGGGCATGGGCGTGGACAGCCTCGAGCGACGCACAGTGGAGATCCGTGGCCGGGTGGAGCCGGTCGAAGTGATCGTCCTCCGCCCCGCTGAAGTGGAGTTGACGCCGAAGTACGCAGATGACCGCGACACGGAACCCGCAGCTCCAGCCGTTCGAGGCGCTCGTCGGCGAATGGAGGACGGAGGCGACGCATCTTTCGAGCGAGACGGCGTTCGCAGCGTGAAGGAAAAGAGCTGCGGGGAACTGACTCGAAGCCAGGGATGACCTAAACGTCAGCGCCGGCCGTTCCGGCGCACCTGCGCGAGCACCTCTGCTCCGTCGTTGATGCTGCGTACTGCCTCGGCCAGGCCGTTTCCCGCGGCGAGTGCGGAGGACGGCGCCTTGATCGCGGCCGGCATGAGCACGACGGTTGCGTCCAGCCGCAGGAGCGGGATGCCCAGCAGGCGCGCACGGACGGAGGCCTGAACAAGTGCTCCCTCGGAGAGGCGTCTGCGGGGATCGACCGCCGCGTTCAGTGCGACCGGAGCCGACGATTCGACGCCCCGAGGCGCTGCGACGCTCCCTCATGAATCGCTCCCCTCCGTGCGGCGCCGGATCGAGGAGATGGCAGCGCTCCCCGCCGTGAGTGCGGCCACCCCGCCGGCAATCAAGCCCGCCTTCAGGAGCTTGCTCCTGTTCACGCCGCCGCTCAGAGCGGCAAGCGAATCTCCGACCGTGTCGAGAAGCCTGTCGGGTTCGCTCTTCGTGCGAAGAAGTCTCATGAGCTCGCTCCTTGTCTCGCCCGCCGCGAGCGGCCTTCGTGATCGCGTCGACGAGCTCGCCCTTCGTCATGCTCGTCCGCTTCTCGATCCCGATGCTGGCCGCGAGCTCGACGAGCTCCGGCTTCTTGTAGGCATCGAGACCGCCGTTCGTCGTCTCCCGATCGAGCTCGCGCGCGGTGTGCTTCGCGGTTGCCGCTGCTCGTTCGCGCAGCTCTCCGGCCGCCTTCACGCGCGCCTCGGCGTCGCTCGCCCTCTGCTTCGCCTCGTTCTGGAGCTGCTGGGCCTGGCGGTTTGCTTCCTGAGCAGCTGAGCGCGCGGCCTCGGCGGCCTCGTCGGCCAGCCGCCTTGCCTCCGCCAGCGCCTCGGTCGCGTCCTCGACGAGCTCCTCGGCTCGCCGCTGGGAGGCCTCGGCGTCGCTTTCGGCTTCCGCGATCTCGATCTCGACCTCTTCCTCGACTTCCTGTCGCTGCTCTTCGGCGTCCGCCTCGGCTTCCTGGCGCTCGCGCCTGACGTACTCCTCGGCGGCCTTCTGAGCCTCGGCGACGCGCTGTTTGACCTCCCGACTCGTCTCGCGCTCGATCTCCTTGACGCGGGCGCTGACCGCGCTCGCTCACCTCGCGCGCCCGGTCGGCGAGCTCCTTGGACTCCCGCGCAGCCTCGACTGCTCGCTCCTCGGCGTCGCGGGCACGCTCCGCGGCGTCGCGTGCGCGCCTCGCGCGGATCTCGACCGAGTCGCCGACCGGCGCGGCGTCGACGACGGCAGCCGTCAGCCTCAGCCCCTGGTCGCGTGCGCCGGCTGCAGCATCTCCGAGTCCTCAGCCGGTTTCAGCGCCCGGGACAGGAGCCAGGCTGCGTTGGACGGCATTTCCCGTAATCCAATTCGCGTTCGGTCAAACATCTGCGTCAACCCCCTCCGGGCGGGAAACCAGCAGAGGCCTCACGACGACCGCGTCCCCTCTCGGGCGTGATGAAACCTCGCCGGTTACGACTAGTTGAAGTGTTACCGCGTCGACGTGGTCTTCCGTCGGCTCCCTGTTCCGGTCGAGCGTCGGCGGGCCTGAGTCCGTGTCGATTGGCGGGTCTGCCCGCCCGACTGACTCTCGTCCGCCAGGCCGGTTACCTCCTTGACGCGGCCGAAGAGCGCGGCGTCCGGCAACTCGGTGGCACGATCCTTCGCCTGCCCCATCAGCTTTCTCGTCCGACGCGCCGCGCCCGAGCTACCCGTAACCACCCAGGCAGTCACTCCGGCGGCCGGCAGGAGCACCCACTTCAGTCCGAGCCCGCCCTTCCTGGCCCCCTTGCCCTGCGCCGCATCGACGATGTCGGCGAATCGCTCCGCGACGTCGATCATCGACTCAGAGAGCTTGTTGACGTCTCCCATCCTTGCCCACCCCTCCTCGAAGTTCCGATTTGTGACCGTGTTCCCGCTCGCCGAGACGAGCAAACCCGCCGGACCGCGCTTCAAGGCCTCTTCGACGGGTAATCGACCCGGCGCCCGAGGCGACCTCGCGGTCGGTGTCACGGATAGTCGACGATGTAGACGGGCGCACCGATCCTGCTCGTGTCGGCGGGGCCGCCCACTCCGTTGACCACGTGGTCGATCGTGCCGGCACCCAGGTTGACCGTCATGACGTGGTGTAGCCGGACGCCCGGGGTCTGCGGGACCTCGAAGCCGTTCTCCGTGTGGATCGACGGATCGTTTCGGTTGAAGACGTAGACGCCGCCCCCATAGAGCTGGTGCGTCTTCACCCGGTCGCCGACCTTGTAGCCGGCCCAGCCCTCGATGCCGTCATGCATCCAGTCCGCCTGGCTGGGAGGGTCGTACGGCAGCTCGTTCTGGTACAGGAGCGTCAGGCCCTTCTCTCCGTTCCAGACGGTGTTGTACTCCTGGAAGTGCTCGACGAAGAGGCCCGTCGCCGTGACATTGTCGCCGTTCACGACGACGCCGTTGCGACCGGTGTTGGTGTTCCAGCGCTGAGTGTCGCCGGAGAAGCCCTCGACGCCGTGGTCCGCCCGCCAGACCCAGGTGTGGTCGATCAGGACGTCGTCACTGTTGACCTCGAGCGCGACGTCGGCCTTGCCGATGTGCGGCCCGCCCACGCGGAAGTACACGTCCGACAGCGTCGTCGGGTTCGAGGCGTCGCTCTTCTTGGAGCCGGTGTGTCCGCTCCTCTTGCCGACCTGCATGAGAACGGGCGACTCGGCGGTGCCTGCGTCGATCGTGACGCCCGCGATGACGATGCCGGGTCGTCATCGACCTTCAGCGGGATCGCGCCCCTGACGGCGGTGAGCGTCGCGTGCCCCAGGCCGAGAACGACCGTGTTGGCGCGCTTGACGGAGATGCTCTTCCGGACGTCGTAGACACCGGGGGTGAGGAGCAGGTTCTTGCGGCGCGCGAGTGCGCGGTTGATCTCCTTCGCCGAGTCCGACGGCGTCGCGACGAAGAAGTCGCTGAGCGGGATCGTGCGTCCCGCCGTCATGCCGCCGGCCCACGAGATCCCGCTCGAGCCGGTCTGCGCCGACGGCACCCGGACGCTGTACTTGCCCCGCGCATCGACGAACAGGTACGGCTTCTCCCGGCTCACGGGCGTCGTAGCGAGGGTGGTGTAGGGCGGGTTCGGGAAAGCAGCGTCCGAGGGCGCGCCTTCGACACCCGCGAAGACCTGGTTCCAGACGGCGTTCGACCAGCCCCCGATCCGGCTGTTGCGGATGAGCCACTGCTGCTGTGAGCCGTTGATGACGAACGGCAGGTTCGAGTCGGCGATGAAGCCGCCGCTCGCGAACTGCGGCCCGGCCGTGCAGTAGTCCATGAGCGACACGTTGGCGCCAGCGATGTTGACGCGGCGCATCGACACGGCCTGGGAGACAGCCCAGAAGTTCGCGGAGGCACGACAGCCGTCCTGACCGCGGGCGTTGACGTTGAGCGACAGGTTGGACAGCGTGCGCCAGAAGTTGACGAGGGCGTGGCAGTTGCTCGTCCCCCCGCCTTCCAGGCAGCGGTTGTACACCTCGATCTTGCCGTTGATCGTCACGTCGGTCGGCGAGGCACCCAGGCCGGCAACCTCCGTGTAGTAGCCCACCTTCATCTGGAGCGGCTCCTCGGCGCTGCCGTAGACGCCCGGCTTGAACAGGAGCGCGTAGCGGTTCGTGCCCATCTCCGCGTCGACCTGCTGGGCGTGAATCGCGTCGACGGTTGCCTGGATCTGGCCGACCGGCATGGTCGGGTCGAAGACGATCACGTTCGGGCCGAAGGCAGGCGCCGACCGTGCGGCACTCGCCGTAGGCGCAGCGATGCCGGCACTCGACAAGAGTGCGGCGACAACGAGTGGGAGAGACAGAATCGTGGTCGATCGAACCCCCAGCATGGAATCCTCCCTAGTTCCGCGGTGGTGCCGGTCAGGGCGGGCGGGCGCCCCGATGGAGCCACCGCTTCGATCGTCAGGCGGGAACCTATCGTTGACCGGCCAGGTACGCCGGTTGCCGAGCGGCGCGGAGCGGGCCGCAGATCTCCCAGCGGCGCATGCGAAGGGCCCGGGAAGGTGAGTGTGCGCGGCGCTGGGCTAAGGTCCGCGCGTGTCCGAGCGCGAGCTCGAGCCCGACGCCGAGCACCAGGTCACGCCGCTCGAGCTCTTCTTCGACCTGGTCTTCGTGTTCGCGATCACCCAGGTCACGGTCCTGCTCGCGGACGAGCCGACCTGGGGCGGAGTCCTGCGTGGGATGCTCGTCCTCTCAGCGCTCTGGTGGGCGTGGTCCGTCTACGCCTGGTTGACGAGCACCATGGACGTGGACGAGGGCGGCGTCCGGCTGGTGATGCTCGCCGCGATGAGCGCGATGTTCGGCGTCGCGCTGGCGGTGCCCGGCGCCTTCGGGGACGACGCCGTGCTGTTCGGCGTCGCGTACCTCCTCGTCCGCCTGCTTCATCTCGTCCTCTCAACCGTCGTCAGTCGCGACGATCCCGACCGGCGCGGCGCGATTCTGCGATTCACTCCGACCGCGGTCGCCGGCGCCTCCCTGATCGTGGTCGCCGGCTTCCTCGAGGGAGACGCGCGCATCGCGGTATGGGTCGTCGCGCTCGCGATCGACTACCTCGGCCCGGCCATGATCGGCGCAGGGCGCGGCTGGCGGGTCGCGCCCGAGCACTTCGCCGAACGGCACGGGCTGATCATCCTGATCGCGCTCGGCGAGTCGATCATCGCCATCGGCCTCGGCGCCGGCCTCGAGCTCGGTGCCGGTGTGCTCGCGGCGGCGGCGCTCGGAATCGTCGTCGTCTCGGCGCTCTGGTGGCTCTACTTCGACGTGGCCGCGATCTTCGCGCGGAGGCGGCTCGTGCGGGCGAGGGGCCTCGAGCTCCACCGGCTCGCGCTGCACGCTTACAGCTACCTACACCTGCCGATGATCGCCGGCATCGTGCTCTTCGCGCTCGGCCTGAAGACGACGGTCGGCCACGCCGGTGACGCGCTCGACACGGTGGCCGCAGTCGGACTGTGCGGCGGCGCGGCCCTCTACCTGCTCGGGCACATCGCGTTCCTCTTCCGAACCACCGCCCGACTCTTCCGGCGGCGGACGATCGGGGCGATCGTGTTGCTCGCCCTCGTCCCGGCTGCGGTCGCGATCCCGGCGCTCGCGGCGCTCGCCTTCGTGAGCGCTGTGTGCTCGCTCGTCGTAGCGTGGGAGGCGCTGCGCTATCGCGAGGACCGGGTCCGCGTCAGGCACCCCGAGCTCGCGGCCTGACTCGTTAGTCGATCGGCGGTGCCGCCCCGTACTCCTCGTCGGTGACGTGGGCACCCCACGTCGCGCTGTTACCTTCGTCGTCGACCTCGAGCATCGCGAGGTGCGTCATGAAGCGGGTCGGCGCCGCGCCGTGCCAGTGCTCCTCGCCCGGCGCGAAGTACACGCGGTCGCCGGGACGGATGACCTCGATCGGGCCGCCCCGCCCCTGCGCGACGCCGACGCCCTCGGTGACGTGGATCGTCTGGCCATTCGGGTGCGTGTGCCACGCAGTCCGCGCGCCCGGCGTGAAGTGGACGCTGCTTGCGGTCAGGCGCGACGTACCCGACGGCTCGGCGACCGTGTCGAGGAAGACCGCGCCGGTGAACCACTCGCTCGGACCCGGCCTCGTGTCGATGCTGTACCTCGTGATCCGCAGGGTCATCCTCCTCTCGTGACTCCGCCAGCCTACGGCTCGGGCTGGGACAGGTGGGCCTTGGCTTCCTCGTAGCCGGCGTCGCCGGCCGACTCGGCCGGAGCGTAGACGAGGTTCAACACGCCGGTCTCGAAGGTCTCCGACGAGACCAACGTGAGCGGGATCGCCTCGCCCTCGTCGAAGAGCCGCATGCCCTTGCGGACGGCGATCGGGTGCACGAGCAGGTGCAGCTCGTCCAGGAGGCCGGCGGCCAGCAGCTGGCGTACGACGGAGACCGAGCCGCTCATGCCGATCGTGCTGTCGCCGGGCTCTGACTTCAGCGCGGTGACGGCCTCGACGAGGTCGCCCTGCAACTGTTCGGAGTTGCGCCAGGTGAACTCCAGCCGCTGGTTCGACACGACGATCTTGCGGGCGTCGCCGAGCACCTTGGCGAAGTGGGCGTCCTCCTCGCCGGCCGCTTCCCGCTCGGGCCAGGCGCCCGCGAAGCTGTCGTAGGTCTTGCGACCGAAGAGAAGCGTGTCGGCGGCACCGAGGGTCGCGTCCACGGCGGCACCCATCTCGTCGTTGAAGTACGGGAAGTGCCACTGGTCGGGCGCCTCGACGACGCCGTCGAGCGAGATGAACAGGCCTGCGGTGATCTTCCTCATGATCCTCTCCCGCCTAGTTGCTGAACGGTTTCCCGATCATCTACTACGACGACGCAAGCCTGCCCAGCTCATCGCTCGCGCTGACCATCACGCTAGCCGCCCCTCGCCCCGCGAAGCTCAACCGCCCGCAGCCGCGGAGAGGGCCCGCGGAAGCGGGCCGGGTCGTTCAGCTCGACGACCGGCGCGGCCGGGCCGAAGCCCCACCCGGCGAGGCCCCTGCTGACGAAGATGTCGCCCGGGACCGTCGCGGAGCTCCGCGAGAAGTACAACGACGGCAGCCACCCGGTCGCCACGTACGAAGGGCACTGCTCGTCGAGCGCGCTGTTCGGGCCGTTTGGCGCACAGCCCAGATTCTGCGGCTCGCTCCACCCGTGCCCCCGCGTGTGGCGGGTGAAGCAGATGTCCCCCAGGCCGCAGCCTCCCGGGAGCGCTTCCCTGCTTACGAAGAACAGGCCGCCTCCGCTGATGGGCGTCGGACAGAAGTCGTCCGCGGCCGAGTTGACCGGTTCGCCCCTGGACCGGTGCCGCGATCCAGGTCGAGAGATTCCCGGACGGGCGCAGCCATGTACAGTGGCTTCGAATCGAGGGACGGCGTGTTCAGCTCCGTGCTGTTGCCCGCAATCTCGTCGATCTTCTGGGCGGGTTCCCACGCCGTGTAGCGCCCCGCCTCGGCCGCCGTCGCGAACGTGGCGACGCCGAGGAGTGCGGCCAGCAGGGTCAGTTTGGTCTTCAACCGCATGTCGAACTCCCTTCCGTTCGTCTAGTTGAACTCGACGAATGGGAGAGTCACTGTGAGCATGTGAGCACACGTGTGACGAACGGAGGTCTGAAATCGGACTGAGCATCCACCTTCTGGGGCCGCCCAGGATGGAACGCGGCGGCGCTTCGGTCGACCCCCCGCGCGGCCAGAAGGCCTGGGGGCTGCTCGCTTACCTCGTCCGCACCCGGATCCCGCCTTCACGCGAGGGGCTCGCGAGCCTCCTCTTCCCTGAGGCGGACGACCCGCTCGGGACGCTGCGCTGGTCGCTCTCGGAGCTCCGCAGGAGCCTCGGCGACGACGCCGAGCTCGGAGGCGACCCGCTCCGCCTGATGCTCGGCGCCGGAACGCTCGTCGACACCGACGTGCTCAGCAAGGGCTCCTGGATGGAGGCCGTCGCGCTGCCGGGCCTTGGACACGAGCTGCTGGACGGCCTCTCCTTCCGCTCAAGCCCCGGCTTCGAGCTGTGGCTCGAAAGCGAGCGCCGACATGTCGCGGGAACGACGAGCGCCGTGCTTCACCAGGCCGCGCTCGCGCTGCTCGCGCGCGGCGACGCCGGCGAGGCGGCGCGGATTGCCTCGGAGCTCGTTCGGCTGAACCCGTACGAGGAGAACGCCCACGTCCTCCTCGTTCGCTGCCTCCGTGCGGCGGGTGACCACGATGCCGCTGCGCGGCGCGTCGCCTCGTGCACGGAGCTCTTCCGTCGCGAGCTGGGCACCGAGCCGAGCCCGGCGCTCCGGGCGGCGGCCGAGGCACCCGACGCTCCGGTCGACGCGCGTGTCTCGGGCCGCGCCTCCGTGCTCGCCCAGATCGAGACGGGCAAGGCAGCCCTGGCCGCCGGCGCGGTCGAGGCGGGTGTCCAGCGCATGCGGAGCGCCGTCGCCGCCGCCCGCAGGATCGACGACCGCGAGCACCTGGCCGAGGCGCTCGTGTCGCTGGGCGGCGCGCTCGTCCACACCGCTCGCGGCACCGACGAGGAAGGCGCGGCCGCGTTGCACGAGGGAACCACGCTCGCCGAGGAGCTCGGCCGCGACGACATCGCCGCGACCGGCTGGCGCGAGATCAGCTGGGTGCAGTTCCTCCGCGCCGAGTACGAGCGGGCCGAGGGATCGCTGACCCGCACCGCAGCGCTCGCCGGCGGGCGCGACGAGGAGCTCGCGTGGGTGGATATGACCCGCGGCGCCCTCAAGCACGACACCGGCGACCACGCGGCGGCCGGGGAGCTCCTCCGCTCGGGCGTCGAGCGGTCGAAGCGGCTGCCGTCCGGCCAGCCGTTGGCCATGGCGCTCACGATGCTCGGCCGCTTCCATTTCCTCCGGGGCGAGATCGAGGACGCGCTCCACGTCCTCGACCAGGCGCTGGACGAGGTCGACGCGCGAGGCATGACGGCGTTCGTCTCGTGGCCCGAGTCGTTTCGCGGCGAGCTCGACCTCCTGCTCGGCGACGTGGACCGGGCCGAGGACCGCTTCGAGCACGTGTTCGCCCTCGGGTGCCAGGTCGGCGACGCCTGCTGGGAGAGCATCGGCCTGCGCGGGCTCGGCCTGGTCGCCAACGCGCGTGGGGACGCGGCCCGCGCACTCGACCTGCTGGTCGACGCGCCGAAGCTGTGCCGCCGCCTGCCGGACACGTACCTCTGGATCGAGGCCTACGGGCTCGATGCTCTCTGCGCGGTCGCCGTCGAGCACGGCGCCGAGGCCGCCCCGCGCTGGATCGACGAGCTCGAGGCGATCACCGCGCGGCGCGGCATCGTGGAGCTCCTCCTGCACGCGACCGTCTACCGGTCGCGGCTCGGAGAGCCGGGCGCGCTCGAGGCGGCACGGTCGCTGGCCACGCAGATCGACAACCCTTCGCTGGACGAGCTGCTCGGCGTCGAGTTCAGCGTGGACGCGGCCTAGTCGACGACGTCGCTGCGCCGTTCGAGCAGAAGGACGTCGCGCCACTGGCCGTCCACCTTGCCCAGCCGCTTTCGCCGGCCGACGAGCTCGAAGCCGACGCGTTCGTGCAGCCGTACGCTGCCCACGTTCTCGGGGAAGATGCCGGTCTGGATCGTCCAGATCCCCGCGGCCTCCGTGAGACGAGCGTTGTGGTTGGATGCGTGCGGTGTCGGGTCCGCTCTCCGGAAAGGTGGCGCTCGTTGCGGGCGCAACCCGTGGTGCCGGGCGTGGGACGGCCGTCTCGCTCGGGGAGGCAGGGGCGATCGTGTACTGCACCGGCCGCACGACGCGGGAGCGGCGCTCGGAGTACGACCGGCCCGAGACGATCGAGGAGACCGCCGAGCTCGTCGGCGACGCCGGGGGCGTGGGGATCGCCGTCGCGGTCGACCATCTCGAGCCAGCACAGGTCGCGGAGCTCGTCCGGCGCATCGACGCCGAGCACGGCTGCCTGGACGTGCTCGTCAACGACATCTGGGGCGGCGAGCGCCTGTTCGAGTGGAACAAGCCGGTCTGGGAGCACGACCTCGAGAACGGCCTCCGGATGCTCCGCCTGGCGATCGACACGCACCTGATCACGAGCCACTTCGCGCTGCCGCTGCTCATTCGCCGGCCCGGTGGGCTCGTGGTCGAGATGACCGACGGCACCCGCGAATACAACGCCGAGAACTACCGACTCTCGGCGTTCTACGACCTGGCCAAGAACGCGGTGATCCGGCTCGCGTTCGCACAGAGCAAGGAGCTCGCGCCGCACGGCGTGCACCGCCGTCGCGCTGACGCCTGGCTGGATGCGCTCGGAGATGATGCTCGACAACTACGGGGTCACCGAGGAGAACTGGCGCGACGGCGCGGCGATCAACCCGCATTTCGCCGCCATCTCCGAGAGCCCACGGTTCGTCGGCCGCGCGGTCGCCGCGCTCGCCGCCGATCCGGACCTGCACCGCCGCAACGGCGGATCGTTCTCTTCCGGCGGGCTCGCGCACGAGTACGGCTTCACCGATCTGGACGGCTCCCAGCCGGACTGCTGGCGCTACATGGTCGAGGTGCAGGATGCAGGCCTTCCGGCCGACCCGACCGGCTACCGCTGAGCTGCCCGCGCGAAGGTGTCCTTTGCGCCTTCGCCCGTTCGTCTCAGAGGCGACCATCGGAACGAAGGAGGAACCATGAAGTACATGCTGCTGATCCAGCAGGGCGACACCCCCACACCGGGGACGCCGGAGTGGGAGCGCCTGTCCGAGGACGAGAAGCAGGCGGTCTACGCCGACTACGGGGCGATCAACGCGACGCCCGGCGTCACCCCCGGGCTCTGGCTGCATCCGCCGGAGGCGGCCACGACCGTTCGCGTGCAGGACGGGAGGACGCTGACCACCGACGGGCCGTTCGTCGCCGTCAAGGAAGCGCTCGGCGGATTCCTCGTGTTCGAGGCCGACGACCTCGACGCCGCGATCGAGCTCGCGTCGCGCGTTCCCGCGGCCCGCATGGGCGGGGCCGTCGAAGTCCGCCCGATCGCGGAGCAGTAGCCATCCTGGAGCGGGCGTTCCGCGAGGAGTGGGGCCGCGTCCTCGCCACCCTGATCGGCTTCCTCGGCGACTTCGACCTCGCCGAGGAAGCCGCCCAGGAGGCGTTCGCGATCGCCGCCGAGCGCTGGCCCCGCGACGGCACCCCGGCCAATCCGCGCGGCTGGCTCGTCACGACGGCGCGCAACCGCGCGATCGACCGCGTCCGCCGCGACCGCACGCTCGCCGCGAAGACGCGCCTGCTCGACGTGCCGGAGACGACGGAGGACGAGGTGGACGAGACGACCATTCCCGACGAGCGCCTCGAGCTCGTCTTCACGTGCTGCCACCCCGCGCTCGCGCTGGACGCGCAGGTCGCCCTCACACTTCGTGCGCTGGGCGGCCTCACGACGGAGGAGATCGCCCGCGCCTTCCTCGTCCCCGAGGAGACGATGGCCAAGCGCCTTGTCCGCGCGAAGCGAAAGATCAAGGCGGCCGGGATCCCGTTCCGCGTGCCGCCGGCTCATCTGCTCCCCGACCGGCTCGCCGCGGTGCTGGCGGTCGTGTACCTCATCTTCAACGAGGGCTACGGCGGACGCGGCGACCTCGCGGCCGAGGCGATCAGGCTGGGGCGCGCGCTCGCCGAGCTGATGCCCGACGAGCCCGAGGTGCACGGCCTGCTGGCGCTCATGCTCGTGAACGACGCCCGTCGCGACGCACGCTTCGGCGAGGACACGGTGATCGTCCTCGACGATCAGGACCGGTCGCTCTGGGACTTCGAGCAGATCGAGGAAGGGCGTGCCGCGCTCGACCGCGCGCTCGCGCTCGGCGGCCGCGGACCGTACGTATTGCAGGCGGCGATCGCCTCGCTCCACGCCGAGGAGCGCCAGGACTGGGCCGAGCTCGCGGCCCTGTACGGCGAGCTCGCCCGCCTCACCGGTTCCCAGGTCGTGGAGCTCAACCAGGCGGTCGCCGTCGCCGAGGCAGGCGACGCCGAGGCCGCGCTCGCCCTCACCGAGCGGCTCGACCTCGACCGCTACCACTACCTGCACGCGACGCGCGCGGAGCTGCTGCGCCGGCTCGATCGCGTCGAAGACGCCCGCCTGGCCTACGGCCGCGCCCTCGAGCTCGTCCACTCCGACGCCGAGCGCCGGTTGCTCGAGCGACGGCTGGCCGACCTCGAAGGATGACTCGCGGTCAGCCTCCCGAGCCCTGCTTCCGATCCCGGTCCCGACTCGGTTGCACGCGCTTCGGCTCGCCCGGCATCTTCGGGTAGTCGGGCGGATAGGGCATGTCGCTGCGTCCCTGCGCCTCGTAGAGCTCGAGCAGCGGCTCGAGCGAATGCGCGACGGCGTCGATCGCTTCGTGCCGATCGCCGACCTCGGCGAAGCGGGCGGGCATCGTCGCGACCGTGAAGTCCTCCGGCTGGACCTCGGGGAGCTCCTCCCAGGTCAACGGTGCGGACACCGGCGCCCCGGGCTTCGGCCGAACGCTGTAGGCGGAGGCGATCGTGCGGTCACGGGCGTTCTGGTTGTAGTCCACGAAGACAGTCGCGCCGCGCTCCTCCTTCCACCACTTCGTCGTCACCTCCCCGGGACGCCGCCGCTCGAGCTCACGTCCGAATGCGATGGCGGCGTGGCGGACGTCGGTGAACGTCCAGCGGGACTGGATCCGTACGTAGATGTGGACGCCGCGACCGCCGGAGGTCTTCGGGAAGCCGGCGTAGCCGAGCTCGTCCAACAGCTCGCGGGCGGTTGCGGCCACCCGGACCGCGTCCGCGAAGTCCGTGCCCGGCTGCGGATCGAGGTCGATCCGCAGCTCGTCCGGGTGGTCGACGTCGGCGCGCCGCACGGGCCACGGGTGGAAGGTGATCGTCCCGAGCTGTGCCGCCCACCCGACTACGGCGATCTCGGTCGGACAGATCTCGTCGGCGAAGCGCCCAGACGGGAACTGGATTCGCGCCGTCTCGACGTAGGGCGGCGCGCCACGCGGGATGCGCTTCTGGTAGAAGGCGTCGCCGCCGCCCTTCTCGCGCGTGGCCAGAACAATTCCCGGATGCACGCCCTTGGGCCAGCGCTCGAGGGTCGTCGGCCGCTCGTGGAGGGCCCGCATGATCCCGGGGGCGACCGCGACGTAGTACTCGACCACCTGGAGCTTCGTGACCGGCGCCGTCCCGCTCGTCGGCGGGAAGATCACCCGCTCCGGATTGGAGACACGGAAGGCTTCGTCCGCCTGCGTCGATCTCGATGGCCGAGGCCGGCATGCCTCGGACGCTACCGGGCCTGGGTCGACCCGAGCCTATGAGGGCATCTCAGGCCTCGAGCCGTCCTTCGCTCAGGCCGGCTCCGGCGCTGCCGGCTCACGCTCCGAGGGCCGGCGGTCGCTCCACGCCACCAGCGCTGCCGCGACGAAGAGGGATCCGAACGCGAGCGTGCCGAAGGGGAACGGGTGGCCGCCCATGAGCAGAACACCGGCAGCGGCGATGAAGAGCCACTGCTTGCGCGGCGCGCCGGAATCGCGGGCCCAGAGGGCGAGAGCCACGAGAGCGACGACCCAGCCGAGGGTGCCGACCACGTTGATCGAGAACACGAAGGGATCGAACCCGGGCCAGTCCTTGACCACGGTCCAGATGCCCTCCTGCTGGGCAGGCGAGAGATCGCGCGCGTCCCGCATCGCATAGCCGGTGCTGATGCCGGCGATAGCGTCGTAGGCGCTGAAGAAGACGAGGAAGGTGCCGAGGCCGAGCTTGAACGTCCAGGAGGCCGCGTACCGGAGCTCGTCCGCGAGCAGTAGCACCGAGACGGCGACCAGCCCGATCAGGGCGAGCTGGATCGTATGGAAGGCGACGAACCAGGTCGCCACGTCCCGGACGGCCACCGCGGTCTCGTCGGGCTGTGGATGGATGATCTCGAAGACGGCGAGCGCGAGGGGGGGAACGACCATGACGACTCGGCGGAGGATGGTCGCGGCGTCCCTCGGGGCAGGTCGGACCGCGAGCTCGGGATGCGGATGCGTGAGTGCCATGCGTTCCTCCCTAGCGTTGGAGCAGCGTCTCGTCGAAGAACCCGACGATGCGCCGCTCGTACTCCTCCGGCGCCGCGTCGATTGCACCCGTATGCCCGCCCGGGGCGACCCAGAGCTCCTTCGGACCCTTCGCGGCTTCGTAGTACGTGCGGCTGAGGGTCTCGCCGCCCTGGCCGGGGTCGGCGTGAATGACGAACAGCGGCTCGGTGATGTCCGCGCTGAGATCCACCAGGCTGGGCGGCGGCAGGTCGCTCGTGAAGACTGTGGTTCCGAGCGTCGCGACGCCTGAGATCTCGGTGAACATCAGCTTCTCCGTGCCTGGGACGTGGACCGCCTCGCGGACCGACCGCACGCCGGCGCCCTCGGAGACGATCGCCCGGAAGTCGTCGGTCTCGGCGGCGGCCTGGAGCATCACCTCGCCGCCGACCGAGAGCCCGACCCCGCCGATGCGGTCGGGGTCCACGTCCGGGCGGCTTTCGAGGTACGCGATCGCCGCCCCGAGATCGCGCGTCCCTCTCCAGCCGAACGCATTCGGATCGCCCTCGCTCTCGCCCTCTCCGCGCCGGTCGAAGAGGAGCACGCCGTAACCGTGCTCGGCGAGGATCCTCGCAGGCTTCTGCGGGCCGCTGCGGCCCGGGAAGGAGACGACCGCCGCGCCGTTCTTCGAGGGCACGTACCAACCCTGGAGCCGGAGCCCGTCGCTCGTCGTGAAGCTGACCTCCTCGAACGCCGTGCCGAGCTGCGGGGTCGGGACGTAGGCGCGGGCCGAGTGGGTGACGACGTACGCCTCCGCGAGGGGGTAGAGCACGAAGGTCAGCCCGAGGAGGAGTGCGAGCGCGAGGCCGGCACGCCTCAGGTACCGACGGGGCACGCTGCCGCCCTTCCGTGACTTCCAGAGCGTGACGACGCCGATGCCGGCGAGGAGCAGGCCGGCCGGAATCGCCAGGAGCCCGGTGTAGTCGTCGCCGGACGGGCCGTTCTCGCGGGTGTAGTAGCCCGCCTCGCCGACACCCATGACCACGGTGAAGAGCCCGGCGAAGATCGCGAGCGTCCCGCGGAGGCCCGGCCGAAGCCGCGGATAGGCCCACGCGAAGAGGACGAAGAGCCCGGTCTGGATCGAGTCCTCCAACCAGATGGTCACCGGCCGACGTCCCCGGTTGCGGCTGGAGGAAGTTGTCGTCGACGACGTGGAGCGCCCCGAGGCCGAGCGCGAGCCGGGCGAGGCCCGTCTCGGTGCGAAGGGCCGCCGCCGCCCGTGCCGCGGCGCCCTTCCTGGATTCGGAGCTCGGCTGCGCCAAGGTGGTCATGGTCCCGCCTACGTGCTCGGGGTGGGAACGTGCGGCGCCTTGACCGGCTCGAGCTTTCGCCGTGCTCGAGATGGGCAGCCACTCGAGCCAAGTGGGCAGGTACCAATTCCAGTCGCCGAGGAGCTTCATCGAGGCCGGGAGGAGGATCGCCCGGACGATCGTCGCGTCGATCAGGATCGCGGCGGCGAGGCCGACGCCGAACTGCTTCAGCATCAGCATCGAGAGCGTCGCGAAGATGGCGAAGACGCCGACCATCACGATCGCGGCGCTCGTCACCACGGAGGCCGTCGTCTTGATCCCGTGGCTGATCGCCTCGTCGCTCGTCATCCCGCCGTCGTACGCCTCGCGGATCCGGCTGAGGATGAAGACGTGGTAGTCCATCGAGAGCCCGAAGAGGATCACGAAGAGGAGGATCGGAAGGAACGGGTCGATCCCGCCGGTGAACTCGAAGCCGAGGAGGCCCTTGCCCCAGCCGTGCTGGAAGACGAGCACGACGACGCCGTAGGCGGCGGCGATCGAGAGCAGGTTGAGCACGATGGCCTTGGCTGCGATCACGAGCGAGCGGAACGAGAGGAGCATCAGGACGAACGCGAACAGGAGCACGAACCCGAAGACGAGCGGCGCCGCGGTCTTCATCTGGTCGTTGAAGTCCTTCGACTGCGCGGTCATCGCCGGTGACGGCGACCTCGGCCGCCGGCAGTGCGCCCGAGCGTCGGCGGGACGATCTCGTCGCGCAGCGTCGCGAGGGCGGCGTTCGAGGTGGCATCGGTGCCGTCGCCCTCGACCGGGATCGAGATGGTCGCGACCGTCTTCGCCGCGTTGACGTCGACATCGATGGGCTCGTTCATGCCGCTGCTCGAGAGCGCCCGCCACTCGAGCTGCCCGATCGCCTCCTGAACGGCCGGTGCCTCGACGTTCGGCGCCTTGACCACCACGGTGGCGCCGATCTCGGTGCCGGGGAAGGCCGCCTTGACGCGGTTGTAGTCGTTCAGGAACTTCTGCGGATAGGCGTCGATGCTGGCCTGGGCCGTGCGCAGCTGGAGCGCCGGTACTGCGAGCGCGATCAGCAGCCCGCCGGCGAGCGTGACCGACACGGCGGGACGGCGGAGCACGCGGTCGATGATCGCTCCCCAGATCCGGCCCTCGCCGTCGTCCCGGCGCAGGCGGTGGACGAACGGCACGCGGACCCGATCGACCCGGTCCCCGAGCTTCGAGAGCAGGGCCGGAAGCACCGTCAGCGAGCCGAGCATCGCGACCGCGACGACAGTCATCGTCGCGACGGCGAACGACGCGAAGCCGGCGTCTCCGGTCAGGAACATGCCGGACATCGCGACGAGCACGGTGAGCCCGGAGACGAGCACCGCACGACCGGAGGTGGCGGCCGCCGCCTCGAGGGCTTCCTCCTCGCTGCGCCCCGCCGCACGCTCTTCGCGTTCCCGCTTCAAGTAGAACATCGAGTAGTCGACCCCGACGGCGAGCCCGATCAGGAGGATGATCGCGCTGACGGAGTCCGACATCGGCAGCGCCTGGCTGAAGACGGCCACGAGACCCATCGCCGCCAGGACGGCCGTCAGGCCCAGGAGGAGCGGGATGCCGGCCGCCACGACCGCGCCGAACGCGATCAGGAGAATCCCCAGCGTCAACGGGATCGAGAAGAGGCCGGCCTTCTTGAGATCGTCGAAGAACGCGGTCTTGATCTCCTTCTCGGTGCTCTCGCCGAAGGAGCCGACGTAGAAGCCGGGATTCGCCTGCTGGATCTCGTCGATCCGGGCGACGATCGGATCGATCTTGTCGGCGGCCGCGTCGGACGGGCCCGCGATCTCGACCGGGACGAGAACCGAGCGCTGGTCACTCGAGATCAGGCCGCTGTTCTCTTCCACGTTGAAGGGCGACTCGACCTTCGCGACCTCCGGAAGCGCCCCGAGGTCGTCGACGACGGTTTGCACGACTGCCTGGAATTCGGGTGAGGACGCCTCGAGCTCCTCGCTCTGGACGATGACGCTCTCGCCGCCGGGCTGCTTGAAGTCCTCGTAGAGGATCGTGTCCGCCCGTCCGGACTCCCCGGGGCCGGACGTCTCGAAGACGATCTTCTTCTGGGTGACGAGGAAGTTGCCGATCGCGAAGGCGACGACGGCGAACGCGAGCCAGCCGAAGATCGCCTTCTTGCGATGCCGCGCGCTCCAGAGCGCCATGCGGGCGGCCAGGTTTGCCGGGCGTCGGGCATGGTCTCCGGTGTCGGATGGGCCCGCCTGCGGCGGCTCGTCCGGCGGGTTCTGGATCACGCGCGTCTTCATCGCTCTCTCCTCTCGACCGGGGGGCGAATCCACGCTCGCAGCGGTGAGCGGGCCATGGAAGGCGGGAGACTTGCCGCCACGGGGGCGGGTTTCTGGTGTCTTACCCCTAGGACCGCAGGTAGAGCAGCACGGCCAGGACACGCCGCGAGTCGCTGCCGCTCGAGGGCAGGCCGAGCTTGCCGAAGATGCTGGAGACGTACTTCTCGACCGCCCGGAGCGTGATCACCAGCTTGTCCGCGATCCCCTGGTTCGAGCGGCCCTCGGCCATGAGCTCGAGCACCTCGCGCTCGCGCGGCGTGAGCTCCGCGAGCGGATCGTCGCTTCGCCGTCGGGAGAGGAGCGTCGAGACGATGAGCGGATCGATCGCGGAGCCGCCGGCCGCGACGCGCCGCACTGCGGCGACGAAATCCTTGACGTCGCTGATGCGATCCTTGAGCAGGTAGCCGGCCCCCTCTGCGGATTCGGCGAGCAGCTTCATCGCAAGACCCAGCTCGACGTACTGGGTCAGGACGAGCACCCCCACGTCGGGGTGAGCGGCGCGGATCTCGAGCGCTGCCTGCATGCCCTCGTCGTTGTGCGTCGGCGGGAGGCGGATGTCGACGATCGCGACGTCGGGCGAATAGCTTCGAACCTTCAGGAGCAGGTCCTCGGCGGTCCCCGAGCTCCCCACCACCTCGAGCCCGTTCTCGCCGAGGAGGCGCTCGAGCCCCTCGCGCAGGAGCACGCTGTCCTCGGCGATCACGACGCGCATGGAATCTCCGCCCGTAGCCGAGTGCCGCCGCCCTGCGGGCTCCAGATGCGGAGCCGGCCGCCGTCGGACTCGACCCGATCCGCGAGGCCGCGCAGTCCTGACCCGAGCTCGGTGTCGGCGCCGCCCTTGCCGTCGTCGACGACCTCGATGACGACCCGGCCGTTGGTCCGCGTCACGTCGACGATGGCCGAGGTCGCCTCGGCGTGCTTCCCGATGTTGGCGAGGCTCTCGGACACGAGGTAGAAGGCCGTCACCTCGAGCCGTTCCGGCAAACGGGTCCCCACGTCGACGCTCAGCCGCACCGGCACGAGACCGCGGGCAACGAGCTGTTCCAGGGCGACCTCCAGGCCGTGACCGCTCACAACAGCGGGGTGGAGCCCGCGCGCTATGTCGCGGAGCTCCTCGAGGGACGTCGCGATCTCGCCCCTCGCCCGCTCCAGCCGGTCGCGCGCCTCGGCGTCTTCCTGCAAAGCGCCCTCCCAGAGTCCCAGCTCGAGCGAGAGGGCGATCAGCCGCTGCTGGGCACCGTCGTGCAGATTGCGCTCCAGTCGCTGCCGCTCCTTCTGGCCCGCTTCCACGATGCGGGCGCGCGAACCCTTGAGCTCCTCGAGCTGAGCCCTGAGCTCGGCATGAAGGCGCCCGTTCTCGAGGGCGATTCCGGCAGCCGCGGTCACGGCCTCGAGGAGCTCCGGTTCATCGCTTAGCGCGGGGTCGTGGATCAGCGCGGCCACGTGGGCTCCGTCTCGGTCGATCCGGGTCGTCGCCCGGCGCTCGCCCTCCTCCGGCAGCGGGACAACCGTGCCGTCCACGTCGACGTAGCACCCGAAGTCGGGCAGCCAGTACACGAGCGTCAGCGACGGATCGCGAAGCGTCTGTGCCAGCCCGTCCCGAAGCTCACGAGGGGCTGGTTCGGTTTGCAGCTGGAGCAGGAGCTCGCCGAGAGACGACCGGGCGAGCCGGTCGTGCAGGAGCCCGATCAGGAAGGCGATGGGCGCAAGCCCGAGCGCCGCCAACGCCGCCCAGCGAAGCTGCTGCGCGGGCCCGCCGAACACGTGGGCGAAAAAGAGGGCGGCGATCATGATCAGGCCGAGGGCGAACGCATCGACGAGCAGTGCGAGCGAGCGGCGCAGCGGCCGGCCCGCACGGAGCCTCCGCGCGACGAGGACGCCCACTCCGACCAGGCAGTAGGTGCCGACAGCGAGCAGCATGACGCGCGTCGTCCAGACCCAGGCCTCCTGGTTCGGAGCCACCTCGAGCAGGTTGTTCGGGCCGAAGCCGCCGAACGACATGCGAAGCGCCTGAATCCCGATCGCCGTGGCATAGGCGGTCCCGACGAGGATCCGCTCGAAGCGCCCCTCCAGACGACCGCTCGGGTACGCGAGGAAGACGTGCAGGAAGAGCACCGGCGGCACGAGATCGAGCGCCTGCCCGAGCGTGAACGTGGGAGCGTAAGTCGTCCAGGAGAGGGTGACCACGAAGTTGACGAACCCGGCCACGATCATGAGCGGGCCGAAGCGACTGGCGGGCCTGCGAGACCAGGCGACCAGACCACAGAGCACGTACGAGAGCGTGACCCAGTTGGCGAGGAAGGCGATGACGAGGGGCTCGCCCAGCTCGCCGTGTACAGCCTCGCTCGTCACGGCGAGGGCGAACGCGCAGCCGGCGGCCACAAAGCCCGCGAAAGCGAGGGCCCACCGCACGGCGGAGTTCGGCAACCACAGGCCTCCGTGTGGCGCCGCCGCGACGGTTGACATTCGGTCGTTCCCTTCCCACCCCCGGTGCCCCCCTCCCGACGAGGATACTCCTGTCACCACCGAACCGCGAGGCCGCTCCTGCTGAAGGCCTGAACTCTTAGGAGGCGGGCAGCGGCGCGTAGCGAAGGAGCGTGACGCCCGAGTCGAACGCCTCCGAGCCGAGGAAGCGCAGCCGGAGCTTCGTCTCCTCCCGGAACGGCCGCTCGCCCTCGCCCCACAGGACCGGATGCACCCAGAACCGCAGCTCGTCCACGAGGCCGTGGGCGACCAGCTCGCCTGTGAGCTCGCCGCAGCCGAACGTGATCAGGTCACCGTCGAGCGTCTCCTTCAGCCGAGCGACGGAGTCGGCCAGGTCGCCGGGGATCAGGGTCGCGTTCCACGGAAGGGGCTCGGCGAGCGTCCGCGACGCGACGAACTTCGGCATGGGGTTCAGGGTGTCAGCCCACGGTCCCGACAGGTCGGACCAGTACCCGGCGAGGCCCTCGTAGTTCTTGCGTCCGAGGACGACCGCCTCCGCACGGTGGAACAACTCGAGCGCCGCGCGATCGTGTCCGCCCTCCGCCACGTACCAGTCCTCCACGGACATCACTCCGTCGACTGTGATCGTCGTCGAGACGATCAACCTGCCCATCGGCACACCTCCACGTCGGTCATCACGGCCGTCAGACCGTGGAAGCCGCCGGAAATCATCGCGCTTCCGGAACCTCGAAGCGCGGCGAGGACCGCGTCAGCACCGCGGACTCGGGCTCAGCCGAGAAGATCGCGCGCAGCTCGCCGACGATCGCGTCGTTCAGCCGCGGGACGTCCACGGTCGCCGACTCGTGCAGCGCCTCCGCGACGATCAGGACGACCCGCGTCGAGCCCCGGACGGCCGAGTGCGCGCTCTGCCGGTTCGTCCAGCGCCGCGCGTGTGCACGCCCGGCGGCGTCGGCGAAGATCACCTCGCCCGCGGGGGGACGCTCGGTCTCGCCGGAGAAGGTGTCGTAGGTCTCATCGCCCTTCGCGTAGCGAACCTCCAGGTCGCCGTCGATTCGGTCGAGGTCGAACACCGCCACCGGAACCGCGAAGGCCAGCGAGGCCGCGTTGCAGACGTCGACGAGCGGATGGATCTCCGGGAGCGACCCCTCCTTCCGGAACCGGCGCAGCAGGGACTCGGCGGCGCAGCGGTACTGCGTGGGCTTCAGGCCCATGGCCGAGAACGCCCGCCGCCACGCCTGGATCTCGGGCAGCTCTCCCTCGGAGCTAGAGGCGAGCCGCGATGCCGCGATCGAGCTCAGCGCGTCGACCCGCTCCTGCACGACGACGTCCTCGACGATTCCCTGCGCGAAGACCACGCCCGGAACGAGGTCGGGAAACGCTCGCCAGATGTCGTCCGCGTGCCGGAAGATCATGTCCCCGCCCGGCGGCGCTCGACTTCGCCGTCCGTTGGCTCCTCCAACGCGAACGAGCCGGTCTCGACCTCTCCCGCCCGGCGGTACGTGCCGAGCACGACCCCGGTGGTGGAGATCTTCCCGCTCGCGAGCTTGAACGCGGCGGGACGCGTGCCCTCGCCGAAGAGACGCTTGCCCGGCCCGAGGACGACGGGGAAGATGATGAGCCGCAGCTCGTCGACGAGATCGTGCGCGAGCAGCGTCTGGATGAGATCGGAGCTGCCGTGCACCTGGAGCTCCGGCCCGTCCTCCTCCTTCAGCCGCGCGACGCCTGCGGGGACATCACCCTCGATGAGGACGGAGTTCGCCCACTCGAGCTCGTGAAGCGTCGTCGAGGCGACGTTCTTGCGAGCCCTGGTCAGCGTCTCGCCCATCGGGTCCTCGGAGTACGGCCAGTAGGCGGCGAAGATCTCGTAGGTCTTCCGCCCGAGGACGAGGTCGAACGGCTTGCCCATCGCTTCGCCGACGACCTCCTCCGTGACCGAATCCCAGTGGGGAACCGACCAGCCTCCATGGGCGAAGCCGCCGCTCGGGTCCTCCTCGGGCCCACCGGGTGCCTGCATGACGCCGTCGAGCGTCAGGAATGTCTGTACGACCAGCTCTCGCATCCGATCTCTCCTTGTCGAAGTGGGTATTTGATCGACCGCCGCCGCCGTGCCGACTCATCGGAAGCTCGCACCCTGCCGCCGATGAGATCCTCTCGCGCGGCAAGTCTCTACCGTGGGCAAACCGACGCGAGAGGAGGACCCATGCCAGGTCAGATCGTGCACATCGAGATCCCGGCGGACGACACCGAGAAGGGGCGCAAGTTCTGGGGCGCGCTCTTCGGGTGGCAGTTCGAGGCCTACCCCGGGCCGAACGAGTACTACATGACCCGGATCAGCGACGACCAGGGCGGCGCCATCAGCAACATGGAGGCCGGCAAGCGAGGGACGCGTGCCTACTTCGACGTCGAGGACGCGAACGCCGCCGCCGCGCGCGTCAAGGAGCTCGGCGGCGAGGCCGACGAGGCGATGCCCGTCCCTGGCATGGGCTGGTTCGTGACCTGCAAGGACCCACACGGGAACGAGTTCGGCCTCTGGCAGACGGACGAATCCGCGCCGCCCCCGGCCGGGTAGCGCGCCTTTACGCGGCGGCTGTGGCCGGCGATCCCGGCGGCCTGGTGGGAATGCGCTGGGCGAGCACGAGCGCGACGATTGTGCTCAGCGCGAGAATGGCGAGCGCGGCACGGAGCCCGGAGAGGCGTGCATCCCCGTAGGAGTCGAGCGCTGCCTCGGACGCCTCCGATGTCGCGCCGGCCTCGTCGAGGGCGTCTTCGAGGTCTGCATCCGACACGAAGGGGACACCGCCCGCGAGCTCGACCTGGGCCTGCGACTTGACCTGAGAGGGAATCGCCGAGCTCTGCTGGATGTTCGTCAGAAATGCGGTAGTCAGGGTGGCGAAGAGGAGCGAGCCTGCGAGCGCGGTCCCCAGCGACGCGCCCAGATTCGTCATCGTGTTCTGGACACCGCCGACCTCGGGGCTCTCCTCGTCGGGGACAGCGGAGACGGTGACAGCGCCGAGTTGCGACGCCAGCGCGCCGATCCCGAGCCCGATCAGGAGCATGGGCACGAAGACGACCTCGGGCCCGGCGTCCGCGTCGAGGCCGGCGAGGAGGACGACCGTCCCAGCGAGCAGCGCGAGCAGGCCGCCG
The DNA here is from genome assembly GCA_963824775.1 of uncultured Actinomycetes bacterium. GTDB lineage: Bacteria > Actinomycetota > Thermoleophilia > Gaiellales > Gaiellaceae > CAWGQF01. The sequence goes on from CAWGQF010000006.1 coordinate 33,435, forward strand.
CGGACGACGAGGCGGGGCGAGGCGTGCGGGAAGAAGCGGGGGATGCCGATCGCGCCCGCGAGGAGCGTGAGCGAGAGCGGCAGCAGCCGGGCTCCGGTTTCGAGCGCGCTCAGGCCCAGGCAAATCGAGAGGAAGAGCGGCACGACGAAGAAGAAGCCCGCCTGGACGAGGTACTGGAAGAAGAACATGGTGAGCCCGCCCGTCAGCTGCCGGTTCTGCAGCATCGCCGGACGCACGAGCGGCTCCTCGCCCCTCGCCTCCCGGCGCGCTTCCCAGCGGAAGAAGATCCAGAGCACGAAGAGGCCCGCGATCACGAGCCACACCGTGGGCGAGAGGTTGGCCCACTCCGGCCCGCCTTCCTTCGGCTGAAGCCATCCCCACTCGCCGGCCCGCAGAACCCCGAAGACGATGAGCGCGAGCCCGAGCGCCGACAGCACCGAGCCGACCACGTCCAGGCGCGGACGCTTCTCCACCGGTGCGTCCTCGATCCGCCTGCTCAGGACGAGGATCGCGAGGACGATCACGACCTCGCCGGCGAACACCCATCGCCACGAGAAGTACGTCGTGCAGAAGCCGCCGATCAACGGGCCGACGGCGACCGCGATCGCCCCCGCGGCGGCCACCAGGCCGTAGGCAGCCGGCCTGCGCTCGGCCGCGAAGTTCCCGGCCACGAGAGCCACGATGGCGGGCAGGATCAGCGCGGCCCCCACGCCTTCGAGGAACGACCAGCCGAAGAGAAGCACCGTCAGGTTGGGCGCGAGCGCGGTCGTGAGCGTCCCGCAGCCGTAGATCACGCAGCCGATCGCGAACGCCCGCTTCCGCCCGATCAGCGCCCCGATCTTGGCGCCGGTGATCATGAGCGCCGCCATGACGAGCGTGTACGCGGTGATCGCTCCCTGGATCCCGGTCACGGTTGTCTCCAGGTCCTCCGCGACCTGGGCGATGGAGACGTTCATCACCGAGGTGTCCAGGGTCATCAGAAACTGGCCGGACGCCAGGGTGAGAAGCACGAGCTGGCTGCCCGAAGCGGCCGTCCGGTTCGCGGCGTCCACGGTCAATCGTCGGCCTGAAGGCGGACCTCTCGCACTGACCGGCGGCGCGAGGCCAGGCCGGTCAGTGCGAGCACGTCCTTCGACGACGCGGTTCTAGGCGAGCGCCTTCGCCTTGATGGCGTCGAACTCGGCCTGCGTGATCGCGCCGCTGTCGAGGAGCTGCTTGGCCTTATCGATCTCGGCGGCCGCACCGCCGCTCCCGGCGGTGGTTCGCACGTAGTCGTCTAACTGCGCCTGCGACGCCTGGACCTCCCTCGCCCGGCGCTCCGCCATGGCATCGTTCTGCGAGATCAGGTAGACGAAGACGCCGATGTAGGGCACCAGGATCACGAATATGAGCCAGAGGGCCTTCTTCCCTCCCGAGATGTCGTCGCGGCGAAAGACATCCGCGAAGACGGTGATCAGGAGCCAGAACCAGATCACCCAGATGAAGAAGACGAGCATCGTCCAGAGCACGTCGAGGAACGGGTAGTCAGCAGCGAGCATGTAGGCGGCTCCTTTCGCCGGTCGTCCCCCCTGCGTGTGCGACGGTGCACATCAACCGAGAGTCTAGGCCCTCAGGCGCTCGTCCGATCGAGAAGCTGTAGGAGGTCGTGCGCCGCGAGCTCGATCTCCTTGTGGCGCCACTCCGCAGCTCGGTAGTGACACGCGATCAGCCGGACCGATGGAGGCGGCGAAAGTCGCCGTAGACGAACGCGTACCTGGCCTTGGTCTCCTCCGTCGCCCCGTCGGTCAGCCCGAGATGCCACTCGGCGTACTCCTCCCACGAATGCGACTCGAGGAACGCGTTCTCGGCGTCGGCGCGAGGCTGGGCGTCTCCCCAGTCGCTGTCGCGAACGTACTGGCGGCCTTCGATCAGTCGACGTGCATGCGCCACCGCCTGCTCGTTGACCGAGTACGAGGGCAAAGCCGTTACGCGGCCTGCGACTTCACCTGGGCGACGTAGCCGCGCACGTCGGCGGCCGGTTCGGTGTACGCCTCGCCCAGGGCCGACTCCATCGCCGCCATGTACTCCTCGGCCCAGTCAGGCAAGTCGTAGTCGATGGCCCGCAGGAACTCGAGCGTCGCCGCGAAGCGGATGTCGGCGATCGACGGGGAGTCGCCGCCGATGAATTTCCTTCCCTCCAGGAAGAACGCGCGGTACGCGTCGAGCGGCGCGGCGAGCGCGGCCTCGGCGTCCTTCTGCGCCTTCGCCTTCATCTCGTCGTCGCCCTCGGACGTCCCGACCTCGCCGGCGTACTGCGGGAAGCCGAGGGTCGGGTAGGTGGCGCGCGTGAGGAGCGGATAGAAGGTGCCGGTCAGGTAGAACATCGCGCTGTCGACCATCGCCCGCTCGCCGGGATCGGTGGGGTAGAAGCTGTCGAGGCCGTGCTTGTTGCAGAGGTACTGCATGATCGCGCAGCTCTCCCAGAGCGAGCCTCTCGGCAGTCCTTCCTCCTCGAGCAGCGGCGTGAGGTCGGCCGGGTCCTTTGCCAGGAACTCCGGGGTGCCCTTGTTCCCCCACATGTCCACCTCCTCGAAGTCGAGCCCGGCGGCCCGCACGAAGATCCGAACTGTGAGGTTGTTGACGCTCGGCGTCAGGATGCTCAGCGTGTTCGTGGCCATGTGTCCTCCCGTCAGCGGTAGGGGTTCTTCGGCGATCGGTCATCGGAGAGCGACGCCCGCGAGCGCTTGACGAGCACCTCGATCGCGTCCGCGAGGTGCTCCTCGGCGATGTTGTAGTCGCCGCGCTCCACGCGGATCATGTGCGCTTCGAGCAGCACGTCAGCATGTGTATAACCGAACGGCGGCTCGAAACGATAGGAGGCGAGCTCGATCAGGAGGCCGAGCGGGTCCTCGAAGTAGATCGAGTCCATGAAGCCGCGGTCCTTGACGCCGCTGTGCCGGATTCCGCGCTCGTCGAGCCGCTCCACCACCTGCCGGAACGTGGCCTGCGAGACGGAGAACGCGATGTGGTGGACGCTGCCCTGGCCTGTCGAGGTCCGGGTCGGATCGGGCTCGCGCTCGTCGTTCGTGAACACGGTGATGAGGCGTCCGTCACCGGGATCGAAGTAGAGGTGGCTCTCCGCCTCGTTGTCGAGGTTCGGCTGCTCGAAGACGAACGGCATGCCGAGGACGCCCTCCCAGAAGCCGATCGACGTCTGCCTGTCCGCCCCGACGAGCGTGATGTGGTGGACCCCCTGGCTCTGGAGCTTCCGCATCGGCTCAGCGCTCGACGAGCATCGACTTGTACTCGCTCCGCCGCAGGCTGCCCCACGGGACGAGCTCCACGCGGGTGTCGACGACGAGCATGCTGCGTAGTCTCTCGCGAATCGCCTCCGCGAGCGCGGCATCCGCCTCTCTTCCGCGCGCGAGCTCGACGGCCACCGGCAGCGGCGGCTCCTGCTTCACGCCCGCCGCGGGCGGCTTCAGGAGGATGTGGCCGCTGACCCCGGGGGCGAAGGCGCTCACCACCTCGCGAACGGCCGAGGGAAAAACGTTCACCCCGCGGACGATCAGCATGTCGTCGGTCCGCCCGATGCACCGCACCCGCGGGCTCGTGCGGCCGCACGGGCACGGGCTCCAGCGCACCTCGACGTGATCGCGCGTGCGGAAGCGCAGGAGCGGCGCCGCCCGGTGCCGAAGGTGGGTGAGGACGAGCTCCCCGGCGGCGCCGTCACGGAGCTCGACGGCAACGGCCGTCTCCGGGTCGATCAGCTCTGCGTGGACGAATCCGCGCGCGCCCAGGTGCATCCCGTCCTGCTCCTCGCACTCGCCCCAGAGCGAGACGCCGATGTCGCCGACCCCCATCGCCTCGGTGACCCTGGCGCCCCAGCCCTCCTCGAGCCTGGCCCGGAAGGCCGGCTCCCCGCCTCCGGGCTCGCCCGCCACGAGCACGCGCTCGACGCTCGACCCGCGGAGATCGACGTTCCGCCCGGCCGCCCACTCGACGAGATGGGCGGCGTAGGAGGGCGTGAGCACGGCGGCCTCGGGCTCGAGCTCGACGATCGCCTGGACCAGGCGCTCGGTGTTCCCGGTCCCGACCGGGATGTGCGAGAGGCCGATGCGCTCGAAGGCGGCCAGCGCCGCCCCGGCGGCGAAGGGTCCCGCGTTGTAGGTGGACACGATGCGCTGCCCGGGGGCGACGCCGGAGGCCGCGTAGCTTCGGGCCGACGCGGTCACCCAGTTGTCGAGATCGCCCGCCGTCAGCGGCACGTAGCTGGGCGTGCCGGTCGTGCCGCTCGTCGAGTAGATCCGGACGATCTCTCCCCGCGTCACGCAGAGGTGCGTCCCGATCGGGTTCTCGGGCGTGCACGTCGCCTTGAGCTCGCGCTTCTCGGTGACGGGGAGCCGGGCGATGTCGGCGAGGCCGCCCGCCGCCTCGGCGGACTCGAACCCGGCCGCTTCCAGCTTCTCGCGGTAGAACGCCGAGCGGTCGTAGAGGTAGGCGAGCTGCGTGCGGTAGGCCGCATCGTCGAGGGCGTGCTGCTCGGCCCACGGGCGGGCTCGTCCTCCGATGGGATCACGCGGAATCCGGCGGGTGCTCGTACTCGACCGCCTCCTCCGCCGCCGGCCGCCAGCATGAGACCGAGGGGCTCGACCCGCTCCTCGGCCAGGTGCGCGAGGAGACCGGCCGTGCGCGCGAGAATCGGGACGGACTTGACGGCGTCGCGCGAGAACCCGAGGTCGAGCAGTACCGCTGCGATGGGCATGGCGACGTTCAGTGTGAGCGGCTTGCCCCAGGCCTCGGCGACGGCGTCGCGGAGGCGGCGCGCGAGCAGAACGTGGGGCCCGCTCGCCCCGCGGGCGTCCGCGAGCTCGAGGATCCGCTCGGCGCGCGGGTCGAGCGGGTCGTGCACCGGATGGCCGAACCCCGGCACCTTGTCGCCGGATGCGCGAATCGCGCGCGCGACGTCGCGCGCGACGGCGGCGGGCTCGCCGCCGGCGGCCACCTTCTCCTGCGCCTCCTCCAGGAGCTGGGCGCACGCGTCGGCGGTGCCGAGGATCACCGGGCCGGCGCCGAGGATCCCCGCGGCGACGGCCCCGTGCAGCGATCGCGGGTCGGCGGCGAGCGTCATGCGCGCGGCGACGTTCGACGGCATGAGTCCGTGCTCGGCGATCGCGACGAGCAGCAGATCGAGGAAGAAGCGCTGGTCCTCCGTCGGCTCGCGGCCGGTGAGGAGCAGGTGGAAGTACTCGGTGAAGGTCAGCCTGCCCATCAGGTCGCCCGAGAGATCCCGCCCGCGGACCTCGACCCGGTCGGGATAGGCCTGACTGATGTGGCTCACGGGCATCGTCAGAGCGCGAGATCCTCTCCGACGAGGCGCGCGCCGGCAACCATCGCCTCGAGCTTCCGGAATGCGAGCTCCCGCGTCAGGTACTTCATCCCGCAGTCGGGCGCGACGACGAGCCGCTCCGGGCCCACCACCTCGAGCGCTCCGCGGATCCGCTCGGCGACGACCTCCGGCGTCTCGGCCTCGCCCGAGCCCAGGTCGAGGACGCCGAGCACGACGATCTTGTCCGGGATCTCGCGAAGCACGTCCGGGTCGAGGCCGGGCTGCGCCGCCTCGAGCGAGAGGTGCGTCGCGAGGCAGTCGCGGAGCTCGCGGAGGAACGGGTAGCCGTCGGGCTTGTCGTGGACGACGTGCGCGTAGCCGAAGCAGGTGTGGAGCACCGTCTCGCCCTCGATGCCTTCGAGCGCGCGGTTGACGGCTTCGATCGCGTACTCCCGCGCGGGCTCCGGCCGCGCCTGGAGGTACGGCTCGTCGATCTGGACGATGTCGGCTCCCGCCGACTTCAGGTCCCCAAGCTCCTCGTTCACGGCCTCGGCGTAGGCGAGCGCGAGGCTCCGGTCGTCGGCGTAGTGGTCGTTCTGGGCCTGCTGCGTCATCGTGAACGGGCCTGGGACCGTGATCTTGATCCGGCGGTCGGTGAGCGAGCGAAGGAACTCGACGTCTCGCACCTCGACCGGCCGCGTGCGGCGGATCGGGCCCACGACTCTGGGGACTGGGTTCTCGTGGCCCGTGCGATCGAGAGCGACACCCGGGGTCGTCGAGGTCGACGCCGTCGAGCGCGGTCGCGAAGCGGTTGGAGTAGCTCTCCCGCCGCATCTCGCCGTCCGTGATCACGTCGACGCCGGCGCGCTCCATGTCCTGCACGGCGAGCCGCGTCGCGTCGTCCTGGGCCTCCTCGAGGTACGGCTCGGGCACCCGCCAGAGCTCGCGCGCCCGCACGCGCGGCGGCAGCCGGTCTCCGAGCCGCTCGCGGTCGATCAGCCAGCCGGGCTGGGGGTAGCTCCCGACAACCGTCGTGACGAGCGCAGCCACCGGGCCAGTCTACGAATCCCGCTGCGGCTGCTACTTCGGGACGCAGGTGTGGACGACGATGCCGCTGGAAACGAGCTTCCTCATCTCGCGGCTCTCCTCTCGCGCAGGTTCTGACCGGATAGACCGTCGCGGGCGGCGTGACTCATCGCGGGATCGCTAGCGTCCAATCATGACGGCGAGCGAGCGGATCACCGAGACCGTCACCTCGTGGCCCGGCGTCGAGGCCGGCCCCGGCCGCCGCGGCGAGTTCGCCTTTCGCGTGGGCAAGCGGGAGATCGGCCACCTCCACGGCGACCGCGTCCTCCACGCCGGCTTCCCGAAGGCCGTCTGGCACGAGCTCTACGACGCCGGGCGGATCGACTACCACCCGGTCTTCCCCGGCAAGCCCGGCTTCGCCGCGCGCACGCTCGAGAACGACGACGACGTGGACGACGCAATCGCCTTGCTGCGACTGAACTACGACCGCGCGGTCGAGCGGCACGGCGTGCCGGGCTCGGCTTGATCTCCGGCGTGCGCCGGATCCCGGTCGAGGAGCGCCGGGCGCGGCTTGCGCGCCGCCACCGGCTGACGCCGAGCGACCGCGCCGGCGACACGCTTGCCGCCGCGCGCTCGCTGGTCGTGCTCCACTCGACCGACGCCGCCACCGTCTTCCTCTCCGTGCACGCGAGGACGTTCGGCGTGCTCCCGGCTGACATCGAGCGGGCCCTCTACGACGACCGCACGCTCGTCCGCGTGCTCTGCATGCGCCGGACGCTCTTCGCGGTCCCCCGCGAGCTCGTGCCGGTCGTCTACGCCGCGTGCACGCGGACGATCGCGGCGCGCGAGCGCCGCCGGCTCGAGAAGATGATCGAGGACAGCGGCATCTCGACCCGGCCGGGGGCCTGGCTGACCCGCGCGTTGAAGGCCGCGCTCCACGCGGTGGAGGAACGGGGCGAGGCGTTCACGCGCGACGTCGTCGCGGACGTCCCCACGCTTGCGAAGAAGCTCCGCCTCGGCGCGGGCTCGCGCTTCGAGTCGACGCCGAGCGCCGCCGCGCGTGTCCTCCCCCAGCTCGCGATGCAGGGCAAGCTCGTCCGCGGGCGCCCGCGCGGCTCGTGGGCGAACGGCCAGTACCGCTGGGTGCCGACCAAAGCCTGGCTCGGCGAGGAGATCGCGGACGTCGACCCCGCGGAGGCTCAGGCGGAGCTCGTCCGGCGCTGGCTCGCGGCCTTCGGACCGGCGACCGAGGCGGATGTGCGCTGGTGGACGGGCTGGACGGCCCGCGAGGTGCGCGCGGCCCTGGCGGCGGTGCCTCACGCGGCGGTCGATCTCGACGGCGCCGAAGGCTTCGTGCTCGCCGACGACCTCGATCGCGTCGAGACGCCGGAGCCGTCGGCCGCGCTCCTACCCACGCTCGACCCGACGACAATGGGGTGGAAGGAACGCGACTGGTACGTCGGCCCGCACGCCCCCGTGCTCTTCGACTCGAACGGCAACGCCGGCCCGACCGTGTGGTGGGACGGCCGGGTCGTCGGCGGCTGGGCGCAGCGGCGAGACGGCGAGATCGTCGTCCGGCTGCTCGAAGACGTCGGCGCGGACGCGGTTCGCGCCGTCGAGGCGGAGGCTGCCCGGCTGGCGGACTGGCTCGGAGACGCGCGCTTCTCGCCGGGCTTCCTGCCGCCCTTCCAGCGTTGGCTGGCTGCCTAGGCTGGGTCTGACGAACTCGAGCGCTTCGCTCGCGAGCGCGTCCCAGTCCCCGCCCGCGCCGGCCGGCACGCTCGCCCATTCCTTCATCAGCCGCCCGTGTCCCGGGTCGAACCGCGCGCCGGCGCCCGAGTCGGCGAGCTCGTCGACGCGGGCCTTCGGAAGCTTCACGACGAGCTCTCCCTTGACGAGCATGGCGAAGACCTTGCCGCCGACCCTGAGCCCCGGCGACGAGCCGAAGCCCGTTCCTCGCTCCACCGACGGTTCCGCGAGGTGACGGGCGGCGATCTGCTCGAAACGCTCCTCCGGCTCCACGTTGCAAGCGTACGGCGATCGGCGATCGTGCATCCGGCGCGATCGTCACGTGCTCAGTGCCACGGGTGTCCGGCGGTCGGGGCCGCCGTCCGGGTCGAGGACCCAGTGCTCCGAGGCGGTCGCCCGGTACAGGCGGTACGGCGCCGGCGGCCGCACGTCCTCGACCGTCCACGCGCGGCCCCCTTGCTCCTCAGACCTGCGAGAGAAGATCCCGATCCCCCGGTCGACCTCGCTGCCGGGCACCTCCTCGGCGCGGGCCGACATGTAGACGGCCTGCCCGGTCCCGATCGGCACGCGGGAGTCGAAGATCACGATGCTCACCTCGGGACGCGCCGCCACGTTTCGCGAGTGGAGCCGCTCCGGGGACGAGACCCAGAAGAACTCGGTGTACCCGGCGGGCGCGAACCACACCGGCGACACCCAGGGTCGTCCCGCCGCATCGGCGGTCCCGAGAGTCATGTAGGCGTTGTCGTCGACGATGGCTCGTGCGATCGCTGCAAGGTCGTGCGTCATTTCCGTCGGTCCTCCTCAGAGACTGCAGGGAGTGGCCAGGATCATCGGTGACGGGATTCGCCTCGAGCGGTGGGGCGCGGACGACCTGCCGCTCGTCGAGAGGCTGGTGGGCGACGCCGCGATGATGGAACACCTCGGCGGGCCGGAGAGCCCCGAGAAGATCGCCGAGCGCCAGGCGCGCTACGAAGGCACCGACACCGCGTTCAAGATCGTCGACGAGACGACAGGCGAGGCGGCCGGGTGGGTCGGCTACTGGGAGCGCGCGTGGCGCGGCGAGCAGGTCTACGAGACGGGGTGGGCCGTGCTCCCCGAGTTCCAGGGCCGGGGAATCGCTACCGTCGCGACGGCGAAGGCGCTCGCGCTCGCCGGGTCGGAGAGGAGGCTCCGGTACGTCCACGCCTTCCCCGCCGTCGACAACGGGCCGTCGAACGCGATCTGCCGCAAGCTCGGGTTCACGCTCCTCGAGGCGTTCGAGGACGAGTATCCGCCCGGGAACCCCATGGTCTGCAACGACTGGCGGCTCGACCTCCGCGCGAGCGTCTAGACCGGCGGGATGTTCTGGTTCCGGCGTAGGACGTTCTCCGGGTCGTAGCGGCTCTTCAAGGCCCGTAGGCGCTCGAAGGCTTCGTCTCCGAACGCTGCGCGGACGCGCTCGATCGGCTCGTCCGCCTGCATGTAGTTCGCGTAGCCGCCGCCGAGGGACCACGGCTCGATCGCCGCAGCGGTGCCGCGCGCCCACGCGATCAGCTCCTCGTCGTCGTCGGGGTTCAGCCAGCTCGCGGTCGCGCTCACGTTGAACGCCGCGGCACGGTAGGAGAGGGCGCCGAAGTCGGAGCCAACGTCCCTGGGGGCGCCGTGGAGAGATTCGATCAAGAGGCCGCCGGTCGGCCGGCCGAGCGCGACGATCCGGTCGAGCAGCTCGTCGATCGCGCCGTCCGCGAGCTCGCGCAGGAACTGTCCCTTCCAGTAGTTCCGGCTCTCCCCGTAGGGCGAGTCAAAGACCCGCTGCTGCTCGAGGAACGTGTGCTCCCGGACGCCGTCCTCGACGAGCCCCGGCGCCGAGCGCAGCATCCGGAGCGCTTCGGGGTCGGCCTGAGACCCCGTGTAGCACGGGGCGACGACCAGGGTCGGCTCGAGCGACGCGTCGACGTCGAGCCCTGCCTGGCAGCTCAGATCGCGCGGCGCAGCCGGCCACGACGTCGCGGAAACGGCGAAGCGCCTCGCGAACGCCGTCACCCCGATACGTGAGCAGGCCGCCGACCACGTGATCGAGCGGGTAGAGCCGGAACTCCAGCCGCGTGGCGACGCCGAAGTTGCCGCCGCCGCCGCGGAGCCCCCAGAGGAGCTCCTCGTCTCCGTCGGGGCCGGCGTGGACGACGGCTCCGTCCGGCGTGACGATCTCCGCTCCCACGAGGTTGTCGCAGGTCAGGCCGTGCTGGGCCGTCAGGTGGCCGATCCCGCCGCCGAACGTGAGGCCCGCGACCCCGGTCGAGCCGACGACGCCGCCCGGAGTGACGAGGCCGAAGGCCTGCGTGGCGGCGTCGAAGTCGAGCCACGTCGCACCACCCTCGGACCGGGCGATGCCTGCGCCGGCGTCCACCTCCACCGCCCGCATCTCCGACAGGTCGATCACGAGCCCGCCGTCGAGGACGCAATGGCCGGCCGGGTTGTGTCCGCCGCCGCGCACGGCCACCTCGAGATCCTGCTCGCGGGCGAACCGGAAGCAGGCTGCGACGTCCTCGGGGCCGAGGCAACGGGCGATGACCGCCGGCCGGCGGTCGACGAACGCATTGAACCCGCGGCGGGCCGCGTCGTAGCCGTCGTCACCGGGGATGATCACGGCCCCGGCGAGTAGGCCGCGCAGCTCGTTCACGTCTCGAGCCACTCGGTCTCGAACCTCGCGGCGGCATGGATGCACACCATCTGCAGGCGGCCGGGGCCGAGGTTCTTGAAGCCGTGCGGCGTCTTGGATTCGACGACGACGACATCGCCGGTTTCTGCCTCGAGCTCTTCTCCACCGGCGGTGAAGAGCGCCCGGCCCTCCCGGACGACCCAGGTCTCCGAGTAGGGATGGAGGTGCAGCCTCGGGCCCGCACCGGGCTCCATGTTCACCAGGATGAGGGAGGTCTCGCCCCCGTACGGCTCTCCCTCGAGCTCCACCGTCCGCGTGGGGCTGGGCCGAAGCTGCTCTCGGGCGATCAGGTGGGGCATGGCTCGCGTCCTTTCGTCGTCGTCACTGTCTCCGACCCCGGCACAGGGTCGAACTCATCGCCGGGGCGATGATTTCCCGTAGGCCGCTCGGTCTACGAGACGATGGCCGCGCCTGCCCCGGAACCGCTCGTCTTCGCAATCGAGGGCCCCATCACGCGCGCCGACCTGCCCGGCCTCTGCAACCGCGTCTGTGCCCTGCTCGAGGAGAGCGGCGCCGAACTCGCGTTCTGCGACGTCTCCGGGATCGACCCCGACGCGGTGACGGTCGACGCCCTCGCGCGGCTGCAGCTCGGCGCCCGGCGACACGGCTGCCTCGTCCGTCTGCGCAACGCCTCGGAGGAGCTGCGCGAGCTGGTTGCGTTCATGGGCCTCCGCGACGTCCTGCCGGACTAGAGAACCGGAGCTACGACTCGGGCCGAGGCGGCAGGCCGAAGAGCGGGAACAGCCGCTCCGTGTCGAGGAAGAACGTGAACTCGACGATCTGCCCGTCCTCGATCTCGAGCACCTGCAACGCCCACGGGTCGTAGCCCTGACCCGTCTCGCTGGGCTTGTACTGCCCGAACGCCGGCGACCCGTTCGCGGCGACGGTCGGGATCACGCGCGACCCGCGGCACCCGGCGCCGCGCCCGACCCACCAGCGGAGGATGTCGTCACGGCCGCTCAGCCAGAGCTCGTACGGCGGCATCGACTGGGTCGCGTCCTCCTTGATCAGCGAGGTGAGCGCCTCCATGTCGTAGCGCTCGAACGCCTCGACGTAGCGCGCGAGGAGCTCCCGCTGGGGCTCGTCCATGGCCGGCGCCGGACCGGTCGCGCTCGCGCCGCTCGCCTCGAGCGTCGCGCGTGCGCGCTGGAGCGCGCTGTTGACCGAGGCGACCGTCGTATCGAGGAGCTCGGCGACCTCGGCCGCCTTCCAGCGCAGAACCTCGCCCAGGATGAGGACGGCGCGCTGCCGCGGCGGCAGGTGCTGGAGCGCTGCCACGAACGCAAGGCGGATCGTCTCGCGCGAGACGGCGAGCTCCGCCGGATCCTCGTCCGGCGAGGCGACGAGGCCGTTCGGGACGGGCTCGATCCACGTCACCTCCGGAAGCTGCCGCCCGATCGGGCCGTCGGGATTCCACGCGGGCCCGAGGTCCATCGGGCGGCGCGCGACGGTCCCGGGCGCTCAAGAGGTCGAAGCAGACGTTCGTCGCGATGCGGTAGAGCCACGAGCGAATCGCGGCCCGGCCTTCGAAGCGGTCGTAGGCCCGCCACGCGCGCAGGTAGGTCTCCTGGACCGCGTCCTCGGCCTCGAACGACGAGCCGAGCATCCGGTAGCAGTAGGCGGTCAGCTCCGGCCGGCGCAGCTCGAGCTCGCGCTCGAGGTCGCCCAACTCGCGCGTGGCCGTGCCCGCGGTTACGTCGAGATCCCGCACCGGCCCGCCATACTACGAGCCGAAGGGCGGCTCGGGGGTGCGGCTAGCACGAGTCTTTGGGAGGACCCGGCGGAACCCCGACTCGGCGCGGACCTTCTACTCGGCCTCGGCGGCCGCCGGTGCGCCCAACTCGCCGCCGTGCGCGGGCATCTCGGCGCCGGCTCCGCCACGGAAGAGCACGGCGGCGATCGAGGCGGCCGCGACGACGAAGATCGCTCCGACCACGAACCCGACGTGGTAGCCGCCGTTCAGCGCCGAGAGCTGGCTCTCTCCGTCGGCGAGCAGGTTGGTCGTCCGCGAGTCCGCCAGGCTGAGCAGCACCGCCAGGCCGAGCGCCCCGCCCATCATGAACGAGGTATTGACGACGCCCGAGGCGAGACCCGCGTCGGTCGGCGCAACGCCGCTCATCGCTGCGAGGAGGAGCGGGTTGAAGCCGATGCCGCCGCCGAGGCCGATCGCGATGGTGGCCGGAAGGATGTCGACGACGACGTTCCCGTCCACGGGCGCGCGCGCGAACAGCAGGAGACCGAACGCCATGAGCGCCAGTCCCGCGATGAGCGGCGTCTTGATCCCGTACCGCATGACGAGCCGGTCGGAGAGGAAGAGCGACGAGCCTCCCCAGACCAGCATCGAGGGCAGGTACGCGAGCCCGACCTGGAGCGGCGAATACCCGAGCACGTACTGCATGTAGAACGCCGAGAGGACGAAGTACGCGAACATGCCCGCCGCCATGAGCACGCCGACGACGTTCGCCGTGGACACGCTGCGGTTGCGGAAGAGGCCGAGCGGCACGAGCGGCTGGGGAACGCGCGACTCGATGACGAGGAACGCGGCGAAGAGCACGCCCGCGACACCGAGGAGCGCGAGCGTCTCGACCGACGTCCATCCGGTCTCGTTTCCGTTCACGATCGCGTAGACGGCCAGCATGAGGGCCGCCGTGACGGTGACGGCGCCGAAGACGTCGAGCCGGCCGCTCTCCCGCTCCTCGGGATCCGCGGGCAGGAGCGCAACGGAGAGCGCGAACACGGCGATGCCGACCGGAATGTTGACGAGGAAGATCCAGTGCCAGCTGAGCACGTCCGTCAGGATGCCCCCGAGGAGTACACCGGCAGTCCCTCCGCCCGAGAGGACGAAGCCGATCACGCCCATCGCCTTGGCGCGCTCGGCGCCCTCGGTGAACATGATCATGATCAGCGAGAGCGCGACGACCGAGACGATCGCGCCGCCGAATCCCTGCACCGCGCGCGAGGCGACGAGGAACCACTGCGAGGTGGCGAGGCCGCAGGCAAGCGACGCGACCGTGAAGATCGAGAGGCCGATCAGGAAGAGACGCTTGTAGCCGAAGAGGTCGCCGAGCCGTCCCCCGAGCAGGAGGAAGCCGCCGAACGTCAGAAGATAGGCGTTGACGACCCAGGCGATCGAGGTGTCCGTGAACCCCAGATCGTCCCTGATCGAGGGCAGCGCAACGTTCACGATCGTCCCGTCGAGAACGATCATGAGGTCGCCGAGGCAGAGGACGTAGAGCGCGATCCAACGAGTTCTGGCGTCGGTTGTCATCCTCGTGCGCTCTTCCCCATCGAGTCGGTCGTCACTCCCTCGCTTCGCATGAACGGCTGTCCCCTCCGGGTCTTCCATTCGGATCGGAGTTCTAGCGATCAGACCGCGGGCCGGCCGAAAACTCATCGCCAGTGCGAGAACGAGACGAGTCTGAGAGCTACCGGAAGTTGCCGCGGATCGCGGTCCACTCGAGCGTGCGGATGACCCGGCCGGCGCGCTGGATCTCGCCCCGGAAGCTGATCTCGGCGTCGAGCGTGTCCCCTGCGTTGAACGGCGCCGAGAACCTCGGGAAGTCCTCGCCCTCGTAGCGACAGCCGTCCGCCTGGTCGACGGTGCCGGCATTGTCGATGTAGCGGTTGACCGGCGACGCCTCGGCCACCTGCTCGCGATGGCCGTAGTTCACGGCCGCGGCGGACGTGTCGCCGTCCTCGTCGAAGGTCGCGTTGAGGCGGCCCGCCGGCTCGAAGGTGAAGATGCCGCCGTGGTCGATCGGGGCGCCGCCGCCCGCGGGGCGCTGGATCACGTGCCCGCGGATGAACTGCCGGTACTGCCAGTCGGCGCAGTTGCAATGGGCCATGAACTGCGCGTTCATGCGGAAGTGGCCCCGGACCGTCCGCAGGCCGCCCGCCGTCCCGTCGTCCGCCTGCGGGAAGCCGAGGATGAAGAACGATGTCAGGCAGTTGGCGTCCGTCCTCGGGAGCTTCTCCGCCCGCACCTCGCGGTCGAGGAAGCGGAACGTCGTCGAGCCCACGATTCCGTCCTTCTTCAGCCCGAACTCCTCCTGAATCTGCCCGATCGCGACGATGTCGTCCTCCGTCCAGACGCCGGTCGGCTCGGTGCCGACGAGGTCCTGGATCAGCTTCGTTCCCGCCTCGTCGAAGCGGGTGCGATTGAACCTGAGCGCTGCCTGGATCTCGGCGTCGGTGAGCTCGGCCTGGGCGGCCGGCGCGACCGCCGGAGGAGGCGTGGCCAGGTCTCGCTGCACGCTCGGGGCGACGCGGGCCGACTGCTGCACGACGTGCGTGAGCTCGTGCGCGAGCAGCCGGCGGCCGTCCGCTCCGCCGGGGTCGTACTCGCCCGGAGCGAAGGCGATGTCGCGGCCGTGCGTGAACGCGCGCGCCCCGATCGCGTGGGTCGCCGCCGCGGCCTCGCCGTCCGTGTGCACGCGGACGTCGGCGAACGAGTGGCCGAAGCGAGGCTCGAAGAAGTCCCGCTCGGACGCGCCGAGCGGCCTCCCTTCGCCGAGCCCGCGGATCCGCTCGTCGATCTCCGCGGTCATGACCGGCGCCTGTCCCTTCAACTTTCCGGAGACCAGGGGATCGTCGTCCTCGGCCCGCTTGCCCTCGCCCGACTTCTTCTCCTCCTCCTCGCACTCGGTGCACATCCGCTGTACCGGCGCCGTCACGGCCCGCGGGACGGCCTCCGCCCGGGCACCCTCGACGATGCGCTCGGCCACCGTGTCGGCCTCGCGCTCGAGCGGGTCGTCGGGCTTGCCGACCTCGAGCAGCGGCTGCGCGAGGGCCGGTCCCGCCGGGAGGATCGAGACGGTGGCGAAGTCGAACCGGGCAGGCTCGGGAGCGGCGTGCGGCCGCGGCCGGCCGACCAGCGCCGAGGGCGCCTTCGCGGCGGCGCGCGCCGGCTCGGCGAGCATCGCCCTCACGAGCGCACCTCGTGCGAGATCGGGCGCCCCGTCGCGGCGTCGAGCTCCTCCCGAAACTCGCCGGCGGACTCGCGACCGGACACCACAACGACCCCCGGCCTCGAGGAGAGCGAGATCACGTTCGAGTACTTGCTGTGGCCCGCGGCGGTAGCGCGTTCAGCGCGCCGCTCCCAGAGCCGCTCGCCCGTCTCGGCGTCGAGCGCGACCACGCGGCTCCCGGTGGCGCCGTTCGTGTAGAGCGCCGCGTACACACGATCGTCTGCGTGGAGGAGCGCGACAGCGTTCGCGTCGTCCGCGGGCAGGTCAAGGGTCCAGATCTCCTCACCGGAGGACGACAGACGGCGCATCTCGACCCGCGCGTCCCCGGGCGCGACCGAAGCGGTGAAGCGCCCACCGTCCGGCGCGGACACGACTGCAGCCGGATCCGTGGCCGCAGCGCCCCCGGGATCGGAGCCGGCAGTCACAGTTGACTCGAGTATCCCTCCCGCCGCCCCGTCCGGCAAGCGGGCCTGTCCCGGGGGCTCCGCACGTCTTACCATCGTCTGCCATGGACCTGCTCGAGCGCGACGAGCCTCTCGCCGTCCTGGCGTCGGCGCTGCGCGAGGCGGCGAACGGGACCGGCCGGGTCGCGCTCGTCGCGGGCGAGGCAGGCCTCGGCAAGACGTCGCTCGTCCGGGCGTTCGCGGAAGCGCAGGGCGATTCCGTCCGCGTCCTGCACGGGGCGTGCGACGACCTCGCCGTCCCGCGCGCCCTCGGGCCGTTCCTCGACATGGACCGGCAGCTCGGCGGCATCCTCGCGCCGGTGCTTGCGAGCGAGGTGCGGCACGAGGCCTTCGACGCGCTGCTCGAGGAGCTCGGGCGCCGCAGCCCGACCGTCGTCGTCCTCGAGGACGTCCACTGGGCGGACGAAGCGACTCTCGACGCCATCGTCTTCCTCGGGCGCCGGGCCGCAACCGTTCCGCTCCTGCTCGTCCTGACGTTCCGAAGCGACGAGCTGCCGGCGGCGCATCCGCTCCGCGCCGCCCTCGGGTCCCTCCCCGCGCCCGACGTCCGCCGGCTCGACCTGAGTCCGCTTTCCGAGGAAGCCGTGGCCCTCCTCGCGGGTCCGGACGGAGATCCGCACCGCCTGCACGAGCTCACGGGCGGCAACCCGTTCTTCGTGAGCGAGGTGCTCGCGTGCGATCCGGACGTCGTGCCGCTTTCCGTGCAGGACAGCGTGCTGGCCAAGGTCGCCCGGCTCAGCCCCGACGCGCGCGCCTGCGCCGAGCTCGTCGCCGTCGTTCCCGCCAGGTGCGAGCTCTGGCTCCTCGAGGCCGCACTCGGGCCTTCGGAAGCTGCCGTCTCCGAGTGCATGGAGCGCGGCGTGCTCGTGCTCGGCAACGACGGTGTCAGCTTCCGCCACGAGCTCGCCCGCCGCGCGGTCGAGGAGGCGCTCTCGCCCATGGCCCGCCAGCGGCTGAACCGGATGGTTCTGGGCGCGCTCCGCGAACGCGACGTCGATCCCGCGCGCCTCGCACACCACGCCTCCGAGGCAAACGACGACGACGCACTGCTCGAGCTGGCGCTGCCTGCGGCAAGGCACGCGTCCCGATCCGGCGCGCACCGG
>CAWGQF010000007.1:0-343887 GCA_963824775.1 uncultured Actinomycetes bacterium
ACGAGGAGGTGTTCGAGGATCCGCTCCGCTTCGACGTCGGCCGGAGCCCGAATCGCCACATCACGTTCGGCGGCGGCGGGCCGCACTTCTGCCTGGGGCCAACCTAGCCAAGCTCGAGGTGCAGGTGATGTTCGACGAGCTCATGCCCAGGCTCGCGCACATGGAGCTCACCGGGCCCGTCGAGCGGGTGCGCTCGAACTTCACGAACGCGCTGAAGGCGATGCCGGTGCGCGCGGTCGGCACCTAGGCATGCGCGGAAGGGCGCGGGCGCGGGCGGCGCGCACGCTTCGGAGAGCGTCGAGGTCTTCGCGGGCCTCGGGTACGTTCCCGCCGCTTCGGACGGCGCGCTCGAGGCGAGTCTCGCGCGGAACGGCGGCCCCTCGCTCGTCCTTCGCATGGCGGAGAGGGCCGCGTCTTCGGCGGGAGCTTCGCGCTCGAGATCGCGACGGCCGAGCCGGTTCTGCCGGAGACGCGCGGCCTCCGCGCCCGCGGCCGCGGCGTCGTGCGGCTCACCGGGGTCGAGTTCCGCCCGCGCGACGGAGACGCGGCCGGAGCGGAGCTTGCACGCCGGCTCGTGGCTGATCCGGCGCTCCGCGACTCACTTCGCGCCGTGCATTTCGAGCGGATCCGGATCGAGCCCGACGGCCGGCCCGTCGTCCGCCAGATGGGCGGGTCGGTCGTCTGGATGCTGTTCCCGCCGCTCGTCCGGCCGGTGCCGCTCGTCCCCGAGCAGGCGAAGGCGACCGTGCGGGCGCTCGAGGCGTTTGCAGCCGTGGCCGACTGATGCGGAACCTCGCAGCTCTCGTCCTGCTCGTGGTCGCCGCCGGGTGCACCCACGCGGGGACGGACGAGCCGCGCAGCCACGCGAGGGTGCAGGAGCGACCACCGCCTCGCCGCCCGGCCCGCGCCTTCCCCGCGTCCCGGGATCCGCGTTCCCTCCGGATTCAGGGCTGAGATCTACGCCCGGGGCCTCAGACGTCCGACGGCGCTGGCGTTCGGTCCCAACGGTCGCCTGTACGCGACCGAGGAGGGCGGACGCGTGGTGGCCGTGCGTGCGGGGAGCCGGCGGCAGCTCGTGCTCGCCCGCGGCTTCCCGACCCCGCTCGGCCTCGCCTGGCTGGGCCGCACGCTCTTCGTCTCGGCGCAGGGGCGGCTCGAGCGCATGCAGCTCAGGGCCGGCCGGCTCGTCGGGCGTCGCGCCATCCTCACGGGGCTTCCGTTCGGTCGCCACCAGCAGGACAACGTCGTCGTCGGGCCGGACGGGCGGCTCTACCTCGGGAGCGGGTCGACCTGCGACGCCTGCGACGAGGCAGACACGCGCAGTGCGGCGATCCTGTGGTCCGCCCCGACGGACGAGTGCTCCGGATCGTCGCCACCGGCCTCCGCAACCCGTTCGGCCTCGCCTTTCGGCCCGGAACGAGAAACCTCTTCGCGACCGTGAACGGGCAGGACAACCTGCCGGATCCCTCCGCTCCGGAGCCCGCCGAGATGCTCGTCCGCATTCGCGAGGGTGCGGATTACGGCTGGCCCGATTGCTGGCCGAGCTGGCGGCAGCGGCGGATGAGGGGCGACTGCACGGGCGTCACCCGTCCCGTCGCCTACCTCGAGACGCACGCGTCGGCAGACGGGATCGCGTTCGCCACGGGCGACGCGTTCCCACCGCGCTTCCGGGCCGGGGCGTTCGTCGCGCTCTGGGGCCAGTACGCGTCCCGAGAACACGGCCGCCGCGTCGACTTCGTCGCGCTGCCCTCCGGGCGGGTCAGTCGATTCGCCTCGGGCTTCCCGCATCCCCTCGCCCTCACGTTCGATCCGCAGGGCGCGCTGCTCGTCGCCGATTGGGAGCGCGGCGCCGTCTACCGCATCCGGGCCGTGTCCTAGCGCTCGAGTTCGATCCCGGGGTCGGCGTCGATCTCGACGCGCTCCTTGCGCAGCTCTTCGCGAATACCGTGGGACTCGGTCACCGTTTCCTTGCGAATGATGACGCGCTCTCTCAGGATCGTCTGCTTCGAGACGACGATCTCCTCCTCGAAGACCGGGATCGAGATCGATCCGTCCGGGAGGCGCTCGAGCTTCCCGGAGTCGCCGTCGACGACGGATTGTCGCTCGAGCACCACGTCCTCGACCTTGCGCGCGACATCGTCCTTCACCTTGTAGGTCGCCACATGCTTGATCGCCCGAACGTGGCCGATGCCGCGCCAGGCCGTCTCCGCATCGGCCAGCTCCTCCTCGTGGCGCATGACCTCCTGTGGCTCGAAGTCGGGTTCGAACGTGTCTGCCATGGTCAGGGTGGAGGCCGGCGTCACGAAAACACCGGCCCCCCGCTCTTCGCCCTAGCGACGGGCAGTCTTGTCCCCCTCGACCTCGACGCGCTCCTTGCGCACCTCGTCCCTAACGGTCTCCGACTCGGTCTCGGCGTCCTTCTCGAGCGAGACCCGCTCCTTCGCGACGGTCTCCTTCTGGACGACGGCCTCCTCGGCGTGCACCGGCACCTCGATCTCCTCCTCGCCGAGCTCGGCGCCAGGCGCCGGCTTGTCGATCGACTCCCGCTCGACGCGCACCCGCTCACGACGCAGCTCGACGTCGGTTTCGACCGGCTCGGTCTCGACCCACTTGCGCAGCCGGGCGCGGCCGACCTCGACGCCGCGTTTGCCGACGCGAAGCTCTTCCTCGGAGCGCGTGACGCTCTCGTCGCCTCCGTTGGCCTTCGACTGGCTCTTCTTGCCTCCCTCCGGAAGGCCACTCTCCGAGCGGCGCTCCGTGTAGGTCAGGCCGTAGTGGCCGTAGAGCTCGGCCTCGGTGCTCTGGTCGATGTACTAGTCGCCCAGGTCCGGCGTGTCCTTGACCTGGTCCTTCGTGTACGGGACCGTGATGGCATCGTCGTCCGTATGTGCGCCGGCAACCGGGACGAGGACGCGCTTCGTCCCGAAAAAGCCGGTGCCGAGCCCGATCCACTCCGGCATCCCGGCTGTCGTCGTCGAACGTAGATCTCCTCGACCGAGCCGATCTTCTCGCCCTCGGACGAGCGTACCTCTGCGCCCCGCATGGAATCGAGGCGCTCGAGTGTCAGGTTGTCTGCCATGTGCGAATTTCCCCCTTCTCGTGTGTGTACTCGGAACCGCTAGGCGCGGGCCTGAGCCTCGACCTTTGCCCGATCGACGTCGTGCCTAACCTGCTCGCGGCCGCGCTCCAGATCGGCGCGAACCTGCCCGCGCGACTCCTGGCCCTTCTGGTAGGCGCCCTCGAGCATCCGTGCAGCGACCTCGCGTCCGCCGAGCCCGAAGGCGAGCGCGGCGGCGAGCGCGAACGCCCCCATGAGCGCGGCGTACGTGATCGTGACGATCTGCGGCGCGATCTCGAGCTGGTCGAGGATCATGAAGACCGCGATCGCCATGACGAGCCCGGGGGGCGACTGTCGCCACCACCTTGCCGGTCGGGGTGTCGCCCATGAGCCGCGTGACGAGCGCGGCGATCCCGGCCGCGAGCGCGCTCGCGACGAGGAAGATGAGCACGGCGGCGATCACGTTCGGCAGGTAGGCATAGATCGCCGCGACGAAGCTCTGCAGCGCGTCGATCCCGAGACGTCGTCACGGCGAGCGAGATCGTGCCGATGAAGATCGCCCAGAACGCGATCCGCCCGACGAGTCGCGAGGGACTCGAGGTCACCTTCGAGACCCACCTCCCAGCCTGACCCTGCGCGAGCGACCGGTCGAGGCCCGCGCGGTGGAGGGCCTTTCCGACGATCCCGCCGATGATCTTCGCCAGGATGTAGCCGATGAGCAGAATCACCAGCGCGCCGAGCAGCTGCGGTAGCCAGGCGAAGAACGCGTCGAACCCCTGCTCGACGCTGTCGCCAATTGATGCAAACACCATGAAGAAACCCCCCTCGTAGACCTCGAACCCGCGGGTGCGGCGACCCTGCGGTAGCGCGCTTTCCACACGCTCGAACACCACGACTGGGCCGCGGCCGAGAAAGTTACGAGCTCCTGTAACCGGCGTCCTGCGTTAGAGGTCTCCGTAGGTGGACATGCTGAGTGGAACTGCGGAAATGATTGCCACTCCCAGACACCTAGCTCCGACGGCAGCCGACGAGGCGCTCGTCGAGCGCACGCTTGCCGGTGACCTGGCCTCGTTCGAGCAACTCGTTGGACGCCATCGCGGCGTCGTCTACCGCGTGGCAGCCCGAATCGCCGGACCGGACGAGGCCGACGACGTCACCCAGGACGCGTTCCTCCGAGCCTTCCACCGGCTCTCACGCTTCCGCGGCGAGTCGCCGTTCCGGGCCTGGCTCTTCGCATCGCCCACAACGCTGCGCTGGACGCGATCGCCCGCCGCCGCGACGAGTCGCTCGAGGCGCAGGTCGAGCAGGACGAGCCCGCGGACGGCCGCGCGCGAACGCCTGCCGTGGCGCTCGAGGTGAACGAGAGGCGCGACCGACTGGGGGCGAAGCTCCGGCTCATGCGTCCGAGCCACCGTGTCGTGCTGGTGCTGCGCGACCTCGAGGGGCTCTCCTACGAGGAGATCGCCGAGGCGACCGAGACGCCGCTCGGGAGCGTCAAGGGCCGCCTCCACCGCGCGCGCCTCGAGCTGATCGAGATCCTCCGCGCGAACACCTACGACTGGGAGCTGCCCGCGTGAGCGAGCGCGGCGAAGCCGACGAGCCGCTCACGCCCGCGGAGGAGCGTCTTGTCAGGCTGCTCGTCCTCCTCAGGGTCGATCTCGAGGGCCGCGACGTGACGGGCCCGGTGCTGCGTACGGCCCAGTGGCAGCTCCTCGTGCGCGGCGTACTTCGTGCCGCCGGCGCCACCTTCGGTGCGGCCGGCGACGCCGTCTCGGTGCTCTTCGGCCTTCGGAGCCGGCCGCCGGAGCGCGGCTCGTGATTGCTTCGATCCTGTCCGGCGCCGCCGACACGATCGGAGAGGCGCTCCCGCGGATCGGCGGAGCCCTGCTGCTCCTCGTCGTCGGGCTGATCGCGGCCGCCATCGCGGGGCGGCTGACGCGAGGTGCCCTGGCCGCCCTGGAATCGACGACCTCGCGGAGCGGTACGGCGTGCACGACGTTCTCGCACGCGTCGGCATCGAGCGGCCGCTCTCGCGCCTGCTCGGCCGCATCGTCCGGATCGCGCTCGTCGTCGTGGTGGTCCTCGCCGCCGTCTCGCTCATCGGGCTCGCCGCGCTCAGTTCGTCGTTGAACGCGATCCTGCTCTTCCTGCCGCAGCTCTTCGTCGCGGTTGCGCTCGTCGTCGCCGGCGCGGTCATCTCACAGATCGTCGGCGATCGCGTCGACCGGCTCGCGACCCAGATGGCGCTGGCGGGACCCGTGGGGCGCGTTGCGCAGATCGCGGTCTTCGCCATCTTCTTCGTCACGGCGCTCGGCCAGGTCGGGATCTCCACGGAGCTGCTCACGCTCCTGGTCGCCATCGTGTTCGTCGCGGGCGCGCTTACCCTTGCGCTCGCGTTCGGGCTCGGGAGCCGAGAGGTCGCGCGCGAGGTGAGCGCCGGCCGCTACGTCGGCGCGGCGTTTCAGGTCGGGCAGACGATCGAGGTCGCAGGCGTCCGGGGGGAGATCGTGGCACTCGAGAACGCGGCCACGGTCGTCCGCGGTGAGGACGGGCGGACGCTCCGCGTCCCCAACCACCTCCTTCTCGACACGGTGGTCACGCTCGATGTGGGCGCGGACTAGGAGGGCAGCCAGCCGAGCCCGCGGGCGCGGCCGCGCTCGGTCGAGAGGAAGTGCTCCGGCCGCACCAGCGTGAGGTCGGCGCGCGCGTGCGCGAGGAGAAGCCCGGAGCCGTCCAGGATGCTCCCTTCGGCGGTTGCGCGCTTGGCCTCCAGCTCGATGATCTGAGCGGAGACGCGGATCGGCTCCTCCACAGGGACCGGCGCGATGTAGCGAACCTCGAGGCGTGACGTCACGGCCGGGCTGAGCTCCGGGCGGACGACCTGTCCGCAGGCCTCGTCCAGGAGCGCCGCCACGATCCCACCGTGTGCCATTCCGGGCGCGCCCTGGAGCCGCTCGGGGACGACGTAGTCAGCCTCGAGCGAGTCGCCTGCGAGGCGCCATTCGAACTCGAGCCCGCCCGTGCCGAGCGAGCATCCCCAGCAGAAGGGATAGTGATCGGTCCGGAGCACCGGGCCGATTCTTACGCGGTGCGTGACCGCCCGTGCGGACTACGACTCGTTGGAGCTCTGGTTCCCGCCCGACTGGAACTCGAACGGCTCCTCGGGTCCGAAGACCTTCTCCTTGAGCCAGCTCCGCGTCTCGGGGCCCGTCATCGGGTTGAAGAGGACGCCGAGCGCAATCCCCGTCAGGAGCAGCATCGTGTTGCGACCCGTATGGGACTCCTCGCCGCGCGCGCGCCGACCCGCCTGGCGGAGCTCCTCGACGGCCTTCATGAGCTCGCGCTTCACGTCGTCGTCCTGCGCGACGCGCATCGCGATCCCGGTCGCGCCCACGGGCCCGATGAGCTCGTCGTAGACCTTCCGCGCCGCGTCGTAGGCGTTCTTCACGTTCTCGTGGAGCTTGTCGTCCCGCGCGAGCCGCTCGACGTACGGTCGAGCGGTCTCGACCGCTTCGTTGACCTTGTCTTTCATCTCCGCTTCCTTTCGTCGCCTGTGCGACAGGGGTCATACCCCGGCGTCGCGTGCAGAAACGCTACAGCCGCGGCGGCTACGCTGCCGGAGATGGCTCGTCCCGGCTACCTGCTGAGCCTCGGCGTCACTCCGTACCTCGAGGCCTGGGAGCTCCAGCGGTCGCTCGCCGGTGCGGTCTCGCAGGGCGCGATCCCGGACACGGTTGTCCTGCTCGAGCACCCGCCGGTCATCACGACCGGCCGCCGGACGGACGAAGGTGAGGTGCACGTTCCCGAGGGAGCCGAGGTCGAGATGGTCGAGACGGACCGCGGCGGGAAGTCGACCTTCCACGGCCCCGGCCAGCTCGTCTGCTACCCGATCCTCGATCTGAACCGGCACGGGCGTGACGTCAGGCGCTACTGCCGCGACCTCGAGGAGGCGGTCATCCGGACCCTCGCACCTTCGGGCCTCGAGGCGACCCGGATCGAGGGGCTGACCGGCGTCTGGCTCGAGCGGCCACCGCGGAAGATCTGCTCGATCGGCGTCCACATCTCCCGCTGGGTAACGACGCACGGCTACGCGCTGAACGTGGATCTCGACCCGGCCCCGTTCACTCAGTGGATAACCGCCTGCGGGCTCGAGGACGCGGCGTTCACGACCATGGAGCGCGAGGTCGGTCGGGCGATCACGGTCGACGAGGTCAGGCCGCAGGCGGCCGCCGCGCTCGAGGAAGTCTTCGATCTCGACCTCGAGGAGCTCCCGGCCGACGAGGGTGCGGGCCTCTGGGATCAGCCCGTCCACAGACGACTGGCCGGAATCGGCTAGAGCGGCTGACGGCTTTTTCCCGGATTCCCGGGAAGAGCCGGTAGAAGCCGCAGGTATCTAGACTTCGCGACGTGGAGACCTCGCTCCCCGTCGCCGGGAGGCCGCGCCGCCCGGAGTGGATGAAGGTTCGCGCGCCGAGCGCGAACGGACGGTACTTCGAGGTCCGGCAGCTCATCCACGGGCAGAAGCTCCACACGATCTGCGAGGAGGCGCGCTGCCCGAACATCGCGGAGTGCTGGGGCCGCGGGACGGCGACGTTCCAGATCCTCGGCGAGACGTGCACGCGGGCCTGCCGCTACTGCTACGTCCACTCGGGCAAGCCTTCCGACCCGCCCGACCCGCTCGAGCCCCTCCGGCTCGCCCATGCGGCGGCGCAGATGGAGCTCAAGCACGTGGTCATCACCTCCGTCGACCGCGACGATCTGCCCGACCGCGGCGCCGGCCACTACGCCGCCACGATCCGCGCGGTCAAGAGGAAGCTGCCGCACGCGTCGGTCGAGGTGCTCACCCCCGACTTCCTCGACGTGGAGGAGGAGGCGCTCGTGACGGTGCTGGACGCCCGGCCCGAGGTCTTCAACCACAACATCGAGACCGTCCGGAGGCTGCACCGCCGGATGCGCGGGGCGAAGGCCTCCTACGACAAGGCGCTCTGGCTCCTCGCCCGTGCGAAGGAGGTCGCCTCCTACACGGTGCTCACGAAGTCGGGGATCATCGTCGGGCTGGGGGAGACGAACGACGAGGTGGTCGACACGATGCGCGACCTGCGGGCGCACGGCGTCGACGTGGTCACGATCGGCCAGTACCTCCAGCCTTCGTCGAAGCACGCGGCGATCGACCGCTGGGTCCACCCGGACGAGTTCCGCTGGTTCCGCGAGCAGGGCGAGGAGCTGGGATTCGGGTCGGTCTTCTCCGGCCCGCTCGTGCGCTCGTCCTACCGGGCGGACGAGCAGCGTCACGCCGCCGAGACCGGTCGTGGCGCAGTCGCCTACTGAAACCCTCTCGGTCGAACAGGCCCAGGCGCTCTGGGCGCCCGAGCGCCCGTACCTGAACACCGCGAGCTTCGGCCTGCCGCCGCGGCCCGCCTGGGACGCGCTCCAGGCCGCGCTCGAGGACTGGCGGCACGGCCGGACGTCGTGGGAGCCCTGGGGCGAGTCCACGGAGCGCGCGCGGGCGGCGTTCGCGCGGCTCGTCGGAACCCGGCCCGAGCTCGTCGCGACGGGCACCGCCGTCTCGCAGTTCGTCTCGCTCGTCGCGGCGACGCTCCCCCGCGGCGCGCGGGTCGTCGCGCCGGAGGTCGACTTCACGTCGCTGCTCTTCCCGTTCCTCACGCGTGGCGACCTTCACCTGGAGACGGTGCCGCTCGAGCGCCTGGCGGAGGCGGTCGACGGCGACACGTCGCTCGTGGCGCTCTCCGCCGTCCAGTCGGCGACCGGCGAGATCGCCGACCTCGGCGCCGTCACCGAGGCGGCTCGGGCGAACGGCGCGCGCGTGCTCGTCGACGCGACGCAGGCGATCGGCTGGCTCCCGTTCGACGCAACCGAGGTCGACTTCGTAACGGCTGCGGCCTACAAGTGGATGATGTCCCCGCGCGGAACCGCGTTCCTCGCGGTCGGCCCGGAGCTGCTCGACGAGGTGCGGCCGCTCGCCGCCGGCTGGTGGGCGGGCGACGATCCGTACGCGAGTACTACTCCCGCCGCTGCGGCTCGCCGACACGGCCCGGCGCCTGGACCCTCGCCGGCGTGGTTCTCGTGGGTCGGCGCGGCGCCCGCGCTCGAGCTGATCGAGGCGATCGGCGTCGAGGCG
This sequence comes from uncultured Actinomycetes bacterium, assembly GCA_963824775.1. Taxonomy (GTDB): domain Bacteria; phylum Actinomycetota; class Thermoleophilia; order Gaiellales; family Gaiellaceae; genus CAWGQF01. Next base: position 9,198 of record CAWGQF010000007.1, read on the forward strand.
ATCCACGCGCACGACGTTGGGCTTGCCGGTCGCTTCCGCGAAGGGCTGGGGCTAGAGCCGGGCGACTCGGCGATCGTGTCGGTGGACGTGCCCGGCGCGGAAGAGCGGCTCGCACGAGCCGGCATCCGGGCCGCCGTTCGCGCCGGGGGCCTCCGCGCCTCGTTCCACGTCTACACGACCGAGCGCGACGTGGACGACGCGCTCGACGTGCTGACTTAGAAGCGCCGGCCGGGACCCCGCTGGTATCGACCGGTCGTTTCAGACGGCGGCGCCGTAAGCGGCGCCTTAGAGGACGGACTGCGCCGAGGCCTGGGCGTCCGGGGCGAGCATCCGGCCCCAGTTCGGGCCGATCATCGTCGCCCGGTACGAGCTGCCGCGCCAGTACGGGCGGATCCAGAGCCCGAACCGGCCCGTGGGACGGTGGGTGAGGATGCCCATGGCGCGGAGCCAGCGGCCGCGGCGGAAGGTGTCGATGTAGACGTTCCGTCCGAGGCCGTCGAGCGGGACGCCGGACGGCGTGTTCCGGTAGCCGTAGATCGGCCGGCCGTGGAAGGTCGCGCGTCCGCTGGCCATCTCGCTCCGCCACTTGCAGCAGACGCCCAGAGCTCGAGCCTGGTCGGGGCGCCGCGCCAGCGGGAGAGGCGAAGCTCGACCTGGCGGTCGCGGATCCTGCGCCAGGCCTGGAGAGCCCAGAAGCGGCCGTTCGGCGTCTGCCGCAGGGCCACGGCGAGCGGGATCGAGACGGCGGCGGTCGGGAAGGAGATGTCGCGTCCGCGCGCGGCCTTGCCGTAGGTGACGCGTCCCTTCGGGAGACGCGGGCGACCTTGTGCCGCCCGTGCTGGACGTAGGCGACGGTCGCCCAGCCGTTTCCGTTCACGCGCAGCGAGGCGGGGGAGACGTTCCCTGCGATCTTGATCGAACCCTGAGCGTCGCCTGCGAACGCTGACAAGGAGGACGATTCCGAGGGCCAGGAGCAATGTACGAGGGGGCGGCAGAACCCTCCCTTCCCTGTCGGTATCTGCCCGCAGCGTGCCACAGGTCGTGCAGCGAAGGGGCGCTTGAGCGCCTTACAATTACCGCAATCCGTCACCCGGAAACCTCTGCCAGGGTCGCTCTGCCCGTCTGTGAGGGTCTCTAGGACTCGTGCGGCCGCGCCATGGCGCGGTAGTCGAGCGCCTCGTCGAGGATCTCGCTCGTCGACGCCCTTCTCGCGCGCGACCTCGCGGAGCGAGCGGCCCGAGGCGGCGGCCTCCTTGACGATCTCCGCCGCGAGGTCGTAGCCGATGTACGGGTTGAGCGCGGTCGCGGCCGAGAGGGTCAGCTCGGCGTAGCGCTCGGCCTGCTCGCGGTTCGCCTCGATCCCGTCCACGCACCTCTCCGCGAGGAGTCGGCTCGCGCTCGCAAGGAGCCGGATCGAGTCGAGGAGGTTCCGCGCGATCAGCGGGATGAAGACGTTCAGCTCGAAGTGGCCCTGCATGCCGCCGACCGTGATCGCGGCGTCGTTCCCGATCACCTGCGCCGCAGACCTGCGTCACGACCTCCGGGATGACCGGGTTGACCTTGCCCGGCATGATCGAGCTGCCCTTCTGGAGCTCCGGCAGGCGGATCTCGGCGAGACCGGCGCGCGGGCCCGAGCCCATGAGGCGGAGGTCGTTCGCGATCTTCGTCAGCGAGACGGCGACGGTCTTGAGCGCGCCCGAGGCCTCGACGAGCGCGTCGCGCGCGGCCTGCGCCTCGAAGGGATCGGCCGGCGGCGAGATCGTCGAGGCCGGTCTCCTCGGCGAGCCGCGCCCGCACGCGCTCGGCGAACTCGGGATGCGTGTTCAGGCCCGGTGCCGACCGCGGTGCCGCCGAGCGGGATCTGGCCGACGCGGCCGAGCGTCGCCTCGACGCGGGCGATCCCCTGCCGCACCTGGGCGGCGTAGCCGCCGAACTCCTGGCCGAGCGTGACGGGCACCGCGTCCATCAGGTGCGTGCGGCCCGGACTTGACGACGTCCTCGAACTCGCTCGGCCTTCGCCTCGAGCGAGCTCGCGAGCACGTCGAGCGCCGGCAGCAGGTCGTTGGTCGAGCTCGCCGAGCGCCGCGAGGTGGACGGCCGACGGGAAGACGTCGTTCGACGACTGGCCCAGGTTCACGTGGTCGTTCGGGTGGACGTCCTCGCCGGCGAGCGCCGCGATCACCTCGTTCGCGTTCATGTTCGAGGAGGTGCCCGAGCCGGTCTGGAAGACGTCGATCGGGAACTGGTCGTCGAACTCGCCGGCGGCGACCCGGTCGGCCGCGGCGGCGATGCGCTCGGCGAGTCGGCGTCGAGCAGGCCGAGCTCGGCGTTCACGCGCGCGGCCGCCGCCTTGATCCGCCCGAGCCAGCGCACGACCGGGACGGGATCGGCTCGCCGGAGACGGGAAAGTTCTCGACGGCCTTCGCGGTCTCGCCGCCCCAGAGCTCTTCGGCGCCGTGTCGCTCACGGCTCGAGTCTAGACGGCGTAGACGTCGCGCGGCGATCCGACAGGCCGCTCGCGGATCCGGCGGCGGGTCGGCTCGGTCAGCGCGTCGACGGCGCCCAGCCAGATACCCGCACCGCGGGCACTCGCCGGGGTCGATGCGGCGGCGTCGGCTCGGGCGCATACGTGCGGCCTCACCGCAGTCCAAGACACTCGAGCCGCAGCGCATCCGACGCTCCCTGTTTCGTCCGCCGGGGACGTGCTCGTACGCGCTGCAGACCGCTCGAACGAGTGATGCCTAGTCGGTGGAGTACTTCGGCTGGACCTTCTCGCCGCGGATCCGGGCGATCGCGTTGTTCGCGGCGATCGCGGCCTCGCCCAAGCCGACCGTGATCAGGGTGATCTTGCCCTCGTAGCCGGCGACGTCGCCGGCCGCGTAGACGCCGGGGAGGGTCGTCTCCATCGTCCTCGGCTCGACGAGGATCTGCCGCTTGCCGTGCAGCTCGAGGCCCCAGTCGGCGATCGAGCCGAGGTGGGAGTGGAAGCCGAGCAGCGTGATGAGCGCGTCGCAGGGCACCTCGCTCGATCTCGCCGGTCGTCGGTGTTCTCGATCGACGACCGTCTCGAGCGACGCCGTCGCCGTGGAGCCTCGCGCACCTCGGACGGCGACGAAGATCCGGACCTTGCCCTCCTCCTCGAGCCTGCGCGCCTCGCTCACGGACGACTCGAGCGCGCGGAAGCGGTCGCGGCGGTGGACGAGCGTGATCGGGAGCTCGGCCGTGTCCTGGAGGCCGAGCGTCCAGTCGAGCGCCGAGTCGCCGCCGCCGACGATCACGCAGCTCTTGCCCGCGAACGACGTCCTTCTCGTCGGACGAAGTAGTGGAGGCCGCGGCCCTCCCAGTCGTCGATGCCCTCGACGCCGAGCTTGCGCGGCTCGAACGCGCCGTGGCCGGCGGTGACGATGATCGCGCGCGTCTCGATCGTCTTCCCGGACGCGGTCGTGAGCGACGAGCAGCTCCTCGCCGTTCGCTCGACGCGCTCGAGCGTCGCGCACCTCCTCGCCGAGGAGGACGTCGGCGCCGTACTGGAGCCCCTGCTCGGCGCAGAGGTCGACGAGCGCCTGGCCCTGGATCTTCGGGTGGCCGGCGACGTCGAAGACGTGCTTCTCCGGGTAGACGGCCGCGACCTGGCCGCCGAGCTGCTCGAGGCTCTCGAGGATGCGAGACGGACGCCTCGCGGTGGCCCGCGTAGTAGGCGGCCGCGAGCCCGACGGGGCCGGCGCCGATGATCGTGATGTCGAAGACGCCTGTCGTTCACGCCGAACGAGGCTAGCCGCTGGCCGAGCGGCGAAACGGGCTAGTGCCTGCAGCCGGAGCCGCAGCCGCCGGCCGCCTGCCGGCGCGGCTCGTCGCCTCGACGTCTTCCTTCGCCTGGAAGGAGGAGCCGCAGCCGCACGCCGCCTGGACGTTCGGGTTGTTGATCGCGAAGCCGGCGCCCATGAGCGCGTCGACGTAGTCGATCTCCGAGCCGGTGAGGTACGGCGCGCTGAACGGGTCGACGACGACGGTGACGCCGTGCATCTCGATCTCGTTGTCGCCGTCCTGCGGGCCGCGGTCGAAACCGAGCGCGTACTGGAAGCCCGAGCAGCCGCCGCCCTGGATGGCGACGCGCAGCACGCCGACCTCGCGTCGGGCTCCTCGGCCATGAGCTCCTGGATCTTCGCGGCGGCGCTCTCGGTGATCGTGATCATCGGTCTCGAGTCGTAGCAGCGTCCCCGGCGGCGCCGTGCGCCGCTTTGTGACGCCCGTTGCGGAGCCGAAAGTCCGCTGCTCAGCAGGCCACTTTTTCGCGGCTCCGCGCGGCAGCTTGTGACGGGTTAGTATGGCGCGGGATTCGCGTGCCGCTCGCCTCGCTCGACGACTGGTTTCCGTTCCTCGTCTACGGCGTTCTTCGCGTTCGTGATCCCGGCGCTCGATGATCGCTCGTTCTCGTTCCTCTTCGCGACGCCCGGCCGCGCCGGACCCGCGCGCGCGGCGATCCCGTTCGAGTCGGGCGTCTCGACCGGGCCGCCGAAGCAGCAGCGCTTCACGGTCAGCTTCTACCTGACGGCGATGCTCTTCATCGTCTTCGACATCGAGATCGTCTTCCTGTTCCCGGTCGCCGTCGTGCTCGACCAGATCGGGCACGTTCGCGCTCGCCGAGTTCGGCTTCTTCATCGCGATCCTCGCCGTGGCCTACGTCTACATCTGGAGGAAGGGAGCGCTCGAATGGCGGTAGAGAAGCGCCAAGCGCCTCGCCGACTACGGCCTCAACTCCGAGCGGCTCCTCATGCGCAAGGCGGGCCGAAGCGGACGAGCCGGCGAAGTTCGAGCGCGAGCTCGGCGACCTCGAGGAGCGCCTCATGCTCACGACGGTCGAGAAGGCGGTCGCCTGGGCGCAGGGCAGCTCGATCTGGCCCGACACCTTCGGCCTCGCGTGCTGCGCGATCGAGATGATGGCGATCGTCTCCTCGCGCTACGACGTCGCGCGCTTCGGGATGGAGGTCTTCCGCTCCTCGCCGCGCCAGGCCGACCTGCTGATCGTCTCCGGCCGCGTCTCGCACAAGATGGCCGGCGCCGCTGCGCCAGATCTACGACCAGATGCTCGAGCCGAAGTGGGTGATCGCGATGGGCGCCTGCGCGAGCTCGGCCGGGATGTTCAACAACTACGCGGTGCTCCAGGGCGTCGACAAGGTCGTCGCCGGTCGACATCTACGTGCCCGGCTGCCCGCCGCGGCCCGAGGCGGTCCTCGAGGGGATCGTCCGGCTGCAGGAGAAGATCAAGGCCGGCGTCCCGCCCGCCTACGAGATCCGCAGGGCGGCCAGGGATGACGCTGCGAGGACGATCCCGGGCTTCGTCGAGCGAGACGGAGGCGTACGGCGAGACGACGGTCGTGGTCGAGCGCGAGCGAGCTCGTCGAGGCGGCCGCGCACGCTGCGCGACGAGCTCGGCTTCAACTTCCTCTCGGACGTCGCCGCCGCGGACTACCTCGGCTGGGGCGAGCAGGGCGTCGCCGGCTACTGGGGCTCGCCGCCGGCCGACCCGGGCTGGCGCCGCGCGCGCGACCTGAACGCGCCCGGGCTCGCAGGGGCTCCAGCAGCTGCCCGAGCCGAAGCCGAAGCGCTTCTCGGTCTCCTACCACCTCCTCGCGCTCGCGCCCGAGCCGCGCCGGCTGCGCCTCAAGGTCTGGTGCGACGAGGGCGAGCCGGTGCCGAGCGTCGTCTCGGTCTGGCCGACCGCCGACTGGCACGAGCGCGAGGCCTGGGACATGCTCGGCATCCCGTTCGACGGCCACCCGAACCTGCGCCGGATCCTCATGGAGGACGACTGGGAGGGCCACCCGCTGCGCAAGGACTATCCGCTCGGAGGCGAGCCCGTCCGGTTCTCGGACGAGGAGTAGCGATGGCGGTCGCCGTCGCCCAGCACCGCTCGCGGGCCCCGATCTACGAGGGCACGCGCATCCCGCGCCCGATCCCGACCGTGCTCCAGGTCGATCCGGCGCTGCGCGAGCGCGGCGACATCCTCGAGATCAACTTCGGGCCGAACCACCCGTCCACGCACGGCGTCCTCCGCCTCGTCATCGAGCTGAACGGCGAGCGCGTCGTGGGCCTCGAGGCGGTGATCGGCTACCTCCACACCGGCTTCGAGAAGAACATGGAGGCGAAGACCTACTGGAAGGCGATCACGTACGCGCCGCGGATCGACTACGTCTCCTTCCAGAACAACGAGCTCGTCTTCGTGCTCGCGATCGAGAAGCTGCTCGGGATCGAGGTCGCCGCCGAAGGCGGTCTGGATGCGGACGCTCCTCTGCGAGCTGAACCGGATCCACTCGCACCTCGTCTGCCTCGGCACGGGCGCGCTCGAGCTGGGGGCGATCTCGATGTTCTGGTACTGCTTCCGCGAGCGGGAGGCCGATCCTCGACCTGTTCGAGCTGGTCGTGCGGGTTCCGCATGCACACGCGGTACTTCCAGACCGGCGGGCTCGCCGAGGACATCCCGGTCGGCTTCTACGACGAGTGCCGCGAGTTCTGCGACGTCGATGCCCGAGCGGATCGACGAGTACGAGGCGATCCTCGACGGCCAGCAGATCTTCCTCGAGCGGACGAAGGGGATCGGGCTCCTCTCCGCCGAGGACGCGATCGCGCTCGGCCAGTCCGGCCCGGTGCTGCGCGCCTCGGGCGTCGACTGGGACCTCCGCAAGCGCCGAGCCCTACCTCGCGTACGACCGAGGTCGACTTCGACGTGCCCGTCGGCCGACAACGGCGACGTCTACGACCGCTACCGCGTGCGGATGCGACGAGATGCGCGAGTCGGTGCGGATCGTCCAGCCAGTGCCTCGACGGCGATGCCCGACGGCCCGTGGATCGCCGACGACCGCAAGGTCGTGCTGCCGCCGCGGCACGAGCTGCACACGTCGATGGAGAGCCTGATCCACCACTTCAAGCTCGTGACCGAGGGCTTCCGCGTGCCCGAGGGCGAGGTGTACGTGACGATCGAGTCGCCGCGCGGGCGAGCTCGGCTGCTACCTCGTCTCGGACGGCGGGCCGAGGCCCTGGCGCGTGCGCTTCCGCGCCCCCTCCTTCGCCGCGCTCGAGGCGACGGCGACCGCGTCGCGCGACACGCTGATCGCCGACCTGATCGCGATCGTCGGCTCGCTCGACGGCGTCATGGGCGAGGTCGACCGGTGAGCGCGACGGCGCTCTTCGACGAGATCCAGGAGGTGGCGGCGCGCTACCCGGTCCAGGCGCTCGGCCGTCATGCCGGCGCTCCATCTCGCGCAGGCGCGTTACGGCTGGCTGCCCGCCGGAGGCGCATCCGCGAGGTCGCGGACGCGCTCGACCTGACGCCCGCCTACGTCAGGCGGTCGCGAGCTTCTACGACATGTACCACCTCGAGCCGCGTCGGACGAGCACGAGATCGCGGTCTGCACGAACGTCTCGTGCGCGCTCGACGGCGCGCAGGACGTGGTCGAGGCCTTCGAGCGCGAGCTCGGCGTGCACGCCGGCGAGACGACCGAGGACGGCGAGTTCTCGCTCACGCACCTTCGAATGCCTCGGCGGGTGCGGCTGGGCGACCGTCGTCGCGGTGGACTGGCGCTACCGCGAGCACGTGAGCGCAGACGACGTGCCGGGGATCGTCGCGGAGCTGCGAGGCGGGAGGCCGACGGGATGAGCCGCGGTCTGAGGGCCAGCGTTCTGCTTCGGGACGCGGACGAGCGCGACCTGACGCAGCTCTCCGAGTACCGCGAGGTCGGCGGCTACGACGCGCTCGCGCAAGGCGCTCGGCATCGGAGGCCGCGAAGCATCGTCGAGGAGCTCCTCGCCTCGGGCCTGCGCGGCCGCGGCGGCGCCGGCTTCCCGATGGGCCGCAAGGCGAGCTTCCTCCCCAAGCCCGGCGAGACGCAGAAGCCGATCTACCTGACGGTCAACGCGGACGAGTCCGAGCCGGGCACGTTCAAGGACCGCGAGATCATGCTCGCGGATCCCGCACTCGATGATCGAGGGGATCCGTCATCACCTGCCACGCGATCGGGGCCGAACACCGCGTTCATCTACCTCCGCGGCGAGTACCTGCGCGAGTTCGAGATCATGGCGCGCCGCGCTCGAGGAGGCGCTCGCGGCCGGGTTCGTCGGCGCCGAACGTGCTCGGCTCGGAGACCTCGGTCACGATCGTCATCCACCGCGGCGCCGGCGCCTACATCTGCGGCGAGGAGACCGCGCTCCTCGAGTCGCTCGAGGGCAAGCGCGGCCAGCCGCGGTCGAAGCCGCCGTTCCCCGCGATCTCCGGCGTCTACGCCGCGCCGACGCTCATCAACAACGTCGAGACGATCGCGACCGTCCCGACCATCGTCGCGGAGGGCGGGAAGAAGTACGCGAAGCTCGGGGTGGAGAACTCGGCCGGCACGCGCGTCTTCTCGCTCTCGGGCAACGTCGTGAACGGCGGCAACTACGAGCTCGAGCTGGGCACGCCGCTGCGCGACGCTCGATCTACGACCTCGGCGGCGGCATCCCGGACGGCCGCGAGCTCAAGGCGATCATCCCGGGCGGCTCGTCGGTGCCGGTGCTGACGCGCCGACCAGATCGACACGCCGCTCGACTTCGACGCGATGGCGCAGGCCGGGACGATGCTCGGCTCGGGCGCCGTGATCGTGATCGACGACCGCGCCTGCATGGTGCAGCTCGGCCTGCGGGTCGCGCAGTTCTACATGCACGAGTCGTGCGGGAAGTGCACGCCGTGCCGCGAGGGGACGCGCTGGATGGTGCAGATCCTGCAAGAAGCTCGAGGAGGGGCGCGCCGAGCAGGGCGAGCTCGACCTCCTGCTGGACGTCTGCGACCGGATCCTCGGCAACTGCCTCTGCCCGCTCGGCGACGCGGCCGCGATGCCGATCGCGAGCTACGTCGCCAAGTTCCGCGAGGAGTACCAGCGCCACATCGACGAGGGCGGCTGCCCGTTCGGCGCGCGAGTCGTCCCTCGCGGGCGTCATCGCGCCGGTCGACCAGCACCACGCCCACCTGCGCGGCAGATCGAGGTTCCGGCATGAGCGTCGCCGCCTCGGCTCGCTCCGGGGGGCGTCCACGTGCCCTCTTGATCCGCGCGCGACCTCCCGGTCGCCACGCGGCCTCCACGCTCGTAGGCACGGAGGCGGCCGATGAGCGCGCCCGAGCCGTCACCGTCACGGTCGACGGCCGCGAGGTCCAGGTGCCGAAGGGCACGGGGATGATCGAGACCGCGCTCGCGGCCGGGATCGAGATCCCGGTCTTCTGCTACGAGCCGCGGCTCGGGCCGCCCGTCGGCGCCTGCCGCATGTGCCTCTGCGAGGTCGAGGGGATGCCGAAGCTCCAGGCCGCCTGCACGCTGCACCGCGCAGGACGGGCTCGTCGCTCCGCACGGCGGCGACGAGCGCGAAGGCGGCCGAGGGCCAGCAGCGCGGTCCTCGAGTTCATCCTCCTGAACCACCCGCTCGACTGCCCCGACTGCGACAAGGGCGGCGAGTGCCCGCTCCAGGACCTGACCTTCCGCTTCGGGCCCGGCGACGACGCGGATGCACTTTCCCAAGCGCACGTTCGACAAGCCGATCCCGATCTCGCCGACGATCTCGCTCGACCGCGAGCGCTGCATCCTCTGCTACCGCTGCACGCGCTTCTCCGAGGGCGTCTCCGAGGACATGCCAGCTCGTGGCGGCCAACCGCGGCGCGCAGTCGATCATCACGACGTTCGAGGACGAGCCGTACCGCGCGCACTTCTCGGGCAACGTGACCGAGCTCTGCCCGGTCGGCGCGCTCCTCCCGCGACCTACCGCTTCCGGGCGCGGCCGTGGGAGATCGACAACGTGCCGACGGTCTGCGGGCTCTGCCCCGTCGGCTGCAACGTCTGGGCGACGACGCGCGAGGGGAAGGTGACGCGGCTCCTCTCCCGGAACCACCCCGAGGTGGACGACGGCTGGCTCTGCGACAAGGGCCGCTTCACGTTCGACCACTGCGCGCCTCCGACCGGATTCGCGAGCCGCTCGTCCGCGTGCGGCGCCGCGGCTTCGACCGGGCGAGCTGGGAGCAGCGCGGTCGAGGAGGCCGCGAGCGGGCTGGGGCGAGGCGCGGCGGGTCGGTCGTCGTCGCGTTCTCGGGCGGCGAGACCGTCGAGCAGGCCGCGCGCGCTTGCGCCGCTCGTGCGCGGCAGGGCTCGGGCCCGACGCTGCGATCCTGCCCGACGACCTCGATCCCGCGCTCGACGCCTTCCGCGCGCCGCTCTCGGCGATCCGCGACGCCGAGGTCTGCCTCGTCCTCGGGGACGAGCCGGTCGTCGAGCGCGCGCCCGTCGTCGACCTCTGGCTCCGGGCGGCGCGGCGCGACGGCGCCGAGTGTCGTGACGGTGAACCCGGCCGGCACGGTCGTCAGTCCCGCCCGGGCGCGCGCCCTCCGTCTGCGCCGACCTCTTGCGGGACGAGCCGCCCGAGGAGCTCCGCGACCTTGCGCGACGCCTGCGTGAGGCGAGCCGCGTCGCGGTCGTCTGGTCGGGCGACGACCACGACCAGGGGCGGCGCGGCCGCCGCCCTCGGCGGCCTCGCTCGAGCTCGGCGAGGGGTCGGGCGTCTACGTCCTGCCTCGCACGCCGAACGGGCGCGGCGTCGCGGCCGCGCTGGCACGAGGCGCGGTGACGGCCGCGGCGAGCGAGCCGCCCGAGGAGGGCGAGATCGGCGCGCTCATCGTCTCCGGAGACGAGGCCGCCTACGACCCGCGCGTCGCCGACCTCGCGGAGCGCGCGCGTTTCGTCCTCGTGCACCTCCATGTTCATGGGCGACCACACGCTCTGGGCGCACCTCGTCGTCCCGGGGACGAGCTACCTGGAGCGAGACGGCACCGTCGGTCAACCTCGAGGGACGCCCGCAGCGCCAGCGCCGCGCGGTCGACCCGCCGTTCCTCGGACGAGCTCGAGTTCTTCGCCCGGCTCGGCCACGCGCTCGGCGCTCCCGATCGCCCGCCTGGCCGGCGCGAAGCGCTCGCCGGCGGAGCGGGCGCCGCTCCCGCCTCGCGCGAGCCTCGACGCTCGCGCCCGACCTGGCGCCGGCGGCCGAGCGCGAGACGCGGCCGGCGCAGGTCTCGAGCTCGTCGACTTACCGTCCGCTCTTCACCGGCCCGGGTGTCGAGCGGGTCGAGGCGCTCGCCTTCCAGCGGCCGCTCGCCGAGGTCGAGCTCTCGGCCGCGGACGCGCAGGCTCGCGCGGCATCGAGCGCGGCGACGGCGGTCTCGGTTCGCTCGAACGGGACGAGCCAGCGAGCTCGTCGCCCGGATCAACCGGCGGCTCAGGCCGGGCGTCGTCCGCGTCGCCGACGGAGCACGCGGCCGGGCTCGCCGACCGCGGTCGAGGTGACGAAGGTCGTGATCCCGCTCGCGCAGGACGACGCTGAACGAGCCCTGGTGGATCGACGTGATCAAGGTCGCTGATCGTCGTGAACCTCGTCCTCGGCGCCTTCGCCTACCTGACCTCGTCGAGCGGAAGCTCCTCGGCCGCATGCAGCTTCGCTACGGGCCGAACCGGACCGGGCCGTTCGGGCTCCTCCAGCCGATCGCCGACCTGATCAAGCTCCTGCGCAAGGCGAGCTTCGCGCCCGCCGCGGCGGTCGACATCCTCTACGTCGCCGCCCCGGCCGTCGCCGGCTTCACGGCGCTCGCCGCCTTCAGCGTCATCCCCTTCGGCGGCGTCTGGGAGATCGGCGGCGTACGACGTGACCGGCGTCGTCGTCGACGTCCCGATCTCGCTCATCCTCATCTTCGCGCTCGGCGCGATCGGGATCTACGCGTTCGTCGTCGGCGGCTGGTCGAGCGAGTCGAAGTACTCGCTCCTCGGCTCGATGCGCACCTGCGCGCAGCTCGTCTCGTACGAGGTCTCGCTCGGTCTCGCGGTCCTCGGGGTCGTGCTCATGGCCGGCTCGCTCTCGCTGACCGAGATCGTCGGCCGACCAGCAGGATACGCTCTGGTACGTCCTGCCGCAGTTCGTCGGCTTCCTCTGCTTCTTCGTCGCCGGCATCGCGGAGACGAACCGGGCGCCGTTCGACCTGCCGGAGGCGGAGCAGGAGCTCGTCGCCGGCTACCACACGGAGTACGGCGGCATGCGCTTCGGCCTCTTCCAGACGGCCGAGTACATCAACATGATCACGTTCTCCGGCGCTCGGCGTGACGCTCTTCTTCGGCGGCTGGGGCGGGCCGTTCCTCCCCGGGCCGATCTGGTTCCTGCTCAAGCTCGGCGCCTTCATCTTCGTCTTCATGTGGCTCCGGGCGACGCTGCCGCGCCTGCGGTACGACCAGCTCATGAAGTTCGGCTGGAAGGTGCTCCTGCCCGTCGCGACCCTGAACGCGGTCGTCACGGCGGTCCTCCTGGTGACGCTGTGAGCGCGGGCCCGGGGCCCGGAAGGGTCGCGCCGTGAGCCCGCAGCCGCTCGACTCGCTCAAGGGCTTCGCCGTCACCTTCCGGCAGATCTTCAAGAAGCCGATCACGCAGCAGTACCCCGAGTACAAGCGGCCGGTCTACCCCCGCTTCCGCGGGCGCCACCGGCTGAACCGGCACGAGAACGGCCTCGAGAAGTGCGTCGGCTGCTCGCTCTGCGCGGCCGCATGCCCTGCCGACTGCATTCGCGTCGTCGCCGCCGAGAACACGCCCGAGAACCGCGTCTCGCCGGGGGAACGCTACGCGCGGATCTACGAGATCAACATGAGCCGCTGCATCTTCTGCGGCTACTGCGAGATCGCCTGTCCGTTCGATGCGATCACCCTCGGGAACGAGTACGAGCTCGCGGAGTACAACCGCGACGACCAGATCTACACGAAGGAGATGCTGCTCGCGCCGCCCGTCAAGCGGACGCCGGTCGCCGACCGGGGGCTCTACGACACCCCGGAGCCCGTCTGGAAGACCGAGTCGCTGATCGGAGCGGCGAGTCCTCGTCTGGATCGTCTGGGTCCTCGCCGTGACGGCGCTCCTTGCGTCCGGAGTCGGCGGTCGTGCTCTTCTCGAACCCGTTCTACAGCGCGCTCTCGCTGATCGGGAACCTCGCCTCGCTCGCGGTCCTCTACCTGCTCCTTGCGGCCGAGTTCGTCGCGGCCGCGCAGGTGCTCGTCTACGCCGGCGCGGTCGTGGTCATGTTCCTCTTCGTCATCGCCTACCTCGGCGGCCGCGCGGACGCGCCGTGGGCCGGTGGGCCGAATTTCCTCCAGGGGTCGCGTCGGTCGTCGCGGCGGCGGCGATCGCGGCCGCGGTCATCGTCGCGGTCGTCCAGGCCGCCGCCGACGACGTGCTCGAGCCGGCCGAGGTCTCCGACGCCTTCGGATCGCCGGCCTCGATCGGGAACCTCTTCCTCTCCGACCACCTGCTCGCGTTCGAGGTGACCTCGATCATCCTGCTCGTCGCGGCCGTGGGCGGCGTCGTCCTCGGAGGGACGGTGCCGCCGGCGGAGCGGGCCGAGGCCCCGCACGAGGGAAGACGGCGGTGAGCGGCCCCGGGATCGCCTCCTACCTCGTCGTCGCGGTGGCGCTCTTCTCGATCGGCGCCTTCGGCGTCCTCATCCGGCGCAGCCCGCTGATCGTCCTGCTTGCGCTCGAGATCATGCTGAACGCGGGCAACCTCGCCCTCCTCGCCTTCGCGCGCCAGATGGGCGGAGAGGACGGGCAGATCTTCGCGCTCGCCGTCATGGTCGTGGCTGCGTCGGAGGCGGTCGTCGGGCTCGGCTTCATCGTCGCGATGTCGCGCCTCCGCGCCGACCTCGACGTCGACAAGCTGACCACGCTGCGCGGATGACCTACGCCGCCTGGGTCTCGCTCTTCTCGCCCGCGGTCGCGGTCGGCGTGATCGCCCTCGCCGGACGGCGCATCACCGGGAGGCAGGCGGGCTGGATCGCGACCGGGGCGACGTTCGTCTCGTTCGTCGCCTCCGTCGTCGTCCTCGTCCAGCTCTGGCGGCGCGAGCCCGAGGAGCGAAGCCGAGCTCTCGACCATCTGGACCTGGCTCTCGGCGGGCGACTTCAACGCCGGCTTCGAGGTCGTGATCGACCCGCTTTCCGCCCTCATGATGCTCGTCGTCTCGGGGGTCGGCTTCCTGATCCTCACCTACGCGATCGGCTACATGGCCGAGGACCCGGAGGAGCGGCGCTACCACGCGTACAAGGCGCTCTTCATCTTCTCGATGCTCCTCCTCGTCCAGGCGGGGAACCTGCTGCTGCTTCTCGCCGGCTGGGGCATGGTCGGGCTCTCCTCCTACCTGCTGATCAACTTCTGGCACCAGCGGGCGAGCGCGGTCGCCGCGGGCAAGAAGGCGTTCATGATGAACGCGGTCGGCGACGCGACCTTCGCGCTCGCGCTCTTCATCCTCATCCAGCAGACCGGCTCGGTCGACTTCGGGATCGTGTTCTCGCGGGCCGCGCCGAGGCGCTCGGCACGGCTCGACGCTCGCCGCGCTCGTCGCGCTCGGCCTCCTGGGCGGCGCCGTCGCCAAGTCGGCGCAGATCCCGCTCCACACCTGGCTCCCGGACGCGATGGAGGGCCCGACGCCGGTCAGCGCCCTCATCCACGCGGCCACGATGGTGACGGCCGGCGTCTACCTGATCGCGCGCACGAGCCCGCTCTTCGAGCTTGCGCCCGACGTCTCGGACCTCGCCGCCATCCTGGGCGGGATCACGATCGTCGTCGCCGGCCTCGATCGCCCTCGTCCAGACGGACATCAAGCGCGTGATCGCCTACTCGACGATGAGCCAGATCGGCTACATGTTCGTCGGCGGTCGGCCTCGGCGCCTACGGCGCGGGGATGTTCCATCTCATGACCCACGCCTTCTTCAAGGCGCTGCTCTTCATGGCCGCCGGGCATCGTCATCCACGCGCTCTCGGGCGAGCAGGACATCCGGGAGATGGGCGGGCTCGGGCGGGAGCTGCCCTGGACCACGCGCTTCTTCCTCATCGGCGCGCTCGCGCTCGCCGCGATCCCGCCCTTCGCCGGCTTCTTCTCCAAGGACGCGATCCTCGCGAGCGCCGCGAACGCGGGCACGCTCGGCTGGATCCTCTGGGGCGCTGGGGGCGGTCGGCGCCTTCCTGACGGCGCTCTACACGTTCCGCCTCGTCTTCATCGTCTTCGGCGGCCAGATCGTCCGAGTATGCGAGGCGCCACCTGCACCGGGGGGCGCTTCGAGGGGCCGTTCGACGATGATGTGGCCCGTCGCGCTCCTGGCCGTTCTCTCGGTGGTCGGCGGCTTCCTGCAGGTGCCGGGCGCTCTGGGCACGCTGATCGACCACTGGCTCGAGCCCGTGGCGGAGTCGATCGAGGAGGTGTCGGGCGTGACCGCGGTTCTGTCCGCCGGCGGCGCGCTCGTCCTCTCGGTTGCGGGGATCGTCGCTCGCCTGGCGGCTGTACGGGCGGCCGAGCCGCGGTCCCGCGCCGGCTGCGCGAGCGGATGCCCTGGGCGACGCGGGCGCTCGAGCACAAGCTCTACTTCGACGAGGCGTACGACGTCGTCTTCTACGAGCCGGCCTCCCGCACCGCGAGCGGTCTCCTCCGCTTCGTCGAGCGGCCGATCTTCCTCGCCTCGCTCGGCGGGATCGGGATCGACCGTGCGCGTGATCTCGCGAAGTCGCGTCGCCGCCGCGCAGACGGGCGTCGTCCGCCTCTACGTCGCTCGCCGTCGCGGTCGGGCTCGCCGTCGATGACCGTCGTCTTCCTGATCGCGACCTGATGCTGACGACCGCCCTCATCTTCCTCCCGATCGCCGGCGCGCTCGTCCTCTGGCTCCTGCCGTGGGCGGACGATCCGGGCGGCCGGCGGCTTCGCGCTCCTCGTCGCGCTCGCCGAGCTCGCGCTCTGGGTCGTCGCGCTCCAGCGGATTCGACTTCGCCGCGGGCGGGCTCCAGCAGAGACACCGAGCACGACCTGGTTCGCCGACCTCGACGTCGCCTACAAGGTCGGCCTCTACGACTTCTCGCTCTGGCTCGTCGGGCTGACCGCGTTCGTCACGGTCGCCGCGCGTCGCCTACGGGCTCTGGGCCGGGCGTCCGAGGCCGCGTGCGTACTTCGGGCTCCTGCTCTTCCTCGCCGGAGCGACGATCGGCGTCTTCACCGCCCAGGACCTCCTCCTCTTCTACGTCTTCTTCGAGGCGATGCTGATCCCGCTCTACGTCGCTGATCGGCGTGCTGGGGCGGGGCCGGAAGGGCCTCGCGCGACGATCAAGTTCATCGATCTACACGATCGCGGGCTCGCTCCTCATGCTCGTCGCGATCATCGCGCTCGGGCTCGCGAACGAGACGTTCGACATGACGCAGCCTCGGGCCGAACGACAACGAGCTGGATCTTCCTCGGCTTCCTCGCCGCGTTCGCCGTCAAGGCGCCGCTCTTCCCCTTCCACGGCTGGCTGCCCGACGCGTACCGCGAGGCGCCCGCCGAGGTGACCGCGCTCCTCTCGGGCGTCGTGTCGAAGACCGCCGCCTACGGGATCCTGCGGATCGTCCTGCCCTCGTTCCCGGAGCCCGTCGCCGACTGGCGCGTGGTCGTGCTCGCGCTCGCCTCGATCGGCCTCGTGTACGGCTCGCTCCTCGCCTTTCGCGCGCCCGACGTCCGCGGCGTGATCGCGTACTCGAGCCTCGCCCAGATGTGCCTGATCTTCGTCGGCCTCTTCGCCGTGACCGAGTCGGGCCTGAACGGCGCCCTCTTCCAGATGGTCGTGCACGGGCTCGTCTCGGCCTCGCTCTTCCTGCTCGCCGGGACGATCGAGCTGCGGACCGCGACCGCGCGAGCTCGACCTCCTGGGTGGGATGGCGCGGGGGCGACCACGGCTCGCGACTCTTCTCATCACGACGGGGGTGATCGCGCTCGCGGTGCCCTTCTCGGCCGCGTTCGCCGGGGAGTTCCTGATCCTGAACGGCGTCTTCAGCCGCGGTTGGGGCTGGGCCGTCGTCGGCGCCGTCGCGATCGTGCTCGCTGCGATGTACATGCTGCGGCTCGTCTCGGCCGTGCTCCACCAGGCCGTCGGCCCGGCCGTCTCCGAGACGGCGCTCGACCTGCGGCCCGCCGAGGTGGCCGTGATCGGCGCGCTCGTCGTGACCCTCGTCGCGCTCTCCTTCTGGCCGGCCGGGATCACCGATCGCACGTTCGGCGGCGAGCCGGTCCGGGCGATCGAGACGCAGTTCGGGAGCACCGGGCGGTGAGGCGGCGCCGTGACCGAGTTCGTGCAGCCGGACATCGACTGGGCGGCGCTCTCGCCGATCCTCGTGCTCCTGGGCGCCTCCGCGTGGGTGCTCCTCGTCGGCGTGTTCCTCCCGCGGCCGGTCCGGACGGCCTTCGGGGCGTTCTTCGCCGCCGCCGGGTTCGTCGCGGCCGGGATCGTCTCCGGCTTCCTCTTCGACGTGGACGACACGGCCTCGACGCTCGTCCGCGAGTCGCTCATCCGGGACCGCCTCGGAGACGTCTGCGCAGATCCTCGTCGCCGGCGCCGGCCTCCTCGCCGTGGGCGTCTCGGTCTGGCAGAGCCGCGGGCCCCGGGACACGGAGGGCCCGGCTCACCTGAGCGATCCGCGCGAGCGCGCCGTGGAGTACTACGCGCTCCTCCTCGCGACCGTGGCCGGGATGGCGTTCTTCGTCCAGGCGAACACGCTCATGTCGCTCTTCCTCGGGCTCGAGTGGTTCTCGATCGGGCTCTACGTCCTGACCGCGATCGGGGTCGACAGGCTCGAGTCACTCGAGGCCGGCACTCAAGTACCTGATCGTCGGGAGCTTCGGCTCGGCGGTCCTGCTCTTCGGGAGCGCGCTCGTCTACGGCGCGACCGGGGAGCTCGGCTTTGCCGCGATCGCCGAGCAGGCCGCCGGGGCGGACCAGTTCCTTCTCGTCACCGGGCTCGCGATGATCCTCGTCGGCCTCGCCTTCAAGGTGTCCGCGGCGCCGTTCCACATGTGGACGCCCGACGTGTACCAGGGGGCGCCGACGCCGGTGACGGCCTTCATGTCGGCCGCGACGAAGGTGGCCGCGCTCGTCGTGACGCTGCGGATCCTCACGACCGCGTTCCCGGGAGAGGCGGAGCTCTGGACGATCGCCCTCGCGGTGATCGCCTGCATCTCGCTCGCCTGGGGGAACCTGGCCGCGCTCGTGCAGAAGGACGTGAAGCGGATGCTCGCGTACTCGAGCGTGTCGCACGCGGGCTTCCTGCTCATGCCGATCGCGGCGGGCAACCGCGCTGGGCGGGCGGGCGCTCCTCTACTACCTGGTGCCGTACGGGGCGATGTCGATCGGCTCGTTCGCGATCGTGGCCGCGCGCGAGCGGGAGCTCGGCACGGCCCGTGACGCTGCGAGAACATCGGGCGGGTTCGGCTGGGAGCGTCCGTTGCTCGGCGCTCGCGATGGCGCTCTTCATGTTCGGCTTCATCGGCCTGCCGCCGGCCGGGCTCTTCCTCGGGAAGTTCTACGCCTTCGCGGCCGCGTACGACCGGGGCTGGACCTGGCTCGTGATCGTCGGCGTCGTCGCGACCGTGATCTCGATCTACTACTACCTCGGGGTCATCCGGGCGATGTGGTTCGCGAGCCCGGCCGAGCTACGCGTCGCGCCCGCCGGCGGCTCGCCGCCGCGCGACTACGCCCTGGCGGCTCTCGGTCTTTGCCTGCGTCGCCGTCACGATCGGAAGCTTCATCTTCGCCGTCGACCCGCTCATCGACATCGACGCGCGACGCGGTCGAAGGACATCCGTTCCCGTACTCGAGCGGCGTCGTCGTCCTCGGCGGGGGGGTGGCGGGCGAGAGCTTCGTGGCCGCGCTGCGGCAGGCGACGAGGACGTGCGCGATCACGCTCGTGGAGCGGGAGCTCGTCGGCGGCGAGTGCTCGTACTGGGCGTGCATCCCGTCGAAGACGCTGCTTCGGCCGTACGAGGTCGCGCATCGCGCCGCGCGCCGCCCCCGGGCCTCGGCGAGGCGGTCCGGCCGCGGTCGACGTCGAGGCGCGTGTTCGGGTGGCGCGACGAGATCTCCGAGAAGGACGACACGAGCCAGGTCGGAGTGGATCGAGGGCATGGGCGCGAAGGTCGTGCGGGGCACGGGCGTCGTGGCGGAGGCCGGCCTCGTGCGCGTCGGCGAGCGGGAGCTTCCGTACGACGACCTGATGGTCGCGACCGGCTCGCTCCCGGTCGAGCCGCCGATCGACGGGGCTCGACGAGCTGGGCGCACTGGACGAGCCGGGAGGCGACGAGCGTCAGCGAGGTTCCCGAGAGCGCTCGTCGTCGTGGGCGGCGGCGCGGTCGGGTGCGAGCTGGCGCAGCTCTACGCGCCGGCATGGGCTCGCGCGTCTCCGTCGTCCAGAGCGGACGACCACCTCCTCCCGCGGGTCGACAGGGAGGCGGGCGAGCTCCTGGCCGAGGTGCTCGCGCGACGACGGCGTCCGCGTCCTCACCGGGACGAAGCCCGCAGCCGTCGAGGGGGGCGGACGGGCGCTTCCGCCTCACCTGCGAGGGGAAGCGGTCGGCGAGGTCGAGGGGACGCAGCATCCTCGTCGCCACCGGCCGCAGGCCCGACGTCGAGGGATTCGGGTTCGAGCACCTCGCCGGTCACGGTCGAGAAGCAGGGCTCGAAGGTGGACGAGCGGCTGAGCGCGGCCGAGGGCGTCTGGGGCGCGGGGGACGTGACGGGCGTCTCGCTCTTCACGCACGTCGGGAAGTACCAGGCGCGGGTCGCGGCGGCGAACGTCGCGGGAGGGGACAAGCGCGCCGACTACACGGCCATCCCGGCCGCGGTTTTCACCGATCCGCAGGTCGCGTCCGTCGGCGACACGAGCGGCGAGGGCGCGGTCACGGCGAGCTATTCGATCGAGAGCGGTGTCGCGTGCGTCGACGTTCGCGAAGCCCGAAGCGGCCGGGGCTTCGTCAAGCTCTTCGCCGACGCCGGACGCGGCGCGTGCTGGTCGGCGCGACGGCGGTCGGTCCGGAGGCGGGCGAGTGGCTCGGGCAGCTCACGCTCGCCGTGAAGGCCGAGGTGCCGGTCGAGACGCTGCGGGACACGATCCAGCCCTTCCCCACCTTCTCCGAGGCGATCTTCTTCGCCGCCCGCGATCTCGCCTTGTAGGTTCCTCCCGTGGCCATCGGCGCGGACACCGAGATCCCTCGCACGGCTGACCCTCTTCGCCGACCTCTCCCGGCCGCAGCTCGAGGAGATCGCGCACACCTTCGACGAGGAGGTCTTCGCGGAGGGCCAGCGCGTCCTTCGGCATGGGCTTCGCGGGCGCGAACCTCTACGTCATCCTCGACGGGCGAGGCGGAAGTCGTCCTCGGCGGCGAGGAGCTGGCGCGCCTCGGCCGCGGCGAGTTCTTCGGCGACGTGTCGGCGCTCCTCGAGGTGCCGCCGACGGCCGACGTCGTCGCGGCGACAGCCGCTCCGCTGCCTCGTCATCCCGGCGCGGCGAGCTCGAGCGGTTCCTGCTCGCCTATCCCCCGGTCGCCGTGCGGATGCTCGAAGGTGACGCTACAGCGTCTCGCGACGACGCTCGAGTGGCTGGGATAGAGGCCGCGGAGCGCCCTTCCCGCCGGGCGAGTACCCGGTGGTCGTCGTCGGCAGCGGCCCCGGCGGGCTGCAGACGAGCTACTGCCTCTCGCGGCTCGGCGATCGACCACGCCGTCCTCTCGCGGGACGACAGCCCCGGCGGGATGTTCCGCGTCTGCCCGATCTTCCAGCGGCTCCTGTCGTGGTCGAAGCCGGACGCGCCCGTGCGAGCGCACGACGCGCGAGTACGAGTGGTTCGACCACAACAGCCTCGTCGCCGACGAGCCGGAGCTCCGGGCTCTCGTGCCCGCGGTCATGGACCGGACGTACTTCGTTCCCACGCGGCCGGAGATGGAAGCCGGCCTCGCAACGTTCGCGGAGCGCGCGGGCATCCGAGTCCGCTACGGCTGCACGCTGGGAGTCGACGCGGCGCGAGGAGGACGGCGAGCCTCACGCTCACGACCTCCGACGGTGAGTACCGCTGCCGGGTCGCGGTCTTCGCGCTCGGCGTGACCGAGCCCTGGAAGTCGGACATCCCCGGAATCGAGGACGTGCCGCACTACATCGCCACCGGCGACCCACGGGCCTACCGGGGAAGTCGCGTCGTCGTCATCGGCAAGCGGAACTCCGGCTTCGAGATCGCCGACGGGCTCCTGCCGTGGGCGCGCCAGATCGTGCTCGTCTCGCCGCGACCGGTGCAGACGTCGGTGCTCGCGCTCTCCTCGGTTCGCGTCCGTTACATGCAGCCGCTCGAGGACGACGCGCTGGGCGGCGGCACGCTCGCGCTCGACGCCGCGGTCGAGCGGGTCGAGCGGACAGGCGACGGGCTACGCGTCCATGCGACGGGGACGACCCGCCCGTGCACCCTCGCGCTCGAGGCGGACGACGTCATCGCCGCGACCGGGTTCCGGACGCCGCTCGCTCGACCTCCGAAGAGCTCGGGTGCGCAGACCGTCGCGCAGGGGCGCATTCCCGCGCTCACGACGTTCTGGGAGAGCGTGGGCGCGCCGGGCGTGTACTTCGCCGGGAACGCCACGCAGGGCTCGCCCGGCCTGCGGAGGCACGGGGTCGGCGCGAGCTCGCCCGGCCGTGCACGGCTTCCGCTACAACGCGCGCGTGCTCGCCGAGCACCTCGCCGACGCGCCACTTCGGCGTGCGCCCCGAGCGGCCGCGCCTGGCGCCGGAGGGCGTCGTGCCGTTCCTCGCGCACGAGCTGGCCCACGCGCCGGAGCTCTGGACGCAGAAGGGCTACCTCGCCCGGGTCGTCTCCGCTCGAAGGCGGGCGCGCTCGACGAAGGCATCCAGCCGCTGGCGCACTTCGTGGACACGGCCGGACCGGACGCGGTCGCGGCGACCGTCGAGATGAACCCCTCGGGTGAGATCTATCCCGTCGTCTACGTCCGGCGCGGAGGCACGCTCGAGGAGCGGATGCTCCCGCCCGACCCGCTCCACGCCTTCGACGGTCCCGGCTACCTGGCCGAGCTGGAGGCGGCGCTCGGAGCACGCTTGTGAAGTCCGGGGGCGTGCGGGGCGCCGTGTGGGTGGGGCTCCTCGCGATCCCGCTCGTCGGGCTCGTGCTCCTGCTCGCGGTCCCCGACGTCGACGGCGTCTGGGAGCATCACCCCTCCCACTTCTGGCTCGTCCTCGCCGCCGCGCTCGTGAACGTGGTGCTCGCGGTCGTCACCGGCGACAGCGCGCGGCGCCGCGCCGACGCACGGCTCTTCCTCGTCTCGCTCGCCTTTCTCGCCGCCGCGGGCTTCCTCGCGCTGCACGCACTCGCGACGCCCGGGATCGTGCTCGACTCGCCGAACGCGGGCTTCGTGATCGCGACGCCGGTCGGGCTCCTCGTCGCGGCCGCTGTTCGCGGCCGCCTCCGCGTTCGAGCTCTCGACCGGAGCAGCTCCGCGCGCTTCATGCGGCGCGCCGGCCTCGCCCGCGCTCGCGCTCTTCGTCCTCATGGGCGTCTGGGCCGCGGTGTCCCTCGCGGCCCTGCCGCCGCTCGACGGATCCGCTCCCCGAGGAGCGAGGCGCGCGGCTGGCTCCTCGCCGTTCGCGATCCCGGGCGTCGTGCTCTTCGCCTTCGCGGCCGCGCGCTACCTCCTGCTCTGTCAGGCGGCGGCCCGCCGCGCTGCTTCTCGCCGGTCGTGACGCGCGTTCGTGCTCCTCGCCGAGGCGATGGTCGCGATCGCGTTCGCCCGGAACTGGCACGCGAGCTGGTGGGAGTGGCACCTCCTCATGCTGGCTCGCGTTCGGCGCTCGTCGCCTGGTTCGCGCGCCGCGAGTGGCGCGAGGAGCGGTTCGCGACCTCTACCTCGAGGGGACGGCCGGCGCGGTGCGGCGCGTGAGCGTCCTCTTCGCCGACCTCGAGGGCTTCACCGTCGTACTCCGAGCGGCGCCGGGCCGGAGGCCGTCGACGCGATGCTCGACGAGTACTTCGCCGACGGGGTCCCCGCGGTCCGCCGCGAAGGAGGCGAGGTGGAAGCTGATCGGCGACGCGATCATGGCCGTCTTCAACGAACGCGGCGACCAGCCCGACCACGCCGTGCGCGCGGCCCGCGCCGGCGCTCGCCTTCCAGGAAGCGGCCGGCCGGGTCGCGTCGCGAGCATCCCGACTGGCCGCGCTTCCGCGTCGGCGTGAACACGGGCGACGCGCACGTCGGCGTGGTCGGCGCGGCGGGCGGGCGCGAGTACACGGCGCTCGGCGACGCCGTGAACCTCGCCTCGCGCCTCGAGGGCCAGGCCCGGCGCCGGCCAGGTCGTCGTCGGCGGCGAGACGTACGCCGGGCTTCCGGACGGCACCGCCGTCGAGTGGCTGGGCGGCCTCCACGTGAAGGGGAAGGAGGCGCCGGTCGACGCGTACGTCGTCCTCGCGCTACCCGGAGAAGCGCTCGTCTAGCGACGGGGAGGACGGCGGCCAGGGTCTGGAGCGCGAGCACGAGGAATCCGAGGGCGATCGTCGCTGAGGCGAGCCCGGGCGCCCCGAGCTCGAGGCCGAGCGACCGAGTGGCCACGGCGCCGAGGAAGAAGACGAAGACGAGGAGCGCCGCGAGCGCTCCCTGGAACCGCGCGAGCGCGGCGGCGCCGGAGCCGTTCGCCTCGTCCACGATCCGTCCGAACGCGGCCAGGCCGCCGGCGGCGCTCACCGGGATCCCGAGGAGCAGGAAGTAGAAGAGCGCGGACTCGGAGCCGCGGCGTGCGGCGAGGGCGGAGGCGAGGAGGACGAGGCCCGCCGGTAGCACGGTGAGCGTCAGCGTGTCGCGCGCGAGGCGTGGCACGACCGACAATTTCGCAGCAGCGTCGGCTGTTCCTCCGTTACCCTCGCGCCGACTTCACGGCGAAAAGGAGGTTCATTGGCCGGCGTCTCGCTCACCTGGCTCGGGCACGCGTGCGTTCCGGGTCGACACCCCGGGCGGCAAGCGCGTCTACGTCGATCCCTGGCTCGGGAACCCGAAGTGCCCGGAAGCCGAGCGGAGCCCGAGCGCGTCGACCTGATCGCGCTCACCCACGGCCACGACGACCACGTCGGCGAGACCGTCGCGCTCGCGAAGAGCTTCGAGTCGCCCGGTCGTCGCGATGGTCGAGCTGCGCGGCTGGCTCGCGGGGCAAGGGCTCCCGCGGCGACGGAACAGGCGATGAACAAGGGCGGGACGGAGGACGTGGGACGGCGTCAGGATCACGCTCACCGACGCGAAGCATTCCTCGAGCGCGTCCGAGAACGGGAGCTACGTCTACCTCGGCGAGCCGGCCGGGCTCGTCATCGACGTCGAGGACGCAGCGGACGATCTACTTCGCCGGCGACACCTGCGTCTTCGGCGACATGGCGCTGATCGGCCGGATCTACGAGCCCGATCGTCGCCGTGCTGCCGATCGGCGACCACTACACGATGGGGCCGAAGGAGGCCGCGGTCGCGCGTCGAGCTCCTCGGGGTCGACCGGATGCTGCCGTGCCACTGCGGGACGTTCCCGCTCCTCGCCGGGACGCCCGACGAGTGCCGGAAGCTCGTGCCCGACTGCGAGGTCGTCGCCCCCGAGCCCGGCGGGACGATCGAGGTCTAGTGATACCCGGAGGAGCACTCGGCGCGAACGGTGGTTCGGGGCCACCGGGGTGGCGCGTCGCCGAGATCGTCCTCGAGGGCGACGAGCCGGTTCCGCTCGGCCGAGGCGCTCGTCCTCGAGAGCGTGGAGGAGGTCGAGGCGCTGGTGGAGGCGCACGCGCCGGCACGCCGGTCGTCGTGCGCTGCGGCGGACGCCGAGGCGGTCGTGCGCGCGCTCGCGCGGCCCGAGGTCGCCTGTGTGCTCGTTCCGGCCGGACCGCGCCGAGCTGCTCGAGCTCGACCTGCGCCGGCTGACGTATGGCTAGCGCCGTCCACGTACTCGATCTGCGCCTGCGACCTCGAGCGCGGCGAGTGGGGAGTCGCCGTGCAGTCGAAGTTCCTCGCCGTCGGCTCGGTCGTCTCGTGGGCCGAGGCCGGAGTCGGCGCGATCGCGACGCAGGCGCTACGCGAACCCGCGCTACGGGCCGGAGGGCCTCGCGCTCCTGCGCGAGGGGCTGCGGCGCGGAGGAGGTCGTCGAGCGCTGACGGCGGCCGACGAAGGCCGCGAGGACCGCCAGCTCGGCGTCGTGGACGCGGACGGCCGAGGCGCGTACGTTCACCGGCTCCGCCTGCTTCGACTGGGCGGGCGGTCGCACGGGGCCCGGCTACGCGGCGCAGGGGAACATCCTCGTCTCGGAGGCGACCGTGGACGCGCTCGCCGAGGCGTTCGAGGCCGGCGGCGGCGAGCCGCTCGCGCCGAGCGGCTCGTTCGCGTGGCTCGCCGCAGCGCAGGCGGCGGGCGGCGACCGGCGCGGCCAGCAGTCGGCCGCGCTCCTCGTCGTCCGCGCGGAGGGCGGCTACGGCGGGATCACCGACGTGGCGGTCGATCTCCGCGTCGACGACCACCCGCGCCGATCGCGGAGCTCGGGCGGCTCTCGAGCCTGCACGAGCTCTACTTCGGCGAGACGCCGGAAGGGGAGTGGCTGGCCGTGGACGACGAGCTCGCGCGCAGAGCTGCGCGAACGTCTGGCCGGCTGGGCTACGAGCAGGCGAGCCTTCGGAGGCCTTCGACGCCTGGTCGGGGACGGAGAACCTCGAGGAGCGCGTGCGAGGCGTCGAGCGCATCGATCCGGTCGTCCTCGCCGAGCTGCGCAAGCGCTAGCCGGCGACCGGGGACGTGGCTCAGCGGTCGCCGGGGAGCCGCAGGCCGCCGGCCCGCGCGCGGAGCGCCGGCACCGGATCGGCTCCGGGCGCTGCGACGACGAGGAGTGCGCCGTGCTCCGGGCCGGCGAGCGCGTCCACGAGCGCCTGGAGCCCGACGGCGAGCGCGAACGCCTTGTGCGCCTGCTCGCCGCCGAAGGGCACGAGGTCGTCCGGTGACGCCGTCGCCCGTCAGCACGTCGCCGTAGGTGACCTTCCCCATCGAGACGTCGGCGACGAGCGGACGGCCGTCCGAGGAAGGCACGGCGATCGCGAGCGGGTTCGTGCCGGCGAGCGGCGGGCCACCGTCGGGATGGGCGAGACGGGGCGGCGAGGTCGCGGTGAGCCAGGCGGCGAGCCCGCCCTCCGCGAGCCGCCGCACCCAGTAGCCCGAGGACGCCGGTCGGGAAGCAGTCCGCTGCGACGACGACCCGCGCCTGCGCCGGCGGCGAGGCGAGCTGCGCCTCGACGATCGCCGCGAGCGTGAGGTACCCGAGCGCCCCGCGGCCCTCCCAGCGCTCGAATCCGGGCTCGGCGACGATCCGCTCCGGCCGCGCGTCGGGCCGGAGGTCTGGCAGCGCCTCGAGCCAGTCGACCCGTGCGACTCCGTGACCGCGCTTCCCGCGCGCGTCCGCATCGACGAAGTGGTCGGCGAGCCGGCACGCGTCCTCCTCGCCGAACCCGAGCTTCCGCAGCCGCTCCTCGACTTCGCCCGCCACCGCGCAGCCTAAAGTACAGGCGTTGACGGCCGCCCTCGCCACGCGCGGCCTCGCGAAGCGCTACGGCAGCGTCGAGGCGCTCGCGGGCGTCGACCTCGAGGTGGGCGAGGGCGAGCTCGTCGGCCTCCTCGGCCCGAACGGCGCCGGAAAGTCGACGCTCGTGAAGATCGCCGTCGGTCTCGTGCGTGCGTCCGCCGGGTCGGCGGAGGTCTGCGGCGCTCCGGCCGGGTCGCGCGCGGCCCGGGCCTCGCTCGGCTACCTGGCCGAGCTCTTCCGGTTCCCGGGCTGGTACTCGGCGGACGAGGTGCTCACGCTGCACCAGCGCCTGGCCGGGCTCGACCGGCGGCGACGCCGAGCGCTCCCGAGCTCCTCGAGCTCGTCGGCCTGATCGAGGCCCGGCGACCGGAAGGTCGACGCGATGTCGAAGGGAATGCAGCAACGCCTCGGGATCGCGCAGGCCCTCGTCGGCGACCCGCCACTCCTGCTCCTGGACGAGCCGACGAGCGCGCTCGACCCGGCGGGCCGCCGAACCGTCCGCGGCCTGCTCGAGGAGCTGCGCGGCCGCGGCGTCTCCGTCCTCCTCAACTCCCACCTGCTGAGCGAGGTCGAGCTCGTCTGCGACCGGGTCGTGATCATCACGCGGGGCGAGGTCGTGGCCGCCGGGGCCCCGTCCGAGCTCGCGCAGAGCCCGCGGCGTCGAGGTCGAGACCGGCAACGGCGTGCGGCACTTTCCCGACGCGGGGCGTGAGGACGCTCCGCGGCTCGTCGCCGAGCTCGTCGCCGCCGGTGAGGCGGATCTACGGCGTCCGCGTCCTGCGTACGACCCTCGAGGACGACGTACCTGAGCGCGGTCGGAGACGACTCCAGTTGACAGCGATCCCGATCATCGTCGGGTACGCGCTGCGAGAGAGCCTGCGGCGAAAGGTCTTCCTGATCGTGCTCGTCCTGACCGCGGCCTTCCTCGGCCTCTACGGCCTCGGCACGGAGAAGGCTTTCGACGAGGTCGACGCGTTCGTCGAAGACGAGCCGCTCCTCGCCGCGGTGGACGACCGGACGTTGACGGGAGCGACCCTGCTCGGCCTCTCGATGTTCGCGACCCTCTTCCTCGGCGCCGTTCTCGCGGTGTTCCTGACCCTGTCCGTCGTCCGTGGCGACGCCGAGCGCGGGACTCCTCCAGCCCCTCGTCGTGCGGCCGATCGGGCGCGATGCGATGCTCGCCGGCCGCTTCCTCGCGGCTGCTGGCGTCTGCTCGCTCTACGTCGTCGGCGGTGTTCGCCTCGGCGGCCGGAATCACCTACTGGGCCGGCGGCTAGTGGCCGGACAGGTTCGTCATGCCGGCGCTCGAGCTCGCCGCCGCCGTCGTCGTCATCGCCGCGCTCTCGATTCTCGGCTCCGTCTTCCTGACCGCGACCGCGAACGGGATCGCGATCTTCATGCTGTTCGGCGCGGGGCTCGTCGCCGGCCTCCTCGGCCAGATCGGCGAGGCGATCAACTCGGAGACGCTGCTCGACGTGGCGGACTGGACAGCCTGGGTGCTCCCGTTCGAGGCGCTCTACCAGGACGGCCTGTACGGGATCAGCGCGGACAGCTTCGGCCTCACGCGCGTCGCGCTCCAGCTCGGCCCGTTCGGCGGCGCGCAGGCGGGTGGGGACTGGCTCTGGCCGTGGACGGCGGCCTATCTCGCCATCGTCGCGGCGCTCGCCGTGGCCGGTTTCGCGCGACGCGATCTCTAGCTCACGCGGGAGGCTCTCACGCCACTCGACCCGCTCCGGGTCCTCTGCAGAAGCTGTTACTACGCCGCGGCAGAGGACCGGGAGCTGTCTTCGATCGTCAGGCCGTTGCGGGCTGATTAACACCCACGGGGCAAGACCTCTGCGCCCTTCATGTTGTGAAGCCCGGGCGCACCATGCTGCGGCCCGAGGGTGTCCACAGGCGTCGTTGGGGTCGTAGTGCTGGAGTGGATGTTGATGTGGAACTGGTTGAAGGCCTTCTGAAGCGACGCGTTGTCGAAAGCCTCTTGCCCCGACTTCCACGAGTTTGCCTGCCGGCGTTTTCACGAAGTGCCGGTGCGCCGCGATGTCAGGCACGTCCGGATCAGCGACAGCGACAGTGGCTCCCGTAACGGTAACGCCTGTCGCAAGCGCCAGCACGATCAGAGTACGCATCAATCTGCCTCCTTGCCCCCCAGCCGCAGTTCGGCAGATTGTCCGTCGGGTTCCGAGGTCTTTTCGCCCCCCGAAGGTCGCGTTTCCTCACGAGCGCGGAGCTGCCGAAGCTGGATAGCGGCCTCTACGCCGGCGACGCTCAACGACTTGGACGCGAGCGTGCGCGGGCTGACGCTGGCTGGCTGCGGCGCAGCGGGTCGAGTCCTCCGGCGGGACGCTCGAGGTGAAGGGCGGCCGCCTCGTCGTGTCGCTGCCGCCTCGCGCTAAGGGGCCGAACGGCGCGTACCAGGCGGCACGTGTCTGTACGCGGCCGCGCAAGTCGTCCTCAGTGCTTGAAGGACGGGGCGGAGTCTGCCGGACCGGCAGCTGCTGCCAAGCGGGGCGGTCGCGCCGTGACCGTGCGGGCTAACGAGGCGGCGCGGCGGAAGCTGGAGTGGCGCTTCCTCTACTTGGCGGCTCGACCCGAGTCCTGCCCGGCCCATCGTCGGCGCCCCGCCCCCTTGTATCGACACACGACGTGTTGTTAAACTGGCGCGCCGCTAAGTCGACGCGGAGGGCACCTGTGCTGGGCACTCGTCGGTCTCCGCCGCCGCACGCTGTACAAGGCGAAGCTTGACGAAACCGAGGCCTTCTTCGCCAAGCTCGCGGCGCGCGCCGACTTCTCAAAGCTGGCAGACGCGATTACCGACGAGGAACTCGATCGCCGCACTCGAGGAGATCCTGAACATGTACGTCGTGTTCGGGGTCGCGCGAGATCTCGAGCGCTTGCGCGCGAGCAACGTGCTCTTCATCACCGACCCGAACGGCCGTCCGACCATCGACCAGGCGCTCGGCGGAAAGCAGAGCTACACGCACGACTCGACCGTGGTGCCTGCCGCCGCTTACGCCCGGGACTTCTAGTGGTACATCGACCCCTCCGACGTCCGCGCCGGGCGACCCCGCAGAGCGGCGTCGACGCGTTCTACGAGCGCTACCCGCTCATCGCGCACGCCGTGAAGACGGTCGACCGACGCACTACAAGGACAACATCAGGCTCGCCTGCGAGCGTGTGGCGGCGGACTGGAGCAACATCCCAAGCGTTCTTCCCCGGCCGGACGCATGGAGCAGCTGGTCAAGATCCGGACGACGGGAAACGACTTCCACAAGGGCGGCAAGCAGGTCCTGATCCTGACGTTCCTGCGTCGACCGACAGGAAAAGCGCGGCCGCGTCGTCTACAAGCCGTCGGCCGTCGAGATCGACTGCCGCATCGTCGGCGACAGCAACATCTTCAACGCGCTCCCCCCCAGGGCTACACGCAGGACGAGAGCCTGACCGAGCTGATCAACGACTGCAACTCCGGCGCGCAAAGCGCGCCGGAGCGGGCTTCACGAGCCGAGCTGCTGCCCACCTACCGGATCCTGCCCTACAACCGTGGCTCGGTACCGGACGCCTACGGCTACATCGAGTTCCTCACGCACGAGCCATCGGTGGACGTCGAAGTGAGCGTCGGCAAGGGCGAAATCGCAAACGGCGTCGGACGAAAGGTCGGCGATGCAGGATCACCCCGCCGACGTGCAAGAGCGACTGGATCGTCGACAACACCCAAGCGCGGCACAGGTCTTCTACCACCAGTACGGCGGCTCATGGCGATGGCATGGCGGTCTCGCTCTGCGACCTGCATCTCCAGAACATGATCGTCCACGGCAAGGCACCGCACCTGATCGATCTCGAGGAAGCGCTCAAGAGGCCGATGACGCGGCGTGAGACGGACACCTACCTGGTCGCACAGCCAACGTCGAGCCCGCTCGGCAAGCTACCACGACCCGAACGGCCGGCGCTGCGCGATCACGGGCGACGTGACGACCGAGCTCGAGGTCGGCTGTGACCCTGCGCGTCCAGCCGGCGACCTGCGTGCTCTACCGTCCATCGGCAAAGGCGTCGACGGCCGGCCGGCCCAGTTGGTCTCAAGCAAGATCCCGGGGGCGATCCGCGATGCCATGGCACAACCGGGGAAGCGCTCATCTGCGGCCTCGACGACGTCTTCGAGGCACTTGCGACCAGGGTGCAATGCCGCGGTCAAAGACTGGGTCGAGGATTGACGGGACGATCGCGCGCTACGTCCCTCGCGCGACCGCGCGAATACGCGAACACCTGCCGCGGCCTGTACACAGGCTATTCGCCGATGGCGCCACGCCCGCCGACCGGCGTGCCGGACGCCGGCATACGACCAAGTTCACGTCCAAGGCCGAACGGCAAGGACCTTGTTCTTCTTCCGCAGAGGCGGTCAGAGTACCGCGGAACGACTTGGACCAGCCGGTGGAAGCCGCAGCGCCCCGCCACTGGCGCTGTGGCCTGGATGCCGGCCGCCGTAGTTCGCCGTCGAGCACCCGGACCACGCGTGGCGCGACTACCTGAATTGCGACGTCCCGTCGTTCTACCACCTCCTCGGGAGGCGACCCCGGAACTCCGAACTCGAAAAGGGCAAGAAGAAGGTCAACGTCGCCGCCGCGAGGGACTGGCAGGACAGCAACATCAGCGACGCTCGGCGGCACTCCGTCGCCGGATGGAGCCCGACCCGCGACCGGCACCTACTTCTCCCGCAGAGCCCGGTCGACATGGTCGTCAACCAGCTCGACCGGCTGAGGAAGCATGCGCCCCCCACGGACAAGCGCAGCCGTCATGAGCTGGAGCCGGAACACCGCCAAGGACGCCTTCATCGCGGAGGCGCTGGACGGGACCGAGTTCAAGGCCGACTTCAGTCGCCTTGCTCTCGCGCGCAACCCGGCTGCCAGGTCGGCGAGCGGCGGAGCGAAGACCTAGGCGCCGGATGTCGGTGACGCTGTCAACCGATGACACGCACGCCCGCGCTGACCCGGTCGACGATCGCCACCCGCCTCAGGCGCCGGGCGGACACGAGCGCTGATCCTCTCCGGCAGAGACGCTGGAGGCCCAGGAGGTCGCCGACTTCGCTCGGCGCGCTCGGCGTGACGGAACTGGCGCTCGACGAATCCCAGGCGCCCGATCGGAACGCTCGAAACTGGAGCGCCCGCTCGCCGCTCGGGAACGGCGCAGCTGTTCGGTGTCGGACGTCGAAACGCGTGGTGACTTTCGCCGCCGCGGACGGCGCCCTTTCCGTTGCGCTGCACGCTGAGCTGACCGACGCACACGCTCCAGCTCGCTCGACCTGCAGTGGGCGTCGCTCGACGGGCTCGCCCTCGACCTGAACGTCACTGGTCCGGCCTCGTGCCCGTCCCGGTCGTCACGGGCTCGACTGAGCGGCTCAGGATCAAGGTCGACGGCGTGAAGGACCCGATCATCGTCACCTTGGACCGGAGTTCGGAGGCGACTGGCTGCTGCGGGCGGCAGACATCCCGTTGCCCGACCCGTCAGCACTCGGCGTCCTGCTGCCGGGTCAGCAGGCGTCCGGGTTGCGCCGCCGACGCTCAGCGACGGCCTCGACGGCTTCGGATCGTCGAGCTGTCGTGTCGCTTCGACCCGGCCAAGCTGACGCGTCAGTCGCTGGCGAGTGACGGTCGGGGCGCCCGAGCGACATGGCGAATTCGCGCCGGACTGCCCGAGATTGACGGGCTTGGCACTCGGCTTCAGCTGGGGTTCCCCGGCGTCGTCGACGACGGGCTCATCAAGGACGGCGCCGACGGCCGACGGCAGCCCGCCTTCAGCGTCGTCGGCAACGCGACCGATCTGAGACCGGCCGCCTCGATCCAGGAGCTGCGAGGTCGATCCGGTCGAACTGCCGGTACGGATCACCCGTGAGCCGGACGATGGCGGTTCGGCATCATCGGCGCCGACGGCTTCCCGAGCCTCGGGGAGCTGGTCGAGACCGTCGCCGGCAGCGGACAGGGCCGCGATGCTGCCGGCGGCGCTTCAGCACGTTGAAGATGGATCGGCTGACGGTCGAGCTACGCCGTGGCCGGCGACGCGGGCGCTCAGCTCGATCTTTTTCAGCACGTCACGCTCGCCAAGGAGTGGCGGCTCGTCACGGCGATCCATCTCCGCTCGACGAGCGTGGCGCTCGACCAGGTCGCCGACGACCGCGCGGCAGGAGACGCGAGCGGGTTCTTCACCGGCGTGATCCGCTTCGGCGAGCGTCGAGCGTGCCCGGTGGCGGTGCGACAAGCCGGCGGGCTCGGCTCCCTGGACCCTCAGAGCTGGGCGCCGACGCGGCGCCGCAGCTGAGCGGTGTCTCCGCCTGTCCGGCGCAGTGGGCGGCAAGGACGTCAACAACGCACTTGCCGGCGGGCTTCGGCCGCGCTTCTCGGTGACGCCAAGGACTGACCGATTCGTTCGACGAGGACCACTCGCTCGAGTCCATGCACGCTCGAGCTCGAAATCGGCTCGGACGGCCCGTGGAGGCTGCCCGGGGAAACCGGCATCGAAAGTCGAGGGCTTGATGCTGAGGCTCGACGCCACGTCGGCTGGCCCGGGCCGTCCGTCACCGGCTCGATCAGCGGCACCATCGACTACGGCGGCCCGAAGGTCACGCTCAGCGCCGGCCGAAGCGGATCCAGTCCGGCTCGATGGGCCGCTCACCGGAGATGAGCTCGGCGCGGCGGCCCAGTCGATCAGGGAGATCGTTGCCGAGAAGCTGGGCGGCTTCGAGGTGCCGCCGGCACTGGCGGGGGCGTACGCTGACGAGGCCGCCGGATCGACGTTCGAAGCCGAGCGGCTCCTGTCGCGTTTCGACTGCAAGGGCGCCTCTCGCTGACGATGGAAGAGCAGCGTCGACGCTCACAGCTCGACGTGGAGGTCGAGCGAAGGCCGACGCGAAATTCAGCGCCTCGGTGGCACGGTCGGACGAAGCAGACTTCACGCTGGACGGGAGGACACAAGTCGAGACGCGGCTCGTCGCCGCCTACACGGACACGGACGGGACCGAGCCGCCGTCAGGGATCGCTCGTGACAGAGGTCGGGCCCGGCGCCGCGGCCGAGCCGTCCTGAAGGTCGAGGTCGATCTCACGGACGTGGTCTTCGCCCTCGCCGCCGACGACGGGCCGGGACGCGCGCCCTCTTCGCGGTGGACCTGGCGCATATCGAGTTCTCAGGGATTGCCGCTGGTGGGCGCCGTGCTCGGCGACGCGGCAGGCGTCGAGGACGTGAAGGTGGTGGCAGCGACGGCGACGCCCGTCGCCGGCAGCGGCGCCCGACCGAGGCGACGTCGCGGTCTGGAACCTCCTGCTGCCGGACCGTCGGCCAAGCCGCTCCCGAGCCACCGGATCGACCGCGGTGTCGGCGATGTCCGGGAAGATGAGGCTGGGCCGGCTGCCGACGGCGTCGCGCTCGGCCCCCGGCCGCCGCCCGCCGCCGGCGCCCAAGGGGGCGGCGGCGCCGCGTCTCGCCGGCCGGCGGACGGGACGAAGTGGTTCCCGGTACAGCGCTCGCTTCGGGCCGGTGTACGTCGGCCGCGTCGGCGCCCGGTACGAGGGCGGCATCCTCTGGTTGCTGCTGGACGCCTCGCTGTCCCTGGGCGGCCTGTCGGTCTCCCTCTGGGGGCCTGGGGGTCGGCTCGCCGCTCTCCGCGTTCCAGCCGGCGTTCCACCTCGACGGGCTGGGGCTGGGCGTTCTCCGCGGGACCGGGTGGAGATCGCCGGCGCGTTCCTCGCCGTGCCGAGCGCCGCAAGTGGGCAAGGTCGGTCGTTCCAGTACGACGGGGCGGCGGTCGTCCGCGCCGAGCGTCGTTCACGCTGTCAGCCGTGGGGTCCTACGCGGAGCTCGACCGACCACCCGTCGCTGTTCCTGTTCGTCGAGCTCGACACGCCGCTGGGCGGGCCGCCGGCCTTCTACGTCACCGGGCTGATGGGCGGCTTCGGGTACAACCGCGCGTTCCGGATCCCCGGCCAGGACGAGGTCTACGAGTTCCCGTTCGTCGGCGGGGTTCGACGCGGGGGACCGGGCGGCGGCACGCCGATTGGGGTGCTCGAGGTGCTCGAGGGCGAGGCGACGGCGAAGGCCACTCCGTGGCTGACGCGAGGGGGTGGGCGAGTACTGGGTCGCGGTCGGGGTGATCCTTCACATCGTTCGAGGTGGTCAAGTCGCGGGCGCTGCTGATCGCGGAGTTCGGGCGGGAGATGCAGTTCGCGCTGATCGGGCTGTCCAAAATGCGGCTGCCGGAGGAGGGGGAGGAGGCCGTTCACGTACCTTGAGCTCGAGCTCGAGGCGATCCTCAAACCGCAGGAGGGCTTCTTCGGCCTGACGGCCGTGCTCAGCCCGAACTCGTTCGTGATCGCGCCCGCGTGCCGGCTCACAGGCGGCTTCGCTTTCTACCTGTGGTTCGACGGCGACCACGCGGGCGACTTCGTGCTCACGCTCGGCGGCTACCACCCGGCGTTCAAGCCGCCGGCCTAGTACCCGAAGGAGCCGCGTCTCGCGCTGACGTGGGCGGTGAACGACTTCGTGACCGTCGAGGGCGACGCGTACTTCGCCCTCACGCCGTTCGTGCGTGATGGGCGGCGGCGGGCTGCAGGTCCTGTTCCACGACGGCAACCTGCGGGCGTGGTTGACGGCTTCGGCGGACTTCCTGATCTCCTGGCAGCCGTTCCAGCTACGCGGCCGAGTATGGAAGTCTCGGTCGGCGTCTCCTACCACCCTGCGACCGGCGACCTCGCGGAGACGCTCACCACCGAGCTCGGGGCCAGCTGGAGCTCTGAAGGGCCCGCCGACCGGCGGCAAGGCGCACGTCTCGTGGTACGTCATCTCGTTCACGGTCGAGTTCGGCGCCAATCCGCAGCTCGAAGGACACGCCGACGAGGACTGGTCGGGAGCGGACTTCGCGAGAGCCCTGCTCTCCGGCCGGAGCACGATCTCGTGCAAGGTCGTGATCCAGTCGCGGCCTGCTGCCCGGCTCGACGGAGGCCGACGCCGGCTGGTGCGCGCCGACACGCTCGAGCTTGCGACCGAGTGCGCCATCCCCGCGACCGCGCTCGAGGCTGCCGACGGGGAAGGACCACCGGTCCCGAAGACCGGCAGCAAGCGCCCCCAATCCGCCCGCTCCGGCTCACGATCGAGGCCACGCACACGCTGCACGTCACGGACGCCGACGGCAATGAGAACGACGCGAGAAGAAGGAGACAGCAAGTGGACGATCGAGGTGCGCATGCGCGACCTGCCGGAAGCGCTCTGGGGCCAAGCCGTTGGACGGGGACCCGCCGCCGAGCGCCGACCTCGTCCCGGACCAGCTGGTGGGCTTCTCGTCTCGCCGCCCGACGCAGGACGCCGAAGCTGCGGCCCGGTCGACATCGCCAAGGGGCTCAGCGGCGACCCGGGGCGTGGGCAGGCTGCGCGGATCCAACGCCGGCTGCGGCGCCCGGCTCCGGGCGTCTGAACACGGGCGCGATCGGTGAGGCGACCCTGGGCGCCATCGCCGGCGGCGACAGGCTGTCGCAGCCGTGCGGCGATCCGTTCTGTGCTCAAGGCCAAGGGGCTTCGATCCCGGCGCGACGACAAGCTCGGCGACTTCGCGCGAAGGCCGTGAACAGCCTCTTCCCGTCCCGCCGATGCTCGCGGTGAAGTCATGACGGCTTGAAAGACCACGCCGACGCTGACCGACCACCTGAGGTTCTACGACTCGCTGCGCCCGGCACTCGAAGCCGGCACCTACACGATCGAGGTCGATGCACGCCCTCAGGTGGACGGTGCGGACGTCGCCTGCCGCGAAGCAGGCGTTCATCGTGCAGGGCCCACGCTTCACGCTCGACCCCGCCGAGATCCACGGTGTGTACCCGCCCGCGGATGGCTCCGGCGCCTTCGGCGGAGACGTTGCCGCATGTCGTCCTTACCACGCGGACGCTGCCGTGGGAGCGCGGGTCCTCGTCAGGGAAGCCGTCGAGCACCGTCCCGTGGCTGGCCCTGCTCTTGCTGGACGCCGCAGACCTTGGCCGCCGGGACGCCCTGGCACCGCCACGGGGGCGATAGACGATGGGGGTCGAGCGCCCTGCCTGAAGCCGAGCGAAGGTCGACGCCGGCGCATCGGCGATCTCAAGATCGTCGCCGGACGAGGAGAACACGTGCGCTGCCAGGCACTCGAGATCCCGCTCGCGCTCTTCGCGGCGGTGGCGCCGCGGCGCGACCGAGCTGCAGCTACCTCGCCCATGCCCGAAAGGTCGACACGAGCGCTCAAGAAAAGTGACGCGCCCGGCGACGTCGGCCAGTTCGCCGTCGTGGTGGCGAACCGGATCCCCGCGGCGCGGCCGACGGGCGAAACGAACGCCCACTCGTCTCGCTAGGAGGGCCACGAGGCGCTGCTCGACGCGCGCGGAGACCGAAGCCGGAGGTGCGTCTGGTGTCGCTTCTGAGCTGGGGGTTCACCGAGACGCCGGATGACCGACGGCAAGCGGGCGAGACCTTCGCGCAGCTGCCGCAGGCGCTCGCGAGGTCGCGCGCCGGCAAGCGAGGGTGACCTCGCCCTCGGGCTCCCGTACGACGAGACCAGCCGAAGCCCGCCGGCCACCGCCCCGACGGCCGGCGCGTGGCCGACCGGCTGGCCAAGGGGTACGTGCCCGTCGCCTACCACTTGCCGACGGGCGAAGACACGGTCGCGTGGTATCGCGGTCCGTTCACGCCGCCGTCCGGAGGCGCCCGTGAAGGACGCGGCCCGACCCTTCCCGACGGCTTCCGCGGCGCTGGTCTACGACCCGGCAACGGGCATCTTCGACGTCTCGCTGGCGGCCGCGTGGGCGATCGGCCGCGCGCATCGCGCTGGCAGACCGGGAGTTCAGCGATCGAGCTGGTCCGGTTCCGCGCGCTCCGTCCACCGGCTGGTCGACCTCGATGGTCGGCGGGCCTCGCAGTCCGCGGCACCTCGACACCTCGCACGGCAACCTCGAAGGCGATCGCCAAGGGCGGGTCTGATCGAGAAGCGGTTCCTGGAGCAGCTGAAGGTCGGCCTGGCAGAGCGAGGTCGCAAGCGCTGTCGAGAGGCGGGCGGCGCCGGCCGGGCCCCGCCCACAGGCGCACGCCGTCCTCAACCGGAGGTCGGCCCAGTGGATGCGGTCAAGGAGCTGCTAGAGCGCGGACGACGTGCTCAGACGCCCTGATCGAGGCCGAGGTCGCCGGCGACGTCCAGCCGATCGCCGACTGGGTGCGCCGAGCTCACATGCGCTTGAGATCGTCCCGTTCGCATACCTCGTCCCGCACCCGGAGCTGCTGCCGATCGAGTCGGTCGCGCTTCTTCGACGGTGGACGCGCAACTGGGTCGGCGCCCTGGTCGACGGCGCACTGAGCGTAGGAGTGCGAGTCGAGCCGCGACAACCGTGGTTCAGCGGGTCGGGCGGACGGATCGATCGCCGGCGCCTGGCGCCGCGAGGCGCCGGCGCGGCCCGAAGCGGGATTGCTCGTCCGCTCCGCGCTCGTCTCGGGCTGGCCCGGGCTGACGGCCGCGGCGAGCAAGGCGCGACACGGCGAGACTCGACCCTGAAGCTCGTGCGGTCGGAGCGGCTCGCGCCGAACGTGCTGCTGTGCCTGTTCGACGGCGCCCCGGATAAGGTGCAGGCTGCGCGCTCCCGCACCAGGGGCTCCACTTCGGCAGGTCGAGCAAAGCTCGAGGGCGCCGGCCGGACGTGCCCCCGACCGACGCCGGCCGCGTCCTCGACGTCGGCGCCGTTGCCGCGAAGATCAAGGCCCCCGGCGCCGCCCAGTTCGCCCTCCACATGATCTCCGCCCCGGAGGAGCTCACCTTCGGGCGTACGACGAGACCGACGCCGGGCCGCTCTTCGTTCCCATCCAGCTGGACGCGGTGGTGATCGTACTTCGCTCGGGCGCGGGCGCGCCGTTCAGGCGGTGGACGATGGACTACAAGCGAACCATTTCCCCGTCGAGCGAGCAGGCGCCGTGTCGCGAGGGTCCTCGGCTCCACGCGGGGAGGAGAACCAGGGCGTCTACCTGATGTGGACGCTGCCCGCGGCGCTCCGGCACGGCGCGCAGGACGAGCCCGAAGAGCGGCGGCGCTCGCCTTCCCGCTGGTCCCGAACCGCTGGCTGGTCTCGGTCCGCTCGTTCCGCCACTCCGAGCCGGAGGCCCGTCGAGAACGGCCTGGATCGTCGAGAGCGACTATCTCGACGACGGCAGGCCACGGGAGCCCGTTCCTCGACGGGAGCGCCGCGAACCGGAAGCCGATCTCCATCGGCGCAGCCTCACTCCCCCGCCCAGGCGAGGATCCAGCCGTGGGCCGAGCCGACGGCCGGGCAAACGTTCCTCGCGCGCGGTGGGTCCGGGCAACCCGGCGTTCGCGGCCTTCCAGCCCCACAACGAGAACGTCTTCTCGATCCGGGACGACCTGGCTCAAGCACCGCCCTCGCCCCCGGGACGCTGGACTACTTCGTCGTGGGCTGGTATCGCCGACCCGGGGGCCGACCGGCTGAGCGCGGCTGGGAGCCAGGCCGAGGCCAGAGGCTATGCAGCTACTGCTCGATCGAGTGGCTGGACCGCTCCGGACCCGGAGGACGCGGGTCGGCCACGGGCTCGGTCTTCCACGGGCTGGTGCTGGGCGTCGAGTGGGATCCTGGACGGGAACCCTCCCCCGCTCGAGAGAGACGCGACCGCGCGAAGCCGCAGGTGGCCCTCGGCGCCACCGCGACAGAGGCGCTCAGCCGCGTTGCTGAAAGGCGGGGG
The DNA here is from genome assembly GCA_963824775.1 of uncultured Actinomycetes bacterium. Taxonomy (GTDB): domain Bacteria; phylum Actinomycetota; class Thermoleophilia; order Gaiellales; family Gaiellaceae; genus CAWGQF01. The sequence goes on from CAWGQF010000007.1 coordinate 48,381, forward strand.
GCTTCGGCGAGCTCGGGCGTCGATCTCCTGGAGGCGTTCACGCTCGACCAGCTCGGCGTGCTCCAGCAACCCGGCGGCGCCGCGATCTTCAAGCGCGAGCTCCACAGATTCTGGTTCGGCTCTCGCGCCGGCGGCGTGCAGTGGGAGATCGTCGACCGCCCGACAGAGCCGGGCGAGCCGCCGCCGCCCCCGTCCACCGCCAAGGACCACGACGCGGAGAGGAAATGGCTCCAGGAGCTCGCCGACCAGGCCAGGCTCGACGGAAAGCAGGCGCAACTCGTCTCGCTGCAGCGGCAGCTGTACGAGCTCTGGTGGAAGCGCCGGCGGGCGGCCCTGCTGACCGGGATCGGTCAAGCACCGGTCGCCGTGACCGACGACGGCTTTGCGGCGGCACTCGACGATACCAAGCCGAAGAGCCTCGCCGGCAGGATCAAGGCGCTGCGCACCGAGCTCCAGCCGAAGCCCGGCGACCCACCCGCTCCGGCGCGGACTTTGCGGGGACAAGCGCCGACGACTACGCCTCGGCTCAGGGCCTGAAGGCCACACGTCAGCTCGTCGCCGGCCTGGCGCCCCGCTTCTACGCGGCGCACGACCCGGTCCTCCTCGTCTCGGGGGTCGGCCGCGACCTCGCGACCGACCCGGACCCCCTCCCGTGCCGCTACGCCGCCGGGCGCGATCTCCGGCGGCGCCGGGCGAAGGCTCCTGCGATCGCCGCGAAGGGCCTGCCTCCCATCGAGCCGCTGCTCGCCGAGTTCGTCTTCCTCCGGAGCCCTGTCCCGAGCGACCAGGCGTTCGCGGCCGCCGTCGCGAAAACGAATCTCCTGAAGCCGTCGTGGGAGCAGCCGTGGCTCCCGCTCTACCTGGAATGGCAGATCGAGTGGCACGACCTTCCCTTCGCGCAGGACCGCGGCCGCGCCCAGTGGGCCTTCGACGGACGCGACTTCGCCTTCACCGGCAAGCAGCCGTCCTCCGCGGGCCACGTTCAAGCCGTCCGGCCGCACGCTCCTGACCCCGGGCTTGACGGACACGTTGGCGTCCCGGCTCGACGACCTCATCGGCAGCGACCCCGAGAGCGCCGCCCTCCGCCAGCTCGAGGACACCGTCAAGCGTTGGGACTTCCTCTCCCAGCGCCTGGACGGGCTCACGACCCTGCTCGCGAAGCGCGACCCTCTGTCGGCGCCGAGCCCTCCACCGGACGACCCGGTCACGAAGCTCCTCGACGGCCAGTACCCGCGGGCGCCGCAACCGGGACAGGCCACGGCACCGGACGTCGGTGAGAAGACCACGTCGTCGTTCGAGGGAATGCGCGCCGGCCAGTTCATGCTGACCCAGGTGGCGATCATCGACCGGTTCGGCCAGGCGCTCGAGGTGCCCGACGACCTGCTGGCGACCGCCCCCGGCCTTGTCGCCCGCAACCCCGTCAGCAATGCCGTCCGCAACGAGCTTCCGCCTCGGCTGCTCCAGGGGACACGGCTGCGCTTCACGCCGGTGGACGAGAAGAGCGGAAAGGACGTGGCCGCCGGCGTCGATCCGATCTGCGGCTTTCTCGTGCCCGAATCACGTCGAGCCGTTCCCTCGCCGCGCACGATCCCGCCGGGGCGCGTCTCGGCGAGCTCCGCCTCGTCGCCGCCCGCCGAGGCCCGCGAGACCGTCGTGTGGGACCCGGAGCCCTCCCGCGCGCACCCGAAGGTCGAGGACATCGCGGAAGTCCATCCGCGGCTCGCAGCGGTGCTCCGCGCCGTCACCACGCCAGGTGCGTTCCGCAACTTCCTCACGGCGATCGACGAGACCCTCTGGACGATCGACCCTCTCGGCGGAGGTCAGGACGACTACCTCACCGCGCTCGCCGGACGCCCACTCGCGCTGGTGCGCGCTCGGCTGGCCTTCGAGCTGAACGGCCAGCCGATCCGTGACCCCGACTGGCCGTTCACGTTCGCGCCCGTCGACCCGCCCTTCCGCAACTACGACTTTCCCGTGCGGCTCGGCTGGGCCGTCGACCGCGAAGACGGCCTCGTCGGGTACTTCGTGAACAAGGACCCGTACGTTCCACGCCGTCCACATGCCCGGGCCCGGCGGCCGGGTCGCAGACAAGAGCAAGTTCGTCAAGGCCGCTCGCGCGCAGGACATCCACCTGCGCTTCGACGGCACGACCAGCGCGGACGTCACGCTGCTCGTCGACCCCCGCGCCAGGGTCTACGCCCGCACAGGCGTGCTCCCCACCACCGTGCTCGAACTGCGCGCCGCCGACCTCGCGCCGGCCCTCGACGCGATCTCGATCGCCTTCCGGGCCGGGCCCCTGCTCGCCGACTCGCCGGGCCCACCGCTCATGCCCACGCCGACGGCGTCCGGTCGAAAAGTGGTCCTGGGTCGAGCACCCCGCAGCGCCCACGGGCGCCCTCCCGTTCCCCCCGTCGATGACCGCGCGCGATTCCCGGCTTCAGCCGTGAGCGCGCGAGAGGGATTCGTGCAGGTCGATCCCCCAGCCAAGGAGGCCATCCAGTGACCGAGCCGCCCCCGCCCCTCCTCCACTACGAGCTCACGACCGACCCCGACCCCCCGCAGGCCAGCCCGGCGTCGGGAAACGCCAAGAAGCTCGCCCTGACCTTCGTCGTGAGCCCGGCTGAGCGCGCCGACGTGTTCTGCGAGCGCATCACCTTCCATTTCGACATCGGCCCGGCCGGCTCGCAGAGCGCGATCTTCCTGACCTCCGTCGGCGACGGGATCGGCACGGTCCCGCCGAACCCCGAAGGTAAGCCGGCGGGCGACTGGGAGCTCGACACGGACATCTCGGGGCCCGGCACGTACTCGTTCATCCGCACCTCCGACGACAATAAGGTGAGCCGCCGGGGCTACGTCTTCACGATCAGCGACATCGAGGTGAGCTCCGCCGTCGGCACCGCCAAGCTGACGGTCAACGAGTTCTCGTCCCCGGACGCGAATACCACCGCCAGCCTCCGCCAGCAAATCTTCGAGGTGCCCAAGTTCCCGTGGAAGTTCGGCTCGGTCGTCTTCAAGACCGACGAGACGAGCGTCGAGCCGGAGCAAGGGACAACGCTGCACTGGGAAGGCGACGATACCGGGACGTACACGCTCCTCCGTAACGGCAAGCCGATGAAGGCCCCCTTCAGGTCGCCCCGCCCGACCGGGCCCCTCACGGAGGACACAGTGTTCACGCTCAGGGTCGGGGCGCCGGGCGTCAAGGTCAAGCGCGACTACTACGCGACGGTCCTCGTGCGTAATCCGGTCGTGAACCTGATGGGGCCGAAGGGCCCGGTCCGGAGCGGCGACAGCTTCACGCTGAAGTGGCACACGGAGAGCGTCCAGGACTGCTTCATCCAGGGCCCTGGGCTCCCAAAGAAGAAGATCGCCGGCCGCTCGCAGCTGCGACGTGCGGCCCCAGCGCGCCGGGGACGCCGAGTACCGGCTGAGCGGGACAACGGCCTCCGGCGACACGATCCAGTCCGAGTTCACGAGCAAGGTGCTGCCCAAGGCGCCTAAGGCGGACGCCGAGCTTGTCCTCGTCCAGACGTCCGGCAACAAGGACGGGAAGGTCGCGATTCGGGTCGCCGACGGCGCAGGTCGCTTTCAGAAGGGCCCCGCCGACCTTGCGACCGGCTGGGCGGAGGCCGACAGCTCCAGCGGCATGCTGGCGATCGGCAACTACCAGCGGACGCCGCCCACGCCCGACCTGGTGTACGTCAAGACGCCGCATACGCCGGGAGCGTGGGTCGAGTTTCACGTCTGCTGCAGTCCACAGCACGGTCAGGGGGACGACCAAAAGCACCTTGTTGCGTTGCCCTGGTGGCTGGTCGGCCTTCACCTCGACGAGGTCGGGGCCGTCCCGAGCAGCACATGGCTGATCGCCCCCATGGGCGACCCCCCGAACTGGGACCCGCCGGTTATCGCCGTCGCGCAGTCCGGACGGCTGAGACGCACGGGAACGTGGAGGTCTGGTACTCCACCCTCTACCTCGGGTTTTCGAGGTCGGTCGGCCCGTGGAACACCGCGTACCCGATCGCGGAGGCATCGAAGGGGACGTGGCTGCTAAGCGGACATGGACGGCGACGGGCTCCCGCCCGACCTCGTGTTCGTGCAGACGGCCGGTACCAAGAGCGGGCACGTCGAGCTGTCGTACGCCACCGGGAGCAGCAGCTACACGCAGCTCACCCCGAAAGTGGTGACAGGCTTCAGCACCAAGCCGGCCGCGAACGGCGGATGGCACCTCGCCGACATGACGGGCGACGGGAAGCCCGACCTCGTCTTCGTGAAGACGGCCAAGACGGCGAGCAAGAGAGTCGGAGCTCTACTGGGCCGAAGCGGCCAAGGGCTACAAGAAGCCGGTCGGCGGCTTCACGCGCTTCGACGTCTCCCAGGGCCCCACCGGGACGTGGTGCGTTCTCGGCGTCGGGTCGCCGAAGTTCACGATGACTGGAGCGGCTGTGGCAGAGCCCGTGCCGGTGAAGCCCGGGCAAGGAGACCGCCTTCAACGACGCCACGGACGCTGGCTGCAAACGGAGTGAACCCCCGCTGCCGCGACCGACTGCGCGGGCGCGGCTCGCCGACGCTGGCCTCACCACGACGAACGCCTTGAAGACGTCATGGCCGCGCCCGGCACGGCCGGGCTTCCAGGCGGAGTGGGCCGTGCAGGGATCGAACCTGCGACCTTGGGATTAGAGTCCCCTGCTCTACCAGCTGAGCTAACGGCCCGAGGGCACTGAGTCTAGCCGCGCCCTCTCGGCCGCTAGGGGCGCGCGAGCCGGCGGTGGACGTACCAGTGCACGTCGCGGCCAGTCTTCAGTCCGTGCGCGAGAAGGGAGATGCTTGCGAGAACGAAATGCCTGGTCATGGTGGGCTCGCTAGATTCGACCGCCGTGCGTCATGTCCTCTCCGTTGTCGGCAACCGGCCGCAGTTCATAAAGTCAGCTCCCCTCTCGGAGGCGCTGCGAAACGCCGGCGTCGAGGAGACCGTGCTGCACACGGGGCAGCACTACGACCGCGAGCTCTCCGAGGTCTTCTTCGACGAGCTCGGGCTCGACCCGCCGGCGATCAACCTGGACGCGGGCTCGGGACGCACGCCGAGCAGACCGCGCGGATGCTGCCGGGGATCGAGCACGCGGTGCTGAAAGCGAGTCCCGGACGCGGTCGTCGTCTACGGCGACACGAACTCGACCCTCGCCGGCGCGCTCGCAGCGGCGAAGCTGCGGGTTCCGGTCGCGCACGTGGAAGCGGGCCTCCGGTCCTTCGACCGCACGATGCCGGAGGAGCTGAACCGCATCCTCGTCGACCAGCTCTCGACGCTTCTCTTCTCCCCGAGCGACGTTGCGGTCGAGAACCTGCGGCGCGAGGGGCTGACCGAAGGCGTGCACGAGGTCGGGGACGTCATGTACGACGCGAACCTCCGGCTCGCGCCCATCGCGCGCGAGCGCTCGAACGCTCTCGCCGAGACGGGCGTCGAGCCCGGCGCCTACGTCCTCGCTGACGCTCCACCGTGAGGCGAACGTGCGCCCGGAGCCGCTCCGCGCGGTCGCCGGCGCGCTTGCCCGGCTGGACGAGCCGGTCGTCTTCCCCGCGCACCCGCGCACCCGCGACGCGCTCAACGCGGCGGGGATCGAGCTGCCCGGGGCTGTCCGGCTCCTGCCACCCGCGGGCTACCTCGACTTCGCTGCGCTCGCGTCCCAGGCGCGGGTCGTCGCTCACCGACTCGGGCGGGGTCCAGAAGGAGGCGTACTGGTACGAGGTGCCGTGCGTGACGCTGCGCGAGTCGACCGAGTGGACGGAGACCGTCGAGACCGGCTGGAACACGCTCGTCGGCACCGACGCAGACCGGATCGTCGCGGCGGTCGGGAACGCGGCGAGGCCGTCCAGTCATCCGCAGCTCTACGGCGACGGACGGGCCTCGGAGAGGATCGCAGAGCTCCTCTATACGATGGGGCGCCGATGAACGGCGAGACGATCAGGGTCGGCCTCGCCGGCCTCGGCTACTGGGGGCCGAACCTGGCCCGGAACTTCGACGACCTCCCGGGCGCCGAGCTCGCGTGGCTCGTCGATCGCGATCCCGAGAAGCTCGAGCGCTACCGTCTCCGCTTCCCACGGGCGCTCATGACCGGGCGATTCGAGGAGATGCTCGCCGACGAGAGCCTCGACGCGATCGTGATCGCGACCCCGGTTCCGACGCACGCCGACTTCGCGCGGGAGGCGCTCCTCGCAGGCAAGCACGTCTTCGTCGAGAAGCCGATCGCGCTCACGGCCGGAGAAGCGGAGGGGGTCGTCGCGCTCGCCGAGGAGCGGGGTCTCGCCCTGATGCCCGGCCATCTCCTCCTCTACCACCCCGGGGTTCGCAAGCTGAAGGAGATCGTCGGGTCGGGCGAGCTCGGCAGGCTGCTCGTGATCTACGGGAACCGGCAGAACCTGGGGAAGATCCGCAAGGACGAGAACGTCCTCTGGAGCCTCGGCGCGCACGACCTCTCGGTCATCCTCGACCTCGTCGGGGAGGAGCCCGAGGAGTTCGCGGCGCGCGGCGAGTCGTTCCTGAACAAGGGCATCGAGGACGTCGTCTTCTGCTACCTCCGCTTCCCCTCGGGCGTCGTCGCGCACATGCACCTCTCCTGGCTCGACCCGCACAAGATGCGGAAGATGACCGTCGTCGGCGACACGAAGATGGCCGTCTTCGACGACATGGAGCTCGACCGCAAGGTCACCGTCTACGACAAGGGGCCGCAGGAGCCGGCGGAGACGTACGGCGAGTGGATGACCCGTACCGGCGACATCTGGAGCCCGAAGGTCTCGAACGCCGAGCCGCTGCGGCTCGAGTGCGAGCACTTCCTCTCACTCGTCCGCGGCGAGGCCGACTCGGCCTCCGCGCGCGAGAACGGGCTCGCCGTCGTCCGCGCGCTCGAGGAGCTCCAGCGCTCCCTCGAGCGGGAACGCGTGTGACGCGCATCGCCGACTCGGCGGTCGTGCTCCCGGGCGTCGAGCTCGGCGACGACGTGGTGATCGGCGAGAACGCCGTCGTCGGCAAGTCGCCGACGCTCGGCCGGCGTTCGACGGCGAAGCGGGCCGAGCTCGCGCCGCTCGTCGTCGGCGACGGCTGCGCGATCCTCGCCTGCGCGGTCGTCTTCGCCGGGACCCGGCTCGGGAACGGCGTCGTCGTCGGCGACCAGGCGTGCGTGCGCGAGCGATGCGAGCTCGGCGACGAGGTCGTGGTCGGGCGCGGCTCGCTGGTCGAGAACGACACGGTCGTGGGCGCGCGCACGCGCATCCAGGCGAACGCTTACGTGACCGCGTACTCGCTCCTCGAGGAGGACGTCTTCATCGCGCCCGGCGTCGACGACGACGAACGACAACTTCATGGGCCGCACCGAGAAGCGGATCGAGCTCATGCGGGGGCCGACGATCCGCCGCGGCGCGCGCGTCGGCGGCGGCGCCGTCATCCTGCCGGGGATCGAGATCGGCGAGGAGGCCTTCGTGGGCGCGGGCGCGGTCGTCACTCGCGACGTTCCGGCGCGGGCCGTCGTCGTCGGCAATCCCGCGCGCCAGATCCGAGAGGTGCCCGATGAGGAGCTGCTCGACCCGTACTAGCGCTTCGCGAGGCCGAGGCGGTAGGCACCGCTTCGCCCCGAGAGCAACCGAACCTCTACGTAGTACGCCCCCGCGCGGGTCGCGCGGAAGTCGATGCGCTCCGTCGAGCCGCGCCGGGTCGACCGGGCCACGCGGTTCCTGAGATTCGCGCCGGGGCCGACGCGCCGCGTACCCGGACGCCAGAGGTAGAGGTTGCTCTGGCCGCCGGCGGGCCCGGCGAGGCGGAGGAAGAGCGACTGTCCTCGGCTCAGCCTCACCCGGTAGACGTCCCGGGTGTCGTCGAAGCGGTCGAGGGTCGCCTTGATCGTGCGGCGCGCCCCCCGCAACGCCCACGCAAGGGAGCCCGCCTCGTCGTTCGTCTCGAACTGGTCGCGTGCAGGAAGCGGGTGCCCGAGCGCCGACATCGCGCGCGGGACGTCGAGGCGGCCGAATCCCGTCGCGCGGTCGCGACCGCGTGCGCCGGTGTCGACGGCCGCGCGCTCGAGGATGGTCGTGATCTGGCTCGAGTGCAGGCCCCCGCCGCCGGTCGCCGACTGCTGCGCGATGAGGAGTGCGGCCGCGGCGGAGGCGAGGGGAGCTGCGAACGAGGTGCCGCGCGGGCTCCGGAGCGTCGCATCCTGCGCGCAGGGCGTGAATCCGGCCGGGTTGCAGCCCGCAGTCGACAGGTTGAGCGGGAACGTCGAGAGGATCTCCGAGCCCGGGGCCGCGAGGTCGACGTAGGTCGAGTCGCGGTTCGAGAACGACGGAACGGACCCGTCGGGCGCGAGCGCGGCGGCGCCGAGGACGTGCGGGAGCGCGGCCGGGTAGCTCGCGTAACGCTCGGGGCAGCTCGCGAGCGAGCAGTTCCCGGCAGCCGCGACGACGACCACGCCGCGTCGGGTCGCGTAGTCGACGGCGGCTTGCTCGAGCGCGGAGTAGGTGTCGCGGGCGGGGTCGGTGGGATCGCGCGGCCCACCGAGGCTCAGGTTGACGACGCGCGCGCCCGAATCGACGGCCCATCGGATCGCCCGGGCCTCGGCGACGATCGAGATTCGGCCCTGATCGTCCACCACCTTGGCGACGAGTAGTCGGGCGGGTGCACCGACCCCGGCTATGCCCTGCGCGTTGTCGAGCGTGGCGGCGATCTCTCCGGCCACGATCGTCCCGTGCCCCTCGGTGTCGACGGTCGCCTGCCCGCCGACGAAGCTCCGTGCGCCCGCGATCCGCCCGGCGAACTCCGGATGGGAGCCGTCGATCCCCGAGTCGACGACCGCGACGAGCACCGGGGGCAGCACCGGCGGCGTCGGCCAGGCGTCGAAGGCGCGGATCGCGCCGAGGTACCACTGGCTCGGAACGAGCGGGTCGTTCGGAGTCCAGGCGAGGCGCCGCTCGGCGGTCGCCGGCTCCGCGTAGGTCACGCCGCCGACCGAGCGCGCGGCCTCGACCGCGGCGTCGACGTCGGGCACGGAGACGACAAAGGCATCGAGCGACTCCATGTCGACCGTCACGCGTCCGCCGGTCGCCGCCGCGACGGCCGCGCCGACGTCGTCGCGGGGCGCTCCGTCCACGACTCCGACAGAGATCCTGCCCGGCGCAGCCGCAGCGGGGCCCGCGGCCAGGGCGGCTGCGACCAGCACCAGCACGAGGGCTGTCAGGCGGCTCACGCGCCGACCTTGAGAGTCGGCGAGACGCCCGAGACGACTCCGCGGCCGGGAGCTCCGACTGCGCGGTAGCTGCCGGGACGCATCGTGACGCGCTTCCGGAACCGACCGCGTCCGACGGTGGTCGTCCTGCCGATCGTGACCCATCCGTTCCGCACGAAGCGCTGAAGCGTGACCGGCGTGCCGGCGCGCGCCGGCCGAACCGAGCCGGCGAGCACGGCGCCGCTCCGGCGGAGCCGGACGGCCGCGGCGACCGAGACGCGATGCTCCGGGCTCGTCCCCTTCGGGCTCGTGACCCGGAACCAGGTCGTCGCCCGCGGCCTCGTCTTCAGCGTGAACTCACCGTTCGCTCGCGAGAGCGGCCCCATGGCCCGCCACGCTCCCGACGCCGTGCGCCGCTGGAGGGAGACGTCGCAGGGCCGCGGGCGATGCCCTTCAGGGTGGCGGCCTTCCCGATCTCCACACGGGCGGGTCCTCCGACCGCGAGGACGCTGATCGTGAACCAGCTCGACCGGAGGCCCAGGCGGGACTGGAAGCTCGTTCCGGAGATCTGGCTCGTCGACTTCGCGCCTTCGAGTCGGACCGAGTCCACGCGCTGTGAGGCGTTCCGGGCGGCCACTGCGTCGAGGAGCGAACCGCGCGGGGCCGACGAGCCGAGCTTGGATGCGAGCGCGCCGGCAGAGAGGCGAATCGGTCCCCAGGAGTGGTACGGCGAGAGCGTGTCGTAGGGGTCTGGGACCGAGACGAGGTACGGGAGCGGGTTCGCGTTCCACACGTGGTGGATCGCCGCCGTGCGTCCGCCCGAGGTCGAGTGGAAGAAGGTGTAGGCGACGCGGCCGTCGTAGAGCACGACCTTCCCGGCCGTGGCCGCGATCGCCGCGTTCGTGCTCGCCTCCTCCGAGCGCACGCCGCCGTACACCTGGCTGCGCGTGTCCGGGTAGAGGTCGAAGATCCCGCTCGTCCGGCGCGACACGACCGCGTACGACCTCGCTGCGACCGCCTGCGCCTTGAGCGCCTCGGGGTGCCAGCTCGGCGGCATCTCGTCGGGGACGACGCCGTAGAGGTACTCCTCGAGGCCAACGTCGTTGACGACGTCGAGCGACCCGCCCTTCGAGTGGACGACGAGCTGGCCGCGGTACTGGCGCCCGCCGAGCTCCATATGCGACCCGCCGCGCGCGAACCGCGCCGGGCTCGCGAGCGTCTTCTGCTCGCCGTTCACGGTGATGCGGAGCAGCGGACCGAGTGTGACCTTGCCGGCCTTCAAGTTGAACGTCCGTCCCTGGGCGTCGGTCACCGAGTAGGCGGCGTCGGAGCCGATGGTCACCGAGCTTCGGTTCTCCGAGAGGAGGACCCGCACGGCGCCGACCGGGCTCGCGCCGAGCGTCGTTCCCCGGTAGTAGTGGCCGAGGATCCACTCGTGCGAGCGCCCGTCCCTCGACGCGAAGCCCTGGGCGCCGTACTGGGCCATGCCGATCCCGTGACCCCAGCCGTGGCCGTCGACCACGAACACGGGCGGAGCAGCCGCCGCGGCGGGCGCGGCGACGAGTGCTAATCCGAGGCAGGCGAGGAATCGGCGCATGTTGAGACCCCTATCGGCAGGGTAGAGAAGCACCGTAAGGATTGCCTAAGCACCCTTCGAACCCGATGCCAGAGGGCCTGCCTGCACGCTACGTACGACCCGAGCCGATCGCGCGCGGCGGCATGGGCGAGATCTTCGTCGCCGACGACGAGACCCTCGGCCGCAAGGTGGCAATCAAGCTCCTGGCCGAGCGGTTCGCGCGCGACGAGTCGATTCGGCAGCGCTTCACGCGCGAGGCACTCGCAGCCGCACGGCTCTCCGGACACCCGAACATCGTCACGATCTTCGACGTCGGCGACGCCGAGGGCCGGCCGTTCATCGTCATGGAGTACCTGCCGGGCGGCACCGTCGCCGAGCGCGCGCGGGGCGGGCCCGTCTCCCACGAGCAGGCGCTCGCCTGGCTCGCCCAGGCGGCGGAGGCGATCGACGAGGCGCACCGCCACGGGATCGTCCACCGGGACGTGAAGCCCGCGAACATGCTCCTCGACGACCGCGGCGGCGTACACATGGGCGACTTCGGGATCGCCCGCGTCATGGACGAGACGAGCGCGGGAATGACGGTGGCGGGCACCGTGCTCGGCACCGCCGGCTACCTCTCGCCCGAGCAGGCGCGCGGCGAGCCGGCCACCCCGGCCTCCGACGTCTACGGCCTCGGCGTCGTCGCCTACGAGCTCCTGACGGGCGGCCGGCCGTTTCAGGGCGGCTCGACGACCGCCGAGGCGGCGGCTCACATCCACGAGCCGGTCCCGCCCGCGTCGGGGCGCGGTGTGGGGCTCCCGGCGAGCGTCGACCGGGTCTTCGAGCGCGCTCTCGCCAAGGATCCTGCGCGGCGGTACGCGATCCGCCCACGATTTCGTCGACGAGCTGCGGGCCGCGCTCACGCGCACCCAGCCGACGCGGGTGCTGGCGGTCGCGGGACCACCTCCCCCGGCAAGAGTCGCCCCTGGTTGCCGGTCCTCGTCGGCGTCCTGATCGCGCTCCTCGCCGCCGGCGTCGTCCTCGCGGCCACGATGGCCGGAGACGACGACGAGCCCCAGGGGCAACAGACGTCGCAGACGCAGGCGCGCGAGGTCACCGTAACGACGACGAGGGAGGGGACGACCGTGCAGGAGACGGTGACGGTCGAGCAGCCTCCTCCGGCTCCTCCGCCGTCTCCGCCGCCCTCTCCGCCGCCCACGCAGGCGGGGGCGAACGTCTCCATGGCCGAGGCGCGCGAGCTCACCGACCAGGCGACCGCCGCCATGCGCGAGGGCGACTACGCGGGGGCGGTCACGCTCGCGGAGCGCGCGCTCACGAAGCTACGCGGGACGGGTGATATCTACGAGGCGTACGCGTTGTACGACGCAGGCAACTCGTACGCAGAGCTCGGCCAGTGCGACAAGGCGCTCTCGTACCTGGACGCGTCGGAAGCCATCCAGGGCCAGCGCCGGGAGATCGACGAGGCGCGCGCAAAGTGCTCGTAGGGGCCGGGCATGCCCGGCCCGCGGCCTATCGCAGACGATCCGAGTACTGCCGCGCGTAGTACTCGCGGTACTCGCCCGACTTGAGCGGCTCCCACCAGGCCCGGTTCTCGCGGTACCAGGCGACGGTGTCGGCGAGTGCCTCCTCGAGCCGCCGCTCCGGCTCCCAGCCGAGGCCACGCAGCTTCGTGGAGTCGAGCGAGTAGCGGCGGTCGTGGCCGGGCCGGTCGGCGACGTGCCGGATCAGGCTCTCGTCGCGGCCCGTCAGCTCGAGGATCCGCCGCGTGAGCTCCATGTTCTCGAGCTCCTCCCCGCCGCCGACGTTGTAGACCTCGCCGGCCTTCCCCTCGCGAAGCACGAGGTCGATCGCCTCGCAGTGGTCGGCGGCGTGAAGCCAGTCGCGCGTCTGGCGCCCGTCCCCGTACACGGGAAGCGGCTCGCCTTCGAGTGCGTTCGTGACGAAGAGCGGGATCACCTTCTCCGGGTACTGGTTCGGCCCGTAGGTGTTCGACCCGCGCGTGATCGAGGCGTTCACGCCGTACGTTCGAACGTACGCGAGCACCTGGAGGTCGCCGCCCGCCTTCGACGCGGCGTAGGGGCTCGACGGCCGCAGCGGGTCGTCCTCGCTCGACGAGACGCCGGGCGGGAGGTCGCCATAGACCTCGTCGGTGGAGACCTGGACGAAGCGGACGCCCGTCGTGCGTGCCCACTCGAGCAGCACCTGCGTCCCCGCGACGTCCGTCCTGATGAAGTCGGCGGCCTCGAGGATCGAGCGGTCGACGTGCGTCTCGGCGGCGAAGTTCGCGATCGCGTCGCAGCCCTCGCCTGCTTCCGCGACCGCGTCGGCGTCGGCGATGTCCCCCTGGACGAACCGGTGCGCGACGCCCTCGAGGTTCGCCGGGTTTCCGGAGTAGGTGAGCTTGTCCAGGACCACGACGTCGTCGCCTCGTTCCACGAGGCGCCTGACGAAGTGGCTCCCGATGAACCCGCAGCCGCCGGTGACGAGGACGCGCACGGGGCGGGATGCTACCCGGACGGTGTTTGCCATCTTCTGGCAGGGGAATCGTTCCGCATGCTGCGGTCTCGCCTCTTGGTCCGACGCTGACTAGCCGCCGAGTCGCGCGAGGCACTCGCGTAGGCCCTCGCGCCAGTGCGGGAGGCGCGGCGCGTCCGCATGCCCGCTCCGGAGCACCGAGTACGCGGGGCGCGGCGCCGGCCGACCGAGCTCCTCGGTCGTGATCGGCACGACGCGGCAGTCGAGCCCCGCCTCCTCGAAGATCGCCTCGGCGAACTCGGCCCACGTGCAGTCGCCGTCCGCGGCCAGGTGCCAGACCCCGCGCGGTCTGGCGAGGAGCTCGCGCGTGGCCTCGGCGCAGATGGCCGACGTAGGTCGGGCTGCCGCGCTGGTCGTCGACGACGCGCACCTCGTCCCGCTCCGCGCCCAGGCGGAGCATCGTCCGGACGAAGTTGTGGCCGGTCGGGCCGAAGAGCCACGACGAACGGACGATCCAGCCGTCGCGCGACCTCCCGCTCGCCCTGCGAGCTTCGTCCGTCCGTACACCGAGAGCGGCCCGGTCGGGTCCGACTCCACGTAGGGCGCGTCCTTCGTCCCGTCGAAGACGTAGTCGGAGGAGAAGTAGACGACCGGCGCACCCAGCGCGGCGGCGTTCCGCGTGCCGAGCACGTTCACGGCCGCGGCGCCCTCCGGGTCCGATCTCGGCGCCGTCCACGTCGGTCCACGCCGCCGCGTGCAGGACGAGTCGAGGGCTCGTAGCCGAGCGCCGGCGGCGAGCGTCACGTCGTACGCGGCCCGCGAGCCGAGCGTCCGCCTCCGGGAAGACCTCGGCGAGCGCCCGGCCGAGCTGGCCGCCCGCGCCCGTGATGAGGACGCGTCTCACGCCGACGCGTCCCGCTCCGAGAGGATCGGCGATTCGGTGCTCCAGAGACGGCGCACGCGAGGATCGTCCCAGGGAACGCCGTGCTCGTCGGGATCCGCGGGGTCGTACTCCTCGGTGACGTGGTAGCAGAAGAGGAGATCGGTGAGCGCCTCGAAGCCGTGTGCGTACTGGCCCGGGACGTACAGCGCCACGGGGTTCGACTCGCCGATGTCCTCCGTGTACGCCTCGCCCGACTCGCGGTCGAGCACGACGACCCGGGCCGTGCCGGTGAGGCAGGCGAAGAGGTCGTCCTGGCCGCGCTCGTGGAAGTGGAGGCCGCGGATGACGCCCTGCCGCGAGAACGAGATGTTCGTCTGCACGGTCGGGCGCGGCAGCAGGCTCTCGCGGCGGATCTCGACGAACCAGCCGCGCTCGTCCTCCCAGACGCGGAGCGGGATCCGCACGAGCCCCGGCAGCGTCTCCACGGTCGCGTTCACGGGCGGTTCGCCCCCTCGCGTCGCACGAAGTCGTTGACGGCGTAGTACGCCTCGATCGACTCGCCGGCGTCGCCCCAGAACCCCTCGAGGACGTCGTACTCCATCGTCCCCTGGTCGACGTAGTGGTTGTTCACGTCCGTGATCTCGAGCTCGCCGCGGCCGGACGGCTCGAGCGTCGGGATCACCTCGAAGACGTCCTCGTCGTAGAAGTAGATCCCGGTCACGGCGAAGGAGCTCGGCGGTGTCTCCGGCTTCTCGACGATCCGGACGACACGGTTGGCCCCGTCGAGCTCCGGCACGCCGAGGTGGCGGAGGTGCTCCGGGTTCTCCTCGCGTGCCAGGAGGATCCGGGCGCCGCGCTCCTGGCGCTCGAAGTTCTCGACCGCCGGCCGGATCGAGCGGCCGACCACGTTGTCGGCGAGCATCACGCACACGCGGTCGCCGGCCGCGAAGCGCTCCGCGAGCCCGAGCGCCTCCGCGATCCCGCCGGCCCGCTCCTGGTAGGCGTACGAGAGCCGGTCGATGCCCCATTCGTGCCCGTTCCCGAGCAGACGGAGGAACTCGCCGGCGTGCGTCCCGCCCGTGACGAGCATGAGCTCGGTCACGCCGGCCTGGACGAGCGCCTCGATCCCGTACGTGACCATCGGCCGGTCGTAGATCGGGAGGAGGTGCTTGTTCGTGATCCGGGTGAGCGGGTGCAGCCGCGTGCCCGTGCCTCCGGCGAGGATGACGCCCTTCATGCCGCGGCGAGTCTAGTCGTCCAGCGCGCGCCGAAAGGCGTGCTCCGCCTGAGAGCCGTAGACCGCAAACACAACGCGGCGGAGCGCGCGCGGCTCGAACTCGCGCGCCTCGCGCACCATGATCGCCGCCGCCTCGTCGAGCGGGAAGCCGCCCACGCCCGTTCCGAAGGCGGGGAGGGCGACCGACTCGGCGCCCAGCTCGTCCGCGACGCGGAGCGCGGAGCGCGTCGCCGAGCCGACGAGCGTCGCGTCCGTTCGGAGGTCCTGCCCCATCACGGCCGCGTGGACGACGTGCTTCGCCGGCAGGGTCCCCGCGCCGGTCGCGACCGCCTCGCCGAGTGGAATCGGGCCTTTCGCGACTGCCTCCCGCTCGATCTCGGGGCCGCCGTGTCGCTTGATCGCGCCCGCAACGCCGGCGCCCATCCAGAGGTGGTCGTTGGCGGCGTTCGCGATCGCGTCGACCTCCAGCGTCGTGATGTCGCCCTCGACGACCTCCAGCTCCACGCGTGCGAGCTTAGATGATCGGTTCCCGATCCAGGCACCCCCGGCTGGAGGCCTGCGCGCGGCGCATCGCGGCCGCCACGAGCGGCGCCAAGGCGGTCAGCCTTGTCACCGCTCGCGTCGGCTCCGCTGCTTGGCCAGACCTTCCCCGAGTGCACCTGGGTCAGGAACCGATCATCAACGACCCGCGGGACTCGGAGCAGGAGCCCCGCGAGGAGGCTCGAGCGGGGACGGCTTCACCCGGAACACACGTGCGATCCCGCTCGGGAGCCACCAGTTCCAGCGCCCGAAGATGGCCATCGCACTCGGCACGAGCAGGGCCCGGACGATGGTCACGTCGAGCGCGATCGCCATCGCGAGCCCGAAGCCGAACTGCTGGAGCCCCACGATCGAGCCGGCCACGAAACCCATGAAGGCGGCGACCATGACCGCCCCCGCGGCGGTGACGATCCGGCCGGTCTTCGCGAGGCCGATCGAGACCGCCCGCTCGTTGTCCTTCGTCTTCGTCCCACTCCTCGCGCATGCGCGAGACGAGGAACACCTCGTAGTCCATCGAGAGTCCGAAGACCATGGCGAAGATGAAGATCGGGATCCAGCCCTCGATCTGCTCGAATCCGATCAGGCCGACCGCGTCCGCTGGCCCCCACTTGAAGAACGCCGTCAGGAGCCCGTACGCGGCGGCGATCGAGAGCAGGTTCAGGATGATCGCCTTGAGCGGCAGGATCACCGACCGGAACGCCCGGAGCAGCAGGATGTACGTGAGCACGAGCACTCCGAGGACGAGCCACGGGAAGGCGTCGTACGCCTTCGTCAGGAAGTCCACGCCGCTCGGCGGCCCGCCGCCCGCGTAGACCGCGACCCCGCTCGGGAAGCCGGCGGCCGGGATGATGTCGTCGCGCAGCCGGTCGACGAAGTCGAGCGCGGGCGGCGCGCCGTATTCGCTCACGCCGATCGCATCGACACGCAGGTAGCGCCCGGTCTCGTCCACGTACTGCGGGCCCTCGCCGAAGTCCACCCGCGCGATCTCGCGGTCGGCCGCGAGCCCGTGCTGCAGGCGCGCCAGTGCGGCCTGCACCTCCGGCGCGGCGGCCCCGTCGGCGCGGCCGGTGTCGATCGCGATCGTGGTCGGCGCGAGCGCACCCTCGCCGACCTCCTCGCTGATGATGTTGAGCCCACGCACGCCCTCGAGGTCCTGCGGGATGCCCTGGTTCGAGCCCGGGCCGAGCGCGAGCCAGAAGACCGGCAGCGCGAGCGCGATGAGGAAGGCGGTAGTGGCCGTCGCGTAGAGAACCGGCCGCCGCATGATCGAGCGGGCAAGCGTCATCCAGAGGTTCTCCTCCGCGTCGCGGCGGTCGAGGAAACGCTGCGGCAGGAGACGGACACGGTCGAGCTTCGCCGCGAGGAACCAGATGAGGACGGGCAGGAGCGTGACCGCGGCGATCACCGAGACAATCGGGATCGCCAGTCCGCCGATGCCGAAGCCGCGCATGAAGGGGAGCGGCATGAAGAGCATGAGTGCGAGCCCGATGCCTACGGCCGACCCGCTGAAGACGACCGTGCGGCCCGCCGTCGCCATCGTCGTCACGAGCGCGTCTTCCTTGGCCTTCCCGGCGAGCAGCTCCTCGCGGTAGCGGTAGACGACGAGAAGCGAGTAGTCGATCGCGATGCCGAGCCCGATCAGCATCACGAGGTTCTGGAGGTACGTCGTCAGCTCCATGTAGTGGGCGACGATCCAGATGATTGCGAGCGTGGCCGGGATCGTCGCGGCCGCGAAGATGAACGGGACGAGCAGCGCGAGCGTCCCGAAGACGAACACGAGGATGAGGAGCGCGATCGGGATCGCGATAAAGAGCTCGCCGACCTTCAGGTCCTCGTTGAAGACCGGATCGAGGTCGTGCTCGATCGCCGCCTGGCCGGAGATGAGAACCTCGGCGCCCTCGATCTCGCCCGCGGCGGCGCGCATCTCGTCCGTGTGGCCCTTTGCATCGGCGGGCTCGAGGTTCGAGACGATCGTCGCGGTCACGACGCGGTCGGAAACCGGCGTCACGAACGCGACCGTGCTCGTCGGCAGCTCGTCGGAGGCGCGCTCGGCGGCCGCCTGCACCTCGGGCACGAGCGCCTGGGCCGAGCCCTCCTCGCCGCGCACGACGACGGAGAACGACCCGGTCGACTGCTGGCCGAAGTGCTCCTCGAGGATCTTGTCCGCCCGCGCCGTGTCGGTCCCGGGGAGCGTGAAGCGGTTCGTCAGGAGATCGCTCAGCCCGGACATGGCCATGCCGGAGAGCACGAAGACGACGGCCCAGACGGCGACGACGTACCAGCGGTGGCGGATGACGAATCGAGTCCAGCGCTCCATGCGGCAACCCTCTGAGCAGCGACGCTAGCGAGCCTAAGTTAGTGGAAGCTAGCTTAGGTCGTCAAGCTCTAGTAGGAGCTCTCGTCCCAGGTCTCGAGGCGCTGCTTGAGGTCGCGCAGGAAGCGTCCGGCGTAGGCGCCGTCGACCAGGCGATGGTCGTACGTGAGCGTCACGTTCATGATCGGCCGGATCGCGATCACGTCCTGGCCCAGCTCGTCCTGGACGACCCACGGGCGCTTCACGACAGCGTAGGTGCCGAGGATGCCGCTCTGCGGCTGGCTGATCACCGGCGTCCCGTGGAAGGTGCCGTAGCCGCCGGGGTTCGTGATCGTGAACGTTCCGCCCTGCACCTCGTCCGGAAGGAGCTGCTTGTTGCGCGCCCGCTCAGCGATGTCGGTGACCGCCTTCGCGAGGCCGAGGAGGTTCAGCGTCTCCGCGTTCTTCACGACCGGGACGATCAGGCCCTTGCCGTCCGCGAGCTCGACCGCGAAGCCCAGGTTCACGAACGGGCGCGTGACGATCGTGTCGCCGCGAAGCTCGCCGTTGATCCAGGGGTACTCCATCAGGGTCTCGGTGGCGGCGCGGGCGACGAACGAGAGGTAGGTCGGGTTGACGCCGTACTTCGACTGGTACTCGCTCTTCAGCTTCTTGCGGATCTCGACAACCTTCGACATGTCGACCTCGATCGCACTGGTGACGTGCGCGGAGGTGTCGAGCGAGCGGCGCATGTGGTTCGCGATCCCGCGGCGCATCGCCGTGACGGGCTCGGTCTGCTCCCCGGGCTGAAGCTCGGCCGTCGGAGCCGGCTCGGGAGCCGGTGCTGTCGGCGCGGCCGCCGCGGGTGGCGGAGCCGGTTCGGCCTCTGCGGGGGCGGGCGCCTCGGGCTCGGCAGGCTTGGGCGGCGCCGCCTGGGCGCCGCCCTCGATGAAGCCCATGATGTCCTTCTTCGTGACCCGGCCGCCACGGCCAGTGCCGGTCACCTGCGAGACGTCGACACCGTGCTCGGCGGCAATCCGGCCGACGACGGGCGAGACGAAGGCCTTGCCGTCCCCCTGGCCGTCCTCCGAGGGCGCCGGCTGCGCGGGTTGAGCGGGGGCGGCGGGCTCGGGTGGAGCCGGCTCGGCGGACGCCGCTGTCTCGGCTGTCGCCGTCTCTCCCTCGGCGCCGGACGCGGCCTCCGACTCGGCGGCCGCCTCCGCGGTCGCAGGCTCGGGCGGCGTCTCGGCGGCGGCCGGCGCGGCGCCGTTGTCGCTGCCCTCGGGCGCGATGACGGCGAGCTTCGTCCCGACGTCGACGGTCTCGCCCTCCTGGACGAGCACCTCGCGCACGACGCCGGACGCCGGGCTCGGCACCTCCGTGTCCACCTTGTCGGTCGAGATCTCGAGGAGCGGCTCGTCGGCCTCGACCGTCTCGCCGGGCTGCTTGAGCCACTTCGTGATCGTCCCCTCGGAGACGGACACGCCCATCTGGGGCATGACGACGTCGACGGCGGTACCGGTGGCCATCAGTACTCCGCCAGATCCTTGAGCCCGGTGACGACGTCCTCGACCTGCGGGATGTAGGCCTTCTCGAGGGGCGGCGAGAACGGGACGGGCGAGTCGGGTGCGGCGATCCGCTTGACGGGCGCATCGAGGGTCTCGAAGCCCTCCTCGGTGATCGTGGCCGCGATCTCGGCGCCGAAGCCGCCGGTTCGAGTGTCCTCGTGCAGGACGAGCACCTTCGAGGTCTTCTCCACGGACTTCAGCACCGCCTCCTTGTCCCACGGGATGATCGGTGCGGAGGTCGAGGATCTCAACCGAGAGCTCGTCCTCGAGCTGCTTCGCCGCCTCGTCGGCCGTGTAGACCATCGCGCCCCAGGTGACGACCGTGACGTCGTCACCCTCGCGATGGATCCGTGCCCGGCCGAAGGGAACCGTGTAGCGCTCGTCCGGCACCTCGTCCTTGATCCGGCGATACAGGTGCTTGTGCTCGAAGTAGAGGACGGGGTTCGCGTCCTCGATCGCGCCGATCAGGAGGCCTTTGGCGTCCGCGGGCGTCGCGGGGCAGACGACCTTGAGGCCGGGGATGTGCGCAAAGCTGGACTCGGGGTTCTGGGAGTGGAACGGGCCGCCGGAGAAGCCGCCGCCGGACGGGCAGCGGACGACGATCGGGATCGCGGTCCCGACCCGGTAGAACTGCTTGGCCGCGACCGTCACGAGGTGGTCCCAGGCGCACGAGACGAAGTCGGCGAACTGCATCTCGGCGACGGGGCGCATCCCCATGATCGCGGCGCCGGTGCAGCTTCCGACGATGGCGGTCTCCGAGAGCGGCGCGTCGATCACGCGCCACGGGCCGAACTCGTCCTGGAAGCCCTGCGTCACCTTGAACGCGCCGCCGTAGACGCCGACGTCCTCGCCGATCACGTAGACCCGCTTGTCGCGCTGCATCTCCTGACGGAGGCCGTCGGAGATCGCCTGCAGGTACGTCTTGACGGCCACTTACTTGTGGTGCGGCGTGTCGAGGTCCTCGGCCGAGGCGAAGACGCCGTCGGCGACGCCGGCGGGATCGGGGAGCGGGCTCTCCTCCGCGCGCTTCATCGCGTCGTTCAGGAGCTTCTTGATCCCGGACGCGATCTCGTCCTCCTCGTCGTCCGTGAGGTCGGCGTTGTCGCGGAGCCAGCTCCGGAAGCGCTCGATCGGATCGCGCTTCGCCCACTCCTCGAACATCTCCTTGGGGACGTAGAACGCGTCGTCGTGCACCGCGTGGCCCTCCATGCGGAGGGTCATGCACTCGACGAGGGTCGGACCGCCGCCCGCGCGCGCCTTGTCGATCGCGCCGCTTGACCTCGCGGTAGACCGCGAGGACGTCGGTCCCGTCGACGACCACGCCGTCGAACCCGTAGCCCTGCGCGCGGTCCGCGAGGGTCGCGCATGCGTACTCGAGGTGGGTCGGCGTCGAGTACGCCCACTGGTTGTTGTCACAGATGAAGACGACCGGCAGGCGTCGCGTGCCCGCGAAGTTCATGGCCTCGTGCGTGTCCCCGCGCGCGGAGGCGCCCTCGCCGAACCAGCCGACGGCGACGCGCTGCTCGTCGCGAATCCTGAAGGCGAGCGCGCAGCCGACCGCGACGGGGAGCATCGCCGGGAGGTGGCTCACCATCGCGATCAGCCCCAGGCGGTCGTCCGCCATGTGGACGTTGCCGTCGCGGCCGCGCGTCGGCCCGTCCTCGCGGCCCATGTACTGCGCGAAGATCCGCCACGGCTCGACGCCGCGCGTCACGTGCACGCCCATGTCGCGGTGGAGAGGGGTTCCGACGTCGTTCGGGCCCATCGCGGTCGCGACGCCGACCGCCGCGGCCTCGTTCCCGCGGCCCGTGTAGAAGCTCCCGGGGATCTTCCCCTGCTTGTACAGGATGTGACCGCGCTCCTCGATCGCGCGGGTGAGGAGCATGTTGCGGTAGACGTCGAGCAGGTCCTCGCGGTCGAGGCCCGCCTCC
Source organism: uncultured Actinomycetes bacterium (assembly GCA_963824775.1). Lineage (GTDB taxonomy): Bacteria > Actinomycetota > Thermoleophilia > Gaiellales > Gaiellaceae > CAWGQF01. Next base: position 70,084 of record CAWGQF010000007.1, read on the forward strand.
CGGACCTCCTTCAGCGAGCCGACGGGCTCTGCCTCTCGCGCAATCGCCATCGGGTCGCCACTCTAGCGGGTCGGTTCTTAGATCGACCTGGAAGGGAGCCGAGGGCCGGGCTTGCGCGCCCGGCCTTCGGCATTTCGGGAACGATGTGGCCGTGGGCAAGGCTTCGGACTGGCTGCGTGAGGAGCGTCGCCGCACGCTCGGCGACTGGGTCGCGTTGTGCCTCGACTGCGGTCACGCGCAGCGCTACTTCGAGGAGACGGAGAGCCGAGTTGACCCCGCCTGCCCGCAGTGCGGCGGCGAGATGCGCCTCCGCTGCCCCGCCTGCGGCGCCCGGATCGCCTCGATGTTCGCCGTCGCCTGCGAGGAGTGCGAGGGCGAGCTCAGGCCGGCCGAGCAGTTCGGCGCGAGCATCCGCAAGCCGGGGAAGTAGCTACCCGGGGTGGAAGGCGGCGAAGCCGGGGTGGAGGATCTCGGAGAAGTGGATGACCGTGACGATGTCTTCCGAGGTCGACCTCGCGGTTGTAGAGGTGGCTCAGGAAGGTCGCCATCTCCTCGGGGCGGCGGATCTCCGGGTTGTCGTGCTCGATCTCGCGTGGCGATAGCTCGCCGAGCGTCTTCACCTCGATCTTGTCGATGACCGCGTCGAAGACCCGCTCGCGAGGGCCGAACCGCTGGCCGACGAGCACCTGAACGACCATCCCTTTCTTGTACTTCCCGGCCTTGTTGCCAAGACGGATCGTCGCCGTCTTGCGGCGGGAGCGGAGCTGGTCCGCGACGATCGTGGAGTAGAAGTTGAGCGCGTACACGAGACCGAGACGATCAGCGGGGCGCCGGGATGATAGAGGCTCCGGACGCGAGATTGGACACGTCGTCGGCGAGCGCCTCGGCCGCCCGCTCCGCCATCTCCCGCTCCCCCCGGTAGGCGAGAAGCTGCGGCGCGTCCGCGAGGGGAAGCCAGCGGGCCTCGGCGACCTCGAACGCCGTCTCCGCCGGCAGGTCACCGAGCCGCCCCTTCGAGTAGCGGACGAGGTAGAAGCTCACGACCTTGAAGATCCGCTCGCCGTCCCAGGTGTAGACGTAGCGGACGTCGCCGACCTTGCCGACGAGGCGGCCCTCGACCCCCGTCTCCTCCGTCACCTCGCGGAGGGCGGTCGCGGCAGGCTCCTCGCCTGGACCGACGAGGCCCTTCGGCAGCGCCCAGACGCCGGGCTTCTTCCCCGCGGGGCGGATCGCCGCGAGATGCCAGGCGCCGCGTAGGCGGCGCACCACCACCCCGCCGGCCGAGAACTCGCGACGCATGCCTCGATCCTAGAGGCCCGCTCACGGCAGGAGGATGGACGCCTCGCCGCGAATCGAGGGCCGTGGCGCCACAGGAACCGGTCGAAGTCCACTACCTCGTCAGCCGCGCTTCGACCGCGCGCCGTGCCGCCGTGACGATCGCGGTCATCACCGTGCTCGTCACCGTGGTGAGCGCGATCGTGATGCGACTGGTCGACCAGGAAGACTTTCCGTCGATCGGCCTCGCCCTCTGGTGGGCCGTCCAGACGGTGACCACCGTCGGCTACGGGGACGCGGTGCCGCAGACCGTCCTGGGCCGGTCGGTCGGCGCCTTACTGATGGTCGTCGGAATCGGGTTCATCACCGTCGTGACGGCGTCGATCACGGCAGTCTTCGTGGAAAGCGCCCGGCGACGGATTCGCGGCGAGACGGATCCCGAGCTGATCGAGCGGCGCTTCGACGCTCTGGAGACGCGCTTCGACGGGCTCGAGGCGCTTCTCGGCGGCGAGCGCCGCGGCCCGGACACGGACCGGTAGCGTCGGCGGCATGCGCCGCCTCGTCCTCCTCGTCTCGGTGATCGTCCTCGTCGACACCATGCTCTACGCGGCACTGACGCCGCTCCTGCCCGAGTACTCGGAGGAGTTCGGGCTTTCGAAGAGCGGAGCCGGGGTCCTGGTCGCGATCTACGCAGTCGGCGTGCTGGTCGGGGCGTTCCCGGCCGGATTCGCGGCAGCGCGCTACGGCGCGAAGCCGGCGGCCCTGACAGGCCTCGTGGTGGTCGGCGTGGCGAGCGTCGGCTTCGCATTCGCGGACGACGTGTGGACGCTCGGCGTTTCGCGCTTCGTGCAGGGACTCGGAAGCGCGCTCTCCTGGGCGGGCGGCCTCTCCTGGCTGATCGCCGCCTCGGAACGCGGTCGACGTGGCCAGCTCCTCGGGACGGCGCTCAGCGCGGCGATCTTCGGCGCGCTCCTCGGGCCTCTGATCGGCGGTGTCGCCTCGGTCGCGGGTGCGCGTCTCACCTTCACCGTGATCGGCGCGCTTGCCGTCCTGGTGGCCGTGGCCGGGCTGCGCGAGCCCGGCGTCCCGTGCGAGAAGCCCTCGCTCGCCGCTATCGGACACGCGTTCCGCGAGCGGCGGTTCGTGGGCGGGCTCTGGCTCATGCTGCTCCCCGCGCTCCTCTTCGGGATCCTGGCCGTCCTCGCCTCACTCGACCTCGACCGGCTGCGGCTGGAGCGCGGTCGCGATCGGGGCGCTCTTCTTCACCATGGCCGCACTCGAGACGTGCGTGAACCCGTGGATCGGCCGCCTGGTCGATCGCCGCGGCGCCTTGACGCCGGTGCGCATCGCGCTTCCCGCCGGTGTCGTCGCCGCGCTCGCTCTCGCCTGGGCGAACCAGCCGTGGCTGATCGCGGTGCTCTCGCTCTGTCGCCGCGATCGCCTGGGGCTCCCTCTTCACGCCGGGAATGACCCTCCTCTCACGCGGCGCCGAGCTCACGGGCCTCCCGCAGGCGCAGGCGTTCGGCCTCATGAACGCGGGCTGGGCGACCGGCGCGATCCTCGGGCCCGCGCTCGGCGGCGCCCTCGGGCAGGCGGTCGGGGACCCGCTCGCCTACGGCTTGGGCGCGGTTGCGTGCGCCGGGACCTTCCTCGCGGTCAGCCGCTGGCACTCTCCTGCTCCGAGTGCCAGTCCGGCCTTGCTCGAGCCCTAGCACCTTCGCTAGGATGGCATCGGCACTCCCCGCGGGTGAGTGCCAGCCGCAGAAGACCCTCATGTGAAAGGAGGCCGTATGGATCTGAAGCCGCTTGGTGATCGCCTGATCGTCGAGGTGCTCGACGAGGAGGACACGACCGACAGCGGGATCGTGCTCCCCGATACGGCGAAGGAGAAGCCGCAGCGCGGCCGCGTCCTCGCCGTCGGGCCCGGCTCGAGGAACGAGGACGGCGAGTACGTCCCGATGGACCTCGAGGACGGCGACGAGATCATCTTCTCCAAGTACGGAGGCACCGAGATCAAGCTCGGCGCCGAGGACTACCTGATCCTCCGCGAGTCGGACGTGCTCGCGAAGGTCGTTCTGGCCGGGGCTCCCGCCTAGGCCCTATGCACCCCAAGGAGGTGAGTGAATGGCACACAAGGAACTGAAGTTCAGTGAGGAGGCGCGGCGCTCGCTCGAGCGTGGCGTGAACATCCTCGCCGACGCGGTCAAGGTGACCCTCGGCCCCAAGGGCCGGTACGTCGTGCTCGACAAGAAGTTCGGCGCGCCGACGATCACGAACGACGGTGTCACGATCGCGCGCGAGATCGAGGTCGAGGACGCCTTCGAGAACCAGGGCGCCCAGCTCGTCCGCGAGGTCGCCACGGCGACGAACGACGTCGCCGGCGACGGCACGACGACCGCGACCGTTCTTGCGCAGGCCATCGTCCGAGAAGGCCTGAAGAACGTCGCCGCCGGCGCGAACCCGATGGCGCTCAAGCGCGGGATCGAGAAGGCGGTCGACAAGGTCGTGGACGACCTGAAGACGCAGTCGAAGGAGATCTCGGGCAAGGAGGACATCGCCCGGGTCGCCACGATCTCGGCGCGCGAGCGGGAGATCGGCGACGTGATCGCCGATGCGATCGAGAAGGTCGGCAAGGACGGTGTCGTGAACGTCGAAGAGGGCCAGACCTTCGGCCTCGAGCTCGAGTTCACCGAGGGCATGCAGTTCGACAAGGGTTACCTGTCGCCCTACATGATCACGGACTCCGAGCGCATGGAGGCCGTGCTCGACGATCCGTACATCCTGATCGCGAACCAGAAGGTCGGTGCGGTCCGGGATCTCCTCCCGGTGCTCGAGCAGGTGATCCAGGCGGGTCGCCCGCTCCTCATCGTGGCGGAGGACGTCGAGGGCGAGGCGCTCGCGACGATCGTCGTCAACAAGCTCCGTGGCACCTTCACCGCCGTCGCCGTCAAGGCGCCCGGCTTCGGTGACCGTCGCAAGCGGATGCTCGAGGACATCGCCACCCTCGCGGGCGGCGAGGTCATCACCGAGGAGTTGGGCCTCAAGCTCGAGAACACCCAGCTCTCCCAGCTCGGCCGGGCACGGAAGGTCGTCGTCGACAAGGACTCGACCACGATCATCGACGGTGCGGGTGAGTCCGATGCCATCAAGGCCCGGATCAACCAGCTCAAGTCGGAGATCGAGAACACCGACTCGGACTTCGATCGCGAGAAGCTCCAGGAGCGGCTCGCGAAGCTCTCGGGCGGAGTCGCCGTCGTCAAGGTCGGCGCCGCCACCGAGACCGAGATGAAGGAGAAGAAGCACCGCGTCGAGGACGCGCTGCAGGCCACCCGCGCGGCCCTCGAGGAGGGCATCGTGCCGGGCGGCGGGGTCGCGCTCCTGAACGCGGCGGCCGCCATCGGCCTCGACGAGCTCGAGGGTGACGAGCGGACCGGTGCGTCCATCGTCAGCCGCTCGCTCGAGGAGCCGATCCGCCAGCTCGCCGACAACGCGGGCCTCGAGGGCTCCATCGTCGTGAACCAGGTCCGCACGGGCAAGAAGGGCTTCGGCCTGAACGTGGACACGGGCGAGTACGAGGACCTCGTCAAGGCGGGGATCATCGACCCGACCATGGTCACGCGCTCGGCCCTCCAGAACGCCGCTTCGATCGCGAAGAACATCCTCACGACCGAGGCCGTCGTCGCGGAGGCTCCCGAGAAGGCCGGCGCCGCAGCCGGAATGCCGGGCGGCATGCCCGACATGATGTAACCGACCCCTGCGAGGGTGTGGTTCCGCGAGAGGGCCGGCCAAGCCGGCCCTCTCGCATTTCTAGATCGCGGTCGTGTGCCTCGGCTCGTAGAGCATGAGCTTCGTCTCGCCTGGGAGGACCATCGTCACCGTGATGCCGAAACCCTCGTCCTCGGGCTCGCCCTCGAACTCGATGCCCTTGGCTCTGAGCTCGGCCATCGTGGCCTCCAGGTCGTCGCACATGAGGCTCAGGTCTCGCCGCACGAGGTGCTCGGAGGGATGAACGCCGAGCTCGGCGGGCGGCAGCGCGAAGATCAGCCAGCCGTCGCCCGCGTCGACGTGGTCCCACCCGAAGACGTCGCGGAAGACCTCCCGCACCGCTTCCGGCTCAGAGGTGTAGACGAGCCCGTGAACGCCGATGATCGCCACTCGTCGATTCTCTCAGACGACTAAGGGCAGGCCCCGTGGTGGTGCTAGCCGTTGAAGCAGCCCGCGTCCCCGCCGACGATCGCGGCCTTCAGGGGATCCATGGCCGCCTCGATCCGCAAGTGATCGGGGTTGTTCGCGTTGAAGTCGGACAGGCCGTTCACCTGGGCCATGACGAGCGGGGTCACCCCTGGGCCGCCGGCGGTGAGGCGGTAGCGCTCGCCCTGGGCGGGCGGGCGGACCGGCCCGGCCGGGTAGCCGGCGTACCGCGCGCGCGCCACGAAGTGGTAACAGAAGTGCCCGTCGGGCCGGCGCGCGAGGAACGAGTTCTCGCGCTTCCAGCCGGGGCCGAGCCGCGAGTTCAGGACGTCCAGGTAGATCAGCCGGCCGTAGCCGTCGAGTGGCGCGCCGCTGCGAGTCGCGCTGAACCCGAACACGGGCTCGCCCTGGTACGTCAGGCGACCGAAGAGCTCGTGGTAGCGGAAGCTCATGACCCAGTCAGCCCAGACGTCGAGCGTCGCGGGCCGACCGGTCCAGTGGGAGATATGCAGTTCCCGGGCGGAATGCTTGCGGAGCCACGGGGAGATGCCCAGGTTGGGCAGCAGGCGCTTGAACTCCTGGAGCGCCCAGTAGCTTCCGTTCGGCGCCTTGCAGGCGGCCACGAGCCAGGGGAGCGGCGGGCCGTCGTACGGGCGGCACCGGTTCTTCATCGTCTTCCAGATCGGCTTGCGGAAGCGTCCGTACCCGCCCGAGTAGTCGACCTTGAACTTGACCTGGCCGGCCCGCGGGTTCGGATGGCGTGCGTTCACGGCGCCCCAGATCAGCGGGTGCAGTCGGCGGCCGTTGCGCGTGAAGAGGACGACCGCGCGTCCGCCGCTGTCGACCTTGAGGGTGACGTTGGACGCGTTGTCCGTGAGCTTCTCGCTTGCGTACGACGCCTCGGGGGCCGCAACGATCGAGGCGAGCACTGCGAGTGCTGCCAGATGTCGACGACGCAAGAGCAGTGCAAGGATAGAAGAGTTCCGGGGCATGTCAATTCGTATCGGCCGGTCACGCGAGGCCTTACGCCCTCGGCCGGGTGGCGATTCGACCAGGTTTCGCCTGTGGGTGGGCCCAGGTTCCGCACGCGGCGCCTTTCAGCCTCCTTACACTGGACGGGATGGCGACCGAATCGGGCCTTGCGCTGAGAGCCGCGGTCAGGCCGCGGGCGTACGTCCGCGTGCGGGGTCCGGAGGCCGAGGACTACCTCCAGCGCATGGTCTCGAACGACGTCGCCGCGCTCGACCCGGGCGGTTCGTGCGACGCGCTCCTCCTGACGCCGAAGGCGCGGGTGATCGCGCCGCTCCGCGTCCTGCGTCGCGCCGAGGACGACTTCCTCCTCCTCACCGACCCGGAGCTCGGGGAGACCGTTCGCGACCACCTGTTCCGCTCTCGCTTCGCCGCGCGGGCGGAGATCGATTTCGAGGAGCACCGGTCGGTTCTCGTGCTCGGCGAGTGGGCCCCCTCGAGCGACGTCGCCGCGGTTCCCTCGGGCGACTACGGCGTCCCCGCGGTCGAGGTGCTCGACGCGGATCCTCCCACCGACGCCGAGCAGATCGAGGAGGACGAGCTCGAGCGGCTCCGGATCGAGGCCGGAACGCCGCGCTTCGGCCGTGAGATCGACGACCGCGTGCTCCCCGCTGAGGCGGGGCTGGTCGAACGGGCCGTCAGCCTGACCAAGGGGTGCTATCCGGGCCAAGAGCCGATCGCGCGGCTCCACTTTCGCGGCCACGCGAACCGCGGGCTGCGCGTGCTGGCGGTCGACACGTCGGAGCGTCTCGAGCCGGACACCGAGATTCGTTACGGCGAGAAGACGGTCGGCCGCGTGACGAGTTCCGCCCCGGCGAACGGGCGCATCGTGGCCCTCGCATACGTGCGCGTGGAGGTCCCGGCCGACGCCGACCTCGAGGCCGGGGGCGCCGCGGCACGGGCGCTACACTAGGCGTTCCCTCGCGCCCGTAGCTCAGGGGATAGAGCGCAGCCCTGCGGAGGCTGAGGCCAGAGGTTCGAATCCTCTCGGGCGCATCCGCCCGACGAAATCCGCCGATCGCCTTCGGCGCTCGGCATGACGATTTCGTTGGGCTCAGTCCTCGACTTCGATCAGGATCTCCTCGCCGCGAAGCTCGGCGGGGTAGCGCGTCGCCGCTGCCTCTCCGATCAGGCACGCGCCGGTGTCGAGGTCGAAGCGCCAGCCGTGGAACGCGCACGTCAGGGTCGGGCCCGCGATCTCGCCCAGCGCGAGCGGGTTGCCCTCGTGCGGGCACGCATTCGCGAAGGCGTGGACGGCACCGTCGACGAGGAAGACCGCGACTTCGCGGTCGCCCAGCGTGACTACTGCCCGGCCGTCCGGGCCGACCGCCGAGAGCGGAAGCCTGTGCATTGGCACACACCTAGACTAGAGCGCCGGTGACGCTCCTCCTGCGCGAATCAGACGTCGAGGAGCTGCTGCCGCCGGCGGACGCCGTCGAGGCCGTCGAGGGCTGCTTCGCGCGGCTGGCGCGCGGCGTCGTCCAGAACCGACCGCGGTTCCGGCTCGGTCTCGACGAAGGGCTCCTGCACGTCATGGCCGCGGCCGACCTCGAGCTCGGTGTGGCCGGGCTCAAGACCTACGTCGCCTTCCGGGACGGGGTGCGGTTCGTCGTCGCGCTCTTCGCGGCCGACCGGCCGGAGCTCCTCGCGCTCATCGACGCGGACCGCCTCGGCCGGCGGCGCACCGGGGCCGCGTCCGCAGTCGCGGCGCGTCACCTCGCCAAGCCGGGCGCGCGGACGCTCGGGGTGATCGGCTGCGGTTGGCAGGCGGAGAGCCAGGTCGAGTGCATCCGAGCGGCGCTTCCCGGCCTCGAGCAGGTCGTCGTCTACTGCCGGAGCGAGGAACGGCGCGCGGAGTTCTGCCGCCGCTTCGACGCCGAGCCCGCAGACTGGTACAGCGACGCGGCCGCGCAGGACGTCGTCGTCACGATCACGAGCTCGCGCGACCCGGTGCTGCGGGGCGAGTGGCTGCGGCCCGGCGCGCTCGTCTGCGCCGCCGGCGCGAACCGCCTCGAGGCGCGCGAGCTCGACAACGCCGTCGTCGAGCGTGCCTCGTTCGTCTGCTGCGACTCGCGCGACCAGGCGCTCGTCGAGGCAGGCGATCTCGTCGAGCCCGTCGCGCGAGGGGTTCTCGACTGGCTCGAGGTGCACGAGCTCGCCGAGGTCGTGGGCGGCGAGGTGCCGGGACGCCAGCAGGAGGACGACATCGTGCTCTTCAAGAGCCTGGGGATCGCCGCCGAGGACCTCGCGGTCGCGAAGCTCGTCCTCGACCGCGCACGAGAGCGCGGCCTGGGCCAGGAGGTCTAGACGGTCTAGGACTCGCGAACGCGCTCGCGCGCCATCTCGGCCGTGTGCTCGCCGATTGCGCGGATGACCTCGGGCCGCTCGAGGAGCCGGATGCGCTGCTCCTCGGTCGCACGGTTCTTGAGGTAGGGATCGTCCAGGATCTCCTCGACGGGACGACCCTGGCTGTGTTCCCGGATGACGTAGGCGGCCAGCGCCTCTTCCTTGGAGATCGAGCCCCGCTGGGGCTCGTCCGGCTTTTCGTCGCCGCCCTTGCCGAAGAGTCGTCCGAAGAAGCTCACGCGGACGATTGTATCCTTGCCGCGTGGCGTCCGAGACGAGCTCGATGCGGTTCGCGCAACGCGTCGCTGCACGGGGTCGGCGAGGACGGCGCCCGTGACGAGATCGTCGTCTGGATCGAGCGCCGCACCGGTGCGCTCTGGGCGGTCGGCCGGGCGATCAACCCGCGGAGCGACGGGCGAAGGAGCCGCGCCGGGACGACTACATCTTCGAGGGGTTACGAGCTCGGCGACGCCCTCGAGGCGGCGAACAACACCCTCGAGGACGAGCTCGAGGTCTCGGTGGAGGAAGGCGTGAACGAGCATCGTGCGACCGTTCACCGAGGAGCGAGCTCCTGAAGCCGCTCGAGCGCTGGTTCTTCGGCCACCGGCCGTAGACCGCCTTACGCCACGCCGATCTGGTCCGGCCAGCTCGCGCGAGATCGCGTGCTCCTCGTCGCCGACGGTTACGCGGAGCGGTCCGCCGAACGGCTCCGCCCCGTCCCATCCGGACCTTGCGGCCCGGCACGAGAGCCAGCTCTGCGAGGTAGCGGAGGACGTCGGCGTCGGCGTCGGGAACGCGCCGCACCGTCGCCTCCTCGCCCGGCAGGAGCGTGGCCAGCGTTCGCAGGCTCGGCCGCTCGACGTTCAGGTCGGCGTCGGGGATCGGGATCGCCGTGCGGGATCGTGCGTCGGGTACCCGAGGGCGTGGTCGATCCTGCGCTCGAGCTCCTCGGAGAGCACGTGCTCGAGGCGGTCGGCCTCGGCGTGGACGGCGTCGATCCCGAGCCCGAGCGTCTCCGCGAGATACTGCTCGAGCAGCCGGTGATGGCGGACGATCTCGAGCGCGACCCGTTCCCGGCGTCGGTCAGCTCGGCGCCGCGGTAGGGAGCGTGCTCGACGAGCCCGAGCGCGGCCAGCTTCTTCAGCATGGAGGTGGCGGACGAGGGCGCGACGCCGAGCCGACGTGCGATCGCGGACGTCGTCGCCCGTGTGCCGCTCGCCTGCAGCTTGTAGATCTCCTTCAGGTAGTCCTGGATCGCGTCGCTCAGGCCCTCGTTGCGCACCGGCGCGAATCGTAGAGCCGCTGCGGTTGTCCGGTACCGGCGCGGCCCGCGAGCGCCGTTGGTACGCTCGCGCGCCGTGCAGATTCGCCTCGGACACAGCCCGGATCCGGACGACGCGTTCATGTTCTGGGGCTCTCGCGGAACGATCGCGTGGACACGCGCGGCTTCGAGTTCGAGCACGTCCTTCGCGACATCCAGACGCTGAACGAGTGGGCGCTCGAGGGCCGCCTCGAGATCACCGCGGTCTCGCTTCACGCCTATCCGTTCGTCCAGGACACGTACGTGATCCTCCCGCACGGCGCGAGCATGGGCCGCGGCTACGGGCCGATCGTCGTCGCGTCGCGAGCCGATCGACGCGGGAGCCCTCCGGGAGCTCGAGATCGCCGTTCCCGGGCGAATGACGACGGCCTTCCTCGTGCTGCGCCTCTACCTCGGGTCGGCGAGTTCCGGTACCGAGAGGTTCCGTTCGACGAGATCCTCGACGAGGTGAAGTCCGGGCGAGGCGGCGGCCGGGCTCCTGATCCACGAGGGGCAGCTGACGTACGCCCAGCACGGGCTCGAGAAGGTCGTCGATCTCGGCGAGTGGTGGCTGCTCGAGACCGGCCTTCCGCTCCCGCTCGGCATCAACGTTGCGCGGCGCGACCTCGGCGACGAGGCTCTGCACGAGCTGTCCGACGTGCTCGCGGAGTCGATCGAGGCCGGCCTCCGGCACCGGCCGCAGGCGCTCGAGTACGCGATGCGGTTCGGCCGCGGGCTCGACCCCGCCCTCACCGACCGCTTCGTCGGCATGTACGTGAACCGCCTCACGCAGGACTACGGCGACGAGGGGCGGCAGGCGGTCGAGGAGCTCCTGACCCGCGCCGAGCGGGCCGGCGCGCTCGAGCGGCCTGTGCACGTCGAGTTCGTCACCTAGCAAGCGCGACCCGGAAGGACTCGGCCGAGATCCCCCGCTCGCAGCGGAGGACAGGGCGGACCGTAGACTGAGCCCGTGGCGGAGGCGGTCATTCTCTCGGCGGTCCGAACGCCCGTGGGGCGCTACGGCGGCGCGCTGGCCGCCGAGCGGCCCGACGACCTCGCCGCGCTCGCGATCGCTGCGGCGGTCGAGCGCGCCGGCGTTCCCGCAGGCGAGATCGAGGACGTCTTTCTCGGCTGCGCGAACCAGGCCGGGGAGGACAATCGCAACGTCGCGCGCATGGCGGCGCTCCTGGCCGGGCTGCCGCAGGAGGTGGCCGGCGTGACGGTGAACCGGCTCTGCGCCTCGGGGCTCTCCGCGGTCGTCTCCGCATGTCACGCGGTTCGCGCGGGCGACGGTGACCTCTTCGTCGCGGGCGGGGTCGAGTCGATGACGCGGGCGCCCTTCGTCTTCGGGAAGGCGGAACGGCGCTTACGGGCGCGGCAACCAGACCGTCTAGGACACGACGCTCGGCTGGCGCTTCCCGAACCCGCGGATGGAGGAGATGTTCCCGCTCGAGTCGATGGGCGAGACCGGGGAGAACGTCGCCGAGCGCTACGGCGTATCGCGCGAGGATCAGGATGCGTTCGCGCTCGAGAGCCAGCGGCGCTGGGCGGCAGCCGACGAGGCCGGCCGCTTCGCGGACGAGCTCGTGCCGGTCGGCGACGTCGACCGCGACGAGCATCCCCGGCCGGACACGAGCGCGGAGAAGCTCGCGGCGCTCAAGCCGGCGTTCCGGCGAGACGGAACGGTCACTGCCGGAAACTCGAGCGGCGTGAACGACGGCGCCGCCGCGCTCGTGGTCGCGAGCGAGGAGCGCGCGCAGGAGCTCGGCGCCTCCCCGCTCGGCCGCTTCGTCGCGAGCGCCGTCGCCGGGGTCGATCCGCGCATCATGGGCGTCGGGCCGATCCCGGCCGTGCGCAAGGTGCTGGCGCGCGCGGGGATCGAGGCGGCCGACCTCGACCTCGTCGAGCTGAACGAGGCATTCGCGTCGCAGTGGCTCCAGGTGATCCGTGAGCTCGGCCTCGACCACGAGCGAGTGAACGTGAACGGGGGCGCGATCGCGATCGGCCATCCGCTCGGGATGAGCGGCGCGCGTCTCGTCGTGACGCTCCTCCACGAGCTCGCCGCCGCGGCGGCCGCTACGGCCTCGCCACCCTCTGCGTCGGCGTGGGCCAGGGCCAGGCCGCGTCTTCGAGCGGCCTACGGAGCGGCCGGATGCAGCGCGTAGACCGGCCGCGGCTCGTCCCAGCCGCGTCCCAGTCGCGTCCAGCGCCGCCATCGAGCGCCCGTGCGTCTTTGCGGAACGACCCTCGCACGCCGAGAACACGTGCGGCTTCCGAACAGACAGCCCAGGCCGCGGCCGCCGGGCGTTCGTTATCGTCCGCGGTCGCATGGCGGTCGCGACGGGACGCGAGTACGGACTCTTCATCGACGGCGAGCTGGTCGAGGCGTCGTCCGGCGACGTTCGCGAGCTGAGCGAGCCCGCGACCGGCGCCGCGCTCGCCCGCGCCGCAATGGCCGGGAACGAGGACGTCGACCGCGCGGTCGCCGCTGCGCGGGCCGCCCTCGAGGGACCGTGGGGGAAGACCCCGCCGAACGAGCGCTCGCGCCTGCTGCACGCGCTCGCGGACGCCGTGCAGGCGAACCGGAAGGAGCTCGCCGAGCTCGAGACCCGGAACACGGGGAAGGCACTCGGCAACACGAAGGGCGAGGTGGCGACCGCGGCCGAGAACTTCCGGTTCTTCGCGTCGACCATCGCCACGATCGCCGGCCGCTCGCACACGATCGGCGGGTCGCTCCTCTTCTACTCCCTGAAGGAGCCGGTCGGCGTCTGCGCCCAGATCGTGCCGTGGAACTACCCGATCATGCTGGCGTCCTGGAAGCTCTCGCCCGCGCTCGCGGCGGGGTGCTCGGTCGTCCTCAAGCCCGACCCCGCGACGCCGCTCACTGCGCTCCGCGCTGGCGGAGCTCGCGGTCGAGGTCGGCATTCCGCCCGGTGTCGTGAACGTCGTTCCCGGAGACGGCCCGACGACGGGCGCCTACCTCGTGTCCCACCCGGGCGTCGACAAGGTCTCGTTCACCGGCTCCACCCGGTCCGGGAGCGAGGTCATGCGACTGGCTTCCGAGCCGGTCAAACGGATCTCGCTCGAGCTGGGCGGCAAGAGCCCGAACCTCGTCTTCGCGGACGCGAATCTGGACGACGCGGTGCCGAGCTCGGCGTACGCCATCTACTACTCGGGCGGCCAGAGCTGTGACGCGCGCTCGCGCATCCTCGTCGAATCCTCGCTCTACGACGACTTCGTCGAGCGCTTCAGCGACGCGGCCGGCCGGATCAAGGTGGGAGACCCGCTCGACGCCGAGACGCAGATGGGCTCGCTCATCTCGCGGCCGCATCGCGACAAGGTGCACGGGTACGTCGAGCAGGGCCGGGACGAGGGAGCAGAGGTCGTGCTCGGGGGCGAGCCGGCCGACGGCGACGGCGCGTTCTACCCGCCGACCGTGCTCGCGAAGGTCGAGAACAGCATGGTCGTCGCCCAGGAGGAGATCTTCGGCCCGGTCGTGACGGTGATCCCGTTCGAGGACGAGCGCGAGGCGGTGGCGCTCGCAAACGACACGAAGTACGGGCTCCTCGCCACGGTCTGGACTCAGGACCCCGCCCGGGGGCACCGCATCGCGCGCGGCCTCAAGGCGGGCACGGTGGGGATCAACATGCCCTACTCCGCGTTCCCGGGGATCCCTTTCGGCGGCTACAAGCAGTCGGGCTTCGGCCGCGAAACCGCGCTCGAGACGCTCGACATGTACCTCGAGTCGAAGGGCGTGCTCCTCCAGACGGGCCCGAGGCCCGTCAACCCGATGGGGCTTTAGGGAACCCGTTCTGCGGCGCTAGATCCAGTCGAACTCCTGCTGGAGGATGGGCAGGCAGAAGTAGAGCAGGAAGGCGAAGGCGGCCCCGTACATGAGCGGGTGCACGAGGTGCGCGCGCCGCTGGAAGATCCGCACGGCCACGTAGAAGATGAAGCCGGCCGCGATGCCGTCGGTGATCGAGAACGAGAACGGCATCAGCATGATCGTGAGCGCGGCCGCGAAACCGACGCCGAGCTCGTTGAAGTCGATCGCGGCGAAGGCCCGGCGCTCGCGCGGCGGGTCCCCCGGCGCGCGAAGCTCCTCCTCGGCCTCGTCCTCGTACTCCGCGAGGACGCTGATCATGAGCCAGCCGACGAGGATGAGCGCGGGGGCGACGGCCTGCGGGGGCACCATGCCGATGAGGGGCGCGAGGAACATGAACGGGAAGAACAGGAGTCCCGTCACGACGCTCACCCACCCGGTCCGCCCTCCGGCGCCGACTCCCGCGCCCGACTCGATGTAGGTCGTCGCCGAGGAGGCCGAGACCGCGCCGCCCGCCGCGGCCGCAACCGAGTCGACGAGCAGCGGCTTTCGGATCTCCGGCAGCTCGCCCTGCTGCGTTCAGGTAGCCGGCCTGACGCCCGACGCCGACGAGCGTCCCCATGGTGTCGAAGAAGTCCGCGAGGAAGAGCGAGAACGCGAACGCGGCCGCCGTCAGGAACGGCAGCGTCGTGAAGGCGTCGAAGCTGAACTCGCCGACGAGGCTGAAGTCCGGCGCCTGCGCGACGTCGTCGGGCCAGCGCGCGTACCCGGTGGCCTCGGGGTAGATGTCGGTCGCGTAGTTCAGGATCGTCGCAAGCGCGGTCGTGGCGAGGATCCCGACAAGGAGGTCGCCTCGGAATCCGATCGCCCGGAGCGCCAGGGTGACCATGAGGCCGAACACCGTCAGCACGAGCGGCCAGGTCGTGATCGGGGCGAGGTCGACGATCGTCCCGTCCCCGGGGACGATGAGACCCGAGTTGACGAAGCCGATGAACGCGATGAAGAGCCCGATGCCGACCACGATCGCCTTCTTCAGCTCGAGCGGGATCGCGCGCATGATCGACTCGCGCAGCCCGAGGAGGACGAAGAGCGTGATCGCCAGGCCCTCGATGACGATGAGCCCCATCGCCTCCGGATAGCTCAGCCCGGCGTTCGCGACGAGCTGGAACGCTACGAAGGCATTGATCCCGAGCCCGGGCGCAAGCGCGTACGCCCGGTTCGTGTAGAGGCCCATGATGATCGTCATCACCCCGGCGACGAGGCAGGTCGACGTGAGGGCCGCGTCGAACGGCAGTCCCAGCGGCTCGAGGTCCGGGATGCCGCGGAACCCGAGGATCGACGGGTTCACGAAGATGATGTACGACATCACGATGAACGTCGTCACCCCTGCCGCAGCGTCCCGCCCGAGCGTGGTGCGGTTCTCCTCGAACCTGAAGTACCGGTCGAGTGCGGAGCCGCCTCCGGCCGTTGTCCTCTGTGCCATCCCGAGCCTCCCTCCGTCGCGGCGGACGGCGCGATGCTAACCGGCCCGACGGAACGCTCCAAACGCGTCTTCGAGCGGCTTGAGCAGCTGTATGCGATCGGCGGCGGTGAGGGAGCAAACCGGCCGGGCTACGGGCCCGGCGAGCAAGAAGCCCACGACCTCGCCGCCGGCTGGATGCGTGAGGCCGGGCTCGAGGTCGGGGTCGATCCGGACGGGAACCTCATCGGTCGCGCGCCGGGCTCGTGCCCCGATCTTCCGGAGGTGTGGACCGGCTCGCACCTGGACAGCGTCCCCCGCGGCGGCCGGTTCGACGGAGCGCTCGGGGTGGTGGCGGGGACCGAGGCGGTGGAGGCCGCGGCGGCCACGGGTCACGAGAGGACTCTCGGCGTCGCCGCCTTCCGCGCCGAGGAGACGGGCTGCCACGGGAGCCGCGACCGCGTCGCGCGCGGGCCGCTCCCCGGCGCCTACGTCGAGATGCACGTGGAGCAGGGGCCGGTGCTGGCCGGGCAGGACGCGCCGCTCGGGATCGTGACCGGGATCACCGGGCTGGTTCGCGCGGAGCGCGTGTTCGAGGGCGCGGCCGGTCATGCGGGGACGACGCCGATGGAGGCACGTTCCGACGCCCTCGTCGACGCGGCCGAGTTCGTGCTCCGTGTCCGAGACGTGGCAGCCGGGATCGAGGGCACCACCGCGACGGTGGGCGAGCTACACGTCGAGCCGGGCGCCGTGAACGTGATCCCCGAGCGTGTCCGTCTGACCGTGGACGCGCGGGCGCCGGATCGGGCCCGCCTGGACGCGCTCGTGGCGGCGCTCGACCTGGAGCCGCACTACCGTGTCGAGCCCGCGCCGATGGCCGCGGGGCCGAGAAACGTCCTGCGCGCCGAGATCGAGCGCCTCGGCCTGCCGGTCGTCGAGCTCGCGTCCGGCGCAGGCCACGACGCGGGAATCCTCGCCTCGGCGGGCGTCGAGTCGGCGATGCTCTTCGTCCGCAGCCTCGCGGGCGGCGTGAGCCACTGCCCCGAGGAGGACTCGAGCGAGGCGGACGTCGCCCTCGCCATCGAGGTGCTGACGGGGGCGCTCGCGAGGCTGGCAGAGAAGTAGAGCTCGGGAGGCGTTCGCACCCACCTGTCCGTGAGGGATGCCTTGTCCGGCCGGCCGCGGATGTGAGCACAAGTGCCTGGTTGGCAGTCGCTTCCGGTGATCCTCCTTCCCGGGATCGTGCTCCCGGCGAAGATCGCGTACGCGCTCTCATCGCCGCACTTGATCCCGACGTCCAGGTGGCTGCGAAGGATCTCGAGATCTACGCGAGCCGGAGCCGCCGAAGGACTACGGCTTCTCGGTCGAGGTCGCCGGCATGCTGCGCGAGGCGGACAAACGCGGCTGGGAGCGGTTCCACCTCGTCGGCTACTCGGGCGGAGGCGCGGCCGCGCTCGCGCTCGCGGCGGCGAGGCCGGAGCGGCTCGCGAGCCTTGCCTTGCTCGAGCCGGCCTGGGCGGGGAACTGGGGTCTGAGCCCTGCGGCGAGAGCGCTCAGGTTCGAGTTCGACCGGCTGGAACGGCTCCCGGACGACCAGCTCCTGCAGACGTTCATGCGGCTCGCGCTCAAGCGTGGCGTTCCGGTCCCGCCGCCGCCGTCCGGCGATCCGCCGCCCTGGATGGCAGAACGTCCGGCCGGGATCCGTGCGATCAATCGAGCCTTCACGCGGGACGACATCGACCGTGCTGCCCTCAGCCGGTTCGATCGCCCGGTCTACTTCGCGCTCGGCGCACTCAGCAACCCCGACCAGTACGCGGAGATCGCGCGGCGACTGGAAGGAGTCTTCCCGGACTTCGATCTCGAGGTGTTCGAGGAACGCCATCACTTCGACCCGCCCCACCGGGCCGAGCCTGAACGATTGGCACGCTCGCTCGAGGCACTCTGGCGCCGTGCGGAGGGGAGCGCTTAGCCCGTGGAGAAGCGGATCGGCTGTGCGCCCTCGTACAGCACGACGCGGCCGAGCTCGGTGAGGCGCTCGCCCCCCTCGACGATCGTGGCGAAGTGGTTTCCGGCGAGCTGGCCCATCTTCGAGGCGAAGCAGGTCGCCCCGTAGGGGAAGAGGATCTCCGTCTCCGACAGGCCGCCCGGGTAGAGCAGGAGCTCGCCCGCCGCCGGATAGGAGTTCGCGTTCTCCGGGCCGATGCCCGTCTCGAGGTCGCCGAGCGGCACCCAGGCGGACTCGCCGCTCCAGCGCGCCTGCACGAGCTGCGCCTCGAGCGGGAGGAGCTTCGCGAGCGCGGCGCACGTCCGTCGGCGCGAGCTCCTCCTCGAGCCGCGCCCGGAAGCGGAAGGAGCCGGCTGCGATCTCGAGCACGGGAGTGAGCCTATCGCGTCAGAATCCCGTAGCCCCATGGACGCGCCCGCCTCATCCCGGCTCGACCTGCCGCTGCTCTCGGAGCCGATCCTCGAGGCACTGCTCGCCGGCCGGCACGACGATGCGTCCTCGCTGCTCGGCGCGTCGGTCCCCACCGATTGGCCCGATGCACACGACGCGAGCTTTCTTCGGCTTCGCCTCGACCAGCTTCGCCGCGACCCGGTCGTGGCCCCGTGGCTCGTCCGCGCGCTCGTCCTGCGCGGCTCGGAGCCCGAGATGGTCGGCCATGCCGGCTGCCACGGGCCGCCCGGCGTGAACGGGCCGGCCAAGCCGGGCGCGGTCGAGGTCGGCTACACGGTGTTCCCGTCACACCGCGGGCGCGGGCTCGCGACCGAGGCGGCGCTCGCGCTCATCGACTGGGCGCGCGCCCGGGGCGCCACCGGGGTCGTCGCGTCGGTCGCGCCCGACAATGCGCCCTCGCTCGCCGTGGTGCGGAAGCTCGGCTTCGTCCAGACCGGCGAGCAGTGGGACGAGGAGGACGGGCTGGAGCTCGTCTTCGAGCTCGAGCCGTAGCGTCGTAAGCTCCGCCGGTCCGTGGATCCGTACCTGAACGACTGGCTGAACCTGCTCGTCCGTTGGCTGCACGTGGTCGCGGCGATCGCGTGGATCGGCGCGTCGTTCTGGTTCGTCTACCTCGACCTCGGGCTGAAGAGGCCGAAGCGGCGCGAGGACGAGGAGCGCGGCGTGGGCGGCGAGTTCTGGGCAGTCCACGGCGGCGGCTTCTACCACACGCAGAAGTACCGGGTCGCGCCGGAGACGCTCCCGGAGCCGCTCCACTGGGTGAAGTGGGAGGCGTACACGACGTGGCTCTCGGGGCTCGCGCTCTTCGTCGTCCTCTACTACGTGAACGCCCGCACGTATCTGATCGACCCCGCGGTCGCCGACGTCTCACCTGCGGTGGCGATTGCATGGAGCCTCGGGTTGCTCGCGATCGCGTGGCTCGTCTACGACGGGCTCTGCCGGCTGCTTCGCGCGCGCGACACGCTCCTGGCCCTGACGCTCGCCCTCCTCACCGTCGCGGCCGCGTACGGCACGAGCGAGCTCTTCAGCGGCCGCGCCGCCTACGTCCAGGTCGGGGCGATGCTCGGGACGATCATGGCCGGGAACGTCTTCTTCAACATCATCCCGGCCCATCGGGAGCTCGTCCGGGCGAAGGAGGAAGGCCGCGAGCCCGATCCCGCGCCCGGGATCGAGGCGAAGCGCCGGTCGGTGCACAACAACTACCTGGCGCTCCCCGTCGTCTTCGCGATGATCTCGAACCACTTCCCGATCACCTACGGGTCGGAGCACGCCTGGATCGTCCTCGTCGTCCTCATGGCCGTCGGGGCCTGGATCCGCCACTTCTACAACCTCCGCCATCGCGGGCGGAACGTCTGGTTCATCCCGGTGACCGCGGTTCTCGCGATCGTCGTCCTTGCGTTCGCGATCGAGCCCGACGAGGGCGGCGGGGGCGCGGCCGACGCCGAGCCCGTTGCGTTCGCGCAGGTGGAGCCGATCGTCGAGGCGCGATGCGTCGAGTGCCACTCGCAGAGCCCGACCCGCGTCCCGACCGCGCCCGCCGGGCTCACGCTCGACTCCCCCGAGGAGATCGAGGCCAACGCCGAGGCGATCCGGCGCCAGGTCGAGGCAGGCTCCATGCCGCCCGGGAACGTGACGGAGATGACCGACGAGGAGCGCGACCTCATCGTCGCCTGGGTCGAGCAGGGGGCTAGGACGAAGTAGCGCGGTCCCGCGCGATTGCGACGAGCTCGTCGAGCGCGGTCTCGAGCTCCTCCTCGCGTGTCTGCCCGAGCCGCTCCTCGAGCACCGGCACGATCGCCGAGCGCGGACGGCGGTTCACGAAGACGAGGAAGCGGAAGCCGAACTTCTCCTCGTAGGTCCGGTTCAGGTCGGCAAGCCGGCGCAGGACCTCGGGATCGTCCTCGGCTCCCTGCTCGGCGGCCGAACGGCCCGCCAGGTTCCTCGCGCCGATCGGCGGGTGGGCGTTCAGCGCCTCGATCTGCACGTCCTCCGGGAGGGACCCGAGCAGGGCGCGCGCTTCTCCCAGCGGGTCGTCGCGTTCGGCGAGGCGCTCGACGAAGCGCGTCCTCCCTCCGAAGAGCTCGGCGAGCTCGCTCGACCGTCAGCTGCCGCGGTACGTCGTGCACCCGAACGGCGAGACGAGGAGCGGGACGTGGAAGTGACCGTCGTCCAGCTCGATCTCGAGCTCGACGCGCCGGAAGAAGTCCGAGGGCGGGTGGAAGACGAGCCGGTAGCGACCCGGCTCGAGGTCGTCCGCGAGCGCGGCGATGCGACCGTCGTCGTCGGTGTCGCCTGCGGCTACCTGCTCGTCGCCGCGCAGGAGCTCCACGTGCACGCCCGCGGCAGGCCGGCCGCGCGCCGTGTCCAGAACGTGGGTCGAGAGCGACGCCGTCACGCCGCGATCCTCGCCGCCTGCGCGCGATGCTCGCGCGCGATCTCCTCCTCGTCGGCATGGACGAGCCGGCCGCCCGACACGACCTCCTCGCCGCCGACGTAGAGCCGGTCGACGCGATGGGGGCCGGAGAGGACGAGCCCGAAGACGGGGTCGTCGGCGCCGCCGAGCTCGAGGCGGTCCGTCCGCCAGACGGCGAAGTCGGCGCATTTCCCCGGCTCGATCGATCCGATGTCGTCGCGGCCGAGCACCCGGGCGCCGCCGCGCGTGCCGAGGCGAAGCGCGTCGCGCGCGGTCAGGGCCGCCGGACCTCCGCGGCCGCGCGCGGCGAGCAGCGACTGCTTCACCTCGCCGAAGAGATCGCCGCGCTCGTTGGACGCGGAGCCGTCCACGCCCAGCCCGACCGGCACGCCGGCGTCCAGCAGGTCGCGGACCGGCGCGACCCCGGCGCCCAGGCGCAGGTTCGAGGTCGGGCAGTGGGCGACGCCCGTTCCCGCTGCGCCGAAGGCGGCGACGTCCTCGGCGGAGAGATGCACGCAGTGGGCGCACCAGACGTCCCCGTCGAGCCAGCCGACCTGCTCCAGGTACTCGACGGGCCGGCAGCCGAAGATCCCCTGGCAGTACTCCTCCTCCTCGACGGTCTCCGCGAGGTGCGTGTGGAGGCGGAGGCCGAGGCGGCGGGCGAGGTCGGCCGACTCCATCATGAGCCGCTTCGTCACGGAGAACGGGGAGCAGGGCGCGACCGCGATCTGGATTCGCGCGCCGGGCTCGGACTCGTGCAGGGCCGCCAGGCGCTCGGTATCGGCGAGCGCCGCGTCGCCGTCCTCGACGATGTCGTCGGGTGGGAGGCCGCCGTCGGACTCGCCGAGGTCCATCGAACCGCGCGAGGCGACGAGCCGGACGCCGAGCTCGCGTGCGGCCTGGATCTCCGCATCGACGAGGCCGTCCCGGCCGGGCGGAAAGACGTAGTGGTGGTCGAACACGGTCGTGCAGCCCGAGAGCGCGAGCTCGGCGAGGCCGGTGCGGGCGGCCGCGTGCTCCGCCTCGGCGTCGATCCGTCCCCAGAGTGGGTAGAGCGTTCGCAGCCACGTGAAGAGGTCGGCCTCCTGCGCCCGTGCGCGCGTGAGGGTCTGGTACAGGTGGTGGTGCGTGTTCACGAGCCCGGGTGCGACGAGGGCGCCGTCGAGATCGACGGTCTCGTCCGCGTCGGGCGGCGAGTCGCCGCGCCACCGCCGAGACGAAGCCGTCCTCCGCGAGGATCCAGCCGCCGTCGTGCTCCGTGCCCTCGTCGTCCATCGTGACCACGTAGGCGTTACGCAGGAGGAGCGAGCTCATGTCTCGACCTCGAGCGGGACGATCTCGAAGCGGTCGACGTCGACGAGCCCGCGGTCGGTGATCTTGAGCTTCGGGATGACGGAGAGAGCGAGGAACGCGAGCGTCTGGAAGGGCGACGGAAGCGTGCACCCGAGCCGGCCGGCCGCGTCGACGCACGCGCGGCTGGCTTCGACCACCTCGCCGAGCGGCGCCGTCGAGAGGAGCCCGGCGACCGGGAGAGGGAGCTCGGCCTCGACGACGCCGTTTGCGACGACGACCACGCCGCCGCCCAGCTCGACGAGACGCCCCACGGCGTGATCCATGTCCTCGTCGGTGGCGCCGACGACGACGAGGTTGTGCGCGTCGTGCGCGACCGTGGAGGCAAGGGCGCCGCGCGTGAGCCCGAAGCCGCGAACCAGGCCGAGGCCGACGCGGCCGGTGCCGAGGTGGCGTTCGACGACCGCGATCTTCGCCAGGTCGCGTGTGGGATCGGCGACGACGTGCCCGTCGGTCGTCGACGGCTCTTCCTCCAGCTCCTCGGTCAGGATCTGGTCGCGCACGACGCCGATCACGCGCACGCGGCCGTTCGCCGCCGGCAGAGCGAACGCGCCCGCTTCGACCGGCCCGACGCGAACCGTGTGCTTCACCCAGTCGGGCACGTCGGGGTGAAGGATCTCCCCGACCGGCCGCCCGCTCTTCAGGACGAGCTCCGGCTCGAAGGTCTCGAGGTCGTCGAGGAGGAGGAGGTCGGCCCCGTAGCCGGGAGCGATCGCGCCGTGCTCGCGGAGCCCGTGCCAGCGGGCCGGATTGTGGGTCGCCATGAGGAGCGCGTCCTCGGGCGGGATCCCGAAGGCGACGGCCTCGCGCACCATCGAGTTCACGTGACCCTCGTCGGCGATGTGCTCGGGCTCGCGGTCGTCCGTGCAAAACGCCAGGCGGCTTGGCCCGTACTCCTGCGCGAGGGGCAGGAGCGCGTGCAGGTTGCGTGCGCCGGTCGCCTCGCGGATCAAGAGCCACATCCCGAGCCGGAGGCGCTCGCGGCCTTCCTCGACGGTGACCGCTTCATGATCCGAGCGGATCCCCGCCGCGGCGTAGGCGTTCAGGGCCTTTCCGACGACGCCCGGGGCGTGGCCGTCGACATGCGAGGCGCCCTCGAGCCCGAGCTTGGCGAGCTCATCCGGGTCGCCGCTGACGACGCCGGGGTAGTTCATCATCTCGGCGAGCCCGATCACGCGCCGGCGGCGGAGCAGCCCCTCGAGATCGCCCAGCGTGAGCGCGCGCCGGGGCGACTCGAATCGGGAGGCGGGCACGCAGGACGACGCCATGAAGAGGACGTCGAGCGGAACGTCGTCCGCGAGATCGAGCAGCCAGTGGATCCCGTCCGTGCCCAGCACGTTCGCGATCTCGTGCGGGTCGACCACGACCGCCGTCGTGCCGAGCGGGAGGAGGAGCCGCGCGAGCTCGTCCACCATCAGCTTCGTCGACTCGAGGTGCATGTGGGCGTCGACGAAGCCGGGGACGACGTAGCGGCCGGCGGCGTCGACGACCTCGTCGCCGTCGTAATCGCCGAGCCCCGCGACGTACCCGTCCACGAGGGCGACGTCCACGTCGAGCCACTCGCGTGTGAAGACGCAGAAGACGCGGCCGCCGCGGACGACGACTTCCGCCGGCGCGTCTCCTCGGGCAACGGCCAGGCGGCGTCCGAGGTCGATCATCGCGGGGTAAACGTACTACCCTTACCCAGATGGTTGACCGGCAATTCCGGCACCCCAATTACCGATCAAGCATCTAGCGTGGACGTCTTGACGCCACGCTCGCTGGACGAGGCGCTCCGGCTCAAGGCGGAAGCGCCCGGCGCGTTGCCCATCGCCGGCGGGACGGACGTCATGGTCGAGCTCAACTTCGACCGAGCGCGCCCGCGTGCGCTGCTCAACCTGAACGAGGTGGGCGAGCTTCGCGGCTGGGGCCGGGAGGACGGCGTTCTCCGCCTCGGTGCGGGGTTGACCTACACGGACTGTCGTGGGTCCGAGCTCGCAGAGACGTTGCCGGCGCTCGCCGAGGCAGCACGGACGGTCGGGTCGCCGCCGATCCAGAATCGCGGCACGCTCGGCGGGAACCTGGGCACAGCCTCGCCGGCGGGCGACGCGCTTCCTCCGCTCCTCGTCGAGGAGGCGGAGGTCGAGGTCGCAGGCCCGGGCGGCGAGCGGCGCCTGCCGCTCGAGTCGTTTCTCGTGGGCCCGAAGCAGAACGCCCTCGCCCCCGACGAGCTCATCCTCGCCGTGCGCGTGCAGCCGTCCGGCGCTCGGCAGACGTTCATGAAGGTCGGACCGCGGAACGCGATGGTCATCTCGGTCGCCTCGATCGCGCTCGCGGTCGACCGTGAACGCGGCGAGATCCGCGTCGCGTTCGGCTCCGCCGGACCCGTGCCGACGCTCGTCCGCGCCCCGCTCGACGAGGCGGGCGAGGTAGCGGACCGGGTGGCGGAGGCGGCGAGCCCGATCGACGACGTTCGCGGCACGGCGGCCTACCGCCGGCATGCGTTGCGGGTCCTGACGCGGCGCGCGCTGGATCGCTGCACGGAACCCGTCTCGGAATGAGGATCGAGCTGGTCGTCAACGGCGACCGCCGTGAGGCGGACGTCTGGCCGGGGGAGAGCCTCCTCTTCGCCCTGCGCGAGAAGCTCGCACTCCCGGGGTCGAAGAACGCCTGCGAGCAGGGGGAGTGCGGGTCGTGCTCGGTGCTGCTCGACGGCACGCTCGTCTGCTCCTGTCTCGTCCTCGCCGCGCAGGCCGACGGGCACGAGGTCGTCACGGTCGAGGGTCTGGCCGAGGACGGACGCCTCACCCGCGTCCAGGAGGCCTTCGTCGAGGCGGGTGCGGTCCAGTGCGGCTTCTGCACGCCGGGCCTCGTCGTCGCGACCGCCGACCTCCTGACGAGAAACGCCGACCCGTCGGACGACGAGGTCCGCGAGGCCCTCTCCGGGAACCTCTGCCGGTGCACCGGGTACGCGAAGATCTTCGACGCCGTCCGCCTGGCCGCGGAGGCCGTGTGATGAGCGCCGCCGTCCGCAAGCTCGAGCTGGGCCGGGTCGGCGAGAGCGTCCTCCGTACGGACGCCGTCCCGAAGGTGACCGGCGAGTTCGCGTACTCGAGCGACCTCCAGGCAGCGGGGATGCTCTGGGGCCACACAGTCCGAAGCCCCCACGCTTCCGCGCGGATTCTTTCCGTCGACTTCGCCGAGGCGGTCTCGATGCCGGGCGTTCACGCCGTGCTGACGCACGAGGACGTGCCCGGAGAGAAGCACTACGGCCTCGAGTTCGCCGACCAGCCGGTGCTCGCCGTCGACCGCGTCCGCTACTACGGCGAGCCGGTCGCGCTCGTCGCCGCCGAGCATCCGGAGCAGGCGCGGCGCGCGGCCGAGCGGGTCGGCGTCGAGTACGAGGTGCTCGAGCCCATCGCCGACCCCGAGCGGGCGCTCGAGAGCGAGGAGCTCCACCCGGAACGGCCCACCGACGAGCCGGGCCACTACCACGACGACCCGCGTCCGAACGTCGTCCGCACGATCGTCATCCGCCACGGCGATCCCGACGCGAAGGGAGACGTCGCCGTCTCCGGGTTCTACGAGCTCGGCATCCAGGACCAGGCCTTCCTCGGGCCCGAGTCCGGCCTCGCAGTGCCCGACGGTGAGGGCGGCGTCGACGTCTTCGTGGCGACGCAGTGGCTTCACATCGACCGCGCCCAGGTCGCACCCTGCCTCGGCCTCAAGCCCGAGCAGGTGCGGATCCACCTCGCAGGCGTCGGCGGGGCGTTCGGCGGCCGCGAGGACCTCTCGATGCAGATCCACGGCGCCCTGCTCGCGCTGCACACGGCTCGCCCGGTGAAGATGGTCTACAGCCGCGAGGAGTCCTTCGTCGGCCACGTCCACCGCCACCCGGCCCGGATCTGGGCCGAGCACCGGGCGGACCGCGAGGGGAAGCTCGTCTGCGTCCGCGTCAAGGTCCTCCTGGACGGCGGCGCCTACGCGTCCTCGACGACGGCGGTCACGTCGAACGCCGCCTCGTTCGCCTGCGGCCCGTACGCCGTTGCCAACGCCGACATCGAGGTCACCTCCGTCTACACGAACAACCCGCCGTGCGGAGCGATGCGCGGGTTCGGCTCCGTGCAGGTCTGCTTCGCCCACGAGGCGCAGATGGACAGGCTCGCCGCCGAGCTCGGCCTGGATCCCGTCGAGCTCCGGCTCCGCAATGCCATCGGCCGCGGCGACGTCCTTCCCACCGGCCAGCGGATCACCGGATCGCTCCCCGTCACCGAGGTGATCGAGCGGTGCCAGGCGCTGCCGGTGCCCGAGGCCGAGCCCCTGCCGCGGGACGCCATCCGGCTCCCCGGCGGCTCGGGGAACGTGACCCGCGGCGAGGGCGTGCGCCGCGGCGTCGGCTTCGCCGTCGGCTTCAAGAACGTCTGCTACTCGCACGGCTTCGACGACTACACGGCCGCGCGGGTCCGTCTCTTCGCGGACGCGGACGGTGAGCTCGCCGCCGAGGTCCACTGCGCGGCCGCCGAGGTCGGCCAGGGCGTCACGAACGTGATCCTCCAGGTCGCCCGCACCGAGCTCGAGCTCGCCGACGTCGTCCTGGCGCCGCACACGACGAGCACCGTCGACTCGGCCGGCTCCGCCTCTGCGTCGCGGATGACCTGGATGGCGTCGGGCGCCGTCCAGCTCGCCTGCCGGGCGGTGAGGGAGGAGCTCGACCGGCGCGGCGGCTCGCTCGACCCGGGCGACGAGATCGACCTCGAGCGCGTCTACCGGCATCCGCAGACGGTCCCGCTCGACCCCGACACCGGCCAGGTGCAGGGAGATCGTGCGCACGTCGCGCTTCGTCTGCTCGGCGATGAAGGCCGTGGTCGAGGTCGACGTCGACCTCGGGCTCGTGCGCGTCGTCTGGATCGGGACGGCGCAGGACATCGGCCGTGCGGTGAACCCACTCGCCGTCTACGGCCAGATCGAGGGCGGCACGGCCCAGGGCCTCGGCCTCGCGCTCATGGAGGAGATCCAGACCAGGGACGGCCTGATCACGAACGCGAGCTTCACGGACTACCTGATCCCGACCGCGCTCGACATGCCGCCGGTCGCGGTCGAGCTGGTCGAGGAGCCGGAGCCCGACGCCCCCTACGGCGTCAAGGGCGTCGGCGAGCCGCCGACGGTCGTCTCCACGGCGGCGATCGTGGCCGCGCTCCGAGACGCGACCGGGCGGGACCTGACGCGCGTGCCCGTGCGGCCCGACGACATCGTCGGTCTCGGCCTCTAGGGCTTGTAGAGCGTCAGCGCGGCGCCGACTCCGAGCAGCACGATCCCGAGGACGCGGAGCGGCGTAAATCCGATTCGATCCAGCCCGAAGAGGCCGAAACGGTCGACGACCGCCGCCATGACGAGGTTCCCGGCGATCACGAGTGCGATCGTCGTGGTCGTCCCGATGCGCGGCGGCCCGAGGGCGATTGCGAACACGATGAACGCGCTCATCAGGCCGGCCGTCCACATCCAGACCGGCGAACGTGCGCCCTCCGCGATGCCGCCGAGCGACTGACGCACGACAAGGAGCGTGGCCAGCGCGACCGCGGCCGTGACGAGGCTCGCGAACGCGACGGCCTCGACGACGCCGATCCTCTCGCCGAAGCGGCCCATCACCGCCGCCTGGAGCGCACCCGCGAGGCCCGCGACGAGACAGATGACCACAGCAACCGCCGGTCCAGCCGACAACGACGCCTCCCTTTTCGCGGGAACGGAGCGAAGCTATACGCTCACGCGCGTCGATGAGCCAGCCAACGCGCCCAGAGCCGCTCGACCCGGCCGAGCTCGGCTTCGAGAAGATCGTCTACGAGAAGGCTCCGCCGCGGGCCACGATCCGGATGAACCGCCCGGACGTCCTGAACGCGTTCGACTACCAGATGCTCCGGGAGCTCGCGCGGGCGGCGGAGGACGCTTCCTACGACGACGACATCCGCGCCGTCGTCCTCACCGGCACGGGCCGTGCGTTCTGCGTCGGCGCCGACCTCAAGTCCTGGGCCGACGAGTATCTCGGCAAGCCGAACGAGTACTGGAAGTGGTTCGGCGCGTTCAAGGACGCGCACGACCGTCTGCGCGAGATCGGCAAGCCCACGCTCGCGAGGATCAACGGCATCTGCGTCGGCGGCGGCAACGAGCTCCAGATGGCCTGTGACCTCGCGGTCATGGTGGACGACGCGTTCATCCGTCACGTCGGGCCCGAGCACGGCTCGGTCCCCGCGGGAGGGGCGACCCAGTGGCTCACGATCTTCGTCGGCGACCGACGCGCGCGCGAGATCGTCCTCATGTGCGAGGAGATTCCCGCTTCGAAGGCCGAGGAGTGGGGGCTCGTGAACTGGGCCGTCCCGGCCGCCGAGTTGGACGCAAAGGTCGACGCCGTCGTCGAGAACCTCGAGCGCAAGCTCCCGCAGACGACGCGCTACGCGAAGGAGCACCTGAACTTCTGGAAGGACCTCGCGTGGCACCAGACGATCAACCACGCGCGCGACTGGCTCGCGCTCTCGATGGCGACCGAGGAGCCGCAGGCGGCCGTGCGCCGCTTCGTCGACCGGGAATGACCGACGAGCTCGTCCTCGTCGAGCGCGACGAGCCGATAGCCGTCGTCACGCTCAACCGCCCGAAGCAGCTGAACGCGCTCTCGGAGCCGCTCATGGAGGAGCTCGTCGCGCGACTCCAGGATCTCGACCGCGACGAGGCGATTCGCTGCATCGTCCTCGCCGGGTCGGAGCGGGCGTTCGCCGCCGGCGCCGACATCGGCGAGATGGCCGACGCCTCGGCGATGGACATGCTCTACGCGAGACGCGTCGAGCGGTGGGACGCGATCCGCAAGCTCTGGACGCCGCTCGTCGCCGCCGTCTCGGGCTTCTGCCTCGGAGGCGGGAACGAGCTCGCGATGTCCTGCGATCTCGTCATCGCGTCCGAGACGGCGCGCTTCGGCCAGCCGGAGACGAGCCTCGGGATCATCCCCGGCGCGGGCGGGACGCAGAGGCTCACGCGGGCCGTCGGGAAGGCGAAGGCGATGGACGTGATCCTGTCCGGCCGAGTCCTCGACGCGTGGGAGGCCGAGCGCGCGGGCCTTGCGTCCCGGGTTGTCGCGCGCGAGGCATGGCTCGAGGAGGCGAAGCGTGTCGCGCGTGACATCGCGGCGAAGGGGCCGGTCGCGCAGCGGCTCGCCAAGGAGGCGGTCAACCGAGCCTTCGAGTCGACCCTCGAGCACGGGCTCGAGCACGAGCGGCGCCTCCTCTACCTCGCGTTCGCCTCCGAGGATGCGGGCGAGGGCCTGACCGCGTTCGGCGAGAAGCGCGAGCCGGACTTCAAGGGACGCTGATGAGCGAGGTCGAGACCACCCGCGACGGCGGCGTCCTCACCGTCACGTTGAACAGGCCCGACGTACTGAACGCGTTCGACGGCGCCATGCAGGCCGCCTTCCGCGAGGCGCTCAAGGAGGCCCGCGATCCCGCCGTGCGTGCCGTCGTCCTGACCGGCGCCGGGCGTGGGTTCTGCGTCGGGCAGGACCTGAACGAGTTCAAGGACGAGGCCGGCGACGTTGCCACGCGGATCCGCTCGACGTTCAATCCGAACGTCCTCGCGCTCCGGGCGCTCGAGAAGCCTGTGATCGCTTCCGTGAACGGGGCCGCGGCGGGCGCCGGCATGTCGCTTGCCTGCGCCTGCGACCTCCGCATCGCCTCCGAGTACGCGAGCTTCGTCCCCGCGTTCATCTCGATCGGGCTCGTCCCTGACACGGGCGGCACGTACTTCGTGGCCGAGCTGCTCGGCTACGCCCGCGCATTCGAGTGGCTGACGTCCGGCCGGAAGCTCGGTGCGGCGGAGGCGCTCGAGTGGGGCCTGGTCGCGGAGGTCGTCGAGCCCGACCGCCTCGCCGAGCGGACGGCCGAGGTCGCGGGACGGTACGCGGCGGCTCCCACCCTCGGGATCGGGATGACCAAGCGGCTCCTCCAGCGCGCCTCGACCGGCAGGCTCGCGGAGCAGCTCGAGTGGGAGGCGCAGCTCCAGGCCGCCGCAACGCGCACGAAGGACTTCCGCGAGGGCGTCGAGGCCTTCCTGGAGAAGCGCGACCCTCGCTTCGAAGGTCGTTAGCCGCTCGCCGCGCAGGCGCGGAGGCCGATCTCCTTCGCCAGGGCGTCCGCCTCGTCCTCGTTGTCGGCGGCCGCGCTTGCGAGCTCCTGCACCCGCTGCGCCTGCTTCTGCGCCGCCGCCTCGCGGAGCTCCCGGATCTTGCGGACGTTTTCCTCGTTTCGCTCGATCCACTCGTCGACCTGGGCCTGGAGCTCCTCTGGCGGCTTCAGCGCGCGCAGCCTCTCCACTCCCTCGCTCGCGAGCGCGAGCGCCTGCCCCGCGACGCGCTCGAGGCCGGTGAGGTTCGTGGGCTCGGGGAGGGAGTTCAGCCGCTCGTCGTAGCTCGCGCAAATGGCGTCCGCCTCACGGAGGTACTCCTCTTCCGACAGCCGATCGTCGCCGTCGCCGCCCATGCACCCGGCGGCGACGAGGGCCAGGACCGCCAGCGCCACGGTCCTCATCTAGCTGTCCTCTGCGCGGCGAGGGACGAGCCGGACGGTGAGGTCGCAGTCGAGCGCGCCCGCAATCCGGAGGAGGGTGTCGATTCGCGGCGGCCGGCCACCGGCCTCGAGGCGCGCGATCGCCGACTGTGTCGTCCCGACCAACGAGGCGAGGTCGGCCTGGGAGAGACCGAGCTCGTGCCGCCGGTCGGCCACCTGACCCGCGATCTGCGCGAACAGCCAGCCCTCCTCCGCGCCTGCAAGCCGCCGGCGGAGCCGCTCGAGCGTCGCCTGCTTCTCCGCGTCCGGAACTTGACTCATATCGCAGAGCTGATATATAGCACGTTAGAGATAGAGGTCAGGTGTCGAGGAGGCTGGCAGCAATGGTTGCATCGACAGAGGATCGTCTCACGTCACTCGAGCTGGAGCTGGAACGCACGGCGAGCCGGCTCGCGCTCCTCGAGCGCAAGCTGGAGGCCGAGCCGGAGCCTCGCGTCGCACTCGCGCCGACCGCGCCGACCACCGTCCCCGCCGCGCGGCCCCAGGCGCCGCTGCCGCCCGCACCGGCGCCCGCGCCGCGCACCGTCGAGCGGAGAACTCCCGACCTCGAGGAGCTCCTCGGCGGCCGGCTTCTCGCGCTCGTCGGCGGCGTCGCCGTCCTCCTCGGACTCGTCTTCCTCGTCGCGCTCGCGATCGAACGCGGCTGGGTCGGCGAGACCATGCGCGTCGTTCTCGCTCTCGCGGGGTCGGGCGGCCTCGTGCTCGCCGGAACCTGGCTCTACGACCGTCGCGGCCAGACGCAGGCCGCGCTCGCGGCCGCCGGAACCGGGATCGCAGGACTCTTTCTCTCGCTGACCGCCGCCACGACGCTCTACAGCCTCATGCCGGCCCCGCTCGGGCTGGTGCTCGCGTTCGGTGTCGGGGCCCTCGCAACCCTCCTCGCAGTCCGGTGGGACTCGCGCACGATCGCCGGGCTCGGGATCCTCGGCGCCCTCCTCTCGCCGGCGCTCGCTGATGGGCTGCGAGAGGCCGCCTCCATCGCGTATCTCGCCGTAGCGCTCGCCGCCGCGGCCGGGGTGCTGCTCTGGCGGCGCTGGGAGTGGCTCCGCGTCGCTGCGGTCGCCCTCGCGACGGCGCAGGTCGCGATCTGGGTCTCGCACGACGGATGGGACCGGACGCCACTGCTTCTTTCGTCCTATCCGTCTTCGCGCTCCTCAACCTCGCTGCGGCGCTCGGCTATGAGCTTCGTGTGCCGCCCGTGACGCTCCGCGCCTCGACCTCGCTGCTCGTGACGGTGAGTGCGCTCGTCGTCGGCAGCCTCGGAGCGGTGCCGCTCGTGGAGACGCACGGACACCGGGCCGCCGGCATCTGGCTCGCCGCCGTTGCGATCTTCCACCTCGCGGCGGGCCTCGTGACGCTCGCTCGCCGGGCCGAGGCGCGAAACGTCGGCCTCGCTGCTCCTCGCGGTCGCGCTCGCCGCCGGTGACCTCGCCTTCGCGTTCCTCGTGGACGGCTCCGCCCTCGCGATCGGCTGGGCCGCGAGCGCGGCGCTCCTCGCGGGGCTGCTGCGGCGACGCGGATTCCCGGACGGGCTGGTCGCGCCGACGGCCGGCGCCCAGCTCGTGCTCGCGTCGATCCACGTGCTCATGTTCGACGCGCCGTCCGAGGCCTTCGGGCCGGGCTCGAGCGTCGAGGTCGCCTTCGCGCCCGTCGTCGCGGTCGGGCTGAGCGCCTTCGCCTGCGCCCGGCTCGCGGTGGATGAGCCGGAACCTGGCGGCTCCTCGCGGACGCGCTCTCGGCGCTCACGCTCGCGTATCTGACCGGGCTCGCGCTCGACGGCCCCGCGCTCGTGCTCGCCTGGGCGGGCGAGGCGATCGTGCTCGCGCAGATCGCGCGCCGGCACAACGACCCACTCGCCGCGGGCGCGGGCGTCTTCTTCCTCGCGCTCGCGGGCGTGCACACGATCGCGCTCGAGGCGCCGCCCGAGGGGCTCGTGTACGGCGTCGAGAGTCTCGGCGGGGCCGCTCTCTCGCTGGGAGCCGTCGCGGTCGCGGCCTGGCGCCTCCGCGATGCCTTCCCCGGCTCGACTCTGGCATTCGACATCGTGAGCGGTGTCGCGTTGCTCTTCCTCGCGTCCCTGGCGATCGTGGACGCCTTCCAACCCGGCACCGGCACCGGCTTCGAGACGAGCCTCGACGTCGGCATCCGCCAGCAGGGCCAGATGCTGCTGAGCGCGTTCTGGGCGCTGACGGGCTTCGCCGCCCTCTGGCTCGGCCTGAGACGAGACCTGCGCACCGTGCGCCTCGCGGCGTTCGGCCTCCTCGCGCTCGCGGTCGGGAAGGTCTTCCTCTACGACCTCGCCACGCTCGAGGCCGAGCTCCGCGTCCTCTCGTTCGTCGTCCTCGGGCTCCTACTCCTCGCCGGAGGCTTCGCGTACCAGCGCATGCGTCGGACAAAGAGGAGCTCGAGCGAGGTCGTGTCGCCTGAGCTTCGATGAGCGGGCTCTCTAGGGAGTTTCCTTCAGCTCAAACAGGCCCGGCTATGGCTTTCGGAACGCACGTCTAGAGGTCACGGGGTTTCGAATCATCCCCCTCCGCTGCGCTCTCGGACGTTCGAGCCGAGCGATCAGCTCGCGCGCTTCCCCAGCTGCGTTCAGGGACTTAGCATGGGTGCCGGGAGGTGAAGCCCGCGGCCCACGTCGAGGTCATCGGTCGTCAGGAAGAGCTCGGGGCCTGAACGATTTCTCGAGTCGCTGCAGCCGGCTCGGCCGCGTTCGTCCTCGTCGGCGAGGCCGGCGTCGGCAAGACCACCCTCTGGCAGGCAGGCGTCGAGGCGGGTCGGGAATCGGCTACCGGGTCCTCGAGACTCAACCCGCCGCGGCCGAGGCAAGGCTCGCCTTCGCGGGCCTCGGCGATCTGCTCGACGTAGGGCTGGGAGCTGCTCGACGAGCTCCCGCCGCCCCAGGCGGACGCGCTTCGCGTCGCCCTCCTACTCGAGCGCCGCGGGGTGCCCGCCGGACGAGCGGGCGGTCGCCATCGCCGTCTCTCAACGCGCTTCGCATTTACGCGGCGGAGCGTCCGCTGCTCGTCGCCATAGACGACGTCCAGTGGCTCGACTCGCCTTCGGCCGCCGTGCTCGCGTTCGCGTGGCGCCGGCTTCGGGAGGAGCCGGCCGGTCTTCTCGTCGCGCACCGCCTAGGGTCTGACGGCACCCTCTGAGCCTTGTCGGGCGGGAGGGGACACATCGTCTTGAGGTCACGCCGCTGAGCCTCGGCGCGATCCACGGTCTCCTGCAGGCCCGGATCGGGCTTCCGCTCGCCAGGCCGGCTCTTCGTCGGCTCCACGACGTTGCGGGCGGCAACGCGTTCTACGCGCTGGAGCTGGGTCGGGCCCTCCAGCGGACGGTGCAACGCCGGTGCCCGGCGAGCCGCTGCCGGTGTCCGAGGAGCTGCGCGAGCTCGTGCACGACCGGCTCGTCGGATTGCCCGCGCCGACGCGGGAAGCGCTCGCCGTGGCCGCGGCGCTCTCGCAGCCGACGCTTCCACTCCTTCGAGACGCCGGGCACGAGGCCGGACGCCCTGCGGCCGGCCCTCGAGGCGCACGTTCTCGAGGTCGAGGACGGTGGTCTGCGTTTCACGCACCCCTTCTCGCCGTCGCGGCGTACGAGGACGTCGATGCTCATTGCACGGCGGGAGATCCACCGCTGCCTTGCGGCCGTCGTCCAAGACGAGGAGGAGCGGGCGCGTCATCTTGCGCTCTCCGTCGACGGGCCGGACGCAGACGTGGCGGACTGCCCTCGAGCGCGCTGCAACACATGCGCGGGCTCGTGGAGCAAGCGCGGCGGCGGCAGAGCTCGGCGAGCGGGCTCGCCGGTTGACGCCCGCCGGATGCGCTTGCCGAATGCATCGCAGGACGATCGGCGCGGCGCTCTACTGCTTCGATGCCGGCGACCCAGGGCGCGCGATCGAGCTGCTCGAAGCGGTGCGCGCCGCAGTGCCGCCGGGAGCGCCCGCGCAGAGGTGCTCGCGGCGCTCTCGCGGCTGCACAGGTTCGGCGGAGACCAGCCACTGGCCGCGGAGCTGGCCAGGCAGGCGCTCGCGGAGGCCGGGCCGGACGACCGCGTGCGAGCCGAGGCCGCGCAGGGGCTCGCCGCGACGCTCTTCTATCTTCGCGAGAGACATCGAGGAGGGCGTCCAGCTTGCCGGCCTCGCCGCCGAGCACGCGGCACGTTCGCACGAAGAGGTCCTGCAGGTCGAGTCGCTCTGTCTTCAGGGCCTCCTGGAGTGCCTGGTCGGACGCCCGGAGGCGGCGGCGACCTTGCGGAGCGTCGCCGAGCTGACCGAGCCGGGCCGCCTACGGGCGTGTGCTTTCGACGCCGACCTTCAACCAGGGCGTCTTCGCCCTCTGGACCGACTCTCCAGAGGCAGCCCCAATCCTTTGCGTGGCTCCCGCGACGACGTCGTCGCGCGCGGTGACGAGGGCTCGGCCCCGATGGTCCTCGCGCAGCTCGCGCTGGCGGAGTATCTCGACGGGCGCTGGACGACGCGACGCATGTCGCCGAGAAGGCGTCCGAGCTCGCGCTGCAGACCGGCCAGCGGCCAATGCAGGCGTACTCACTCGCTACACGCGCACTCGTGCGCGCTTCGTTGGGGCGGAGCGGGATGCCGCGCCGACGCGGAGCAGGCACTGGCGTTCGCCGGGGAGCGAGGGATGGCGGCCGCCAGGATCCACAGCGTCTGGGCGCTCGGCGTACTCGAGCTCTCGCTCGGCCGGCCGACCGAGGCTGCGCCGGCTGCTCGCGCCCGAGCGTGAGCGGCTCCTCGCAGCCGGAGTCGGCGAGCCTGGCACGATCCGCTTCGTCCCCGACGAGATCGAAGCGCTCGTCGCCCTCGGGCGAACGGACGAGGCAAGGGCTCTGCTCGACTGGCTCGAGGAGCAAGGGAGAGCCCTCGACCGAGCCTCGGCGCTCGCGGCCGCTGCCCGCTGCCGCGGTCTGCTGGCCGCCGCCGGCGGGGACAACGACATAGCGCTCACCGAGTTCGAGGAGGCGCTTGCAGAGCACGCGCGCGTCTCGAGCCCGTTCGAGCGAGCGCGCACCCTCCTCGCCTTCGGGGCGACGAAGCGCCGGACGAAGAAGAAGGCGGCAGCCCGCGAAGAGCCTCGGCGAGGCCCTCGCGGTCTTCGACGAGCTCGGTGCTGCCCTCTGGGCGGAGAAGGCGCGGTCGGAGCTCGCCAGCATCGGCGGCCGGGCACCCTCGAGCGGCGAGCTGACCCCGGCGGAGGAGCGCGTCGCGGCGCTCGTCGCCGAGGGGCGGACGAACCGAGAGGTGGCCGCGCTGCTCTACGTGACCGATCGCACGGTCGAGTTCCACCTCGCCGCGGATCTACGGAAGCTCGGCGTCCGGTCACGCGCCGAGCTCGCACGCCGCTTCCACGAGCTAGCCTCGCAAAGCCTAGGGATTTCCGCGTTTCCTCGAGGGTTGCCCGCCCCTAGCCTCGGGACATGCCCCGGTACCTCGCCGAGCTCTACCTCTCGAGGAAAGGCTCCGGCAGCCTCCAGGAGGTGGCGGTCAAGGCCCGCCCGGCGGCCGACGCGATGACGCGGGAGGGGACACCGATCCGCTATCTGCGCGCCATCTTTCTCGGCGACGAGGAGGTGTGCTTTCACCTCTACGAAGCCGACTCGCCAGAGCTGGTGCGGAGGCAAGCCGTCGAGCGGCGATCCCCGTCGAGCGGGTTACCGAGGCGCTGGACATCGACCTGGACAACACGCCAGATCCGAAAGGAAGGAGCGAATCGTGCGAACAATGACCACAAGAGCTCTCGTCGTGGCGCCTGCCTCACGCTCGGAGTGACAACCGGGGCGACGGCTTGCGGCGAGGGGACAAGGCTCAGCGGCAGCCGGCGGCACGCCGCCCGGGAACACGTCACGACGACAGCCGCTACCGCGCCGAGCCGTCGAGGAACTCCGGTCGACGGGGCTCCGACGGCCGTGGCGGCCGGCGAGGACGCCGTCTGGGTCGTCCTCGACCAGGGCGACAGGGTCGCCCGGACTCGATCCACGGTCGGGGGAGATTGTCGGCGAGCCGATCCCGGTCGGGAACGGAGCCGTCGGCGTAGTGGTCGCGGAGGACGACGTCTGGGTCGCGAGCAGGTTCGACAACACGGTCACCCGCATCGACTCGAGCACGAACGAGGTCGTGGGCAAGCCGATCGCGGTCGGAGCTCGCCCGATGGCAATCGCAGCCGGAGAGGGCTCAGTGTGGACCTTCAACACGCAGGACGGCACAGTCACCCGAATCGATGCGAGACGGGCAAGGTGCGCTCCACCTCTCCCCGTGTCGTCGGGCGCTCCGCCGGGAACGCCGACTACGCAGGGCTGGCCGTGGGTGACGGTTCCGTCTGGGTCGCCAGCCCATCCGAAGGCTCGGTCGTGCGGGTCGACGCCAGACACTACCCGCCAGGTGGGCAAGCCGATCGCGGTGGGAGCAGGTCCCACCGGCGTCGCGTCGCCGACGGCGCAGTCTGGGTCACCAACCTCGACGACGGCACGGTCTCGCGCATCGACACTGGCTCCGGCGAGGTCGTAGGTGAGCCGATCGTGCTCGGAGGCCAGCCCGTGGGCGTGGCGACCGGCGAAGGGCGCGGTCTGGGTCGTCGACCAGTCGGGCGCGGTCACCGAGATCGACACCGAAGCGAACGCGCCAGCGCGGAGAGCCGGTCGCACTCGACGGGCGGCCCCTGAGCCTGGCCATCGGCAATGGAGCCGTCTGGGTCGCGAATCCATTGACCAACACCGTCGCGCGGATCACCCTCTAGCTGACCGGGGAGGCCGCCGGTGCCGTGCCGGCATGCACTGCGGGAGTCACTCGATGGACCACCGGCGAGAGCTGCCTGCTGGGCCGGGCGGCCGAGAAATCCGCTGAAATGAAACGCCCTAGATCGTCTTGAACTGCTCGAACGGCTGGCGGCAGGCCTCGCAGTAGCGGATCGAGCGGCACGGCGTCGGGCCGAACAGGTTTCCAGGCGGGTCTCGTTCGAGCCGCAGTACGGGCAGCGGAACGCGCCTCGCTTCACGTCGACTAGCTGGATCCCGCCGAGCGGGGCGCGGGCCCGGCGGGGCGAAGCCGGCCTCGCGGAGCTTCTCGCGGCCCTCGGGGTGATGCGCTCGCTCGTCCAGGCTCCTCGGCCACGACCGCGACCTCCGGTTCGCCGCCGAGATCTCGGATCGCCTCGGCCATCAGGCCGCGCATGACCTCGAGCGCGGGGCAGCCGAGGAACGTCGGCATGAACTCGACGCGGACATGCTCGCCGTAGACCGCGACGTCGCGGATGACGCCGAGGTCCACCAGTGAGATGACGGGAATCTCCGGGTCGGGGATCTGGGCGAGGCGCTCCCAGACCTGCGCTTCCGGTTGACCACGCCGCTCCCGGGATCGAGCGGCGCACCATCGTCATCTCGTCCCACAGCGCCGGCCAGTCCTCGACGTGCTCGCCACGCTCGACCGGCTCGACCGGCTCCCGGCCAACCACCGCGCAGAGGTCCCGCTGCTTGCCCTCGACAAGGCCGAGCGCGTACGCCCAGAGCTCGTCGACGCGGCCTCGAACCGCGCCCGTCCCTCGTCCGCCTCGCAGCCGCTCGGCCCACATTGCGCGTGGACCAGGTGGTAGGCTTCCTCGCGCTCGATCTTCTCCGCGAGGCCCGCGAGCTCGGGCCGGTCGGAGCCGCGGAGCGCCTGGATCCGGATCGCGTCCGCGGCCTCGTAGAGCTAGTGCCGCGCGATCGTCTGCGCCCAGTCGGGCACGAGCTTCAGCTCGACGAGCGGCGCGCAGCGGTACTCCTCCGGCTGGCGGTCGAAGGCCAGCTCGTCGGCGGTCGACGCCGCAGCTCGGCCGCGACCAGCTCGTAGAGCGCACGCGCATGCCCGATCTCGCTCTGCGCGATCGACGAGAACGCGACGTCCTCCTCGAGGAACGGCGCGATGCCGGTCCACTCGGAGTCGCGCCAGCCGAGGACGAGCTCGTCGTCGGCGAGCTCTAGCAGGAAGTCAGTGCTTGGCGGTGCCTGCGAGATCACGAGCCTCCTTCAGCTTGACCTTGAGGGAGTAGCCGTCCACGCGCCGGTAGTCACGGTCGAAGACTGGGCGACGTACGGCTCGTCCAGCTCCGATCAGCGCCTCGCGCGGGACGACCCAGAGCGCGAACGACTCGGCGCGCCGGCCGTAGAACTCCTTCGCGTACGCCTCGGCGAACTCCGGTTCGGCGCCTCGAGCGACCCGCCGTGCTGGAACGCGGCGCCCTCGCGCTCCTGACGGAAGACCTCCCAGACCGATCGCGTGCGCCTACGCGGCCTCGGCGAGGACGGCCTTCCGGACCCAGCCGGTCTCCTCGCGGGAGAGGCGGCGGAACTCGAGCCGCTCGGCGGACTCCGCGGCCGTGGCCGGTGACGACCGCCTTGAGCTCGTCCCAGTCCGGCTCGGTGTACGTGCCAGACGCCGGTCTCCTCGTCCTTCCGGAGCGCCGGATCCTGGATCTCGAGGCCGAGCTCGAGGATCTGCGGGACGTAACCGTCCAGGAACTGCTGGCGGGCCTCCTCGTTCTCCTGGCTCTTGATCCGCCAGTGGAACGTCGGGTCGTTCTCGGGCTGGATCGGGTTCCCGTGGAACATCATGAGCGGCGGCCACCAGCGGTCGAGCGCCTCCTGCACCAGCTCGCGCTGCTCGGGCGCGTCCGGTGACCATCGCGAGGATCACGTCGCGGCCGTGGAGGATGTGGAACGACTCCTCCCAGCAGATCTTCTTCATGATCCGCGCGTACGGCGCGTACGAGCACTTGAGGAGCGCCTTCTGGCTGATGATCGCCGCCGCGTCCACGAGCCAGGCGATCACGCCGACGTCACCCCACGTCTTCGTCGGGTAGTGGAAGACGTTGTGGAACTTCGACTTCCCGCGATCAGGTCGTCGAGCGACTGCTCGCGCGGCTTGCCGAGATCCTCGACCACGCGGTAGATCAGCTGCGCGTGGCCGGCCTCGTCCTGCACCTTCGCGGTCAGCGCGAGCTTCCGCTGGAGGGTGGGGGCGCGGAGGATCCACTCGCGCTCGGGGAGGACCCCCATGAGCTCCGAGTTGCCGTGCATCTCGATGAACTTGATGAGCTTCGAGCGGTAGTCGTCCGGCATCCAGTCGTTCGTCTCGACCTGGCCGCCAGACTGCACGTACTCGACGAACTCGGACTCTGCCTGCGGCGCCATTTGCCCCTCCTACCGAACGGTCGTTAGGCTACGGACATTAGCACGCCTCGCCGTCAGGAGCTCTCGCGTCACGCCGCCCGGCTCTTCGCCGAGAAGGGCTACCACGGCACGTCGATCGGCGAGCTCGCAGACGCCCTCGGCGTGCAGAAGGGCTCCCTCTACTCCCACACCGCGGGGAAGCAGGAGCTCCTCTACGCGATCATGCGGGAGGGCGCCGACGCCTTTCACGCGGCGCTCGACCAGATCGACGAGCGGCTACCGCCGACCGAGAAGATCCGGCTCGCGCTCAGGGCTCATCTTGAGCTCGTCGCCGAGCAGCTCGAGGTCTCGACGGTCTTCGTCCGCGAGTGGCGCTACCTCGAAGCCGGGCGCCGCGACGAGATCCTCGCCGAGCGGCGCCGGTACGAGGAGCGGATCAGCGCGCTCTTCCGCGAGGGTCGCGAGCAGGGCGAGCTGCGCACGGACCTGGACGAGCACGTGGCCGCGCTGCTCTTCCTCTCGGCGGCGAACTGGGCCTATACGTGGCTCCGTCCCGGGGCGGACACGGTGGAGCTCGCGGACGCGTTCTACGCCCTCTTGGTAGACGGCATGCGCGGCTATTCGACGCCCGCGTAAGTAGTTCGGCTGCCCCGACTGGCGGATGTTTCCCCGGACGGGAGGGCGGGGATGGTAACGGCTCGCTGCGCAGTGACATCCGGGGAGGGGTTCCTCACCATGACAATCAAGGGGGATTTGTGAGAACACGACTCATCATTACGCTCGCTATCGCGGCAGTCGCCGCGCTCTGGAGCATTGCTCCGGCGTCGGCGAACGCCGGCGGCTCGGCAGTGGTCGCAGGAGAGGCGACCGCCGCTGAGACGCTGGCCGGCGACGTCCGCCTGAACTTCAAGGTCAACCGCTTCGTGAACCGGAGCGGGCGCCTCGTGGCGAAGGGGACGGCGATCGGCACCTATACGTCCAGTACCGGGCAGACCTACCGCGTGACGAAGCCGATCACGATGCAGGTCGTCCGGAGCAGCCGGTCGATGTCGCGGATCTGCGAGGTCCTGACGCTCCGGCTGAACGCGCTCGAGGTAAATCTCCTCGGGCTCATCATCCGACTCGAGCGGCCGCTCGTGCTCCGGATCACGGCAAACTCGCGAGGAGGCATCCTCGGGTCGCTGCTCTGCTCGCTGGCCGGACGAAACGTCCTCGGTCGGCAGCAGGCGACGACCGCCGCCCGGAAGCTGACCCGCACGATGGGCGGACAGACGGTCGGCTCGACCAATCTGACCGCGCCGATCAACACACAGGCGGCGCAGCAGCCGGGGGCCTGCCCGATCCTGAACCTGGTGCTCGGCCCGCTCGACCTGCGGGTGCTCGGGCTCCGCGTCCACCTGAACCTGGTCCACCTGACGATCAGCGCGAACCGCGGAGCGCTCCTCGGCGATCTCCTGTGTGGCCTGACGACGCCACTTCCGGTTCCGATCCCACCGCCGCCGGCGGCGTAACCGCGGGAACGGGGCGGGGACTCCGCTGGGGCGGGGTCCCCGCTCCCCGTTCTCTAAGCTCGGCCGATCGGCGGCGCGATTCTCATCGTCAATCCGCGCGCGTCGCGGGTCACACCCGACCTCGTCGCCGCCGTCGAACGCGAGCTGGGAGCGGGCGGCCCGTTGGAGACCGTGCTCACCGAGCGGCCTGGACACGCGGCCGAGCTGGCCGAGGAGGCCTGCCGCACGTGCGAGCGCATCTACGTCTACTCGGGCGACGGGGGCTACAACGAAGCGGTGAACGGTCTCGAGGGCGAGGTCGCCGTCGGCTTTGTCCCGGGCGGCGGGACGAGCGTCGTCCCACGGGCGCTAGGGCTTCCCCGCGACCCGGTCGAATGCGCCCGCGTGCTCGCGCGGACGGGGAGGAATCGCCGGATCTCGCTCGGCCGGATCGAGTACGACGGCCGGTCGAGCGGGTCGCGCCGCTTCCTCTTCTCGGCCGGGATCGGGCTCGACGCGGAGCTCGTCCGGGAGATCGACCGGCGTGGCCGGTCGGGAGGCCGCCGCCCCGGCGACCTCGCATTCGCGCTCGCGCTCGCGGGGCTCCTCGCGCGCCGGCGCTTCCAGCTTCGCCCGGCGCTCACCGTGCTCGGGCGCGGCCGCGCCGCGTTCGCGCTCGTCGCCAACTGCGATCCGTACACCTATGCAGGCCCGGCGGCGCTCCACGTAGCGCCCGCGGCGCGCTTCGAGCTCGGCCTCGACCTCGTCGCCCCCGTGGCCCTCGGCCCGGCTCGTCTCTCGCGCGCCGCCTGGTCGGTGCTTGTCCGCCCTACGCACACCGCTGCGCCCTGGGTGATCCACGTGCACGACGCCGACTCGATCCGGCTCGAGTGCGACGGCCCGACGCCGCTCCAGGTCGACGGCGAGGACCTCGGCGACGTGACGGACGCGCACTTCCAGGCCGAGCGCGGCGCGCTCGACGTCCTCGTCGGCGACTAGAGACCTGATGCGAAATGGGCGCGCCTATTCCACATCAGGCCTCTAGGCGCCGGACTCCGTGGGCGATAATGCGGCTCGTATGGCACAGCTTGCGGCCGACGAGAGGGAGCTTCGGCGCGTCATCGGCGACGGTGACGCCGTGGCCGACGGCGAGGTCGAGGGCGTCTCCGAGACCGACCTCATCGCACTCTTCCGCGACCTCGTGCTCCTGCGGACGTACGACGAGCGCTCCGTTGTGTACCACCGCCAGGGGCGCATCGGCACCTACGCGATCTTCTGGAACCACGAGGCGATGCAGGCCGGCTCGGCCTATGCGCTCGCGGACGAGGACTGGATCTTCCCGTCGTACCGCGAGTCGGCGATGGGGCTTCTCCGCGGTATGCCGGCCGCGACGATCCTCTCGTGGTGGCGAGGCCATCCGGCCGGCTGGTGGAATCCGGCGGACTACAACGTGGCCTCGATCTCCGTTCCGATCGGCACGCACGTGCCGCACGCGGCCGGGCTCGCGTGGGGCAAGAAGCTCCGGGGCGAGGAAGCGGTCGCGATCGCGTACTTCGGCGACGGTGCGACCTCGGAGGGCGCCTTCCACGAGGGCGCCAACTTCGCCGCGGTCATGCGCGCGCCCCTCATCCTCTTCTGCAACAACAACCAGTGGGCGATCTCGACGCCCCTCTCCGCACAAACGAATGCCGAGTCGCTCGCGGACAAGGCGGTCGGGTACGGAATGCCCGGCGTGCGGGTTGACGGGTGCGACGTGCTCGCCGTCTTCGAGGCCACGCGGGAGGCTGTCGAGCGCGCGCGGGCCGGCGACGGGCCGACCTTCATCGAGGCGGTGACCTACCGGACGGCCCCTCACGCGACCGCCGACGACCCGAAGGCCTACATCGATCTCGAGCGGGTCGAGGAGGAGAAGAAGCGCGAGTGCGTCGGACGCTACGAGGGGTACCTGCGGCGCCTCGGCGTGCTCTCCGACAAGGAAGCCGACGCGATCCGCGCCGAGGCGGCCGAGGTCATGCGTGCCGGGA
Source organism: uncultured Actinomycetes bacterium (assembly GCA_963824775.1). Taxonomy (GTDB): domain Bacteria; phylum Actinomycetota; class Thermoleophilia; order Gaiellales; family Gaiellaceae; genus CAWGQF01. The sequence goes on from CAWGQF010000007.1 coordinate 112,986, forward strand.
TTGCCGCCGCCGAGGCAGAGCCCCCCGCGGACATCGGCCTCGTATTCGAGCACGCGTACGGCGACCCGCCGCCGTCGCAGGCGGATGACCTCGCCGAGCTCCGCCGCATCCTGGGACGCTCGAGTGGCTGAGCGCACGCTCGTCGAGGCGGTGAACGACTGCTTCCACGTCGAGCTCGAGCGCGACGCCTCCGTCATGGTGATGGGAGAGGACGTGGGCCGCGCTGGCGGTGTCTTCCGGGCGACCGCGGGCCTGCGCGACCGGTACGGCCCCGACCGCTGCGTCGACACGCCGCTCGCGGAAGCCGGGATCCTGGGCACCGCGGTGGGGCTTTGCATGGCCGGCTGGCGTCCCGTCTGCGAGATGCAGTACGACGCGTTCAGCTACCCCTGTCTCGACCAGCTCATCACCCACGTCGGGCGGTACCGCTGGCGGACCGGCGGCCACATGGAGTTCCCGCTCACGATCCGGATGCCGTACGGCGGAGGCGTGCGGGCGCCGGAGCTCCACGACGACTCCCCCGAGGCCTACTACGTCCACACGCCGGGGGTGAAGGTGGCGATTCCCTCCACGCCCGCCGACGCGAAGGGCCTGCTCGCGGCGGCGATCCGCGATCCCGATCCCGTCGTCGTGCTCGAGCCCAAGCTCCACTACCGGACGATGCGCGGCGAGGTACCCGAGGGCGAGCACGTCGTCCCGCTGGGCAAGGCCCGAATTGCGCGGGAGGGGAGCGACGTGACGCTCGTCGCCTACGGTGCGATGGTGCCGCTCTCGGAGCAGGCGGCCGACGCCCTCGCCGGCGAGGCGAGCGCCGAGGTGCTGGACATCCGCTCGCTCAAGCCGCTCGACGAGGAGGCGCTCCTGGCGTCGGCGGCGAGGACCGGCCGTGTCGTCATCGTCCAGGAGGCTCCACGCGTGGCCGGATTCGGCGCCGAGCTCGCGGCGATCCTCGCGGAGAAGGCGATGCTCGACCTGCGAGGGCCGGTGATCCGGGTCACGGGCTACGACGTGCCCTACCCGTACTGGCAGATCGAGGACGCGTACATGCCCTCGGTCGAGCGGGTCGTCGCCGCGGCGCGCCGCGTCCTCGAGTTCTGAGCGGACGGCTGCGTCTCTGGCTCGAGCGCGGGGAGGCCGGCTACTGGCTGCGCGACGCCGCGACGCGGGAGCCGGTCCGGTGGGACGACGAGCGGCTCCTCGTCGTTCCGGTCGCCGGCGCCTCGTACCGACTCGACGCCCTGCAGGACGCCGCGTTCACGCCCGGGCTCCGGCTGGCGCTCGTCGCCGAGCCGGAGAACGAGCACGACCCGAACGCCGTCGGGATCTGGGATGCCGAGCGCCGGCTCCAGGCCGGCTACGTCCCGGCGGCCGTCGCGCCGGACGTCCCTGTCGACGCGCAGGCGGTCTCTCTCTGGGAGTTCCGCGGCGAGGACAGCGCGCGGATCGGTCTCCGCGTCCTGATCGCGCCGGCCGACGCGTGGATCGGAACGCCGTGGACTCCGCGCTGAGAGAATGAGGCGGTGGCGTACGAGTTCAAGCTCCCCGACCTCGGCGAAGGCCTGACCGAGGGCGAGATCGCGCGCTGGCTCGTCGCCGAGGGCGACGAGGTCGGCGAGGATCAGCCGCTGGTCGAGATCCAGACGGACAAGACGACCGTCGAGATCCCGTCCCCGGCGGCCGGGAAGGTCGCGCAGATCCTCGTCGAGGAGGGCGAGACGGTGCCCGTCGGCACCGTTCTCGTCGTGATCGGCGCGGACGGCACGGCACCGGCCGGTGACGAGCAGCCGCGGGCCGAGCCGGCGCCGCAACAGACCGCCGCCCAGGATTCCCCAGTCTCGGCGCCGCCGCCGTCGACCGATCGCGTCCGGGCGACGCCGCTCGTCCGCCGGCTGGCCGCGGAGCTCGGGGTCGAACTCGCGGCCGTCGCCGGGACGGGCCCGCAGGGACGGATCACGGAGGACGACGTGCGGCGCGCGAGCGGCGGAGCCGAGCCGGAGGCCCGCGAGGGCGAGCGCCGCGAGCCGCTCCGGGGCGTGCGCAAGCTGATCGCTGCACATCTGACGACGGCACACCGGGAGGTCCCCGCCGTCACGGTCGTCGAGGAATGCGACTTCACGGCGCTGGACGAGGTGCGAGGCGAGCGGAGCTACCTGCCCTACCTTCTCCAGGCGACGGTGGACGGCCTCCGTGCGGTGCCGGAGCTGAACGCCCGTCTGGAGGGCGAGGAGATCGTGTTCCTCGAGCGCTTCGACCTCGGACTGGCCGTGCAGACGGAGCAGGGCCTCGTCGTCCCGGTCATCCGCGAGCGCCGAGCGAGCGCTCGCTGGACGACCTCGAGGCCGAGGCGCCCGGCTCGCCGAGAGCGCGAGCGCCGGCACACTCAAGCCCGAGGAGCTGCGCGGCTCGACGTTCACGGTCTCGAGCGGCGGGAAGCTCGGCGGGCTCTTCGCGACACCGCTTGTGAACCACCCGGAGGTCGGGATCCTCGGCCTGCACCGCGTCCGCGAGCAGCCGGTCGTCCGGGAAGGCGAGATCGTCGCGCGGAGGATCGGCTGGCTCTCCTGCACGTTCGACCACCGCGTGGTCGACGGCGTCCGCGCGAGCGCCTTCCTGCTCGAGGTGATCGACCGCCTCGAGCATCCAGTCATCTAGAGCCCGGCGACCCGAAGGCCGCCGGGCTCGACGTTCGAAACCGCTACGGAGTGCTAGTCACGCCCGCGACCGCGGCCGATCTGCCCGCGGATCTCGCCGCCGGGCCACCGCGTCGTGTGGATGTTCGCGTACGCCTTGCCGGCCCGCATCGCGGCTAGGAGCTCGTCGAACGACCCGGGCTCGATGCCCTGGGCGTTCGGCCCGACGACGTCCGCCGGTGTGATGTCACCCTCGACCGTGCCGGAGCCGTTCGGGCACGGAGTCGGCTTCGTGCTGCCGCCGCAGAGGAATGCGGACACGCCGCCGTTCACGCTGAACTGGCCGAAGTGAATGTGCGCGAAGAGCGAGTTCCCACCCTCGAGGCCCGAATACTCGAAGACGAAGTGGAGCTTGTCCTCCTCGACGAGGCGGACGCGGAACGTGCCCTCCCCGGTCGAGGAGACGGCCGGCACTTCCTGGTAGCCGTGGAGCTTCGCGCTGAAGCTCCGTCTTGCCCTTGCCGTTGTTGCCGCCGAAGCCGCCGGCTGCAACCGCGTAGGAAGCGACCCCGAGGCCGAGCACCGCAACCACAGCGAGCATCCCCCATCTGCGCTTCCGAACCATTCTTCCTCCTTCCGTCCGCAGGTCCCGCGCAGGAACGCCCCTGGCGGGAGTCCTTCCGGACGACTATACGAGGGTTGCGCGGGCGCGGATTCAGGGCACGGCGACAGGGTCGCCGGCGAGGTAGGGCTCGAGCATCCGCTCGATCTTCGGTGCGCTCACCCGTCCTTCGAGGCGGTCGACGACCCGCCGGTCCTTGACGAGGACGAGCGCCGGGATGTCGGTCACCCGCAACTTCTCGGCGAGGGCTGCGTTCTCGGTCACGTCGACGAGCGAGATCGCGGAGGCGGTCACGCTCCTTGCGGGCCAGGTGCGCGAGCAGGCTCTCCATGCGCCGTGCGGGCCCGGACGTGGGCGAGGTGAAGAACAAGAGCATGGGAAGCGAGGAGTTCGTACGCAACTGGAAACCTCCACTGGACGATCGGGGACCTGGAAGTTCTTCCCTGCCGCGCTGCGAACGAAACGGCGGCTACGGCCGCGCAGAGCGCCGGCCGCCGGGCGGCTCGGGAGGTGCAGGGAGTGGGATGTACTGGACGCTCGGCCGCCGGCCGCCGGCCTGGGGGAAGAGCGCCATGACCTCGTACGCCTCGTCGGGGATGCCCTCCTCGACCGGGAGCCCGAGCTCCCGCGCCTCCGAGACCGTGATCGGATCGTCGTGCGTGTAGTGGCCGCCGGCGAGCTGCTCGGCGACCGCCTGCGCCTTCTCCCGGCCGAGCCGCTCGGAGAGGAGTCCGGTGACCACGTCCTTCATGTGGGCAACGGCCTTCTCCGCGACGTCGGCCAGGATGAGCGTGCGGTCGTCGAGCCGCTCGAGAGGCTTTCTGCCTGACGACGCGGACGATCGACGCCGCCGGCAGGTCGCCTAGCTGAGGGTCGACGGGCCCGAGCACGGCGGCCGGATCCAGGCGGATCTCGTCGGCTGCGAGCGCCATCAGCGTTCCGCCCGACATCGCGTAGTGCGGAACGAGGACGGTCACCCGGGCAGGATGGGCCGCGAGCGCTAGGGCGATCTGCTCGGAGGCGAGCGCCAGGCCGCCCGGCGTATGCAGGAGGACGTCGATCGGCCGGTCGTCCGGCGTCATCCGGATCGCGCGCAGCACCGCCTCCGAGTCCTCGATGTCGATGAAGCGGAAGAGCGGGACGCCCAGGAACCCGATCGTTTCCTGGCGGTGGATGAGTGCGATCACGCGCGCTCCCCGTTCCTCCTCGAGCGCCCTGAGCGCGCGCACGCGGCGCGTCGTGAGCATGCGGCGCTGCAGCACCGGCAGGACGACGATGACCACGATGAGAATTCCCAGGATCGTTCCGAGATCCATGCAGGCGAGCATAGGAGCCCGGGGCTACACTGGCCCTCGTGGACGGACTCTTCGACTGGTACTGGCTCGGCGTCGCAATCGGGCTCGGAGTTGCCGCGGGGATCCCGGGACTGCCCGCGCGGCGAGGGCCGCGAGTTTGCCGTCGCGCTCGTGACCGCGGTCGCGGTCGCAACCGGTGTGATCGCTGCGCTCGCGACGATCTGGGCCGTCTTCGGCACCCTCGGCGGGGTCGCGATCGGCGTCTTCTCGTTCCGCCACCTCGCACGCGCGGCCGTTCCGGCGGCGGCGCTCGCGGTCGCACTGCTCGCGCTCGTGCCGGCGGCCGGGTACCTCGAGGCGCTGCTTGCGCCCCTCTTCGGTGAGCGCCTGCGCCGCCGCGCCTCGGGCCGCTACGCCGGCCTGCGCGTCCTCGCCAAGGACTAGTCCCGCCGTGGCGCAGCCGCCGGCCAAGAAGCTCGTCCTCGTCGTCATCGACGGCCTGACGCCCGAGCTCCTCGAGCGCGGGCTCGAGCGCGGCGCCTGCCCGCCCTCGCGCATCTCGCGGCGAGGGGGAGTCGCGGCGCGGCGTCACGACGTTCCCGTCGGTGACGCCGGTCTGCCTGACCTCGATCGCGACGGGCGCGCATCCCGACGTGCACGGGATCCCCCACCTGGCCTGGTTCCATCGCGGCGAGGGAGCGGATCGTCGAGTACGGCTCGTCCTTCCCGGCGATGCGCGCGGTCGGTGCGCGCCAGGCGTTCCGGGACTCGGTCTTCAACATGAACCACGCTCACCTGAGCCCCGCGGCGACGACCGTCTTCGAGGCGGTGGAGGACGCGGGTCTCATCGCCTGCGGCGATCAACTTCACGTGCTACCGAGGGCGGACGCGCCACCCGATCAAGCTCCCGGGCGTTGCCTCGCGGAACCGCTGGTACGAGGCCGTCTACGGACCGAGGCGGTTCTTCTTCTTCAACCTCTTCGAGTCGGAGAAGACCGGTGCGCCGCTCGCGATCCGCTCCCGCCTCGAAGGGTCCATCGACGCCTACGCCGGCTTCGTCGGCCGCTGGCTCGTCACGCGGGACGGCTTCGACTTCCTCGTCTTCTACCTCCCCGACTTCGACTACGCGTCGCACCTCGCCGGTCCGGCGTCCGCGCTCGACGCGCTCGCCCGCGCGGACGCGAGCGTCGGCCGGCTCATGGACGCGGCGGGCGGGCCCGGACGAGCTCCTCGAGCGCTACGCCGTCCTCGTCTGCTCGGACCACGGCCAGACGCCGGTCGATCGAGGTCGCGACGCTGCACGACGCGTTTGACGACCTCTCGGTGCTGCCGGGCCGCCGCGGCGACCCCGACTCGGCGGACGTCGTGGTGACGGCCTCGAACCGCTCGGGAATGGTCTACCGCCTGCCGTCGTGTCCGGTCGGGACGCGGGCGCTCGCCGAGCGGCTGGACGACGTCGAAGCCGGACGTCTCGCTCTTCCGCGAGGACGACTCGGCGATCGCCCGCGCGCGACGGGGAGGAGCTTCGCTTCCGGCCGGACGACGAGGGCTGGCGGCTCGAAGGCGACGCCGACGTGCTCGACGAGGCCGCTACCCGAACGGCCTCGAGCGGGCCTGGCGCGCGCTCGCGTGCCCGAACGCCGGCGAGGTGCTCGTCTCGGCGCGCGAGGGCTTCGAGCTCGCCGACCTCGGCGGGCGCGCACCACGTCGGGCGGCGGGAGCCACGGCTCGCTCGCCGCCGGGCGACTCGACCGTCCCGCTCGTCGCCGCGGGCTTCGACGAGCCGCTGCTGCCCGAGCGGCCCGCGATCGACCGACCTCGCGCCCGCTCGCCTTCGCGTACCTCGGCGTCGACCCCGCCCGCGTCGATGGCCTGCCAGCGCGGCGCCCGCAATGTCTGAGCCGGCGCCCGCCGACGCGCGCCGGGCGATGGTCGACCGAGCAGCTCCGCGGCGCGGGATCCGCGACGAGCGCGTGCTCGAGGCGATGGGCCGCGTTCCGCGCGAGGCGTTCGTCGACCCGGAAGACCGGCGGCGCGCCTACGAGGACATGCCGCGTCTCGATCGGCTACGGCCAGACGATCTCGCAGCCGTACATGGTCGCGCTGATCGCCGAGGCCGCCGGGGTGCGTGAGGGCGACCGCGTGCTCGACGTCGGCACGGGCTCCGGCTACGCGGCGGCCGTCCTGCGCCGAGCTCGGCGCGACGGTGCACACGATCGAGCGGATTCCCGAGCTGGCCGCCCTGGCGCGGCGGCCGCCTCGCAGCGGCGGGCTACGGGGCGTGGCCGTGCACGTGGGCGACGGCTCGCTCGGGCTCCCGGAGGAGGCGCCCTTCACGCGATCACCGTCGCCGCGGCAGCGCCCGAGCTGCCGATGGCGCTCTACGAGCAGCTCGCGCCCGGCGGCCGCCTCGTCGTGCCGGTCGGGGACGCCGAGGGCCAGCGCCTCCAGGTCGCGGTCCGGAGCCCGGAAGGGCCCTGCCGTCGTCCGCTCGGTGCCGTGCCGCTTCGTGCCGCTCGTCGGCGCGGAGGGGCTGGCGGGCAGGGCCGGACCGGTAACGGCGGCGCGTCTACCCTTGGCCCATGCCGTCGGACTCCGACGCCGCGACCGCGCGCCCGCCGCTTGCCGGCCGGGTCGTGCCCGCGCTCCGCCGGCCGGCGAACTGGGTCCAGCTCGCCAAGTTCGCCGCGGTCGGCGCCTCCGGCTACGTCGTCAACCTCGCCGTGTTCTCGGCGCTCGTCCTCGTGGCCGACGTGAACTACCTCGTCGCAGCCGTCTGCTCCTTCCTCGTCGCCGTGACGAACAACTACGTGTGGAACCGGCTCTGGACGTTCCGCCACCAGCGCGGCCATCTCGTCTACCAGGGGCTCAAGTTCCTCGTCGGTCGCGACCGTTGCGCTCGCCGCGAACCTGGTCTTTCTCGCCGTCCTCGTCGCGCTCGGGCTCCCGAAGGTGCCGGCCCAGGCGATCGCGATCGTGCTCGTGACGCCCTGGAACTTCGCCGTGAACAAGCTGTGGAGCTTCCGGCGCGCACTGAGGCTCATGACGCTCGGCGTGCTGCTCGCGGCGCTTGCGCTCGCGGCGCCGGCGGCGGCTGCAGTCGCCGAGCGAGCCGGTCTACGACGCGGACGGGAACCTGTCCAGACGCCGTTCGTACCGCCGCTGGGCGGCGATGAGCCCGAGCTGACCGAGGAGCAGGCGATCGCCGCCGCCATGCGCGAACCCGAAGGTCGCGCGACTGGGTCGAGCGCTACCGCGGCGAGAAGCTGACGGACGAGGCGACCTTCGACGAGGACACCGGCGTCTGGGAGGTCAAGGTCTGGGCGCCCGGCAAGGCGGGGCAGATCGTCGCTCGCGAAGGTCGACGACTCGAGCACCCGGGTCACGGAGGCGTGGACCGGGCCGCAGGTCGCGTGGAAGATGGCGCGCGGCTACGACGGCGCCTTCGGCCGGAAGATCAACGACCCGCTCATCTGGATCGGCTTCTGCCTCGTCTTCCTGATCGGGCTCGCCGACTGGCGCCGGCCGCTCTCCGTCCGAAACCTCGACCTCCTCGTCCTCCTCTCGTTCTCGCTCTCGCTCCTCTTCTTCAACCGGGGCGAGGTCTTCCGCGCCATGCCGCTCGTCTACCCGCCGCTTCTCTACCTGCTCGGGCGGCTCCTCTGGATCGGCGTGCGCGGGCGCGGCTCGCCTTCCGGCGCGGCCGGTCTGGCCGGTGTGGGTGCTCCTCGCCGCGACGGTCTTCCTCACGGGCTTCCGCATCGGGCTGAACGCCGAGGCCTCGAACGTGATCGACGTCGGCTACGCGGGCGTGATCGGAGCGCAGCGGATCGTCTCGCAGGGCGAGATGCCGTTCGGGCACATGCCGACCGACGACGGGAAGAAGTGCGGCGACGCGGACGCGGACGGCTACGTGCGGGAGCGGATCCAGACAAACGGGCTGTGCGAGTCGGCGAACGAGCGCGGCGACACGTACGGGCCCGTCACCTACCTCGGCTACGTGCCCGGGTTACGTCGCGCTTCGGCTGGAGCGGGCGACTGGGACGACCTCCCGGCCGCGCACCTGACCGCGATCCTGCTGGGACCTGCTCGCGATTGCGGGGCTTGCGCTCGTCGGGAGGCGGTTCGGCGGGAATCGGCTTGCGGTCACACTCGCATTCGCCTGGGCCGCGTACCCGTTCACGCAGTACGTCTCGAGCTCGAACTCGAACGACGCGATCATGCCGGCGATCCTCATCTGGGGCTTCTGGCTGGTCTCGTCCCCGCCCGCGCGCGGCGCCTTCATCGCGCTCGCCGCCTGGGCGAAGTTCGCCGCGCTGCTTCTCGCCCCGCTCTGGGCGTCGTACCCGAGCGGCCTGGACCGCGACGCGCCGCGGCGGCTCCTGCTCTTCGGGGGCGGCTTCCTGCTCGCGACCGCGCTCGCGTTCTGGATGTTCCTGCTCGAGCCGGACCCGCTGCACGCCGCCCGCGTCTTCTGGGATCGCACGTTCGGCTGGCAGCTCTCCCGGCCCTCGCCGTTCTCGATCTGGGACTGGGACCAGTACCGCTACCCCGATCTCGCGCTCCTCCAGACCGTCCTCAAGGGACTGCTGGTCGCCGGTGCGCTCACGCTCTACTTCCTCCCGCGTCGGAAGAGCCCGCTGCAGCTCGCCGCGCTCTCCGGCGCGCTCCTGATCGGCTTCGAGCTCGTCCTGACGCACTGGTTCTACCTCTACATCCCGTGGTTCTTCCCCTTCGTCGCCGTCGCGCTCCTCGCGCCGGCCGCGCGGCGGCGCGTCGCCGTCGAGGCGGCGGAGGGCGAGGAGCCGCCCCCGCGTGATCGCGAGATCCGAGCGCTCGTACCCGCGGGCTGATCCCCTGCGGGTCACGACGGCGGCCGCGCTCGGGGTCGCGCTCGTCTGCCTCTCCTGGGCGCTCCTGCACACGGCCTGGTACGACGACACGCTGATCGTCGACACGCCGGTGTACCAGTCGCTACGGCGATGCGATGACCGACGGGCAGGTGCCGTACCGGGACTTCGAGCTCGAGTACCCGCCGCTTGCGCTCCCGGTCTTCCTCGTTCCGTCCCTCTTCGACGGAGACGACTACGACCAGGTCTTCGATTCCTCATGCTCGCCTGCGCGGCGGCTGCGGTCGTCTGCGTGGCGGCGGCGCTCGGCGCCGTCGGCTCCTCGGCCGGCGAGCTCTACGGCGGCGTTGCGCTCGCGGCGCTCTCGCCCCTCTTGCTCGGCTCGCTCGTTCTGTCGCGCTACGACTTCTGGCCGGCGGCGCTCACGGCCGGGGCGCTGGCCGCGCTCGCGTCCGCCCGCCCGCGTCTCGGGCTGCTGGTCCTCGGCGCCGCCGTGAGTGCCAAGCTCTACCCGCTCGTCCTCCTGCCGATCGCGCTCCTCTACGTCGCCCGCCGGCACGGGCGGCGGGAGGCTCTCGCCGCGCTCGCGGTCTTCGCGACGGTCGTCGTCCTCGTCTTCCTGCCGTTCCTCCTCGCCTCACCGGGAGGAGTCGTCGACTCGTCACGCGGCAGACGGGCCGTCCGCTCCAGATCGAGAGCCTCGGCGCCGGCCTTCTGCTCGCGGCCGACCGCCTCGGGATCTACGAGGCGACGGTCGTTTCGAGCCACGGCTCGCAGAACCTCGCCGGCGGCGCTCCCCGACGCCTCGCCACCCTGACGACCGTCGCGCAGGCGCTCGCCGTGATCGCGTCTGGGTGCTCTTCGCCCGTTCGCGCCGGGATCGCGCTGCGGCTCTTCGTCGCTCGGCGGCGGCAGTCGCCGCGTTCGTCGCGTTCGGGAAGGTGCTCTCGCCGCAGTTCCTCGTGTGGCTCCTGCCCCTCGTGCCGCTCGCGCTCGGCGCGCGGGCTCCTGCCGGCCGGCCTCTTCGCGGCGGCGCTCGTCTTCACGCAACTCTGGTTTCCGTCCCGCTACTGGGACGTCGTCGCGCTCGAGCCCGTCGCGTGGCTCGTCCTCGTGCCGCGACCTCCTCCTCGTCGCTCTCGACGCTCGCCCTCGCGGTCGCTACGGCACGGGGACGCGGAGCGCGCGACAGCCCGTAGCGCGACCGTCCTCCCCGCACTCGACGACGACGCCCTCGATCCGGACGTCTCCCTCGGCCGGGTGGAAACGCACCGGCAACCCGGTGCTGCATGCGCTTGATCGCGAGGTCCGCGCGGACGCCGATCACCGAGTCGTGCGGGCCCGTCATGCCTGCGTCCGTGATCGCCGCGGTGCCGCCCGGGAGGACGCGGGCGTCGTTTGTCTGCACGTGCGTATGCGTGCCGAAGACGCCGGTGACGCGCCCGTCGAGGATGCGCGCGAGCGCGATCTTCTCGCTCGTCGCCTCGGCGTGGAAATCGACGAGCACGATCCTCGCGCCGCTTGCGAGCCTCCCGACCAGCTCGTCCACGACGAGGAACGGGTGCACGGCCACGTCCAGGAAGAGGGCTCCCTGGAGGTTGATGACGGCCACCGGCGTCCCGTCGGCCGCCGGCCGGATCGTCACGCCGCGGCCCGGTGCGTCCTCTCCGCCGAGGTTCGCGGGCCGGAGCACGCGGTCGGTCGTCCCCAGGTAGGGGAGGAGGTCGCGCTGGCGCCAGACGTGGTTGCCGGTGGTGACGACGTCGGCGCCGGCCGCGAGCAGCTTCTCCGCGAGCTTGGCGGTGAGGCCGATCCCGTCGGCGGCGTTCTCGCCGTTGACGACGCAGAAGTCGATCTCGAGCTCGTCGCGGAGATCGGCGCAGGCGCGACTCCACGGCCCTGCGGCCGGGCGCGCCGAAGACGTCGCCGAGGAAGAGGATCCTCACCCGACGCGGAGACTACGGGGTGCCGGTGGACGCGGCCGCGTGGAGCTCGACGTGCACGTGCTGGCCGTCGTCCTGCGTGTAGCGGGCGAGCACCTGCGCGCTCCACGCTCGAGAGGTCGATCACGCGGCCGAGCTTCGTCGCGGAGGCGACGAGCGTCGAGCCACGCGTGAGCGCCGGGTCGATCTCGAGGTTCGAGAGCGCGACGATGGCGCTCGGGTTGCCCGCCGGCTGGATCTCGATGCGCTTCCCGTACGGGCGTCCGTCCACGATCCGGTCGGAGATCGCGATCACGGTTCCGTCCACGGGCGCGTAGACGTCCGTCTTCACCGGAGCGCCGACGTCCAGGCCGCCGGTTCGCGGGCCGACGCCGCCCTCGATGAGGTAGTAGCGGATGCTCGAGTCGTCGCTGCCGACGAGTCGCTGGAAGAGCCGCCCGAAGAGGCCGGCGTTCGCCTGCGAGCCGACCGGCTCGAGCGCGAGCGCCGCGGTGCCGGCGGCGTGGTAGCCGATCGCCGTCACGCGGCGCTGGTTGATCGGAAGCTGGAGCCGGAGCGAGTCCTGCGTCGCGACGACCTGGGGCTGGGGCGGCCCCGACGGCAGGAGGCGCTGCGCCGGTGCGGGGCCCGTCTCGGTCGCAAGCCGCGGGCCGTCCGAGCCGAACGCCGTCAGGAGGAGCACGACGAGCAGGACCGCCGCCACGACGAGCAGGACGGCAAGCCGCCGCGCGCGCCTGCAACCTGGCGCTTCTCCCGCTCCCGCAGCGCGGCACGCCCGGCAAGCCCGGTGGCTTCGGGCCTAGCCATCCGCGCCACGCTACCCGACTCGTCCGGGGCGGGCAACCGGTCAGGCGGCTCATCGCGGACGACGTGAAGCCCGACGCGGCGGCGGCTCCTCCCACTCGAGCGCGAGCGCGCCGTCGGTCGGGAACCAGTCCCAGGCCTCCGCCGCCGTCCCTCCGCGGCCGAGCCGCTCCGCCTCGTGATCGTAGAGCTGAGCCATCGCTACGATCGGCCGAAGGTGAGTCCCGTCGGCCTCGATCACGGTGACACGCCCGGCGGACGACCGACCTCGGCCGAAGGCGTTCTCCTCGCCGCGCACGAGGTCGCACGGCGCTACGGCTCGCAGGTTGCGCTGCACCCGACGAGCCTCGACTGTGCACGCGGGCGAGACCCTGGCGCTGATCGGGCCGAACGGCGCCGGGAAGTCGACGCTGCTCGCGCTCCTCGCGGGCGCGCTCGAGCCGAGCTCCGGGTCGGTCGAGTCCCGCCGGACGCAGAGACCGGATCGGCTGGGTGCCGCAGCGGCCCGCCCAGTACGGCCGGCTCTCGGCGCGCGAGAACCTGCGCCTCTTCGCGCGGCTGGAGGGACTGCGCCGACGCCGACGCGGCGGTCGAGCGGTCGCTCGAGCGTGGCGGCGATCGACGCGCCGGACCGTCCGTCGGGAGACCTCTCGGCCGGGAACCAACAGCGGCTCAACCTCGCGATCGCGCTCCTCACCGATCCCGATGTCCTGCTCCTCGACGAGCCGACGGCGTCGCTCGACCCGGGCCAGCGACGGCGTCTCTGGGAGCTCGTCGCGCGCGTCACCGCAGGCGGGGGCGCAGTCGTCTTCGCCACGCAGAACCTGGACGAGGTCGAGCGGGTCGCGAGCGCCGTCGCCGTCCTCCAGGCGGGACAGCTCGTCTTCGCCGGCCCGTACGAGGAGTACGAGCGCGCGCCCGAGGCCCAGGTTTTCGCGTGACGCGGCGGATCGGGCTCCTTCTCGGCAAGGACCTGCGCGTGCTCGGCCGTTCGCCGGCGCTCCTCGTCGCGCTCGTCCTCTACCCGGTGCTCATCGCCCTCCTCGTCGGGCTCGTCGCGCGCTTCGCCGCCGACCGGCCCCGTGTCGCGTTCGTCGACCAGGACGAGATCCCGAACGAGCTCGTGGTCGGCGGCCAGACGGTTCGACGTGAACGACATCTTCGAGCAGGTCGAGGGTGAGGTCGACCTCGTGCGGATGACCGAGGAGGAGGCGGATGCGGCAGCTCGAGACGGGCGAGGTTGTGGCCGCGATCGTCGTCCCGCGGGGCTTCGTCTCGCGACCTGAGGAGCCTCGTTCGCCAGCCCGAGCTCGTCCTCCGGCTCACGCGCGGGGGCCTCGCGGGCCGGGTCGAGAGGCAGACCGAAGCACTCGTCTACAACCTGAACCGGCGGCTCCAGGACGCCTACATCGACGCGAACCTCGAGTACGTGCGCCTGATCCGCGAGGGCGGAACGGGCGACTTCCTCGGGGAACGAGTTCGACATCGTCGGGCTCGAGGGCGCGCAGCGGCTCCTGGGCGAGCTCGAGGGCACCGCGACCGATCCCGAGTCGCAGCGGGACATCGAGGAGCTCCAGACCTTCGTCCGCGAGGCACTCCTCGCGCTCGACCAGACCGGCGAGACGTTGCGCGCGACCGCGAACCCGATCGTCCTCGAGCGCGACGACGAGGGCCGGCGGAGCTGGCTGCTCTCCGCGCGGGTGCAGGCGTACGCGCTCGCGCTCACGATCGCGCTGCTGTGCATCGTCCTCGCCGCGGCGGGGATCGCGTCCGAGCGGGACGAGAACGTGCTCGGGCGGCTCTCGCGTGGCCTCGTCCGCCTCGGCGAGCTCGTCGCCGAGAAGGTCGGTGCTCGTCGCAGTCGTGGCCGTCGCGCTCGGTCTCGTCCTCGCGGCGGCGCTCGGGCCTCGCTGTCGAGCTCGCAGGCTCGACCTCGTTCGCGTCGTGGTTCCGCCTGCCGATCCTCGCGCTCGGCTTCGCCCTCGCGGCCGCGGCGTTCGGCGCCTTCGGCGTGCTGCTCGGCGTGCTCGCCCGCGACGGGCGCACGGCCGCGCTCGTCGGCCTGCTCGTCGCGCTCCCGCTCGTGCTCCTCGGGTTCCTCCCGGAGGTCGCGGTCGCCCCGGCCGCCTGGGTATCGGACGGCTTCCCGTTCGTCCACGCGGTCTCGCTCTTCGCGTCGACGCTCTACGACTCCGACCCGTGGGCGGACATCGCGCAGGAGGCCGCCTGGCTCGTCGGGCTTACGCTTGTCTTCGGCCTCCTCGCCCGCCTGGGCATGCGCCGCCTCGTCGTGTAGCTTCGAGGCGGGCAAGCGACGAGGAGAAGAGACGATGGCTTCCGGGCTCGAACAGTTCTACGGCAAGCACTGCCAGCGAACCCTCCAGGTGCCGGTCACGGTCTTCGGAAAGACGATCCCGTTCGACCGCCGCGCGGCCAACCAGCTCCTGCGCGCCGCGATGAAGGCGTACGAGGTCCCGTATGACGTCTACCGGATCGAGAGCTACAACTGCCGCGCGACGACGAGCGGAAAGTCCTGGTCGGCACACGCCTGGGCGGTCGCCGTCGACATCAATCCCGACAAGAACCCCTTCACGAGCGGGGCGCTCAAGACCGACATGCCGCCGGAGTTCGTCCAGTGCTTCAAGAGCGAGGGCTTCGGCTGGGGAGGGAGCTGGCGGAGCGTGAAGGACGCCATGCACTTCTCCCTCGCGCCGAACGAGGGCGGGACGCCGAAGCCGTTCCGCTTCGACCGCGCTCTCCAGCAAGCGGCGATCGCGCTCTGGCTCGAGCGCCACAGCGGCGTGAACCACGAGCCGCTGCCTCCCGGCCCCCGGAAGAAGGGGAAGAAGGCGCCTCCGTTCCCCGGCTACGACATGGACCGCGCGCACCAGGGCCGCAAGGACGACGAGAACGTGAAGCTCTGCCAGGCGCGGCTCGCCGAGCGGGGCTGGAAGGTCGACGTGACCGGCAAGTTCAACCCACGGACCGAGCAGGTCGTCCGTGCCTTCCAGCGCGAGAAGCGCCTCTTCGTCGACGGCGTCGTCGGCAAGAACACCTGGCGCTTGATCTGGGAAGCGGACATCACCGGGTAACTTCTCCCGGGTGGCGTCCTTCCCCGTCACACGCCTGCGGCGCTTCCGGCGTACCGGCCCGCTTCGCTCGCTTGTACGCGAGACGCGGCTCGATCCCGCCGACTTCGTCTTCCCGCTGTTCGCCTGCCCCGGCGAAGGCGTCGAGGAGCCGCTTCCCGGACTCGCCGGGATCTCGCGGCGCTCGGTCGATCTCGTCGTCGAGGAGGCCGCACGCGTGCAGGCGCTCGGCGTTGGCGCCGTCCTCCTCTTCGGGATCCCCGAGGAGAAGGACGAGGCCGGGTCCGGCGCCTACGACGAGGACGGGATCGTGCAGCGAGCGCTCCGGGCGCTTCGCGAGGGCGTGCCGGGGCTCGTCCTCCTCACGGACGTCTGCCTGTGCGAGTACACGGACCACGGACACTGCGGCGTCGTCCGGGACGGGGAGGTCGTGAACGATCTCACGCTCGAGCTGCTCGCCCGGACGGCCGTGAGCCACGCGGAGGCCGGCGCGGACGTCGTCGCGCCGAGCGACATGATGGACGGCCGCGTCGCCGCCGTCCGCGCGGCGCTCGACGACGACGGCTTCGAGCGGACGCCGATCGTCGCCTACTCGGCCAAGTACGCGTCCGCCTTCTACGGACCCTTCCGCGAGGTGGCCGACTCGGCGCCTGCGTTCGGCGACCGGAAGAGCTACCAGCTCGATCCGCCCAACGTCCGCGAAGCCCTGCGCGAGTGCGCGCTCGACCTCGAGGAGGGCGCGGACGCGATCATGGTGAAGCCCGCGCTTCTGTATCTCGACGTGATCCGCGCGGCCCGCGAGCGGTTCGACGCGCCGCTCTTCGCTTACAACGTGAGCGGCGAGTACGCGATGGTGAAGGCCGCGGCCGCGCAGGGCTGGCTGGACGAGCGCCAGGCCGCGCTCGAGTCCCTCACGGCGATCAAGCGAGCCGGCGCCGACGCGATCGTCACGTACTGGGCCGCCGAAGCAGCCGCCTGGCTCTCCTAGGCCGAGTCGCGCCTACCCACGGCCGGAGACCGCTTGTGTTGCATCACGACTTCGGGCGTGAGAGGGAGAATGCGGCCGGATCGTGCCGGTGATGCAACACAAGCTCTGGGAGACGATCGCGGACGAGGCGGCAGGCGAGAGCGACCTGTGGGCCGCCGTGCTCCTCCCCGGCCACGAGCGGGAGCTCGAGGCGGTCTTCTCGCCGCTCGGCGAGGAGCGGTTCGCCCTCGGCCTCGAGACGATCTACGAGGGGTATCTCCTTCACTACGGCCGGCCGCGACTCTTCGACGCCGGCGACCGGGACACGAGCGTGCTCCTCGGCGACTACCTCTATGCCCACGGCCTCGTCCGGATCTCGGAGCTCGGCTACGTGACTGTCGTGGCCGACCTGGCCGAGCTCCTCTCGCTGTGCGCCGGCCTGCGCGCAGATCCGGACACGGGCGACGGCGACCCCGACGGCGGAGCTCTGGGCGGGACGGTCGCGCTCCTCGGCAGGGACGACCCGGCGCTCGTCGGCGGCCCGCGCGCCGCTGCGCGAGCACCGCGACGGGCGGCGGCTCGCCCGGCTCGCGGCCGGCGAAGCCGGGGCCGAGGCGGTCGAGCACGCGCTCGCGCTCCATCGCCGCCGAGTCGCGTAGAATCCCGCGCCGATGAGCGTGCTCGCCCTGATGCTGCCGCTGGCCCAGGAGTCGGTCGCCGAGGAAGGCCGGCACATCATCATCGGGATGCTGATCACGGGGCTCGTGTTCGTGGGCGTGATCCTGGTCGGACAGCTCAGCCGGCACTACGGCCACAAGCGCAAGGCGCGGCGGGCGGCCCAGCGCCGCGTCTACTGAACCCACAGGGATAAACTCAGAAGGAGGTGCCGGCCTCCGATCTTCGCTCCTGGATCGACCTGCTCCGGCGGGAGGGAGAGCTCGTCGAGATCGAGGCCGAGGTCGACCCCTACCTCGAGGTCACGGAGATCGTCGACCGCATGGTGAAGGGCGGCGGGCCCGCGCTCCTCTTCAAGAACCCGAAGGGCTCGGAGCACCCGCTCCTGATCAACCAGTTCGGCACCGAGCGGCGCATGGCGCTCGCCTTCGGCGTCGACCGGCTGGACGACGTCGCGCGGCGAGTGGAGGACGTGCTCGAGATGCAGCCGCCGCAGGGCCTCGTGGAGAAGATGAAGGGACTGGGGAAGCTGAAGCGCCTGGCCGACTCGATGCCGAAGTCCATCGGCGCGCGGTGCCTGCCAGGAACTCGTGCTCGAACCGAACCTCGACCTCCTCCCGATCCAGCACTGCTGGCCCGGCGACCCCGCGCCCTTCGTGACGCTCCCTGCCGTGATCACGCGCGACCCGCGCACGGGTACGCGCAACGTCGGCATGTACCGCATGCAGAAGATCGACGCGCGGACGACCTACATGCACTGGCAGATCCACAAGGACGGCGCGGCCGACTGGCGCGGCATGGGCGACCGGCTCGACGTCGCCGTCGCGCTCGGCTGTGACCCGGTGACGACCTACTCGGCGAGCGCGCCGCTCCCCAAGCACATCGACGAGTTCATGCTCGCCGGCTTCCTCAAGGGCTCGCCGGTCGAGGTCGTGAAGGCGAAGTCCGTCGACCTGGAGGTGCCCGCGAACGCGGAGATCGTCCTTGAGGGCTACATCGAGAAGGGCGAGCTCGGGATGGAGGGCCCTTCGGCGACCACACCGGCTACTACTCGCCCGCGGAGCCCTTCCCGATCTTCCACCTGACCGCGATGACGATGCGCCGCGAGGCGATCTACCCGTCGATCGTCGTCGGCATCCCGCCCCAGGAGGACGCGTGGCTCGGCAAGGCGACCGAACGGATCTTCCTCCCGGCGATCCGCATGACCGTGCCCGAGATCGTCGACTACGACCTGCCCGTCGCAGGCGCGTTCCACAACTGCGTGATCGTCTCGATCCGCAAGGCGTTCCCCGGTCATGCACGCAAGGTCATGCACGCGATCTGGGGGCTCGGGATGCTCTCGCTCTCGAAGTCCGTCGTCGTCGTGGACGAGTTCGTCGACGTTCACGACTACGAGCGAGGTGTTCTTCCACGTCTGCGCGAACATCGACCCGAAGCGGGACGTCGTGCTCTCCGAGGGCCGCTCGACCAGCTCGACCACGCCGCGGACGCCTTCTGCCTGGGCGGGAAGCTCGGCATCGACGCGACGCACAAGCTGCCCGGCGAGGCTTCCGCGAGTGGCCCGGGCGGATC
Source organism: uncultured Actinomycetes bacterium (assembly GCA_963824775.1). Lineage (GTDB taxonomy): Bacteria > Actinomycetota > Thermoleophilia > Gaiellales > Gaiellaceae > CAWGQF01. The sequence goes on from CAWGQF010000007.1 coordinate 131,433, forward strand.
GAGATGTCCGCCGAAGTTCGTAACGTGGTCGACGAGCGCTGGGCCGAGTACGGAATCGACGGTGATGCAGCCGAAAACGGCCGCATTTCCAGGGGATTGCGCCAAAAGCTACGTCTTTGACACCACACGGCCAAACCAGGGAGAATCGCGCGTGCTTGTAACAGCGGTGGACCGCGACCAAGGGGGCCCTGATCTATGGCCGACGAACTCGACCGGCCGGAGGACGGCGAGCAGCACGACGCCGGCGGATCTCACCTTCCCGGTCCCGTCGATCTGGCCGTTCGGCTTCGCGCTCGGCGTCGCGTTCGTCCTCGTCGGCCTGATCGTCCACTGGCTGGGTGGCCGCGATCGGCGCGGTCATCGCGATCGTCTTCGGCTTCCTCTGGATCCGCGAGGCCACGCGCGAGGTGCGCGGCGAGGAGGCACCGCGCCGCCGCGGGCCGCAGCGGCCGACGTGGCCGAGGAGGAGGACGAGCGGAAGGAACTGCACTACACGCGCAACGTCTTCCTCGGCGCTCGACGCTCGGCATCGGCGCCGCGATCGGCGGGATCGTCACGCTCCCGGTGCTGGGGTTCGCCGTGCGCCCGCGTTCGTCGGCCAGGAGTCCGACCCGGTCGATCTCGGGCCGCTCGAGAACTTCCCCGAGGGGCAGTGGGTGTCACGAAGTTCATCTCGCTCCGGATGAGCCCGAGACGTCGTCGCGCCGCACCGCCTACATCCGCAACAACGGCGAGTACGACGGGCAGCCGAGCTTCACGATCCTCTCGAACCGCTGCGTCCACCTCGGCTGCCCGTGCAGCCGACCGGGCTCACGGAGGAGACGGCGGAGATCGAGACCGAGGCCGGCATCGTCGAGCGTCGCAGCCGTCGACCCGTCCGGCTTCGCCTGCCCGTGCCACGGCGGCGCGTACGACCTCGAGGGCAACCGCACCGCCGGCCCGCCGGTCCGCGCGCTCGACCGCTACGAGTACTCGATCGCCCGACGGCAACCTCGTCCTCGGCGACGCCCTACAGCGTCGGCTCGTCGAGGGTGAGGGGGCCGAGGCGATCTGCACTTACTGGCTCCGACCCGGGCATCCACGTGGACGGCCCTGAGCAGTACTTCTACCCCTACGTCCCTAGGTTGATCGGCAATTACCGCACTCACGGATGACGCCCCAGACGCCGCGCCGGACGGCACCCTCAGCCTTCCCAAGGCAACCAGCCTTGGCTGCGGCCGAGTGCACCGCCCGGCTTCGTCTGGACCGCCCCCGCAAGCACGTCAATTACCGACCAACCATCTAGATGGCGAAGCGAACGAGACACCAGCGGACGGAGAAGCTGGAGGAGCGCCTCCTTACCCGGTCAACTGGCTCGAGGAGCGCTCGGGCCTCGTCGGCGGCCTCAAGTACTTCCTCTTCCGGAAGGTCCCCGCCGAGACGAACTGGTTCCACACGCTCGGGTCGGCGACGCTGACCGCCTTCATCGTGCAGCTCGTCACCGGCGTCGTGCTCGCGATGTACTACAAGCCGGACCCGGAGACGGCGTACGAGTCGATCCAGCACATCACGAACGACCTGACGCTCGGCTGGCTCGTCCGCGGGATGCACCGCTGGGGCGCGAGCGTCTTCATCATCCTGCTCTTCCTCCACATGGGCCGCGTGTTCCTGTTCGGCGCCTACAAGTACCCGCGCGAGCTGAACTGGCTGATCGGCGTCGTGCATCCTCGTGCTCGCCATGCTCGAGGGCTTCACCGGCTACCTGCTCCCGTGGGACCAGACGGCATACTGGGCGACGGTCGTCGGCATCAACATGAACGCCACGGCGCCGGTCGCCGGGCCCGTTCCTCGCCGACTTCCTCCGCGGGGGCACGGAGATCGGAGACGAACACGCTCTCGATCTTCTATTCGTTGCACATGCTGCTCATCCCGGGCGGGCTCATCGCGCTCATCACGCTGCACCTGTACCTCGTGATGCGCCTCGGCGTCACGCCGCCGCCCTGGACGAAGAACGCGGCCGGCTTCGAGCCGACCGAGGACGGGCGCGCCTCGCGCCGGGGCTCGTCGAGCCGCGGCCGCGCGGGAACGGCGGGGCCTCGCCGATCGGACAGGAACCGGACGTGAGCCACGCTCGAAGACCGGGAGGAGTTCAAGCGGTACAAGGAGGACGTCGACAAGCGCGGGAAGAGTTCTTCCCGTACGCGATGTTCCACGACACGGTGATGAGCCTCGTGGTCGTGTGCGTGATCGTCGGCCTCGCCTGCGTCTGGTACTTCACGTCGAGCGAGGAGGCCGGCGACGCCGGCGTGGCTCGGGCCGCGCTACACGGACGAGGCCGACCCGGGCACGAGGACGCTTCATGCCGCGGCCCGACTGGTACTTCTACTTCCTCTTCTACCTCCTCCGGATCTTCAAGTGGCCGGAGTCGGTCATCCTCGGCACCGTCGGGATCCCGACCATCTCCATCATCCTGCTCTTCGCGCTGCCGTTCATCGACCGGCGGCTCGAGCGCCGGCTCTCCCGGCGGCCGGTTGCCGTCGTCGCCGCGCTGCTCGTGATCGCGTCCATGGGGATCCTCACCTACAAGGGCGCGACCGCCGAGGAGGCCGGCTCGACGAGCGGCGCGGCGCTCCTCGAGTGGAACGGGATCGAGACCGACGACGAGCAGGTGATCGTCAGGCGCGGAGCTCTTCGCGCGAGGTCGGCTGCCTGAACTGCCACACGCTACGGGGCGCAGGGCGCGGCCGGGCCGGGCCCGACATCTCCGAGTCCGGCGCGCAGGAGCGGGGCGTCGAGTACTGGGTCGACTGGATGCGCGACCCGCAGTGCGATCAAGCCCGGCACCGCGATGCCCGGCTTCCCGAACCTGACCGAACGAGCAGCTGCGAGCAGATCGCCGACGTTCCTCGAGGCCTCGAGCCCGGCGGCGGCTAGCCGCGCCGGCCGCCGTGCGCGTCTTCCTGGGCATCACCGGCGCGTCGGGCGCGCCCTATGCCGTGCGCCTGCTCCAGGCGCTCGACCGACGCCGGCGCCGAGGTGGGCGTCTGCGCTTCCTCGGCCGGGGTCGAGGTGCTCGCGACCGAGCTCTACGGCGAGCCGGGCCTCGCGCGCGACGAGGTGCTCGACCGCGTCGTCGGCGGCCGCGAGGGCGTGACCGTGCACGCGCCGGACGACTTCGAGCGCGCCGTACGCGTCGGGCTCGGCCCAGGTGGACGCCTACGTGGTCTGCCCGTGCTCGATGGCGACCCTGGGGACGCTCGCCGCGGGCGCGATGGACAACCTGATCCACCGCGCGGCGTCGGTCGCGATCAAGGAGGGACGGCGGCTCGTCCTCATGCCGCGGGAGACGCCGCTCTCGGCGATCCACCTGGAGGGGATGCTCCGGCTCCGCCAGGCTGGCGCCGACGATCCTCTTCCTCGCGCCCGGCTTCTACCACCGGCCGAAGACGATCGACGACCTCGTGGACTTCGTCGTCGCCCGGTGCCTCGACCAGCTCGGCGTCGAGAACGGGCTGGCCAAGCGATGGGGTGACACGTGAGCACCGAGACCGGCACGCTGCCGCCGGGCGAGGTGCGCGCGATGTTCGACCGGATCTCGCCGGTCTACGACGTGATGAACCGCGTCATGACCGCCGGGCTCGACCGGCGCTGGCGGCGGCTGACGGTCGAGGCGGTCGTGAGGCCCGGCGACCGCGTGCTCGACGCCGTGCTGCGGCACCGGCGATCTCGCGCTCGCGCGCGCAGCGCGGCGGGCGGCGACGTGACCGGCCTCGACTTCTCGCGACGCGATGCTCGAGCGCGCGCGCCGCAAGTCGAGCGACGATCGAGTGGGTGCGAGGGCGACCTGACTCGCGCTGCCCTTCGCGGACGGGAGCTTCGACGTCGTCACGGTCGGGTTCGGGATCCGCAACGTCGCCGACCTCGAGGCGGGCCTCGCCGAGCTCCCCGCGTCCTCCGGCCGCGGCGGGCGGCTCGGCTGCCTCGAGATCACGCGGCCGCGCGGCACCCTGCGGCCGTTCTTCCGCCTCTGGTTCGACGCGTCGTGCCGCTGCTCGGGCAGCGTCCTGCCCGGCGGCGCGGCCTACACGTACCTCCCCGCGAGCGTGCGCCGCTTCCCGGGGCCGGCCGAGCTCGCGCGCCGCGCTGGAGCGTGCGGGCTTCGAGGACGTCTCCTGGCGGCTCCTGGCCGGCGGCATCGTCGCGCTCCACGTCGCGAGGAAGCCGACGTGAGCGCGCTCGCGACGGTCCGCGCCGTCGCCGGGGCTCGACGCGCTACCTCGACGTCCTCGAGCTCCGGCTCGAGCAGGCGGTCGGGTCGCATCCGGGGCTCGTGGTCGCAGGTGGGGACGGAGACGCTCGCCGCGGGAGGCAAGCGGCTCCGGCCGGTGCTCGTCTTCCTGGCGACGCCGCCGGATCTCCGTGACGACGAGCGCCCGCTCGCGGCCGGGGTCGCGGTCGAGCTCGTGCACATGGCGACGCTCGTCCACGACGATCTGCTCGACGGCGCCGCACTGCGCCGCGGCCACCCGACGGCGTGGGCGATGCACGGCGAGGCGGCCGCGCGGGCGAGCGGCGACTACCTCTTCGCCCGTGCCTTCTCGCGAGCTCGCCGCGCGTCGGCGACGCGGCCGCCGTTGCCATCCTCGCGGACGCGGCGCTCGCGCTTGCGCGCGGCGAGGCGCTCCAGCGGCGGCAGGCGCACCGGCCGGACACGTCCGTCGAGGACTATCTCCTGCGCTGCTCGCTGAAGACCGGGAAGCTCTTCGAGGCCGCCTGTCGGCTCGGCGGGGGCCGGGCGGAGCTCGCCGAGTTCGGGCTCGCGCTCGGGGTGGCGTTCCAGATCGCCGACGACATCCTCGACTGCATCGGGACGACGGGCGCGACCGGAAAGGCGCCCGGCGTCGACCTTCGCGACGGCACGCCGACGCTGCCGCTCATCCTCGCCGCGCGCGAGGACGTCGCGCGTTGCGCCGCGCGCTCGCGGGTGAGCCGGTTCCGGACGCGCTGGCGCGCGTTGCCGCGACGGGGGCGCTCGAGGCGTCGCGCGAGCTCGCCCTCGAGTACGCGGCCCGCGCCCGCGCGGCGCTCGACGGCGCGCCCGGACCGCGCGAGCCTCGAGGCCCTCACCGGCCTGGTGGTGGACCGGGAGACCTGATGGCGATCGCGACGCACAGGCGGCGCTCGACGCGATCCGCGAGAAGGTCGAGGCCGGCGAACGGCTGGACGTCGACGACGGGCTCACGCTCATGGAGTCCGACGACGTCCTCGCAGCTCGGCGAGCTGGCCGACACGGCGCGGCGCGCGCGCGGCGGCACCGACGAGGTGTACTTCGTCCAGAACCTCTACTTGAACCAGACGAACGTCTGCCGCGTGAAGTGCAAGTTCTGCGCGTTCGCCCGACGCGAGAAGCAGGAGGGCGCGTACACGCACACGCCGGGCGAGCTCGTCGCGGACGCGCTCGAGCAGCGACGAGCTGACCGGGCTTCACCGAGATCCACATGGTCGGCGGCGAGAGCCCGCACGTCGGCTTCGACTACTACGAAGACATCGTCGCGCGGCTCCACGAGGCGATGCCCGACGTGCACCTGAAGCTCTTCACCGCGAGCGAGATCCACCACATGACGACGCTCTCCGGGCTCACGCACGAGGAGGTGCTCCGCCGCCTGCGCGACGCTGGCCTCGGTTCGCTCCCCGGCGGCGGCGCCGAGATCTTCGCCGACCGCGTCCGCCGCCTCGTCGCGCCCGGGCAAGGAGCATCCGGACATCTGGTTCGAGACCCACCGGACGGCGCACGGGCTCGGCATCCCGACGCACTGCACCATGCTCTACGGCCACGTCGAGACCTACGAGGAGCGGATCGACCACCTGCTACGCCTGCGCGACCTGCAGGACGAGACCGGCGGCTTCCTCGCGTTCATCCCGCTCGCGTTCCACCCGGAGAACACCGTCTTCGAGCGGCGCGGCTGGACGCAGACCGCCGGCACGGACGACCTCAAGGTGATCGCGGTGTCGCAGGCTCATGCTCGACAACATCGCGCACGTGAAGGCCTACTGGATCATGATGGGCATGCCGCTCGCGGCCGTCGCCCTGCATTTCGGGGCGAACGACGTCCAGGGGACGGTCATGCGCGAGACGATCTTCCACGAGGCGGGCGCGCGGACCGAGACCGAGCAGAAGATCGAGGAGCTCGTGCGCTTCGTGCGCGACGCCGGCCGCGTGCCGGTGCAGCGCGACACGCTCTATAACGAGGTGCGGCGGTGGGCGTGAGCGTCGGCCGCACGATTCCCGCTCTGCCGGCACGGGATGTCGCGGCGTCGGTCGCGTTCTACAACGACCGGCTCGGCTTCGAGAGCTTCATCACGACGGCGGCTTCGCCGTCCTGCGCCGGGACGACGCGGTCGTTCACCTGTGGGAGTCGAGCGACGAGAGCTGGCGCGGCCGGGACGATCTGCTGGAGCGACCGGTGTGCTCGGGCGCTGAGTCCTTCCTTTCCGGAACGGCGAGCTGTCGCATCGAGGTCGAAGGGGTCGACGAGCTCTACGACGAGCTGCGGGCAGCGACGTGCTCCACCCGGTCTCGAAGGACGGCGTGTCCAACACGGACTTCGGCACGCGTGAGTTCGCCACGCTCGATTCGGACGGCAACCTCCTCACCTTCTACACGTGGGTCGACGACGGATGAGCGTTCGGGTCGTTCCGGGCCGGGCATGGCCGGCTCATACGGGATTGCTGGGGGCGGCCTCCGGTGATCCGGCTCGGCCGCATCTCGTACGTGAACATGGCGCCGCTCTTCTTCCGGCTGGACGCCGACGTCGAGGAGGTGCCCGGCGTTCCGACCGAGCTCAACCGCGCGCTCCTCGAGGGCCGCGTCGACCTCGCGCCGATCTCCTCGATCGAGTACGGGCGGCACGCGGAGCGCCTGCGCATCCTCCCCCGGCTCTGCGTCTCCTCCGAGGGTGCGGTCGACTCGATCCAGCTCGTCTCGCGCGCGCCGCTCGAGTCGGTCACGTCGGTGGCCGTCACGCCCGAGAGCGCGACCTCGGCCGTGCTCGTCCGCGTGCTCCTGCCCGACGCGGAGCAGGTGGCGCTCGGCGAGCCGGCCGACGCGACGCTCCTGATCGGCGATGCGGCGCTGCAGTCGATGTTCGAGGATCCGACGCCCCACCACGACCTCGGCCGGCTGTGGCTCGAGCGCACGGGCCTGCCGATGGTCTTCGCGGTCTTCGCGTGCCCCGATCCCGCGCCCGAGGGGATCGCGGCCCTCGAGCACGCGCTCGTCGAGGCGCACGGCGCGGCCCGCGAGCGCCCGGAGGAGCTGGCGCGCGAGGCGAGCGCCCGCTACGGCTACCCGGCCGGGTTCCTCGCCCGCTACTTCGAGAAGCTCCGCTACCGGTTCGGCCCTCGCGAGCGCGCCGGGCTCCTGACCTTCTTCGAGCTCGCGCGGGACGCCGGCGAGCTCGAGCGCGTTCCCGAGCTTCGCTTCGTCACGACCGAGGCGGTGGTCGCGTGAGCGTCGCGGGCATCCTCGACAAGGCGCTCTCCGGCGAGCGGATCAGCGACGCCGACGCGCTCACGCTGCTCGAGAGCCGCGACCTCGTCCGGGTCGGCCGTGCGGCCGACGAGCTCGGAACCGGAAGGTCGAGCGCGGACCGCGTCACGTTCATCGTCGACCGGAACGTCAACTACACGAACTTCTGCTACACGGACTGCGACTTCTGCGCGTTCTACCGCCGGCCGGGCGACACGCGCGAGGGCTACCTGCTTCCGAAGCCGGTCATCTTCAAGAAGATCGAGGAGACCCTCGCCCTCGGCGGCACGGCCCTCCTCATGCAGGGCGGGCACCACCCCGATCTCGGCGTCGACTTCTACGAGGATCTCTTCAGCTCGATCAAGGCGCGCTACCCGATCCACCTGCACGCCCTCTCGCCGCCGGAGGTGCAGCACATCGCGCGCCGTTCGAAGCTCTCGATCCCGCTGACGCTCACCCGGCTGCGTGACGCGGGTCTCGACTCGCTGCCGGGCGGCGGCGCCGAGATCCTCGTCGACCGCGTGCGCGACATGATCGCGCCCGAAGAAGACGAAGTCCGCCGAGTGGCTCGGCGTCATGCGCGACGGCGCACAGGCTCGGGATCTCGACGACGGCGACGATGATGTACGGCCACGTGGAGACGGTCGACGAGCGGGTCGAGCACATGCGCCGGATCCGCGACCTCCAGGACGAGATGCACGGCTTCCGCGCCTTCATCTCCTGGACGTTCCAGTCGGACGGCAATCGCCTGCGCCGCACGTGTCCGCCGGAGACCATGCCGACCTCGTTCGACTACCTCCTGACCCAGGCGGTCAGCCGGATCTACCTGGACAACGTCGACCACATCCAGTCGAGCTGGGTGACGCAGGGGATGAAGATCGGTCAGGTCGCGCTCGGCTTCGGCGCCGACGACATGGGCTCCATCATGATCGAGGAGAACGTCGTCTCCGCCGCGGGAACGACGCACCGCGCGACGACCGAGGACTTCGTCCGCGCGATCAGGGCGCTCGGCAAGACGCCGGTTCAGCGGGACACGCTTATCGCGACGTCCGCATCTGGAACTAGGAAAGCCCCGAAGCGGGTTCTAAGGATCGCGCAAAGAGTGCTTTCCAACCGCCGGGATGTCTGCTTACCTGGGACGGGGTCATGGTCGCTCGGGCGGTCACATCTGGTGCGTTAGCAGCGCTTTTCCTCGCTGCGCCCGCTGCAGCGTCCCCGCCGCCGGGGTCGTACCCGCTCCCGGAGGGACCGCCTCCACCCGGCCGTGCCGCCTCGTTCCGGGCGCTCGCGAGCCCCGCGGACGATGCCCGGATCATCAGGCGCGGTCTCGCCCGCGCCGTCGCCGCCGGGCGGCTCAGCCGGGCCGAGGCGTCTCGCTACCGCGCCATCGTCTCCCAGTCGCGCGGCGTCATGAGCAACGTCAGGGGAACCCGCGCCGCGACGCTCGCGCGCGTCCTCTGGCTCGTCCGTCTCCAGGCCGGCGTCTACAACCGGCCCCGGGCGCTGACGCTCTTCGGGATGCTGCGGGAGAACGCCCGCTACCTCGCTCGCCGCGGAGTCCCGCGCGACGGGACGGACGTCGTCGGCTCGGACGGCGTCGTCCTTCGCGCCGGCTGGGGCTTCGGGCTCCAGTTCCACCCGCTGGCGAACATGATCAGGCTGAACTCCCATCTCTACGCCGGTCGGCGCGCGCAGGCGCAGAAGCTCGCCGAGGCGCTCATCGCCCGCGCCGTGCCGCTCCGGCACGGCGGCGCCGTGTGGGAGTACCTCTTCCCGTACGCGGGCGGCCGGGCGCCTTGGACGTCGGGAATGGCGCAGGCGATCGGCGCCCAGGCGTTCGCGCGCGCGGGTGCGCAGCTCGGCCGCACGGACTTCACGGCGGCCGCCCGGCGCGCCTTCGTCTCGATCGCGCCCCGACACGTCATGCAGGTCTCGACCGGGCCCTGGGTCCGGCTCTACTGCTTCTGCAACCTCGTCGTCCTGAACGCGCAGCTCCAGGCCGTGCTCTCCGTGCGCGACTACTCGCGGATCACCGGTGACGTGGACGCGGGGAAGTTCGTCACCCGGCTCGAGGCGTCCTCGCGCGCCCTGCTCCCGCGCTTCGACACCGGCTACTGGACGCGGTACTCGCCCTCCCGAGAGGCGCCGCTCGAGTACCACCGCTACCACGTCGACCTCACGATGTGGCTGGCCCGGCGCACGCTCGATCCGGTCTGGGCGGACGCACACCAGCGCCTTCGACCGCTACACACGCGAGCCGCCGCTCGTGCAGGCCGGCCAGCCCGGGCCCGCGATCTACCCGTGGCCGGCCGACGGCTTCCGAGACGCGACCCGGCTCGTCTTCTGGGTCTCGAAGATCTCGAGCGTCACGGATCTACGCGGGCGGGCGCTGGCACACGGTCGGCACTCGAGCGCTGGGATGGCACGCCTTCGACTGGCGTCCCGCGCGGCTCCCGCCCGGCGAGTACCGGCCCACGCTTCAGGCCGTCGATCTCGCGGGGAACCGCGGACAGGGCCGGCTCGGCCCGGTGACGGTCCTCGTCGACCGAAAGTCGCCGGACGTGACTGCGAGCGTTCGCCGCGCCCGCCTCAGCTGGCGCGCAACCGACAACGCCACCCCGTGGATCGTCCTTCGCGTGATCCTTCGCCGCGCGGGAGTCACGAAGACGCTCGAGCTCGGCCGCCGCCCGCTGCCCGGCTCGGTTCGCCTCAGCCTGCCCCGCGGACGCTGGGAGGCCACGCTCGCGGCCTTCGACTCGTCGGGCAACCGACGCCGCGTCGCGCTCGGGCAGGTTCCGGCTCCCGGCTAGTCTCCCGCCAGTGGGCGAGCTGACCGATGCCGTCACCTCCGCGATCGCGGACTACGGCCTCTACGCCGATCTTCCTGCTCTCGCTCGTGGACGCGATCCTGCCCGCCGCGAGCGAGGTGGTGATGGTCTACGGCGGCGCGCTCGCCGTCGGTGCGTTCTCCGGACAAGGTGACTCTTCTTCGGCGAGCCGATCGAGTCGACCGGCTGGGCGTACTTCGCGGTCGCCGTGGCCGGGACGCTCGGCTACGTGATCGGGTCGGTCCTCGGCTGGGCGATCGGGCTCTACGGCGGGCGGCCGTACCTCGAGCGGCACGGACGCTGGCTCCACGTCACGCCGGCGAAGCTGGACAAGGCGGAAGCCTGGTTCGACAGAATGGGGCAACTGGCGCCGTGCTCGTCTCGCGCTGCCTGCCGGTCATCCGCTCGTTCATCTCCATCCCGGCCGGCATCGTCGAGATGCCCCTCGGCCGGTACACGGTGCTGACCACGATCGGGGAGCATCCCGTGGTACTTCGGCCTTGCCGGGATCGGCGTCGCCCTGGGCGCGAGCTGGGAGCGGTTCCACGAGGCCTGGCACTACGCCGACTACGCGATCGCCGTGCTGATCGTCGCGGCCGTGGTCGTCTTCCTCCTGCGCGCGCGCAGGAAGCGGGTGCGACGGCGTGCGCTCGAGCGGCCTGATCGTAGACTCGCGCCCGTGTCCATCCCGCTGATCGACGTCCGTGCGCAGTACGCGCCGCTCCGTGACGCGCTGCTCGAGCGCCTGACCGAGGTCGTCGACTCGGGGCGCTTCATCCTCGGCCCGAACGTGCGGGCGTTCGAGGAGGAGGCGGCGGGGTTTCTCGGTGTCGCCGAGACGATCGGCGTGGCAAACGGGACCGACGCGATCGCTCTCGTCCTCGACGCGCTCGGCGTCGGCGCGGGCGACGAGGTCGATCTGCCCGGCCTTCACGTTCTACGCGACGGCCGAGCCGATCGTGCACCGGGGCGCGACGCCGGTCTTCTGCGACATCGATCCCGTGACGCTCAACCTCGACCCGGCGGACGTGGCGGCGAGGGTGACCGGGAGGACGAAGGCGATCGTCGCGGTCCACCTCTTCGGCCGCCCGGCGCCGCTCGGCGACCTCCCGGACGGAATCCCGGTGATCGAAGACGCCGCGCAGGCCTTCGGCGGCCGCCTCGGCGACGGGAGAGTGCGGCTCGTTCGGCGCCGCCGCGACCTTCAGCTTCTTCCCGACGAAGAACCTGTTCGCGCTCGGGGACGGCGGCCTCGTCGCGACGAGCGACGAGCGGCTCGCCGAGACCGTGCGGATGCTGCGGTTCCACGGCTCACGAGACAAGCAGACCTTCGAGCTCGTCGGCTACAACTCGCGCCTCGACGAGCTGCAGGCTGCCGCCCTGCGCCTCTTTCTCGCCGAGGTCGACCGCTGGAACGACGCCCGGCGCGGGGCGGCGGCGCGGTACGCGGACCTGGGCCTCGGGGAGCTCGTCGAGCTGCCCGAGGACGAGCCCGGGCACGTCTTTCACATGTACATGGTCCGGACGCCGGAACGGGATCGAATCCTCGGCCGCCCTTCAGGAAGCCGAGATCGGGAGCGCCGTCTACTACGCGCGGCCGCTCCATCTTCAGCCCGCGCTCGCGTTTCTCGGCCACGCACCCGGGGCGCTGCCCGAGACCGAGCGCGCGGCCGCGGAGAACCTGGCGCTGCCGATGTGGGCCGGAATCGAGGCCGAGCAGCAGGAGCGCGTGGTCGAAGTCGTACGCGCCGCGGTTCGCACGCCGGCCGCTGCGTCCGCCGCCCGCCGCGCCTAGCCGGAGTCGCCGCCGCCTTGCTCGATCGCCTCCGAGCCGCGACGGCGAGACTGGACGAGCCTCGCATCCGCCGTGTCGCGGTGACCGCGATCGTCCTCGTCCTCCTCCTCGCCACCGCGGGCGCATTCGCCCTCGCCGAGCGCCTGAAGCTCGAGCGCTCGCCGGTGACGGCACCGCTCCTCACCCGCGTGATCGGTCCTGTCTGCGAGTGCGAGCGGAGTCGCGGGCTCATGCGGCTGACGCTCCGCAAGGCCGACCGCATCGACGTCAGCATCGTGGACGGCGCGGGCGAGCCGGTGCGCTCCCTCGCGACCGATCTCCGGCGGCCGCGCGGCGTCGTCGAGCTTCACCTGGGACGGCCGGAGCGACGACGGCGAGGTCGTGCGCGACGGCCGCTACCGGCTGAGGGTGCACCTCGACCGGGACGGGCGAACGGTCACCGTCCCGACGCCGATCCGCGTCGACTCGACGGCCCCCCGCATCCGCCTCGTCTCCGCCACGCCGAAGGTCATCTCCCCGGACGACGACGGGCGCGCCGACCGCGTGCTCTACGTGTACCGGTCGACGGAGAAGTCGTATCCGGCGGTCTACGTCGACGACCGGTACACGGTACGCGGCGCCCGGAGGCCGGCCGGGCGCGGCCGCGTTCGCTGGCGGGGGCGGTTCGACGGCGAGCCCGCGCCGGCGGGCCTCTACGCGACCTACCTCGTCGCGGTGGACGCTGCCGGAAACCAGTCCGAGCCCACGCGCGTTGTTCCCGTTCAGGTGCGCTACCTTCGGATCGTCCTGGCTCGCCGCCGCGTCCCGCTCGACGGAACGCTCAGCTTCCGGCTCGACGCCGACGCGAAAACGGTGGACTGGTCGCTCACCCGGATCCGTACCGGGGCTCGGTTCAGCGACGGGACGGCCCCACCCGGACGCGTCGCTGTCCCACTCCGCGGTGCCGCTCCGGGACCGTACGTGCTCGAGGCGACCGTGAACGGGCGAAGCGATCGGGCGATCGTCAGGCTGGCGCGCCGATGAAGCGCGAGCTCGCGGGCGGGTTCGAGCTCGACGACGACCCAAGTCGCATCGACCTCGACGCCGTCCATCACTACCTGGCCGAGGAGTCCTACTGGGCGAAGGGGCGCCCGCGGGACGTGGTCGAGAGGCTCGTCCGCACGTCGGCACGCGTCGTCGGCCTCTACGGCGGCGGTCGGCAGGTGGGGTTCACGCGCACCGTGTCGGACGGGGTAGCGATCGCGTACCTCGCCGACGTCTACGTTCTCCCTGAGCTGCAGGGCCGCGGGCTCGGGGAGGAGCTCGTCCGGGAGACCGTCGAGCGCGGGCCCTTCGCCCACTGTCGCTGGGTGCTTCACACGTCCGACGCGCATGGGTTCTACGAGCGCTTCGGCTTCGGCCCGCCGGGGCCGTCGTTGCTGGTGCGACCCTCCCCGGGCTAGCGACAGGCCGCGCAGACGCCGGCGACCTCGAGGCGGTGGCCGGTGGCGACGAAGCCGTGCTCGGCGGACAGCCGCTCGAGCCAGGGATCGAGCTCGCACTCCCCGAGCTCCACCACCCGGTGGCACCGGTTGCAGACGAGGTGATGGTGATGCCCGTCGCCGCACCAGCGATAGCAAAGCTCCCCCTGGTGGTGAGAGAGGACGTCGATCGCACCCGCGTCCGCGAGGAGGCCGAGCGTGCGGTACACCGTGGCGAGCCCGAGCCGCTCGCCGCGCTCCCGGAGCCGCGCGTGCAGGTCCTGCGCCGTCACGTCGTCGTGCTCGCGACGGAGCTCGGAGGCCACGGCGACGCGCTGATGGGTTGCCCGCAGGCCGAAGGAGGCAAGCGCCTGCTCCGCCGCGCGAAGGGAGGCGTCGTCGGTCCGGCTTGCAGAACTCGGCACGGCTGATAGCGTAGCCTAGTCAAGAATGAGAATCATTCTCATCACCGCCGCCGCCGTCCTGGGGCTGGCCGCGGGGGCCTGCGGCGGATCCGCGGGGGCCTCAGACGACCGCGACCAGGTTGTCGCGGCGTTCTATCCGCTCGCGTTCGCGGCCATCGAGACGGCCGGCGACCGGTTCTCCGTCCACGACCTCACGCCCTCGGGCTCGGAGCCGCACGACCTGGAGCTCTCGATCAGAGACGTCGAGCGGATCCGCTCAGCCGCCTTCGTCCTGATCCTGGGCGGTGGCTTCCAGCCCTCGGTCGAGGACGCGGCCGAGCAGGCCGAAGGAGACGTGCTGGACCTCCTCGCGAAGCTGAATCTGCACTCGGACGATCCTCACGTGTGGCTCGACCCGAAGCTTTACGGGCAGATCGTGCGCGAGGTCGCAGCCGAGCTTGGAGACGAGAGCTCGGCCGAACCGCTGGTCGAGCGCTTGGAGGCCCTCGACACGGAGCTTCGCGCCGGGCTCGCCGACTGCGATCGCCGCGAGCTCGTGACGAGCCACGCGGCGTTCGGCCACCTTGCCGAGGCCTATGATCTGGAGCAGATTCCGATCGCCGGTCTCTCGCCCGAGGCGGAGACGACGCCGAAAGACCTCGAGCGGATTGCAGGCCTCGTCCGCGAAACAGGAGTCACGACCGTCTTTGTCGAGCCGCTCGCCCCGCCGGACGAAGCTGAGACGATCGCCCGCGAGACCGGCACGCGAACGGAGACCCTGAACCCGATCGAGGGGCTGACCCAGGACGAGGTCGAGCGCGGTGAGGACTACTTCTCGCTTATGCGAGCCAACCTTGCCGTCCTCCGCGAAGCGCTCGGATGTCGCTAGCCGTCGACTTCCGGCGCGTCTCGTTCGGCTACGACGCGTCGCACCTCGTCCTGGACGACGTCGACCTCGCGATCTCCGACGGGGAGTTCGTCGCGATCGCCGGGCCGAACGGCGGCGGGAAGACGACGCTCGTCCGCCTGATCCTCGGCGTCCTCAAGCCGACTTCAGGGGAGGCGCTCCTCTTCGGCGAGCAGGCGCATCGCTTCTCTCGGCGTGCGAGGCTCGGCTACCTCGCGCAGCGCAGCCAGGTCGGAACGGATACGCCCGTCACCGTCCGCGAGGTCGTGTCGGCGGGCCGCCTCGCGGTCGGCGGGTTGCTGGGCCCGCTCCGCGCGCGCGACCGCGCCGCGGTTGAGCGGGCGATCGCCGACGTGGGCCTCGAACCGCAGGCCGACGCTCCCCTTGCCACCCTCTCGGGTGGGCAGCAACAGCGGGCGTTCATCGCGAAGGCGCTCGCAGGGGAGCCGTCGCTACTCGTCCTGGACGAGCCGACGACCGGCGTGGACGCGGATGCACAGGAGGCGTTCGCCGCGCTTCTTTCCCACCTGCATCGAGAGCGAGAGGTGACCGTGCTCTACGTCTCCCACGAGTTCGGCGCCGTTGAGCACATCGTCAGCCGGCTCGTGCTCGTTCGCGGCGGCGTCGTCTTCGACGGACACCCGAGCGAGCTTCCCGGCGTGTGGCACGACCCTTCGCACGTGCATGCTTGAGCTCGAGTTCATGCGCATCGCGTTCGCGGCGGGCATCGTGGTCGGTCTGCTTGCGCCCGCGGTCGGGTTCTTCCTCGTGCAGCGGCGGATGAGCCTCGTCGGCGACGGTCTCGGCCACGCCGCCTTCGCGGGCGTCGCGGCCGGGTACCTCCTGGGCATTTCGCCGGTGGCGACGGCTCTCGTCGCCTCCGTCGGCGGCGCGGTCGGGATCGAGTGGCTTCGGTCCCGTCGGCGTACCGCCGGCGACCAGGCGCTCGCGCTTCTCTTCTACACGGGGCTCGCGGTCGGCGTCGTGCTCATCTCCGCAGCGGACCGCCTGGACGCGGGTCTCTTCGCGTTCCTGTTCGGCTCGATCCTTGACCGTCACGTACGGAGACCTGGCGCTCGTCGCGGGGCTCGGGATCGTCGGTCTCGCGATCGTCGCCGTGCTGTACCGCGCGCTCGCCGGCGTCGTCCTCGATGAGGAGGGAGCCCGTGTCGCCGGCGTCCCGGTCGCGGCATTGAACGTCACCGTCGCCGCGCTCGTCGGGGTCACGGTCGCGGTCTCGATGCGGATCGTCGGGATCCTGCTGATCGCGGCTCTAATGGTGCTGCCGGCGATCGCGGCCAGTCGCGTCGCCCGGAGCATGCGCGAGGCGTTCCTTCTCTCGATGGGGATCGGCGTCGCGTCGACGGTCGCCGGTCTGACGCTTGCCTACTACGGGAATCTCGCGCCCGGGGGAGCGATCGTGCTCGTAGCCGCCGCGTCGTTCGTCGTCGCTGCGACAGCGGGCGTCGTCCGAGATCGCTAGAGGCCGCGGGCCAGAGCGGTCGCGACCGCGGCCGCCGCCACCACGACGAGGATCGGCGCGCGGAGGACGAGCGCTGCCCCCGCGGCAAGGAGGCCGGCGACGCGCGCGTCGACGACGAGCTCGCGGTCGCCGCCGAAGATCTGCACCACGACCAGCGCGGCGAGGAGGGCAGGGGCGAGGAGCTCGACGACGCGGAGGAGTGCGGGCGGGAGCTCCTTCCCGCCGACGAGTACCGGCCCGACCGCCTTGAGCGCGACGGTCGCGGCGCCCACGACCCCGACGACGAGCCAGACCACGGTCATCGGCGCAGCCCCAGGAGGCAGGCGGCGCTCGCCGCGATGATCGGGACTCCCGGCGCGGAGACCGGGACGAGCGTCAGCGCGATCGCGGCGCCGAGGAGTGCGGCTGCGACCGCGCGGCGGGAGCGGAGCTGCGGCACGAGCAAGGCGAGGAAGAGAGCGGGGAACGCCGCGTCGAGTCCGAATCGCTCGGGGTCTCCGATGAGCTCGGCTCCGAAGACGCCGACCACGGTTCCTCCCACCCACCCCACGTAGAGCACCGCGCCGGCGCCCAGGAGGAGCTTCCGGTCGACGCGTCCCTGCCCGACCTGCGACACGGCCCAGGACTCGTCCACGATGAGCTGCGACTGGACGAGGCGGGAGAGGAAGGAGCCGCCGACGGACGGGGCGACCGTGAGCGAGATCGGGGCGTAGCGTGCGTTCAGGAGCACCGCGGCTCCGATGGCGCCCAGTGCGCCGCCGCCGGTGTCGAGTACCGATGCGGCCGCGAACTGCGCCGAGCCGGCAAAGGTCGTCGCGGACATGACGATCGGGGCGAGAATTCCCATTCCGGACGCCTCCGCGAGCACGCCGAACGACACGCCGAAGACGACCGCCACGGCGGAGATCGGCGCGATGGCCCGCACGCCGTCTCGGTACCGGCGCGGAGGCGCCACGACGTCGGACGAAACCGCGATACTTCGTACAACGATGCGAGGGCTCGATCTCCTCCTGGCGCACTTGGCCGTCCTCTCTGATCCGGACGAGGAGCGGGAGCCGGTGGATCGGCCGAGCGCGCGCGAGCGGCTCGACGACGAGGTCGGCCCGGAGCTCGCCGAGCGCCTCCTCGGCGCTCTCGCACCGCCGCGCGCCTCGTCGTGACACTCTCGGCACGGGTCGTCACACACACGTGCGCTTTTCGGGAATAGGCTGGAGCCGAGCAGGGGGCGGGTCGGGACCCGGAATCAGACGCGCGCGCGAGTAACTCTCCGTGCTCGCCGGGCCCACACCCGGGGTGCCGGGCGCCTCTCGCTAGGATCGGGCCGCCATGGCCTCCCGCGCACTTGTCATCGGGCTCGACTGCGCGCCGCCGCAGCTCGTCTTCGACCGCTGGCTCGACGAGCTGCCGACGATTCGCGCGCTGACGGAACGAGGCACCTTCGGCGTCCTCCGCAGCTGCGACCCGCCGATCACCGTGCCTGCCTGGTCGGTCATGACCTCCTCCCGGAATCCCGGCGCGCTCGGCTTCTACGGCTTCCGCAACCGCCGTGACCACTCCTACGACGGGCTCGCGTTCGCGAACTCGCGCTCGGTCAAGGTGCCGCGCGTCTGGGACCTCCTCTCCGCACGCGGGCAGACCGTCGTCGTCCTCGGCGTCCCTCAGACCTACCCCGTGACGCCGGTGAACGGCGTCATGGTCGCCTGCTTCCTCACCCCGGACACGTCCCGTCAGTACACGTACCCCGACGAGGTGAAGGGCGAGATCGAGGATCTGGTGGGCGACTACATGGTCGATGTCCCGAACTTCCGAACGGATGACAAGGAGCGCCTCCTCGCCGACCTGGAGGAGATGACGGAGAAGCGTTTCCGGGTCGCCGAGCACCTGCTCGAGACGCGGCCCTGGGACCTCTTCTTCATGGTCGAGATGGGCACCGACCGGATCCACCACGGCTTCTGGCGCTTCACCGATCCGGAGCACCGGCTGTACGAGCCGGGAAACCCGTACGAGGGCGCGATGCTCGACTACTACCGGCGCCTCGACGCGAAGATCGCCCGGCTGCTGCGGTTCGCCGACGACGACACCGCGGTCCTCCTCGTCTCGGACCACGGTGCGAAGCGAATCGACGGAGGCATCTGCGTGAACGAGTGGCTCCGGCGCGAGGGCTACCTGGCGCTCAGGGAGGAGCCCGAGGGGCCCGCCAGGCTCACGCCCGACATGATCGACTGGCCGCGCACGGTCGCCTGGGGCGAGGGCGGCTACTACTGCCGCCTCTTCCTGAACGTCGAAGGGCCGCGAGCCGGAGGGAACCGTTCCGCCGGAGGAGTACGAGCGCGTCCGCGAGCGAGCTCAAGGAGAAGCTCGAGGCGCTCGGCGACGAGGAGGGGCGCGCGATCGGCACGGTCGCCTACCGGCCGGAAGACCTCTATCCGGTGCGGAACGGGATCGCGCCGGATCTCCTGGTGTACTTCGGCGACCTCTACTGGCGGAGCGTTGGCCAGATCGGCACGGGCGCCGTCCACGTCTTCGAGAACGACACCGGCCCGGACGACGCGAACCATGCGCACGAGGGTCTCTACGTGCTCGCCGGCGACGGCGCCGGGGATGGCGGGACGCGGCCCCGAGCGCGACCTGCGCGACGTCGCGCCGACGCTCCTTCGCCTCCTCGGCGAGCCCGTGCCCGCCGAGATGGAGGGCACGAGCCTCGTCTGAGGCTCAGAGCATCGAGCGGCCGGCCAAGCCCCGGCCGCGCTTCGACGGGACGCGCCGGACGCGCTGGTCGCACCCCAACGAGGGCGTGCACAACCGCGTCCTCTATCGGGTCATGGAGGACGCGTTCGAGTACGCGGCGGTCCGCTGGGCGCGCGGCCGCCTCGTTGACATCGGGTGCGGCTCGAAGCCGTGGCGTGCCCTCTTCGCCCCGCACGTGGACGAGCACGTCGGCGTCGACTACCTCCCGGAGATCCGAGGCACGAAGGTCGACGTGGTCGCGACCGCCTACGAGATCCCGCTGCCGGACGGGCATGCGGACACGCTTCTCCTGTCAGCCGTCCTCGAACATCTCGAGCGGCCCGGAGACGCGCTTCGCGAGGCACGGCGCCTGCTCGCGCCCGGCGGGCACGCGATCCTGACCGCGCCGTTCATCTGGCCCGTCCACGAGGCTCCCCGCGACTTCTTCCGCTACTCGCCGTTCGGGCTGCGGCACCTGCTCGAGGCAGCGGAGTTCGACGTGGTCGAGGTCGTTCCCCTCGCCGGAGCCTGGACGACCTTCTCGCTCGAGCTGTCCTATGCGCTCCGGAAGTACCGTCGTGGGCCGGTGACGCCCGTCGTCGAAGGGATCATGCGCGGCGCGCAATGGGCCGGCGCGCGCTGGGACCGGGTCGACTTCCAGCCGCGGTTCAGCTGGAGCCACCTCGCCGTCGCGCGAGTCCCGCCAGCAGACGGCGGGCGGCGGCGAGATCCGAGGGCGGGAAGTACCCCAGCCCGATGAGCACGAGCGGGTAAGCCAGAACGATCGCGAGCCGCACGGGCAGCGACGCGGCCATCGGCATCCACGCGTCGACCGCGAGGGAAGCGAGGCAGAGAGCCGCGGTCACTGCGTAGGCCAGCGCGATCCGCGGGATGCTCCAGGGCACCGGGTAGATCCGGTGCGCGACCAGGGCGACCCCGAGCGCGAGGAGCCCGAAGGCCGCCGCCTTCGACCACGCGGCGCCCTCGAACGAGAACGGCGGGATGAGCAGGAAATTCAGGCCGATCGCGACGAGCGCGCCCGCGAAGACGAGGACGGGCAGGATCCGCATCCGCTTGGTGACCATGAGCCCGACCGCGAACAGCGTGTAGGCGCCTGTCGCGACCGCCGCGAGCGCGAGGGGAGCGACGGCGGACGTTGCGTCCCAGTAGCGCTCCGGCATCACGAGGTGGAAGAGGGGGAGGATCCAGGCCGAGACGAGAACGGCCAGGAGCCCGACCGCAAAGAAGTAGAGGTTCGCGCCGCGCGCGACCATCTCCGGGTGGCGGCCCGAGTGAAGCCACGAGTAGTGCCACTGCGGCCAGCCCATCCGGAACGCGAGCACCGCGACGAGCACGATCTGGCTGTAGCGAAAGGCTGCGCCGTAGAGCCCGGTGTCGCCGAGCCCGTGGTAGTGCTGGACGAAGAAGCGGTCCAGCAGGTTGATCGCGTAGAACGAGACGCCCCCGAGGATGCCCGGCCAGGCGAACGCGACCATCTCGCGGCCGACCGCCCAGGACGCGCCTCGGGTCAGGTCGCCCGAGTACTCGCGCACCGTGAAGGCGAAGGCGAAGACGACGGAGACGAGTGACGCGAGGAGGACGCCCTTCACCTCGAGGGCGAGCACTGCGACGAAGAGGACCGCGAGCACTACCTGGACGACGCCGCGAGAGAGCGAGTAGAGCGCGAACGTGAACGGCTTCCGGCGCAGCCGCGTGAGGATGAGCGGCAGATCGACGATGTTGGTGAGATAGAGGTCGCAGAGCGCGATCACGAGAAGGAGCGCCGAGCTCCCGGCCAGGAACTGATCCGAGATCGGCGCCGACAGCGCGAGCAACACGCCGATCACGACGGCCGGGTACAGCGCCGAGATGACGAAGTAGAGCGTGATCACCTGCCGGCGCCACGAGGCCTCGTCGCGGTCGAAGTAGAAGCGCGAGAGGACGCCGTCGAGGTTGGCCGAGATGATCACGTCGACGAGCGCGACCGTCGCGAGCACGAGCTCGAGGACGCCGAACTGGCTCGGGCTCAGGTAGTGGGCGTAGAGCGGGACGAGCAGGAAGGTGAGCGACTTGAGCGCGACGCGCGCGCCGCCGTAGATGGCGGTGTCGACGGCGAGCGCCGCGACCCCGAGCTGCAGCGGCGGAGCCTGGTCGCCCTGGTCCTCCGCATGCTCGAGCGTCTCCTCGCCGCGAACCTCGCTCACGCGCGAGAGCGTAGTGACGCGGTCGGCCCGGGAGGGGCTAGAGGTAGCCCAGCTCTTCGAGGCGCTCGGCGAGGATGGCGTCGTCCTCCTCACTCATCGCGTCTGCCTCGGCTCGCTCGGTTGTGAGCTCGCGGAGTCGGCTCTTCAGGCGCGCGACGACGTCCGGATGCTTCCGCGCGACGTTCCGGCGCTCGTCGGGGTCGGCGACGAGGTCGTAGAGCGCGTCGGTGACTCGGTCGGGGTCCTCCGGCGAGGTGACGAGCTTCCAGCTTCCCTCGCGGATCGCCGCCTGTGAGACGGTCTCGACGCCGCTCGGCGCGCCCGTCGGCACCTCCATGACGATCGGGTGCGCGGTGGGCTCGCCGCCCTCGCGGACGCTCGCAGCGAGCGAGGTGCCGTGCCAGCCGGCGACCGGCGCGGGGAGGCCGGCGAGCTCGAGCACCGTCGGGGCGAGATCGACGTGGGAGACGGGAGTCGCGCGGACGCCGCTCGTCACCCCGGGCCCGGCGAGGACCAGCGGGACCCGGACGTCGCCCTCGAAGAGCGTCTGGTTGTGGTTCCAGAAGTAGCGGGGTGCGTGGCGCAGCAGGAGCTTCGACTCGCTCGCCGCCCCCATCGCCACGGCCCGCTGGGCCCAGGCCTCGACCGGAAGCCTCTCACGGATGCGGCGCGCGAGGCCCTGTTGGCGCAGGCTCCGGGGCTCCAGGTTCACGTTCTCGCCGTGGTCGCCGGTGAGGATCCAGAGTCGTCTCCTCCCCGGCCGCGTCGATCAGCCGGCCGAGCCAGGGGTCGATGCCCGCGAGGGCGCGGTCGTAGGTCGTTCGCCCGTAGCGGGCCTCGTCGAACGAGCGCGGGTAGGTGCGCGGCGTGTGCAGGTCCCAGAGATGGACGACGCCGAGCCACGCTCGATCGCCGCCTGCGGCCTCGCGGACGCGCTCGAGCAGCCGTTCGCCCCACGCCGAGTGGACGGAGCGATCCGGCACCTCGCGGTACTCGACGTCCTCGAACCCGCGGAGATGGCCGACGTTGTCCAGGAGCGGCCCGGTGACAGACGCCCACGTCCGATAGCCGCCGCGGGCGAGCTCCTCCGCGATCGTCGGTACGTCCTCGGAGAGCCGCGCGCCGCGGAGCGATCGGACGCCGTGGCCGGTCGGCAGCCGTCCCGTGAACATCGCGGTGAACGCGGGCGTCGTGGTCGGGCAGGTCGTGTACGCGTTGGCGAACTGCGCGCCCGCCCGGGCAAGTGCACTGGCGGCCGGCCACTCGGGTCGCGGCCGCGCGAGCCGGTCGGCGCGAAGGCAGTCGACGACGACGAGGAGGAAGCCCGGCACGCGGCTCACACTAGCTCCGAGTAGACCTCTTCGAGCGCCTCGCCCGGGTGGCGGGACAGGCGCTCGCGGACGACGCGTTCGTTCCGCTCGCCGTAGCGCCGGCGCAGCTCCGGGTCGCGTGCGAGCTTCAGCATCGCCTCGTAGACGGCGTCCTCGTCGCGGCACGGGACGACCTCGCCGCCCTCGCCGGGCGTGATCCACTCGTCGATCGTGATCGCGTCGCCCATGACCATCGGAAGGCGCGAGGCCATCGACTCGATCATCGACGCCGGCGTCGCGTCGGTCGATGCGATCGAGACGCCGAGGTCGGACGACGCGCAGAGCTCGGGCAGCTCGTCGGCAGCGGCGAAGTGGAACGCGACCCGGTCGCGGACGCCGAGCTCATGCACGAGCCGCTCGATCTCTTCGCGGAGGTCGCCGGCGCGCGCCGCGAGGACGAGGCGCGCCTCGGGCACCTCGCGTACCAGCCGGGCGAACGCGAGCACGAGCACGTCGAGGTTCGTGTTCTTGCGGTAGTTCCGGAGCGAGAGGACGACGAGCGAGTCCTCGGGCCAGCCGAACCGGCTCGGGAACCCGGCGGCGCGCTTGTCCGGGCCGTACGGCCGGAGGTCGACGTACCAGACGATCCGGTGTACCTTCGCCGGGTCGGCGCCCAGCCGCACGGTCTCCTCCGCGTTCGCGAGCGAGGAGACGACGTAGCGGTCTCCGGCGGCCACGGCCTCCCGCACCCACCGCCGCCCGCGCTCCCGCTCGCGGCCGTACGTGAAGATGTCCGTGTTCCACGGGCTCATGACGAGCGGGTGGCGCGCCGCCTTCGCTGCCCAGTAGCCGTACGGCAGGAGGTAGTGCGCGTGGACGAGGTCGACGCCGAGGCGCCGCGCGAGTCTGGCGATTCCCGGCGGGGAAGAAGAACTGCCGGATGCCCTTCACGCGCGTCGAGAGGCCACCGAGCTCGCGGAAGTCGTGAGCCGTGATCCCGTCCAGCTCACCGGGCCGATCGGTGATCCGGTCGCTCGCGATGTGGACGTCGTGCCCACGTTCCGCGAGCCGCCAGGCCCAGCGGAGAAAGATGATCGAGCGTCCGTCGCCGACGCCCAGGACACGCAGCTTCCGATCCGGCACGATCCGCGATCCTACCGATCCCAGGAATAATGATTGCTTATGGACACGCGACAACTCGCAGCCTTCTGCGCCGTGGTCGAGCGCAAGAGCTTCTCGCAGGCGGCCGAACGGCTCGGCGTCACGCAGCCGGCCGTCTCACTCCAGGTGCGGGCGCTCGAGGAACGGCTGGGGCGGAAGCTCCTCGACCGCTCCGGGCGCCGCGTCGAGCCGACCGAGGCAGGGCAGCGGCTCTACCGGAACGCGCAACGCCTGCTCGCGGCCGAAGACCAGCTCGTGGCCGAGCTGGCCGAGGACGACACCGGTCAGCTCCACGGGCGGCTCGCCATCGGCGCCTCCACGGGGCCCGGCGCGCACCTTGTGCCGCTCCTCCTCTGCGACTTCGCGGCGGGGCACCCGGACGTGCACGTCGCCCTGACGATCGCCGACACCCAGGCCGTGATCGAACAGGTGGCCGGCCGGGACCTCGAGCTTGGGGTCGTGGGCGCTCTCCGGCGGCACCGGTCGCTCGAGTTCGAGCCGCTCGCCCGCGACGAGATCGTCCTCGCGGTCCCGCCCGGTCATGCGTTCGCCGGCCGTGACGTCTCGCTCGAGGAGCTCCGGGGCGAGACGCTCGTCGCCATGCAGGAGGGAGCAGGCGTTCGCCAGGTGATCGAGGACGAGCTCCGGCGTGCCGGCCTCCGCGTACGCGAGCTCGAGGCCCGGCTGGAGCTCGGCCTCCAGGAGTCGGTCAAGAGCGCGGTCTCGGCGGGCTACGGCGTCGCCTTCATCTCGCGTACGGCGATCGAGGCGGAGCTCGCGGCGGGCACGCTCGCGACCGCGGGTGTCGAAGGGGTCGAGCCCAAGCGGCAGATCTACGTCGTCCGGCCACGCGGCCGGACGCTCACCCGCGCCGCCGAGGCGTTCCTCGCGTTCGCGCGGGAGCGCGCCGCGTGATCGTCCGCTGGGGCCTCGACTCGTACCCGGGGCTCCTCGCCGAGCTCGGTATCCGGCGGCCGCTGCTCGTGACGACGCCGCGCTGGGCAGATCGCGTCGAGGCGGCGCAGGTCTTCGACGGCGTCAGGCCGCATGTGCCGAGCGAGACGGTCGCACGAGGCGGCCGCCGCCGCAGAAGGGTCCGACGGCCTCGTCTCGGTCGGGGGCGGAAGCGCGATCGACACGGCCAAGGCGGTCTCCGCGCGCACCGGCCTGCCTGTCGTCTCCGTCCCGACGACGTACTCGGGCGCCGAGTGGACGCGGGGATTCGGAATTCGGGACGAGGCGCAGCGCGTCAAGGGCGGCGGCACGGGCGCGAACCTCGCCGGGATCGTCTACGACGAGGAGCTCACGCTCTCGCTCCCCCGGGCCGAGTCGGGCGGCACGGCGCTGAACGCGCTCGCCCACTCGGCGGAGGCGCTCTACGTGCAGGGCCGGAACGACGAGGCCGACCGCGAGGCGCTGGCGGGGGCGACGGCGATCTCGCGTGCGCTTCCGCGCGTCCTCGAGGACGGCTGCGACCGCGCCGCGCGCCGCGAGCTCCTCGAGGGTGCCATGCACGCGGGCGCGGCCCTCGCGGGCGCGGGCCTCGGGCTCGGCCACGCGATGGCGCAGGCGCTCGGTGGTCGATTCGGGCTCCCGCACGGGGCCATGAACGCGATCTGCCTCCCGCCTGCGCTCCGGTTCAACGAGCCGGTCGCGGAGGCCGAGCTTGCGCGCCTCGCGATGCGATGGGAGCGGACGACGCGATCGGTCGGGCCGAAGGCCTTGCGCGCCTGGCCGGCTTCGCGCGCCTCCGCGACCTCGGCGTCCCCGAGGACGAGCTCGACGCCGTCGCCGAGGCGGTCGTCGTCAGGCCGGGAGCCCGGATGAACCCGCGGCCTGCGTCAGCCGACGACGTGCGCGGGCTCCTGCGCTCGGTCTGGTGACCGCCGCAGAACGACCTCGAGGTGGCGGGCGGCGAGGTCGTCGCGGGCGTACGCGCGGAAGCGCGGGGCGAGCTCGACGCGGTCGAGCTCGGCGAGCTGCTGCTCCGTCGGTCGCGCGACGTCCTCCGTCACGACGTCGAGACCTGCCTCGCGGAAGAGCCGCCGGTAGTCGGAGAGCCGCAGGCGATTCAGGTAGCTGAGCGGCGACGTGATCCAGCCCCAGGCGCGATCCGAGAAGCGCAGGAAGTCGTAGATCGAGACATTCGGATCCGAGTAGGCGGCGTGATCCTGCATGTCGACGCGGAAGCTCAGCGCACCGTCGGGCCGGAGCAGGCGCCTGCACTCGCGCAAGATCGGGACGAGTTCCTGCTCCGGAATGTGCTCGAGCGTGTTCGTGCTCGTCGCGAAGTCGAGGCTCTCGGCGGGAAGGTCCGTCGCGCGGGCGTCGCGCGGGGCGAGGTACGCGATCCCGAAGCGGTCCTCGAGCTCCTCGAGGGAGCCGACCTCTCCGCCGAGGTCGCGCAGCGACCGGCCGGATGCGTCCTCCAGCGCCGCGCGCTGGCGCGCGAGGCTCGCGAGGGAGGCGTTCACGAGCTCCAGCCGGACGTTCGGGCGGATGTCCACGAGGGTCTGCCGCCCGACGCCGAGCGCCGTGTACGAGAGCTGGACGGCGAGGTCCCAGCCGGCGCCGAACTCGTAGAAGACAGCGTCGCCGAGTGGACGGGCGGGCCCGTGCTCCCGGTACGCGCGCAGGTGGCTCAGCGCGCGCTCGAACTTCCGCCGCACGCCCGGGTCGCCGATCGGCAGGACCCGCGTCACCCGCCGCTGGAAGACGTAGTTCGCGGTCTCCGGCGAGGGAAGGGCGCCGAGGCCCTTCTGGATGACGGCCTTCAGGAGCCAGTTCACGGAGCGACGAGGATAGCCGCGCGGCAGAATGCGCCCGTGGCCGACGACTGGCGCCTGACCGTCCACCTCGACGACGACGATTCCGCGCGCGAGCTCGCGCGCTGGCTCCACGACCTCCAGGTCGAGGGGAGCGACCGTGAGCTGCTCGGCGAGCGCGTCGCCGTCAGCCGCGACGACTCGACGGTCTTCCTCTACGCCGACACGGAGGAAGGCGCCCGTGAAGCTGCCCGCATGATCCTCGCGCGGCTCGGCCACCCGGCTGCAGGCCGTGTCGAGCTCACGCGCTGGCACCCGGTCGGGCAGCGCTGGGAGGACGCTTCGGTTCCGCTGCCGCAGAGCGACGAAGAGTTTCAGGCCGAGCACGAGCGGCGACAGGAGCGTGAGGCGGAGGAGTCGCGCCGGACCGGCTTCGCCGAGTGGGAGGTCCGCGTCGAGCTCGCGGACCACGAGGAGACCACCGAGTTCGCGGACCGCCTCGAAGCGGAGGGCATCCCCGTCGTTCGGCGCTACACGTTCCTGCTCGTCGGCGCGGCCAACGAGGACGAGGCCCACGAGCTCGCGGCACGGCTCGAGCGCGAGGCGCCGCGGGGAGCGCGAATCGACGTGGAGCCCGGCGGCGGGATGGCCTGGGAGGTCATGCCCGGGAACCCGTTTGCCGTCTTCGGCGGCCTCGGGATGTAACGCGCCCGGCGGCCTTCTGTACGCTGCGGATGTTCGGTCCCGCGACCAAGGAGGAGGCCGGAGAGATGAATGCACGCCTTGCAGACCTCCGTCGCGGCCTGTCCGTCCTCGGGTAGCCGAAGACCGGTCGCGACGCACTCGCGGCCCGTCTTCGACCCCACGTCCCGCAGGAGGACCGAGCGGTGTCTCTCGAACGATTCGGCTGGAGCGCCGAGTACGACCAGGATTTCGCTCCCTTCCACGCGCAGGGCCTCGAGCCGGCCCGCGTGACGCAGCAGCAGCGCGGCGCGTACGTCGTCGTGACCGCCGCCGGTGAGCGGCCTGCCGAGCCCGCAGGCTCGCTCCGCCACGAGGGCGAGCTTCCGGTCACCGGCGACTGGGTGGCCGTTCGTCCCGGCGAGTCGGTCACGATCCGCGCGGTGCTCCCACGCCGGAGCGCCTTCGTCCGCAAGGCGGCCGGCGACGACCTGGAGCAAGTCGTCGCCGCGAACCTCGACGTAGCCTTCCTCGTCGACTCGCTTCTCGACGCCAACGTGCGCCGGCTGGAGCGCTACCTCGCGACCGCGTGGCAGAGCGGCGCCGAGCCAGTCGTTGTGCTGACGAAGCGGGATCTCGCCGAGGACGTCGAGAGCGCCCTGTTCCCGGTCGAAGCGATCGCGTTCGGCGCGCCGGTGCACGCGATCAGCTCCGTGACGGGGGAGGGCGTGGACGATCTCCGGGCCTACATCGTTCCCAACCGGACCGCGGCGCTCCTCGGCGTGTCGGGCGCCGGCAAGTCCTCGCTCGTCAACCGCCTCCTCGGCGAAGAGCGCCAGGCGGTCGCCGGGCTCAGGAGCGACGGACGAGGACGCCACACGACCACGCACCGGGAGCTCGTCCCGTTGCCCGGCGGCGGCCTCGTGCTCGACACGCCCGGGATGCGTGAGCTCGGGCTCTGGGCTGCCGATGCGGGTGTGCAGGAAGCCTTCGACGACGTCGCCGAGCTGGCCCTCCGGTGCCGGTTCAACGACTGTTCGCACGAGTCCGAGCCGGGCTGCGCCGTGCGCGCCGCCCTCGAGGACGGACGGCTCACGTCCGACCGCCTGGCGAGCTATCGAAACCTCGTGCGCGAGCTCGCGTTCCAGGAGCGGCGACGTGACCCGCGCCTGCAGGCCGCGGAGCGCGCCCGCTGGAAGAAGATCAATCGCGACTTCCGGGGTGGGTCACGCGAGCGCTGATCGCGAGCGTTCGCCTCCTCCATCGCCGCTCGGACGCCGCGTACGATCCCGCGTCGTGACGGCGGACCGTACCCTCGCCTACGAGGACACGACCCGGATTCACGGCCTGCGCGCCGCGCTCGACGAGGCCGGCTACACGGCCGAGCGGGTCAAGGACCTGCTCGGCGAGGAGGCCTTCTCCGTCGCGCTGAGCGCCGTGCCGCTCTTGACTCGGCGCCTGCCGGACGATCCCGTCGCCGACCTGGTGCGCCTCCTCCTGCTCGGCCGGCCGGTCGACGCCGCGCGCCCGCTGGCCGGCGTCTCCGGGCAAGACCTCGTCGATCTCGGAATCGCGGAGCTCTCCGGCGGGGCCCTCGCACCGCGCGTCCGCATCGTTCCGCACGAGGAGATCCTGCTCGCCTCGGACCCGCTCTCGCGCGGAACCGCGGATCCGGTTGACTACGTCGCGGGCTATACGGGCTCGGCTGCCGTCGTCCGCGCGTTGACCGTTCGACGGCCCGTTGGCCGCGCCCTTGACGTCGGCACCGGGTCCGGCGTGCAGGCACTCCTCGCCGCCGCGCACGCGGAAGCGGTCGTCGCCACGGACGTCAACCCGCGCGCGCTCGAGCTCGCAGCTTTCAACCTGCGCCTGAACCGTCGCGAGAACGTCGAGCTGCGCGAAGGCAACTTGCTCGAACCGGTCGTGGGCGAGCGGTTCGGCCTGATCGTCTCCAATGCGCCGTTCGTCATCTCGCCGGACGTCCGGTTCACCTACCGGGACGCCGGGCGGCCGGGTGACTCGTTGTCGGAGGAGCTCGTGCGCACGGCGGCCGGTCACCTCGAGGAGGCGGGCTTCGCCACGCTCCAGGTGAGCTGGTTCGGCCGGGACGGCGAGGAGCCGGCAACGCGGCCGGCGACGTGGCTCGAGGGAACGGGGTGTGACGTGTGGATCGTGACCGGACGCCGGCACGATCCGCTCCGGCACGCGGCCGTTTGGAACGCGGACGAGACCGCGCATCCGGAGGAGTTCGCCGCGACGCTCGACAGGTGGCTCGAGCACGCGCGCAGTGTCGGCGCAGACTGGATCGTCGAGGGCGTCCTCGTCCTGCGACGCCGAAGTGCCGGTCCGAACTGGGTGCGAGCCCAGGAGGCGTCCCGCGGCTCGTCCGAGAGCGCGGGAGAGCAGATCCTGCGGATCTTCGACGCGCTCGACGGGCTGGCGATGCTCGGCGATCGACAGGAGGTGCTCGACGTCCCGCTCCGGCTCGCCGACGCGCTTCGGATCGAGCAGACCTTCGCGGTTCGCGGCGAGGATCGGACGGCCGTCTCGACCAAGGTTCGTCTCGACGAGGGCGTCCGGTTCTCGGCGGACGTGAATCCGGACACGGCGGAGCTGCTCGCGTTGCTCGAGGCTCGCGGGACGCTGAGGGCCGCCCTGGACGAGCTCGCGAGCCGGGCCACGCTCCAGCCGCCGGCGGTCGAGCGGCTGACAGGGCAGGCGATCGACATCGTCACCGACATGTGGGCCTCGGGCTACTTGATCCGGCGGGACGAGCCGTGACGTCCGCGCCCCCGCTCGCCGATCCATATGCGGCCGCCGTGATCCACGACCTCCTCCGGGGCGCCGGCTTCTCGGTCGAGGGGATCCAGCGGTCGGTCGGGACGTCGGGTGAGCGCCTCGCGATCGGCTCCGACCGCCCCGTCTACCTCCGCCGCCTGACCGGGGACGATGCGCTTGCGACGTTGATCCGGCTCTTCATCCTCGACTCCGACGTGGAGGAGGATCGTGTCGATACCGCGCTCGGCGGCTCTGCGCTCGACGCGCTCGGCGCGCTACGTCTGGTGGAGCGCGAGGGCGGCGTCGTGCGTGCGACCGCTCGCCTCGTTCCGCACGAGGACCTCGTGATCGCGTCGGACCGTCCGGACCGGGAGGGCCGGCGAGACCACGTTCCGGGTATGCAGCGTCCCTCGGCCCTCCTCTCGCATCTCACCGTTCGAAGTCCCGTCTCGAATGCGCTCGACGTCGGCACCGGCTGCGGCATCCAGGCGATCCTCGCCTCCAGGCACAGCGAGCGAGTGGTGGCCGCCGACGTGAGCGAGCGAGCGCTCGCCTTCGCCGGCCTGAATGTGGCGCTGAACGGCATCGAGAACGTGGAGCTCCGGCGAGGGAGCTACCTCGAGCCGGTGCGGGGAGAGCGTTACGACCTCGTCGTCGCGAACCCGCCGTACGTGGTCTCGCCGGAGTCGGCCTACTTCTTCCGGGACAGCGGGCTCGGCCGCGACCGCGTGAGCGAGCAGCTCGCGCGTGAGCTGCCGTCGGTGCTCGCCGAGGGCGGGTTCGCGACCGTGATGGTGAGCTGGGTGCACGCTCCCGACTCGGATCTCCCGCGGCCGGCGGGGTGGGTCGGGGATGCCGGGGTCGACGCGCTCGTCCTGCACACGGGGACCGAGGATCCGCTCACCACGGCCGCCGCTTGGAACCGCGATCTCGCGGACGACGAGGAGGCATACGGCCGCGCGATCGACCGCTGGGTCGAGTACTACGAGTCGGAGGGCATCCCCGCGCTCGCCTACGGCGCGATCGTCATGCGCCGCCGGACGGCCACCCGAAACTGGGTGCGCCCACTACAGCTCCCGCTCCGTCCGGCTGCGCCGGCCGACCGGCACCTCCGACGGCTCTTCGCCGCGCACGATCTCCTCGAGGACCTCGAGGATGACCGCGAGCTTCTCGGCCTGGCGTTTCGCGTCGCGAACGGCGCCGTGCTCGAGCAACGGGGTGAGAGGACCGCGGAGGGCTGGACGGGCGCCGAGATCTCGCTCAAGCTCGAGGAGGGTCTTCGCTTCTCGGCGTCGCTCGATCCGCAGGTCGCGGTTGTCGTCTCGGCCCTCGACGGCGAGCGTCCGCTCGGCGACGTGCTCGCGTTGGTCGCCGAAGACCAGGGAATCGACGAGGCCACGCTCGTGGACGGAGGCGTCCGGCTCGCCCGGATGATGCTCGAAGCCGGCTTCCTCGTTCACGTGCCGGCGGAGGGTGGGTAGGCCGGGTGGCTAGATGATCTAGCAGGCGCCGGGCGCGGGCGCCCGCCCGGACCGACCAGATGCTGCGCCGCCTCGCCTGCTCCCGCCTGGAGGCAGTACGACGTTGCGTCGCTCCCGGTCTCGGCGAAGTGCGCCTGGAGGACCCGCGGCGCCGCCTGGAAGCTCACGCCCGCCGCGGGGAGCTCGCCTGCTCCTGCGCCTGCTGGGCGGTCTCGGAGGTCGGTCCGGTCGTGCGCCTGCGCGAAGAGGAGGTAGCCACCGATCGCGAGTGCGGCGAGCAGGGAGACGAGGCCAAGCGTCTTCACCTGACCGGTTTGGCTGTCTGGACGTCTGGCTCAAGCTCCGGGTGGCTCCATAACGAACGCTAATCGTTTGCATTAGCGAATTGGTGGTAGAGTCACGTCGTGGCCGCGCTGCCTGACGTTGACGTGCTCGTCGTCGGGAAGCGGAGCCTCCGGGCTCGCCGCCGCGGTCTCCGCCCAGGCGGCCGGGGCCCGCGTGGCCCTCGCGACGAAGGCCGCGCTCCAGTCCTGCAACTCTGCCAAGGCCCAGGGCGGGATCCAGGCCGCGTTCGCCGAGGACGACTCGCCCGAGCAGCACGCCGAGGACGTCTGGCGCTCGTCGCACGAGACGGCGAACAAGGCGCTCGTGCGGATCCTGACCGAGGAGGCGCCCGCGACGATCGGCTGGCTCGAGGAGTGCGGGGTCGAGTTCACGCGGGAAAACGGCGGCTATCGGCTCGCGCGCTGCGGTGGGGCGACGCGGAAGCGCCTGCTCCAGGTCGGCGACCGGACGGGGCTTGCGCTGACGAATGCGCTCCGTGCCCGCTCGAGGCCGGAAGCGGGACGGCGCTCCCGCACCGTCCGCTCGTCGGGCTGCGGGAGACCGGACGGGCTGGGTCGCGACGCTTCGGCGAAAGGACGGCGAGAGGATCGAGGTCGAGGCCGGCGCGGTCGTGCTCGCCGCCGGCGGACGCTGTTACCGCGAGGCGAAGGAGCGCGGCGAGCTGACGACTAACCACCCCGGCGCGACCGGCGAGGTGACGCGCATCGCGCGCGAGCTCGGCGCCGAGTCGCGCGACCTGGACGCGCTCCAGTACCACCCGAACGGGGGCGCCTGGCCCGAGAACCTCCAGGGCTACTCGATCCCCGAGACCACACGCGCCTACGGCGCGGTGCTCCTGAACGCCGACGGCGAGGAGTTCACCGACTCCCTCGGGCCGCGCGACGAGGTCTCGCAGGCGATCGTGGACGAGGTCGCCGCGGGCCGGGGCACGCAGACCCCGGACGGCCGGCCGGCGGTCTGGCTCGACACGACAAGGATTCCGGAGGCGGATGCGGACGTGTCGCTTCCGTACATGCTCCGGCGCTACCGGGCGGCCGGGATCGACCCGCTCGCGGAGCCGATCCTCACGTATCCGGTGCTCCACTACCAGAACGGCGGGCTCGTGATCGACGAGCACGGGGAGACGACGCTGGCCGGTCTCTTCGCGTGCGGCGAGATCGCGGGCGGCACGCACGGCCGGAACCGGATGATGGGCAACTCGCTCCTCGAGTGCTGCGTCTTCGGGCGGCGCGCGGGGAAGGCGGCCGCGGAGGCCGCGCGCTGATGGCCGTCGCGACCGACATCCAGAAGGTCGTCGAGGACGCTGCTGCGCACCTCTACGTCTGGGCGCTCAGGGACATCCCGCAGGACCTCCGCGACGCGATCGGCGAGGCGCGCGATCGCGAGACGTCCGTCCCCGGGCGGCGCGTCCTCGACACGATCGTCCGGAACGTCGAGATCGCCGACACGGGCGGGAACCTCGTCTGCCAGGACACGGGGATCGCCGTGTACTACTGCCGCGTCGGCGAGGCCTTCCCCCTCCACCCGGCCCGGATCTACGAGGCGCTCTACGACGGGACGGAGCGCGCGACCGTGGAGCATCCGTTGCGCTCGAACACGGTCCACACGCTGACGCGCGAGAACACCGGACAGAACGTCGGGTACCGCGTGCCGATCGTCCACTGGGAGTTCGTGCCGGACTGGGACGGCCTCGACGTGAAGTGCGTGCCCAAGGGGTCGGGCTCCGAGAACATGAGCTTCCTCAAGATGTGCGTCCCCGCCGACGGCGTGAAGGGGATCAAGCGCTTCGTCCTCGACTCGATCGTCGGCGCCGGCGGGAAGCCGTGCCCGCCCGGCATCGTCGGCGTCGGCATCGGGGGCTCGGCCGACTACGCCATGCACCTCGCCAAGGAGGCGATCTCGCGCCCGGTCGGGACGCGGAACGAGGATCCGCTCGTGGCGAAGCTCGAGGACGACCTCCTCGAGCTCCTGAACGAGACCGGCATCGGCCCGATGGGGCTCGGCGGCGACGTGACCGCCCTCGCAGTCCACGTCGAGCATGCCGACACGCACATGACCCTGAATCCGGTCGCCGTCAACTACCAGTGCTGGGCTGCGCGCCGGGCCACGGCCCACGTGGGCGCGGACGGCACCGTCGACTTCGACCGGGAGGCCTGATGGCGGAGGTCCGCATGAGCTTCCCGACCACCGAGGACGCGATCCGTGAGCTTCGTGCGGGCGACTCGGTGACGGTCGACGGCCACATCGTCGGGATCCGCGACCGGACGCAGATGCGGATCTTCGACGAGGGCCAGGAGCCGCCCATGGACCTGACCGGCGCATTCCTCCTGCACACCGCGCCGGGCGTGCGCAAGCTCGGTCCCGGCAGCTACGAGAAGGTGTGCATCGGAACGACGACGAGCGCACGAATGGTGCGCTTTACCGAGCCGCTCGGCGAGCGCTACGGCGTCCGCGCCATCTGCGGGAAGGGCGGCCTTCCCGACGAGGCGATCGAGCCGATGCAGCGCCTCGGGATGGTCTACTTCGCGATCGTCGGCGGGGCGGCGGCGCTCGAAACGACTCAGATCGAGGAGATCGAGGAAGTCGCGTGGGAGGAGCTCATGCCCGAGTGCCTGTGGAAGTTCCGCGTCAAGGACTTCGGCCCGCTCACGGTCGCGATCGACGCGCACGGCAACTCGCTCTACCACGACGTTCAGGTTGAGGCCCAGAAGCGACTGGAGGACCTGTATGCCCGCCTTTGACGGCACCGGCACCGACGGCTTTCTCGACGTCCCGCGACGCCCGCCGAAGCCGCGGACGCAGGGGCTCACGCACGTGATCGACAAGGGCCTGAACCTCCGGGAGATCGAAGGCCTCTTCGACACGGCCGGCGAGTACGTCGACGTGGTCAAGCTCGGCTGGGGCACGTCCTACGTGACGCGCAACCTGGAAAAGAAGATCGCGCTCTACCGCTCGCTCGAGACGCCGGTCGTCTGCGGCGGGACGCTCTTCGAGGCCGCGGTCGCCCGCGGCCGGCTGGACGCGTACCGCGCCTGGCTCGCAGAGCACCGCTTCTCACACGTCGAGGTCTCGGACGGGACGATCGACCTCCCCCACGAGCGCAAGCTGGAGCTGATCTCCGACCTCGCCACGACTTCGTCGTCCTCTCCGAGGTCGGCTCGAAAGACGAGGACGTGGTGGTGGCGCCGTACCAGTGGGTCGATGCGATGCGCGAGGAGCTCGCGGCCGGCGCGTGGAAGGTGATCACCGAGGGCCGCGAGGGCGGCACGGCCGGGATCTTCCGTCCCACGGGTGAGATGCGCACCGGGCTCATCGAGGAGATCGTGCACGGGATCGCGCAGGACGACGTCATCTTCGAGGCGCCGACGAAGGCCTCCCAGGCCTGGTTCGTCCGGAGCCTGGGCCCGGACGTGAACCTCGGGAACATCCCGCCCGAGGAAGTCATCCCGCTCGAGACGCTTCGCCTCGGGCTCCGCGCCGACACGCTGAAGGAGGTCCTGCTCCGTGAGCACGAGACCCCTGTCGCTGACTGACGCCGAGATCGAAGCGCTTCCGGCCGAGGAGGTCATGCGCTGGGCGCACGCCGAGTTCGGCGACCGGCTCTGCCTCTCGTGCTCGTGGCAGAAGCAGTCGTCCGTGCTCGTCCACATGGTCTCCGAGCTCGGCCTGGACGTGGACATCGTCGAGCTCGACACGCACCTCTTCTTCCGGGAGACCTATGAGACGCGCGAGCGGCTGGTCGAGCGCTACGGGCTCACGCTCATCCGCCCGGGCGTGATCACGATCGCCGAGCAGCACAAGGTGGAGGGCCCGAACCTCTGGGAGCGCGATCCCGATCGCTGCTGCCACATCCGTAAGGTCGAGCCGCTGATCGCGGCCCTCGAGCCGTACGACGCCTGGATCTCCGGCATCCGGCGGCAGCAGTCGCCGTCGCGCGCGAACGCCCAGAAGGTGGAGCGGTCCGAGCGCTACGGCGTCTGGAAGGTGCAGCCTCTCGCCGACTGGAGCGAGGAGGAAGTCTGGGCGTACATCGTCGCCAACGACATCCCCTACAACCCCCTGCACGACGTCGGCTACCGTTCGATCGGCTGCATCCCCTGCACGCGGCCCACGAGGCCGGACGAGGAGGAGCGCGCCGGCCGCTGGGCTGGGTCGGACAAGCTCGAGTGCGGCATTCACCTGGAAGGCACGGCAACGCCGAACGGCGCGGCCGCGAACGGAAGGAGCGCATGAGCGGTTTCACGGTCTGGTTCACGGGGCTCTCGGGAGCCGGGAAGTCGACGATCGCCAACGTCGTCGGCCCCGAGCTCGAGGAGCGCGGCCACGTCGTCGAGTACCTCGACGGCGACGTCGTCCGCACGCACCTCTCGAAGGGGCTCGGGTTCACGAAGGAGGACCGCGACACGAACATCGAGCGGATCGGCTGGGTCGCCTCCCGCCTGACGCGTCACGGCGCCGTCGTGCTCGTCTCCGCGATCTCGCCCTACGAGGAGACGCGGCGGCACGCGCGCACGATGGTGGAGGAGTTCGGCCCGTTCGTGGAGGTCTTCGTGCAGGCGTCGGTCGAAGCCTGCGCCGAGCGTGACGTGAAGGGGCTCTACGCCAAGGCCTTCTCCGGGGAGATCAAGGAGTTCACGGGCGTGTCGGACCCTTACGAGGAGCCGTCCAGCCCGGAGCTCGTGATCCCGACGGAGGAGGAGACGCCGGTCGAGAGCGCCGAGCGGGTCGTCGCGAAGCTCGAGGAGCTCGGGCTCGTCGAGGCCGGAGTTCGCGCGTGACCGCCGGCAGCGCCGTCGCCGAGAGCCACCTCATCGAGCCGCACGGAGGCGAGCTCGTCGAGCGCACGGGCGAGCGCCCCGACGACCTCGACTCGCTCGAGACGATCCGGCTGACGCCGCGCGAGCTGGCCGACCTGGACATGCTCGCGTCCGGCGCGCTCTCGCCGCTCACCGGCTTCATGGGCTCCGACGACTACGAGCGCGTCGTCGACGAGATGCGCCTCGCGAACGGGCTCGCCGTGGGCGTTGCCGGTCTGCCTGGCCGTCGCGGAGGCCCCCGCCGGCGATCGCGTCGCGCTCGCAGACGGCGAGGGTGGTCCGCTCGCCGTCCTCGACGTCGAGGAGGTCTTCTCCTACGACAAGGAGCGGGAGGCCGAGCGCTGCTTCCGTACGACCGAGGACGCGCATCCCGGTGTCGCGCGCCTCTACGGACAGGCCGACCTGTACCTCGCCGGGCGCGTCACCATCTTCGAGCGGCAGGCGCCTCCCTTCCCTTCGCTCCATCGCGACCCTGCGGACACTCGCGCGCTCTTCGCGGAGCGGGGCTGGCGGCGCGTGGTCGGCTTCCAGACGAGGAACCCGATCCACCGCGCCCACGAGTACCTCACGAAGTGCGCGCTCGAGACCGTCGACGGGCTCCTCATCCACCCGCTGGTCGGCGAGACGAAGTCGGACGACGTGCCGGCGGCGGTCCGCGTGCAGGCGTACGACGTGCTCGTCGAGGGCTACTACCCGGGTGACCGCGTCGTCGTCTCGGCCTTCCCGGCGGCGATGCGCTACGCCGGGCCGCGCGAGGCGATCTGGCACGCCATCTGCCGGAAGAACTGGGGCTGCTCGCACTTCATCGTCGGGCGCGACCACGCGGGCGTCGGGTCGATACTACGGGAGCTACGACGCGCAGCTCATCTTCGACGAGTTCGAGCCGCACGAGCTCGGCATCGAGCCGATGTTCTTCGAGCACTCGTTCTGGTGCAAGGCGTGCGGCCAGATGGCCTCGCCGAAGACCTGCCCGCACGGCGGCGACGACCGCGTCTTCCTCTCGGGCACCCAGGTACGCGAGTTGCTCGCGGAGGGCAAGCTCCCGCCGGAGGAGTTCACGCGGCCCGAGGTCGCGCAGGTGCTGATCGAGGCCTACCGGGCCAGCTAGGCCGGCCGCCCGCGCGGTCGGTCCGGACGAGGACTCGAGACCGACCCGCCGGCCGGCCTCCGCCATGGGGGGCGCGAGGCTCCCAGCACGAACGCTAGCGAGAAGAAACGCACGGATGTGTGACGCCGTGTGCCGTTTCCCGCGCGGTTTCGTGCCGAGTGATCGCGCGTCCGGCGGCGTCGACTCCGCGGTGCTCACGAGAACGCGGCTGCTAGGCTCGGCGCGCGATGGCCCAGACCGAGCTCCGCTCCGACGTCATGCTCGCGGGCGAGCGTGGATCCCGGCCCCACGTCACCCTCGTCATCCCGGTCTACGACGAGGAGGACACGATCAACGAGGTGCACCGGCGCTCGGCGGAGGCGCTCGAGGGCGACGGCCGGCCCTACGAGATCATCTTCGTCGACGACGGATCGCGCGACGGGACGTGGGCGGCGCTCGAGGAGATCCACTCGGCCGACCCGAACGTCCGCGCCGTCCGCTTCAAGAGGAACTTCGGCCAGCACCCGGCCATGCACGCCGGCATCGTCCGCGCGCGCGGCGACGTCGTCGTGACGATGGACGCCGACCTCCAGAACGCGCCGGCCGACATCCTGAGCCTCGTCCACGCGGTGGACGCCGGGAGCGACGTGGCGAGCGGTCGCCGTGCGAGCCGCGACGACGGCTGGGCGCGGATGCTCCCCTCGAAGCTCGTGAACCGGATGCTCCGGAGCTTCACGAAGTCCGAGATCTCCGACTTCGGCTGCGCGTTCAACGCGTACCGCCGCGAGGCGCTGCTCCCGATGGCCGGCTCGATCGGCAAGCAGAAATTCACGAAGGCGCTCGTAGTCTCGACCGGGGCGAGCGTCGTCGAGGTGGACATCGACCACGCGCGGCGCGACGGCCGCTCGCGCTACACATGGCTCGGGCTCGATGCGCGTCGCGCTCCACGTCGTCGCCGGCTTCTGGCCGCAGCCGATCCAGTGGGCCGGCGATGACGATCGGGATTGCCTCCTCCCTGCTTGCGAGCGTCGCCGGGATCTGGGGCCTCGTCGTCTGGATCGCCCGCGAGCGACTTCCCCGGCCAGCTCTTCCTCGCGGCGCTCGTGCTCGCGATCCTCGGGATCCAGGGATTCATCTTCGCGCTCGTCGGCGAGTACCTCGGCCGGCTCCAGCGCGACGTCGAGGGGCGGCCGCTCTACACGGTCGGCGACGAGCTCGAGCGCCGCCGCGAAGAAGCCTCGGGCCCCAGCCCGCTCGGGGCGGCCGGTCAGCTCGCGGCTCGTGCAGGCGTCGCCGACCTCGGCGAGCGCGTCGCACACGGTGACGAGGCCCAGGCGGAGGTCGCGGCGGAACGGGAACGAGCGGCCGTAGGTCGACTCGCGCAGCGCGACGAGCGAGTCGCGTCCGGCCGCGAGCACCTCGCCTTCGTTCGCGAACGGCCCGGGCACCTTCACGACGAGCCACTCGGGGAAGACGCCCACCGTCGAGCCCGGGCCCAGAGCCTCCTCGAGGGCCTTCGGCCGCACGCCGGTGCCCGCGCGCATGACATTCACGACGATCGACGGCGCCGGATAGTCGGCGCGGCCGACCATTGCGAGCGGATCGCCCGAGCGCGGTATCGCCGTCGCGCGCTCCGTCGCGGGGAGCGCGTCGAGGTAGACCGGTGAATAGAACAGCAGCACCGAGTCCTCGTCGGCGTTGGCGGTGACCCAGGCGGCCGGCTCGGCGAGCGCGCCACGGCTCGCGCTTCCTTCGACGCGCGGATCGGCGATACCCGCCGGCGCGAAGAGCGCCGCGGCGGCGACACCGGCGACGGCGAGCGGCGCGACCGCGGTCGGGAGATCGCGGACGATGCGGGCGACACCGACGCCGACCAGGGCGGCCCAGATCGGGCAGCCCGAACATGAGATGGCGCGGCGAGAGCTGGTGGACGAGCTCTTCCTCCGCGCTCGTCACGACCATCAGCACCGGCACTGCGGCGAGCGTCAAGAGCGCGAACACGGCGACGGCCGGTCTGCGCCGCGCGACCGAGAAGAGTCCCGCCAGCGCGAGCCCGAAGAACACGAGTGCCAGAGCACCCGCCCCGCCGGCGAACGCCGAGAGCGCCTCGCCGAGCTGCTTCGCAGCGAAGTCGGGCGGCGCGACGCTCTGCTCCCCGGCGGAGACGCCGAACCGCTCGCTCAGGCGCAGGTCGGCGAGCACGAAGGGCGCGAGCGCCGCGAGGAGCGCGAGCACCGGGAGCGCGGGGCGGAGCGGCCGGCCGCGCCAGACGACAGAGCGCGACCGCCAGCTCGATTCCGACGACGACGATCCCGTACGGGTGCACGGCGGGGAGGAACCACGCGGCGGCGGCTGCCGCGAGCACGGCGCCCGTCGTCCGCCGCTCGAGGGCGCGCACGAAGAGGTCGATCGCGAGCGCGCTCACGAACGCGAAGAGCGCGTACATCCGGCCGACCGTTCCGTACACGGCCAGCATCGAGGACGTCGCAACGACGACGGCCGCGACGGCGCCGGCGACGGGCCCGCCCAGGCGCCGGCCCAGGTCCCAGCAGACGGGAATGGTCGCGACCGCGAAGACGACCGAGAGCGAGCGCAGGGCTTCCGGTGACGGGTCGATCACGAGGGCCAAGTGCCCGAGCGCGAAGTGGAGCGGCGCGCCGCCGCGGTCGAAGAGCACGATGTCGAAGAGCTCTCGGAACGGATGAACGGCGGTGAGCCCCGCGACGACCTCGTCGTCGAAGAGCGGCTTCGAGGCGACGTCGGGGATGAGCCGCACGAGCAGGACGCCGATCGCCGCGAGCACGGTCGCCGCGGCCGCCCAGAGGGCGACGTCGGGGCGGTCGAGGAGGCCGAGCGCGACGCGCGCGCGGGAGGGGGCAAGGACCCTCTCTGCGGCGTGCGGCTCGGCGGCCTCGGACTCGGCTGCGGTCGGAGGCGGCGCCATCCGGGAGGACTCTACTCGGCGTGCCGTACCGCGAAGACGTCAAGACCCAACCGCTACACTCGCGCGGTGCGTCAGAAGAAAGTGCTCGTCACGGGCGGGTGCGGGTTCATCCCGTCGAACTTCATCCGC
Source organism: uncultured Actinomycetes bacterium (assembly GCA_963824775.1). Lineage (GTDB taxonomy): Bacteria > Actinomycetota > Thermoleophilia > Gaiellales > Gaiellaceae > CAWGQF01. Next base: position 172,246 of record CAWGQF010000007.1, read on the forward strand.
CACCTGCTTGCGAACACGCCCTACGAGGTCGTCTCGCTCGACGCGCTGACGTACGCGGGCAACCTCGAGAACCTTCGCGACATCATGGGCCACGAGCGGCTCTCGTTCGTCCACGGCGACATCCGCGACCTCGAGCTCGTGCGCGAGGTCGTCGACGACGTCGACGTGGTCGTGAATGCCGCGGCGGAGTCCCACGTGGAGAAGTCGATCCAGGAGGGCGCGTCCGAGTTCGTGAAGACGAACGTCGAGGGCACGCAGATCCTGCTCGACGCGATGCGCGAGGCGACGATCGACCGCTTCATCCTCATCTCTTCGAGCGAGGTCTACGGAACCGCCGAGGCCGCACCGATGACCGAGGAGCACCCTCTCAATCCGCGCAGCCCGTATGCCGCGACCAAGGCGGGCGCCGACCGGCTCGCCTACGCTACTGGGTCACGTACGACCTGCCGATCGTGATCGTCCGGCCGTTTAACAACTACGGGCCGTTCCAGCACCCGGAGAAGGCGCTGCCGCGCTTCATCATCCAGGCGCTGAACGACGAGCCGCTCACAATCCACGGCGATGGGCACGCCTCGCGCGACTGGCTCTTCGTCGGAGACGATGCCGAGGCGATCGAGGCCGTCATCGCGGCCGACGTCGACGAGGTCGCGGGCGAGGTGTTCAACGTGGCGACCGGGATCGACATCTCGGTGTCCGACATCGCGGACTACGTCCTCGACGCACTCGACAAGCCTCGCTCGTTGAAGCAGCACCTGCCCGAGCGCCTCGGCCAGGTCGACCGGCATATCGGCTCGACGCTCAAGGCCGAGCAGATGCTCGGCTGGCGTGCGCGGACGTCGTTCGAGCAGGGACTCGAGCAGACGATCACCTGGTACGTGGACAATCGCGCCTGGTGGGAGTCGATCCTGCAGACGCGCGCAAGCCGCTTCTCGTCCTAGGCGCCGGGCCGGCGCAGCTCGGACTGCTCCGGGCGGCCCGGGCCAGGGGCTACTCCGTCGTCGCCTGCGACCGGGACGAGGACGCGATCGGTCTCGCGTTCGCCGACCGGCACGCGGTCGTCTCGACCGAGGACGAGGAAGCGGTCGAAGCGGTCGCCCGCGCAGAGGACGTCGCCGGGATCGTCGCCCCCGGCATCGACTGGCCCGTGGCGGTGGCGGCCCGCGTCGCAGCTCGACTCGGGCTGCCGCATCCGCTCACGCCGCGACGTCGCCGAGATCGCGGTGTCGAAGAGTCGCCAGCGGGAGCGATTCGACGAGCGGGGCGTGCCGCAGCCCGTCTGGCGGCTCGTCTCTGCCGTGGATGAGGCCGAGGCTGCCGTGCTGCCCGCGGTCGTGAAACCGCCCGACCGGCAGGGGCAGGTGGCGATCTCGGTCGTCACGTCGCCGGACGAGCTCGGGCCCGCCGTCGAGGCGGCGCTCTCCGCGTCGCGCAAGAGCGAGGCGCTCGTCGAGGAGCTCGTGCAGGGACCCGAGGTGACGGTGAACGGCTTCTCCGTCGAGGGCGAGTTTCGAGCGCTCACGGTGACCGACCGCGTCACCGCCGAGCCCCCTGCGTTCGGGGTCGCCCTCGCGCACGTGTGGCCGAGCGAGGCAGCGGTCGAGCGGGCGGTCGGCGCAGCCCTCGCCGCGGCGGAAGCCGTGGGCGTACGCCAAGGCCCGACGTACACGCAGATCCGCATGGGCCGGGACGGACCCCGCGTCATCGAGCTCGCCGCACGGCTCGGCGGCGGTCACGACGCCGAGCTCTGCGAGGCGGCGCTCGGGATCGATCTGAACGCGCTGACCCTTGCCGCCGCGCTCGGCAGGCGCGTGTCGGTGCCGTCGGCCCGGCCCGCGGGCGGCGGCGCCGTCCGCTTCCTCGTCGCGCCGCCCGGGCGCCTGCGCGGCGTCGAGGGCGTGAAGGAGGCGCTCGAGCTCGAGGGCGTCCTCGATGCCGTGCCCTACCGTCCGCCCGGCTGGGAGTTCGGGCCGCTGCGCGCGGGTGCCGACCGGGCGGGCTTCGTCCTCGCCCGGGGTGAGTCTCGCGCGGAGGCACTCGAGCGCGCCGACGCGGCCGCCGGGCTGATCCGCCTCGTCGTCGACTGATCCTGCGCAGCGCATACGCTTTCGGACGATGCAGCGCACGCGGGCACGGCGGGAGACGCTCCTCGGGTTCCAGCCGCCGGCGATCGGGCCGGAGGAGATCGAGGCCGTCGTCGAGACCCTCGGCACGGGCTGGATCGCCACCGGCCCCCGCGCGGGCGAGCTCGAACGGCGCTTCGCCGAGTACGTCGGCGCGAAGCACGCCGTCACGCTCGCCTCGGGAACGGCGGCGCTCCATCTCACCCTGCTCGCGGCCGGCATCGGCGAGGGCGACGAGGTCGTCACGACGCCGATCACCTGGCCCGCGACTGCGAACGTCGTCGTGCACGCCGGCGCCACGCCCGTGTTCGTCGACGTCGAGGAGGACGACCTCAATATCGACCCGGCGCGCGTTGCCGAGGCGATTACGCCGCGGACGAAGGCGATCATGCCAGTGCACCTCGCCGGCCAGCCGGCCGACCTCGATCCACTGCTCGAGCTCGGCATCCCGGTGATCGAGGACGCGACGCACGCAATCGAGTCGTTCTACCGCGGCCGCAAGATCGGCTCGATCGAGGGCTCGCTCGCCGCCGCGTTCTCGCTGAACGCGACCAAGAACGTTGCCGGCGCCGAGGGCGGCATCCTGACCACCGACGACGACGACCTCGCCGCGGCCGTGAAGGAGCTTCGCCTCATGCGCCGCCGGTCGGGCGCGCTCTACGACATCCGCGTCGCCGGCTTCAAGGCGAACCTCCCCGACCTGCTTGCGGCGCTCGCGCTCGTGCAGCTCGAGAAGGTGGGCGAGCACGCCGAGATTCGCCGGCGGCACGTCGGCGCCTACGACTCCGCGGTCGCCGAGCTGCCCGGGCTCACGCCGCTCGCCCGCGACCCGCGCGACGTCCACGCGCTCCACATCTACGTCGTCCGGGTCGACGCCGAGCCTGCGGGCGCAGACCGGAACGCCTACCGCGAGGCGCTCGAGGCAGAGAACATCGCCACGTCAATCCACTTCCTTCCGCTCCACCGGCTCACGTACTACCGCGAGCGCTTCCCCGAGCAGCCGCCGCTTCCGGTTGCCGAGCGTGCCGGGGACGAGGTGCTCTCGCTCCCGCTCTCGCCCGCGCACTCGGACGAGGACGTCGAGGACGCGATCGACGCGCTCCGGCGCGTGCACGCCGCCTTCACGGGCACCTGAGGCTTCCGTGGCGGAGACGCCGGACGTCACAGTCTCGATCGTGAGCATGAACCGGCGCGAGGCGCTGCTCCAGCTCCTTGCCTCGCTCGAGCCGGAGACGCGCGGCGCACTCCGGGTCGAGATCGTCGTGCTCGACAACGCCTCGGAGGACGGCTCGGTCGACGCCGTGCGCGCGGCGTACCCAGGGGCGCGCGTGATCGAGCAAGGTCACCGCGCGGGCTTCGGCGTAAATCACAACCGCGTCCTTCGGGCAACGAAGGGCCGCTACGTGCTGCTCCTCTCACACGACGCCGAAGTGGAGCCAGGGTCGCTCACCGCGCTCGTCGCCTACCTCGACGCCGAACCCGCACGTCGGGGCGCTTGCGCCCAGGATCCGCTACCCGGACGGACGCGTGCAGGCGTCTGCCTGGCGCTTCCCCTCGCCGGCGGTGTCGGCGGTCGGGACGCTCTCGCTCGCCCGGGTAGGCGTCGTCCAGTCCGGCGGCGCGGAGCCGCACCGCGTCGACTGGGCGATGGGCGCCGCGCTCATGCTCCGCCGCGCCGCGCTCGACCGGACAGGTTTCTTCGACGAGGGGTTCTTCATGTACTCGGAGGAGACGGATCTCTGCCGGCGCCTCGCGCACGCCGGGTACGAGACGCACTTCCTTCCGGATGTGACGGTCGTCCACCATGACAGCGCGCTGCGCGGCGACGTTCCCCGATGAGCGCATCGCCGAGGAGTGGCGGAGCCGACATCGCTACTGGCGCAAGCACCACTCGGCGTTGGGTGCGCGCGCGGCGGCGCTCGCCACGGGCGCCCAGTACGCGGCGCGCGCCGGGATCGCCGCAGCCACAAACCGCGTTCGGCCGGGCTCCTACGACCCGAGCTTCGCGGCGCGCATGCGGCTTCACGCCCGCGCCGCCGTTCGAGGTCCCGACGGTCCCGGTCTCCGCGAGCTGGCGGAGAGCTGGAACCGGGAGCATGCCGGCGCGCGAGAATCCGAGCCGCGGTGAAGATCCTGCTCGTCTCCATGTACTTCCCGCCCGCGGGGGGCGCGGGCGTCCGGCGTCCGCTGAAGCTCGCCGGGCACCTCGCCGACCTCGGTCACGACGTCCACGTGCTCGCACCCGACGACCCCAAGTGGGTTCACCGGGACGAGTCCCTCGAGCCGCCTGCGAGCGTCACGGTTCACCGCGTCCGCAACCGGGGGCCGCGTGCCCGCATGCGCGCGGACGAGGTCTTCCGCGGGCCGCTCGACCGACCAGGCGCGCGCGCCCTCGTGACCTTCCGGCGCCTGCTCGTCCCGGACGCGAGCGTGATCTGGTCGCTGGCCGCCGCGCGTGCTGCGATGCGCCTCGTCAAGAGCGAGGGGATCGACGTGATCCTCACGACGTCCCCGCCGATCTCGGTCAATCTCGTGGGTCTCGCGGCGAAGCGCGCAACCCGCGTTCCGTGGGTCGCCGACCTGCGGGACTCGTTCATCACGCCGGACCGCCGCCGCCACATCCGCGGCGAGCGGAGGCTCCAGCGCGCGGTGGCAAGCCGAGCCGACGCGATCGTCACGGCGACGCGCGGGATCGCGGAGGAGATGCGCGCGGTCGGCCCGCGGGGTCGCGTCGAGACGATCGAGAACGCCTGCGACTTCGAGGACTTCGACGGGCTTCCGTACCGGCCGGGCGAGCGCTTCCGGCTCACCCACACGGGCAGCTTCGTCGGGCGCCGCGACGCGCGGCCGTTCTTCGAGGCCCTCGCCCGGCAGAACGGCGACACCGTCGCACGCTTCGTCGGCGGCCTCCGCGCGCCCGACCTGCCGTACGTCCGCGAGCTCGGCCTCGGCGAGCGGCTCGAGATCGTCCCGTTCCAGCCGTACAGCCGCGTGCGCGAGCTCCAGGCGGACTCGGACGCGCTCCTGCTCCTCCTCGCCGAGGCCGGCGCTGCGGGACGGATGATCCTCTCGGCGAAGCTCTTCGAGTACCTCGCCGCGGGCCGGCCGATCCTCGCGGTCGTGCCGCCCGACGGGGAGGCGGCCGAGCTCGTGCGCGAGACCGGCGCCGGCGTCGTCGTCGCGCCCGACGATGTGGACGGGATCGCGGAGGCGCTCGCGACCATGCAGGCCGAGTGGCGCGCCGGCAAGCTCGAGGCGATCGCGCTCACGGAGGAGCAGCGCGCCGGCCTCTCACGGCGCGAGCGCGCCGAGCGCCTCGCGGCGTTGCTCGAGGAGGTCGTGGGGTGAGCTACGGGTCGCGGACGATCGACGGCCTCCTCTTCGCGACCGCGTTCGTGATCACGTTCGCGAAGATCCGGCTCGAGACGCCGATCGGAGACGTCTACCTCTCCGACATCACGGCGACCCTCTTCGTCCTCGCGGTCGTCGCGGCGCGGATCGAGTCGCGCGACTGGAGCGTCTCGCGCGCCGCCGCGGTCGCGGGTGCCTTCTTCGGGCTCTTCCTCCTCGTCTACCTGATCGGCTTCTTCAACCTCGAGACGGCCGCCGACCGCGACCAGTTCGTGAAGGGCCTCGCCAAGTTCGCCGTCCACTTCGCGTTCCTGGTCACGGCCGTTGCCTACCTCGCGCGCCGGTCGACTCGCCTCTACTGGCAGACGCTCGCGTGGTTCATGGCCGGCTTCGCGGCCAACGCGGCGTACGGGCTCGTCCAGCTCGCGCTCGCGGAGACGACGGGGTCGAACCTGGACGAGATGATCCTCGGGCGCCTCGGCTTGTACGAGCGCGGCGGGATCACCGTCTTCGGGATCGTCGGGGGCGAGAACGTCTACCGGACGAACGCGCTCACGCTCGACCCGAATCACCTCGGCGTGATGCTTATCGTCCCGCTGCTCGTCCTCTTCCCCCTCTACCTTCGGCTCGAGCGCGGCCATCGCCTGCGCCTGCCCCTCGCCGTCGTGCTGGGCTTCCTCGCGTTCGTCGAGCTGACGACACTCTCGCGAAGCGGACTGCTCGGGCTCGCCGTCGGCCTCCTCGTGCTCGCGATCCCGTATCGGCGACTCCTGCTGAAGCCCCGCTTCCTCTTCCCGGCGGCGGCCCTCGCGCTCGTCGTTCTCGCCGTCGTCGCGACACGCTCGGACTTCTTCCGAACGGTGTTCGAGGCCCGCACGCAGAGGGGCGGGAGCTCGACGCAGCTCCACTTCGAGTTCTACGAGCTGGTTCGTCCCGCGCTCGAGCAGCACCCGTTCTTCGGGCTCGGCCTGAACACGTTCTCGGTCTACTACGAGTTCCTGACGGGCAGGACGAACTGGGGGCCGCACTCGTTCTACGTCGCGCTGCTCACCGAGAGCGGGATCGTCGGCGCCGCGCTCTTCGTCGCGTACCTCGTGTTCCTCTTCCGCAGGCTCGGCGCGCTGCGCCGTATCGGCCGGCGGCTCGCGCTTGCCGGCGATCGCGGGGCAGCCCGTGTGCGCCCCCTCGCCTGGGGGCTGACGGCCGCGCTCCTCGGCACGATTGCGGCGAACGCCTTCTACCTGACCATGCAGATGTACTACTTCTTCGTGTTCGCGGTGCTCATCCTGGCCGCCCCGGTCGTCTTCGCCCGCCGTGAGCGAGCATGATGGTTGGCCAACCATCTAGGCCTGTCGTCGTCCTCGGCCTGCTCTGGGCAGGGCTGGCCGCGGTGCGCTCGCTCGGGCGCGCGGGCCTCGACGTGACCGGAATCGCGTTCGACCGGCACGAGTTCGGGCTCCGGTCGCGCTATCTCCGGCGGTCCGTCGTCGCGGCCGACGACGAGGCGGTGCTCGCGGCGATCCGCTCGGCGGCGGGGAACGGCCGCGTCGTCCTCCTTCCCGAGCGGGACGCCCACGTCGCCTTCGTGCTCCGCCACTGGGACGCCGTCCGCGAGATCGCCGACGTGCCGTTCCCGGACGACCCCGAGGTGGTGACGCGCCTGCGGCGCAAGGAGCTCCTCGTCGTGGAGGCCGAGCGAGCCGGCGTTCCGGTTCCGGCGACGGAGCCGGTCTCGAGCGAGGAGTCGCTGCGCGCACTCGATCTCCGGCCGCCCTTCCTCGTGAAGCCGGTCGAGGGCCAGGAGTTCGCGGCGCGCTTCGGGCGCAAGCTCTTCGTCGCCGGCGACCTGGAGGAGGCAGTCGCGGCCTGGCGGCAGGCGGACGCGGCCGGCTTCGAGACCGTGCTGCAAGAGCTCGTCCCCGAGGCCTGGGACAAGGTGTACTCGCTCTTCGCGTACGTCGGGCGTTCGGGAGAGCCTCTCGCGACCGTCGTGGGGCGGAAGCTCCGCGCCGGGCCTCCCCGCTTCGGGACGGCGGCGGTCTTCGAGCTCAGGCCCGAGCCCCGCGTGCTCGAGACCGGCCTCCGGCTCCTGCGCACGTCCGGCTACCGCGGCTTTGCCCAGGTCGAGCTCGCACACGACTCGCGCGACGACGCGTTCAAGCTCCTCGAGGTGAACACCCGCCCGCCGCAGTGGGGCGGGATCGCGATGACGCGGCGGCTCGACGTCGCACGGATGGCCTATGACGACCTGAGCGGGGAGGAGGTCGCGGCGGCGCCGACGTTCGACGAGGAAGGCGTTCGCTGGGTCTACTTCGCGAAGGACGCATGGTCGTCGCTCCAGCTCGCACTCGCGGGGGAGCTCGGCCCGGTCGACTTCCTGCGGCCGTACCTGCGGGGTGGGAAGGTGCGCGCGATCGCGGCCGCGGACGACCCGCTCCCCGCGCTCGCCAGCCTCGCCTACCTGCGGGCGAAGGTAGCGTGACGCGCTGCCGATGCGCATCGCGCTGCTAGACCCGCCCGGCTTCACGCCGCCCTACGACCACTCGCTCGCCGCCGCGCTCGCGCGCCGCGGGCACGACGTGCACCTGCTCACGTCCCCGGATCTGCACGGGTCCGCCGGCGCGCCGGACGGCTACCGGCGGCACGAGACCTACCTCCCGCTGAGCGGACGGCTGCTCCGCCGCCGGCCGCGCTCGCGGGCGCGCGTGCTCGTGAAGGGCCTCGAGTACGTGCCGAGCGTGCTCCGCTCCTCTCGCTCGCTCTCGCGGCTCAAGCCCGATGTCGTCCACGTGCAGTGGCTCGGGATCCCGCGCTACGACGTTCGCTGGCTCCGCGACCTGGCGGGGCGGTACCCGGTCGTCCTGACGGCGCACGACGTCCTGCCGCGGCGCTCGTGGAACGCGCGCGCGTGGGGGGAGGCGCTCGGGCTCGTCGACCGGGTGGTCGTCCACTCGGAGCGCGCGGTCGACCAGCTGTCGGACGCGGGTTTGGCGCGGACGCGACTCGCACGGATCCCGCACGCGGTCTTCGAGGCGCCGAACGGCCGGGATCCACGTGCTCCGGACGGCCGGACGATGCTCTTCTTCGGGCTCCTGCGCGAGTACAAGGGCGTCGACGTCCTGCTCCGGGCGCTGCCCAGGATCCGTCGAGGCCGTGCCGGACGCGCGGCTCGTGATCGCGGGCGAGCCGCTGGAGCCGGTCGAGCCGCTCGTCGCGCAGGCGGGTCAGCTCGGGCTCGAGGACGCCGTCGAATGGCGCCTCCGCTTCGTACGAGATCCGGAGCTGACGGAGCTGTTCGAGGCGGCGGCCTTCGTCGTCTGTCCGTACAGGCAGCTCGACTCCTCGGGCGTCCTCGCGACCGCGCTCGGCTACGGTCGGCCCGCGGTCGTCTCGGACGTCGGCTCGCTCGGCCTCATCGTCCGCGAGTTCGGCGCGGGCCGTGTCGTGCCGCTCCGAGGATCCCGGCGCGCTCGCGGCCGCGTGCATCGAGCTGCTCACCGATTCGGCCGCGCTCGCGGAGGCGGCCGCCGGTGCGCGCAAGGCCGCGGGAGCCCTCACGTGGGACGCCGCCGCCGAGGAGCACGAGCGCGTCTACGGCGAGGTGCTGGAGTCGCGGGCGTGAACGGGTACGAACGGCACCCGGTCCAGGCGCGCGCGAAGGCGGCGCTCGATCCGGTCGCGGCCGGCGGCCTGCTCGTCCTTCTCTCGCCGGTGCTCGCCGGCATCGCGCTCTGGGTCTACCTCGAGTCCGGGCGGCCCGTCCTCTTCGTCAGCCCCCGGGCGGGCAAGGACGGCGTCCCGTTCCGGATGCTGAAGTTCCGCTCGATGATTCCGGACGCGGTCGGAGCGGCGGGCGAGCTCGGCCTCGACGATCCGTTCGGGCTCGTCGAGAACGACCCTCGCGTCACGCGAAGCGGGCGCTTCCTCCGGCGCACCGGCCTCGACGAGACGCCGCAGCTCGTGAACGTCCTCCGCGGCGAGATGTCGCTCGTCGGGCCCGCGGCCCGACCTCGTCGAGCAGGCGGCGAACTACACGCCGGAGAACCGGCGGCGGCTCGCCGTCAGGCCCGGCCTCACCGGGTGGTCGCAGGTCCACGGGCGCGAGGACATGGACTGGCCACAGCGGTTCCGTCTCGACGCCTGGTACCTGGAGCACTGGTCGCTCGGGCTCGATCTCAGCGTCCTCCTCCGCACGGTCGGGCAGCTCTTCCGCAGGGAGCCCGTGCCGGTGGAGGACACCATGAACATCGAGCGTCGCGAAGGGCGCGAGGCGTGACGTCTTCGATCGCGGAGGTCGCGCCCGAGAGCTGGGACGGGCTCTTAGCCGAGCTCGGCGCCGCCGACGCGTACCTCCTGCGCGGCTACGTCGAGGCGTCGACCGCCCTCGACCCCGGCCGGCCGCTCTTCCTGCGCGCGGGCGACGTCGTCTTTGCCGCGATCGAGCGGGAGGTGCCGGCCGGCGACGGCCGGCTGGACGTGACGACCCCGTACGGGTACGGCGGTCCGGTCGGGCCTGGGGACGGTGCCTCCTTCTACGAGGCGTACCACGCCTGGGCGCGCGGGCGCGGAGTCGTCACGACCTTCGTCCGCTTCCATCCGCTTCTCGAGACCCACACGCTCGTCCCGCGCGGGGTCCGGATCGAGCGTGTCGCGGACACAGCCACCTGGCCGCTCCCGCCCGACACCGACCTACTGGCAGGCATGCACGCCATGCACCGACGCGGGGCGCGGAAGGCCGAGCGGGAAGGCGTGGAGGTCGAGTTCGAGGAGGCGCCTGCGAACCTCGACGAGTTTGCGGCGCTCTACGACGCGACGATGCGCCGCCGCGACGCCGAAGGTTTCTACTTCTTCCCGCGCGCGTACTGGGAGGCGCTCGAGACCGGGCTCCGCGAACGGATCGTCCTCGCGACCGCCCGGCACGAGGGGGAGCTCGTCGCCGCTCTGCTCCTCCTCGCGACGCCGCCCTGGCTCCACTACCACCTCGGCGCCACCTCGGAGCGCGGTTTCGCGCTCGGGGCGTCCAAGCTCCTCTTCCTGGAGGCGGCGCGCCGCGGTCAGTCCCAGGGCTACCTCGAGCTCCATCTCGGGAGCGGGCTCGGCGGCACGGAGGACTCGCTCTGGCAGTTCAAGCAGCGCTTCTCGGCGGCGCCGGGGCGCGAATTCTGGATCGGCAAGCTCGTCCACGACGAGGCCGCCTACCGGGAGCTCGCCGGCACCGGCGGACTCGACGGCTACTTCCCCGCGTACCGGGCCCCGACGCCGGTCGAGGCCTGATGTTCCTCAAGGGAGTCTTCTGGGGCTGCCTGGCCGGGCTCGCGTGGACGCACGCCGGCTACCCGCTTGCCGCGGCCGCGCTCGCCCGCGTGCGCCCGCGCCCGGTGCGCAAGGAGGACACGACGCCGTCCGTCACGCTGGTCGTTCCGGCGCACGACGAGGAGGACGTGATCGGCGGTCGCGTAGAGAACCTGCTGGCGCTCGACTATCCGCCGGAGAAGCTCGAGATCGTCGTCGCGTCGGACGCGTCGACGGACCGCACCGACGAGATCGTCGAGGAGATTCGGAAGCGGGAGCCGCGCGTCCGGCTCGTCCGCTGCCCGCGCGGTGGCAAGCTGGCGACGATCAACCGCGTCCACAACGAGGGATCGGGCGAGCTGCTCGCCTTCACGGATGCGAACACGCGCTGGGAGCGGGACGCCCTGCGGAGGCTCGTCCGCGCGTTCGCCGACGACGAGGTCGGCTACGTCACGGGTCGCCTCGTTCTCCGCGACGCGGACGGGACGAACCGCGAAGGCGTCTACTGGCGCTACGAGCTCGCCCTCCGTGAGAGCGAGTCGCGTCTCGGCTCGATCACAGGCGGGAACGGCGCGATCTACGCGGTGCGCCGGCGGGACTTCGAGGCGCAGGCGTTCGGCCAGGATGCAGCGCTGCCCGCGCTCATGGCCGGCAAGGGACGCCGCGCCGTCTACGAGCCGGAGGCGGTCGCCTACGAGAAGCCTGCACGCGACCTCGAGGACGAGTTCGCCCGCAAGGCGCGGATGTTCCGCTGGTCGTGGTACCACCTGCTCGCCGGTGAGCCGACCCGGGGCGCCGACCCGCTGTACCGGCTCGAGTGGTTCTCACACCGGACGCTCCGCTACGGGAGCGGGCTCCTGCACGTCGGCCTGCTCGCCTCGTCGGTCGCGCTCGCCGACCGGGGACGTGCGTACGAGACGACGCTCGCAGCCCAGCTCGCGTGGCTCTCGCTCGCCGCCGCCGGAAGGCTGCGCGCGCCGGTGCCCGGCGCGAGCCTCGCCTACTACTACCTGCTCGTGTCGGCCGCGACCGTCCTCGGCCTCGCACGCTATCTCCGCGGCGGGATTCCGGGCACCTGGGAGCGCGCCGAGGGCACGCGCTGAACGGCGGCGAGAAACGCCGCGACGGCGATTCCGGCGAAGGGCCAGACGAGGTACGAGCCGTGGAAGACCCGGCCCAGGAAGACGAGGGCGAAGAGCGAGACTGCGAACCCCGCCGGCGCCGTCCAGAGCTCGCGTGACCGCCACTGGCACCAGAGGAGCCAGGCGGTGAGGGGCAGCCAGACGAGGAAGAGGAGCGGGAGAAACGGGTACGACCCCGTGCGCGAGTCCAGGATCCCCGCTTCGAGCAGGAGCCCGGAGAGCCCGTAGCCGACGATGCGGTACGTCGAGCCGCCGTACTCGATCGTGTCCGCCCAGAATGCGCCGGGATCCCATACGAAGAAGGGAAGGACGCCCGCGGCGACGATGCCCGCGAAGAGCCCGCCCGCCTTGAGCGCGTCGCGCTTGCCCTCTTGCTGGAGGACGAGGACGGCCAGGAACGGCAGCGCGACGAGCGCGAACTGCTTCAGGAGGAGCGCCGCGGCGAGCGCGACGGCCGCCCAGAGGACTCGGCGCCGCATCGCGAGCGCAAAGGCCAGGACCGTGAGGGCGAGGCTCGCGGCATCCGCGGTGCCGAACCAGGCGGCGCGGACGGCCAGCGGGCTCGCCGCGAGCGTCGCGCCGAGGGCGAGGCGCCAGGCGAGCGGGCCCGGGAACACGAGCGCGACCGCGAGCCCGCCGAGCGTCGCGAGCAGGACGAAGAACCTGTAGTCCGACCACGGCTCGGGGAGGAGCGTCCACACGGCCGCCGTCAGCACGGTTCCGGGCCAGTAGGCGAAATGGCGCAACGCGACTTGCTCCTCGCGCGTCTCCTCGTTCACGCTGCCGTCGAGCGGGTAGAAGCGCTCGAGGCCGGACTCCGAGTAGTCGTTGCCATAGGGGTTCTCGCCGTCGCGCAGGAGCTCTCCGGCCAGCTCGATCTGGTACGTCGAGTCGTTCGTGTGGAACCACGGCTCGGTCGACTGCCGCAAGCCAGCCTGGAGGACGACGGCCGGCACCGCGAGGAGCCCGACGACGGCGATCGTGAGCGCGACCGTGAGCCAGCGCGGCCAGAGGCGGAAGACGGGGGCGAGGGCGGCGGCCACGACGAGCAGGACGCCCGCGAGGAGCGCCGGAGCGCGTACTGCCTCCACGTCCCATTCGCCGTCCGTCCCGCGCACGTAGAAGGCGAACGGGCCCGTAGGGTCGACGCGGTCCGGCCGGAAGTCCCAGGGCTCGGCGCCGAGCACCGGGACGCCGAGGAGCACGAGCCCGCCGAGCACAGCGAGGAGGAGCCGGACGTCGGAGCGCGCGACGCGGCTCATTGGGCGGCGGGGGCCGGGGCTGACCGGGAGGCTCGTCGGGGGAGCGGCGGCCACGGACGCCGTCCGGCCGAGGGCGACGGACGCGGCCGAGCCGACCCCCAGTGTCGCCCAGAGGATCGGATCGTCGAAGAAGACGCCGTAGAAGAGCGAGTGCACGACGAGGACGACGAAGACGGCGATCAGCCCGAGCCCGAGGGCCGCGTCGCGCCGGCGCACCATCCAGAAGACCTTCGTGGCGCCGGCGAGGAAGGCGACGTAGAGCATGAGGCCGAGGATCCCGAGTTCGGCCGCGATCGTGAGCGGGGCCGTGTGCGAGACGTTCCGGCGCGCGCGTCGCGGCCCGTCCGCCTCGTCGCGGCTCGCGAGCGGTTGCGACGCAACCCCGACTCCGGCCACCGGGTGATTGCCGACGACGGTCAGCGTGTCCCGCACGAGGGCCGAGCGACCGCTCGTCACACGGTCTGCCGACTCGTCCCGAAGCAGCGTCACGAAGGCGAGCGAGCCGACCAGAACCACTGCCGCCGCGGCGATCACGAGCCACCGGCGGCTGCGTCGGTCGGCGGCGAGGAAGGTCACGACGACGGTTGCAGCCGCGAGCGCAAGCATGCTCGACTGCGAGTAGGAGAAGAAGAGGCCGACCCAGAGGAACGCGAGCAGCGCGGCACCCGCGAGGACGTTGATCCGCGCGAGCCAGAGCGCAACCACGAGGATCGCCATGGCGATCGCGAGGTGGCGTCCGTAGATCGACGGGTCGGAGAAGAGGGAGGTGACGCGGAAGTAGCTCGTGTACTCGTTCGCGACCGCGACCTTCGGGTCGTAGAAGAGGAGCTTGCGCGCCCAGGCCTCCGCGATCCCGACGGCTGCGAAGAGGCACGCGAGCGCGACGGCCTCGATCGCGAGCACGCGAGGGAGCCAGGGGCGGAAAGGCGCACGCGCGACGACGGCGAGAAGCGCGGCGAACGGGAGGACGAAGAAGGCGACCCGGTCCTCGGACGCAGGCGGGTCGTACGCCCAGGCGAGTGACGCGGCGGTGAGCCCGGTCAGGAGGGCGGCGGGCACGCCCAGGAGCGGGGGAGCGGCGCAGGCTCCTCGCCGCGGGCCAGGCGCCAGACGAGCGCGATCCCGGCGGCCGCGACGACGCCGTAGAGCGGAAGCAGCCGCCCGAGCGCGCCGTCCTCCGCGATGCCGACGAAGAGGCGGTTGTCCGCGCCGAACTCGAACGGAAAGCGAAACGGCGCCGCCGCGACGACGACGGGCGGGACGATCGCCGGGTAGCGGACGAAGAGCGCCGCGAGGCCGGCGAGAGCGGGTAGGCCGACGCCGATCGCGGCCGCGCCGGCGCCGGAGGCGAGGGTCGAGCCGAGGCCGTCGGGGAGGAGGTGCCTGGCGAGGAGGAGTTCCGCGACCGCGAGCGCGGCGAGCCCGCCGGCGACGGTCGCGCGGCCGCGGCCCAGGATGGCGGCACGGCGCCGAGCGCGCCGATGACGGCCGCGGCGTCGGTCATCCGGCCTGTCTTCCGCTCCGGTCAGCCATTGCGACGACGGCCCGCGGCACGCGGGTAACGTACCCCAAGGCCGCCGCGGGACAGCCGACAAGCGCCGTACCGTGATCGTCGTCCCGGGGTCATCGGCGGCAGCGCAGGATCGTGAAGAAGCGCATCATCGCAATCGTCCTACTCCTTGGCGTGGCGGCCGCCGGCGCGTACGCCGCCTACTGGTATCGCGACCAGACGGAGACGAAGGTCAAGCGGGGCTCGTCGACGATCGAGTTCGTGACGACCGAGGCGCCCGGGACGGTGACCAGGCCGCCGCGCGAGGTCAAGCAGATCCCCTGGCCGAGGTACGCCTACGACGTCGAGCGAACCCACTTCGCCGCCGACTTCCGGCACCGGCCGCCGTTCCGGACGCTTTGGCGGGTCGAGACGGGCGACTACATCGAGTTCCCGCCCGCGGTCGCCGACAACCGGGTCTTCGTCGCGAACCAGCACGGCGACTTCCTCGCCATCTGGGCGA
This sequence comes from uncultured Actinomycetes bacterium, assembly GCA_963824775.1. GTDB lineage: Bacteria > Actinomycetota > Thermoleophilia > Gaiellales > Gaiellaceae > CAWGQF01. The sequence goes on from CAWGQF010000007.1 coordinate 187,425, forward strand.
AGAGCGGCCGCGTCGCCTGGCGCAAGGACTTCGACGCGTGCATAGCCTCCGGGCCCGGCGGTCGCGAACGGCACCGTCTACCTCTCGGTGATGACCCCGAATCCGTGCGACCGCGACGAATCGGGCGTTCCAGCCGGGCTTCGTGATCGCGCATGGACGCGAAGACGGGGAAGGCCGCGCTGGAAGTTCAACACGGGCGCGATCGAGTCGTCCCCGCTCGTGATCGGGAACACCCTCTGGGTCGGGTCCTGGAATCACCGGATCTACGCGCTGAACACCCGAACCGGGCGCGTGCGCTGGTCCTACGACACCGGCGAGGAGGTCAACAGCTCGGCCGCGTTCTCGGACGGGACGATCTACATCGGCGCGGACGCGGGTCACGTGTACGCGCTCAACGCCTGGACGGGCAAGCTTCGCTGGCGCGCGAGCTCGTTCTCGCGCTTCGGGAGGCGCGAGTACTTCTACGCGACGCCCGCGGTCGCGTACGGCCGCGTCTACATCGGAAACACGGACGGGACGCTCTACGCCTTCGGCGCGAAGAGCGGCGACCTCCTCTGGGCCCAGCGCGCGGGGACGTACGTCTACACGGCGCCCGCGGTGTGGAACAACCGCGTGTTCGTCGGCACGTACGACGGCTACTTCTCGGCCTTCGACGCCGCGACGGGCGACCGCCTGTGGCGCTGGGAGGCGCCCGGGCGCGATCCACGGCTCGCCGACGGTGATGGCCGGGCTCGTCTACTTCTCGACGACGTCGAAGGGTCTCGCGACCTCGAAGGCGCAGCGCCACATCAAGGCGGGGCGGCGCGGGACGTATGCGCTCGACGCCCGCACCGGAAAGCTCGAGTGGCGGCGGGACGGCATCGGCCAGTACTCACCGATCGTGGCCGACGAGGCGCGGGTCTACCTGACCGGCTCGACCGGGGTGTTCGGCATGGAGACCGAGCGAAGGGCGAGGGCCCGGGCGAAGGCGAAGCAGAAGGCGAAAGCACGCGGGACGACGACCGAGACGACCGCGTCCACGACGGGTACGGGCCAGGCTCCTGATTGATCCCCCCAGGGGACCCCCTATTTAGCACCCCTCGCGGTCAGCCTAACGTCGGAAAACGCACACGTGGTGCACGGATCCGTGCCGAGTTCGTGTCCGGTCCTTCCCGCGCAGCCGGCGTCTAGGTGGCGGCGCGGCCGTACAGGAGCTCGAAGCCCTCGCGGAGGAACGGCGTGCGGTCGACGAGGGACGCGATGTCGCTCGGCGGGAAGATCCCCTCGTCCGTGAAGTACCGGTCGATGAGCTCCGCTGGGGTCAGGTCGAAGCCGACCTCGTCCTCGGTGGAGGCGCCGACGAGCGCGGCCGCGTCCTCCGACGAGTCGTACGGGGCGAACTTGAACGTCTCGCAGGCGACGAGAACCGGCACGCCGGCCTCGTTCGCGGCGGCGGCGAGATCGCTCGTGCCCATCTTGTTCACGAGTGACCCGTCGCGGAAGACCGTGTCGGCGCCGACCAGGAGCACGCCGACGCTCTTGACGGCGTGAGCGCCGTCCTCGTCGGCGACGAGCTCCGTGGGAAGGCCTTCGGCGGCGAGCTCCTCGGAGAACGGCCGCCCCTCTTCGTGGGGCTTCGTGACCAGGCAGACCACGCGCGGCGGCCCGGCGTGGAGGAGCGCCTCGCGGACGGTGGCCGAGGCCGAGAGCGTCATGACGGTCCGATCGAGCTCGGGGCGGAGGAGAACGGCGATCGAGTGCGCGGCGCGGTCGCGGCGCTCGATCAGGGCTCGGCACTGCTCGAGGAGCTGCTCCTCCGTGCGCCCTGCCGCGAGCACGCGTCCGACGGCGCCCGCGATCGCGCCCATCGCGGGTCGCGCCTCCGCCAGCGCGCGGCCGGCCTCGACCGGGTCGACGCCTCGCTCGACCGCGTCGGCCAGCGCCTCGACCGCCTGGCGGGCAAGCCAGCCGGCGCCATGCGACGAGTCGCCGGCGATGAGGCTCACACGTTCTGCGACCTTGGCATCCATAGCTCTCTCCCGGTCCCGACCACGCGGCCCGGCCGTGCGCATGCGGGCCGCGCTGCCGCCCTAACTGTATGCGGCGCGGCCGGCGGGCGAGGAAACGACGGCCTTCGGATGGCCGGGAGCGACTCGACGCTGCCACCTCCGCTGGGTGAGGGCGGCCTGCGACGGCGGCGATTGCCAGACGGCGACTGCCGCCTGGGTCTTGCGGCGCCTCAACAATCCGACCGGGCGCCGCTGCGGCATACTCCGCTTCCGCCGAGGACAAGGCCCGAGCGCAGCGGAGGACGGCGGCTCCGCACCGGCTAGGGACTCGACCTCGCTCGCGCCGTTCAGGCTGACGCGCGAGGCAGGTCTTCTCGCCTGCGCTCGAGCCCGGCTGGAGCCGTCGAGGACGCTGGTAGCCTCCGGCCGATGGACGAGTCCGAGGCGACCGCGCCCGCCCCCGGGCGTCCGCCCGGACGCGAGGGCCGGCGCGCAGGACATCGGCGCACGATTCGTGTCGCCCTCCAGGTCGCCGTCAGCGGCGGCGTCCTTACCTACCTCCTCGTCCAGATCGACATCGGGCAGACGATCGACCTCCTTCGCTCGAGCGAGTGGGGCTACGTCGTCCTGGCGCTGGCCATCTTCCTCCTGACCACCTGGCTCATGGCCTGGCGGTGGCAGGTCCTGCTCGCCTCGAAAGGGATCCACGAGCCGCTCGGATGGCTGACCAGGCTCTACTTCGTCGGCTACGCGGCCGGCCAGGTGCTGCCGACCTCGATGGGCGGAGACGCGGTACGGATCGTCGAGCACGCGCGCAGGCGCCCCGGTGCGAAGGCCGAGGCGGCCGGCGCCGTAGTGATCGAGCGCGTCATCGGCGCGACGGGGACGCTTCTGCTCGTCGCGGTCGGGCTCGCGGTCGCGGCGGGACGCTACGACGACGTCGCGATTCTCGTCTGGGTCGAGGTGGCGGGCCTCCTCGCCGTTGCGGTCCTCGGGGTGCTCATGTTCTCCAGCCGGACGCGGACGCTGCTCGAAGAGCGGATCTTCCCGCTCGGCCGTCGCGTGCGGCTGGATCGGCCGCTCGAGCGCGTCCACGCCGCGCTGCACGGCTATCGCGAGCGGCCGATGGTACTCGTCGGCGTCTTGGGGCTCACGCTCGTGATCCAGCTCGTGCGGCTCGTGGCGATCTGGCTCTGCGGGCTCGCAGTGGGCGTGGACGTCTCGCCGCTCGTCTACGTGATCCTCGGCCCGCTGCTCTTCCTCGTCATGCTCGTCCCGTTCACGATCAACGGGCTAGGCGTGCGGGAGGCGTTCTTCGTGGCCTTCCTGGGCCGCTTCGGTGTCGACGCCGACGCGGCGTTCGCCACCGGGTTCCTCTTCTACGTGGTCACGGTGGCGACCTCGGTGCCCGGCGCCATCGTGCTCCTCTGGCGCAGCGTCCGCCCGGCGATCGTGCGACCGCGCGCCGGGTAGACGCGGAGGCAGGGAACCCCGCTCCTTACAATCTCCGCGTGGATCCGGTCAGGCGCTACGTGGCTCGAAGGCCCATGCCGGCGGCTGTGGTTGCCGACGTGGGCTGGGTGAACGGCCTCGCCGCCGTGCGCTCGCTCGCGCGCGCCGGCGCCCCTGTTATCGCGATCGACCATCGCCGGAGTGCGCTCGGATTCCGCTCCCGGTACGCGCTGCCGGTGCTCTCGCCCGATCCGGTCGATGATCCGGACGGGTTCGCCGCCTTTCTCGCCGAGCTCGGGGAGTCGCTCGGGCGGCCCGCACCGATCTTCCCCACACACGACGACTACCTGAACGCGATCGCGCGGGCGAGCGGCGACCTGGGCGGCCGCTTCCTGCTTCCGTTCCCGGGGTGGGAGGCGGTCGCGCCGATCCAGTCGAAGCGGCATCAGGTCGAGCAAGCGCGAGAGCTCGGCATCCCCGTGCCGCGCACGGTCGACGAGCCGACCGACGACCTCGGCTACCCGGTGCTCGTGAAGCCGTCGGATCCGGTCGGGTTCCGTCGCGAGTTCAGTCGCCAGTCGTTCCGCTGCGAGACGCGGATGGAGCTCGACGAGGCGTTCGCACGGGCGCGCGCCCACGACCCGCTCGTGCAGGAGTACATCCCGGGTGGGGACGACGAGCTCTACACGTTCGGCGAGCTACGTCGCGGCGGACGGCGAGCCGCTCGGGCTCTTCTCCGGCCGCAAGCTCCTGCAGTCGCCCGCCGGGGTCGGCACCTGCCGGGTGGGCGAGGCCGTCTGGGTCGACGAGGTCGTCGAGCAGGGTCTCGCGCTCCTCCGAGGGCTGGGTTTCCACGGGCTCTCGCAGGTCGAGTTCAAACGCGACCCGCGCGACGGCGCACTTCAAGCTCATGGAAGTGAACCCGCGCCTCTGGCAGTGGCACGGGCTCGCGGCCGCGTGCGGCGTGGATCTTCCGCGTATCGCCTACTGGGATCTTCTCGGCGCTCGGCTTCCGCCCGCCCGCACGAACGGCACCTCGAAGCGCTGGGCCATCACGTTCCTCGCCGGGACGCCGCCGGTCCTCGTTCGTCCGCCCTATGTCGAGGCGGTTTTCGCGCGCGACGACCCCGGGCCCGCGCTCGCCCAGGCTGCCCGGCTGGTGCGAGGGCGCGGACCCTGATCCCCGAGCGGGTCGAGCGGCGCGCCCGCTGGGTGCTCGACACGATCGGCGCCCGCGATCTCCGTCTCGGCGACGACGTTCCCTACGACGCCGCCGCCTGGGAGCAGGTGGAGCGGGGGGAGCGCCCGGACGGCGACGACCTCGCGGAGGCCTTCTTCCACCTCGCACGGATCGAGGAACGGGACGCGACGCGGCGCGACCGGCACGGCCGCTTTCTCGCGTCGGCGATCGTGTCTCGACCCGCTCGACCCGCCGCTGGAACGGTTCCGCGCGAGGCTCGGCATCGAGCCTCCACGCTGGTTCGGCGCGCGCTTCACGGTGGCGCTGACACACGACGTGGACGTGCCGTGGCGGTGGACGCGCGTCGGCCTTCGTGGCGGGGCAGCCCGGCTCCGCTCTGCGCTCGCGGGAGGTCGGGCGGGCGTGGCCGTGGCCGAGGCACGCGCGCTCGCGACCGTGCCGCTCCACAAGGCGCGCCGGTCGGACCCCTGGTGGAGCTTTCAGCGGATCACCGACGGCGAGGCGGCGCGAGGCGCCCGCTCGACCTTCTTCGTCATGGCGGGGCACGAACACCCGGCCGACGGCCCTTCCCCGGGAGCCTACGACCGGCTGCGCCCCCGGCTCGTGACGACACTTGGGGATGCGGGTGCGGAGATCGGGCTGCATGCGAGCTACACCGCGGCGGAGAACGAGGGCCGCCTCGTGCTGGAGAAGGCACGCCTCGAGGCGCTCGCGGGCCACGTCTCGGGGCAGCGCTTCCATTACCTCCGCGCCGCGCCGCACGGGAACCTCCGTGCCCTCGACCGGCTCGGCTTCGCCTACGACTCCTCGCTCGGGTTCGCCGATGCGCCCGGCTTCCGGGCCGGGAATCGCGCAGCCGTTCCGGCCCTGGGATCTCGAGGCCGATCGCCCGCTCCGGCTGGTCGAGATCCCGCTGGCCGTCATGGACGTCACGCTCGGCGAGGATCGCTATCTCGGGCTTTCTCCGGCCGAGAGCGAGCGGCGGCTCGTCGAGATCCTCGACCATGCGGCAGAGCGCGGAGGTGGCTTCGCGGTGCTCTGGCACAACGAGTGGTTCGACCGTGAGACGTTCCGCGGCTGGGATCGGCTCTACTTCGGCCTCGTCGACGCGGTTCACGAGCGCGGCGGCGTCTGCGTGACCGCGCGCGAGCTGGCCGAGGAGGCGAACGCATGGCTTCCGTGACCGCGGCGCTTCCCGCCCGACTCCGGGGCTCGCGGCCGGGGCTCCTGACGGCAGCCGCCGCCGCGCCGCTCGTGCTCCTTCTCACCCGTCTTCTGCCCGAGGACGGGGTCGGGCTAGCCCTCCGGCTCGCCGCCGCCGGGGTCTGCGTCCTGCTCGTCCCCGGGGCGCTCATCGCGCGGGCACTCGCCTGGCCGGTTGTCGCATCGGTGACCGCGGCGGCCGCGCTCGCCCTCAGCCTGGCGGTCGCGTTTCTCGCGTTCGCGCTCACGTTCGCATTCGGCGGGTCGCTCACGCTCACCCTCGCGACCATGGCGCTCGTCGCGGGCGCGGCAGTCCTACCCGCCTCGCGCGCCCGGCCCCCTGAGCCCGACCGCGAGGAGCGCATCGCGCTCATAGTCGTCCTCGGCGGCGCGATCGTCTTCGCCGGCGCTGTCTGGTGGGTCGCGCACTCGCTCGGCACCGGCGACGTCCTCTTCCATCTCGCGCGGGCGCGGAAGCTCGCAGAGGCGGGCAGCCTCGAGTCGGTTGCGGCTGCCAACGAGTTTCGGGACGGCGGGCTGCACCCCGGGTACGCGTTCCCGCTCTGGCACGGCGTGCTCGCCCTCGTCGCCCGGCTGGCCGGTGTGGACGTAGCGCTCGTCGCCCTTCACTTCTCTTCTGTCCTGGTGCCGATCGCGTTCATCGTCGCGTACGCCGCGGGCCGCGCCCTCTTCGGCTCGTGGGTCGGAGGCGGTGCCACACTCGTCGCGCAGGTGGCGCAGCTCGGCTTCTCGCGCGAGGGAGTCGGCTCCTACGAGTCGCTCGCGCTGCCCGCGTCGGTCGCGCGCGTGATTCTCGTGCCGGCGCTCCTCGCCCTCGTCTTCGCATACCTCCGGACGCCCAGTCCCCTCGCACTCGTCCCAATCGCCGCGGCCGCGCTCGCGCTGGCGGTCATCCACCCGAGCTACGTCGTGCTGCTCGCCATCCCGGTCGCGGGTTTCGTCATGATGGCCCTCGCGTTCGCGGTCGGCCGGCGGCGCGAGGCTGGCCTGCTCGGCGCGGCGAGCGCTGCGGTCCTCGTGCCGACCGCGGCGTTCTACGCCTGGCTCTTGCCGGTCGTTTCGGGAGCCGCGTCCTACAGGCCCGCGGACACCGAGGAGGCGCGAGCGCTGCGCCACTACGGCGATCAGCTCCAGGTCGTCGGAGACGCATACCGCGCCGCCCCGGACGCGATTACCCGGGCCGGGCCGGTGGTCATCGCGGGACTCGCCTGCCTCCCGCTCGTCGCGCTGGGCGCCCGCCGCAGGTGGGGCGCGGCCGCTGTCGGTGGAACGCTTGCAGTCCTCGCCGTCCTCCTCGTCCCGTTCCTCTTCACCGCCCTCTCGGACGTGGTCTCCATCTCGCAGGCGCGGCGGCTGGCCCAGTTCCTGCCCGTCCCCTTCGCGATCGCGGGTGCGGCGATCCTGTTCGGTCGGCTGCGGCTCGCAGGCGTGCTGCTCGCACTTGGCGCCGGGATTGCGCTCGAGGTCGCCTATGCGACCGACACCTCGGCCGGGGGCGAGGCGCCCGGCCCGACGTGGCCGGTCTGGCTGGCAGTGGTCGGCGGTATCTGCGGCATCGCGGCGGCGGTGGTGTTGGACGACCGGCTCACCCCCCTTCTCGAGCCGACCCGATGGGCCGCTCTCGCCGCCGTCGCGTTTGTCGTGCCGGTCGCCGTCGTCGGTCTCTCCGACCTCACGCGGCAGGACGAGCCGGACGAGTACGCCCTGACGCCGGGGCTCGTCGAGGAGCTTCGCCGCCTCGACACGGACGACGTCGTCTTCGCGTCGCCGGAGGCGTCCTACCGGATCGGTGCGTTCGCACCGGTCTACGTGGCGGCGATGCCGCCGTCGCACTCGGCGGACACCGAGGACAACCGGCCATACCGGCGCCAGCGGGATGCGATCCGCTTCTTCACCCCACGGCGGTTCGACGAGGCGGAGCGCCGGGCGACGCTGGAGCGCTACGGAGCCGACTGGCTCGTGGTGGACAAGGCGCGCCCATATCCGCGCCAGTTCATCGAGCAGTTCGAGCCGATGTACGAGGATGACCGCTACCTCCTCCTCCGGGTCGAGCCCACGTGAAGCTCGGCGTCATCGGACGGGCGCCGGCGTCGTACGACGAGGCGTTCATGGCGACGATGGCGGGTGCCTACCTTGCGCAGACGCCGTGGACGCGGCTTCGGCTTACAGCGGTTCGCGATCTGGTCGAGCCACGGGCGGGAGACCGCGTGCTCGACCTTGGGTCCGCCGGCGGAGCCGTCTCCCATTTTCTCTCGACGTTCGGGTGCGAGCCCGTCGGCGTCGACGCCGAGGCCGGCGCGGTCGAGACCGCCTCGGCGCTCTTCCCGGGTTTGCGCTTCGAGCTCAGCGACGTGACGAAGCTGCCGTTCGGAGACTGCTCGTTCGACAAGGCGGTCGCCGCCGACCTCGTCGAGCATCTCGACGACGGCCAGCTCGCGGCGATGTTGCGCGAGGCCGGGCGTGTGCTCGTTCCCGGCGGCACGCTCTCGATCTACACGCCGAACGCGCGTCATCCGATCGAGCGCCTCAAAGACCGCGACCTGCTGCTCGCCCGGAACGAGACGCACGTCGGACTGCGCGACGGCGGCGCCCTCGCGTCGGCGCTCCGGCGCGCGGGGTACCTGATCGAGCGCGACGAGTGGCGGGCGAGCTTCATCCCGGGACTTCGTCTGCTCGAGCGAGCCGGCGGTGGACGAATGGCGGCGCTCCGCTACCGCCTGTGCCTGCGCGGCCGGAAGCCGGGCGGGAAGGCGGCCTGACGCGGCGCGGCGGGTGAGGAGGAGTGCCGCGCCGAGCGCGGCGAGGATCGCGACCACCGCTCCCAGCACGACCGTCAGCCCGCCGCCGGCCTTCGAGGCCTTGCGGGCCCTCGGTGGCGCTGCCGGACGCGCCGTCGGCGCCACCAGCTCAGGACGGAGCGCCCGCGGACCAGCACTGGGAATGGTCGCCGGCGCTCTCTCGAATCCCCGCAGCGCGGGACGCGACCCGACGGGACTCACCCGCGCGGGCCGCGCGGAACGACGAGAGGATCGAGCGCGGTTGCCGGCTGCCCGTGCACCCACGCCGCGTGCGACCACCGAGCGGCCCACGGCACTGTCCGCGGCCTCGACTTGGGCCCGGCGGGCGGCTGGGGCTCCGCGCGTTTCACGCGTGGGCCGGGCTCCCGTGCCATGCGCGGACGCCAACTCAGCGTCTTGGCCGCGCTCGACCGCGCCGCCGAGCGGCGCGGGCAGCAGCGTAGGGAGCTCGACCCCCTCGTTCGCCGGCTGAGCGGGCTCGGCAACCTCCGCTGCCGGCTCTGCGGGTGGAGCAGGCGCCTCGACGGGAGGCGCCGCCGGCTCCGCAGGCGGCGGCGGGCGCGGGCGCAGGGGCCTCGACCTCGCGTCCCGGGAGAAGCTCGAGCGGGTCGAGGTAGCCGTGCGGATCCGCCAGGACGCGGATCCCGAGGTGGACAGACGGCACAGGATGCTCGGCGTCGCCGCTTCTCCCGAGCGTCCCGACTGCGGCTCCCTCGTCGACGGCCGCACCGGCGCGCACGCCGACCGTTCCGAGGTGCAGGAGTGTCACAGAGAGCCCGTCACCGGTTCGGATCGCGACCGTTCGTCCGTTGCCGGGGACGGAGCCCGCGAAGCTCACGACCCCGGACGTCGGTGCCCGAACCGGAGCTCCGTCCGGGCCGCCGAGATCGACTCCACGATGGAGGCCTGCGGCGTAGGGATCGTCTCCGAAGCGGAAGGGTTGCAGCACCGGCCCGTCCGCGGGCCAGGTCCAGGCGGCGGCGGGCGGCGCGCCGACCAGGGTCGCGAGGAGGACCGGAAGCAGTGCGGCGAGGTGTCTCACGTCTGCCTCCTGATCTCGGTGAATGTGGACGCACGACGACCGTAGCGCGCGTCCGCCGCCGGCAGGCCGGAAGACACACTTCCGTCACGGATCGGTGCGGAATTCCTTGCGAAACGCGCGGTTGTTCGCGCGCAGAGCGCCCGGAGCAGGCTGGTACAGTCGGGCCGCGATGAGGGTCGAGTCGGAGCCGCGCGACGTCGCAGACGAAGAGCCGCGCCCACGGGCGCGGCGCTCAGTCGAGCCCGACGAGGAACGTGAGATCGACTTCGGCGGGCTTGCCAGAACCGTCCTCTCCCGCTGGTGGCTCGTCGTCGCAGCCGTCGCGCTCGGCGCGATCGTGGGCTATCTGACCTCCCTCGGCGGCGGCGACGTCTTCGTCGCGCGCACGACCGTCTACCTCGGCAACCCGCTCTCCCCGACCGGCAACACACAGATCCAGAGCCTTGCGACGAACCCCGCCACGGTGAGCGAGATCGTGCGGAGCGACGACGTCGTCCAGCGTGTCGCGGACGAGGTCGGGGTGAGGCCCGGCCGTCTGCGGCAGGGGATCTCGACCCGCTCGATCGTCGTTACGAGCGCGGCCGCCCGCGCGACCACGCAGAATCCGCTGGTCCAGATCTCCGTCCGCGGCCCCTGGGACGGCGACACGACCGCCCAGGCCGCCAACCTCCTGGCCGGCGAGGTCATCCAGGAGGTCTCGGGCTACGTCGACCAGAAGATCGACTCGCTCGAGGAGCGTCTCCAGGCGCAGAATCGTGAGCTCCAGGTGATCGACCGGCGGATCGACCAGCTGTCGCGGCCCGGGGCGCTCGAGGGTCTCTCCGGCGGCGAGCGGCTCGTCCTCGCGGGGCTCTCGGAGCAGCGCCGCGGCCAGCTCCTCGAGGAGCGCACCGACACCGAGCAGCTCCTGACCCTGGCGGAGACGGTCGAGCGCGGCAAGCAGGTGACCGAGGCGCAGGCACAGGAGGTGCCGGCGCAGAGCCCGCGAAGCTCGATCTTCGTCGGCGCGCTGATCGGGCTGATCGCGGGGATCGCACTGGCGCTCCTCTGGGATCCGCTCGTCGGGCGCCGGCGCCGGGCCTGACAAGACCCATGCTCGAGGGCAAGACCGTCGCGGTCGTCGTGCCCGCCTTCAACGAGGAGGCGCTGGTCGGCTCGACGGTGGCCCGGATCCCACCCTTCGTCGACAGGATCATCGTCGTCGACGACGGCTCCACCGACGAGACAGCGGCGCGCGCGGAAGCCGCCGACCCGCGCGTCGAGGTCGTCCGCCACGAGCGGAACCAGGGCGTTGGCGCCGCGATCGTGTCCGGGTACCAGCGATCGATCCGCGACGAGCTCGACGTCACGTGCGTGATGGCTGCGGACGGCCAGATGGATCCGGACGATCTCGAGATCCTGGCGCGCGCCGTCGCCGCCGGCGAGTGCGACTACGCGAAGGCGAACCGCCTCTTCACCGGCCAGGCGTGGGAGATCATCCCGCGCAGCCGCTACGTCGGGAACGCCATCCTCTCCTTCCTGACAAAGATCGCGTCGGGCTACTGGCACGTCGCGGACTCGCAGTCCGGCTACACGGCCGTTTCGCTCGAGACCCTCAAGATGCTCGACCTCGAGCGGGTCTACCGCCGCTACGGCTTCCCCAACGACCTCCTCGTGCACCTGAACGTCTGGAACCGCCGCGTCCGCGACTACCCGTCACGGCCGATCTACGGCGTGGGCGAGCGAAGCGGGATCCGCCTCTGGAAGGTGGTCCCGACGATCTCCTGGCTCCTCGTAAAGGGCTTCTTCTGGCGGTTGCGCGAGAAGTACGTGATCCGCGACTTCCACCCGCTGGTGCTCTTCTACGGGCTCGGCCTCGCGTTCTTCTCGGTAGGCCTCCTCCTCGGAATCGTCGAGACGGCCCTTCGCATCGCGGGGAATCCCATTCCGGCTGCGACGATCGTTCTCGTCGCCCTCCTCGTGATCTCGGGCCTCCAGCTCCTGCTCTTCGCCATGTGGTTCGACATGGAGTCCAACAAGGATCTGAGGTAGGCGCGGGCCGGCCGGCCCGTCAGCTCGGCCGACGGCGCGGGCGTCTGGCCGGCGAGAATCTCGACGCCGCGTACGAAGTCGAGCCTCCGGTCGACCAGACCGCGGTCGTAGCCCGGCCCACCGAGCACCGCGTCCCTGCGGCCGTCACGGGTTGCGAGCGCGTCGTCGCCGGGGCCGGCGGCATGCGTGTCCCCCCCGGGGCCGCCGGCGAGCTCGTCGTCACCCGAGGCGCCCAGCAGCACGTCGTCGCCGGCTTCTCCCTCGAGGAGGTCGTCTCCGCGTCCCCCGCTCAGGCGGTCGTCGCCGTTGCCGCCCGCGATGAGGTCCGTTCCCCGCTCGCCGTAGAGCCGATCCGGCCCGGCTTCGCCGAGGAGGAGGTCGACCATCCCGCCGCGTCCATAGAGCCGGTCGGCGCCGCCTCCGCCGAAGAGGGCGTTCAGGCGTTCGCCGTTGCCGACGATCACGTCGTTGCCGCGCCCGCCGAGCACGGCCTCGACGTCGGTGTGGACGCTGTCGCCCTCGCCGGGCTCCCCGTCGTCGGCGACGTCGTCGATCGTCACGCGGACGGCGCTCGTCCTCGGGTAGGACACCACGTCGACGTCTGCGAATGCCGATTTCTCGGTTCCGCCACTCAGGTCGTCAGCCCCGGCCGAGCCGTCCAGGTAGTCCGCCCCGTTTCCTCCGAGAAGCCGGTCGTCGCCGACGCCTCCGGTGAGTGTGTCAGGGCCCTCGCCGCCCTCGAGGACGTCGTCTCCGTCTCCGCCGCGGGCGATCGTCTCGGTCGCGAGGCTGGTCGTGACGTGGTCGTCGCGGTCTCCAGCGTCCACCGTCACCCGCCTGACCCCTCCGGCCGGGCACTCGGCCGTCCCCGGGGCGACGACGGTGCAGCCCGCTCCGGCGGCGAGCGGCGCGCCCGCCTCGATGATCCGGACGACAGACGGTGTGCGGAGGACCGTGACACGGTTCGCCTCGCCCGGAGCGGCCGTGTACGTCACCACGCCGCGCACGAGGCTGACGGTGGCTCCATGGGCGACGCACGGCCCCGCAGCGAAGGCGAGGGCAACCGCCGCAGCGAGGCAAGGGTGCCGCATTGTGTCGGGCTTGTGTATCACGTCTCGGCGCCCGGTTGAATGCGGCCGTTTCGAGGCGGTCCCTATCATGCGAGCGTGCCCACGACAGTCGTGACCGGAGGCTGCGGGTTCCTCGGATCGCACCTGTGCGACTTCCTCCTGGGCGAGGGACACCGCGTGATCTGCGTCGACAACCTCGACACGGGGTCGCTCCAGAACATCGAGCACATCGCGAACGGCGACGACCTCGTCTTCGTGAATCACGACCTGACGGAGCCCTTCCGACTCGAGAAGCCCGTCGACTACGTGTTCCACCTTGCGAGCCCGGCGAGCCCGATCGACTACATGCGACTCCCGCTCCACACCCTGAAGGTCGGCTCCTACGGCACACACAACATGCTCGGCCTCGCGAAGGTCAAGCGGGCGCGCTTCCTCCTCGCGTCCACGAGCGAGGTCTACGGCGACCCTCAGGTGCACCCTCAGCCCGAGACCTACTGGGGCCACGTGAACCCGATCGGGCCGCGCGGTGTTTACGACGAGGCGAAGCGCTACGCCGAGGCACTCACGATGGCGTACCACCGGCAGCAGGGTGTGGACACGTCCATAGCGCGGATCTTCAACACCTACGGGCCGCGGATGCGCCCGCACGACGGGCGTGCGATCCCCACGTTCATGCGCCAGGCGCTCGAGAACAAGCCGCTGACCGTCTTCGGCGACGGGTCCCAGACGCGGAGCTTCTGTTACGTCGACGACCTGATCCTCGGGCTCTACCTTCTCGCCACGAGCGGGGAGCACCTGCCCGTCAACATCGGGAACCCGTACGAGATGTCGCTGCTCGAGCTGGCGGAGACGGTCATCCGGGTGACCGGCTCGACGAGCGAGATCGTCTACGAGGCGCTGCCCGTGGACGATCCTCAGCAGCGCCAGCCGGACATCACGCGGGCGAAGCAGCTCCTCGGTTGGGAGCCCGAGGTGTCACTCGACGAGGGTCTCCGCCGGACGCTCGACGCGCAGAGCCCCGAGCGCGCCCTCACTTCCTGAGCGATACCGCGTTCGCGGCGCGCCCGATCCGCTTCCCCTGCGCCACGCCGTTCTCGATCGCCGCTCGGAAGTGGATGCCGCCGTAGAGCCGCGAGAGGGCCGCTTCCTCGGCCGCCTCCGAGAACGAGCGGAACCGCCGCGGGGCGAAACCGCGCTCGTCGTGCGTGTGGTCGACGAACGAGTAGCGTCGCCCGAAGAGGTCGGTGAGGACCTGGAAGGCCGCTCCTGACTGCACGGAGTGGCCGGACGGGTACTCCGGGAAGGGGGGCGTGACGAGCACGGGGAGCCAGTCGCCGTCGATGAGCGCGCGGATGTACGTCACCGGGCGGAGGAGGTTGTAGCGGTACTTCTCGTGCCAGCAGGCGACGAAGGCGTCGGAAACCGCCATCCCGAGCCTTGCGTACGTCTCGGCCGCCTTGGCCAGGCTGGCGCGCTCGCGGCGTAGCACCTGCGTCGTGATCGAGATCGAGTGCCCGGGTGGGGTCGGTGTCGTGCCCGGGTCGTCCGACCAGAAGCGGGCGATCGCCTCCTGTTCGGGGGTCAGCTCGTTCACCGCGCGGTACACCTCGACGGCCTCGCGCCGGAACGCCGAGCCCTCTGCCTCCGAATAGGCGGGATGGTCACCCGACGGGACGGCGCCGCCGTGGTCGACGGCGAAGCACCGGTTCCGTCCCCAGAAGGGCTGCAGCGCCGTGAGGAATCCCGGCGGCGTGGGCACCCAGAGACCGGGCCCGACGGGTGGCGAGTATGGCGGGAAGTTCCGGAGGTAACCCTCGTGGCCACCGTCGCTGCGGGACCACTCGAAGACCGCCGCGGCGACCCGGCGCCCGCGCTCTTTCGACCGGGCGGCGACCAGCGTTCCGCTCGCGTGCCGCGCCCGGCGCTCGAACTGGGCCTCGAGCCGGTCGAGCTCGGCGAGCTCGGCCGCTCCGGCCGTGGGGATCAAGCTTCTGAAGGTCGATGCGAAAGCGGCGTTCGCGGCCGCGGCCCAGTCGTACGTTCCCTCCTGGAGGCGCGGCAGACCGGTCAAGCCGGGGAAGACTCGCCCGAGTGAGCGGTACCCGGCCATCCCCGGCTGCACGGCCTCGTACAAAGCGAGCCCCGTGTACGCGAAGGCGCGCGAGGCGACCGGCGGGCTGAAGCCGGCGGCGCTTCGCACGAGGTCCAGCGAGAGGTCGAACCAGGCCGTCGCGACTTCCGCGCTCACGCGGGCGGCGCCTGTGGGGCGGCGACGTGCGAAGGCCGGCGGCGCGACGAGTCCGACCGCGGTGCCTCCGAGACCGGTGATGAACTGGCGCCGGGTCAAGGCACGCATGGAATCACCTCTTCCGGCGAGGGCGGCTGCCGCACGGCGACCGCCAAGAGTCGACGATCTGATCGAGCATGTTCAACGTCAGTTCGCATCAGGGGGTCAGTGGGGTTCAGGTGGATGGACTGCATTGACCCAGCAGTGGGCTGCTCGCAAGGCCAGGTTGGGGATAGATCCTCGCGTCCTACCTGGATTGCGGCGAACCCCACGATGATTCCCTCGGCCGCGCAGGGAGTCAAGCGGCTGCCCGTAGGATCGCCCTCCGTGCGCGTCGTCGTCCTCACCACCTCATACCCGCGCCCGGGCCTGGAGTTCGCGGGTCGGTTCGTCGCCGAGGCTGTCGAGCGGCTGCGAATGGCGGGTGTCGAAGTCGAGGTGCTCGCGCCGCCGGCCGGCTTCCGAGACTTCGGGCTTGCCGGCCCGGCGGGAGTCATGCCCGAGGTGCGCCGGCGGCCCTGGGCGGCGCCGCTCCTCCTCGGCTCGATAGCCAGGGCGGTGCGGACAGCCGCCCGAGACGCCGACCTGGTGCACGCGCACTGGCTTCCGACCGCCTCGGCCTGCCTCCTTGCACGCGTGCCCTACGTCGTCACGCTGCACGGCTCCGACGTCGCGCTCGCCCGGCGCGCGCCGCGGCTCGCCCGCACCGTTCTGCGCCGCGCCCGCGCCGTGGTCGCCGTCTCGAGCGTGCTCGCCGACGAGGCTCGCGCCCTCGGCGCCCGTGACGTCACGGTGATCCCGAACGGGGTCGAGATCCCGCCCGAGCCCGGGCGGGAGGCCGACCCGCCCTACGTCCTCTACGCCGGCCGGCTCTCACCGGAGAAGGGGGTGGAGGATCTCCTGGCCGCGGCCGGCGGGCTGAACCTCGTGGTCGCGGGTGACGGTCCGCTCCGCCCGGTCGTGCCGCAGGCGCGAGGCTTCGTCCCCCGAGCCGAGCTCGAACGGCTCCTCGCGGGCGCTGCCGTGGTCGCCTGTCCCTCACACCGGGAGGGCTTCGGGGTCGTCTGCGCCGAGGCGATGGCGTTCGGCCGGCCGGTGGTCGCGAGCGCGGTGGGCGGCCTGCTCGACCTCGTGCGTGACGGCGAGACCGGCCTGCTCGTGCCTCCTCGCGACCCGCCGGCGCTCCGGGCGGCCCTCGACCGCCTGCTTGCGGATCCCGAGCTTCGCCGCAATCTGGGGCAGGCCGCGCGCTCGCATGTCACGACCGTCTGCTCGTGGGAGCACGTCACCGCCTCGACCATCGCGCTCTACGAGAAGTGCTTGACAAAGAAATAGTTGTAGATACAATCTTTGTGTCAGCAACTAAATCTTCGGAAGGAGCAGCATGGCGACCATGGAAAGCGAGCTTCGGAGCGTCATCCCGGCCGGGACGTGGAAGGTCGATCCCGTCCACTCGCACATCGGCTTTCGCGTCGTGGACACGTCCGAGTTGCTGAGCACGATCACCGGTCGCTTCACCGAGTTCGAGGGTGTCTTCGAGGCCGGCGAGCAGGGCGGAGATGCGCGCGCCCACGGCGTCATCCAGGCCGCGAGCATCGCGACCGACCAGGAGCAGCGCGACGCGCACCTGCGCTCGCCGGACTTCTTCGAGACCGACCGGTACCCGGAGATCAGCTTCGACACGAAGCGCATCCAGGCGGTCGAGGACGAGCGCGTCAGGATCGACGGCACGCTCACGATCAAGGAGCAGCCGACTGACGTCACGCTCGAGGGTCGCGTCGCGACCGGCACGAGCGCCAAGGGTGAGGAGCGCCTCGTCTTCACGTCGGGCGGCGGGATCGCGTGGGGCCCGATGAGCGTTGACATCACGGCGTCCATCTCGGCGGTGAAGGAGTCCTGATGGACCAGCGGCTTCAGGTCGAGCCCGTGCGGATCCTCGGGATCTCCGGGAGCCTGCGTGCGGGCTCGACCAACCGCGCCTTGATCCGCTCCGCCCGCGACCTCGCGCCTGCGGGCGTCAACGTGCAGGAGTTCGACCTCGGCGCACTTCCGCTCTACGACGGCGACGTCGAGGCGCTGGGCGATCCGGAGGCCGTGCGAGTCTTCAAGGATGCGATCCGGGCTTCGGACGCGCTCCTCATCGCGACCCCCGAGTACAACCGCGGTACGTCGGGCGTGCTGAAGAACGCGATCGACTGGGCGTCGCGCCCGGCGCTTGCATCCCCGCTCGCCGGGAAGCTTGTTGGGATCATGGGCGCGTCCGCCGGCGGACGCGGCACCGCGGCGGCACAGGACCAGGTCCGCACGGCGCTCGAGTTCTCGCGTGCACGGACGCTCGACGAGCCGCAGGTGCTCGTGCCGGAGTCGTACGCGAAGGTCGAGGACGGTCGCGTCATCGACCCCGAGACCCGCGAGCTCGTCGCCGAGCTGGTCGGGGCTCTCTCCGGCGCGTCCGTGGAGCTGAAGGCCGCATGAGCGCCGTGTCGACAGTTCGCACGGAGCGCCTCTCCCAGCGTGAGATCGAGGCGTGGGGAGGATTCCTCCAGACCCATGCGCGGATCGTGAAGCTGCTCGACGCCCAGATGCGGGCCGAGCACGACATGTCTCTCTCGGCGTTCGAGGTCCTGCTGCATCTCGCGCGCGCCACCGAGCGCCGGCTCCGGATGAGCGAGCTCGCGGAAGGCGTTCTCCTCACCCCGAGCGGGATCACGCGCGTGGTCGACAGGCTCGTGCGAGCCGGGCTCGTCTCCCGCCGAAGCTGTGAGTCCGACCTCCGCGTCACGTACGCGGCGATCACGGACGACGGCCTCGAGCGGTTCCGCGAGGCCCAGCGCACTCATTTCGCCGGCGTCCGCGGGGCCTTCCTCGACCACTTCTCGAGCAAGGAGCTCGCGACGCTGGGCGAGGCCTGGCAGCGGCTTACCGGGCCCCCGCCCGCCTGCGAGTAGCGAACCCGGCTCGCGTGGCGCTCATGCCGCTCACGTGGACGGCGTCTCCAGTCCCGTCGAGCTCGGTCGCGTCGTCGGCACGAACGAGGCGGCTGCCGAGGAAGCGGTACTCGGGCCGGGCGCGCGCGGCGTCGAGGAGAGTCTCGAGCCAGCGGGCTCGGGGAAGGCGTCCGGATTCAGGAGTGCGATCCACTCGCAGTCGCCGGCGCGGTGGACGGCGAGGTTGTTCGCGGCCGCGAAGCCGAGGTTCTGCTCGCTCCGGACGAGCTCGAGCCCCGGGTAGAGGTCGTCGAGCCCATCTGCCGAGCCGTCGGTCGACGCGTTGTCGACGACGATCACGCGGGCCGGCGCGAGCGTCTGCGCGCGAAGAGAGGTCACGGTGCGCCGGACGAGCTCGCCGCCGTTCAGATTCACGATCACGACGGCCACGCCCGCACGGCGCTCCGCGACGGGTCGGGGCGGAAGTCCCATCCCTGTGCGAATCGGCTCTCCGAGGCGCCTGCTTTGGCGATGCGGAGACTCGGCACAGGCTCGCCCCGCTTTCGACACAGCTCGTGACACACACGCGCGCGTTTCGGCGTTACGCTCGCGCGTGAGCAGGCGGGAGGGTCGGGCCCGCAGTTACCCGCGCGCGCGGGTAACTGCCTTGAGGTCAGCTAGCGCTGCTCGGAGGCCACGCGGAGCCCCAGCGCGACAAGCACGGTTCCGGTCACCGCCTCGATCGTCCTTCGCACGCGGGGCCGGCGAAGCACGTTCCCCGCCTTGGCGACCGCGACGCTGTAGACCGCGAGCCAGACGAAGGTCATCAGGCAGAAGACGAGGCCGAACGCCAGGAGGCCGGCGAACGACGCGCCGCCGCCGGGTGCGAACTGCGGCAGGAGGCTCGTGAAGAACACGGCCATTTTGGGGTTCCCGAGGTTGCTGACGAGCCCCTGGCGGTAGGCCACTCGCCCCGACAGGCGCGCCCCACCGCGCCGACCCTCGGGCTCGACGCTCCACCCGGGCGACCGCCACGCAGTCCAGAGCGCCTGGAGGCCGAGGAAGACGAGGTACGCGGCCCCGGCGAGCTTCACGGCCGAGAACAGGGTCTCGGACGCGAGCAGGATCGTCACCACGCCCGCGCTCGTGGCGACCGTCCAGACTGCCTGGCCGCTCGCCACACCCCACGCCGTGAATACGCCGCCCCGCCGATCCCCGAGCAGCGTGTTGCGGATGGTCAGGGCCGTATCCGGCCCCGGCGTGACGATCACGAGCGCGCCCACGCCGAGGAACGCGACGAAGTTCTGGAGCACGACCTCGAGTGTGCCCGTTGCGGGCTCGCCGCTCAAGCGAAACGCGGCCGGAGCCGAAGCTAAGTCCGTGGCTCCGCGCGCCCATCGGGAACCCGTCTGATGCACCTCGCACTGGTGGTCGCCGGCGCGGCGGTCTGGACGGCCCTCGCCGCGTACCTTGTTCCGGTCAACCTCTACTTCTTCGGCGTCTCGCTTCTCGGGCTCCGCCGTGGGCGCTCGACGCAACCCGCCGACGCAGACCCTTCCTTCGCCGTCGTCGTTCCAGCGCGCAACGAGGAGCAGACCGTCGCCCGGACGGTGGCGAGCGCGCTCGCGGCCGACTACCCGGGCGAGCTCGTCGAGGTCGTCGTCGTTGCGGACAACTGCGACGACGCCACTGTCGAGCGGGCCCGCGCGGCCGGCGCGACGGTGCTCGTCCGCGAGGACGGCTTCCATGAGGGCCGGAACGAGGCCGTCCGCGTCGGGATCGAGTACGCCCTCGCGGGCGACTGTGAGGCCGACGCCGTCCTCGTCCTCGCCGCCGGGAGCGTGGTCTCGCCGAGCATCCTCCGGGAGCTCGCGCGCCGTCTCCGCGACGGCCACAAGGTCCTCCAGGCACAGATCGACCGGGAGCGGCCGATCGGTCCCGCCGGCTGGACGGCTCCGGTCGCTACGGCCGTGTTCGGCCTGGCCTCCGGACGCGCCGGACTTCCCTGCAGGCTCCGGGAGACCGGGCTGTGCATCGACGCCGACACGCTTCGCCGCTTCGGCTGGGAGTCGACCACCCTCACCGACGAGCTCGAGCACACCGCGAGGCTCGTCCTGGTCGGGATCCTCCCGACGTGGGCGCCGGAGTCCGTCGTCAAGGCCGCGAGCACGCGGCGACGCGAGTCGCTCCGCCGAACGCTCCAAGGCCACTGGGACGCCGCCGACCGCTACGCGCGTCCGCTCTTGCTGAAGGCGTGGCGAGACCGCTCGCTGCCCGCGCTCCACGGCGCGCTCCTCTGCGTGACGCCACGGGCCTCCGCGCTCCTCGGCGCCGGCGTGCTGTTCGGGTGGGCGTCCCTCCTCGCGGCCCCTGTGATCGGGCTGCCCGGGCGCGTACTCCTCGGCGTCGCAGGGTTCCTGCTCCTCGCTCCGCTCGTCCAGCTCACGCTCGGACGCGCGTCCTGGCGCCTCCACGCGAAGTACGTCCTCCTCGTCGTCGCGGGCCCGGTGCTGCTCCTGGCGGCGGCGTTCAGCGCAGCCCGGCGGAGCCAGACGCCCCCGCGCCCGGTCACCCCGCTCGCGGCCGCCGACGAGTCTCGCGCGTCCGGGGCCGAAGCGGCTTAGCGCCCTGCTCGCCGCCCTGCGCGGCGTTCTTCCGTCCGGGTAGAATTTCCCTGCAAGCAAGGGGAATCGCGCTCCGTCCGGGAACCCCTCTACCCTCAGGTCCCCCGCTCTTCCGGGCGGCCTGACACAGATACCCTTGGGAGGAACGATGGCGTCC
Organism: uncultured Actinomycetes bacterium; assembly: GCA_963824775.1. Taxonomy (GTDB): domain Bacteria; phylum Actinomycetota; class Thermoleophilia; order Gaiellales; family Gaiellaceae; genus CAWGQF01. The sequence continues at coordinate 208,226 of CAWGQF010000007.1, forward strand.
GTCGAACGCACCCAGACGGCACCGTGATCACCGAAGAGGCGCTCGCGAACGCCGTCGCCGACGTGCCCGCGAGGCTCGGCGTCCGCCGGTACTTCACGATTCCCGGCCGCGACCCGTTCGACGAGATCGAGTGGGAGACGCGCGACGCGCTCATCCCCGGCAAGGACGGCCCGGTCTTCGAGCAGAAGGGCGTCGAGTTCCCCAAGTTCTGGTCGCCAGACGGCGACGAACATCGTCGCGCAGAAGTACTTCCGCGGCCGCATGTCCTCGCCCGAGCGCGAGTCGAGCGTGAAGCAGATGATCGGCCGCGTCGTCACGACCGATCGGCGCGCTGGGGCCGCGAGGGCGGCTACTTCGCCGACGAGGAGGAGGCGCAGACCTTCGAGGACGAGCTGAAGGCGATCCTCGTCAACCAGCTCGCCTCCTTCAACTCGCCGGTGTGGTTCAACGTCGGCTTCGAGGAGAAGCCGCAGTGCTCGGCCTGCTTCATCCTCTCGATCGAGGACTCGATGGAGTCGATCCTCGACTGGATCCGCCGCGAGGGCGTCATCTTCCGCGGCGGCTCGGGCTCCGGGATCAACCTCTCGCGCCTGCGCTCCTCCGCAGGAGCAGCTCTCGAAGGGCGGCTACGCCTCCGGGCCGGTCTGCTTCATGCGCGGCGCCGACGCCTCCGCCGGCACGATCAAGTCGGGCGGCAAGACGCGGCGCGCCGCGAAGATGGTCATCCTCGACGTCGACCACCCGGACGTCGAGGAGTTCATCTGGTGCAAGGCGCGCGAGGAGGAGAAGGCGCGCGTCCTCGAGGCGGCCGGCTACGACATGTCGCTCGAACTCGCCCGACTGGGCCTCGATCCAGTACCAGAACGCGAACAACTCGGTCCGCGTCACCGACGCGTTCATGGAGGCCGCCGAGTCGGGCGCCGACTGGAACCTCACCGCCCGCACGGACGGGCACGTCGTGCAAGACCGCCTCCGCCCGCGACCTGCTGCAGCAGGCCGCCGAGGCCGCGTGGCGTGCGCCGACCCGGGCGTCCAGTACGACACGACGATCAACGCGTGGCACACGTGCCCGAACTCGGGCCGGATCAACGCGTCGAACCCGTGCTCCGAGTACATGCACATCGACGACTCGGCCTGCAACCTCGCCTCGCTCAACCTGATGAAGTTCCGCCGCGAGGACGGCGAGCTCGACGTCGAGGCGCTACGAGCACGCGGTCGACACGGTCTTCCTCGCGCAGGAGATCCTCGTCGGCTACTCGAGCTACCCGACGCCCGAGATCGAGCGGAACGCGAAGGCGTACCGCCAGCTCGGCCTCGGCTACGCGAACCTCGGCGCGCTGCTCATGGCGCGCGGGCTCCCGTACGACTCGGACGAGGGCCGCGCCTACGCGGCCGCGATCACCGCGCTCATGACCGGCCGCGCCTACCGGAAGTCGGCGGAGATCGCCGCGCGCATGGGCCCGTTCGCCGGCTACCAGCCGAACGCGGGCGCGATGCTCGGCGTGATCGCGAAGCACCGCGCGGCCGTCGGGAACATCGAGGACGCGGACTCGGTGCCGGCCGACCTGCTCGGCGCGGCGCGCAAGTCGTGGGACGACGCGCTGAACCTCGGCGAGGTCGCCGGCTTCCGGAACGCGCAGGCGACCGTGCTCGCGCCCACCGGGACGATCAGCTTCATGATGGATTGCGACACGACCGGCGTGGAGCCGGACTTCTCGCTCGTCAAGTCGAAGAAGCTCGTCGGCGGCGGCGAGATCACGATCGTGAACAAGACGGTCGCGATGGCGCTCGAGAAGCTCGGCTACGCGCCGACCGAGGTGGACGAGATCGTCGCGTTCGTGGACGACCGCAACACGGTCGTCGGCGCGCCCGTTCATGAAGACCGAGCACTACCCGGTCTTCGACTGCGCGATCGGCGACCGCGCGATCCACTACATGGGCCACGTGAAGATGATGGGCGCGGTCCAGCCGTTCATCTCGGGCGCGATCTCGAAGACGGTGAACATGCCCGAGTCGGCCACGGTCGGCGAGGTCGCGCGAGCTCTTCGCTCGACGCGTGGAAGCTCGGCGTGAAGGCGATCGCGATCTACCGCGACAACTGCAAGGTCGCCCAGCCGCTCTCGAAGAAGGCGGACAAGCGGAGGCCGCCGCCGCCGCCGCCGCAGCTCGAGAAGGTCGGCGCCGCCGGCGCCTGCCGCTCGACCGGACGGAGGTCGGCCGCAAGTTCCAGGTCGGCGACTACGAGGGCTACATCCACGTCGGCCTGTACGACGACGGCACGCCCGGCGACATCTTCGTGGACATCGCCAAGGAGGGCACGACGCTCGCCGGCCTCATGAACTCGTTCATGATCTCGGTCTCGCTCGGCCTCCAGTACGGCGTGCCGCTCGAGGTCTACGTCTCGAAGTTCGCCCACATGCGCTTCGAGCCGTCGCGGCGCAACGAACGACCCGGACATCCGCGTCGCGAAGTCGATCGTCGACTACGTGTTCCGCTGGATGGGCAAGAAGTTCCTCGACGCCGGACACGCAGGAGGAGCTCGGCATCATGAGCCCGGAGGTGCGGGCGCGGCTGGCGGAGCCCTACGTCGATCCTGGAAGCCAACGGCGGCCGAGACCGAGCCGGCGTCGACGCCTCCGCCGGGCCAGGCGGCGCTCTTCAACGCTTGGGAGGACGCGGTCGAGTGCGCCAAGTGCGGCGGCCGGATGGTGCGAACCGGGTCTTGCTACACGTGCCGAGACTGCGGGCAGAACACCGGCTGTAGCTAGGTGTCGAGCGACACGTGTGACTTCTCACTAGCGTGGCGCTGAAGTTCGCAAGCTCTGGCGCCTCGTCGCCGGGAGGGGATCCGCTTCCGGAACGCTAGTCGGGTCTCCGGAGCCGTCTTCATCCCGATCGGCTCGTCTGTTTATGCTCAGCTCCCATGAGCGTCGCCAGGGCCGCCGCCCCGAGAGCTGAACCGGCACCGTTTCTGCGGCCGGACGGCAAGGAGAAGGTCACCGGCTCCGGCCGCTACACGGCCGACCTGACCCTGACCGGGCAGCTCCATGCGAAGTTCCGCTACGCGGACCACACGCACGCCCGCATCGTTTCGATCGACGCGAGCAGGGCGCGGGACATGCCGGGTGTTCTCGCCGTCCTCACCCACGAGGATGTGCCCGACGTGCTGTACGGCGACCTCGCGAAGGACCGCCGCCTGTTCGCGCGGGAACGCGTGCGGTTCGAGGGTGACGTCGTCGCCGCGGTCGCCGCGCGCACGCCGGAGATCGCCGCGGCAGCGGCCGCCGCGATCGCGGTCGAGTACGAGCCGCTCCCGGCGATCAGCGACCTCGAGGCCGCGCTCGCGAAGGATGCACCGCTGATCCATGAGGAGTGGCAGACGTACGAGGCGGACGAGCAGCTCGTGCGGAACGGGAACGTCCTCGGTCATTCCACGATCGTGAAGGGCGACGTGGACACCGCGATCGCTTCGGCCGACATCGTCGTCAGCGGTCGCTACGTGACCGACGCCTCGCAGGGAGCGCCGATCGAGCCGCGCGCGATCCTGGCGCAGTGGGACGGCGACCGCGTGACCGTCTGGAGCTCGACGCAGGTTCCCTACGCCGCCAGGAGCGGGGTCGCGCGCGTCCTCCAGATCCCGGAGTCGCACGTGCGAATCGTCGTTCCACTGCTCGGCGGCGGCTTCGGCTCCAAGTGCGACTTCCACTTCGAGGGTCATGTTGCGGCGCTCGCGCGCGCGGCCGGGAGGCCGGTGAAGCTCGTCTTCTCGCGCGAGGAGGAGTTCGTCGCGCCCGACCACCGGCGCGAGGGGATGGTGATCGAGCTCGAGACCGGCGCATCCGCGACGGGACGCTCGTGGCCCGGCGTGGCCGCCTCCTCCTCGACGGAGGCGCCTACTGCGGCGAGGGCGGCTTCATCGCCCAGATGGCGGCCATGCACGCCTGCGGGCCGTATGTGATCGAGAACGTGAACATCGACTCCACGCTCGTCTACACGAACAACCAGCCTTCGGGCTCGATCCGTGCTCCGACGGCGCCCCAGGTCTGCTGGGCGGTCGAGCAGCACATGAACGAGCTGGCTGAGGCGCTGGGGCTCGACCCTGTCGAGCTCCGCAGGCGGACTCTCATCGCGCAGGGCGACGAGGGGCCGACCCGGCAGGCGGTCGGGCCGATTGCGATCAAGGAGACGCTCCAGCGCGCCGTCGAGCTGATCGCGCCGGAAGGCGACATCCCGGAGGACGAGGCAATCGGGGTCTCCTGCGGCTGGTGGCCGTCCTTCGGGAACCCCTCGGGTGCGTACGTCAAGCTGAACGGCGACGGTTCCGGAACGATCGTCACCGGGGCACAGGAGAACGGAAGCGGGGCCGTGATGGCGCTGCCGCTGCTGGTGGCAGAGGTGCTCGGTATGGAGCCGTCGGCCTTTTCGATCCTGTACCAGGACACGGATGCTGCCCCTTGGGACGCCGGCTCGTCGGGCTCACAGACCACGATGAACAACGGGCGTGCCGTCGTCGAGGCCGCCGGAGAGGTGCGCGAGCGGCTGCTCGACCTCGCTGCTGAGGAGCTCGAGGTGACGCGCGAGGATCTCGAGCTTGTCGACGGGAAGGTGCAGGTCGTCGGCTCGCCGTCCAAGGCGGTCGAGATCTCCGAGCTTGCCGATTCCGGCGAGCCGCTCATCGGCAAGGGCTCCGGCCCGGTGCCCGAGAACCCGCCCTGCGACGCGGAGGGCTGTCTCGGGCGCCTGGGCATGGAGTCCTTCCTCGAGCCGCAGGTCTTCACGCACGCAGCTCGCATCAAGGTCGACCGAGAGACTGGCGTCGTGCGCGTGTTGCATGTCGCCGCCGTCCACGATTCGGGCGTCATCGTGAACCGTATCGGCGCGAGTGGGCAGGTGTACGGCGGCGTCGTCATGGGGATCGGGCAGGCGCTTCTGGAGGTGTCCCAGCTCGATGCCGACGGACGCCAGCGCAATCCGCACCTCCTCGACTACAAACTCGTGACTGCGTCCGACGCTCCGCGCATCGACGTCGAATGGATCGAGACGCCGGCCCAGAACGGTGGCCCGAAGGGAACGAAGGGCGTCGGCGAGCCGCCGACCGTGCCGACCCCTGGCGCGATCGCCAATGCGATCGCGCACGTCATCGGCGCACGCGTGAGGGAGCTTCCGATGACTCCCGAACGCGTCTGGGCGGCGGCAGCAGAGCGGGCCCCATGACCTCCGCCTTCATCTCGGCCGCGACCATTCACGAGGCGCTCGTGGCGATGGCGGGCGGCGCGCGTCCGGTAGGAGGCGGGACCGACCTCGTCGTGGGCGCCCGGCAGGGCAAGGCGCCGCTCCCGGAGAGCATCGTCGCGATCGACCGCATCGACAGCCTGCGCGGCGTCGAACTCCTCGAAGGGCAGGCTCCGGCTCGGCGCGCTGGTGACCCACGCGGAGATCGCCGCCGACGACCTCGTGATCGACCGGTTCACGGCGCTCGCGGACGCCTCCGCGATCGTGGGCTCTCACGCAACGCGGGCGCAGGGGACGGTCGGCGGCAACCTGATGAACGCCTCGCCGGCGATGGAGCTCGGCGGGCCGCTCATGGTCTTCGGCGCCACGGTCACGCTTCGGTCGGAGTCCGGCGAGCGGCGTGTTTCGGTAGCCGAACTCGCGACGGGGCCGGGGACGACGGCCGCAGCGCCGGACGAGCTCCTCACCGAGGTCGAGGTCCCGTTCCCGCCCGAGGGGACGGGAAGCTGCTATGGCCGACTGGAGTACCGGCGCCAGATGGAGATCGCGGTCGTCGGCATAGCCGCGGCGGTGACGGTCGCCGACGGGACGGTCGCGCAGGCCCGCGTGGCGATCACGGCGCTCGCGCCCACGATCCGGCTCGTTCCGGAGGCCGGGGAGGCCTTGGTCGGCTCCGACGCGGGACCCGGCGCGGTGCAGGAGGCAGCGGAGGCGGCCGCTCGGGCGGCCGAGCCGATCTCCGACGTCCGCGCGTCGGCCGACTACCGCCGGGCAATGGCGGAGGTGGTAGCGCGGCGCGTGGTGGTGGCGGCCGCGGCACGCGCGGGCGGTCAGGCTATCCCGGTACCGGCCAGCGCCGCCCTCTTCGCAGCCGGAGGTACGTCCTGAAGGTTCCGCTGATCCTGACGGTCAACGGAGTCGCCTACCCGCTCGAGGTGGCACCCGCGACGACGCTCCTCCACGCGGTCCGCGAGGGCGTCGGGCTCACCGGTGCCAAGGAGGGCTGCGATGACTCGGAGTGCGGCGCCTGCATGATGCTCCTCGATGGGAAGCCGGTGAACGCGTGCTCGTACCTTGCCCTCCAGGCGGACGGACGCGACGTAACGACGGTGGAGGGACTAGCCGACGGCGTGGCCCTCGCACCGCTCCAGCACGCGTTCCTCGAGCACGGCGGCGTCCAGTGCGGCTTCTGCACGCCGGGAATGCTGATCTCGGCGAGCGCCCTTCTCCAGGCGAATCCGCATCCGACAGAGGGAGAGGTGCGGATCGCGCTCTCCGGAAACCTCTGTCGGTGCACGGGTTACGACGGAATCGTGAAGGCGGTCCTGGAGGTCTCTGCGGCCAACGGCTGATCCAGCCGCTTCCACGCCCTGTCCGCAGGTGCTGAAGGTTTCCAGGCAAGCCCGACGGGCCAGAATCAGCTCGGTACGCCGTCGACGTCACGAGTCGCCGGACAATCCCGAGGAGCACGTCGTATGCGCGGACATCCAAGACCGGTGACGTAGGTTGCGGCGCGACATTCGACTCGTTGACGCGGCGCTTGCCGCCTGGATCGTGGCGTGGCTGATCGCGGCCGTCGTCGTCTACCGGTCCATCCAGGAGCTGGAGGACGGAGGGCGGGCGGTGGTGACAGCAGGCGAAGGGTTGGACGAGACCAGCGAAGGGCTTCGCCGTGCCGGCCGCGCGCTGCACGAGACGGCCAACGCCCTCAGCACGATCGGCGACCTGCCGTTCGTCTCCGGCGATCCGGGCGTTGCCGTGCAGCGTACGGCGGACGACGTCGAGCGATTCGCCGATCGCGTGCAGGCAACCGGACGTGACGCGCGCCTGACAGGCGCGGCGGCGCAGGAGAGCGCGGACACGCTCGCCGTCGTCCTCGGGCTCGCAGTCGCACTCGCCCCGACGGTGCCGCCGCTCGCCCTCTACCTGCTCCTGCGACCGCTCGTCGCCCAGCAGCTTCGAACACGATGAGGCGAGCCTCCCGCGCAGCGGCGTGGCTCATCGTGCGCCTGCGGTGGCCGATCGTGCTGGCCTGGGTGGTCGCCGCCGTCGCCGCCGGCATCTACCTTCCCAGCCTCCAGGAGGTCGGGAAGGACGCGTCCCTGCTCGGCCTCGTGCCCGAGGACGCCGAGTCGATCCAGACCCAGGCCCGCCTGGCCGAGCTCTTCGACGTGCCCGTGGTCACCCATACGCACGTCGTCCAGCGGGATCCGGACGGGCTCTCCCCCGAAGCCCTGCAGCGCGTCGGTGAGAACGCGAAGACGATTGCCGACGCGAAGGACGCGGAGCTGGGGGAGGTCAAGCTTGCGCTTCCGATCGTGAACGCGCAGGGAGTCGTCCCGTCCTCGCGCGAGACCGGCACCACCGTCGTCACGTACCTCTTCTTCGACCCCGCCGAGACGGATCTCGACGACCAGGAGGAGCTGACCGCCCGCTACGCGGAGAAGTACGCCGGCCGTCCCGACGATGCGCTCGTCGGGATCACGGGCGCGGTGCCGGCTCGGATCGAGGAATGGCGGCAGATCGAGCGCGGCCTGCCGTGGGTGACCGCGGCGACGATCGGCCTGATCGCGTTGATCCTCGCCGTCCACTTCCGCTCGCCCATCGCGCCTCTCGTGGCCCTTCTCGCCGCCGGCATCGGGTACGTCGTCTCCTTGCGAACGGTCGCGTGGGTGAGCCAGTGGCTCGACTTGACCGTTCCACGGGACGCCGAGCCCATCCTCGTGGTGCTGCTCCTCGGGGTGGTCACGGATTACGCGGTCTTCTTCCTGCACGGGATGCGGGAGCGGCTCGACGCCGGCGACGCCCGCCTGCAGGCTGCTAAGGCCTCGACGGCTGCGTACCTGCCGATCGTCGTCACCGCCGGGCTCATCGTCGCCGGCGGGACAGCGTCCCTCATGGCGGGCGAGATCGAGTTCTTTCGCGCGTTCGGACCCGGCATGGCGCTCACGGTGCTGATCGCGCTCGCCGTCGCGGTCACGCTCGTGCCCGCGCTCCTCGCGATCCTCGGCCGGTTCGCCTTCTGGCCGGGCGGAGTCGCGGAGCGACCTAGCCGGGAGAGGCCCAGCCGCGTGGCGCACGTCGCCACCGCGCGACCGGTCGCGCTCGTCGTCGCTGTGGTCGCACTCGCGGGGCTCGCGGTCGCCTGCCGCGGACTGCTCGAGACCGAGCTCGGCTTCACGCACATCAAGGGCCTCCCTGAAGACACGCAACCCAAGCGAGGGCAGGAGGCGGCAGGGCGCGGCTTCGCTCCCGGGATCCTCTCGCCGACGGTGCTCCTCGTCGAGGACGTCGACTCCGGCCTGGACGTGCCGGCCCTGGTCCGGCTCGAGCGAGCACTCGAACAGGAACCGGGCGTGGCGGCCTCGATCGGTCCGGGGAGCGAGCTCGCCCGCCAGGTTCCGGGGCTCGTCGAGGCGGACGACGCCGACGCCGCTCGCTTCCTGCTCGTGCTCGACGAGGAGCCGCAGGGCGCTCGCGCCGTCGCCGTCGTGGACCGGCTCCGCGGGCGCTTGCCCACCCTCGTCAGCGAGGCGGGTATCCCGGACGCGCGCGTTTCCATCGCCGGCGACACGGCGCTCGCCGGAGAGACGGTCGAGACGATCACACGCGACCTGCTTCGGATCGGCGTCGTCGCGTTCATCGTCAACTTCCTTCTCCTGGCGCTCTTCCTCCGCGCGATCGTCGCGCCGCTCTACCTCGTCCTGGCCTCGACGCTCGCCCTCGCCGCGACCATCGGCCTGACCACGCTCATCTTCCAGAACTTCCTCGGCCACGACGAGCTGACCTACCACGTGCCGTTCGCCGTGGCCGTCCTGTTGCTCTCCCTGGGCTCCGACTACAACGTGTTCGTCGTCGGACGAATCTGGCACTCGGCCGAGGACCGGCCGTTGCGCGAAGCGGTCGCGACCGCGGCCCCGCGGGCGTCGCGCGCGATCGGGGTCGCCGGTCTCGCCCTCGCCGCCTCGTTCGCGGTTCTCGCGCTGATCGACCTGCGCCAGTTCCGCGAGTTCGCCGTGGCGATGTCGATCGGCATTCTCGTCGACGCCTTCCTGATCCGCGCCTTCCTGATCCCCGCGCTCATCATGCTGGTCGGAGAGCGGAGCTGGTGGCCACGTGCCAGGAGACCCCGAACCGCGCCCGAGGCGCCCGCGGCCTGAGACCGGGTTGTGGCGGGGGTTCCCGGCTGAGGCGAGCCAGGACCACGGCGCCTGGAGGCCGCTCGGCGGGGACGCGGCCGCCGCGCCAACCCACCGAAACTTGAAGGATAGTGCGCGAAATTGGATTATCCGCCTCCCACGGAACGAGAGGGGTGCGGCAATGAGAATCATCACGACAAGCGGACGGGCGCGTTCGCGACGGGCCCGCCGGTTGATCGCGGCCGTCGTGCTCGCAGCCGCGACGTCCGTCGTGCTCGGCGCTGGAGCGCCGCAGGTTGCGGCCGATTCGCCCGCAACGGCTGTGCTCGATTGGAACAAGCACGCGCTCGACGCACTGAACAACGCGCCAACGAATGCAACGACTCCGGGTGCCGGCATGGCGCCACCGGTGCAGGGCGTTGACTTGGCGATGGTTCAGGGCTCGGTCTACGACGCCGTGAACTCGATCGCGGGAGGGCACCGGTCGTACCTGGATGTGCCGCAGGCACCGCGCTCGGCCTCCCAGGCTGCCGCGACCGCCACTGCCGCGCACGACGTGCTGGTCGAGGTGCTGAATCAGGCACCGCTCACGGCCACTTTCACCGCAGTGGTTCGGCAGTCGATCATCGACCGTCTCGACCTCCGCGAGGCCGAGTCGCTCGCTGCGGCGACGGCCGTCGACGGCGCCGCCGCTGTGGCGGACGGAATCGACGCCGGCGAAGCGGCGGCTGCAGCCATGATCCTCGAGCGCACAGGCGACGGCCGCTGGGGCCCGTTCCGCTTCACGTGCGGCGAGGAGCCGGGCCAGTGGCGACCGGTCACCTCCAACGGTTGCACGACGCCTTCGGGCCCGAGTGACCCGTTCGCATGGGTTGCCAGGGTCGAGCCGTTCGTCGTCAAGAGCAATGAGCAGTTTCTGAGCAAGGGCCCACCGGCGCTCGAGTCCGGGGCCTATGCGAAGGAGTACAACGAGGTCAAGATGCTCGGAGCGCTGGGAGCCACGCGCACTCCGGGACAACAGGCGCTCGTCGACTTCTTCCAGGTCAATCCTGTCGAGATGTACAACCGATCGTTCCGTGCGTATGCGCTTGCGCAAGGCCTCGACCTGGCGGAGCAGGCGCGCCTCTTCGCCAAGTTCGCCCTCTCGAGCGGAGACGCGTTCATCAACTGCTGGGAGAGCAAGGCGCACTGGAGCAACTGGCGTCCTCAGACTGCGATCCGCCTCGGCGACACCGATCGGAACCGGAAGACGGCGGGGGACGCCAACTGGACCTCGGCCGTTGCCAATCCTCCATACCCGGACGTTGCATCGGGATACAACTGCTTGACCGCGTCCTTCATGGAGGTCGCGGAGCGCTACTTCGGGCGGAAGCGCACGCTGTTCACGCTCGTGCATCCGACGGGGATGACGCGTGAGTACCGCCACTTCCGCGACGTCGTCGACGACACGATCGACGCCCGCGTCTACCAGGGGATCCACTTCCGCACCGCAGACGAGGTGGGAGCCAAGCTGGGGCGCCGGGTTACCCGCTGGGTCGAGAAGCACGCGTTGCGACCCGTGCGCCACTAGGCGGATACAGAAACGCCACTTGTCGGAGGGGGCCCGCGGGCCCCCTCCGCGTCAGCGACTCTGGTCTTGACTTGCAGCAAGTGAGGCAAGACACTTCCCCGCGGGCGCGGTGGGGACGCACCTCGTCCGAGGCAGGGCCTCAGCGATGAAACGCCGGCCCGACGTTCGCTGCGGCGTCTCGAGTGCGGGTCGAAAGGGGATGAGATGTTGAGCCAACGCACAGGTCCCAGATTCCGCACCGCTCGAATCGGCATCGCAGTAGCGGTCGGTCTCTTACTCGCGACGGGAGTCGCGTCCGCCGCCGGCGGAAAGCACGATCGGTTCTCGCCCGGTGCTGCCGGCGCGGGCGATTCGTACTTCCCGCTCGACGGGAACGGCGGGTACGAACGAAGCACTACCTGCTGGAGGTGAAGTACGACCCGGCGACTGACCTCCTCGAGGGAGAGGCCACGATCCGCGCCCGCGCGACGCAGAACCTGTCGCGGTTCAACCTGGATCTCGAAGGGCTGACCGTCGACGAGGTCGAGGTGAACGGCCGGCGCGCCACGTGGACGCGTGACGGCGGCGAGCTGATCATCACCCCGCGCGAGGGCCTGCGTGACCGCAAGAGCTTCAACGTCGAAGTCGAGTACCACGGCACTCCGGAGCCGATCGTCGACCTGTTCGGCCTCAGCGGCTTCATCCCCACCGACGACGGCGCGGTGATCGTCGGCCAGCCTCACGTGGCCGACTACTGGTATCCCGGTGAACGACCACCCGAGCGACAAGGCCGCGTACACGTTCAAGGTGACCGTTCCCGCGGGCCACGAAGCGGTGGCGAACGGCGTCCTCCAGAGCCGCCGGACGAAGAACGGCTGGACGACCTGGACGTGGGACGCGAAGGAGCCGATGGCCTCCTACCTGACCACGGCGACGATGGTCAGTTCGACCTGCGCGCCTACCGCGACGACGGGATCAAGTTCTGGGATGCGGTCGACCCCGACCTGTACGCCCCGACCGGCGCTCCGCGCACCGGCGCAGCAGTTCGCCATCTCGCAGGCGAGCCAACCGTCGTACAAGCGTCTGGCCCGCACGATCGCGGTGCCGGCCGGCGGGGCGACGATGTCCTTCTGGATCAAGCGCGACACCGAGCAGAACTGGGACTTCGTCGTTCGTGGAGGCGCACACGGTCGGCCAGGACGATTGGCGGACGCTTCCGGATCTCAACGGCCACACGAGCCAGGACACCGGGTTCGTGTGCCCGTTCTGGCACACGCTGCACCCGTTCCTGACGCACTACCAGACCGCCAACGCCGGACGGATCGTGCTCGCCGCAAGGGAGCAGCGGGCAGTGGTGGGCCGTCAGCGGTGAGAGTGGCGGCTACGAGCAGTGGCGCGTCGACCTGTCGCCGTTCGCGATGCGCAACGTCGAGGTGTCCATCACCTACGCGAGCGACGACCTCGTGCAGCTGTCGGGCGTCTTCGTCGACGACATCGTCGTCTCGACCGGCGCAGGCACCACGTCCTTCGAGAACGACGGCAACACGATGGACGGCTGGACCGTGCCCGGTGCCCCGGCCGGCAGCGAGCCCAACCCGAACGACTGGATCGTCGGAACGGCGGCGGACACGCCGCCGCCTCTCGGGCCGACGATCGACGCCTCGTTCGCCCGGCAGCCGGAGATCATCGACTTCGAGGAGAGCATGTGGGGCCGGTATCCGTTCTCGGCCGCGGGCGGCATCGTTGACGACGTGGCAGGCCTCGGGTTCGCTCTCGAGAACCAGACCCGGCCGATCTACTCGAAGGGCTTCTTCACCGATCCGCTGCAGGGCGACTCGGTCGTCGTGCACGAGCTCGCCCACCAGTGGTTCGGCGACAGCCTCGCGGTCGCCAAGTGGAAGCACATCTGGCTGAACGAGGGCTTCGCGACGTACGCCGAGTGGCTCTGGAGCGAGCGAGAAGGGCTGGGAACGGCCCAGGAGAACTTCGACAACTTCTACAACGGCATCCCGGCGGACGATCCGTTCTGGCAAGTGGTCATCGGGGATCCCGGGCCTGACCTGCTCTTCGATATCGCCATCTACTGGCGCGGCGGGATGACGCTGCACCAGCTCCGCCTCGCGGTCGGGGATCGCGACTTCTTCAGGATCCTCCGAACGTGGGCGCAGTCCCGAGCGGGCGACAACGTCAAGACGAGCGAGTTCATCCGCCTCGCGGAGCGCATCTCCCGCGAGGACCTGGACGACCTCTTCGAGACGTGGCTCTTCACGCCCGGGAAGCCGGCGCTCGCCGGGGCGGCCGGTGCCCGGAGCGCGGCGGCGGCCCAGGCTCAGGGCCGTTCGGCCGAGGTCCTCCGACTGATGAGGCGCTTCGGCGGAAAGCTCAAGTAACGACGCGGTGGAGGTCCCCGCCGATCCCGGCGGGGACCTCCACGATTGCGATTACTCGGCCTCAGCCGCTCCTTTCATCCCCCGTCGGGTTCCCCTGAGATGCGCCCGCCCGCGAGGGGGGATTCACGCTCCGATCCCGGAGGAATCAGCCGCCGCTGATCGCGGCAATGACGTCGACCCGCGCGCCCGACTCGATCGGCGTGTCGAGCGTCGCCCGCTCGCCGTTCACGTACACGTGGACGTGGCGCCTGAGGTCGCCGCCGTCCTCGCACACCCGGTCCCGCAGGCCGGGCCACCGGGAATCGAGCTCGCCGATCACCTCGTCGACCGTCGCCGCCTCCAGCTCGAGGCGGCGCGGGAGGCCCGGGAAGAGCGGCGGCAGCGTGGACGGGAGCTGAATCTGCGGCCATCAGTCCAGGAGCGCGACCTCGACCGATGCGATCCCCGGGAGGTAGCCCGCGACCTCGCTCCACGTGTCGCCCTCGTCGCGGCTCGCGAAGACCTGCCCCGTGCTCGTGCCGAAGTAGACGCCGGGCGTGTCCGAGCGGTCGATCGCCATGCCCTCGCGGAGCACGCCGACGTAGGCGTTCTCCTGCGGGAGCCCGTCGGAGAGCCGCTCCCAGGACGAGCCGGCGTCGCGCGTCCGCCAGACGGCCGCGCGGCCCTCGGGCATGACGCGCCCGTGGCCCGGGTCGACGGGGATGACGTAGAAGGCGTCCCGGTCGTGCGGGTGGGCGGCGGCCGCGAAGCCGAAGTCCGTGGGCAGGCCCTCCGTGATCTCCGTCCACGACTGCCCCGCGTCGTCACTCCGGTGCATGCCGCAGTGGTTCTGCTGGTAGAGCCGCTCGGTGTCCGGCGACATGACGAGCTTGTGGACGCAGTAGCCGACCTCCGGGTCCTCGAGCGGCCAGTCGGCGCGGAGGCCGCGGTTCCGCGGCGTCCACGACTCGCCGTCGTCCGTCGTCTCGAAGATCCCGTAGCCCTGGACGACCGCCCAGTAGCGGGCCGGGTCGTCGGGCTGCGGCAGGACGGCGGGGAGGCCGAGGTGCCCGGGCGGCTGCGCGTCGGGGTCGTTCCACGTCTGCGAGCCAGGCTGGCCCTCGAGCCGCGAGCGAAGGGAAAAGGTCTGGCCGCCGTCGCGGCTCTCGAAGAGCCCGACCGCCTCGGCGCCCACAAAGAGGCGGCCGTGCGCCGCCGTGAGGCCCGAGACCTTCGAGAGCTTGAGGCCGTCCTCGCCGTCGCCGTAGCCGAGCCCCTCGCTCGAGTGCTCCCACGTCTCGCCGAGATCCGGGCTCCGCCAGATCGCCGACCCGTGCCACTCGCTCGCAGCGGCGGCGTAGATCGTCTCCGAATCGGGGTCGTAGATCGCGTGATAGACCGGCCAGCCCTCGCAGAACGGCCCGCGCACGCGCCAGCCGGCGCGGTCGCCGTTCCCCTCGAGGATGAAGCATCCCTTGCGCGTTCCAACCAGAAGGACGGTCCGGGGCACCCGTCTCACCTCCGCGTCGTGGCTCATCGAGAGTCTCTCGGAAGTACGACTGCCGTGCGGGCGAAACTCATCGCCGACGCTGGAGGGCGGCCGGACGGCGCCATGGTGCGGTTACCCGCACCCAAGGACTAGCGCCACCCCCCTGCGCGACCAAGCACGCGACCGGCAACGTTAGTGGCCGATAACTAGTGAGCCACAGCCCGAAGGAGGTCGCGTGACCGAGACCCTGCCAGACCCACGACGCTGGAAAGCACTTGCAGTCCTAGGTGTCGCGTACCTCATGGTCGTGCTCGACATCGCGATCGTCAACGTTGCGCTGCCGTCGATTCAGACCGACCTCGGGTTCTCGACCGAGGATCTCCAGTGGGTCGTCTCCGGCTACGCGCTTACCTTCGGTGGCTTCCTGCTCCTGGGCGGACGTGCCGGTGACATTCTCGGGCGCCGGCGTGTCTTCATGGTGGGGCTCGGGCTCTTCCTGGTCACCTCGCTCCTCGCCGGGCTCTCGACCTCGTCCGAGATGCTCATCGTCGCCCGGCTCTTGCAGGGTGCCGCCGGCGCGATCCTCTCTCCCTCCGTCTTCTCGATCACCCTGGTCACCTTCCAGGAAGGAGCGGAGCGGAACAAGGCGCTCGGCATCCTCGGCGCCATCGCCGGCTCCGGCGCTGCGCTTGGCGTGTTCCTCGGCGGCGTCTTCACCCAGTACGTCGGCTGGGAGTGGATCTTCTTCATCAACATTCCGATCGCCGCGCTAGCGCTCTTCCTCGTCCCGCGCTACGTCCGTGAGAGCCGGGCCGAGGGCCTCGCGCGTCACTTCGACGCCTGGGGCGCGGTCACCGTGACCGGGAGCCTCATGCTTCTCGTCTTCGGGCTTACGCAGGCGAACCGCGTCGGCTGGGCTTCGGCGCAGACGATCGGCGTCTTCCTCGGCTCGGCCGTGCTCATGGCCGATCTTCCTCGTCGATCGAGCTCCGGTCGCGCTCGCCGCTCGTCCGGCTCGGGATTTTCCGCCGGCGCACGCTCACCGGCGCGAACCTGATCGGCTTCGGCCTCGGGACGATGGTCTTCAGCATGTTCTTCCTGCTCTCGCTCTACATGCAGCAGGTGCTCGGGTTCTCGGCCATGCAGGCGGGCCTCGGCTACCTCGCGGTCGCCCTGACCGTGGTCGCGGCCGCGACCGTCTCGCAGGCGCTCGTGACCCGGATCGGCGTGAAGCCCGTCCTCGTCGCCGGGATGACGTTGCTCGGAGCAGGCCTGGTCTACTTCACCCAGGTGTCGGCGGGCGGCTCCTACCTGGCCGACCTCCTGCCCGGCTTCTTCATCATCGGCGTCGGGATGGGCTTCTCCTTCGTGCCGATCTCCATCGCCGCGCTCGCCGGAGTGCAGGGTCCCGAGGCGGGTCTTGCCTCCGGGCTCATCAACACGAGCCAGCAGATCGGCGGTGCGCTCGGGCTCGCGCTCCTGACCACTGTCGCGACCACGCGGACGAACAACCTGCTCGAATCCGGCACGCCGCAGCCGGAGGCGCTGACCTCTGGGTTCAGCGCCGGGTTCTGGGTCGCAGCCGGCTTCGCGCTCGTCTCGCTCGTGACCACGCTGGTCGTCCTCCGCCAGGAGGACCTGCCGGCCGTCCGGGCCGAGCCCGCTCCGGCCGCGGTCTAGTCCCCCTCCCACACGCCGGGCCGATTCCGTCAGAATCGGCCCGGCGTGAGCACGGCGGCCCTCCCCGACTCGGTCGCGGCGCGCGAGAAGGTCGCGCCGTTCGTCCACCGGACGCCGCTCCTCGCGCTCGTCCACGCTCAGCGAGGAGACCGGCCTCGAGGTCCGCCTGAAGGCGGAGCTCTTCCAGAAGACCGGCTCGTACAAGATCCGCGGGCCGCTGAACAAGCTCTCGCTGCTCACGGAGGAGGAGCGGGCGCGCGGCGTCGTCTGCTCCTCGGCCGGGAAACCACGCGCAGGGCGTCGCCCTCGCGGCGCGCGATGCTCGGGATCCGCGCCGTCGTCTGCATGGCCGAGAACGCGACGCCGTCGAAGGTCGCCGCGACGCAAGGGCTACGGCGCCGAGGTCGTCCAGCACGGGACGATCTGGGACGAGGCGGACGAGAAGGCGCGCGAGCTCGTCGAGCCGGAGGGCCTCGTCTACGTCCACCCGTTCGACGATCCCGACCTGATCGCGGGCCAGGGGACGCTCGGGCTCGAGGTGATCGAGGACTGGCCCGAGGTCGAGCTGGTCGTCGTCCCGATCGGCGGCGGCGGGCTGATCTCGGGCGTCGCGACCGCGATCAAGCGCGGCGAATCCCGAGATCCGGGTCGTCGGCGTCGAGTCGAGCGACGGCCCGGCGATGAAGGCGAGCGTCGACGCGGGCGAGCTGGTGACGCTCGACCGGTGCGACACCGTGATCGACGGCCTGCGCGTGAAGCGCGTCGGCGGCACACGTTCGAGCTCGTGCGGCGGTTCGTGGACGAGATCGTCACCGTGCCGGACGAGGTCATCTTCGAGAACGTCGTCTGGTTGATGACACGCACGAAGCTGGTCGTCGAGGGCGCGGCCGCGGCGCCTGTCGCGGCGCTCCGCTCCGGCGCGCTCGCCCCGGCCGCGGGCACGCGAACCGTCTGCGTCCTGTCCGGCGGCAACCTCGACCTCTCCCGGCTCGACGGCCTCCGCTTCAACTAAGAGACAAATGCCCGCGAAGGACGAGCCGCCGGTCCTGCCGTTCCCGTCCCGGGAAGCATGGGCGGCGTGGCTCGAGGAGAACCACGGCGCGCAGGAGGGGCTCTGGCTCAAGCTGGCCAAGAAGGGCTCCGGCATCGAGACCGTCTCCTACGCGGAGGCGGTCGACGTCGCGCTCCGCTACGGCTGGATCGACGGCCAGTCCCGGCGGTTCGACGACTCGTACTACCTCCAACGGTTCACGCCGCGCCGGGCGCGGAGCAACTGGTCGAAGACCAACCGAGCCCGGGCCGAGGAGCTGATCGAGGCGGGGGAGATGAGGCCTTCAGGCCTCGCCGAGGTGGAGCGGGCAAAAGCGGACGGCCGGTGGGACGCCGACTAGCCGTGCACAGCGCGGCAGGGCGACGCGGATCCCCATTGGAACGTGGTCGCAGAAGCTGGAAGTTCCGCCCGCGGGCGCGTTGGGGACGCGAAGGAGAGCCGTGACGGAGACGACCGAGCGCACGTCCCCTGATCCGCAGCGCTGGCGGGCGCTGGCTGTCCTCGGGATCGCCTACCTCATGGTCGTCCTCGACGTCTCGATCGTGAACGTCGCCCTCCCGTCGATCCAGGAGGAGCTCGACTTCACGACCGATGACAGTCGGTCGTGAGCGGCTATGCCCTGTCGGCGACGTCCTGCTCCTCGGCGGCCGCGTCCTCGTCGACTGGGGTGGATCCTTGGTCGACATCCGTGGATCCGGTGGTCGCCCATCTCGTCCCTCGGGCGTTCGCGAAAGCCGCGCCGAGGGCCTCATGCGCCACTTCGACGCCTGGGCGGTACGGTGACCGCGAGCCTCATACTGCTCGTCTTCGGGCTGACGCAGACAAACGAGTCTTGGTTCCGCGCAGACGATCGGCGTCCTCGTTGCGTCGGCCGTCCTGATGGCGATCTTCATCCTATCGAGTACCGCTCGCGCTCGCCGCTCGTCCCGCTCGGGTTTTTCCGGCGGCGCACGGTCACCGGCGCGAACCTGATCGGCTTCGGCCGGATCGTCTTCGGAATGTTCTTCCTGCTCTCGCTCTACATGCAGCAGGTGCTCGGCTACTCGGCGCTCGAGACGGCGCGGCTACCTCGCGGTCGCGCTGCCGCGGTGCCGCTCGGGTCGCACAGGCGCTCGTCACGCGGCTCGGCCAACCGTCTCCCCCCTCCCCCCTTCTCCCCCTACCCCTCCGCCTCCCCCCTCTCCCTCCCTCCCCCTCCCCCTCCCACGCGGACGGACAACCTGCTCGAGTCCGGCACCCCGCAGCCCGAGGCTCTCACGACGGCTTCAGCCTCGCCTTCTGGGTCGGCGTCGGCTTCGCGGCGGTGTCGCTCCTGACGACGCTTCTCGTCCTCAAGCGTGACGACCTGCGCGTCACGCCGGGCGAGACGGCGCCGGCGTCCGTCGCGTAGCTCACGCGAGCGGCTCCGCCCGCGTTTCACTCGACGTGAAGCCGAAGCGCTACCGGCTCATCGGCCCCGATGGCCGCGAGTACCTGTCGGAGACGCCAGGCACGCTGGGCGGCCATCGGCGCACGAAGGGCTACGGCCGTCTCGACTGCCCCACCGCCCTCCGCTGGATCGCCCGCGGCCACTACGTGCGGCACCGGGTCTTCTTTGCGGACGAGGAGACGGCGATCGCCGCCGGCTACCGGCCGTGCGCCCATTGCCTCCCCGAACGGTACGCCGCGTGGAAGGCGGCGCGGGGAGGACGGTAGGATGTAAGGCAACAGAGCGAGTATCGGTTCGCGCACCCGCGCCCTCCTTGCCCGTTCGCGAACCAAGGAGACCTGTATGAAGCTCGGGAGCACGCGCAGTTGGCACGCCGACGAGAACGCAGTCCCGCCGAGCGCCGACGGGCCTCCCAGCTGGGCCGCGGTCGAGGAGCTCGTCGCCTATCTCGCGGGCACGCGCACGGTCTTCCCGTCGGCGATCTCGGACTCGAACTGGATCTCGCGCTACGAGCCGGGCAAGCGGCTCATGCTCGAGACAGACGACCGCTCGAGCTGGATCCAGCTCGAGCACGTCCGCGTTTGCTGGGAGACCTTTGAGCGGACGCGCCGGATCAGCCGGCCCGACGTCCTCGAGCCGGGCCGGTGCTCCGCCTTCATGATGGCCCTGTTCGGCCAGCTTCCCGGGGTCGTCCGGGACAGGACGGACGGAGGAGCTCTCGTTCTCGCGGACGCGGGCTAGGAGACTAGGACTTCTTCGCGGCGGCCTTGCCGCCCTTGCGGCCGGCGGCCTTCTTCTGCGCCGTCGTGCCGCCCTGCTTCGGCGTTGCCGCCCGAGCCGGACTTCCTCCGCCCCGCTCGAGGCGCCCGGCGAGTTGGCGATCTTCGCCGCGCGCTCCTTCGACATGCCCTTGTCCTTGAGCGCCTCGTACTGCTTCTCGTTCTTGACGTTGGCTCTCTTTCCACCAGGCATGACTTCTTGTTGCTCGGTCCGGCGGCTGTCGAAACCCCGCTGAGATAGGCTCGCGCCCGACGGAGACCCGCGTGACGCAGGCGCCGATCACCGGGGGGATGCGGGCGCCCAGAACGGGGGCGTGGCTCGCCGTTCCCTTGGTCGCGTTCGCACTCTTCGCGCTGCTCGCAGGCCTGCTCGCGCGAACGAGCGAGCCGGGGCCGGGCGGCTACTTCGACCTCGGGTTCACCGATCCGATCCACATGAAGTCGTGGCTCGCCACCGGGGCGGTCACCCTCGCGGCTCTTCCAGATCTTCAGCGCCGCGTGGATCTTCCGGAAGCTGCCGTGGCCCCGTCCGGCCTGGATTCCCGCCGCACACCGGTGGTCGGGGCGCCTCGCCTTCGTGCTCACGCTTCCGATTGCCTACCACTGCATCTTCCGGCTCGGCTTCCAGGACGCGACCGCACGGACGCTCGCTCACTCGCTCCTCGGCTGCGCGTTCTTCGGAGCGTTCGCGGCGAAGGTCCTGATCGTGCGGCTCCACAACTTCCCCGGCTGGGTGCTGCCGACCACGGGCGGACTCCTCTTCGGGACGCTCGTCGCCGTCTGGTACACGAGCGCCGTCTGGTTCTTCCGGCTGGCCGGCGTCGAGCTCTAGCCGGACTCGTGCCCTGGCTGCCCGGCGACTTCGAGGTGCCGCGCCTGGTCGAGACGGCGCGGTTCCGCCTGCGACCGCTCTCGATTCACGACCTCGTGAAGGACTACGACGCGGTGATGACGAGCCGCGAGCACCTGTGGGGGCTCTTCGGCGAGGCGTGGGGCTGGCCGGCCGAGAGCCTGACGCTCGAGGAGGATCTCGTCCACCTCGGCTGGCACCAGATGGAGTTCGAGCGGCGCTCCTCGTTCAACTTCGCCGTGATGAGCCCTGACGAGAGCCGCCTCCTCGGCTGCGTGTACGTCGATCCTCCGACGAAGGAGGGCTTCGACACCGAGGTGTTCCTGTGGGCGCGGCCGACCGAGCCGGGCCTCGAGGACGAGCTGCACGAGTTCGCGCGCGGGTGGATCGCGGACGAGTGGCCCTTCGAGCGGGTCGCCTGGCCCGGGCGCGATCACCCCTGGCCCGAGTTCGACGCGCTTGCCGACCTCGATCGTTAGGCCGGCGAGCGCCGGAAGCCGAGCACCGCGCTGACCGCGAGCACCCACGCCAGGAACACGAGGTAGCCAACGAACGCGATCGCTAGCGGCAGGAGCGCGGCGGTCACGAAGCCTGCCCAGGCGAGCCAGCGGGGGAGGACGCCGTAGCGCAGCGCGGCGAGCGAGACGGCCACGACCAGCAGGATCGCCGCGAGCATTGCGCTGACGAACAGCAGGAACCCGGCCGTCTCGAGCATCTCGCGAGTGTCAGGGACGACCTCGAAGCCCTCGGTCATGGCCGCGAACGCGGTCGCCCGCGAGACGGCGTTCCCCGCGAGCAGGAGCGCGGCGGCAACCGCGCCTCCCGCCCAGGCGAGGGCGGTGAGCGGCCTCGTTTCCTCCTCGACCATTGCGACGAGGTTGCGCAGGGCCGTCGCGTACAGGAGGAAGGCGAGCGCCGCGCCCGCGATCAGGAAGAACGCGACCGCCTCCTTCGTCCTGTTCCCGCTGTCGGCGTAGTAGTCGAGGATCTCGCTGTCGCTGTCGCCGACCTCGATCCCGAGGCTGAACGCAGCGACGTAGAGCACGACGAAGGCGGCTCCCGCGAGCGCGCCCCACCGTTCCCAGCCGATTCGGATCTCGCCGCCCTCCCGCGCGATCCTCGCGCGGCCGGGCGGTTCGGTCAAGGCCTCCGGGCTACCAGCGCGAGCGGCGGCCGCGGCGGCTCGTGTAGAGCAGCTTCGGGCGGGCCGTCCGCATGCCGGTGCGCTCGAACTGCTCGCGGTGGCCGAGCCGCGAGGCGACGCGGCTCACGTCGGCCTGCTGCTCGGGCGTGACGAGCGTGACGCCGTTTCCCCCGCGGCCGGCGCGACCTGTGCGGCCGACGCGGTGGACGTAGCTCGTGTGGTCCTCCGGCGGGTCGAAGTTCACGACGTGGGAGATTTCCGTGAGGTCGAGCCCGCGCGCCGCGACGTCCGTGGCGACAAGGGTCGTCACCTTCCCGGAGTGGAACCGGGCGAGAGACCGCTCGCGGGCCGGTTGCGACATGTCGCCGTGCAGCGCCGTCGCGCTCACATTCCGCCGGATCAGCTTGGCGGCGAGGCGGTCGGCGCCGCGCTTGGTGCGGACGAAGACGAGCGTCAATCCCTCGGCGGACTCGAGCTCGCGCACGAGGGCGTCCACCTTGCCGTCCTGCGTGACGGAGACGAACCGGTGCTCGACGACGCCGTCCTCGGCGTGGTCCGGACGCTCCGCGTCGAAGCGGGTCGGATCGTGCGTGTATGCGAGGGCGAGCCTGCCGATCTCACCGTCGAGCGTGGCCGAGAAGAACATCGTCTGGCGGTCGCGCGGGAGGCGCCGTACCAGACGGTCAACCTGCGGCTTGAAGCCCATGTCGAGCATCCGGTCCGCCTCGTCGAGGACGAGCAGGCGGACGTGGTCGAGCGAGACGGCGCGGCGCTCGACGAGATCCTGTAGCCGGCCGGGCGTGGCGACGAGGATGTGTGCGCCACGAACGTTCTTGATCTGGCGTCCCATCGGGGCGCCGCCGTAGGCGGTGGCGACGCGCAGGCGCTTCGGCCCGGCGATGCTCTCGAGCTCGCCTGCGACCTGGGCCGCGAGCTCACGTGTCGGGACGAGCACGAGCGCCGCCGGGGACTTCCCGCCGGCGGGGGTCCGCTCGACGAGCGGCAGCCCGAAGGCAAGCGTCTTCCCCGATCCGGTCGGTGACTTCGCCAGGATGTCGCCGCCGGCGAGCGCCTCGGGGATCACGAGCTCCTGGATCGGAAAGGGGGCGTGGATGTCGCGCGCGGCAAGGGCAACGGTGACCTCGTCGCTCAGGCCGAGCGCGCGGAAAGACTGCTGGGGCAAGGTTCGACTCCTTCTGTCGGTTCGAGATAAACGACTCGAAACCGCCGAAGGAGGAACGAGAAGCACATCTCACGGGGCGGCGAGATGCCGTCCCTGTTGATCAACGTAGCAGAGAATCGGCTTTCCGCCGTCCCCCTTTAGGGGCTCGACATGCGTCGACGGCGGCGACAGAATCGTCGCGGTGCGTGACGACGACCTCCGGGCCTCGTGCTTCGCGCAGTTGGCAATCCTGTCGGCGGAGTTCGGCGAGGACATTCCGTACGTGGGTGCTCTCGATCGGGGCTTTTCCTTTCGTGGGGTCCGCGTTCCGTACCTGAACCGGCAGAAGGGCATCCATCGGGCCGGGGTGCAAGGCGGGCCCGCGGCTCTCTCGATTCAGACGTCCTACAAGTCTCCGTACGGCGACGAGGTGACGGACGACGGGTTCCTTTACGCCTATCGAACCGGACCGGCCGACCAGCCGGACAACCGTGCTCTCCGGGCTGCGTTTGAGCTTCAGGTACCGCTCGTGCACTTCGTCGGGACTCGCCCCGGCTGGTACCGGCCGAGCTTCCCTTCGTATGTCACACGGGATGACCCCTCGGCGCGATTCGTACTCGTGGAGCCCGGCAAGATGGTCGGCCCCTACGACGAACGCGAACCGATCCCGGTTGCCGATCCGATCGAGCGCCGCTACCTCGTGCGGGAAACCCGCGTCCGGATGCATCAGGCGCAGTTCCGCGGGCGCGTGCTTCCAGCGTACGCCGATCAGTGCGCGATCTGTCGGCTCAAGGAGGCGCGTCTCCTCGACGCTGCCCATATCATCGGCGACCTCGAAGACCAGGGCGAGGCTGTGGTGATCAACGGCATGAGCCTCTGCTCGATCCACCACCGGGCGTTCGACCAGGACCTGCTCGGGATCTCATCGGATTACGAGATCCGCGTGTCTCGGCGACTGCTCGACGACGAGGATGGGCCGATGCTCGACCTGCTGAAGGGTTTCCACGGGCACGCGATCCAGCTGCCGCCGCGCCGCGTCGAGCGGCCCGATCGCGACCGTCTCGCCGAGCGCTTTGGCCGCTTCCTGGATCGAGCTGGTTAACCCCAGAGGCAACGTCCGTGGGCCCGTCCCCCGGCGGGCGCGAAAAGAAACGTCTAGGCCGGTCGAAGCCGCACCACCGCGACGACGCCGTGGGGCGCCGCTGCCCGGAGCTCGACCTCGCCGTCGTCCACCTCGACGAGTCGCTTCACGATCGCGAGGCCGAGGCCCGAGCCGTCGGAGTCGCCAGCGCTTCGCCAGAACCGGTCGAAGGCCCGCGCGCGATCCTCCTCGCTCATCCCCGGGCCCTCGTCGACGACGTGCACTTCGACCCAGGGGCCGCGGCGCGCGGTCTCGAGGCGGATCGTTGCCCCTGCGGGCGAGACCTCGAGCGCGTTCGAGAGGAGGTTGTCCAGCACCTGCTCCACGCGGACGGGAGCGGCGCGGGCCAGTGCGGGGCCGTTCCGGGAGGTGGCGAGGCGGACGCCGCGCTCCTCCGCGAGCGCCGACCAGGTCTCGGCGCGCGCCTCTGCGATCGTGCCGAGATCGACCGGCACCGCCGGCTCGGCGCTCGCGTCCGTCCGTGCGAGCGCGAGTAGGTCGTCGATCCGGCGGGCGAGTCGCTCGACCTCTGCGAGCGCGCCCTCGAGTGAGCTGCGGCCGTCCGGACCGACGTCGCTCTCGAGATTCTCCAGACGGAGGCGGAGGGCGGTGAGCGGGGTGCGGAGCTGGTGCGACGCATCGGCGACGAACGCCTCCTGCGAGTGCACGAGGTTCTGGAGGCGAGCTGCGGTCTCGTTGAAGACGAGGGCGAGGTCGTGCACCTCGGGCGGCCCGCCCGCGGGCGCGCGGACGGCGAGATCGCCGGCGCCGAACTCCTCCGCGGCCCGCTCGACGTCCCGGAGCGGGCGCGTGACCGACCGTGCGAGCAGGAGCCCGACGATCGCGGCCGCCGCGAGGACGATCCCCGCGATCGCCGTGAGGACGAGCCAGTAGCGGCGGATGCGCGCGTCAACGGTGGAGGTCGGATACGTGATGCGGACGGCGCCGTGGACGAGGCCGCTCGAGGCAACCGGAACGGCCACGTAGAGGAGGTTCTCGCCGAGCGTCGCCGACGTCCGCTCGCCGGTCGCGACCTCGCCCGCGAGCGCCTCGCGGATCTCGGGCCGCGTCGAGAAGTCGCGTCCCTCGTCGAACGTGGGGGAGGTGTCGACGATTGCCCGGCCGCGTCCACCGGTCACGACGACGCGGCCGCCGGTCTGCGCCGCGTAGTCCTCCGCGATGCGCCGGATCTGAGCCCGGTCTCCGCTCGCCGGCGGCTCGAGGACGTCCTCGGCGAGCGAGGCCATGGCGACCGCATCTCGCTCGACCTTCGTCGTCAGGTCCTGGCGCTCGTTGCGCGCGTAGGTGATCCCGAGCGGGATCTCGAGCACGGCCAGGACGAGGAGCGTCAGGCCGAGGTACCCGAGGAGGAGCCTGTTCGTCACGCCACGTCCCGCGGACGGACGCGAAAACACGCCCTGTGCGAGAACCGGCACGAAACTGCGCGGACATCGGCACGAAGACGCCGCCACCGCGCGGTCAGCTCAGCGTACGCTGGCCCGTGGGCGGCGGGTGGAGCCCCTTCCCCTCCCAGGGTGGGGCGTGCGCCCGGAGAGCGGCCCCGGTTCGGGGTTGCGGGTCCCTGGACCCGGCGTTGCGACCGGAAGAAACGGTCCGTCACGCGCGGAGGCGAAGGCCTACGCCGCGGACGGTCTCGATCCAGCCGGGGTCGCCGAGCTTGCGCCGAAGCGATGCGACGTGGACGTCGATCGTCTTCGCCGACCCGTACCACGTGGTGTTCCAGACCTCGGCGAGGATCCGCTCGCGGCTCACGACCGCGCCCGGGTCCCGCGCGAGCACCGCAAGCAGCGCGAACTCCTTCGCGGTCAACGGGAGTTCCTCGCCGGCGAGCGTCGCGCGATGCGCGCGCAGGTCGACCACGAGCTCGCCGACCGCAAGCTCCCCTTCTCCGTCGCCGTCCGCCCGCGGACGCGCGCGGCGTGAGACCGCGCGGATGCGCGCGACGAGCTCCCGGAGCCCGAACGGCTTCACGACGTAGTCGTCGGCACCGACCTCGAGGCCGACGACCCGGTCGACCTCCTCGCCCTTCGCGGTCACGACGATGATCGGGACGTCGGAGCGGGCGCGCAGCTCGCGGCACACGGTGAGGCCGTCGACGTCGGGGAGACGGAGGTCGAGCAGGACGAGGTCGGCCTCGGCCGCCTCGAGCGCTTCGCCGCCCGTCGCCACGCGCTCGACCTCGAAGCCCTCGCGCCGGAGACCTTCCGCAAGCGGGACGGCGATCGTGTCTTCGTCCTCGACGATCAGGATCTTCACGCGCGAATCGTGGCATGCCCGACGGGTCGCGGGCTCCGACCTACCGAACCTTTACCCGGGACGCGACGACTTCTTACCCGGCCGGAGCGCGGATTTTGCCGCGGCGCTCCTACCTTCCGACCCAGTCGAAAGGAGGCCCGTTGAAGAAGGTTCACGCAGCGATCATCGCCGTCACGCTCGGAGTCGCCGCCGTTGCGGGGACGTTCGCCGCGCTCCAGACGACGTCCCTCGGAGCGCAAGCGGCCGGCGTGCCGGACGCGCAGATCAAGGCTCGGACAGCCCAGCTCGACAAGGCGGCCGCGAAGCTGCGCAAGGCGAAGCGGCGCAAGCCGCCGGCTCTTCCCGCCGTCCCGGCCCGAAGCTCGTCCGGCGGCGCCGTCGCGGTCTCCGCGCCGGGCCCGGGCGCCGGCTCGCTCGCAGTCGCGCGGCCGCAGCCGGTTCAGATCGTCGTGCAGAGCTCCGGCAGCCACCACGAGTCCGGCAGCCGCCACGAGGACGACGATCACGAGTTCGAGCACGACGACGACGACGGCCATCACGGCCGGGGTCGAGGCCGGGGACGCGGCGGCGACCACGACGAGCGCGAGGACCACGATTGAGCGACCACGCCGTACGGCTCTATGCGGTCGCGCTCGGCGTCCTCGTGTTCTTCCTGAGCTGGGCGGTTGTCGCCGCGCGGCCCTGGGGAAGCGAGGCGTCGGCGAGGGATCCGCGACTCGTCGCGCTCGAGCGCCGCGAGCTGAAGCTGCGCCGCGAGAGCGTGCAGGTTCAGCGCCTCGTCAAGCGTCGGTTTGCGCGGTACCAGGTGCGGCTCGCGGAGCGGCAGCGCGAGATCGCAGCCGTCCAGTCCGCGAATGCCACCGCCGCGGCCGCCCCCTCCGCTCCGGCGAGTGGCGCCTCGGCGGCGTCGCCGGCGCCATCCGTCGGCGTTGTCTCCCTGCCGCCGGTCACCTCGACCAGCACCTCGTGATGGAGCGCCTCGCCTTCAAGGCCATGGGAACGGACGGCGAGGCGCTCCTCGAGGCGCCCGACGGTCCCGAGACCATGCTCGCACTTGCCTCCGTCGAGCGCGAGTTCGAGCGCCTCGAAGCGCTTCTCTCTCGTTTCCGGCCGGACTCCGAGCTCTCCCGTCTGAACGCGGACGGCGAAGTCGAGGCGGGCGATGACTTCCTGGCCGTCACCCGCCTCGCCTTCGCCGCCCGCGAACGGACGGGCGGTCGCTTCGACCCGACGGTGCACGACGCCCTGGTTGCCGCCGGATACGACCGCTCGTTCGAGCTGCTCGATCACGTGACTCTCGAAGACGCCGGCGCTGTCTCTCTCCAGCAGTCGCCGGCCAGAGGCGGCGGTCGTCTGCCGGACTCGGGCCGCCGCCTCGCCCTCCCTCCCGGCGTCCGGCTGGACCTGGGCGGGATCGCCAAGGGGTATGCCGTCGACCGGGCCGTCGAGCTGCTGGCCCCGCTCGGCCCCTGCCTCGTGAACGCGGGCGGCGACCTCGCCGTGCGCGGTGTCCCTGCCGCCGGGATCTGGCCGGTCGGGGTGGACACGCCGGCCGGGGCGCTCACGCTGGGGCTCACGGAGGGTGCACTCGCGACCTCCGGCACCGATCGCCGCCGCTGGCGCGTCGGTGCGGAGGAGCGCCACCACCTGATCGACCCGCGCACGGGCCTGCCGTCCGATTCGGATCTCCTGACGGTCACCGTCGCCGCCGATACCGCGGTCGACGCCGAGGTGCTCGCCAAGGCCCTCTTCCTGGTCGGCGAGGAAGAGGCGACCGCCGAGGCGGACGAGCTCGGCGCTCCCGCCCTCCTCGTCACCCGTGACGGCCGCGTGCGTGGCGCAGGAGGACTGGCGTGAAGCACGACCCGACTTTCTGGTTCCTCGCGCGCGCGACAGGATTCACGGCGTACGTCCTCTTGACGACGTCGGTGCTCGCCGGGCTCGTCCTCAAGTCGCGACCCCTCGGGATGCGGCTGAAGCCGGCGCTCGTGACCGACCTCCACCGGACGCTCGCGCTCCTCTCGCTCGGGGCACTGGCGCTGCACGGCCTGACGCTCGTCCTCGACCGGACGATCGAGATCGGCCCCGGAGCCCTCCTCGTCCCGGGCCTCGCTCCGTACCGACCGCTCGCGACGGGAGTCGGCGTGCTGGCCGGTGAGCTCATGGTCATCGTCTACGCGTCGTTCTCGCTCCGCCGGCGGATCGGGCAGAAGAACTGGCGACGGCTGCACTACGTGACGTTCGCCGTCTTTGCCCTCGCCACGGTCCACGGCGTCCTGGCCGGCACCGACTCGGGTGCTTCCTGGGCGCTCTCCCTCTACCTGGGCGCGATCGGCGCCGTCGCCTCGGCGACGGTCTGGCGCGTCCTCGTCCCACCGGCACGGCCGACTCCGCGGCCGCGTCCGGCCATGCAACCGCAGGCCACCACGGAAGGAGCCTCATGAGCACGTACAGGATCGTCATCGACCGGTCTCTCTGCAGCGGCTTCGGCACGTGTGCCGAGATGGCGCCGCACCTCTTCGACGTCGGGCCGGACGGGATCGCCGCGACCCGGGTCGGCGAGACCGACGACGAGTCGGTTCTCGACGCGGCCGCGTCCTGCCCCATGGCCGCGATCGCGGTCTTCGACCTCGCGAGCGGGGAGCAGGCGGCATGAGCGTCGAGCGGGTCGTCATCGTCGGCGCCGGGCTCGCGGGCGCGCGTTGCGCCGAGACCCTTCGCGCCGAGGGATTCGAGGGCCGCGTCGTCCTCGTGGGCGAGGAGCCGGCGGCGCCGTACGAGCGTCCGGCGCTCTCGAAGGAGTTCCTCGCCGGGGAGCGCGAGCGGGTCGAGCTACGCCCGCCGGAGTTCTGGGAGGAGCGGGACATCGAGCTCGTGCTCGGACGACGGATCGACGCGGTCGACCTCGCCGGTCGCTCGGCCGGGCCGGGGCTCGAGTGGGACGCCCTCGTGATCGCGACCGGCGCGCGGGCGCGAAAGCTCCCGTTCCCCGTGCCCGCGGGCGTTCACACGCTCCGTACGGTCGCCGACGCCGCCGTCCTCCGCGAGGAGCTTCGCCCGGGATCGCGGCTCGCGATCGTCGGCGCGGGGTTCATCGGGGCCGAGGTTGCCTCGACCGCGCGAGCGCTCGGCGTCGAGGTGACGCTCGTCGACAAGGCCCGCGTGCCGCTCGCGCGCGTGCTCGGCGAGGAGGTGGGCGAGCTCCTCGCCGCGCGCTTCCGGGAGCGGGGGGTCGACCTGCGCCTCGGCGTCGGCCTCGCGGAGTTCCTGGCCGGGGTCGACGGCCGTGTTGCGGGAGTCGAGCTGACGGACGGCAGCACGGTCACCTGCGATGCGGCGCTCGTGGCCGTCGGCGCCGAGCCGGTGGTCGACCTCGTGGGCGAACGCGACGGGATCCCGACCGACGCCTGTGGCCGCACCGCGCTCCCCGGCGTCTACGCGTGCGGCGACGTGGCGTGCGCCTGGCGACCGTCCGCTTCTCGCCGCGTGCGCGTCGAGCACTGGACGTCGGCGGCCGGCCAGGCGGCGTCGGTCGCGCAGGCGATCCTCGGCCGCGAGCGGCCCTACGACGACCTGCCGTACTTCTGGTCGGATCAGTTCGGGCTCCGGCTCCAGCACGTGGGCCACGCCGAGGCGTGGGCCGCGGTCGAGCTCGACGGCAACGACGAGTCGTTCGCGGCTCGCTACGTCGACCACCGCGGGCGGCCGCTCGCGGTGCTCCTCGCCAACCGGCCTCGCGAGGTTGGTGTCGCTCGCCGCGAGCTGACTGCGGCGGCGCTCGCGGAGGCCGCCTAACCTGTCGCCATGAAGCGCGGGCTTCCCATCCTCGCGGCTGCCCTCGCAGCCGGCATCGTTGCCCTGGTGGTGAACCTCCTGCTGGTCGACTACGCCTCCGGTCGCGACGACCCGGTCGGGAAACTCAGTCCGCGCGTCTCGCTCACGCCGTCCCGGGCGCCGACCACAGCGACGACCACGCAGCCGATTCCTACCCAACCGCAGGCGACCACCGGCCAGACCACGACCGGCGAGGACGATGACGACGACCGGGGCCGGGGGCGAGGGAGAGGACGCGGCGGCGACGGCAACAGCGGCAGCGGCAGCGACTCGAGCGGCAGCGAGGACGACGACTGAGGTACCGGCAGCTCGGCTCGAGCGACCTCGTCGTGTCGGAGGTGAGCCTCGGCTCGTGGCTCACCTACGGGGTTGGCGTCGACCGCGAGCGGGCGCAGGCCTGCGTGGACAAGGCGTTCGACGTCGGGATCAACTTCATCGACACGGCGAACGTCTACGGGCGCGGACGCGCTGAGGACTTCCTGGGCGAGGCGCTCGCGGTCCGACCACGCGACTCGTACGTCCTCGCCACGAAGCTCTACTTCCCGATGTCGGCGACGGACTTCGGTCTCTCGCGCGCGCAGGTGGAGAAGCAGATCGACGCCTCGCTCCGCCGCCTGCGGATGGACTACGTCGACCTCTACCAGTGCCATCGCTACGACGAGGGCACGCCGCTCGAGGAGACGATGGAAGCGCTGACCGAGGTCGTCCGTTCGGGGAAGGCCCGCTACCTGGGTTTCAGCGAATGGCGCCCGGAGCAGATCCAGGCCGCCCTCGAGCTCCCCGGCGTCGAGCGGTTCGTCTCGAGCCAGCCGCAGTACTCGCTCCTCTGGCGCGAGCCCGAGCGGGAAGTCATCCCGCTTTCCGCGGCAAACGGGATCTCGCAGATCGTATGGTCGCCGCTCGCGCAGGGCGTCTTGACCGGGAAGTACCGGCCGGGCGAGCCGCCGCCTCCGGACTCGCGCCTCGTGTCGCCCGAGATGGGCGGCGTCATGGGCGACTTCATCCGGGACGGCATCCTCGACGGCGTCCAGCGGCTGCGCCCGATCGTCGAAGGGCTCGGGATCACGCTCGTGCAGCTCGCGCTCGCCTGGGTGCTCCGCGAAGCGAACTGTCGCGTCCGCGATCGTCGGGGCCACGCGTCCGGAGCAGGTCGAGGCGAACGCCGCCGCGTCGGGGATCGAGCTCGACGCGGCGACGCTCGCGGCGATCGACGAGGCGCTCGCGGGCGCCGTCGTTGCCTGACTCCTACGCTTCGCTGAGCTCCTGCACGCGCTCCTTCGAGATCCGCCTTGCGACGGACTCGACCTCCCTGAGCGCCTCCTTCTCCTCCTTCAGGTTCGATTCGAGGAGCGGGATGACGTCGCGCTCGCCCAGGGCGCGTGCCAGCACGATCAAGCTCTCGTAGGCGGCGATCTCGTAGTGCTCGGTCCGGGCGGCCGCCCCGGCGTCGACCAGGTCGACCAGATCCTCCGAGGCCTCCTGAACCAGCTTGTCGTGCTCCTCCTTGAGGCCCTCGAAGCCGATGCACTTCTCCTTCTCGACCTCCTCGCCGAGCTTCGCGAAGACCTCTTCGACGTTCTCGACATGGCCGCGAGTCTCGCGCAGGTGCTTCTCGAGGCCCTTGCGCATCTCGGCGTCCGTGACCTCGTCCATGAGCTTCGGCAGCACCTCGTTCTCGAGCTTCTCCTCGACATAGAGGATGTCGCCGAGCTCGTGGAGGAACAGGTCGCGCGGGGTGGTGATCTCGGACATGGCTCTCCTTCTCCCGTGGTTTGAGACGGGGGTGTACCCAGGTCCGCGTCGGCTTAACCGGCCAAGAGCAGCGGGCGCTCTCGCGGAGAGCCAGAAATTGCCAACCTAGCCAGTGGGGCTCTCCGTCACTCCACCAAGTGAGGGACGACAGTCACCCCTTGGGGTACCCCGCTCCCTCGTTCGAGGGTCGCCGGACGGCTAGGCCGGCCGGCGTACGATCGAGATGCCCCAGGCCTCGCCGGAGGCGAAGAGCGCCTCGGCGTCGACCTCGTCCGCCCAGCCGAGGAAATGCTTGTCCGGCTCATCTGCCGTCGAGCCGTACACGGCCTGGCGCTCGGGCGCCGCCGGCTCGACGCCGAGCCCGTCGCCCCGCTCGAGGGCGGCGAAGCGCTCCTCGGCCGCCGGGCCCTCCGCGTATCCCTTGCCCATGCGCTGATCGTAGACGCTTCGTCGGCAAGGGCCGCTTGATCATCTAGCTCGGCCGGTTTCCCTGCGCCCGCTCGGCCCGCTCGGTCCACTCGCGGAGGTCGTACCAGTAGGTCTCCCCGAGCGAGGCCGCGATCCTCGGGTCGGTGTGGCTCGGGTTGAAGACGTTGTGGTCCAGGTCGGCGCAGATCGCGACCGCCTCGAGCGGGATGTCGGGCAAGCTCACGAGCACCTCGGCCGGCAGATGCGCCTCGCCGACGGTGTAGTGCTTGAAATGGAGATCGGGCGCGAGCTCGATGAGCGTCGGCCAGTCGGGACAGGAGCGGGAGCTCACCGGGCGAGCTCGGCGCGCACGACGTCGGCGAGCGCGCGGACGAAGGCGGGATCGTCGTTCAGGGAGGCGATGCGGTCGAGTTCGAGGCCGAGCTCTGCAGCCCTCTCGCGCGCCTCGATGTCGATGTCCCAGAGGATCTCGAGGTGGTCGGCGACGAATCCGATTGGGGCGACGAGCACTTTTCGCACCCCGCCCGCGTGGAGCTCGTCGAGGTGGTCGAGGATGTCGGGCCCGAGCCACGGCTCGCCGGTCGCGCTCTCGCTCTGGAAGGCGAACGACCAGCGGTCGAAGGGGATCGCCGCCTGCTCCGCGACGAGACGCGAGGTCTCGAGCAGTTGGTCTCGATACGGGTCGCCGTCGGCAAGGATCCGCTCGGGCAGCGAGTGCGCCGTGAAGACGACGTGGGCATGGGTTCCGCGAACGCGGTCGGCGAGGACGGCGACGAGCGGCTCGTGGTCGTGCCAGCTCTCGACGAAGCGGAGCTCGACGTCGCCCGCGCCGTTGTCGAGTGCCTGCTCGAGCCGATCCCGGTAGCCGCCGATCGACATGCGCGAGTAGTGCGGCGCGAGGACGAGCCCGACCACGCGCTCGGCGCCGCCGGCGAGCGCGCGCGAGACCGCCTCCGCGATCCGCGGATCCCAGTGCTTCATGCCCACGAACACGGGCAGACCGAGCTCGCGTTCGAGGGCCGCCCGCTGGCGCTCGGTGATCTCGTTCAGGGGCGAGCCGCCGCCGATGCGCCGGTACCGCTCGGCGAGCTCGTCCACGCGCTCCTGCGGCACCGGCCGGCCGCCGCGGATGTCCCTGTAGTAGGCCGAGATGTCCTCGGCCCGCGACGGGCTCCCGTACGCCATCGCGATCACCGCCGTCCTCACGCTGTCACCTCGGCGGCGGTGCGCGCGTGGACGAGCTCGACGAGGCGCCGCAGGTCGGCCGGATCCGTGTCCGGCAGGACGCCGTGGCCGAGGTTGAACACGTGGCCCGGGCGGCCGTCGACGGCCTCGAGGATGCGGAGCGCACCGGCGCGCGTCCGCTCCCACGGCCCGAGCAGGAGCGCGGGATCCAGGTTCCCCTGGACGCCGCGGTCGTCGCCGACGAGCTCCCAGCCTCGCTCGATCGGGATGCGCCAGTCGAGCCCGATCACGTTGCCGCCCACCCCGGCCATGTCTTCCAGCAGATGCGTCGTCCCGGTGCCGAAGTGGATCGTCGGCACGTCGACCGCGCCGAGGATCCGGGCCGAGTAGGGGGCCACGAATTCTCGGTAGTCGTCGACCGAGAGCGCACCCACCCAGGAGTCGAAGAGCTGGAGGACGTCCGCGCCGGCCTCGGCCTTCGCGCGCAGGTAGAGCGCGAACGTGTCCGCGAGCTTGCCCATGAGCGAATGCCAGACCTCCGGCGCCCCGTACATGCAGCGCTTCGTCTTCTGGAAGTCGCGCGTCGGCTTCCCTTCGATCAGGTAGCCGGCGACGGTGAACGGCCCGCCGCAGAACCCGACGACCGCCTGATCCTCCCGCAGCTCCCGTCGCACGATGCGGGCCGCGTCGAGGATGGAGGGCACGGCCTCCTCCGGTTCCGGGATCCGGAGGCGCTCGACATCGGCGGCGGACTCGATCGGGTGCTCGATCACCGGCCCGACGTTCTCGACGAGGTCGACCTCGACGCCCATGCCGAGGACGGGCAGCATGATGTCCGCGAACATGACGGCCGCGTCGACGCCCAGGCGCCGCACGGGCTGGAGCGTCACCTCCGCGCAGAGCTCTGCGTCCCGGACGACGGCGAAGAGGTCGTGGGTCTTGCGGATCTCGCGGTACTCGGGAAGCGAGCGTCCGGCCTGGCGCATGAACCAGACCGGCGTCCGCTCGACGGGCTCGCGCCTGCACGCGCGGACGAGGAGAGGGCCGGGCACGCCGGAAGGCTAGCTTCGCACGGTCATCCCGAAGCGCTGGACCGGATGCGGAAAGTTGGCTCGGATCGCGCGCGAAATTGGCACGAACCAGCGCCCGAGTCCGACCCGCACAGCCGTAGGCTCTCAGTGGGCGGCGGGTGGCTCCCTTTCCCCTCCCAGGGTGGGGCTATGGGTCGGCGTGCGCCCCGGGGTCGGCCGGTCGGTACCGACACGGTGGACCGTTGGGTGGACGGTTCGAAGGAGCCGCCGCTCAGGAAGCGCCGACGATGAGCGCGAGGTGGGCGCCGCCGAGGTCGGCACGGCTGAGGCCGTCGAGCGGCGCGACGCGCTTCACGCCGAAGTCGCGCCCCAGTCGCTCGGCCTCGCCGCGGTACCCCGGCCGGTACATCACGATCGACCTCGCGAAGTTCGTCCGCGGAGCGTTTCCGGTGCCCGTGATGATGTAGCCCCGCGTCCGCACGAGGTCGGCCTTCTCGCTCGCTGCGCCTGAGCTGCCGTTCCCGTTCAGAACCATCACCGAGGTCGCGTTGCGCTCGAGCTTCGCGACCGCCGGTGCCTCGGCGGGCGCGCCGCCGCCCGAAGCAGCAGGAGCGGCGGTCTTCTCCCGGGCAAGCGGCTTCGCCGGAGCGCCGCCGCCGGTCACGAGCGGCTTGACCAGGAAGACGAAGGCAACAGAGACCAGGACGAGGAGCTCGAGCGCGGCAACCGCCGACGCGACGAGCGCCGTGGTGCGCCAGGGAAGCTCGGGGAGGTCGCGGGAGAGGGAGTTCGGGTGGTCCACCGGGCGCCCTATTTCGACCCGCGTACCACCAGTCCTTCCGGCACGAAAGCGCGCCACGTCTCGGCGAGGCCGGTGTCGAGATCGGTGACCGCACGGAAGCCGAGCTCGCGTTCCGCGAGCATTGGATCGAGGACGCTTCGCTGAAGCTCGCCGAGCCGCGGGGGGGCGAACTCCGGCTCGATGTCGACGCCGCTTACCCGGCGGCAGGCGTCCGCGAGCTCGAGCACGGAGGTCTCGCGGCCCGTGCCCACGTTGAAGACGCCGCCGGGACGGCCGGCCGCCGCCAGAGTCGCTGCGACGACGTCACCCACGAACACGTAGTCGCGGGTCTGGCGCCCGTCCCCGAAGATCCGAAACGCCTGCCCCGAGGCGAGCCGGCCGAAGAAGATCGCGACCACGCCCGCCTCGCCGTGCGGGTCCTGCCTCGGCCCGTAGACGTTGCCGTAGCGCAGCGCCACGTGGCCGGTCCCGTGCAGCCGGTTGTACGTCGCGAGGTACTCCTCGCCCGCGAGCTTCGAGGTTCCGTACTGCGCGAGCGGAAGACGCGAGGCCGTCTCCGACGCGGGCTCCTCGCACTCGCCGTAGATCGCGCCCCCCGTCGAGGAGAAGACCACCTGGGTGCCGCGCCCGTGCGCGGCCTCGAGCACGCGGATCGTGCCGAGGACGTTCACGTCCGCGTCGAACGCCGGGTCTTCCACCGATACGCGGACGTCGGCCTGAGCCGCGAGGTGGAAGCACGTTTCCGGCTCGTGCTCGGCGAAGACGGCGCCGACCGCGTCTGCGTTCCGGATGTCGGCCTCGACGAAACGCGCGCCCTCGTTCAGGTTCGAGCGCTTGCCGTTCGCGAGGTTGTCGAGAACGACGACGTCGTCGCCGCGCGCCACGAGTGCATCGACGAGATGCGAGCCGATGAATCCGGCTCCTCCTGTGACCATGGCCCGCACCGGCTCTATCCTAGGCGCCCCAGATGTTGGCCAGGCGCCCCACATGTTCGTAACGTTCGAGGGAGTGGACGGCTCCGGCAAGACGACGCAGGTCGCGCTGCTCGCCGAGCACCTGCGCGAGCAGGGACGCGACGTCGTGCAGACGCGCGAGCCGGGCGGGACCGAGGCCGGCGAGCGGATCCGGGAGCTCGTCCTCCACGGCGGCGATCTCGCGCCCTGGGCGGAGGCAGCCCTCTTCGCTGCGGCGCGGGCGCAGCTCGTCGAGGGGGTGATCCGGCCGGCGCTCGACCGCGGCGCGGACGTCGTCTGCGATCGCTACATCGACTCCTCCCTCGCCTACCAGGGGCTCGCGCGCGGGCTCGGCGTAGACCGCGTGCTCGAGCTCAACCTGATCGCCACGGGGGGGCTACTCCCCGACCGCACGTTCCTCCTCGATCTCCACGTGGAGGAGGCGTCGCGGCGGCGCGGAAGCGAGCCCGACCGTATGGAGCGGGAGGGGGACGACTTCGCCAGCCGCGTGGGCGACGCATATCGTGAGCTCGCCGGCGCCTTCACCCGCCGCATCGTGCGCGCCGACGCAAGCAAATCCCCGGAGGACGTGGCGAGGTTCGTGCGTGAGGAGCTTCGAGACCTTTCCTGAGCAGGACGAGGCCAAGCGCCTCCTCGCTGCGGCCCTCGCCGAGGGGCCCGCACACGCCTACCTCTTCCACGGGCCGCCCGGGGTCGGGAAACGGCGTGCGGCCCTGGCGTTCGCGGGCGAGCTGCTAGGCGACGCCGATCGGGTCGGGCGCCAGGCCCATCCGGACCTCTACGTGCTCGAGCCGCTCGGCGACCAGATCAGGATCGACCCGATCCGCGACCTCAGGCGCGATCTCCACATGCGGCCGTTCGAGGCGCAGCGCCGGGTCTACCTCGTCCTCGGCGCGCACCTGATGAACGAGGACGCGGCCGACGCGCTCCTGAAGGATCTCGAGGAGCCGCCGGGCTACGCCCACATCGTGCTGGTCGCGGACGAGCTCGGACCGATTCCGGAGACGATCCGGTCGCGCTGCCAGCTCGTTCCGTTCCGGCGTCTCTCCCGCCGGGCGGTCAAGGCGCATCTGGCCGCGCGCGGCCTCGCCGGGGACGCACTGGAAACCGCGGCCCGCGTCGCGGCCGGGCGACTCGACCGCGCGGAGCGGCTGCTGGACGAGAAGGCGGGTGACCGGCGCGACGCCGTCCTCGGCCTGGCCCGTGCGGTCTACCTCGACCCGGCCTTCGAGCCCTCCGTTGCCGCCCGGGCCGTCGCCGAGCTCGCACACGCCCGGGGCGAGGAGGCGCGGGTCCGGGTCGGAGAGACCGCGCTCGAGGACGAGAATCCCCGCGAGATCGAGCAGCGCGCCAAGCGCGCGGAGCGCGGGGCCGAGCGGGACGAGGTGCTGCTCGCGCTCGAGACGCTTGCGAGCTGGTATCGCGACCTGGTCGTTGTGGGCTCCGGAGCGGAGGCCGCCGCCCTGAACAGCGACAGGCTCGGCGAGCTTCGACAGGACGCACAGACGGAGATCGCGGCTCGGGCCGAGCTCGCGGCCGAGGCCGTCCGGGAGACCTGGCGCAGCTTCGAGTTCAACGTGCAGCTCGGGCTCGCGCTCGAGGCGCTCTTCGTCCGCCTCCGACGCGAGATGGCCGGACTCTCGGCGGAGGCCGCCTGATGGAGGCCGTCGGCGTCGTCTTCTCGGCTGGCGGGCGGGTCTACTCGTTCGACCCCGCGGGCCTCGAGCTCGCCTGGAACGAGCGCGTGATCTGCCAGACCACGCACGGGCCCGAGCTCGGGCGAGTGGTCAAGGGAAGCCACGAGCTCGGCGAGGCTCCCCACGCACCCCTGAAGAAGGTGCTGCGCCGAGCGACCGAGGTCGACCACGAGCAGGCGGCCGAGAACCGGGAGGAAAGCCGCCGCGCCATGCGCGCGTTCCGCACGCTCCTCAAGGAGCGGGATCTCGACGTGAAGCCGGTCGCCGTCGAGATCGTGTTCGACGGCTCGCGCGCCGTCGTCTCGTACCAGTCGGAGAAGCGCCCGGACGTGGGTCCCGTCCAGACGGAGCTCGCCCGGCGGCTCGGCCTGCGCGTCGAGATGCGTCCGGTCGGCCCGCGGGAATGTGCGCGTCTGTGCGGTGACCACGGGCTCTGCGGCGGGAAGCAGTGCTCGCGCCGGTTCCCCTCGCACGAGCAGCCGATCACGCTCCGGATGGCGAAGGACCAGGAGGTGCCGCTCGCATCCGGCCGGCTCACCGGCCTGTGCGGGCGCCTTCGCTGCTGCCTCGCGTTCGAGCATCCGCTCTACAAGAGCTTCCGCGACCGGGCGCCGCGCGTCGGACGGCGCGTCGAAACCCCGCGGGGAACCGGGCTGGTGAAGGGCTACACACCGCTCGAGGACACGTGCACGGTCGAGCTGGAAGGGGACGCCGTACGTGTGGAGATCTCGATCGACGACTGCAGGGAGCTCGAATCCGGGCGTCCGGGCGGGGGAGGGCGTCGTCCTCCGGCCGAGGCATGACGGCCGCCTCGCCGGCTTCCACGCTTCGTCCGTGACAAGCCTGCTGACGCTGTCAGCGCAGGCCGGCGATTGCCCCGGCTTCCCGCGGCAGACGGCGCAGCCCGCCGACGCCGGGCATCCAGTGCCCGACACCGGCGGACTTCCTCCGCTCCGCCTCGCCTGAGAACTCCTCCGAGATGGAGTTCCCGGTCAGAGCGGTGCGCCGGGAGCTGCGAACCTCCAGCCGGTGGTGTCGTCCCGGCCGGGTGCGCGCTCCATTCGCGGACCCATGGGCCCACGAAGCTCGCCGTTCACGAGGTCGGTGATTCGCTCCTCGAGGTTCTCGAGCATCGCGTTGCGCTGCTCCTCGCTGAGCCGCCCTTCCTCGACGGCGGTGTTCAGGTCTTGCTTCGCTTCGTTCACGAGCGCGTCCACGAGTCCGTCGACGGACTTGTCCTGCTCGCGTGCGACTTCGGCGAGCGTGCTCCCGTCGGCGAGCTCTGCTCGCAGCTCCTCCTTCGAGAGGCCGAGGTACTCGGCCGCCTCGTCGAAGCTCCGGAAGATCCCGTGGTGATGCATCCCGCCGCGATGCGGGCCTCCGAAGAGCGGGAAGTCGCCTGACTCGATCCGCTCCTTGAGCTCGGCACCCTGCTCCTCGGTCAGGCGGCCGGCCTCGACCGCCTCGTCGACCCGGTTCGCGAGCGCCTGCTGCAGAGCGTCCCTGAGCTCGGCCGGCTCGACGCCGAGCTCGGCGGCGGCGTCGGCCACGATCGCGTCACTCGTCTCCTCACCAGACCACTGATTCGCGGCGACGGCAGCACCGCCGCCCGCGACGGCAAGCGCGGCGGCGCCTCCCACGGCGAGCTTGCGCTTCATGCGTTCCATCGATCAGCTCCTCTCGGTCGGTGAACCTGATCCATGGGAGCAGCGGCCCCTAAGAGGCGCCTAAGGCCAGCCGAAGAGATCTGTAAGAAGTCGGCCCGCCGTGGCCAGATGATCGATTCCCGATCCCAGCATCCCCGGCTGGGGGCCTGCGCGCGGCGCATCGCGGCCGCCGCGAACGGCGCCAAGGCAACCAGCCTTGCCGCCGCTCGCGTCGACCACGCTGCTTGGCCCAGTCCCTCCCCGAGGGCACTGGGATCAGAAATCGATCATCTAGACTGGCCGAACCCCGCCGACGTAGCTCAGCTGGTAGAGCACTTCACTCGTAATGAAGGGGTCCCCGGTTCGAGTCCGGGCGTCGGCTTTCCCTTGGGGACGGAGGGTCCGGCTCAGGGCGTGACGGTGATCTCCAGCTGGAAGCGGAGCGGCGCGTCGCGGCATCCCTCCTGGCCGGCGCACGCCGGGGTTCCACGGGCCGCGATCGTCGCCGTCCCTGGTTGAACTGCGAGGACCGTCCACTCGGCGAAACCGGGGTCCTGGAGGTAGTCGACGCGTACGAGCTCGACCGCATCGCCGCGCACGGCTGGCTCGCTCCACGAGTACTTCCCGGACAGGCGCAGGACGCGTCTCCGAGCCGCGGGCGAGCGTGAAGGACTTCCCGCTGTCGACCTCCGTGATCGTCTGCGGCGCCGCGGGCGGCTGGGGGGCCGTCTCTCCCGCGCCGCTTTCGCGTGATGCCTCCCCGCCGCAGCCGTCTACGAGTAAGGGGACCAATGCGAACACACAGATGACGAGGTGCGTGACGATCTTGCTCGAGCGAGACGGGGCGACGTCGTCAGCGTAGCGCCGTCGACCGAGGCTGATGGCGATTCGTTGACAGCGCCGAGCCACTGTAGGATCGTCTCCGCGCCCAAGAGTCGGCTGATGCCCCGGGGGAGGGAACAATGCCGTTCAAGTCTTTGCGGCCGCTTCTGGTTGTTGTCGTCTTGACACTGGTCGCGCTGGCGGTCCGTCGCCGGCGCGTCCTCGGCGCCTGAGCCGGAGCCGGGGACGGAAGACGCGGTCGCGGTGGCGGTCGCCCACGTGGAGCGGAACGCGGCGGAGCTCGAGGTCACTCGCGCCGACGTCGACGACCTGGTCGTCACGAGCGCCTACGAGAGCCCGCACAACGGGGTCACGCACGTCAACCTGAACCAGCGTCACGAGGACCTGGAGGTGTTCGGGGGTCACGCGACCGTGAACGTCGGCCCGGACGGACGCGTCGTCTTCGTGGGCGGCAGCCTCGTGCGCGGGCTGGACGCACGGGCGTCCGGCGCCGCCGACCTCGAGGCGACCGAGGCGGTGGAGGCCGCCGCCGAGGGCCTCGACCTGAAGGAGCCGGCCGACCTGCGCGTCCTCAGCAAGGACCCAGGCCCGGCGCAGCCCACGGTCGTGTCGGAGGGCGGCATCTCCGACGAGCCCATCCCCGCGCGCCTCGGCTGGCAGCCCACCGACGAGGGCCTGCGCCTCGCCTGGCAGCTGACCATCGACGACTCCGCGAGCGCCAGCCTGTGGAACGCGACCGTGGACGCGGCCACCGGCGAGCTGCTCGAGGTCGCCGACTGGACCTCCAAGGAACACGCGTTCGGACCTCGTCCACCTGGCCCGCTCCGGAGCCTCGGCCGCCCAGGCCAGCAGCTCCGGGCCCGCGTCCCGCCAGCCCCGTGAACGACGGCTCGAGCTACCGCGTCTTCGACATCCCCAAGGAGAGCCCCAACGACGGCGACCGCGGACTGGTGACCAATCCCGCCGACGGCGACGCGTCGCCCTTCGGGTGGCACGACACCAACGCCGCGGCGGGCCCGGAGTTCACCATCACCCGGGGCAACAACGTCCACGCCTACCAGGATCAGGACAACAACAACGCCGCGGACTTCGGCGACACCGACGGCGGGGCGGGCCTCGACTTCGACTTCCCCGCCGATCTCGACCAGCACGCGCAGGACTACCGCGACGCGGCGACCACCAACCTCTTCTACGTGAACAACGCCTTCCACGACGTGATGTGGCGCTACGGCTTCGTCGAGGAGGCGGGCAACTTCCAGGCCAACAACTACGGGCGCGGGGGGACCGGCGGCGACTACGTGCGCGCGGAGGCGGCCGACGGCGGCGGTACCAACAACGCCAACTTCTCGACCCCGATCGAGACGCCGACGTCGGGGGGCACGCCGCGCATGCAGATGTACCTGTGGCCGGGCACCCAGTTCGGCATGCCCAACCAGGTCGTCGCCGACGGCGTCGGCTCCTTCGACGCCAACTGGTCCCGCTTCGGGCCCGCGCCCCTGACGACGGGAGTGTCAGGAACATTCGTGTACGCGGGCACGGGCTGCACCGCCTCTCTCTATCCCGCCGACCTGCCCGCAGACCCCGTGGATCGCGGTCGTGGACGGCGGCACCGACCGCCTGCACGTACCTCGTGCGCGTCGAGGTCGCCGAGTCCCTCGGCGCGGCGCGGTGGTCGTCGCCCACAACGCGTCCGGCGCTCCGCCGGTCCTGACGGCCGCAATTCACGACCCCGCCGGTCGGCATCCCCGCCGTCTCCATCTCCCAGGCCGACGGGAACACGATCAAGGCCGCGATCGCCGCCGGCCCGACCTCGGGCACCGTGCGCAAGCACCCCGACCACCCCGGGATTCGCGACGGCGACTTCGAGAACGGGATCATCATCCACGAGTACGGCCACGGCGTCTCCAACCGCCTCACCGGCGGCCCGGCGGTCAACTGCCTGACCGGCAACGAGCAGGCGGGCGAGGGGTGGAGCGACTACTACGCGATCACGATGCTGCTCGACCCCGCCCTCGACGACCCCGAGGGCGCGCGCGGCATGGGGCCCTACGCGCTCTTCCAGGACGACCGTGCGGGAGCCGGCATCCGGCCGCGCCGCTACTCGCGCGACATGGCGATCCAGCCGTTCACGTACGACAGCATCAAGACGGGGGGATGGCTCGACGGGACCTCGCTCGCGCTCCCGCACGGCCTCGGCCACGGCTGGGCGGCGGTGCTGTGGGACGTGACCTGGGACCTCATCGACAAGCACGGCTTCAACCCGAACGTCTACGAGGCCTGGAACACGGGCGGCAACAACCGCTCCCTCCAGTACGTGACCGACGGGCTCAAGTTCCAGGGCTGCGGCCCCGGCCTCGTCGTCGCCCGCGACGCGATCATCGCGGCGGCCGACCTCCTGAGCGAGGGCGAGGACACCTGCACCCTGTGGGCCTCGTTCGCCCGCCGCGGCCTCGGCTTCAGCGCGGTGCAGGGGACGACCGGCCGCGACGACAACAGCGAGGCCTTCGACACGCATCCGGACTGCCGGGCGGGCTTCTTCGGCGGCGTGTCCGACCCGCCCACCCTCAATACGGTCAACCGCGGCGACGCCGTCGAGCATGGAGTTCGACGGCGGAGGTGATCGCGGCCTCGACATCCTCGCCAGCAACTCGCCGTACTCGCGACAGGTGGACTGCGACACGCTGCGCACGGTGACCCCGGGGGCCGAGCACATCACGCCGCGGCCGCTTCCGATCCCGGCGGAGACGCCGGGTAACTCCCGCCTCTCCTTCGACCCGAGCACGGGCCGCTACACCTTCCCGTGGAAGACGCACCAAGCATGGGGAGGCACCTGCCGCGAGTTCGTCCTCACGCGCGACGACGGCGTCCAGCACCGCGCCTACTTCCGCTTCCAGGCGAACCCTGCCCGCGAGGTCTCGGGACGCGTCAGCGGCTCGGACGGCCAGCCCGTCGCTCACGCCACCATCACGCTGCGTGGGGACACGTTCTGGACGACCACGGCCGACGCCAACGGGTTCTACTCGTTCGAGGGCGTGCCGCGGGGCACCTACGAGGCAACGGCCTCGGCGGGCGGCTGCTACGAGCCGGCGACCCAGACGGTCGATCTGTCGCGGCCGAGGACGCTCGACTTCACCCTCCCGAGGCGAAGCGACGCGTTCGGGTACACGTGCCGCCTCGAAGCAGGCCCCCTTCGAGCAGGCGGAGACGGTGCTGCCGATCACGGGCACCTCGGGCGTTGGGACGATCCAGCTCCCGTTCGCGTTCACGTTCTACGGGTTCCCGCACACGCGGGCCCACGTCTGCGCCAACGGGTTCGTCGAGTTCGTGGGGCCGGCGACGACGAACTGCTCGGCCACGAACGCGGCGATCCCGACCACGGGGCGGCCGAACGGCCAGATCGCTGCGTTCTGGGACGACCTGGTGATCGATGCGGAGGCGTCGATCCGGGCCGACGCGAGGGGCACCGCGCCGAACCGCCGCTTCGTGATCGAGTTCCGCAACGCCCACTTCTCGGGGGACACGACCCGGCGCGTCGACTTCAACGTCGTGCTGTTCGAGAACGGGGAGATCCTGACGCAGTACCGC
Organism: uncultured Actinomycetes bacterium; assembly: GCA_963824775.1. Lineage (GTDB taxonomy): Bacteria > Actinomycetota > Thermoleophilia > Gaiellales > Gaiellaceae > CAWGQF01. The sequence continues at coordinate 252,295 of CAWGQF010000007.1, forward strand.
AACATCGCCGACGACGGGCGCGAGCGGGGCAACTCCGCGACGCATCGGCATCGAGAACCACACGGGCACCGATGCGCTCCGGTTCTCGTTCAACGAGGCGTCGCTCGCGAACGAGCCGACGATGACCTCGGTCCGCTACCGGCCGCCGCCGCTGCCGCCGTCACACACGGTCTCGGGCCACGTCCGCGACGAGGAGGACCGGCCCATCGCCAACGCGACGGTGACGATCGAGGGCACGCCGATCACGCCGGCCACGACGGACGCCAACGGCTTCTACTCGTTCGAGCGGATGCCGGAGGGCACGTACAGCGCGACGGCCTCCGCCTCGGGCTGCACCGGCACGCAGACGAGGGAGCTCGTCGTGTCGGGCCCGACGACGCTCGACTTCACGCTGCCGCCGCGTTCCGACGCGTTCGGGCACACGTGTGCGCTGGAGCAGGCGCCGTTCGAGCAGGCGGAGACGGTGCTGCCGATCACGGGCACCTCGGGGGTGGGGACGATCAACCTGCCGTTCCCGTTCACGTTCTACGGGTTCACGTACACGCGGGCGCACGTGTGCGCGAACGGGTTCGTCGAGTTCGTGGGGCCGGCGACGACGAACTGCTCGTCCACCAACGCGGCGATCCCGACCACGGCGCGGCCGAACGGCCAGATCGCGGCGTTCTGGGACGACCTGGTGATCGACGCGGAGGCGTCGATCCGGGCCGACGTGCGCGGGAGCGCGCCGAACCGGCGCTTCGTGATCGAGTTCCGCAACGCCCACTTCTCGGGGGACACGACCCGGCGCGTCGACTTCAACGTCGTGCTGTTCGAGAACGGCGAGATCCTGACCCAGTACCGCAACATCGCCGACGACGGGCGCGAGCGGGGCAACTCGGCCACGCTGGGGATCGAGAACCACACGGGCACCGATGCGCTGCGGTTCGCGTTCAACCAGACGCTGCTCGCCCCGCAGCCGGCGGTGACCTCGGTGCGCTACCGGCCGCCGCCTCCGCCGCCGTCACACACGGTCTCGGGCCACGTCCGCGACGCGGAGAACCGGCCGATCGCCAACGCGACGGTGACGATCGAGGGGACGCCGATCACGCCGGCCACGACCGACGCCGACGGCTTCTACTCCTTCCCGAGCGTGCCCGAGGGCACCTACGACGCGACGGCCTCGGCCTCGGGGTGCAGTAGTCCCCAGACGCAGGAGCTGGTCGTGTCGGGGCCGACGACGCTCGACTTCACGCTCCCGCCCAGCGACGCGTTCGGGTACACGTGCCGTCTCGAGGAGGCCGCCTTCGAGCAGGCGGACACGGTCGTTCCGCTCACGGGCGACGACGAGGTCACCACGATCGACCTCCCGTTCCCGTTCAGCTTCTACGGCGAGACCTACACCCGCACGCACCTGTGCACGAACGGGTTCGTCGAGTTCGTCGGGCCGGCGACCACCAACTGCTCGGCCAGCAACGCGGCGATCCCGACGACGGGGCGGCCCAACGGCGCCGTCTACGGCTACTGGGACGACCTCGAAGTCGACGCCCAGGCGTCGATCCGGGCCGACGTACGCGGCAGCGCACCCAACCGGCGCTACGTGATCGAGTTCCGCAACGTCCACTTCTTCCAGGACACCTCGCGGCGGATCGACTTCAACATCGTCCTCCACGAGAACGGCGAGATCCTCACCCAGTACCGCAACATCGCCGACGACGGGCGCGAGCGGGGCAACTCGGCCACGCTGGGGATCGAGTACCACACGGGAGCTGCCGCGCTCCGGTTCTCGTTCAACCAGACGCTGCTTGCCCCCGAGCCCGCGGTGACCTCGATCCGGTACCTGCCGGCGGCCACACACGCGGTCTCCGGTCAGGTTCGCGACGCCGACGACCAGCCGGTCGCCGGCGCGACGGTGACGATCGAAGGGACACCCCTGACGGCCGCGACCGACGCCGGCGGCTCGTACTCGTTCCCGAGCGTGCCCGAGGGCACGTACACGCGTGACGGCGGCGGGGTTCGGATGCATCGGCGACCTCTCGCAGGAGCTCGTCGTGTCCGGCCCGGCGACGCTGAACTTCACGCTGCCGCCGCGCAGCGACGCGTTCGGCCATACCTGCGCGCTGGAGGAGGCGCCGTTCGAGCAGGCGGACACGGTGCTGCCGATCACGGGCACCTCGGGGGTGGGGACGATCGACCTCCCGTTTGCCTTCACGTTCTACGGCTTCGCCTACACCCGGGCCCACGTCTGCGCCAACGGGTTCGTCGAGTTCGTGGGGCCGGCGACCACGAACTGCTCGTCCACCAACGCGGCGATCCCGACCACGGCGCGGCCGAACGGCCAGATCGCGGCGTTCTGGGACGACTGGGTGGTCGACGCCTCAGGCGTCGATCCGGGCCGACGAGCGGGGCAGCGCGCCCAACCGGCGCTTCGTGATCGAGTTCCGCAACGTGCACATCGGGGCCGAGCGACACGACCCGGCGCGTCGACTTCAACATCGTGCTGCTTCGAGAACGGGGAGATCCTCACCCAGTACCGCAACATCGCCGACGACGGGCGCGAGCGGGGCAACTCGGCCACGCTCGGGATCGAGAACCACACGGGCACGGATGCGCTGCGGTTCGCGTTCAACCAGACGCTGCTCGCGCCCCGAGCCGGCGGTGACCTCGATCCGCTACCGGTCCGCCGCCTGCCGCCGTCGCACACGGTCTCGGGCCACGTCCGCGACGAGGAGAACCGGCCGGTCGCCAACGCGACGGTGACGATCGAGGGGACGCCGATCACGCCGGCCACGACCGACGCCGACGGCTTCTACTCCTTCCCGAGCGTGCCCGAGGGCACGTACGACGCGACGGTCGCCGCGGTTGGATGCCGACGGCGCGCGGACGCAGGAGCTGGTCGTGTCGGGGCCGACGACGCTCGACTTCACGCTCCCGCCGCGCTCCGACGCGTTCGGCTACACCTGCGAGCTCGAGGAGGCCGCCTTCGAGCAGGCGGACACGGTCGTTCCGCTCACGGGTGACGACGAGGTCACCACGATCGACCTCCCGTTCCCGTTCAGGTTCTACGGCGAGACCTACACCCGCACTCACCTGTGCACGAACGGGTTCGTCGAGTTCGTCGGGCCGGCGACCACCAACTGCTCGGCCAGCAACGCGGCGATCCCGACCACGGGGCGGCCCAACGGCGCCGTCTACGGGTACTGGGACGACCTCCAAGTCGACGCCCAGGCGTCGATCCGGGCCGACGTGCGGGGCAGCGCGCCCAACCGGCGCTACGTGATCGAGTTCCGCAACGTCCACTTCTTCAACGACAGCTCGCGGCGGATCGACTTCAACATCGTCCTGCACGAGAACGGGGAGATCCTGACCCAGTACCAGCAACATCGCCGACGACGGCCGCGAGCGGGGCAACTCGGCCACGCTGGGGATCGAGAGCGACACGGGGACGGATGCATTGCGCTTCTCCTTCAACGAGCCCTTGCTCGAGGTCGAGCCCGCGGTGACCTCGATCCGGTACACGCCCCCGCCGGAGTAAGAACCGGGAACCGCACGGAGCGCCGACGCGGGCGCGCAGGACGGGAAGCACGTCGAGAAGCGGAGCGGTACAAGGGTCAGGTCTTGCGTCGCCACTTCGATGTGTTACTGCACCGCCGCTTGGCCTGCGCGCCCTCGCCCGGGCGCTCAGCGCCGGATCGTGAAGCGGGTGTAGCGCTGGGCCGCGTACCGGCCCATCTGCACGACGATGTCCGCCCGGATCGGAGGGCCTGGCCACGAGCCTGCGCCGGACCGCCTGCGTGAGCTAGAGATGGACGACGGGCTCCAGAGGATTTCACTCCGCTGCGCGCGCCGGAACTAGTCCTTCGGGGTGCTTCCAGGAGGCTAGCGGGCGGCGAAGGCAGGGCTCGCGCCCGCGGCGCGCCGCGGGGAGCCGGCGGGGCGAAGCGCAGGACCGCGAAGCGCCCGGCGAGCGCCCCTGACCGTCCAGCCGCCCAGAGCGAGGAGGAGAACGGCGAGGCCGAGGAGCGTGAGGAAGAGCTTCATCTTCATGGCCCAATCCTCTCCCGGACACGGGACGCTTGGCAGGCGGGCAGCAGGCCTCCTCGGGTGGGGCTAACCCCCGAGCGAGGGAGGGCGGCGACCGAGCCAGCTGCGAGAGCGGCATGGGGGTCAGGTCTTGCGTCGCCACTTCGAAGTGTTATTGCAAGACCTGACCCCACGACCCGCGACCTGACCCCACGACCCGCTGAGATTGCCTTGGCCTTCGCGGCGATCCTGTCGGCGGCGGTGCGGCCTTGCCTACTGGGCAGCCCTTACGACATCGAGGATGGCGTCGATCACGAGCTGCGGGTCAGCCTCCTCGACGGCGTGACCGGTGTGGACCACCATCTGCTTCGCGCGCGGGCTGAGGACCAGCCAGCCCTTCTGGTCCGGGACGTTGCGCCGCATCCCTCTCGCCTCCGAGGGGAACGGCGAGCCGCTTATCTCCTCGGTCGAGTACTCGTTGCTGATGATCATGACGGGGATGTCGCCGATCCTCTTGCGCGCCGCCCAGGCGTCCTTCTCGACCTGAAGGTAGTCACGGCGTTCGATGTTCTGGGGGTGGTTCGGGTCGGTCTCCTCGACGATCACCCGAGGCGGATTGCGGAATGGGGCGCCGACATCGACGAAGACCATGCCTGCGACCTCGTCGGGGTGCTCGTACGCATAGCCGGCGGAGATGTAGCCACCGCCCGAGGTGCCGACGAGAACGTACGGGCCAGGGATCTTGGCGGCTTGGAGAAGCGCGTCGAAGTCGCCGACAAGATCTGACAACCCGCGCGGCCCGGCGGCGGGGTCGCTCCGGCCCAGGTTCGCGCGGTCGTAGACGCAGGTTCGCGCGACCTCGGAGATCCCAGCCTCCGCAAACGCGTACGAACCGCTCGTGTCTCCGTCGCCTCCCTCCATCACGACGGTCGGCGAGCCGCTGCCGGTGCACCTCACGTAGAGGCCGCGCTTGCCGTCGATGCTGACGACGCGGTCGAGATCCTCCTCGGGCGCAGCGCGAGTGGATGAGCCGCTCGACGAAGTGTCGGCGCCGCTCGCCTCACCACCGCATCCGGTGAGAAGAAGGCCGCACACACCGAACGCGATCAGCGGCACGGCGCAGGGCCAGCAGGGGGAGTGTCGCCGCATTGTTCTCTCCTTCCGGCTCGGCTGCGCGCGCCGATCGGGTCGTGTCGTCTGCGTGCCAGGGATCCACGCCCGGCCTGGGCGACGGAGGGTCGGCGGGTGTCCCGCCGGCCTTCAACCAGGCTGTACGCGAAGGTCTCTTCGCCCGATCATCGCAGCCGGCTGACGCCATCTCAAGGCCAGAACGTCCGCGGGGCCACAGGGGTCAGGTCTTCCGTTGCCACCTTTCGATGTCTCGTTGCAAAATCTGACTCGCCGAACTTCAGACCGGGACATAGCGGGCGCCGAGGGTCGTCGCGAGCGTTCGGTGCGCCGGGCTGGTGCCGACGAGGATCGAGCGCGACGTGTCGACGTCGTGGGCTCGCGCGAATGCGAGCGCGAGGCCCGGTAGCGGCGGTCGGCACCAGCAGGTGGGTGGGCCGGCGGCGTGTGGGCACAGCGCGCTCTCGACCGGCCCGGAGATCTCGGCCGCGAGGCGGGCTGCAAGCGGGGCGAGCTCGTCCGCCGTTCCGTCGGGCCTCCAGTCGTAGACCAGGTGAGGCGCGCCCCTATCGCCCTCCGCGACCGCCTGCTCCCAACCCGGTTGGCGCAACGCGGCGGCTGCGACGAAGACGCCTGCCCGCCCTCGCCGCGACGGCGGCGTCCGCGTGAACGCCACCCGCTCGACGGCGGCAAATCCTTCGTCGCCGGACGGCGGTTCGAGCTCGCGGAGCGCGCGCATCTGCGAGGTGGGTGCGAGGAGCCCCGGCTCACGGCGTGCCAGCCCACGCAACTTGTCCGGCGTCGGTAGAGAACCGAGGCGATCGAGCAGCCGCTCGACGAGGTTGACCTGCGCTTGCGCGAGCGGTGTGTCGAGCCAGATGCAGCGCGCCGAGACGCCGTATCGCCCGGCCGTCTCGATCACGTAGCTTCGCGCGGCGCGCGTGAGGTACGTGTTGTCGAGGACGACTTGGCGAGTGCCCGACTCGAGCTCCGCCTCGAGTGCGTCCGCGAGCTCGCGCAGCGATCCTCCTCGCTCGTCGCGGTTCAGACGGACGAAGCCACGCGCCGCGTACTCCTCGGCAATGAGGCTCTTCCCCGCTCCCGAAATGCCCATGACGAGGACGACCTCCGCGTCTCCCGGCGGCTGAGACCGCCTGCGGCGGGTCGGCCGAGACCGGCCGAACGCGCGGGCGAGGACCGCTCGATCGTCGGCCTCGAGGCCGAGTGTCGCGGCGCGCGCGGCAGAGCGTGCGGTCTCCGGTCGCCCGGCGCCGGGGATCGCGACGACGCCCGGCGAGAGCTCGAGCAGCCAGGCCAGCGCCACTTCTGCGGCGTTGCTCCTCGCGCCTCGGCGACGTCGCGCAGCGCCTCGTGCCGGGCGAGGCGCACGGCGCGACGCGGCCCGCCGAGCGGCGAGTGCGCGATCACAGCAATGCCGGCCTCGTCGCAGCGCTCGACAACTCCTCCCCGAAGAGCGCGGTCGTCGTAGGGGCTGAGCGCGACCTGGACGGCCGTGACCGGAGCGACCTCGATCGCCTCGTCGAGCTGCACGCGGTTGACGTTCGAGAGGCCGACGCGCGCCACCATCCCTTCCTCGACGAGCCGCACAAGCGCGCGCACCGAGGTTCGCCACGGCGTCCGCGGGTCAGGCGCATGGATGAGGTAGAGGTCGATCGTCAGGCCGTCGAGCGCGGCGAGGCTCGCCTCGCAGTCGGCGCGAATCGCCTTGGCGCGCCCGTCCGGGCTCCACGCGCCGCCGGTCCGCGCCATGCCTCCCTTCGTCACGATCCGCGCGCGGGCGCCGGCGCCGCAGCGGCGGAGACCCCGGGCCAGCAGCCTCTCGTTGTGGCCGAGCTCGGACTCGTCGCGGCCGTACGCGCGGGCGGTGTCGAAAACTGTCATGCCCGCGTCGGCGGCGGCCGCGATCGCTCTAGTGCGAGCTCCTCGTCACGGCTCTCGCCGGTCGACATGCGCATGCAGCCGAGCCCGATGCGGAGCTCCGAGGCGGCAGGCCATCCAGGAAGACTCAGGACCCGGAGCCTACGCCATCGCGGCCCGGGCTAGGCGGCGGCCGGCCGGACGGGAAGCTCGTAGTAGCGCCGGACGCTGGAGCCGATTCGCGAGACGTCGGTCCCGTAGACGTGGATCGAGATGGCGGTGCGGGCGCCGACGTTGCGGACGCGGTGGATGTCGCCGGGCGGCGCGAACCCGCTCACGTCGCCGGTCTGGTTCAGGTTGGCGCCCGCCGCGACCAGGCATTCGCGCTCCTCGTCGAGCGTGAAGAGCTCCTCGTACTCGACGCCCTGGATCACCGCGAAGACGCACCAGGTCACGTGGTCGTGGATGGGCGTCACCTGTCCCGGCTGCCAGACGAGGGCCACGATCGAGAACGCCCCGTCGGGAGCGACATGGAGCGGGTAGCTGACGTAGCCCTCCGGGTCGCCGCGCCGTTGCTCGGCGGTGAGGACGTCGGGCGAGGGCAGATGACGCCGAAGCTCGTCGGCCACGAGCCGGGCCGTCTGCCCCCAGTCGCCGGGGCTCCCTGCGACGGCGCGGATCGCGGTCACAAGCTCGCTCAGCTCCTGCGCGGCGGTCGAGCTGCCGCGGTCCTGCGAACGCGCTCATCAGCCCCTGGTCCGGTAGAGCCGCGTCGTGATCGGTGCGAACACCGCGGTCAGGGCGGCGGCCGTCGCCAGCACGATCGCGATGTCGGCCGCGTCCGCATTCCCCGCCATCAGCCCGCGAGAGGCGGTCGCGAGGATGGAGATCGGATTGACTTCCACGAAGGCCTCGAGCGGGGCCGGCAGCGTCTCCGGCTCGACGAACACGTTGGAGAGGAAGGTGAGCGGGAAGATGCCCATGAAGCCGGCGTTCATGACGGCGTTGGGCGAGCGCAGCAGGAGCCCGAGGGTCATGAAGACCCAGGAGAGCCCGAAGGCGAAGACGATCACGAGGACCATCGCGGCGACGACGCCCTCGAGCCCGGCCTCCGGCCGGAAGCCCAGAGCGACGCCCAGTCCGACGATCACGGTCCCGGCCACGAGGTAGCGGACGCTGTCGCCGAGGAGGGCGCCGACGAGCGGCGCCGGGCGCCAGGTCGGGAGCGAGCGGAAGCGGTCGATCGACGCCCTTGGTGAGGTCGGTGTTGAGCGCGACCCCGGAGTAGACGGTGGTGAAGAGCACCGACATGACGAGGATCCCGGGGAGGATGTAGTCGAGGTACTCGCCCGTCGAGCCGGAGATCGCGCCGCCGAAGAGGTACGTGAACATGACCACGAACATCACCGGCGTGATCGTCACGTCGAGGAGCTGCTCGGGGACGTGCTTCACCTTGAGCATCCCCCTCCAACCGAACGTCAGGGTTGCCGTGAGGGCGCTCGTGCGCGGCGGCCGCGGGGTGGAGGCGAGCGCGTTCCGCAGCGCAGCTTCCTGGGCCACCGTGTCGGGGAGCGGCTCGTGTCGGCTCGGTGGTGCTCATGCGGCCTGCTCCTCCTCGACCGTCTCGTCGTCGGACGTCTGGTCCTCGGCCGGGTGGCCCGTCAGCGCGAGGAACACCTCGTCGAGGCTCGGCTGCCCGAGCGTGAACCCGGCGATGCGGACGCCCGAGCGCGAGAGCTCGGCCACGGCCTCGGCGGCGCGATCGGCGTCGGCGCACGAGGCCGTGAGGGCTGCCGGGTCGGGCTCCAGATGCACCTCGCCGAGCTCCTGCGAGAGGACACGCTGCGCCTCGGGCCGCTGCTCCGGTTCGAGGAGGCGAACGTGCAGCGCGGCCGACCCGACAGAGGCCTTGAGCTGGGCGGGCGTCCCCTCGGCGATGACCTTGCCGTGGTCGATGACGGCGATCCCCTCCGCAAGCTGGTCGGCCTCGTCGAGGTACTGCGTGCAGAGGAGGATCGTCGTCCCCTCGCCCACGAGCGCGCGGATGATGTCCCAGACCTGGTTGCGCGAGCGCGGGTCGAGGCCCGTCGTCGGCTCGTCGAGGAACATGAGCTCCGGCGTGACGACGATGCTCGCCGCGATGTCGAGCCGGCGCCGCATGCCGCCCGAGTAGTTCTTGACCAGCCGGCCGGCCGCCTCCGCGATGCCGAACGCCTCGAGCAGCTCAGCCGCGCGCGACTTCGCGGCGGCGCGCTTGAGGCCCAGCAAACGGCCGAGCAGGATCAGGTTCTCGCGCCCCGTCAGGTCGTCGTCGACCGAGGCAAGCTGGCCCGTGAGGCTCACGAGACCCCGAACGGCGTCTGCCTCTTGCACGATGTCGTGACCCAGCACCCGCGCCGACCCGGCGTCGGGGCGCAGCAGCGTCGCGAGCATCCGGATCGTCGTCGTCTTGCCCGCGCCGTTCGGGCCGAGGACGCCGTAGATGGAGCCCCGGCGGACTGCCAGGTCGACGCCGTCGACGGCGCGCGTCTTGCCGAAGGACTTCACGAGGCCGTTGGCCTCGATCGCAAGTGGGAGAGGGCCAGTCATCTACTTCCCGAGGATTCGCTCGACCAAGAGACCCGATGGGCGGTCCAAAGTCATCGACGACGCTGCACGTTAAGGGGTGCTCAGCCCGGACGCAGTACGGCTAGCACGAAACTCCTAGGGAAACGCGTCCGTCTCGGGGCTGAGATCGAGCTCGCCGCCCGCGCGGCATTCGGGCTCGACCCGGTACTCGAAGCTCGTGCCCGGGCCTGCGTTCTGGGCGAGCTCACGGCGCATGAGCCGACGAGCCTCATCCTCCGAGAGGCCGAGGCGCTCTCCGAGCTCGACGCCCGACTGGAACGCGTAACAGGAGGTCGTGGACTCGTCGCGGACGCCGCGCAGGTGCCAGGCCTCGTGGGCGAGAACTGCGATCGCCCGTCCCGTGCCGCCCGAGGTCGCGTCGTCGAAGGCGAGCCGGTAGAGGGCGTGGCAGCGCTCGGGGGTGAGGTACGCGAGCCGGCCGCCGACCTCGGCGACCCCATCTGTGTGCTGGACGAACCCGACCCGTTCGCCGGACTCGTCGCAGCGGATCTCGACCGGCCGGCCCGCGATCCGGGCGGCTTCGTCCGAGAAGCGCTCCTCTGCGGCGGCGCGCGTGTCGGAGCCGAGGCCGCTCCAGCCGCTGCGTGACTCCACGAACCAGGCGAGCCCGGCCAGCGCTGCGATGACGCCGACGCCGACGAGGAGACCGCGCAGGGGCCAGGTTTGCCGTGGCGCCTCGGGCTCCCACTGGAGTTCGTCGTCCTCGGCGTGGTCCTCGTCGTCCTCGGCGTAGACCTCGCCGTCGGCGTAGTCCTCCTCCTCGTCGTCCTCGTCCTCGTCCTCCGGCACCTCCGGGTAGCCGTAGAGCTGGCGGTCGATCTCCTGCGGCCTCCGATCCGCCTGCGTCCTCCCGGGCTCACCCCGCCTCGCCGTGAGGAAGAACTGCAGCTCGAGCCCCAGCGCGACGAGGAAGGGAAGCCAGACCGGCACGGCCGTCCTGAGCTCGTCGGGCCCGAAGAGCCACACGACCACGAAGACCGCCAGGCCGATGCGCACCAGCGAGGCGGCACTGCGGCGGCGCGGCTCCTCCATCGCCGTGACCGTAGCCGCCCGGCAGCGCGCCGCCGCTCTGGAAATACCTGGCACGACTGTGCGCACTCCGCGACCATGGATGGGTGACCCTCTGTCGCGACACTGCAGGAGGAGCCATTGCCGCCCCGGCTCGGGTGCTACAAGGAACCCCCGCCGACGCTGGGCTTCGGCCAGGAGATCGTCGTCGGGCGCTTCCGCTGCGTCTCCCAGCGATCCGGCGTCACATGCACGCTGACCCGGTCCGGAAGGGGCTTCACGATCAACAAGAACCGGGTGCGCCGGATCGGGGCGTAGAGGTCGAACCGCAGGGGTTGACCAGGGGCTTGTACCACGTGTTGACGTCTGGCATCCTCGGGCTCGGAAGGGGGTACGAAGCTAGGAAGGGAGTCGATCCATGCCGGCCACCGTGGACGAAGCAATCGCTTGGTTCGAGAAGTGCGTCGGGACGACGGAGAGCCCGCCCGGCTCGAACAAGACGCGATTCGGCGAGCACTTCGGCATGAACGGCGTCGCGTGGTGCGCCGAGTTCATCTGGGACGGTCTCGCACACCATCTCGACGTCGAGCACGTGAAGAGCGCCTACACGCCGACCGTGGCCGACTGGTACAAGCAGCGCGGGCGCGGGTTCGCGGCGGACGCGAACGCCCGGCGCGGCGACCTCGTCTTCTTCGACTTCCCGGACTCGAAGAACCGGATCCAGCACATCGGCATCGTCGTCTCGAACGACCCCGGGAGCGGCACGCTGAAGACGATCGAGGGCAACACGAGCTCGGGGTCGGGGGGCTCCCAGGACAACGGGGGCGGCGTGTTCCGGCGCAGCCGGCCGTACAGCATGGCGGTGTACTACGGCCGTCCCGCCTACGCCGCTGCGGGAGCGGTCGACACGCCCGGGGACCCGAAGCCGAACGGCAAGCTTCGGTTCGAGAGCGGCGACAAGGGCGCGGACGTCCGCACCTGGCAACAGGAGCTGAACGCCTGGGCGACCGTCCTCCATCAGAAGAAGGGCATCGATCCGGGTGCCTGGTTCCCGCTGCACGAGGACGGCGACTTTGGCCCGAACAGCGTGACGGGCACGAAGTTCTTCCAGGGGCGCCAGGGGCTCGAGCAACACGGGCGGGTAGGTGTGAAGACGATCTCCGCGATGGAGCGCGTGCGAGAGAGGCAGTGGCTCGAAAGCCGGAAGAAGAAGGGATAGCGGCGGGCTCAAACCGACACTCACGTTCGTTGTAGCCCTCCGCTCGGGTGCCCTCGAGTGCCGGCGTGAGCCCGACCTCGCGAAGCGAGTTCTCCACGCCTTCGGCGCTGAGGTAAAGACGTGGGTATTCGGGCCACGCGCCGTTAGGGCGCCCGGGCCACGGGAAGAACCGCCTCGGCTCCTTACGAGAGCAATCCAACGAAACGGAGGAGACGTGGCGGTAAACGCTGGGCAGCGACAGGCGGGACTTCTGGATCGACAGAGGGAAGGGCGTACGCTCGCTCGACTCTCGACCGAGACGAAGCACGCCTTCAAGACAACGGAGTTCTGGACGATGATCGCCGTCGTCGTCGGAATCCTCATCGCATCGGCGGTCGTGGGACAGGGCGAGGGTGCAGCCACCGAGGACTCGGATGCTTTCCCCGCCGCGCGGGCGTGGCTCTACGTCGCAATCGTTGCGGTCGGGTACATGGTCAGCCGAGGTCTCGCGAAGGCCGGGAGTCGCGAGCCGTACTGGGCCGGAGAGGACGACCTGCCGGTCGGAAAAGACGGACGCTAGATCCTGACGTGGTGGGAGGCCGGGCTTACCCGCCCGGCCTCCCATCCTCCAGGCGCGGGCACCCGAACGCTCAGGCCATGGACCGTGATGCGGAGAAGCTAGCTCGAACGCAGGTCGTCTTCCGAGCTGCGAACGAAGCGATCTCGAGGAACACGCTCGGTCGGCGTCAGGCTGTGACCTTCCTCTGCGAGTGCGTAGACGAGCGATGCATGGCTCTCGTCGAGCTGACGGCGCGGGACTACGAGCAGGTCAGGTCGGACCCGCACGGTTTTTTGCTGCTGACAGGGCACGAGGAACCGGCTGACCTGATCACGAAGCAGTCCGAACGGTTTACGCTGGTCCGCAAGACGGGCGCGGGAGCGAGGGTCGCCGGCGCCTTCGATCCACGAGGCGGAGGATAGTCAGACGATGCACAAGGAGGCCAAGGACCGCGCGGCGAAGAACGAGGCGCTCTTCCGGGACCTCAACGAACGTGTGAAGGCGATCGACGAGGCACACGGGCTTCCTGTCGAAGAGGACTGGGAGTTTCTCTGCGAGTGCGGCGACGCCGAATGCGTGGAACACGTTCGGCTGACCGTCGCCGAGTACGAGGAAATTCGCCGAAGCCCCGTGCACTTCGCCGTGCGTCGAGGTCACGAGATGCCCGAGATCGAGCGGGTGGTGTCGGAGACGGACCGATTCATGGTCGTGGAGAAGTTGCCGCGAGGAGCAGAGGATTGCGCGGCGGCAGGATCCTCGCGAGGGGTCGAGCTAGATCAGGACTGTGGTCCGCTCCTCCTGCGCAAGCGCGACCGCCTCGTCTCGCGAGTGCAGGCCGAGCCGGCGTAGGGCGTGCTTTACGTGCGTCCTGACCGTGTGGGGCGAGAGGTAGAGAACAGACGCGACGTCCTGGGTCGAGAGGCCGTCCGCGAAGAGGTTGATGATCGCCCGCTCGCTCGGCCGGAGAGCCCGGAGAGGGCTGTCGACGAGAGGGGGCGGCTCGCCCGCGAGGGTGCGGATCAGCGCTCGGGAGGCACGGGTCATCGCCTCGTGGCCGAGGTCGACGCCGCGGATTCGGGCGCCGAGCTCGAGCGCGACATGTTCGATCAGCGCATCGGCGTCCTCATCGGGTCGGCGCTCGGTTCGGGAGCCGACGGCGAGGAGTCCGACCGGGCGGCCCGACTCACGCAGCCAGAGGCCGCGAAACCAGCGCAGACCCATCGCGCTTGCGTCCGTGTGACGCTCTCGTAGAACCAGCAAGGCGCGGGCGCGCGGAAACGGCAACGTCTCGGCCGCAAGCCGCCTCGCGTCGAAGCTGGGCAGCCCGGTCGCGGCGACGAGATGCAATGCGCCGTCCCGGTCGCGGTCTCTCAGGCGCACGGTTGCGACCTCAACCGACGCGGCGACCGGGAGCTTCTCCGTGATCCCGGCGAGGGATTCGACCGGTGCCCCAGGGTCGAACCGCTCGACCGCCGCGATCAGGTCCTGCGCGGCTGCTGCGCGCATGTCGGTGGGCGGGGACGTCGTGAGCATCGCCCTCCTCCTTCCCCGGATACCTCGCGAAGTACCCACCCGCCGGCGGCTCGTCGCGGCGAGAGTCGGGTACGCGACTACGAAGCAAAGAGACGGGAGAGTCAGATGATCCTTCGCATCGATCGAGTCGCGGCCGAGCTGCCGCCCCCCTCCGACCCGGACCCCGCCGGCGCCGCCGCCGTTCAGGAGCTCCTGGGCGGGCGGTTCGGCGAGATGTCCACCTTTCTGAACTACACGTTCCAGTCGTTCAACTTCCGCAACCGACAGGGCGCACGACCCTTCTACGACCTCGTTGCCAACATCGCCGGCGAGGAATTCGGCCATGTCGAGCTGGTGGCGGCCACGATCAACACGATGCTCACCGGCGCGTCCCCGACCGACGACGGCAAGGCGCCGAGCGATGCGCTCGCCATGCTCAAGGACGTCGGGAATCCACACCATTTCCTCGCCGGCGGCCAGGGCGCGCTGCCGCAGAACTCGCAGGGTCGCCCCTGGAACGGCGACTACGTCTTCTCCTCGGGCGACCTCGTCGAGGACCTCACGCACAACTTCTTCCTCGAAACGGGCGCACGGAACAACAAGCTCAAGGTGTACGAGATGGTCGAGCACCCGGCGGCTCGCGCGCTGACCGGATACCTCCTCGTGCGTGGCGGCGTGCACCAGGTCGCCTACGCGCGCGCGCTCGAGCGGCTGACCGGCGCCGATCTCATGAAGCTCTTCCCGAGCCCACGGATCCCGACGGAGAAGATTCCCGAATGCAAGCCGCACATCGAGCGAGGCGACCATCTCCGGCTCTACCGCTTTTCTCCGAGCGACTTCCAGGAGCTCGCAGCCGTCTTCAACGGGCCGCACCCGGAGACCGGCGAGGAGCTCGAGGTCGAGGACGACGCGCCCGAGGGATTCCCGGCCAACGACCTTCCATCCCAGCCCGCTGTCTTCGCACCCGATTACGCCCCGGAGGAGATCGCAGAGATCGCAGCGAAGCTTCGGCAGGACGCCGGGCTCGGCAAGGATCCGACCGGTGTCGTCGCAGACGGGCAGGCCGCGAAGCCCAAGTCGCGCTCGAAGTCGGGCTCGCGATCGCGATCGAAGGCAAGAGCCAGGTAGGACGCTCGACGGGGGGAGAGCCGCCCGCGCCGCCCGCCGGCGGCGCGGGCGGCGAGACTGCGTTGTTCCCGCGATGGGCAGATCGAGGTTGGTGGATCGGATCGCGGATCCGTGGGGGACGCGGACGCCGCACCCGCGTGGAACAGCCTGCTCGCCGAGGGCGTCGGGCTCGAGACGTCGACGCCTGGGTGCAGTCGCCTGCGTCCTCTGCGCGAACGGGTGCGGCTCGACATCGCCGTGAAGGACAGCCGCATTGTCGGCGTCCGCGGGGGCGAGGTCGATCGTCGAGCAAGGCCGGCTGGGCCCGAAGGGGCTCTTCGGCTGGCAAGCGAACAACGCGGCGGACCGGCTCACGGCGCCGCTCGTCCGGGACGGTGGCGAGCTGCGCGAGGCCGTCCTGCAGCGCCTGAACCGCGGGCCCCGTGTTCGAAGCGAGCTCTGACCGGGGTGCAGCTAGGCTCACGGCCGTGAGCCGGGATGAGGACGTGAACGTGGTCGGCGGCGAGCTCCAGCTCTGTTCGGCAGAGCCGCTGACCGGGTTCTTCCGGGACGGTTGCTGCTCGACCGGGCCCGAGGATCTCGGAAGCCACACGGTCTGTGCGATCATGACCGCGGAGTTCCTCGAGTTCAGCCGCCGGGCGGGGAACGATCTCTCGACGCCGCGCCCCGAGTGGGGCTTCGCCGGCCTCCGGCCGGGCGACCGGTGGTGCGTCTGCGCCGAGCGTTGGCTCGAAGCAGAGCGGGCCGGGTGTGCGCCGGAGGTCGTGCTCGGGGCCACGCACATCCGCGCCCTCGAGTTCGTGCCGATCGAGGCCCTGACCGCCCGCGCCGCGGCGCCCGACCCGGCCTGAGCCCGTGCGGCGCCTCTACCTACTCCGGCACGCAAAGTCGAGCTGGGACGATCCGGCGCTCGCGGACCGCGACCGGCCGCTCTCGCCCCGGGGCCGGCGCGCCGCGAAGGCCATAGCCGACCATCTGGGTCAGGAGGGCTTGTCGCCGGCGCTCGTGCTCTGCTCCTCCGCGCTTCGCACTCGCCTGACGCTCGCGGCCATCCTGCCCTCGCTCGACGGCGATTCGGAGATCCGCGTCGAAGGCGCGCTCTACGGGGCGGGCGCCGCCGGGTTGCTCGAGCGCCTGCGGGCCGTGCCCGAGCAGGTGCCCTCGGTGCTGGTCATCGGCCACAACCCGGGGCTGCAGGAGCTGGCGGTCTCGCTCTCGGGCAGCGGCGAGGCGCTCCGCCGGCTCCGCGAGCACTTCCCGACGGGCGGTCTCGCGACCCTCGCGATCGAAGACGCGGGCTGGGCGCACGTCGGCGTCGGCGACGCCGAGGTCGTGCGCTTCGTCGTCCCGCGCGAGCTCGGGGACTAGGTGAGGTCGGCCGCCATCTCCTCGAAGGCGGCCACGAAGGCGTCGCAGTCGTCGGCCGAGTGGGTGACCGAGAGGGTCCACTCCTCCTCGCGCCCCGGGGTCATGAAGACGCCCCGGTTCATGTTGTAGAGCCAGGCGAGGTCGGAGAGCTCCCCGTCCTGGTTCGCCTTGTAGGTCTCGTAGTCGACGATCGTCGCCGGCGAGAACGTGACGCAGCCCTTCGCCCCGACCCCCACCGCGTAGCCGGGGAACCCGTACCGCTCGATCACGGCCTCGCAGCCGGTCATCAGGCGGTCGTTCAGCGCGTCGAGGTGCTTGTACGCGTCAGGCGTCAGCACCTCGTCGAGGCTCGCGCGCGCGGCCGCCATCGACAACGGATTCCCGTTGAAGGTGCCCACCTGGTAGACGCGCTCGCTCTCGACGACCTCGAAGATCTCCTCGGTGCCGCCGATCGCGCCCGAGGGCAGGCCGCCGCCGAGGGTCTTCGCGAGCGTGACCATGTCGGGAACGACGCCGAACTTCTCGACCGCACCGCCCGCCGCGATGCAGAGGCCGGTCTTCACCTCGTCGAAGATGAGGACGATGCCGTGCCGCTGCGTCAGCTCGCGGACTGCCTCGAGGTAGCCGGGCTCGGGGAGGACGACCCCGAGGTTCATCATGGCCGCCTCCATGATCACGCAGGCGGGCTTCCGGCCTTCCTCGATCAGCCGCTCGATCCGGCGCTCCATCGCCCCGGGCGTCGTTGAAGGGCACGGCGATCGTCATGTCCGCGACGACCTGCGGATGCCCTCCCCGTAGGGCAGCGAGGCGTAGTTCTCGCGGTCCCCGATCTCGTCGTAGGGAACGCCGATCGAGACCATGGCGTAGTCGTGGTGGCCGTGGTACGAGCCGAAGATCTTCACGATCGTGTCCGCGCCGGTGTGCGCGCGGGCGATCCGGATCGCGTCCATCGTCGACTCCGAACCGGAGTTCGTGAACCGCCACTTGGGCAGGCGGAAGCGCCGGGCCAGCTCCTCGGCCACCGCGACCGAGTCCTCGGTCGGCGCCGCGAAGTGCGTGCCGAGGGGGAACCGCTCCTGCACAGCGCGCCCGATCGCCGGGTTCGCGTGGCCCTGCACCATCGAGCCGAAACCGTTGTGGAAGTCGAGCATCTCGTTGCCGTCGACGTCCCAGACCCGCGGGCCCTCCCCGCGGTCGATGTAGATCGGCCATGGGTCGCGCAGGTGGTAGGAGGAGGGGACCCCGCCGGCAAGCGTCCGGCGCGCGCGCTCGTAGAGCGCGCGGGAGCCCTGCGTTCGCTCCTCGAGCCGGCCTCCTCGCGCTCGGTCAGCTCGCGGATCCGCTTGCGGTCGATCTCGATGCGGGTTCTCTCGGCCATGTTCACCCGGGAGTATCGCGCTCCGTGAGCTCGACGAGGCGGGTAACGGTGCGCCAGTTGCGCACAGTCGCGGCCGCGCCGAGGTTGCGCTCGAGCGCTGCAGCGGAGAGCTTCGCGCCCTGCATCCCGTTCGGGTAGCGGAGGTAGACGTCGCTGCCGACGACCTTGACCTCGTCCGGGGCGATGTCGAGGGAGGCGAGCCGGCGGACGCCCGCGCGGTCAGGCTTCTGCGCGAGGAAAGCGACGTGCGACTTTGACGTATCGCGTCCGAAGGGATGCGAGCGCGCCACCTTGCGAAGCTCGGCGAACATGCGAAGGACGACGGCGGACTCCACGCCGAAGGACTCCTTCACGGTGCGCTCGAGCTTGCGGGCGAGCGCGCTGCGGTCGGAGGCACGCTTCCGGAAGACGACGTTCCCGCTCTGGATGTAGGTGGTTACGGAGGCGCACCCCGCGTCCTCGAGCACGCGACGGAGTTCGGCCATCGGCACGCGATTTCGGCTGCCGAGGTTGATCCCCCGCAGCAAGGCCACCCACCCTTGTTCCATCTCAGCCGTCCCGAGCTTGCCGCTGCCGCCAGCGGTGAAGCGCCTTCGACTTCCCGACCGACTTCGGCACCGCCGGCCCGGGCGCGGGATCGTGCTCGTCGAGCCACCGTGCCGCTTCGTCGTCGGGGTCGAGGCCGGCCGCGCGCTCCCGCTCGCCCAGCTTCCGGGCACCTTGACTCGTCAGCCGCCGCTTTCCGGCCACCGCTAGAGCTGCGTCCTCCGAACGCGCTCGAATCCGGCGGCCTGGAGCGCGCCGCCGGCGAGGATCTCGTAGTGGTAGTGGCCGTGCGCAGCCTGCAGGACGGCGCCAGCGTACTCGACCCGAAGAGCGAACCAACCGCCGGACCGCCCGAGGGCTGCTAGCCTTTGGCGGTAACCAAGAGCGAGTCCGGTTTGCGCGAAGCGCTTCCTAACCCGTTCGTGAAGTTGGTAAGGGAGGTGTTTTTTCATGGCAGCTGGAACCGTCAAGTGGTTCAACGACAGCAAGGGGTACGGCTTCATCACCCCTGACGAGGGCACGAAGGACCTGTTCGTGCATCACTGGAACATCGCCGGCGAGGGCTTCAAGACTCTTGCCGAGGGCGCGCGCGTCGAGTACGAGGAGCGCGAGGGCGCCAAGGGGCCGGAGGCGACAAACGTCACCGCCGCCGCCTAGTTTCAGAAACGAATCGGCCGCGGCCGCTTCGGCGGCCGCGGCCGACTGGGAGGATCTCACCGAAGGAGCTGCTATCCCAGAGAAGGAAGAGAAGGTCGAGATGGAGGGCGAGGTCATCGAGGCCCTCCGAAACCGGATGTTCCGCGTCCTGCTCGACAACGGACACGAGACGATCGGCTACACCGCCGGGAAGATGCGCCGCTACCGCATCAGGATCTTCCTGGGCGACCGCGTCAAGATCGAGCTCTCGCCCTATGACCTCTCCCGTGGGCGAATCGTCTACCGCTACCGATAGGCCCCGGCTCCGGGGCGAGTTTCACCGGTACGCGTTCATCGTCTTCCTGCTCCTCGGCGTCGCGCTGGTCGTGACGGCCGACGGCGGGCGTGCGCGCCTCGCAGCGGCGATCTTCGCCGGCTCCCTCGCGCTCACGTTCGGCGTCAGCGCGCTCTACCACCGCGTCACGTGGCGCCCGCCGGTCCGGCGCCTGATGCGCCGCCTGGACCATGCGTCGATCTTCCTGCTCATCGCCGGCACCTACACGCCCTACGGGCTGCTGGTGCTCTCGGGCGCGTGGCGCTTCTCGGTGCTCGGCGTGGTCTGGATCGGAGCGGCCCTTGCGATCGCCCAGCGGCTCGTCTGGGTCGACGCGCCCAAGTGGGTGCCGGCGGTCGCCGGCGTCAGCCTCGGCTGGGTCGCCATCGTGGCGTTCCCGCAGATCCTCGACGCGACCGGCGTCGGGGGCACCGCGCTTGTCGTCGCCGGCGGCCTTTTCTACACGCTAGGCGCCGTCGTATACGCGCTGCGCCGGCCGGATCCCGTGCCGCACATCTTCGGCTACCACGAGATTTTTCACGCGCTGACGATCCTCGCGGCCGCATGCCAGTTCGCCGCGATCGCGTTCTTCGTGCTGCCCTCTTGAGGCGGGGTGGTCTACAGTGAGTCCGACGTTGTTCGGGGGAGGGGTGAGAACGATCCAGCTACGCCTTCTGCTCATCGCCGTCGTCGTCTTCTCGGCGCTCGGCTGGGCGGGCTCTGCTCAGGCCGCGGTCTCGTGGGCGCCCGAGACGTCTGCCGGCCTGAGCGCGGAAAAGGACTGCGACCCGTGCGTCTTCGTCTGGGTCGTCCGGACCGGAAACGGCCGCGTCGTCTCCGACCTCCGGACGCAGGAGCTCCTCCCCATCGACTGCGGAACGAGGTGCCAGGGCGACTTCATCGCCTGGGACGTCCAATACATCAACCTGACCGCCACGACGACGTCGGGGACCTTTCTCGGCTGGAATGACTGTCCGGTACCCAACGCGAACGTCTGCGCCATTCCCTTCGACGCGGCCTATCACTGTGTGAAGGCGACCTTCTCGACCGGAACCGAGGTCGTCGGCTCCTGTCCGCCGCCGACTCCTCCCGCGCCGCCGGGCACGGGGCCCCAGACGCCGCCGCCGCCGACAGGCGGGGGCCTGCCGCCGAAGGGAGCCGCGTGCAGGGTGTTCGGCTCGCCCGGTCCTGATGTCCTGACGGGGACGCCCGCGGACAACCGTATCTGCGGCGGGGCCGGGAACGACGTGATTTACGGACTGGGCGGCGATGACTTCCTCTCCGGCGGTGCAGGCAACGACCGGCTCTACGGCCAGGCCGGGCGCGATCGCCTGGACGGCGGGCCCGGGAACGACCTGCTGAACGGGGCCGCAGGCCATGACAGCCTCGCGGGCGGCGCCGGCCGCGACGGGCTTGCCGGCGGAGCGGAGGCGGACGTGATCGACGGGGGAGCCGGCCTCGACAGCTTCTCGGCCGGCGGGGGGCGGACACGCTCATGGCGCGCGATCGCGTCAGGGAAACGCTGAACGGCGGCCCGGGCCGGGACCGGGCACGGGCTGACAGGGTCGACCGCTTGAAGGCCGTCGAGCGCCGCTTCTGAAAGGTCGGGGATGGGCCGGCCGAGCCGGCCCATCCCGGTGGGTTGACTACCTGATGCGGCCCGTAAGGGCGGCTGACGTGCCGGCCACGCCCGAGGCGCGCCGGGCGCCGCGGCTCACGACCAGGTTCACCCTGGTGTTCAGGGCCGTCACGTTGCCGGCCGGCCTGGACTGCCGCATGACTCGGCCCTTCGGGACCCGCGACGAGTAGGCCTTCGTGACGGTTCCGGTCCTGCAGCCCCGCTCGAAGAGCTTCGTCCGGGCGTCGACGAACCTCGCCCGCGTGACCTTCGGGACGACGCAGATCGGCACGGTGGTGAGACCTGCGGTCGCGTCGGAGTACACGGTCCTACCGCCCACCATGGTGAGCGCCGAGGTGAGGGACATGACCTCTTCCTCCGGGATCGCGAAGTAGTCCTTGTTCAGGACGGCGAGGTCGGCGTACCTGCCGGGCTCGAGGATGCCGATCTTCCCGTCCAGACCCATGAACCAGTCGCACTTCGCGGTGATCATCTCGAGTGCCTGCTGGCGCGTCAGCGTCTGGTCGGCCGCCACGCCGGGCTGCCCGAGCTTGTTCTTCCCGCTGAACATGTAGTACGCGTTGATGAGCGGCGGGTACGGCGCCACGTTGAGCGCGTCCGTTCCGCTGCACGTCTCCACCCCGCTCTGGTAGGCCCGGCGGTACGGCGGCGCGCCGCCGGTGCCGTGGATGCCCGAGTCGGTGAGCACGACGCCCGCGTCCAGCGCCTTCAGCCGGGCGAAGATGCTGGCGTTCGGGTCGGCTGGGCCGCCGCCGGGATGCAACATGACCCAGTCGAGCCCGCTGATGTCGTACGTCGCATTGACGGTCTCCCACGAGGTGACCTGGGCGGCCTGAGGCGCCGCGCCTCCCACGTGGTGCTGGAGCGACCAGCGCCTCGCTGCCAGGACATTCAGGATCTGCCCGTACTCGGGATCGGCGTAGATGCCGCCGGCCGACGTGTTCATGACCTCCTCGCCGACGCCGCCGAGCGTGAGCATGTCGTCGCCGAGCATGCTCACCGCGGTGGTGATGTAGTCCATGACGCAGGGGAGGCCGATGGTGGCCGAGCCGGCTGCGCCGAAGCAGCTCAGGTTGAACCGCACGCGTGCGTTGAGCTCGCCGCGGCGGTGGACCTCGTTCAAGGCCTGGTAGCCGTTGTTCCCCGAGATCACGGGCTCGGAGCCGGGGATCGAGCTGTACGGGTTGTTTCCGCCCGGATCGTCCCAGGCGGTGAGGCCGCGCCGGTTCATCTCGTGGATGAAGTCCTTCGTGCAGCCAACCTGCTCCGCGAGCGTGAGGGTCTTGAGCTCGGCGCCGATCGTCTGCTGCGCGTTGGTGAGCGCGTTCGTCCCCGCCACGTTCGTCACTGCACCGGTCGTCATGTTGACGCCGGGCGTCGAGCCGGTGAAGCCCATGGCCGTGAGGCCGCGGGTGTTCATCTGGCCGCCGGTGAACCCGCCGCCTGCGAGCAGGACCGGGTGGTTCGGGGCGGCCGCGTCGAGCTCGGCCTTCGTCAGCATGCCGGGCGTGTCCTTGAACTGGTTCACGTGCCAGCCCCCGCCGATCGCGAAGAGCCACTTGCCGGCCGGCGTCTTCGACGCCTTCTCCTGGACGTTCGCGATCGCCTCCGCGCGCGTGAAGAGCGCGTCGAAGCGCGGCGAGCGCGAGAAGCAGAAGTACGACCCCATACGGACGCCATGCAGCGTGCCGTCCATGAGGCCGGGGACGACGCGCTTGCCCTTCACGTTGATGGCCTGCGTGCCTCGTCGGGCGAGCGCCAGGACCTGGTTGTTGGTGCCTCTCGCGACGACCATGCCGTCGCGGATGGCGAGCGCCTGGACCACCGTGCCTGCGGCGTCGACGGTCGAGATGTTGCCGTTCCAGAGAATCAGGTCGGGGTCGCCCGGAGCGGCCCTTGCGACGCCGGTTGTTCCCCCTACGATCACGGCCAGAATGCAGGCGGCGGCGGAGACTACAAACCCCCGGCGGCCCACGAGTCGGAAGGCCTTCATGCGTCCTCCTATCCCGAAACCTAGTCGGGCGGTCTGTCCGTCCGACTGTCAGACAACCGAGTATCCCACGTCACTTTTTCGTGTCAAGAGGCTTTTGGCCGCGCCCGGCGCCTGCGGGTCGTAGAGTGGCGCCCTCGTGAAGGTCGGATTCCTCGGGCTCGGGGCCATGGGCTCCGGCATCGTCGAACGGCTGCTCGAAGCCGGGCACGAGGTCACGGGCTGGAACCGGACCAAGGCGAAGGCGGAGCCGCTGATCCGGCGCGGGATGGCGTGGGCGGATACCCCGCGAGAGGTCGCGGCGGCCTCCGACGTCGTCTTCTCGATGCTGACGGACACCCGCGCGGTCGAGGCGGTGCTGGAAGGCCCCGACGGGATCGTCGCCGGCCTCCGGCCGGGAACGGTCTACGCCGACATGAGCACGATCGCGCCGGCGCAGAGCCGCGAGCTCGCGGCGCGGGTCTCGGAGACGGGCGCCACCATGCTCGACGCTCCCGTCTCGGGCAGCCCGGCGACGCTTGCGGAGGGCCGCCTCGCCGTGATGGTGGGTGGCGACGAGGAGGCCTTCGAGCGCGTGAAGCCTGTCCTCCTCGACATCGGCCCGAAGGTGACCCGCATGGGCGGGAACGGCCAGGCGCTCCTCATGAAGCTCGGGATCAACCTCGCGCTCGTGGCGCAGGTGGTCTCGTTCTGCGAGGCCGTCGCCCTCGCCGAGAAGGGCGGCATCGCGCGGGAGGTCGCGGTCGACGCGATGCTGAAGAGCGTCGTCGCCTCGCCCGTGCTCGGGTACCGCGGGCCGTTCATCCTCGAAGGCCGGATGCCCGAGGTCGCGTGGGCGGACGTCCACCTCCAGCAGAAGGACATGCTCCTCTCGCTCGAGCTCGCGCGTGAGCTCGGGGTCGCAGCACCGCTGGGGGCGGCCGCCAACGAGATGCTGAACGCCGTCCGCGCCCTCGACCTTGCCGACAAGGACTTCGCCGTCGTCTATGAGGTCTACCGACGGCTCGGGGGGATGGCGTGAAGCCGTACCGAACCAGGGTGAGCGACGTCCCGCTCGTCGGCGGTCTGCGCGAGGACGAGGGCTGGATCAACATGCGCGTGCAGTTCCTGATCGACGCCGGCGAGGCCGGCTCCGACCGGCTCGTGGTCGGGCGGACGGTCATCCCGCCGGGCGGGAGGCACGACCGGCATCGGCATCCGAACGCCGATGAGTTCCTCGTCGTCCTCGCCGGCCGCGGCCGGATCTACACGGACGAGGGCACCGAGCCGTCCGAGGCAGGGGACGTGGTCTTCACGCCGCGCGGGCACTGGCACGGGTTCGACAACACGGGCAACGAGGACGCGCTCCTCGTCTGGGGCTGGAGCGGCGCCGGCTCGCTCGAGGCAGCCGGATACGAGATCCCGTGAGCGACTCTCGCATCGAGCGGGGGATGCGCGCCCAGCTCGAGCTTCGCCGCGAGCGCCTCGCGGCCGGTGAGGCCCCGCTCGGCTGGAAGGTCGGCTTCGGCTCGCCCGTCGCGCTCGAGCGGCTCGGCACCGACGCGCCGCTCGTCGGCTTCCTGACGCGATCCGCCGTCGTCGACTCCGGCTCGGTGGTGGCCGTCGGGGACTGGGCCTCGCCCGTCGCCGAGCCCGAGATCGCCGTGCACCTGGGGCGCGACCTCCCGCCCGGGTCCGGCGCCGACGCCGCCGGGTCCGCGATCGGAGCCCTCGGCCCGGCCATCGAGCTCGCCGACGTGAATCGCGAGCCCGACGACCCGGAAGCGATCCTCGCCGGGAACATCTTCCAGCGCGGCGTCGTGCTCGGCCGCGCAAGTGCGGAGCGGGCGGGCGGCTCCGTCGAGGGTCTCACGGGCATCGTCACCAGTCGGTCCACGCGAGATGGCGAGGACGGACGACCTCGAGGCGATGACCGGAAGCCTCGTCGATCTCGTCCGACACGTGGCCGACCTCCTGGGCTCGTTCGGGGAGTCGCTCAGGGCCGGCGAGGTCGTGATCGCGGGCTCGTTCGTGCCGCCGCTCGCGGTCTCCCCGGGAACCGAGCTTCGCGTCGAGCTCGCCCCGCTCGGCGCAGTCGAGGTCAGCTTCGTCGCCTGACCGGAGGAACGCCGCCCATCCAGGGGTTTCGTTCCGCTGCCCGCCGGGGCTATAGTGGCGGTCTGCTTGTCTGACAGTACTCTCTTCGAGCCGGTCTCCCGTCAGAAGACGTACGAGCTCGTGGCGGAGCGCCTGCTTGCGCTGATCAGCTCACGTCGGCTCGGCCCCGGGGATGCGATCCCGTCCGAGCGGGAGCTCGTGCAGCTCTACGGTGTCGGCCGCTCCTCCGTCCGCGAGGCCCTGCGGATGCTCGAGTCGAAGGGCGTGATCCGCAGCGGGGGGAACGGCAGCTTCACGGTCGCCGACTTCGGGAACGCGCTCGGGAACTCGCTCGACTTCCTGCTCGCGGTCGAGGAGGCGGACCACGTCGAGCTCTTCGAGGTCCGGCGCATCCTCGAGGGGGAGGCCGCCGCCCTCGCCGCCTCGCGCCGGCTCGACCCCGAGGTCAAGCAGATGGCTGCCGAGATCGAGGCGATGGAGGCCGGCCTCGACTCGCAGGAGGCGTTCATCACCGCCGACCTCCGCTTCCACCTCTTCGTCGCGGAGGCGAGCCGGAACCGGCTCATCGCGCATCTCATGCACGCGATCCGCGCGCTCCTCCAGCGCTCGCTCATGTCGAGCTACGACATTCCCGGGAGCCCGCAGGGCGCGATCGAGATGCACCGCCTGATCGTCGAGGCGATTGCCGACCGCCACCCGGAGGAGGCGCGCCAGCTCATGCAGGAGCACGTGTCGCGCGTCGAGCGCGACATCGCGCAGCGCGGGCGGAAGAGGACGAAGAAGTAGTGGCGACGCTCGGCTTCGTCGGCCTCGGGGTGATGGGAGGCGGCATCGCCCGCCGACTGCTCGCGGCAGGACACACGGTGCACGGCTACAACCGCACGCGCGAGAAAGCGGAGGCGCTCGAGCCGCTCGGGCTGGTAGTCGAGGACTCGCCGCGGGCGGTTGCGGAGGCCGCAGACGTCGTCGCGAGCATGGTCACGAACGTCGCCGCGCTCCGGGCCGTCGCGGAGGGCGAGGACGGAATCCTCGCGGGCCTCGCGCCCGGGATGGTCTGGATCGACCACTCCACCGCCTCGCCGGCGTTCAGCCGCGAGCTGGCGGAGCGCGCGAGGGAACGGGGAGCCGACCTTGTGGACGCGCCCGTGTCCGGCAGCGTCTCGACGCTCGAGGAAGGGCGGCTCTCGATCATGGTCGGCGGCAGCCCGGAGGCGTTCGAGCGCGTAGAGCCGATCCTTCGCGACGTCGGCCCGAAGGTGACCCACGTCGGGTCGAACGGCCAGGCGCTCCTCCTCAAGATCGCCATCAACCTGAGCCTCCAGGTGCAGATGGTGGCGTTCTGTGAGGGGCTGCTCCTCGCGGAGAAGGACGGGATCGACCGCGAGGTCGCCGTGGACGTGATGCTCGGAAGCGTCATCGCCTCGCCGATGCTCAAGTACCGCGGGCCGTTCGTGCTCGAGCAGCCCGACGAGGCGTGGTTCGACGTGAACATGATGCAGAAGGACATGCTCCTCGCCCTCGAGGCGGGGAGGGAGCGGGACGTCCCGATGCCGACGACGGCCGCTGCGAACGAGCTCCTCACCGCGGCGCGCGGGATGGGGCTCGCCGAGCAGGACTTCGCGGTCGTGTACGAGGTGCTGGCCGAGATGTCGGGCCTGCGGAAGGTCGAGACGTGACCGCTACGCCGGCCACGGTCGCGCCCACGGTGGAGCCCGATCTCGCGCTGCGGATGTACGCGCAGATGCAGCGGATCCGGCACTTCGAGGAGGAGGTGAACGGGCTCTACCGCGGCGCGAAGATGCCCGGCCTCGCGCACCTCTACATCGGTGAGGAGGGCGTCGCCGTCGGCGTGTGCGAGGCGCTCCGGCGCGACGACGTGATCACGAGCACGCATCGCGGCCACGGGCATTGCCTCGCCAAGGGGGCATCCGTGGACAGGATGTTCTGCGAGCTTCTCGGCAAGGAGGAGGGCTACTGCCGCGGCAAGGGCGGCTCGATGCACATCGCCGACCACGAGAACGGGAACCTCGGCGCGAACGCGATCGTCGGCGGATCGACCGGGATCGCGACCGGCGCGGCGTTCTCCGCCAAGGCGCGCGGCACAGACTCGGTGGCCGTGTGCTTCTTCGGCGAGGGCGCGCTCGGCCAGGGCGTCCTTTACGAGGTCATGAACATGGCCGCTCTCTGGAAGCTCCCCGTCGTCTACGTCTGCGAGAACAACCTCTACAGCGAGTACACGCACTTCTCGGAGACGCTGTCCGGCGAGATCGCCGCGCGCGCAGGCGCCTTCGGGATTCCCGTCGAGGAGGTGGACGGGCAGGACGTGCGGGCCGTCTTCGCCGCGACGTGCCGGGCCGTCGAGCGGGCGCGCGCCGGCGAGGGGCCGTCCTTCCTGGTCTGCTCCACGTACCGCTATCACGGGCACCACGTCGGCGACGTCGACCGCGGCTACTACCGGTCACGCGAGGAGGAGGAGCGCTGGAAGTCCGAGCGGGACCCGATCGCGCTCCTCGGCGCGTGGCTCGTCGCGGAGGGGCTCGCCGACGAGGCGGAGCTCGAGCAGATCGAGCGGGAGGCGGCGGACGAGGTCGCGGGCGCCGTCGAGCACGCGCTCGCCGCGCCGTTCCCGGATCCCGCAGAGGTGGACGAGGATGTCTACGCCTAGGGGCTTGATGGGGAGTCAGCGTGCCGTCAGGGAGGGCCTGCGCCAAGCAGCGGGGTCGACTCGCCCGGTGGCAAGGCTGGTTTGCCTTGGCGCTGGGCGAGGCGGCTGCGGGGCGCCGTGCGCAGGCCCCCGCTCGGAGGTGCGCTGATTCCACATCAAGCCCCTAGCGTGCAGGTGTTGCCCTCCTCCCACGAGGGCACGCGCGAGATCTCGCTCGCGCAGGCGGTGAACGAGGCGCTCGCCGAGGAGCTTCGCCGCGACCCGACCGTCTTCGTGATCGGGGAGGACGTGGCCGAGGCAGGGACGCCGTTCAAGGTGCTCTCCGGGCTCGTGGAGGAGTTCGGCAGCGAGCGTGTGCTCGACTCGCCCATCTCCGAGGCAGGCATCACGGGCCTCGGCCTCGGCGCCGCGATGACCGGCATGCGTCCCGTCGTCGACATCATGTTCGGCGACTTCCTCACCCTGGTCATGGACCAGCTCGCGAACCAGGCGGCGAAGGTCCACTACATGTCGGGCGGCCGCCTGAAGGCGCCGCTGACGGTGAGGACGACGCTCGGCGCGACGCGGCGCTCCGCGGCGCAGCACAGCCAGAGCCTCCACGCGTGGGTCGCCCACGTCCCCGGCCTCAAGGTCGCGCTTCCGTCGACGCCGTACGACGCGAAGGGCCTCATGAAGACCGCGATCCGGGACGACAACCCGGTCGTCCTCTTCGAGGACAAGATGATGTTCGCGGCCAAGGGCCCGGTGCCCGAGGACGAGTACACGATCCCGTTCGGCGTCGCCGACGTGAAACGCCCGGGCGAGGACCTGACGATCGTGGCCACGAGCTCGATGGTGTACGTGGCGCTCGAGGCGGCAGAGCTCCTGGCGGGCGAGGGCGTGAGCGTCGAGGTGGTCGACCCGCGGACGCTGCGTGCCGCTCGACCGAGACGCGCTCGTCGCCTCCGCCCGAAAGACCGGCCGCGTGATCGTGATGGACGAGGGGCACCAGAGCTACGGCGCGTCGGCCGAGCTCGCGGCCGTGATCGCCGACGGCGCCTTCTGGGAGCTCGACGCTCCGGTCAAGCGCCTCGCAGCGATGGATGTCCCGGTCCCGTTCTCGCCCGTCCTCGAAGATCAGACCGTGCCGACGGCGGAGAAGGTCATCGCTCTCGCGAAGACGCTCGTGGGGGCTCGCTGATGGGCCTTCGCACCTTCGGGACGATGGCGGTGGACTGGGAGGAGCGGGTGGACTTCGAACGGCTCCGGCGCGAGCGGCTCGCGCGGACGAAGGAGCACCTCGCGCGTCTCGGAGCTCGGCGCCCTCCTCTGCTTCGACATGGCGAACATCCGCTACGTCACCGCGACCCACATCGGGACGTGGGCGATGGACAAGCTCATCCGCTTCTGCCTGCTCCCGCAGGGCGACGAGCCGATCATGTGGGACTTCGGCTCGGCCGCCCGCCACCACAAGCTCTTCAATCCCTGGCTCGGCGAGGAACGATCCCGCGCCGGGATCTCGACGCTTCGCGGGGCGGTGGAGGGGCGCGCCGAGTCGGTCGCCGAGAAGATCCGCGCGGAGCTCGAGGCGCGCGATCTCCTCGGCGAGCCGCTCGGCGTCGACGTCGTCGAGCTGCCGGTGCTGCGCGCACTCGAGGCGGCGGGGATCCAGGTCGTCGACGGCCAGGCGTTCATGCAGGACGTCCGCAAGATCAAGACCGCCGACGAGATCGTGCTCCTGAACACCGCGTGCGCGATGGTGGACGCGGCCTACGACGAGCTCTTCCGCGCCATGCGCCCCGGCTTCCGGGAGAACGACTGCGTCGCGCTCGTGAACAGGGTGCTCTTCGAGCTCGGGTCGGAGCACGTCGAGGGCGTGAACGCGATCTCCGGCGAGCGCTGCAGCCCGCACCCGCACGTCTTCACCGATCGCATGCTCAGGCCGGGCGACCCCGCGTACTTCGACATCCTCCACGCCTACAACGGCTACCGCACCTGCTACTACCGCACCTTTGCCGTGGGAAGCGCGTCGCGGGCGCAGGTGGACGCCTACAAGCGCTGCCGCGACATCCTCGACCACGCGATCTCGCTGATCAGGCCGGGCGTGACGACCGCCGACGTCGTGTCGGTCTGGCCGGAGGCGCAGGAGTTCGGCTTCCCGGACGAGGAGGCGGCGTTCGCCCTCCAGTACGGGCACGGCGTCGGGCTCTCGATCTGGGAGAAGCCGATCTTCTCCCGGCTCGTCTCCTTCGACTACCCGGAGACGATCGAGCAGGGCATGGTCTTCGCCCTCGAGACCTTCTGGCCCGCCGCGGACGGCTGGTCGGCGGCGCGCATCGAGGAGCAGCTCGTCGTCACGGCCGACGGCTGCGAGATCATCACGCGCTTCCCGGCGGAGGAGCTGCTCGTGGCAGGAGGCGGCCAGTACACGGTGGGAGGATCGCTGCCCGGGATCCGCGAGACCCAGTCCAACCTGAATCGTCAAGGCGGCAGTGTCGACGACGTGGTCGAGTCGGCCCGCTTCGAGGGCGCGGCCCTCGAGCCCTAGTGCCTACGGACGTGATCATGCCGGCCCTCGGAATGGCGCAGGACACTGGCAAGGTCCTTCGCTGGCTCAAGACCGAGGGCGAGCAGGTCCTGAAGGGCGAGGCACTCATGGAGGTCGAGACCGACAAGGTCACGGTCGAGGTGGAGGCGCCCGCGGACGGGACGCTCGCGGCGGTCGGCGCGGGCGAGGGCGAGGACGTGCCCGTCGGGCACCGCGTCGCGCTCATCCTCGCTCCGAACGAGGACGTCCCCGAGGATGCGGCCGCGGTCGAGGCCACGGAGATCGAGGCGCCGGTCCGCGTCGCGGCGTCGCCCGACGGCGGGAAGGCCGCGACCGCGCCCGAGCGCCCGCGCAGGCCGCTCGCCTCCCCCAAGGCCCGGCGACTCGCGGCCGAGCGCGGCGTCGACCTCGCCTCCCTCGCGGGCAGCGGGCCGCACGGCGCCGTGGTTGCGGCCGACCTGGCGGCGACACTCGTCGGAGGAGACCCTGGCGACCGGGCCGGTCTGGCAGCGGATGGCGCGGGCGGATCGCCGAGAGCTGGCGGACGGCGCCGCACTTCTTCCTCTCGCGCGAGGTGGACGCGCGCAGGCTCGAGAGCTGGCGTGCGAGCGCGCGTGCCAAGCCCGGCTCCGAGCGGGTTACGCACACCGACCTCCTCGTCCGCGTGGCCGCCGAGGCGCTCGTCCGCCACCCGCGCGTCAACGCCTCCTGGCGCGACGGCTCGATCGTTCCCGGCGCGGGCGTGAACGTCGGCGATCGCCGTCGCGACCGAGGACGCACTCGTCGTTCCGGTGATCCACGACGCCGACCGGCTCACGCTTCGCGACCTCGCCGAGCGGCGCGGCGCTCTCGTCGACGCGGCTCGCACGGGCGCACTGCGGCCGGAGGACGTCACCGGCGGCACCTTCACGATCTCGAATCTCGGGATGTACGGCGTCGACGCCTTCCTCGCAGTCCTGA
Source organism: uncultured Actinomycetes bacterium (assembly GCA_963824775.1). GTDB lineage: Bacteria > Actinomycetota > Thermoleophilia > Gaiellales > Gaiellaceae > CAWGQF01. Next base: position 283,473 of record CAWGQF010000007.1, read on the forward strand.
ACCCGCCGCAGGCGGCCATCCTCGCCGTCGGCCGCGATCATCGACCGCGTGGTCGCCGTGGACGGCGAGCCGGCCGTTCGCCCGACGCTCGTCCTCTCACTCTCGTTCGATCACCGGGTCGTCGACGGCGCCCGCGGGGCGGAGTTCCTGGACACGCTCGCGTCCCTGATCGAGGAACCGGCGGGGCTCGCTCGAATGAGCACGATCGAGCGCCTGCGCCGCGAATCGCCTCCGGCCGCCGGGTCCCACGGCGACGCCGGCGAGCTGGGCGAGCTCGGCCCGTTCGTCCGCGGCCGTGAACGTCGAACCGGCAACACGGTCGTCGTCGCCAGTCCGTACGACGGCGCGCCCGTCGCCGTCGTCCACCGCGCCGGACCGGCCGAGGTGGACGAGGCGATCTCCGCAGCCCGCGAGGCGTTCGAGACGACCCGCCGGCTTCCGTCGTGGCAACGCGCGCAGATCCTGGAGCGCATCGGCGGGGAGCTTCTCGCCCGGAAGGACGAGCTTGCGCGGACGATCGCGCTCGAGGCGGGCAAGCCGATCACGACCGCGCGGCTCGAGGTCGATCGCGCCGCCTTCACGTTCAAGGTCGCCTCCGAGGAGGCGAAGCGCATCTACGGCGAGATCGTCCCGCTCGACTGGATTCCCGGCAACGAGGGCCGCGTCGGGCACGTCCGCCGCGTGCCGCTCGGCGTCGTCGCCGGAATCACGCCGTTCAACTTCCCGCTCATGCTCGTGGCGCACAAGGTCGCGCCGGCGCTCGCCGCGGGGAACCCGATCGTCCTGCGGCCGGCCTCGCAGACACCGGTCTCGTCCCTGCGGCTCGGGCAGATCGCCGTGGAGGCGGGCTGGCCCGAGGACGGGATCGCCGTCGTGCCCTCCTCCACGGAGGACGCCCGCCCGCTCGTCGAGGACGACCGGGTCGCCATGCTCACGTTCACCGGCAGTCCCGCGGTCGGGTGGTCGCTCCGCTCCCGCGCGGGGCGCAAGCGGGTCACCCTCGAGCTCGGCGGGAACGCGCCGGTGATCGTGAACGCCGACGCCGACGCCGAACACGCCGCCGGGCGGATCGCCTGGGGCGCGACGATCCAGTCGGGCCAGTCCTGCATCTCGGTCCAGCGCGTGTACGTCCATGCGGCGCTCTGGGACGACTTCGTGCCGGACCTCGTCGCGCGCGTCGGCGCGCTCACGGCCGGCGACCCGCTCGACGACGAGACCGACGTCGGGCCCCTGATCGACGACGCTGCGCTCGACCGGGTCGAGGAGTGGGTCGGCGAAGCGGTCGACGACGGCGCGCGCGTCCTCGTCGGCGGCGGGCGTCAGGGCACGGTCTGGCAGCCCACCGTGCTCGCGGACGTACGGGAGGACATGCGGGTCGCGTGCCAGGAAGTCTTCGCGCCGGTACTCGGGCTCTTCCGCTTCGACGACGTCGACGAGGCAATCGACGCGGCCGGGGCGAGCGACTTCGGGCTCCAGGCAGGCCTCTTCACGAACGACCTGCGCGTCGTGGACGCCGCCTTCGACCGCCTCGAGGTGGGCGGCCTCGTCGTCAACGACGTGCCGACGTTCCGCGTCGACCACATGCCGTACGGGGGTGTGAAGCAGTCCGGCTTCGGCCGGGAGGGGCTCCGGTACGCGATCGAGGAGATGACCGAGATGAAGCTCGTTGCATTCGCGGGGGGAGGAAGGTGACGGTCGCGGCGGACGCCGAGAGGGAGCAGTCGCGCGGCCTCGCCCCGAAGCCTCCCCTCCGGGAGCAGGAGGATCGCCTCCGACGCGCGCGCGCGGCCATGCAGCCCCGCGGCCTCGACGGTGTCGTCCTCTACGCCACGGCGGGCGGGAATGCCGATCCGACCCGGTACCTGGCGGGCTACGTCCACGTCTTCCCCTCGGCGAGCTCCCTGCTCATCCTGCCGGTGGAGGGCGACCCGATTCTCCTCGTCGACCAGCCGTGGCACGTGGAGGAAGCGAGGCGCATGTCGTGGATCGAGGACGTCCGCTCCTACCCGACCCCCGCCCGCCGCTGGCAGGCGGAGGAGCTTCGGGCGACGCTGCGCGACGCGCTCCGCGCCGCCGGCCTCGGACGCGGGCGGATCGGAGTCCTGAGCGGCGAGATGCCGACGGTGTACGCCGACGCGCTCCGGACGGTCGCGCCGACGGCGACGTTCGAGGAGGGAATCGGGGTCTGGCAGGAGCTCGTCGCGACCCCGTCGGACCACGATGCGGCCGGGATCCGCCGGGCGGCCGCCGTGGCGGACGCCGGCCTCGCCGCGGCGGTCGAGGCGGCCGCGGCCGGCGTGCCCGAGCACGAGTTCTGCTTCCGCTCGCTCGAGCGGATGGCCGAGCTCGGGGCGGAGTTCCTGCACGGGAGCGGCATGTCGACCCACGTGAACACGGGCTCCTTCAGCGAGGCGATCTCGAACGTGCGGCCGTTCCTCTACACGAGCCGCCGGCTCGAGGAGGGCCAGATGTTCTGGCTCGACCTCTCCGCCTCCCTCGCGGGCTGCTACACGGATACCGACCGGACGATCTCCGTCGGCGAGCCTTCGCGCGAGCAGCGCGAGATCTACGAGGTCGCGGCCGAGATGTACCGAGTCCTCGTCTCGGAGGCGCGCCCGGGCGTGAGCGGCGGCGATCTCTGGGAGCTCGGCAACAGCGTTGCGGTCGACGCCGGCTACGGCGACTACTCGAACCACGTCTACCTCGGCCACACCACCGGCATCACCACCTCGTCGCGGCCGGTCATCGCACGCGGCGAGACGGCGGAGCTGCGTTCGGGCAGCTTCGTGAACGTCGAGCCCGGCATCTTCGTGCCCGGAGTCGGCTCGGCGTGCATCGAGAACACGCTCTACCTGAGCGAGGACGGGGCGACTGCGATCAACGACTTCGGGATCGAGATCCATGTCGTCTAAGGAGAGAGCGGGGGAAAACCTGCGGAACGGAGGTCTCTGATGCGAAGGATCGTTTGGCTGCTTGCGCTGCTTCCGGTCCTCGTCGCGCTCGCGCTCGCGGGCTGCGGCGGGGACGACGACAACGGAGAGGCAGGTGGGACCGGGGGCGGAACCGGAACCGGGGAGGCGAGCGGCGACCCGATCGTGATCGGCGCGTCCCTCCCGCTCACGGGTGACTTCTCGGAGCCCGGAGTTGCCGCCCAGCAGGGCTACGAGGTCTGGGTGGAGATGGTGAACGAGAGCGGAGGCCTTCTCGGCCGACCGGTCGAGATGGTCATCAAAGACGATCAGTCCGACCAGAACATCGTCGTGACCGACTACAACGCGCTCATCGAGCAGGACAACGTCGATCTCCTGCTCGGGACCTTCTCCTCGCTCCTCAATATCCCGGCCTCGGCCGTCGCCGAGCGGGAGCAGATGGTGTACGTCGAGCCGGCGGGCGGCTCGCCCGACATGTTCAACCGCGGCTTCGAGTACCTGTTCTTCGCGCAGCAGGCGACGGCGCCGCACCAGGCCGACCTCTTCTCGGAGTGGGTCACGGGCCTGCCCGAGGGCGAGAAGCCGGCAACGGCCGCGTACGTGGCGGCCGACGATCCCTTCGGCGCCCCGGTCGCCGAGGGCATCCAGGAGCAGCTCGAGGCGGCAGGCGTCGAAACGGTCTACTCGGAGATCTACCCGCCGGAGACGGTGAACTTCGACGCGATCGCGGCCGACATCGCCGCGGAGCAGCCCGACGTCATCGCGCAGGGCTCCGCGGGCCTCCAGGATGGTGTCAACCTGATCACGGCGCTCAGCGCGGCGGGCTACAGCCCGAAGCAGATGTTCCAGGCCTCGACCCCGTCGTTCGCGGACCAGTACTCGGACGCGATCGGGGTTGACAACACCGAGGGCATCTTCTACGCGGTCAGCTACCACGTCGACGCCCCCACACCCGGGAACGAGGAGTTCCTGGAGGCATACCGGGCCAAGTACGACACCGATCCGGCCGAGGACGCCGCGGACGCCTACGCGGCAGCGCAGGTCCTCCAGAAGGCAGTCGAGGAAGTCGGGTCCATCGACGACCAGGCCGCCCTCAAGGACTGGCTGCACGAGAACTCCGTGGAGACGATCCTGGGCGAGCTGAGCTGGGACGAGACCGGCGCGCCGGAGCAGGCGTTCCTCCTCGCCCAGTGGCAGGGCGGCGACGAGGAGATCGTCCTGCCGGAGGAGTCGGCGACGTCCGACGAGATCGTCAACCCCAAGCCCGCGTGGTCGGGACGCTAACGACCCGTCGAGGCTAGACCGGAGCCGGCCTGGACCCCTCCCGGCCGGCTCCACCCTCTCCGGAGCGAAGGTGACCCAACTCGTCCAAGTCATCGTCCTCGGCCTCCTCCTCGGAGGCGTCTACGCGTTGCTCGCGTCGGGCCTGACGCTGATCTTCGGCGTCATGGACGTGATCAACGTCGCCCAGGGCGCGCTCATCATCCTGGCCGCCTTCGTCACGTGGGCGGCGTGGAACGAGACCGGGCTCGACCCGCTGCTCGGCGTCCTCGTGACGACGCCGGCGATGTTCCTGATCGGCTACGGCCTCTACATGTCGACGATCCGCTGGATCCAGGGAAGGCCTGCGTCCACGTCGGTGATCCTGACCTTCGGGATTGCGCTCATCATCGAGGGCGTGATGGGGCTCGTGTGGACCGCGACGCTCCACCGGGCGACCCCCGACTACTTCAACCAGTCGTTCACGATCGGCGACATCTACCTGCGCAAGGCGCAGGTCTACGGGTGCGCGATCGCGGTCGGCGTCCTCGTCATCCTCTGGGTGATCATCAAGGTGACCTGGCTCGGGCGGGCGATCCGGGCCGTGTCGGCCAACATGAGCTCCGCCAAGCTCGTCGGGGTCAACCCGAGCACGGTCGCGGCCCTCACCTTCGCGATCGGCGTCGCGACCACCGGCGCGGGCGGCGGGATCGCGGCCGTGCTTTACCCGTTCCTGCCGGCCTCGCACTACGCCTGGATCTCCCGCCTGCTCGGGATCATCGTCCTGGGCGGGATGGGGAGCCTTCCCGGAGCGGTCGTCGGCGCGCTCATGCTCGGCGTCGCCGAGACGGCGACTGCGACCTACATCTCCCCGAAGTGGGCGACCATGGTGCCGTGGGTCGTGATCATGGTCGTGCTCCTCGTCCGCCCGCAGGGGCTCATGGGCCAGAAGCTCAGAGAGGACGTGGCGCTGTGACCGCGGCGCTCCGCTTCCCGGCGAGGCACGCGGGCGCGCTCGCGATCGTCGCGCTCTTCGTGACGATCCTCGTCTTCCCGGTCATCTCGGACAACCGGTACTACCAGACGATCATCATCCTCTCGCTTCTGCTCGCGATCATGGCGAGCGGCTGGAACATCATCTCCGGCTTCGCCGGCTACGTCTCGCTCGGCCAGACGGTCTTCCTCGGGATCGGGGCCTACACGACGGCGATCCTCTCCCTGCGCGTGTTCGGTCCGGACGAGTTCGGCCAGGGCGGCGCCAACCCGTTCTACTTCATCCCCATCTCGGCCATCGTCGCGGGCCTCTTCGCGGCCGCGGTCGGCCCGATCATCATGCGCACGCGCGGGCACTCGTTCGTGATCCTCACGATCGCGTTCCTGTTCGTGATGCAGCTCGTCACGCTGAACTGGGGCCAGCTCACGTACGGCAACAGAGGGCTCTCGCTGCCGCTCCCGTCGTGGCCCCGGGAGTGGGCGAACCTGCCCTTCTACTACATCTTCTTCGGGCTCCTGCTCATCTCGATTGCGACGGCCTGGTGGATCCGGCGCACGAAGTTCGGCATGGGACTGATCGCGATCCGCGAGGACGAGGACAAGGCAGCCGCGGTCGGCGTCAACACCCCGATCTACAAGATGCTCGCCTACATCGCGAGCGCCGTCTGGATCGGCGCCGCCGGCGGTGTCTACGCGTACTACCTGAGCTTCATCGACCCGCGAAACCAGTTCGACATCGTCTACAGCGTGTTCGTCGTCCTCGCCGTCCTCATCGGCGGGCGCGGGACCATCTGGGGGCCCGTCCTCGGCGCCTTCATCCTCGAGCCGCTGAACCAGATCACGAACAACGACTTCAACCGCTGGTTCGGCGACGACATCTGGGGCGCGAACCAGCGGCTGATCTTCTTCGGCGCGCTGCTCGCGCTCGTCGTCCTCGTCCTGCCGCGCGGGATCATCCCGAGCACGCGCGAGATCGTCACGCGGCGGCGCGAGTCAGAAAACCGCCGCCGAAGTCGGCGCCCGATTCGAGCGCAAACCGATGCGCGTCGTCGAGCGCGCCGCGGAGGAGGCGGCGGAGGCGCCTCCGGGGCCGCTGCTCGAGGTGCGTGGCCTCGAGAAGCGCTTCGGCGGCGTCAAGGCCGTGGACGACGTCTCACTCGCGGTCGAGCGCGGGACGATCACGGCGCTCATCGGCCCGAACGGCTCGGGCAAGACGACCCTCTTCAACCTGATCGACGGGACGATGCCCGCGGGGAGCGGCGAGATCTGGTTCGACGGCGAGCGGATCGACTCTCTCGCGCCGTACCGCCGAGCCCACCGAGGCATCGGTCGCACCTTCCAGATCACGCGTCTCTTCCGGCGGATGACGGTCCTCGAGAACGTCGTCGCGCCGCTCCGCTCCTTCTCGTGGCGGCGACTCGGCGCCGACGCGGTCAGCGGGCCAGAGGCGGAGCGGGCTTACGAGCTGCTCGAGTTCGTCGGGATGGAGCGCTTCTCCGGGCGCGAGGCCGGCGACCTCTCCTACGGCCAGGGCAAGCTCGTCGAGCTGGCGCAGATCCTCATGCTCGACCCGAAGCTGATCATGCTCGACGAGCCCGCCGGCGGGATCAACCCGACCCTGATCGCGCACATGGAGGACATGATCCACGAGCTGAACCGACAGGGCACGACGTTCCTGATCGTCGAGCACAACATGCCGCTCGTGCTGGGGCTCTGCGAGCCGGTCTGCGTCCTCGCACGCGGGCGCCTCATCTGCGAGGGCCCACCGGGGTTCGTGCAGGCCGATCCCGCCGTGCTCGACGCGTACCTGGGCGCGGACTTCGTCCTCGAGGAGAAAGCAGGGGTTTCCTAGTGCCCCTTCAGGCGATACACGACCAGCATCACCTGAAGGGGCACTGATGCTGATCAGCCTCCAGGGCGTGTATGCCGGCTACGGCGGCGGCGACGTGCTGCAGAGCCTCGACCTCGCTGTCGAGGAGGGGTCGGTCACGTGCATCGTGGGACCGAACGGCGCCGGCAAGTCGACGGTGCTCCGCGTCGTGAGCGGCCTCCTGACGCCTCGCCTGGGTGAGGTCACGTTCGACGGCGAGCCGATCGCGGGGCGGCTGCCGAGCGACATCCTCAAGCTCGGGATCGTCCAGGTCCCGCAGTCGCACGGGCTCTTCCCCAACCTCACGGTCCGCGAGAACGTCCTCATGGGCGCGTACGTGATCCGGCGCGAGCGCGAGCTCGTCAAGGAGCGCTACGCACGGGTGGCAGAGATCTTCTCGATCGTGAAGGAGCGCGGCGACGAGAAGGCCGGCAACCTGTCGGGCGGCCAGCGGCGGATGGTCGAGTTCGGGCGATCGCTCATGCTCAACCCCCGTGTCGTGCTTCTGGACGAGCCGTCGCTCGGGCTCGACCCGAAGGCGCTCAAGCACGTCTCCGACTCGATTGCGCTCATGAAGGACGCAAGCAAGACGATCATCCTCGTCGAGCAGAACGTGCGGTTCGGGCTGCGCCTCTCGACGCACGGGGTGGTCATGGAGAGCGGCCGTGTCCTCCTCGTCGGCGGCGCGAGCGACGTTCTTGCAAATCCCGAGATGGCCGACCTCTTCTTCGGCGGCACGGCCGTCAAGGACGGGAAGGAGCCCGTCCCGACAGCGGATCCTTCGTGACCGGACCCGCGCTTGCAGCCGCGGCTGGACTCGGGTTCGGCGTCTTCCAGACGCTGAACCGGCGCGCGGTCGGCGGGGTCAGCGATGCCTACGTCTCCACGTTCTTCCAGCTCGTCGTCGCGCTCGCCGTGCTTGTCGTCGCAAGCGCGGCGACCGAGGAAGCCGAGCTCCTCCGCGAGGCGACGGCCGTCTCGCTCGTCTGGTTCTCGCTCGCGGGCCTCATCCACTTCTCCGTCGGCTGGACGTTCCTGAACATCAGCCAGATGCGGATCGGGGCCGCACGGACGAGCCCGCTCCTGGCCACCGTCCCGGTGTTCGGCGCAGCGCTCGGACTCGCGCTTCTCGGGGAGCTGCCCGCCCTCGTGGCGTGGATCGGGATCGCGCTCATCGTTGCCGGGGCCTTCGTCGTCTCCCTCGAGCGCGTCGCCGAGACGGGCTGGGGCGTCGGCTGGCAGGACACGCTGCCGGGGCTCGCCACCGCCCTCGCGTGGGCAATCAGCCCGCTCATGATCAAGGAGGGCCTGGAGGGCCTCGACTCGCCGCTCCTCGGGCTCACGCTCGGGATGCTCGTCGCCGTCGTGGTCTACGGTGCGGCGCTGCCGCTTCGGCCGCGCGTGGACGGGCCGCTGCTCGGCTCCTGGCCGTCGATCTGGTTCAAGGTCGCGGCCGGTGTGTTGGTCGGGCTGTCGGTCTGGGCGCGGTGGGCCGCGCTCGACTACACCGAGATCGCGATCGTGCTCGCGCTCGGGCTCCTGTCCATCCCGGTCGTCCTCGTCCTCTCGCCGCTGCTCATGGGCCGTCACGTCGAGCGCGTGACCTGGCACGTCTGGCTCGGCGCGGCGCTCGTCGTCGCCGGCAGCCTCATCCTTCTCCTCGCGTGACCGTCGTCGACGCCCACGCGCACGTGGTCGTGCCCGGCCTCGGGGCCGAGGTCTCGTGGGACGAGCGCGGCCAGGTGGTCGAGTTTCGCGGGCGCGCGATCCGCGCCGCCGTGCGGGAGTTCGTCGACCTGGAGCGGATCCTCGAGGAGCAGGACCGAGCGGGCGTCGACCGCGTCGTCCTCTGCCCCTGGGTCAACCTCGTCGGCCACGAGACGGCGCGCCAGAACGAGGCGCTCGCGGGCATGGTCGGCGAGCGGGTCGCGGCGCTCGGAACCGTGGACCTCGACCGGCCCGAAGAGCTTCGCGATCTCATGCGGGACGGTCGGCTCTCGGGGGCCGAGGTGCCGGCGAGCGTGGACGGCGACCTCCTCGGGCACGAGCGCTTCGCCGACTTCTGGGCCGCCGCCGAGGAAGTCGGCGCGCTCGTCTTCGTCCATCCCACGACGCGTGGGTTCGATCTGCCCGCGTTCGGCGAGTACTACCTCTGGAATGCAGTCGGGAACCCGCTGGAGACGACGACCACCGCGGCGCACCTCGTCATGGCCGGCGTCCTCGAGCGGCATCCGGGCCTGAAGATCCTCCTCGCCCACGGGGGCGGCGCGATCCTTGCGCTACGGGGGCGGCTGCGGCATGCGCACTCGTTCCAGCCCGACGCCCGGTCGGCGCTCGGCGAGTCGCCCGAGGACTCGATCCGGCGCTTCTACTTCGACACCGTCACGCACGACCGCACGCTTCTGCGCGCGCTCGTCGAGTTCGCCGGCGCCGAGCGCGTGCTGCTCGGATCGGACTACCCCTTCGACATGGGGCTCGAGCGCCCCGCCGAGCCCGTGCGCGAGCTGGGCCTCGATCCGGCGGCCGAGGCGGCGATCCTCGGACGCAACGCGCTCCGGTTGCTCGGTCAGGAAGCGGTCGCGTGAGGCAGCTCGGGCACGAGGCCGAGCGTGCGCACGAAGTGCTGCTGGCCGAGCTCGAAGCCGATCGCACAGCCGAGGTCGACGAGCTCCTCCTCCGAGAAGAGCGCGTGCAGGCGCTCCCAGAGATCGTCGTCGGCGCGGTCCGAGTCCCACGCGATCGCGAACGCCCAGTCGAGGGCGGCGCGCTCGCGGCCCTCGAAGCGCGAGAAGTCCGCGACCTCGGGATCCTCGGCGAGGAAGCGGAAGCAGAGCTGCTTGAGCTCCGGGTCGACCTCGCCGGCGAGGAGGACGTTGTCGCGGACGTAGTCGTAGGTCTCGGCGACGCCCGGGACACGGGCGCGGATCTCGTCGGCGGTTCCGGGCAGGTGCGCCATCTAGGACTCCACCTCCGCCTCGCTCGGAGCGAGCCCGGCGGTGGTGTCGGCCAGGAACTCGCCGTGACCGACTCCCCACGTCTTGATCACGCGCTGCTGGCCGTACGTCAGGCAGACGAAGGAGCCGAGCTCGACGATCTGCTCCTCGGTGAACTGCTCACGGAGGCGGGCCCAGAGCGCTTCGTCCACGCCTTCGGGGTTCCAGACGAGCATGCTCGTGTAGAGGAGCGCCGCCTTCTGGCGCTCGCTGAAGCGGTCGGAGGTCTCGAAGTCGAGCAGGTCGCTGTAGTCCTCCTCGACGAGCCCTTGCTCTCCGCCCCGGAGAGACCGTTGCGACCCTCAGTAGTGGCAGTCGATCGTCTTCGAGACGTAGACCCGGCAGAGCTCCTTGAGCGGGTGCTCGACGATGCCGTTCCGGAAGATCTTCTCCCAGCCGCGCGAGAACGCCTTGGCGACGACGGGGACGTGGTTGCGGATCGACTGGGTCTCCGGACGCGGCGTCCCGAACTTCCGCGCGTGCTCGAGGTAGGCGACGAGCTCCGGATCCGTGAGCGACGCGGGGTCGACGTAGCTGATCCGGGCCATGCGCGAAAGGGTAGTCCATGACCTCGCGGCCCGACGTCGTCGTCGCCGGGGCCGGCCACAACAGCCTCGTCGCCGCCGCGTACCTCGCCAAGGCCGGTCTCGAGGTGCTCGTCCTCGAGGCGCGCCCGGTCGTCGGGGGCAACACGGCAACGGAGGAGCTCACGCTGCCCGGCTTCCTGCACGACTCCTGCTCGACCGCCCACAACCTGATCCAGGCGAGCCCTGCGCTCCGCGAGCTTCGCCTGGAGGAGGACTACGGGCTCGAGTACCTGCGGCCCGACCCGGTCGTCCACGTGGCCTTCGGCGACGGGGAGGGCCTCACGCAGTGGCGCGACCTCGACCGCACGTGCGACGAATTCGCGCGCTTCTCCAAGCGCGACGCGGACGCGTACCGGCGCATGATCAGGGAGTACGACAAGGCGAAGGGCGTCTTCGGCGCGTACCGCAACAGCCCGCTCGGCCGGGCGCCCCGGCCCGAGGAGGCGCTCGACGCCGCCTGGCGCCGCCGGCTCGCGATGAGCGCCTGGGACGTGATCCGGTCCGAGTTCGAGGATCCGCACACGCAGGCCTTCATGCTCTGGATGGCCTTCATGACCGTGCAGCCGGCCGACCGGCCGGGCACGGGGCTCCTCGCGTACTCCCTCGTCTACGGGCGCCAACAGCACTCGTGGACGCTGCCCCGCGGCGGGTCGCTCGAGCTGCCGCTCGCGCTCGCGCGGCTGATCGAGGCCCACGGCGGCACGATCCGCACGGGCGCCCGGGTCTCCGGGCTCGTGCGCGAGAACGGGCGCTGCGTCGGCGTCGAGACCGAGGATGGCGAGCGCCATCTCGCCGGCCGCGCCGTCCTCTCGACCGTGCATCCGAAGCACCTCGTCGAGCTGGCGCCGCGCGAGCTCTGGGGCGACGAGCTCCTCCACGGCGCGGATACGTGGCGCGAGGGAGTCTGTCTCTTCCCGACGCACTACGCGACGACGGAGGCGCCGGCCTTCGCGGCCGCGAGCGGGACCGTGGCGCCTGCCGCGTCCGGGATCGCGCCCTCGGTCGACCGGCTGCTCCGCGTCGGGTCGGACGTGGGGCGTGGCCTGCTGGCGCTCGACGACCCGCCGCTCCTCGTCGTCTGCGCCACCGCCGGAGACCCGTCGCGGGCCCCCGAGGGGCGGCACGTGCTGAAGGTGATCGGCTTCCATCCGTACGCGCTCGCGGAGGGCGGCCCCGAGCGCTGGGACGAGGTGAAGGAGGAGGCCGCCCGGGCGAACGTCGAGCAGCTCCGCAGCCACGCGCCGAACCTGACCGACGAGACGATCCTGGCCACGCTCGTGAAGAGCCCGCTCGACCTGGAGCGGATGAACGCGCACAACTGGCACGGGACGTGCCACGGGGGCGACATGAACCCTGCGCAGATGGGCGCCCTACGCTTTCCCGTCAGGATGCCGATCGAGGGCCTCTACCAGACGGGCGCGACCACGCATCCGGGCGGATCGGTCTCGGCCGCGCCCGGGCGGAACGCGGCGATCGTCCTTCTCGAGGATCTCGGGCTCTCGCTCGAGCAGGCGGTCGGCGGTGGCTGACGCGCGCGTCGCAGCGGCGATCGCGAACTGGGCGCCGCGCTTCGTCGCGAACGGCGTCGACGCGAACGACTTCGAGCGGACGACGGCACGGATCGAGACCTGGGACGAGTGGCTCGGCGCCTGGGTCGAGACGGGCGACGTCCATCGTGAGATCGGCGAGGAGGCCGAGCGCGACGGCAGGAGCGTGACCGCGGGGGAGGCGTTCGCGAGCGCCGCCGTCGCGTACCACTTCGCGAAGTTCGTCTGGGTGGTCGACGTCGAGCTGAACCGGGAGACGACCCTCCGCGCGCGCGAGATGCTCTACGCGGCGCACCGACTGCTCGATCCGTCGGCCGAGCGCGTGGAGATCCCGTTCGACGGCGCGAGCCTCGCCGGCAACCTGCGCGGGCCGCGCGACGCGCCGCTCGTTCTTCTCCTGGCCGGGCTCGACTCGACCAAGGAGGAGTTCCTGCGCTGGGAGGACGTCTTCCTCTCCCGCGGCCTCGCCACGTTCTCGCTGGACGGGCCGGGCCAGGGCGAGAGCGGCTTCGAGACGACCATCCGGCCGGACTACGAGGCCGCGGTCTCGGCGGCGCTCGACGTCCTGGACTGGCCCCGGCCGGTCGGCGCGGCTGGCGTCAGCCTCGGCGGCTACTACGCGCCGCGGGCTGCCGCGGCCGAGCCCCGGGTCCGCGCAGTCGCGGGCGTGAGCGGCCCGTACAACTTCGGCGAGTGCTGGGGCGGGCTTCCGGAGCTGACGCGCGAGACGTTCCGCCACCACTCGGGGGCCGGGGACGACGACGAGGCGCGCGCGGCCGCGTTGGAGCTCGACCTCGGGCCGGTCATCGGCGGCCTCGTGCAGCCCGCGCTCATGGTCACGGGCAGGCTCGACAGGCTGATCCCCTGGGAGCAGACGCAGCGGATCGCCCACGAGGCCCGCAACGGCCGCTTCGTCCTCTTCGAGGACGGGAACCACGTCTGCAACAACATCCCGTACAAGTACCGCCCCTCGTGGCGGACTGGCTCGCAGGGGAGCTCGCTCGTGTGGGATAAGTTCAGCCCGGCCGAGATGGCGCGCCGGTACACGCTCGCGCGAGAGCTCATGGACCAGCACGACCTCGGCGCCCTCGTCGTCTTCGGCAACTCCGGCGTGAGCCGGGGCAACATGGCGAACCCGTTCTGGCTCTCGAACCACCTGGATCTCCACCACTGCTATCTGGTCGTCCCGGCCGATCCGGACGAGGAGACGGCGCTCTACACGGGGCTCACCAACCACGTGCCGAACGCGCGCGAGGTGACCGACGTGCCGATCGTGGAGTGGGGCACCTACGACCCGGCCGCAGTCGTCGCGGGACGGCTGCGCGGGCTCGGCATCGCATCGGGTCGCGTCGGCCTCGTCGGCGTAAACGCGACGTTCTCGATGGGGATGCCGTACGCGCATCACGCGCGGCTGCGCGACGAGCTCCCGGGGCTCGAGCTCGTGGACGTCACCGGGCCGTACGCAGGGCTGCGCCTCGTCAAGTCGGACGAGGAGGTCGAATGGCTACGCAAGGGCGCGGCGCTCACGGACGCCGGCCTGCTCGCCGTCGCCGAGGGCGCCCGGCCCGGCACGAGTGAGATCGAGCTCGTCGCGCTGGGCGAGGCGGCGTACCGGCCGGCCGGCGGAATGCCGCGCATCATGTTCCTCCGCTCGATGGCGATGGACGACCCGACCGGCTGCCTTCCCGCTCAGAACCCGTCCCGACGACGGCTCGAGGCCGGTGACGTCGTGATCACGGAGTTCAGCGCGTCCTACTGGGGCTACACGGGGCAGATCCAGCGCCCGATCTTCGTCGGCGCCGAGCCGGCGGGAGAGTGGCGGCGGATGTTCGACGTCGCGTTCGACGCCTACGAGCGGATCGCGGCCACGATCGGGCCGGGCGCCACCGAGGCGGAGGTGATCCGCGCAGGCTCGGTGATCGGTGAGGCCGGCTACGCGATCTACGACGACCTCGTCCACGGCTACGGCGTGGACATCATGCCGCCGATCATCGACCGTGCCTGCGTTTCGCACTGGCCCTGGGACGACACGCGCGAGACGCCTCCCGGCCGGACGTTCGAGGAGGGGATGGCGGTCGTGATCCAGCCGAACCCGATCACGCCCGACGAGCGCATGGGTCTCCAACTCGGGGAGCTCAACGTCGTGCGGACGGACGGCGCCGAGTCGCTGCATGGCGTTTCCTTCAAGCCCCTGATCGCGGCGTGAACCCGGTCGGCGTCTCGCTCGTCGGGACGGGGATGTGGGCGGGCCGGCTCGCGGCTGCGGCGCGCCGGACGCCCTCGCTCCGCCTCGTCTCGTGCTACAGCCGGGACGAGGAGCGGCGCGCCGCGTTCGCGGCCCGCTTCGAGCTCGAGGCGGCGTCGAGCTTCGAGAAGGCGGTCGAGGACGAGGCGGTCGAGGCGGTGCTCCTCGTGACGCCGAACGACGTTCACGCGGAGCAGGCGCTCGCGTGTGCGGAGCGCGGCCGCCACGTCTTCGTCGAGAAACCGATCGCCGACACGCTCGAGGCCGCCCGCGAGATGCAGGCGGCGTTCGAGCGCGCCGGCCTCGTTCTCGCGGTCGGGCACGCGTTCCGCCGCCTCGGCGCCGCGCGGCGCGCCAAGGAGCTCGTCGACGCGGGCGAGCTCGGCCGGGTCGTCCTCGCCGAGACGGACTTCTCCCTGCCTGGGACGCTCACGCCGGCTGCGTGGCGCTGGTACCGCGAACGCGCGCCCGGCGGGCCGATCCTCCAGCTCGGGATCCACCATGCGGAAACGCTCCAGCACTGGCTCGGCCCCGTCGCCGAGTCGCGCGGCGTCTTCGCGCACCTCGTGACGGAGGCGGAGATCGACGATGTCGGCATCGTCTCGCTGCGGTTCGAGGACGGCGCCGTCGGAACCATCACGGGGAGCTACGTCTCGCCGAAGACGTTCTTCCTCCGGCTCTACGGCACCGAGGCTGTCCTGGACTACCGCACGGACATGTCGATCTGGCCGGATGCGGGACGGATGGACGACGCGACGAGCCTGACCCTCACGACGAAGCACGGAGTCCGAGAGATCGACTTCGAGCCGCGCGACATGCTCGTGGAAGAGCTGGACGAGCTCGCGCGGGCGGTGCGCGGCGAGGCGGAGCCGGAGACCGGGGCGAAGGAGGGGATTGCGGCGCTTCGAGTCGTCCTCGACGCCCTCGAGGAGCCGGCGTGACGTACGTCGGGACGAGCCGCGTACGCGCCGAGGACGTCCGGTTCCTCACCGGCACCGCGCGCTACCTGGACGACCTCGAGCCGCCCGGCTGCCTGCACGCCGCCTTCGTCCGCAGCCAGCTTGCGCACGCTCACATGTGCGCAATCGACACCGCGGCCGCGCCAGGTGCTCCCGGCGTGGTCGCCGTCCTGACGGCTCAGGACGTCGCAGCGGATGCCGGCTCGCTGCCGCCCGGCACGATCGAGGACGGAGTCGCGTCCGACGCGGGTCACCCCGTTCTCGCCCGCGGCACGGCGCGCTACGTCGGGGAGCCGATCGCGATCGTCCTCGCGGAGAGCCGCGCCGAGGCGGAGGACGCCGCCGAGCTCGTCGTCGTCGACTACGACCCGCTCGACCCCGTGCTCGATCTCCGCACCGCCGAGGACGTCCACGTCCGCTGGTCGCGCTCGCGCGGCGACGTCGCCGGCGCCTTCGCCGCCGCCGCGCACGTGGTCACGTGTGCCCTCTCGATCCCGCGACTCGTCGCGGCGCCTCTCGAGCCTCGCGGCGCGATCGCCGAGCACGACCCCGACGCGGATCTCCTCACCGTGCACTGCTCGGCGCAGGAGCCCCACCGGCCCCTCGCCCAGCTCGCGCACGCGCTCGGCCGCGAGCCCGCGCGGATCCGCGTCGTAGTCCCGGACGTCGGGGGCGCGTTCGGGAGCAAGGGCGCGATCGGCCCGGAGGTGGTCGCGGTTGCCGTCGCGGCCATGCGGCTCGGCCGTCCGGTCAAGTGGGCCGAGGACCGCCTCGAGAACTTCCTCGCCGCCTACCAGGGCCGCGGTCTGGAGGCGGACGCCGAGCTCGCCGTCGCCGAGGACGGGCGCTTCCTCGCACTCCGTGCCCGGCTCTACGCCGACCTCGGCGCCTACCTCTACCCGACGACGGCGGTTCCGCCGCACACGACCGCGATGCTGCTCACCGGCGCCTACGCAATCCCGGCCGCCGAGGTCGAGGTGGTCGGCGCGGCGACGAACAAGGTGCCGACCGGCCCGTACCGGGGGGCGGGCCGGCCGGAGGCGGCGTTCATCGTCGAGCGCCTCGTCGAGGAGGCGGCGCGCGGGCTCGCGATGGATCCGGTCGAGCTCAGACGCCTGAACTTCGTCCCGGCAGATGCGTTTCCGTACGAAACGCCGCTCGGCTGGGTCTACGACTCCGGCGACTTCGAACGGTGCCTCGATCGTGCGCTCGAGCTTTTCGACCTCGATCGCCGGCGTGCGGAGCGCAACCGCGCGCGAGCCGACGGCCGCGTCGCGGGCATCGGGATCGGGATGGTGATCGAGCGCTGCGGCGGGCTCTGGGAGAGCGGCCGCGTCGCGGTCGAGCCCGACGGCAGGGTCGTTGCGTGGACAGGATCGTCTCCGCACGGGCAGGGTCACGAGACGACGTTCGCCCAGATCGTCGCGGACGAGCTCGGCGTCGAGCCGGAGCGGATCGAGGTCAGGTGGCGCGACACGAGCGAGATCCCGGCCGGCATCGGCACCTTCGCCTCGCGGTCGGTCGCCATGGGAGGCTCGGCGCTCGTCGAGGCCGCGCGGGCGCTGCGCGAGCGCGCCCGTCACCACGCTGCGCGCCTGCTCGAGACGGACGAGGTCGTGTGGGACGGCAAAGCATTCACCGCGCACGGGCGGCGGCTCGGCGTGGCCGAGGTAGCGGCGGCCGCAGGCCGCTTCGAGGGCGAGGCGCGGTTCGAATCCCCGCTCCTCTTCTCCTCCGGGGCCTACGCAGCCCACGTCGAGATCGAGCGGGAGACCGGGAAGCTCACGATCCTCGGCCTCGCCGCGGCAGACGATCCCGGCCGCGTCGTCAACCCGATCCTGGCCGAGGGCCAGGTGCTCGGCGGCGTCGCGCAGGGCCTCGGCCAGTGTCTCGTCGAGGCGGCCGTGCACGACGAGGGCGGCCAGCTCGTGACGGCAAGCTTCGTCGACTACAAGCTCCTCACCGCGGCCGAGATGCCGACGGTCGAGACGGCGTTCGTCGAAACGCCTTCGCCGCTGAACCCGCTCGGAGCGAAAGGGGTCGGAGAGGCCGGCGCGATCGGCGCGCCGGCCGCCGTCGCGAACGCGGTCGCCGACGCGCTCGGCGTCCCGCTCGATCCGCCGTTCACCGAGGAGAAGCTCTGGGCGGCCCTCAATCCCGGGGGCCGCCGGTGAAGCCTGCCCGTTCGACTACGCGTGCCCGCGCGAGCTCGACGAGGCGCTGGACCTGCTCGCGGCTCACGGCGACGACGCGAAGGTGCTCGCCGGCGGCCAGAGCCTCGTCCCGCTGCTGAACTTCCGCCTCGCCCGGCCCGCCCTGCTCGTCGACGTGAACCGGGTCGGCGGCCTCGACGAGCTCGCGCGAGCGGGACGGCGTCCTGCGGATCGGCGCGACCGTGCGCGACCGCGGCGCTCGAGCGGTCGCCCCTCGTCGCCGCGCGGTGGCCGCTCCTGGTCGAGGCCGTGCGCCACGTCGGGCACCCGCAGATCAGGAGCCGCGGCACCGTCGGCGGCTCGGTCGCGCACGCCGACCCGGCCGCGGAGCTTCCCGCCGCGCTCCTCGCCCTCGACGCGCGCTTCCACGTCCGTGCCGCTCGGGGCGAACGGGTCGTTCCGGCCTCGGAGCTCTTCGTCACCCACCTGACGACGGCGCTCGAGCCCGACGAGCTCCTGGTCGGCATCGAGGTTCCGCCGCGCGCCGGGCCGCGCGGCCTTCGTCGAGCATGCGCGCGTCCACGGCGACTTCGCGCTCGCGGGCGCCGCCGTCCAGCTCTCCCTCGGTGAGGACGGGAGGTGCGAGCGCGCGGCGATCGCGCTCTGCGCGGCCGCACCGACCCCTGTCCGCGCACCGGAGGCGGAGTTGTCGCTCGCGGGCGCGCGGATCGACGACGAGGCGGCGCGCGCCGCCGGTGTGCTCGCGGCAGGTCGTGGACGTCGCCGGGCCGGAGCGCCGCCACCGCCGCGCGCTCGTCGCCGAGCTCGTCCGGCGGGCCGTCGTCAAGGCCGCGGAGGCGGCGTGAGGCACCGGATCGCCGTCACCGTGAACGGCCGTCGCCACGAGGCGGAGGTCGAGCCTCGCACGCTCCTCTCCGACTTCCTCCGGCACGGGCTCGGCCTGACGGGAACGAACGTCGGCTGCGAGCACGGCGTCTGCGGTGCCTGCACGGTGCAGCTCGACGAGGAGCCCGTGCGGTCCTGCCTCATGCTCGCCGTCCAGGCCAACGGCAGCTCGATCCGCACCGTCGAGGCGCTCGCGGAGGGCGACCGGCTGCACCCGCTCCAGCAGGCGTTCATGGATGCGCACGGGCTCCAGTGCGGCTTCTGCACGCCGGGCTTCCTCATGTCGATCGAGCCGTTCCTCCGCGAGAACCCCGACCCGGAGCGAGAAGGAGATCCGGGCGGCGCTCGCCGGCAACCTCTGCCGCTGCACGGGCTACGCGGGGATCGTGGAGGCGGTGAAGCTCGCCGCCGAGCGCCTCGCGCGTCCGCCGGCCGGCTAGGGCTCAGCGGCCCTAGAACTCCTGGCAACCGGGGTCTATCCTCACCTCTAACGCTTCCCGACTCGGCTGCGCGACCGAGCGGTCGCCGCCCGGGGTCGATGCCGCCGAAGCGACCCGACCGGGGGTAGAGAGAGGAGAGGAGAGCCTGGCAACGGCCCAGCTTTCCCAACCCGCTGCGGTCGCCCGTCTGAGGAGCGCGGGAACAGACAGGAGCCGGCCGCTCAGGCCTGCGCTCTGGCCTCCCGGGATCCTCGATCGGCAATGAGCGAAAGGAGCAATCCGATGGAGACAGCGATCGTGCAGCAGGACCGCCGGGACGGCGCCCCCGTCGCCGCCGTGGTCGCGGCGAAGGGCGTCACGCGCCGCTACGGCGAGGGGGACACGTGCGTCAACGCCCTGCGCGGCGTCGACCTCGACGTCGCGAGCGGCAAGCTCACCGCGGTCATGGGCCCGTCCGGGTCCGGCAAGTCGACACTCATGCACATCCTCGCGGGCCTCGATCGTCCCACGGAGGGCGAGGTCGCGATCGCCGGCACCGAGATCGGGAACCTCGGCGACACGGAGCTCACGAAGCTCCGGCGCGACCACATCGGCTTCGTCTTCCAGTTCTTCAACCTCCTCCCGATGCTGACCGCGGAGGAGAACGTCGTTCTCCCAATCCAGCTCGCGGGTAAGAAGCCGGATCCTGCGTGGGTGCAGGAGCTCACCGCGAAGGTCGGCCTGACCGACCGTCTCACGCACCGGCCCTCGGAGCTCTCCGGCGGCCAGCAGCAACGGGTCGCCATCGCCCGGGCGCTCGTCTCCCGGCCGACCGTCATGTTCGCGGACGAGCCGACGGGCAACCTGGACTCGTCCACGAGCGCCGAAATCCTCGAGCTCCTGCGCGACTCGGTTGCGAGCTACGGCCAGACGACCGTCATGGTCACGCACGACGCGCAGGCGGCGGCGATCGCCGACCGCGTGCTCTTCCTCGCCGACGGCCTCATCGTCAAGGATCTGGGCCGCTCGTCCGCCCACGAGATCCTCGAGACGATCGAGGAGGTGAGCGGACGATGATGAGGGTCGCCCTCAAGGGCCTGCTCGGGCGCAAGTTCCGGGCCATCCTCACCGCCTTCGCAATCGTGCTCGGCGTCGCGATGGTGAGCGGGAGCTTCGTCCTCACCGACACGATGAACAAGAGCTTCACCGGCATCTACGAGGAGTCGTACGAGGGCTCCGATGTCGTAGTGAGCTCCAAGGACGCGATCTCGTCGGACGGAGACGCCGCGGCCGCTGGCGGCTTCCCGGCCGAGGTGCTGACCGAGGTCGAGGGACTCTCGAGCGTCGAGGCCGCCATGGGCGCGGTCGAGGACGAAGCGAGGCTGATCGGCGGCGACGGAGAACCTCTGGGAGGAGGCGCGGGAGCCATCGCCATCGGGATCGATCCCGACGCGGACGAGCGGTTCAACCCGCTCCAGCTCGTCGCCGGCGACTGGCCGGAGGGGACGGCCAGATCGCAATCGACAAGGCGACCGCGGACGACGAGGGCTTCGCGCCCGGGGACTCGATCGGAGCGGTCGCGGACGGTCCCCGTCAGGACTACGAGATCTCCGGGGTCGTGCAGTACGGCTCCGTGGAGTCGCTCGGCGGTGCGACCATCTCCGTCTTCGACCTGCCGACGGCCCAGCGCCTGTTCGGCAAGGAGGACAAGCTCGACCTCGTCCGCATCGCCGGGGCGGACGACGTCTCGCCCGAGCAGCTCATCGGCGACATCCGCCCGCTCCTCCCGGAGACGGCCAAGGTCCAGAGCGCCGAGGAGCAGGCGAGCGACGACAGCGCGGAGACCCAGCAGGGCGTGAGCATCTTCAAGTACATGCTGCTCGCCTTCGGAGGCATCGCGCTCTTCGTCGGCGCCTTCGTGATCGCGAACACGCTCTCGATCACGGTCGCGCAGCGGGTGCGTGAGTTCGCCACCCTGAGGACGCTCGGTGCCTCCCGCCGACAGGTTCTCTGGTCCGTGATCCTTGAGGCCCTCGTCATCGGTTTTCTCGCCTCGGTGGTGGGACTCTTCCTCGGGCTCGGGATCGCGATGCTCCTGAACGTGCTCATCGCCGCCCTCGGCATCGAGCTGCCCGAGAGCGGGATCGTCTTCGCCACCCGCACGATCGTCGTCAGCCTCCTGGTGGGGACGGTGATCGCGCTGCTCGCCAGCCTCCGGCCGGCGCTCCGCGCGACCCATGTGCCTCCGATCGCAGCGGTGCGCGAGGGGGCGACGCTTCCACCATCGCGCTTCGCGCGCTTCGCGCTCGTCACCGCCGTCGCGGTGATCGTCCTCTCCATCGTGCTCCTCGGCTATGGGGTGTTCGCCAGCGGCCTCGAGACGGCGACTCGCCTCCTCTCGCTGGGGGCCGGCGTGATCCTGCTCTTCCTGGGCATCGCGCTGGTCGCGCCGAGGCTCGTCAAGCCGCTCGCCGCGGCACTCGGCCTCCCAGGAGCACGCCTTGCCGGCGTGCCCGGCAGGCTCGCCCGCGACAACGCGACGAGGAATCCCGGCCGGACGGCGTCGACCGCGGCCGCGCTCATGATCGGCATCGCCCTGGTCACGCTCGTGGCCGTGCTGGCCCAGGGTCTCAGGACGTCGTTCACCGACGCCGTCGACGAGCTCTTCGTCGCCGACTACGCCTTGACGCCGGGCTCCGACTTCGGAGCGGTCAGCGCGGAGAGCGCTGAGGCCGCGGAGAGCGTGCCAGGCGTCACCGCAGTCACCTCGGTCCGGGCGAGCAGCGGCCAGGCGTTCGGCGACACCGTGGACGTGAACGGTGTCGACCCGAACCTGGCCGAAACGGTAAACATGAGCTGGGAGAGCGGCTCGAAGTCCGTACCCGCCGAGCTCGGCGACGACGGCGCATTCGTGAAGCAGGACTATGCGGAGGAGCACGACCTGCGGGTCGGCTCGCCGATCAGCCTGAAGACGCCCACCGGCCAGGTCCTCGACCTCCGGCTCGAGGGCATCTTCGCGGAGCCGAAGGGCGGATCCCCCTTCGGCGACGTCGCCATCTCGACAGACGCGTTCGACAGTGCGTACGCCGAGCGGGAGAACGAATTCACGTTCGTGAACATGGAAGGCGGCCCGACGGACGAGAACACGGCACTCCTGGAAAGCTCGTTGAGCTCCTTCCCGGACGCGAAGGTGGAGACCCGCGAGGAGTTCAAGGAGAGCAACATCGCGGCGCTGAACACGACCCTGAACGTCCTCTACGCGCTGCTTGGCCTCTCGGTGATCGTCAGCGTGTTCGGGATCGTCAACACGCTCGTCCTCTCGGTCTTCGAGCGGACACGCGAGCTGGGGATGCTGCGGGCGATCGGGATGACGCGGCGGCAGACGCGCCGGATGATCCGGCAGGAGAGCATCGTCACGGCGCTCATCGGCGCCACGCTCGGGATCGCGGTCGGCCTCTTCCTGGCCGCCCTCGTCACGACTGCCCTCTCCGACGAGGGGATTGTGTTCGCCGTTCCCTTCGGCACGCTGGCCGTCTTCGTGCTCGCGGCCATCGCCGTCGGGATCCTCGCCGCGGTCCTGCCGGCGAGACGGGCCTCGCGGCTGAACGTCCTCGAGGCGTTGCAGTACGAGTAGCTACGTGGGCAGGGGATCGAGGTCAGGCACCTCGATCCCCTGCTCGTCCAGCATCCGGCGGACGCCGGGCCGGTCGCGCAGGCGGTTGAAGTGGTCGCGGAGGTGCGGGCGGTCCCACGCGGGCGGCTCCTGGAAGCGGCCCCAGCGGGTGAGCATGAAGAGGTAGAGGTCGGCGCCCGTTCGCTCGTCGCCGCCTGCGAGCCAGGGGCGGCCGGCGAGCTTACCGTCGAGCCAGTCGAGGTGGCGGCGCAGCACCTCCGCCTCGCGCGCCCTGATCGCCTCCGTGCCGGCGGGGTCGGTGGTGTACCGCTCGGGATAGAACCAGCGCATGAAGCCGGTCTGCACGGTGTTCGTCAGGTACGTGAGCCAGCGGTAGACCTCGGATCGCTCCGGCGTCCCTACCGGCGGGAGGAGGCCCGAGTCGGGGAAGCGGTCGCCGACGTGCAGGACGATCGCGGCCGCCTCGGTGAGGACGAGGTCACCGTCCTCGAGGGTCGGCACGCGCCCCCAGGGGTTCAGGGCGAGGTACTCGGGCGGGCTCTGTTCCTCCTCGTCGCGCTCGACGAGCACTAGCTCGTAGTCGGCGCCCGCCTCCGCGAGCGCGGCGTGCGGCGCCATCGACGCCGTCGTCGGGATGTAGTGCAGCCTCATGTCTCCTCCAGGATGACCGGGTCTCCGACGGCGATCTCCCCGTCGGCGAGAGCGCGGCAGTCGAGGGCCATCATGTTGTCCAGATCTCTCACGATGTGTCGCAGTACGCCGTGGTCCTGCTCGAGCGTGTCCGGGTCGAACGTCGTCATCACGCAGCGAGAACGGGGCTTCACGACCTCGACCGGGACGTCGCCGATCCGGAGGGTGCTTCCTGCGAAGCCGCGTTCCTCGAGACCGTTCACCCCGCCGAGCACGATGTTCGGGCGGAGGCGCCGGCGGTCGTAGCCGAACGCGGCGAGCCCGCCATCGGTGACGATCGTGAGCGGCAGCATGTCGAACCTTTGCGGCCCGAGCCCCTCGTAGAGCACGAGCTCGAACGCATCGGTTCCGAGCGCGCAGCGGACGGCTGCCCGTGCGTCCGGGCCGTCCCAGGGCACGCCGTCGATGAGCGGCCGCCCGTCCGTGTCGAGCGTGCCGGCGAGGCCGAGGAGACCGGGATGGGTTCGTGCCGTGATCACACGTCCCGCCCGGGGCCCGTCCAGCGCGATCGCCTGGACGAGCCGGTCCGAGACGATTCCGCCGTCGCGGATGTGCGCCCGCTCCAGCAAGACGCCGCGCATCGACTTGACCGGGTACCGCCAAAGCTCCAGAACACGCATGCCGTACGGTTCGAAACGACGGAGGCCACCGAAGTAGTCGCTAGATCATCATCCGGACGACTGACGTGGGTCGGGCACTCGACCGTGCTGGTCGACCTCGACGGCGTCCGCGTCCTCACCGACCCGGTCATCCGCCGGCTCGTCGGGCACCTCCGCCGGTCCGCCCCACTGGACGAGGCGGCGATCCGAGACGTCGACGCGGTGCTCGTCTCGCACGTGCACTTCGACCACCTCGACCTGCCGTCGCTCGAGCGGGTAGGGCGGTCGGCCCGGATCGTGGTGCCGCGCGGGGCAGGCGGCCTCGTGCGACGGCGCCGCCTGCGCGACGTCGTCGAAGTGGATGAGGGGGAGGAGATCCGGATCGGCCCTCTCGCCGTCCGCGCGACCCACGCCGAGCACTCGGCCGACCGCGGTCCGCTGCGCTCCGAAGTGCCGTCGCTCGGATTCGTACTCGCCGGGTCGTCGACCGTCTACTTCGTGGGCGACACCGATCTCTTCCCCGGCCTGGCCGACGACGTCGGCCCCGATGTGGCGCTCCTTCCCGTCACCGGCTGGGGACCTCACGTCGGCCCTGGTCACCTCGATCCCTCGCGTGCGGCCGAGGCGTTGCGCCTGCTGCGGCCGCGCGCCGCGGTCCCGATCCACTGGGGGACGTACCGGCCGGTCTACTGGCGCGGCCGCGCCCGGACCGAGGCGCCTGAGGAGTTCCGCCGGCTCGCCGCCGAGCTCGCGCCCGAGGTCGACGTCCGCGTCCTCCCTGTGGGCGGCTCGCTCGTGCTCCCCGTCCAACGCGCTGCCTGAGCGCCCGCCGTTGGATGCGACGCGAGCCCGCTCATCACTCACCTGCTAGGTCAGGGTGACCAGCGACTTGAGTTGTGATCTCTGTCTCGAACCGCTCCTGCTGCTCGGCGCGAACACGGGCGAGGACAGGAACTCGTCAAGGTAGAGGTCGCGACACCCGGGGGGTCGAAGATGGTGAACTTGCCGCGTCGTCCCGCGGTAGCCGGCGCGCGACTTCCAAGATCTTGCTCGGTTCACGAGCGGGTTGCCCCGCCCCTCCGGTCGCTGGCGTCCGCGCCCGCTGTGAGATACAAAAGGCAGGTCCGTAGCCCGTTCGTTCGACCGCCAGGAGGCAACATGCTCGGAAGGACGGGGATTCGGCTTGCCGCTCCCCTCGCCACTTTGGTCTGCGTGCTCGTCGCCGCCGGAGCCGCCGGCGCCCAGACGCCGCCGTCGATCGTCGTCCAGGACGGCGTGACGCAGCCCGTCTTCGGCTACGCGGACGCGATCCGCGAGCGCGTGTTCGTCTCGATCGACGTCGACCAGGATCTCGACGGCGTTCAGGACAAGATCGCCATCGACATCATCCGGCCAAGGGCGACGCAGGAAGGCCTCAAGGTTCCCGCGATCATCGATCCCAGCCCGTACTACACGACGCTCGGGCGTGGGAACGAGGCGGAGCGGATCGTGGACTCGGACGGCGACGGGGTCCTCGAGAAGTTCCCGCTCTTCTACGACAACTACTTCGTCCCGCGCGGCTACGCGATGATCCTCGCGCACATGGACGGGACCGGCGCCTCGACCGGTTGTCCGATGCACGGCAGTCCCGGCGACGTCGCGAGCATGAAGGCCGTCATCGACTGGCTCCAGGGCCGCGTCCAGGGGTTCGACAAAGACGGGAACGCGGTCGTGGCCGACTGGGACAACGGCAAGGCCGGCATGATCGGCAAGTCCTACGACGGCACCCTCGCGAACGGCGTCGCGGCGACCGGCGTCGAGGGGCTCACGACGATCGTCCCGATCTCGGCGATCGCGAGCTGGTACGACTACTCGCGCTCGAACGGGATCCGGTTCAACACGAACTACCCGGGCAACTCGCTCGGCAACACGGTCACGAACCCGGAGCGTCGCGCGCTCTGTCTCCCCTCACGCGAGGCGATGAACGCGCAGGACGGGGACGAGCACGGTGACATGAACCCGTTCTGGGTCGAACGCGACTACCTGAAGGACGTCTCGCGGGTGCGGGCGAGCGTCTTCGCGATCCACGGCCTGAACGACGACAACGTCCGCATGGACCACTTCGGCAAGTGGTGGGCGGGCCTCGCGGCCAACGACGTCGCGCGGAAGGCCTGGTTCACGCAGACGGGGCACATCGACCCGTTCGACTTCCGGCGGGCCGAGTGGGTCACGACGATCCACCGCTGGTTCGACCTCTGGCTCCAGGGCGTCCCGAACGGGATCATGTCCGAGCCTCGCGTGGACATGGAGACGGCGGCCGGCGACGTCTTCGAGACGTACGCCGACTGGCCGATCCCGACGACGCAGGCACTCAACCTCTACCTGCGCGCGGGAGCAGACGCGACGGTGCCGGGCGCGCTCGGCCTGAGCGCGAGCTCGACGCCCGACTCGACCGCGTTCACCGACCAGCAGGGCCAGAGTGAGAACACGATGCTCGCCAATCCGAACACGGTCACGAACGCGAAGCGGGTGTTCCTCTCGGCGCCGCTGGCCGCTCCTCTGCGGATCTCCGGAACGCCGCGCGTCCTGCTCAAGGCGGCGGTCAACCGAACGCAGACGAATCTGGGCGCGATTCTCGTCGACTACGGCGGCGGGGTCCAGCGTGTCTCGCGGTCCGGTGACGGCATCTCGACGACCACCGTCGAGGATTGCTGGGGCGAGTCGACCCCGGCGGACGACGGCTGCTACCGCAGGACGACGAAGAACCTCACGACGCCCGCGACGTGGCGGGTCACGAAGGGGATCCTCGACTCGTCCAACCGCAACTCCCTCTTCACGGCGGAGCCGCTCGTCGTGGATCAGCAGTACGACTTCAACTGGCCGCTCCTGCCGAACGACTACATCTTCCCGGCGGGGCACCAGATCGCCGTGATCGTGGTCGGGAGCTACCCGAGCTACGGCAGCGTCACGACGAACTCGGCCGCGACGATCACGCTCGACCTCCAGGCGAGCAAGATCGTCGTGCCGGTCACCGGCGGGTACGGCTCCGCAATCGCCTCCGGCTTCGCGGACACGGTCGCCCCGACGCTCGAGCTCCCGGAGGACAAGACGGTGGAGGCGACCGGCGCTTCGACTCCCGTCACCTGGTCCGTGGGCGCGACCGACGACGCCGACCCGAGCCCTTCGGTCTCGTGCTCGCCGGCGTCGGGCTCGGGCTTCGCGCTCGGGACGACCACCGTCACGTGCACGGCCGTGGACGGCGCCGGCAATTCGTCCTCGGGCACGTTCGCGGTCACGGTGCAGGACACGACCGCCCCGGTGCTGTCCCTCCCGGGGCCGATCGTCGTGAATGCCACCCGGCCCGGCGGAGCCTTCGTCTCCTACTCGGTGACGGCGTCCGAGGCCGCGGAGATCGTGTGCGCGCCGGCGTCCGGCTCACTCTTCCCGATCGGAACGCGAACGGTGAGCTGCACCGCCACCGACGCGAGCGGGAACGCTTCCACGGGCACGTTCACCGTCCGTGTCAAGGGCGCGGACGAACAGCTCGACGACCTGCTTGCCGCCGTCACGGGCGTCGGGTCGGGCAAGAAGCTTGCGAACGAGGTCAAGGCGATCCAGAAGGTGCTCGACGACGGCAAGCGGCGGAACGACCGGCGCGCCTGCAGCGGGCTTCGTGTCGAGTTCCCGCTCGAAGTGATCTCGCAGTTCCTCCGCGGGCGGATCACGTGGGCCCAGGCGTCCCGGTTCCTGCGCGACTCGGACCGCATCGCCGACGTCCTCGACTGCTAGCCAACCCTCCAGAGGGCCATGTCCAGGATCAGACCCGGACATGGCCCTCTCGGACGTCACTAGGCTTCGCGCGCGTGACGGCTGCGAGTGAGCCTCGGGGGAGTGCGGTCACCGCCGATGCGGTGAGCCGAGAGCGGATCGCCGCGGAGCTCGAGGCCGCCCGCGCGGCCACGGAGGCGCTCCTTGCTCCGCTCGACGACGACGCGCTCACGCACCAGTGGTCGCCGCTCCAGTCGCCGCTCGTCTGGGATTTCGCCCACATGGGGCACTTCGAGGATCTCTGGATCGGTCAGCGGGTCGGCGGCCTTCCGCCACTTCTCGCGGAAGGCGAGGAGCTCTACGACGCCTTCGCCCAGGAGCGAAGCGGGCGCGGTGCTCTGCCGCTCCTCCGTCCCGAGGCGGCGCGCGAGTACGTCGCGCGCGTCCGCGAGCGCACGCTCGAGGTGCTCGACGGGATCTCGCTCGACGCCGAGGACCCGCTCCTCCGGAGCGGCTACATCTTCGGGCTGATCGTCCAGCACGAGCGCCAGCACGACGAGACGATGCTCCAGACGATCGCGCTCTCGGGCCTGCGGCATCCGGGCGGCGGACCGCGGCCGGTCGCCGCCGCGGGCGAGGTGCCGGTCCCCGCCGGGCCGTTCCAGCTCGGAACCGACGAGCCCTGGGCCTACGACAACGAGCGGCCGGCGCACGAAGTCGACCTGCCCGGGTTCCTGATCGAGGCGGCTCCGGTGACGAACGCCGAGTATCGAGAGTTCCACGAGGACGGCGGCTACGAGGATCCCCGCTGGTGGAGCGACGCGGGACGCGCGTGGCGAGAGGCCGAGCGGATCGAGGCGCCGCTCTACTGGCTGGGCGAGAGCGAGGTCAGCCGCTTCGGCAGCGATCTCCCGCTCATGCCCGACGAGCCCGTGCAGCACGTCTCGTTCCACGAGGCCGAGGCATACGCGCGCTGGGCGGACGCGAGGCTGCCGACGGAGGCCGAGTGGGAGAAGGCCGCGAGAGCGGGCCTGCTCACAGGCGCGGGCGAGGTGTGGGAATGGACCGCCTCGCCGTTCGCGGCATACCCCGGCTTCAGGCCCTTCCCCTACCCCGAGTACTCGGAAGTCTTCTTCGGAGACGAGTTCCGCGTCCTGCGTGGCGGCTCCTGGGCGACGTCCCCACTCGTCGCGCGCCCGACCTTCCGGAACTGGGATTTTCCGATCCGCCGCCAGATCTTCGCCGGACTCCGCATCGCCCGCGACGAATGACCGAAATCGCGGCACGCGCGCCAGAGATCGAAGTCCTGCTCGATGCCGACGAACGTCGAGCCGCGCTCGAGCGCGACGTGCGCGAGGGGCTCACCGCGACCCCCAAGCGACTACCCCCGAAGTGGCACTACGACGAGGAGGGCTCGCGCCTCTTCGACGAGATCACCCGGCTGCCCGAGTACTACCTCACGCGGGCCGAGCGGACGATCCTCGCGGGGCACGGGCCCGACATCGCGACCCGCTCGGGATCGGACACGCTCGTGGAGCTCGGCGCCGGCACCTCCGAAAAGACCAGGCTCCTCCTCGATGCGATGCGGGACCTGGGGACGCTTCGCCGGATCGTCCTCCTCGACGTGGACGAGGCAACGCTCCGGGTGAGCGCGGCCGCGCTCGCCGACGAATACCCGGGGGTCGAGGCAATCGGGCTCGTCGCAGACCTCGAGCGTCACCTCGGCCTACTCCCGCGAAGGGGCCGCCGGATGGTCGCCTTCCTCGGGTCGAGCGTCGGCAACTTCGAGCCGGATGCGCGGGCCGCGCTTCTCTCGGATCTTCGAGCCGCCCTCGAGCCCGGCGAGGCATTCCTTCTCGGAACCGACCTCGTCAAGGATCCCGCGCGAATCGTCGCGGCGTACGACGACCCGCAGGGCGTGACGGCGCGGTTCTCCCTCAACCTTCTCTCGGTGCTGAACCGCGAGCTCGGCGCCGACTTCGAGCTCTCGCGCTTTCGCCACGTACCGCGGTGGGATCCGGAGCGGGAGCTCGTCGACATCCGGCTCCGCTCGCTCGCCGAGCAGCGCGTCAGCTTCTCGGCGCTCGATCTCGAGGTCGCGTTCGCGGAGGAGGAGGAGTTGCACACCGAGGTGAGTGCGAAGTTCCGACGCGAGGGCGTCGAGCGCGAGCTCGTGGAGGCCGGCTTCGAGCTTCGCGAGTGGTGGACCGACCCGGCCGGCGACTTCGGCCTCTCGCTGTCGACGGCGGTCTAGATCGCCTCGAAGCTCGTGACGGTGCCGCGGAAGTACGTGAACCGTCCCGTGGGCAGCGTCCATTCCACCTCGGCGCGGGTCGGGATGCGGACGCCTCCCAGCTCGGCGTAGTCGGAGTACGTCCCCCGCCACGGCGTCGGGAGCGTCTGCTTGCGGACCGTGCGCGGCCTGGCCGGTGTCGAGGCCGCGACGATGTCGCCGTCACCGTCGAGGTGCAGCGTGATGCCGACCCGCGACGCACCGACGCGCGTCCGAACCCCCACAGCGTCCTCGCCGGCCGCGTGCCACTCGAGCGAGTCGTTTCCGAGCATCGCGTACGGCACCCAGGGGAGCTCGGCCAGGTAGCGCATCGCCTCGCCCTCGTCCATCTCCGGACCTTCGGCCCGCATGACGCGGATGAGCCCCCAGAGGCGCGCCGCGAGCGAGCCGCGGCCGGCCTCGTAGGAGTCGACCACGTCCAACCAGACGACCGGCGTCCGCCGGAAGCGGGCGCGCCAGGCGAACGCCACCTCCCGCACTGAGAGCTCCTGCGTCGCCTTGAAGCGAAGCCACCCGCCGCCCGGCCTCGCACGAAACTGGCCCGTCTGCGTCAGCCGGACGCGCTCGGGCAGCCCGCCCGCCCGCGGCATGGCACGCTCGGCGTAGCGCCGGAGCGGCGCCGGAGGGTCCATCCGCGTGGAGGTCGGCTCTACGCCGTCGCGCCCGCGCCGACCGCCGCCTCGTAGCGCCGCGCCAGCTCGGGCCAGTTGGCGACGTTCCACCAGGCCGCGACGTAGTCGGGTCGACGGTTCTGGTACTTGAGGTAGTAGGCGTGCTCCCAGACGTCGACGCCGAGGATCGGCGTCATGCCCTCGAGGACCGGGCTGTCCTGGTTCGGGGTCGAGACGACCGCCAGCCCGGAGCCGTCGTGGACGAGCCAGCTCCACCCGGAGCCGAACCGGTTCACGGCTGCGTCGGCGACCTTGCTCTTGAAGTCCTCGAAGCTCCCGAACGTCTCGCCGATCGCCTGCCCGAGCGCGCCCTCGGGCTCGCCTCCGCCGTCGGGGCTCATGATCTCCCAGAAGAGCGTGTGGTTCGCATGACCGCCGGCGTTGTTGCGAACGGGCATGCGCTTGTCCTCGGGGAGCTCGCCGAGGTGCGTCAGCACCTCCTCGACGGGCCGATCGGCCCACTCGGTTCCCTCGAGCGCGGCGTTGGCCTTGTCCACGTAGGCCTGATGGTGCTTGTCGTGGTGGAGCCGCATCGTCTCCTCGTCGATGTGCGGCTCCAGCGCGTCGTATGGGTACGGCAGCGGCGGGACCTCGAACGGCATGCCAATCTCCTTTGTTCGCTGGGAGAAACCTAGTCTTTCAGTGCCAGGTCGAGAAGTCGGCGTGCGTAGGCGGGCGCCGTCGGCTCGTCTTCGTGCTTGAAGTAGGCGTAGACCTCGACGCCCCCGTCGACGAGCGGACGGATCCTCGCGGCCCACTCGGCGAGCGTCGCGTCGTCGTAGGGCGTGTCGCGCAGCCGGAGGTAGCGGAAGCGTGCGGCCCCGTCGAGCGCGTCGACGCGCGCGACACCGTGCTCGTCGAGCTGCGCGGTGACGTCAGGGTGGCTCCAGGACTCGTGCCGGAAGTCGAGCGCGACGCGAAGGTCGGGATCGAGCGAGCCGAGCAGGAGGAGCAGGAAGCCGTCGTCGCGCTCCTGCAGCACCTTCACCCGCACGGGCCCGAGCCGGTCGCCGAGCGCGCCCGCCGACTGCACGAACGTGTCCAGGCGTTCGACCCGCCCCCGTGCAGTGACGCGGCGGCTCATCGTGACCGCGAACCGGAAGCCGGGCGGAGTCTGCGCGGCCCACCGCTCGAACTGCTCCTCCGAGGGCAGGCGGTAGAAGGTGTTGTTGAGCTCGAGGGTCGGAAGCCGCTCGGCGTAGTGCCGCAGGAACGCCTCCGGCCTTGCGTCGGCGGGGTAGAACCCGCCCCGCCACGACGCATACGAGAAGCCGGAGGTGCCGACATACAGCCTCGGTACACTCGCCGCGGTGACGGTCACGACGGAGGTCATACCCGAGAACACCATCGACGTGCTCGACCACGGCTTCGTCCGCCTCGACGGCGCCATGGCCTCTGACCTCTCCGTCGTGAACGCCGCGCGGGTCAGCTTCGCCCGCCGCAAGGAGGAGATGGACGAGTCCGACGAGGGTCTCATCCGCTTCCTCATGCGCGACCGGCACGGGACCCCCTTCGAACACAACGCCCTCCGCTTCCACATCCGCTGCCCGATCTTCGTCGCGCGCGAGTGGATGCGGCACCGCGTCGGATCCTTCAACGAGTTCTCCATGCGGTACGCGCGAGCGACGGACGACTTCTACGTTCCGGAGGCCGAGGACGTCAGGTCCCAGGTCGGAAAGCCCGGTTCGTACAGCTTCGAGCCCGTCGACCCCGAGCTCGCGGAAACGGCGCGGGACGAGATGCGCCGCCTCTACGACGAGGCGTACGCGACCTACGAGCGGCTCGTCGAGGCTGGCGTCGCGCGCGAGCTCGCACGTTCGGTCATGCCCGTCGGGGCCTACACCGAGTTCTACTGGACGGTCAACGCGCGCTCGCTCATGAACTTCGTCTCGCTGCGGGCGGCCGAGACCGCGCAGCGGGAGATCCGCCGCTATGCGGACGCGTGCGAGCGCTTCCTCGCCGAGCTGATGCCCGTGACACACGCGGCGTTCGTCGCCGCGAACCGCGTCGCCCCCTAGAGCGAGCTAGGGACGTCGACCTCGAGGAGCGCCGGTCGATCGAGCTGCCGCGGCTCGTCCGGAAGGTACGCCGTGACAACCCAGGTGTCGTAGTCGGCCAGGCGGTACGACACCGTCCACTCGGCCTCGGTCTCGCCCTCGCCCATGCGGAAGCTCCCGCACAACGCGCCGAACTCGCCGCGCTTCGTGAGCGCGAGCGTGTAGTAGCCACCCTCGGGAAGCTCCTTCAGGCCGCTCACCTCGAGGCGGATGGGCCAGTTGCCGTTCTCGTCGCGCTCGCCGAGGCGGATCGTCGCCGCCGCGTCAGGCGCTTCGTCGGTCGCCGCCATGGGGATGGCTGCTGACTCGTCGAAGTCGTCGCTGCCGGCGCTGAGGCCGATCCCGAACGTCAGGGCTGCGAGCGCGGCGGCGAGGGCAATCGCGACAAGGGTCCGTCTGCGAGTGAGGACGATGCCGCGCGGCTGCGTGACCTCGGCGACCACACTCCGGAGTCGAGGTGGAAGCTCTCCCGGCGGCGCAGGCACCCTGCGCAGGACCGCGTCGACGACTCGAAGGCGGTCGACCTCCGACTCGGGAAGATCCTCGTCGATGAGCTCGTGGAGCGGCGCAGGCTCGCGCCGCTTCGCATTCGGATCGAAGTCCGTCACTCGCGAACCTCGTCGAGCAGGCTCGAGAGTCGCGCGAGCCCGGCGCGGGTTCGCGTCTTGACCGTTCCGAGGGGGACGTCCAGGTAGCTCGCGATCTCGGTCTGCGAGAGGCCGCTCCAGTAGGCGAGCTCGAGGACGACGCGCTCACGCTCCGGGAGACGCTCGAGCGCGGAGTGGACGCGCCACGAGAGCCACGAGGCTTCGGCGAGCTCGGCCGGACCGGCCTGCTCCGCTGCTGCGTCGGGAACCTCGGTCGCGGGCTCGGTGCGCTGGCGAGCGCGGTCGATGATCGCGTGACGTGCGACCGCGTAGAGCCAGGCGGACGCGCTGCCTCGGTCCGAGCGATAGCTCCGTGCGGAGCGCCATACGGCGGCGAAGGTCTCCTGCGTCGCGTCCTCGGCGCGGCCGTTGTCTCCGAGCTGGCGCATGGCCATTCCGAGCACCGGCCGCGCGAAGCGCCGGTAGAGCTCCTCGAACGCGACGCGGTCGCCCCGACCGGTCCGCTCGATGAGGTTGGCGTCCCGCTCGGTCGCCCCCATGACGGCTACAGCCATATCGCGGATCAATACGGAGCGCAAGGCTGCTCGGATTCGGGGCCCGGAGCAACCGAATCGAGACCCCTCCTTTACCAGGTCGATGACCACCAGTCAGTCGCGACCTGCCGTAGATGTGGCCGCACGGGCAACGGGTCAAGGAGGAAGCATGCGGAAAGGGATAAGGCTGCTCGCGATCACTGCGGTCGCAGCCCTCGCGGTCGGCGCGGGAGCTACGGCCGCGATCGCACCGATCAAGCCCTACACCGTGGCGATCGCCGGCGGCTACGAGACGAAACGGCTGCTGTCGGTCGGCGACACCGTCCCCGAGACGAGCAATCGAGCGAAGCAGTACAAGATGGTCGGAATCCCCGACGGCCTCGGCGCACACAAAGCCGGGAAGGGGACGAGGATCCTCTACATGAATCACGAGCTCACCAACACGACGATGTCCGAGCCGGTGGTGGGCGATCCGCTCAACCGCGGAGCCCTGGTCTCGAAGCTCGTCCTCGACAGGCACGGGATGGTTCTCTCCGGGGAGCGGGCCTACGACTGGGTCTACGACGAGAACACGTTCCTCGGCCCCGCGGCCGCGGTCGGGAACTCGACGCGCCCGTTCTCTCGCTTCTGCTCCGGCTCGCTGGCGGGCCCGGAGCATCGGCTTCGACCGCCACATCTACATCACGGGTGAGGAGGAAGGAACTCCCGCGAACTCGTTCGACGGGAAGGGCGGTCTCGCAGTCGCCATCTTCGACAACGAGCTGCACACGCTCCCGAAGATCGGCCGGTTCTCCTGGGAGAACACCCTCATCCAGCCGACGAAGGGCAAGCTCACGGTCGCGATGGGGATGGAGGACGGGCCGTTCACGCAGGATCCCGCGAGCGAGAACAGCCAGGTCTACATGTACGTCGGCGTCAAGGAGCGCGACAGGGGCGCGAGCGTCCTGCGCCGCAACGGCCTCGACAACGGCCAGCTCTACGTGCTCGTGCCGGTCGATCCGGCGATGTCGAGCGAGACCGCGTTTCGCAACGGCACGATCCGGGTCCAGTGGGAGCTCATCCCCGGTGCCGAGGACATGGACGAGGCCGAGCTCGAGGCGGCAAGTGATGCCGTGAACGCGTTCCGCTTTGCCCGGCCCGAGGACGGCGCGTTCAACAACCGGAACAACGACGAGTACTTCTTCGTCACGACCGGCGGCGCCGCCGGCGTGAACGAGCTCGGGCGTCTCTACTCGCTCAAGCTCCGCGACCCGGATCCGACCGCCAAGGGCTGGCTGACCGTCGCCTACAACGCCGACGAGATGATCGCGGCGGGCAAGGACACGGCCATCAGCCCCGACAACATCGACGTGAGCGACGACTACCTCATGATCAACGAGGACGGGACGGCCGAGAGCCGCATCGTCATGGCGGCGAAGGGTCGCGACGGCTCGATCTGGCGTTTCCCGATCGAGCGTGGCTGGGTCGGCGTGGACGTGCGCGACCGCAAGCGCATCGCCGAGCTCGACCCGCCCGGTCGCGACGGCGTCGCCGTCCTGCCTGGCATCTGGGAGACGAGCGGCATCATCGACGCCGAGGAGCTCTACGGCGCCAACACCTGGCTCTTCGACGTCCAGGCGCATGCTCCAACGGCGGCTCCGGGCACGAACACGGTGGAGGATGGACAGCTCTTGCTCATGACCGGGCCGAAGAAGCGCCATCACGGTCACCACGACCACGACCACGACTGGTAGCGGCCGACCAGCCTGCGCCCCGCGGGTGACCGCGGGGCGCAGGCTCACCTTTCGCCGGGTGCGCGGCGCCGCCCGAGCAGCCGGCCGCCGTCGACGACCAGCGTCGTGCCGGTGACGAAGCTCGCGTCCACGAGGTACGCGATCGCATGGGCGACGTCCTCGGGAGACCCGACGCGGCCGAGGAGCGTTTCGGCCGCGCGGCGCTGCTCCTCCTCGGGCTCGACCGCAACGGGCCCGGGCGCGATGCCGCATACGCGGACGTCCGGTGCCAGCGCACGCGCGAGCACGCGGGTCAGCATCGCTTCCGCCGCCTTCGCCGCACAGTGGGGCGCGAAGGACGGCCACGGCTCGTAGGCGCCGACGTCCTCGATCAGCACGAGCAGACCGATCTCGGAGCGAGCCAGATGCGGCGCCGCGGCCTGCGCGACGAAGAAGGCTCCCTTCGCCGTCGCGCCGAACGCGGCGTCCCAGTCGGCTTCCTCCACCTCGGCGACGGGCCTCGGCACGAAGCCCTCGGACGCGGCGTGGACGACGAGGTCGATCCGGCCGAGCTCGGACGCCGCCCGCTCCACGAGGGCGCGCGCGTCGTCCGGCCGCGCGAGGTCCCCGTCTCGCCGCCCGGCGCCGAGTACCTGGAATCCATCGCGCTCGAGCCGGGCGACGATCGCCCGGCCGACCCGGCCGGTACCGCCAGTGACGAGTGCCGTGCGCCTCGGAGACTCCACGGGCGGGAACGATAAGCTCCCGCGGACGTCGAGAGAGAGGAACTGGGAGACGACAATGGCCACGCTCGCCTTCAACCACGAGGAGATCGCCGCCCGGGAGCTCAAGCCCGCGCTCTACGAGATGGACGGCATCTCGCGTGCGTCCGTCGAGGCCCACTACAAGCTCTACCAGGGCTACGTGGCCAAGCGGAACGAGATCCTGGACAAGCTCGGGAGCGTCGATCCTTCGGCCGGGAACCAGGTCTACTCGGAAATCCGCGCGCTCAAAGTCGACCTCACCTTCGCGATCGGCGGAGTCAAGAACCACGAGATCTACTTCGAGCACCTCGGCGGCGGGGGAGGTGACCCGGACGGCCTCGTCGGCGAGCTGATCCGGCGCGACTTCGGGAGCCTCCAGACCTGGCGCGAGGACCTGAAGGGAACGGGGATGGCCGGGCGCGGCTGGGCGTGGACGGCGTACGACTGGGACGAGCAGCGCCTCTTCAACTACGTCGGGGACGCGCAGAACACGTTCCCGATCTGGAACGCGACGCCGCTCGTCGCGCTCGACGTCTATGAGCACGCCTACTTCCTCGACTACCAGACCGACCGCGGCTCGTACATCGACGCTTTCCTGCGGAACCTCGACTGGGACGTCGTGAACGATTGGGCCTCCAAGTACGCGATCCAGCCCTAGCTCTTCGTGCGTGATACCGCCGTCGCCGTCGCCCTGATCGCCCTCGGGTACTGCCTCGGTTCGCTTCCCTTCGGGTACTGGCTGCCGCGGGTCTTCGCCGGCGTCGACATCCGCACGGTCGGGAGCGGCAACACGGGGGCGACGAACGTCTGGCGCTCGCTCGGGTTCAAGCTCGGGCTCGCCGTCGCGCTCCTCGACATCGCCAAGGGCGCGGCGGCGGCGCTCCTCGGCCGCTGGCTCGCGGACGACCTCGTAGCAGTGCTGGCCGGGCTCGCCGCAGTCGCGGGCCACTGGCGGCCGATCTTCCTGCGCTTCGCCCGCGGCGGGAAGGCCGTGGCGACCGTCGGCGGCGTCGGTCTCGCGCTCGCGCCGCTCGCGACCCTGACGGCCGCGGGCGTCTGGATCGTCGTCTTCCTGGTGACGCGGTACGCGTCGGTGGCGTCCATCGCCGCCGCGACGAGCCTGCCGCTCTTCGCGCTTCTCTTCGGGGCGTCGGGGCCGGTGCTCGGCTTCACGATCGCGGGCTGGCTCGCCGTGCTCGTCCTCCACCGCGTGAACATCAGGCGCCTCCGCGCGGGCACGGAGCATCGCATCCAGCTCCGCCGCCGCGCCGTCGCACGGGCGTAGCGTGAACGTCCATTCGGCACTGCCTTCCGCGCTCGCGGCCGAAGTGGACGTCGTCCTCGCCTCCGGCGGCTTGCGCCATGTTGCTCACGGGGTCGACGACTCGGTGGCCGCGGGTGTTGCCGCTGCGGAGGATCCGGACGCGGTCGCGCTGCTCGGCCCGTTCCGCTCGCGGGACGTGGCCGACACGCTGGAGGCCACCGCGCCGGCCGGGCTGCCGCTGATCGCTCCGGTGGCGACCTGGGCGGGAGTCACGCGGGGCGACGAGCCGGGCTGCGAGGAACCGGCCGATCACCGCGGCACCGTGTTCCGACTGGTGGCCCGGGACACCGAAGTCGCGGCGCGTCTCGCCGACGATCTGCGCGGTGCGGGACGTCGAGCCTTTGTCGTGGCCGGTGACCACGAGTACGGCGCCCAGCTCGACGGCCAGCTGCAGCTCGTGGGCCTCGAGCGGACCGAGGTAGCCGGTGAGGCCGATGTACTCGTGCTCTGCGGGTTGGCGGGAGAGCCGGAAATCGAGCGGGCGCGATCGCTGGCACCGATTCCGGTCGTCGCGTTCGACGGGGTGCAGGGCGCAGACCTCGGCACGGACCGCGATGTCCTTCTCGCGCTTCCCTTCGCGCCGTCGGCCGCAAGCACGTCGGCGACCGAGCTCTGGTCGGGACTCGAGCAGGTGCGTCGCGCCGTGGAGCTTGTGGTCGAGGCGCGGGACGCCGGCGCCCACGATCGACCCTCGGTCCTCGCGTACCTCCGGTGCCATGGATCGTTCGACGAACACGGCGACCCGCTGCAGCCGGAGGTCTGGCTCTGGCGAGCCGGCGCGGGATGGTGCCTCGACGCCGAGCGGGCGTTGCCGCCCCGCGGCGGGCTTTGCCCGTCGCGGCTAACTCAGCGCGGCGGCTGAGAGAGCCAGTCGCGAAGCTCGGTCTGGCGCTCGGCCTGCTCGCCCGTCTCGAGCTCCCGGCGGAGCTCCCCGACCGTGCCGTGCCGCTCGGCGAGCACGTCGTGGTTGTGGATCGTCTCGAAGTTGACCTGGCGGGCGAGGACGAAGTCATCGTCCCCGAGCTCCGGGTATCGCTCGAGCGCGCCGGCGACCATGAGCCGGACGGAGTCCTCCACGAAGCGCGGCGTCAGGTGCGCGTGCTCGACGACGAAGAGCTCGTCCGGACGCTTGAGGAGCGCGTAGATCGGGGAGCTCATCGAGCGCTCCACCACGCCGACGAGGTCCTCCGCGTCGAGGCGCAGCGACGTTCCGAGGTAGAGCGTCCCTCGACCTCGCTGGTTGTGCGTCGCGAGCGGGACGAGCTCGAGGATCCGCTCGACGTCCGCGCCGTCGAATCCGGCGTCACCGAGCCGTGCGGCGGCTTCCTCGCGCACGAGACCCTGGGCGCACGGGCACGCGTTGATCCCGGTCGCCTCGACTCCGACCGCGCGCCGGGCGGCGGTCGGTGTCGCCGCGGCGATCCCGATCAGCGTGACGAGCTCCTGCGTCGTGAGCGCCGTCACGGGCGTGAGGCGCTCGATCGGATACCGCGCGCGGATGCGAACCTCGGCCCGGCATGCGCGCTGGCGCTCGACGATGCTGGTTGCGATGTGCTCGGCGAGCCGCTCCACGAGGAGCTTGCCCGGGATGACGAGCTCGTCGATCGCCTCCTCGAACAGCTCTGGGAAGCGAGACATGTGGACGCCCTTCTGGGATGCGTCGAGGTCGACGAAGCAGTCGATCTCGGCCGAGACCAGGGCTTCCTGGCCCCGGTGCTGCATCCGGACCGCCTTCTGCACGCCGGTGACACCCACGCGCGAGAGCCCGAGGCGGACGTCGGGCTCGGATGCCTGAAGATCGGGTGCTGTCGTTACCCTCTCGGCCACGTGGCAACCGTAGCACCGGCCCCGTGAGCCAAGGCGCGAGCTTCCCGCGGCTCGTCTCGCTTGCCTGCCATGACCTCCGCACGCCGCTCGCGACGGTGCACGGCTTCGCACGGACGCTCGCCCGCGCGGAGCTGGAGGAGCCCGCCGGTCGTTACGTCTCGATGATCGAGGCGGCATCCGACCAGATCGCCGAGCTGCTCGAGGAGCTTGCCCTCGTCGCCCGGATCGAGGACGGCCGCTACGAGCCGCGCTTCGACGAGGTCGACTCGCTCGAGCTCGCCCGCGGCGCGGCGGCGGAGCTCGAAGAGGGCTCTGCCGTCGTCTCCGGGGAGGGCGCGCTCGTGCGCGTCGACGTGGACGCGACGCGCCGCGCCGTGCGGCAGCTCGCGCGGGCGACGCGGCGCCACGGCGGCCTGGATTCGGTCGACCTGGCCGTGCACGGAGCCGAGCTCGAGGTCACGCCCCTGACCGAGACCGCACGGGTCGTCGTCACCGGGGAAGAGCTCCGCGAGCTCGGCGCGGCCTCTGCGGCGACCCTGGTTCGAGCGCTCGGAGGCTCGGTCCGCGCCGACGGAGATCGGCTGCGGATCTCCCTCCCGCCGGCGTAGTCGGTCAGCGGGCGCGGCGGGGCGCGGCGGCGCGGATCGCCTCGAGCACGTGTTCCTCGCGACCCTCGCGGAGGGCGTCGGCGAGCCGCGTGGTTCCCGTCATCCCTTCGCGGCGCAGTAGGAGCTCGTACAGCTCCGCGTCGTCGAGCCCGGCTTCGCGGGCGGTCCGGACCGCCCGTACAAATGCGGGAAGCGGCCGGCCGTCAAGGCCGAACTGAAAGACCGGGTAGACGTGGTCGTCCCCCCGGTCGGCTGGGATGCCCAGGAGCTCGCCGCTCCGCCGCTCGATGTCGATCCGGCGGGGCTCGACGCCGAGCTTCATCGCGAGCCAGGCGCCGGAGTAGAACTGCGAGGCGGAACCGTTCACGCCGGCATTCTCACACGGCGGGTATCGCCCCGGCCGCGAACTCGCGGCCGGGGCGGTTGAAGCTCGTGCTTACGCCTCGGCGACGGCGAGCCCGCCGGTGGCGGGGGCGGATGCGTGCGTCGGCTCGTAGCCGAGGAGGCGACCGACCGGGCGACCCATGGCGAGGCCCATGCGCTGGATGAAGGCCGGCGGGAACGGAAGCCGGACGTCGTCGAAGTGCGCGCTCGCGATCACCGCGAGCCGGAGCGGGTTGGGCATGCCCTTCCCGTTCGTCTTGCCGTCGGCAGCGAGCGAGAACATCGTCTCGATGAGCTGCTCGAACTGGAGGGCGGGGCTGACGACCGTGACGAAGCGCGCGGGCGTCTCGCCGGCGTTCCAGAACTTGTGCGAGGTGCCGGGCTCGACGACCACCGAGTCGCCGGCCTTGGCCTCGATCGTCTTCCCGTCGAGCTTGAAGCCGACCGTGCCCTCGAGGACCTGGAAGTGCTCGCTCTGGTTCGGGTGAACGTGGGCCGCCGCGACGAAGCCGTCGGGCTGAACCGTGACCTCGACGACGACGGACTCGCCGCCGGTGTCGCGTGAGGTCTTCAGGAAGCGAAGGCGCTCGCCGGTCACGGGGTTCTCGATGGTGTCTCCGGTGCGAATCATGTGATCTGTGCTCCTTGGGGAGTTGGGTTGGTGTGCTCTGAGCATGGAAGACTCCGGCTGTCCCGCGAATGGGGCTTCCATGAATCTGCACGTGGGGTTCTCCGCACCGCCCGATTGGGGGTAATCCCCGAGCCAGGAGGCAGCGCTGAGACCCGTGACGAAGCTGCCGAATGTCGTCACACTCCGTCACAGACACGTGCGTCCGGCCGCAGTAGGCTGATCGCAGAGGGGTAACCAAGGGGGGTCCCCCGGGGGAGAACTAGTCCGCGCGGGTAACTACCAGCGGCCCGCGGCGGGATTTCGGCTCAACGGAGCAGGCGCGAGAGTCGCCGGTCCTTGAGGATCCGGCCGCCGGTCTGGCACTCGGGGCAGTAGTAGATCGGTGTGCTCCTCGAAGTCGACCTGCGCGATCGGCGTGCCGCAGACCGGGCACGGCTCGCCGAGGCGTTTGTGGATCCCGAACGCCTTCGCGTCCCCGACGCCGCGCTCTCGGAGGTCGAGGCCCTCCGCCAGCACCTCGTCGATCGCTGCGGCCAGCCGCTCGATCTCGGCGTCCGAGAGGTCGGTGGAGAGCGCGTAGGGGGAGAGACGCGCGCGGTGCAGGATCTCGTTCGTCCAGGCCCGGCCGATTCCGGCCAGGGCCCGCTGGTCCCGCAGGAACGGGTGGAGGCGGCGCGAGTCCGCGCGCAGAATCTCGCCGAGACGCTCGGCCCCGAGCCCCACGGCCTCGGGGCCGAGGTGGGCGAACTCCTCCTCGATCGCCTCCGGCCGGAACAGCCCGACCTTCGCGCGCTTCTTCGCGCCCGCCTCCGTGAGCACGAGCGCATCGCCGCCCGTGAACATCAGCTGGAAGGCCGGCGCCTTCGGGCGCTTCTCCCCGGCCGGCGAGAACGAGAGGCGTCCGGCGGACATCAGATGGACGTGCAGGACGAGATCGCCGTCGTCGGTCGGGAAGAGCAGGTGCTTTCCGCGCCGCCGCGCCCCCGCGAACCGTCGTCCTGCCAGCTCGGAGAGCGGCGGGTCGAACGTCTTGAGCGTCGCGACGTGCGCCGGCCCGGCTTGCTCGATCGGCGCAACTCGAACCGCCTCGTCGAGCGAGCGTCGGAGCGCCTCGATCTCGGGAAACTCTGGCATAAGGTTGCGTCCGTGGCGGACGCCATCAGCGTAGTCGTCGAGAGGGGCGCCGTCTTCGAGTCGCGGCACCGCGTGCACGCGGTCGCCGTCCGGGGCGTGGCGGTCGTGGACGCAGCCGGCGACCCCGGCACGGTCACATTCATGCGTTCCTGCGCGAAACCCTTCCAGGCGTTGCCCGTGGCCCAGGACGGCGTCCTTCCCGACGACGAGCTCGCGATCGCGTGCGCATCCCATGAGGCGACGCCCGAGCAGCTCGAGGCGGTCCATTGCGCTGCTCGCCAGGTCGGGCTCTCACGAGGGCGAGCTCGAGTGCGGGCAGGATCACGGGTCGAAGCTCAGGCACAACTGCTCCGGCAAGCACGCCGGCATGCTGCTGAACGCGAAGCGCCGGGACTGGCCGCTTCCGGGCTACCGTCGGCCGGGTCATCCACTCCAGGAGGAGGCTGCCGCGATCGTCTCGGCCGCGGCCGGCGTCCCCACGGACGGGATCCCCACCGCGGTCGACGGTTGTGGCGTCGTCACCTTCGCCCTCTCGCTCGAGGCGATGGCATCCGCGTTCGCGCGGCTCGTTCGCTCGGAGCTCCCCGGCTCCGATCGGGTCGTCGCGGCGATGCGGTCCCATCCCGATCTCGTCGGCGGGCCGACCGCGGCGGACACGGCGTTCATGCGGGCGCTCCCGAACGCCGTCGTGAAGCGCGGCGCCGAAGGGCTCCTCTGTGGCGCTCTCGCCGACGGGACGGGCATCGCCGTCAAGGTCGAGGACGGAGCGGACCGCGCCGCCGGGCCGGCCCTCGCCCGCTTCCTCGGCGTTCCGGGCCTCGACGAGGCGCCTGTTTTCAACAGTTGCCGCGAGGAAGTGGGCCGTGTTTCGGCCGAATCGTGAATTTCGGGTTCACTTTTCCCCAGACCGTTGTAAGATCCGCCGCGCTGCAGGCACGGCTGGGGCCGGAGGGGAGCAACTCGCCGGCCTCTCTTCGTTCTCAAGAGACATTGTCCGGTCGGTAACGAAGAAGGCGAGGTCGAATGCTCACGGTCGACATCACGCTCCCCGACATCGAAGAGCTTCAGAAGCTCGTCGTCGAAGGACAGGAGAAGGGGTTCCTGACCTACGACGAGATAGTCAACGGTCTCGAGGAGGTCGACCTCGCGAAGGAACAGGTCGAGGACTTCTACACGTACCTCATCGATCACGGGATCGAGCTGCACGAGGGCGAGGAGCACAAGACGCCGCCGCACGAGCAGCCGGCCCTCGCCGAAGGCGAGAAGACGCCGCCGAAGCTCGATCTGACCGTCGAGCCTTCCCTCGACTCGCTGCGGCTCTACCTGCGCGAGATCGGCAAGGTCTCACTCCTCACCGCCGACCAGGAGGTCTACCTCGCGAAGCGGATCGAGCGGGGCGATATGTACGCGAAGACGCAGATGATCGAGGCGAACCTCCGCCTCGTCGTCTCCATTGCGAAGGCCTATCTCGGCCGCGGCCTCTCGTTCCTCGACCTCATCCAGGAAGGTTCCCTCGGCCTGATCCGCGCCGTCGAGAAGTTCGACTACCGCAAGGGCTACAAGTTCTCGACGTATGCGACCTGGTGGATCCGGCAGGCGGTGACCCGCGCCATCGCGGACAAGGCCCGCACGATCCGGATCCCGGTGCACATGGTGGAGAAGCTGAACAAGGTCGTGCACATCGAGCGCCAGCTCGTCCAGCGACTCGGTCGTGAGCCACGGCCCGACGAGATCGCCGAGGAGCTCGAGATCACCACCGCGGAGGTGCGGGAGATCCTCCGGATGGCGCAGCTCCCGGTCTCGCTCGAGAAGCCGATCGGTGAGGAGGAGGAGTCCGAGCTCGGAGACTTCGTCCAGGACGAGCAGGCGGAGTCGCCCTTCGACTCAGCTTCGCTTCATCTGCGCCGCGAGGACATCGATCGGGCACTCGACTCGCTGCCCGACCGTGAGCGCAGGGTGATCGAGCTTCGCTTCGGCCTGCTCGGAGACCAGCCGCGGACCCTGGAGGAGGTGGGCCGCGCGTTCGGCGTCACCCGCGAGCGCATCCGGCAGATCGAGAACCACACGCTGAAGAAGCTCGAAGGCCTCCCCGAGGCGCAGGCACTCAAAGACTGCATGTAGGCACCGACGCGGATCCGCGGGTCGCTTCGAGTCCGGCGCGACGAATTGCGGCGAGCTAACCCTGAGCGCCGGGCGCGGCTTCGCGATCCCAGTAGTCGACGCTGCTCTCGCGGCGAACGATGATCTTGTCGCGGTTGTCCCCGGGCCAGACGCCGATCTTGTCGCTGTCGGGATAGACCGCCACCGCCGGCTCGCCCTTGGTGGAGAGCATGAGAACGCGAACGGTCTCGTCGGAGCGGTTGGTCAGCTTGTGCGCGCCTTCAGGGCCCTCGCGGAAGCAGACGACGTCGCCCGGCTCGAGCTCGTCCTCGCCCTCCGGATGCCGGAGCGTCAGCTGTCCCGCGAGCACGATCAACCATTCTTCGCACCCGTACTCGTAGTGGTACGGGCAGTTGCTCTGACCCGGAGGCAGCTCGTAGATCGTGCCCCCGATCACCGAGGCGCCGAGCCGCTCGCCGAAGCGGTTCCACCCTGCGCGGTAGTCCTCGGGGTCGGCGGCGTCGTACTCGATCTCGGCGGAGAACAGGTTGACGCGCTGCACGGCTAGCCGCCGGATTCGCTGGATTCGTCGGTCTCGTCGGCCCGCTCCCACGCGACGAAGAGGCGGCAGTGGGGGCACTTGAAGCCCTGGTAGCGAGGGGCGTCGCCCGTCAGAGGCTGCTGCTCGAACGTCTTCTGGCAGTGCGGACAGACGATCTCGTAGACGGCGCCACTCTCAGGAAGACTGGCCACGCGGCCAGAATACCC
This sequence comes from uncultured Actinomycetes bacterium, assembly GCA_963824775.1. Lineage (GTDB taxonomy): Bacteria > Actinomycetota > Thermoleophilia > Gaiellales > Gaiellaceae > CAWGQF01. The sequence goes on from CAWGQF010000007.1 coordinate 328,419, forward strand.
GGATGGCTCCCGAGCGCCGGATCGCCCTGGTCTCCGTCTGTGCGGCCGTCGTTCTCATCGCGATCAAGCTGGCCGCGGGGCTCGCGTCGGGCAGCCTCGGACTGCTCTCGGAGGCGGCCCACTCGGGGACCGACCTCGCCGCCGCGCTCCTGACCTTCTTCGCGGTCGGCGTCGCCGTGCGCCCGGCCGACCGGGGCCATCCGTACGGGCACGGCAAGGCGGAGCACCTGGCCGCGCTCGCGGAAGCGGCGTTCCTCGCCTTGGCCAGCGTGGCGATAGGCATCGTGGCGATTCGCCGGTTGACCGGCGCCGCCGAGCACGAGGTCGACCCCGACTGGTGGGTGTTCGCGGTCGTCGCGCTCGTGATCGTGATCGACGCGAGCCGTGCCGTCGTCTCCTGGCGCGGCGCCCGCCGGTACGAGAACGCGGCGCTCGCGACCAACGCTCTCCACTTCGCGAGCGATCTCGGGGGGACGGCCGCCGTGCTCGTCGGCCTCGGCCTCGCCCGCGCCGGCTACCCGGGCGCGGACTCGGTCGCCGCGCTCTTCGTCGCCGGTCTCGTGCTCGCGGCGTCCTTCGCCCTGATGCGCCAGAACGTCGACGTCCTCATGGATCGAGCGCCGATCGACGCGGACGCGAGAGCGAGGCGGGCGATCCAGGCGCTCGGGCCCTCGGTCGAGCTGAGACGGCTCCGCATGCGCAGGGCGGCCGGGCGGCATTTCGCCGACGTCGTCATCGGCGTGCCGCCCGCGTCCGCCGTCGGCCAGGGACACGCCGCGGCGGACGCAGTCGAGGAGGCGGTCGAGCGCGCGCTGCCCGGCACCGACGTCGTCGTTCACGTCGAGCCACGCGCCGAGGACGCGGCGCTCCGCGAGCGCGCGCTCGCGGCGGCGTTGCGCGTTCCGCGCGTGCGCGAGATCCACAACGTCGCCGTCCTTCGCGTCGGAGATCGAACCGAGATCTCGTGCCACCTGAAGCTCCCAGGGTCGCTTCCACTGGGGGAGGCGCACGAGCTCGCCTCGGCCGTCGAGGCTGCGATCCGGGCCGAGCTACCCGAGGTTTCCGCCGTTCATACGCACCTCGAGCCTCTCGGCGAGGAGACGGCTGGGAGCCCGCTCGCGGCTGAGGCGTCGGCCGCGAGCACGACGGCGTCCGCCGCGTGGTTCGCGAGGTGACAGGGCGGGACCCGCGCGAGCTGCGACTCTTCCGAACCGACGAGGGGCTCGTCGCGTTCCTGACCCTCGCGCTCGACCCGATGCGGCCGCTCGCCGACGCCCACGCCGACGCGAGCGAGATCGAGCAGCGCATCCGGTCCGAGCACCCGGACCTCGCGGACGTGATCGTCCACACCGAGCCCTAGCCCTCCGGCCGGCGCGGAGCTGAGCGCGGTCGAGCGCGATCTGGACGACCAGCATCGCGTTGCGGACTAGAGTTGGGCTATGAGCGGAACCCGCTGGGACGAGGACAACCGGGTTGCCCTGAACCCATGGGCATTCGTGGTCGTCGGCGGCCTGATCGGCCTGCTCGTCGGCCTCGGCGTTCTGTTCTGGCTCTTCTAGGCGCTACTGCACCAGCCGGAACGGAGCCTGCGCCGCCAGCTCGACGACGCGCTCTTCACGCTCCCGGTCGGCCCAGCCGTCGCCGAGTGTCTGGTCGAGCGTGTCGCGAAGCTCGCCGGTGGCGGCCAGCTCCTCGACGATGTCTGCGCCGCCCACGAGCTTCCCGCGGACGAACACCTGCGGGATCGTCGGCCACATCGAGATCGCCGAGAGCTCCTGCCGAATTGCCGGGTCCGGAAGGACGTCGACCGCGGTGACGGGCGCGCCGACCGACCGGAGCGCCTCGAGCGCCCGCCCGGAGTTCCCGCAGAAGACGCGTTCCGGCGTCCCCTTCATGAAAAGGACGACGTCCTCGGATTCGATTGTCTGCTTGATCCTGTCGCTGAGCTGGTTCATCCCTCTCCTCGCGTCTTGATTCGTAGCTCGTGGATGGATCCGTCGGCTAGGGGCTCCGCCAGCGCGTCGTAGACGAGTCGGTGCTGATCGACGAGCGAGAGCCCGACGAAGCGCGGGCTTGCGACCGTCACCTGGAAGTGGTCGCCGCCGCCCGTCCGGTCCTCGACCGAGACCTGGGTCGCGTCGGGAAACGACCTTCGCAGCAGATCCTCGAGCCGGGCCGTCACACAGGCGACGGTAGCAGCCTGGCTCTGCGTCGAGTCAGCCGACGTCGGGGTCGATGTCGTCGGCGCGGCGTGCCCGCTCTGCGGCGGCCTCGCGCTCGCGGCGCGCCTGCTCGGCCTGCTCCTCGGCCAGCGACATCCTCTCCTGCGCCCGCTGGTCCTGGACCTCGGCTTCCCGGCGAAGCTCGGTGGCCTCGACGCGCTTGCCCTCGACTCTGCGGGCCTGCGCGCGCCGGCCTCCGATCACGAGGAGTGCGATGACGATGACCGCGGCGACGATGAGAAGGATGATCCACCATTCCATGTCCTCCCTTGTACCAACTCGGGCCAGGGGTGAAACAGCGTGCCCTGGGTGGTGCGTACGCTTTGGGCGCGTGCTCGCCTCGGTCGCAGAACGGCCGCTCCTCGCCCGGGCCGTCGCATTCGGTCTCTTCGCGCTGGTGCTCGGCGTCTTCGCGCTGCCGTTCGCGACCCTGACGTCGGACCTACGGCGGGCGGAGCCGAGCGGGCTCGACCTCGCGACCGGCGGAACGTCCTTCTCCGGCCGGTACGTCCACGATGCCTACCGCGGACAGGTCGAGCGGCTGGTGGACGACGGGCGCGGGCCGGCGCTTGTCGCTCTCGTGTTCATCGCCGCCGCACTCGTGCTGGTCTGGCTCCCCTGGCGACTCGGCCCTGCGGCGGGAGTCGGGCTTGCGTTCCTCGCGCTGCTCGCACTCCTCGGTCTCTACCAGGCGACGAGGTCGACGTTCTCTTTCGCACAGACAGACCGGAGCGCTGCGTACTGGCTGACGATCGCATGCCTCTTCGCCGCCGGCGGCTGGTGCGCGTTCGTGCTCGCGCGGACGCCCTTCTGGTGGAAGCCGGAGGCCAGGCCGGCGCGCGACTACTTCCATTCGAGCGACGAGGCGTAACCGGTCGCGCCCGCCGGCCGGGCGGGGTACGCTCGCCTCGTGGGCGTCCGCGAGCAGGTCGAAGCATTCCGCTCGCTTCGCCGCGAGCTCGAGGAGGCGGTGCTCCCGCTCTCGACGTCGCTTGACGGCCGGGGGTTCAGCTTCCAGGCCTCGCTCCACGGGCTCGAGTTCGAGACGGGCGGCTACGTCGTCCTCGAGGACGATTCGGGTGCGCGGCTCGGTCAGGTGCTCACGCTCGAGCATGCGCAGATGGAGGGCACCGAGGCCGGCTTCGGCGGCGACGGCGGAGACGCCCCGTCGTTCCGGACGCGGGTCCCCATCCGGGCAGCCGTCGGGGAGGGGACGATCCTCGAAGGCGACGGCCGGCCTTTCCACGACGTGCTCGCCCGGCCGGCGGCGCCGGAGGAGGTGGCGGCGCACCTCGAGCGCGTGGCGCCCTCGCGGGCCCGCCTCGAAGTCGGGGAGCTGACGCTCGCGCCGGGAGTGTCGTTCGCGCTGGACGCCGGAGGCTTCGACCGGCACTCCTTCCTCTGCGGGCAGTCGGGCTCGGGGAAGACGTACGCCCTCGGGGCGGTCCTGGAGAGGCTCCTGGCGGAGACGACGCTCGACGTGGTGATCCTGGATCCGAACTCGGACTTCGTCCGTCTCGGCGAGGCCCGGCCGGGCGTGGACGAGGCCGCAGCCGCCCGGCACGCCGAGGCTGCCCGTGGGGTCGCCGTCAGGCGTGCCGGCGCAGAGGGCGGTGAGAAGCTCTCCTTTCGGCTCCTCGATCTCGACCCGGCCGCGCAGGCCGCCACCCTTCGCCTCGACCCCGTCGGCGACCGGGAGGAGTACGCGATCTTCCTCGATGCAGTGGAGGAAGGCCGGCCCGCGTTCGTGGAAGAGCTGGCGGAGTCCGAGCATGCCGGGGCGAGGCAGCTTGCACTGCGCGCGCGAACGCTCGGTGTCACCCGTTGGTCGGTGTGGGCAGGCCCCGACGGCTCGTCGATCGTCGAGGAGCTGGACGCGCGCTCTGCCCGCTGTCTCGTCATCGACCTCGGCTCGCTCCCGTCGCGGGAGGAGGAGACGCTGGCCGCGATTGCGGTCCTCGGTGCGCTCTGGCGCGCCCGCGAGACGAGGCGTCCGGTGCTGATCGTGATCGACGAGGCGCACAACGTCTGCCCGGCCGAGCCCCCGGACGAGCTGGGCGCGCTCGCGACCGACCTCGCCGTGAGGATCGCCGCCGAGGGACGAAAGTTCGGCCTCTACCTCCTCGTCTCGACGCAGCGCCCGCAGAAGGTGCACGAGAACGTGATCTCGCAGTGCGACAACCTCCTGCTCATGCGCATGAACTCCGCTCGCAGACCTCGGATTCGTCGGCGACGTGTTCTCGTTCGTGCCGCCGAGCCTGCTCGAACGGGCGACAGGATTCCGGCAGGGCGAGTGCCTCGTCGCCGGCAAGATCGCGCCGCACCCGGCGCTCATGCGCGTCGGAGCGCGAGTCGCGGCCGAGGGCGGCTCGGACGTCCCCGCCACGTGGGCCGAGGCGCGATAGCGGGGATGGACAGCGGGACAGTTACTCGCGCGCGCGTCTGAGATCGGGCCCGACCCGCCCCCTGCTCGGCTCCAGCCTACTCTGAGAGTACGCGCGAGTGGCGCGCGGTTGCGTGACAATCGTGTACTGAGTTGTCCACGGCCGCTGGCGGCGTGAGGGTGCCGACAGGACCGACTCGTAGACTCGACGTCGTGATCCCCCCGGATCGCCGTGTCGAGATCTCGATCTCGCCCCGCACGCTCTTTCTCGCGGCCGCGATCGTCGCGCTTTCCGCTGCGCTCGTCGTGATCAAAGAAGCGCTTGTCCTCGTGTTCCTCGGGATCTTCCTCGCCCTCGTCTTCGAGCACCCGACACGCTTGGTCATGCGCCGCACTCGACTCGGCCGGGGACTCGCTGCGACGGTGGTCGTACTCGGCGCCGTGCTCACCGTCGTGGTGCTGGCGCTCTTTCTCCTCGTTCCGCTTGTCGGAGACCTCCGGGACCTGATCAAGACGTTGCCGGATCTCGTCGCCAACCTCCGTGAGAGCGACGAGCTCGGGTGGCTCGGCGACTCGGGTGCGGCAGCGTCGGTCCAGGATGGCTCAGGCGACCTCGCGAACTGGATCCCGTCCGGAATCAGCGCGATCCTGGGCGTCGCCGGCGAGGCGTTCGCAGCCGGGCTTGCCATCTTCACCATCATCTTCCTGACGCTGTTTCTCGTGATCGACATGCCGCGCCTCAAGAACGCGCTCGCGACCGTCACCACACCCGAGACGGCGGATCGGACGCTCGACCTGCATGAGCGAATTACGCGCACGGTCTCGCGCTGGGCGATCGGGGCCCTGACGATCGCGCTCATCGCCGGGACCGTCCAGGGTACGACCGCCTACCTGCTCGGGTCGAGCTTTGCGGTCGCTCTCGGCGTCATCGCGGGACTGCTCGACCTGATCCCGAATCTGGGCGCGACGATCGCCGGCTTCATCCTCGTGCCCGTGCTCTTCGCAGAGGAAGGGCTCACGGCGGCGCTCATCATGCTGCTCGTGATCCTGGTCTACCAGCAGGTCGAGAACAACCTGCTCACGCCGACGATCCAGGGGAAGGCGACGGACATCTCGGCCTTCTTCGTGATCCTGGGAGTGACCGTCTTCGGAGCGCTCCTCGGCGTGCTCGGCGCGCTCGTCGCCGTACCGATCGTGGCGTCGCTCCAGCTCGTCGTTCAGGAGGTCACGAAGGAGCGACGCGCCCGCATGGCCGCAATGACTGGGGGCGCCACGACGCCGGCGCCGCCCGCTCCCGCCGTCGAGTAGACCGTCGGACCTCCCGGTGCGTTGTGGTGCCCGCACCGGTGACACGCTCCGAGGTCTGGACTAGACTCGCTCCACCCTGCCCCCCTCGCCGGCACCCCCAGCCGCCCCGGCGTTGTCGAGAAGGCGCCGCATCCTTGCCCGCTCGCTCGTCGTCCTCGGCGCGCTCGTCGCCGTCCTCGCGCTGCTTGCGGGCTACATCCGCTACCAGGTTCTCGACGAGGACACCTTCTCGGACACGGCCGGCGAGCTGATCGCGAACGACGCGATCCGCGACCAGATCGCATTGTCGCTCGTCGACGAGGTCTTCACGAGCGTCGACGTGGAGGACGCGGTCGAGGACGACCTTCCCACCGACCAGCGGGGTCTTGCCCCCGCGCTGGCCGGAGCCGCCCAGGCGCTGGCCGAGCGGGCCGCGCCCGAGATCCTCGCCCGGCCGCGGGTCCAGAAGATCTGGACGGAGTCGGTGATCCGCACCCATGCCCAGCTGCTCGCGCTCCTGAACGACGAGTCGACCGCCATCAGCACCGAGGGAGGGGTCGTCGTCCTCGACCTGAGACCGTTGATCGTGCAGGTCGGAGAGCAGGTCGCGATCGTGGGGCGCATCGCCAGTCGCCTGCCCGAGGGCGAGGGCGTGATCACGATCATGGAGGCAGACCAGCTCGAGTCCGCGCAGGATCTCACCGGCCTCCTGGACACGGTCGGCCTCTGGCTCTGGGTAGTTCCGATCCTGCTCTGGGCCACAGCGATCGCGATCGCCCGCGGGCGCAGGCGGATCGAGCTCAGGGCGGTGGCACTGAGCGCCATCGTCGTCGGGCTGCTCGTGCTGGTGATCCGGCGGGTCGCAGGCACGTACATCGTCGATAACCTGGTCGAGGCCGAGACCGCGAAGCCGGCGGTGCAGGACGCCTGGGAGATCCTCACCGCGCTCCTGAAAGACGGTGCGTGGACGGTCATCGGCGTGGGCGTCGTCCTCCTGGTCGGCGTCTGGCTCGCCGGAGGGTCGACATCCGGAATCGCGGTCCGGCGCGGGCTCGCCCCGTTCCTCGTCCGTCCCGCGTGGGCGTACGGCTTCGTCGTCGCGTTCATTCTCCTGCTCGCCTGGTGGGGCCGACCGACCAGACGCGGCGGCCGCTCCAGCTTCTGGCCGCACTCGTCATCCTCGCCGTCGGCATCGAGGCCCTTCGCCGGCTCGCGCTGCGCGATTTCCCCGACGCGCCGTCGGTTGCGCCGCGCGACGCCCTCAAGTACGCCCGCTCCCGCGAGCCGTAGGGTCTACTCGCAGCCGACGCCGTCCCCGTCGCCGTCCAGGCGATAGGGATCGCTGCCACGTACGGAGACGGGCTTCTTCGAGTCCGCGATCTCCCCGCAGTCGAGGTCGCCGACGATCGGGAGGCAGGGCGAATAGCTCGGGTGGCACCCTGCGCCGCCGTCTCCGCCTCGGCCGGGACTCCCGCAGGCGCTCCACAGCCCGCGGCCGAGGCGCCTGGCCGTTCCTTCGGCCTGCCGGTAGCGGGTGAGCCGCCGGAAGGGCCGGTCGTAGACGTAAACCTTGCCGAACCCACCGAGGACGAGCCGGCGGCCGAGGTCGATCCCGCCGGGGAGCCCGACGTAGCCGAGGAGGCGGCCGTACCGGTCGCGTGTCGCCTGCGTGGGATCGCCCGTGACGACGACGCGGGCGCCGCCTGCGAGCGAACGGGCGCGCTGCGTCGCGCGGGCGGCGTAGCAGGATCCCACCTCAGGCGTATCGATTCCGATCAGGCGAACCCTCTCCTCGTCGCCGCCGCGCGTCCGGAGGACGAGCGTGTCGCCGTCGATCACCCGCTCGACTGTGCCGCGCTTGGTGAAGGAGCCGGCCACGGCCGGCGGGACGGCGACGAGGGCCAGGAGCACGACGAGGAGGAGGAGCCGGCGCCGCAGCATGCTCGCCGCAGGGTGGTGGACAGGGCTGAGCGGGTCAATGGGCCGAAAGGCTAGAAAACGCCGTGCCGGGGCCTAGAGCCTCGGGAGCGGCCGCGGGTCGAGCCGGTGGCTAGGCCGGCCGGCTCGACCCGCTGACCTGCGCGCGACGGTCCCTCGGCGCGCGCGCCCTTCCCGCCTGCCCTGGCGGCGGGGTCAAAGCTCAGGGGGCCCAGGAAGCACGGTGCGTCGCCACCACCTCGGTAGCGGCGACGCACACGGCTGCCGCAAGGACAAGATCGACCCGGAGCGCAGCGCCCCGCAGCAGGCGCCGCGACTTCCGCGTTATGCGCGGTCTCCCCTCGATCCGCTGTCGTCTGTCCATGCCGAGAAGCTATGCCGGGCAGAGCCTTCGCGCCACCGGGCTCGCCCCGGTTCGGCCTCGGGGCCAGCCCTGATCTTCGTGTGCGGCGGTTGTCGGCGGGACGGGGCTGTGTGACCATCCTTGCGAGGTGAGGGAACCGGCAGTCGCCGATGTCGCGGCTCCGGCCGCCGGGCGCTCGTGGCGGCCGGTCGTAGCGTTCCTGGCGGCGGTCGCGGCCGGCGCCCTGGGCGTCCTCGGCTACCAGATTCTCGTCGACGACCATGGCCAGGACGAGGCCGAGGCGGTGGCACAGATCGCGGTCGCCTGGACGTTCGTCGGCGCAGGTCTCATCGGCGCCTGGCGCCGCCCGCGGAGCCGTGTCGGGCCGCTCCTAGCCGCGGCCGGAATCGCGCTTCTCCTCCGCCGGCTCCAGTACTCCGACAGCGCAACCCTCTTCACCATCGGCTTCGCCTTCGGCGAGGTCTCGAACGCCCTGATCGCCCATGCGGTGCTCGGCTATCCGGCCGGCCGCCTCGGCTCGCGGCTCGAGCGAGGCGTGATCGGCGCCGGCTACGCGCTCACGCTGGCATTCCCGATCGCGACCCTGCTCGTCTACGACCCGGTCGGCTCCTGCCTCTTCGAGTGCCCGCCGGCGGGGCCGGAGAGCCTCGTTTCCCTCACGGAACGCTCCCGACTCCGTCGACGCCCTTCGGGCCGGCTACAAGATCGTCGTCTTCGGCGGCCTCGGCCTCGCCTTCATCGCGCTGGTTGCGCGCAAGCTCATCCGCGCGAGCCCGGCCGGGCGGCGCCTGCTCGCGCCGATGCTGGTGGCCGGCGTGCTGGCCGGCATCCGCGGGCTCCTCGAGGCGGCGCTCGCGTTCACGGACTACTCGGAGGGAACGAGGCAGGCGCTCTTCTGGTGGCAGATCGCCGTCCAGGCCGCGCTCCCGATTGCCCTCCTCTTCGGGCTGCTTCGGTCCCGGCTCGCGTACGCCACGCTCGCGGATTCGCTGCCGGGGCTCGAGGGGACGCCGCCCGGCGAGATCGGCGGCGTCATGGCCCGGGCGCTCGGCGACCCTAGCCTCGAGCTCGCCTTCTGGCTGCCCGAACGCAGCGGCTGGGTCGACGAGGCGGGCGCGGCCGTCCGGCTGCCCGAGGACGATGAGACCCGGATGGTCACGCACCTGCTCGAGCACGGGAAGCCCGTGGCGGCGCTCGTGCACGACCCCGCGCTCGACGAGAACCGGTCGCTCGTCCAGGCCGCCGGAACCGCTGCCCGGCTCGCGCTCGAGAACGCGCGGCTCCACGCCGAGCTGCAGGCGCAGCTCGCGGCAGTCCGGGAGTCGCGCGCGCGGATCGTCGCAGCGGGTGACGTCGAGCGCAGGCGGATCGAGCGCGACCTTCACGACGGGGCGCAGCAGCGCCTCCTGGCGGTCGCGCTGAACCTGGCCGCAGCCGAGCATCGCCACTCGAACGCGATCGACCCGGCGCTCAAGGGCGCGCTCCTGTCCGCGGTCGAGGAGCTCCAGGGGGCGGTGAACGACCTGCGGGAGCTCGTATACGGCCTCCACCCGACGATCCTCGCCGAGCAGGGACTCGACGCCGCGCTCCGAGCGCTCGCCGCGCGCAGCCCGGTCCCGGTCAGCGTGAGCACGGACGTCGGCGGGCGGATGGCGCCCGAGGTGGAGGCGACGGCCTACTTCGTGGCGTGCGAGGCGCTCGCCAACGTCGTGAAGCATGCCGGCGCCACGGCCTGCTCGGTCACGGTCGCGCGGCCGGACGGTCGAGTAGCGGTGGAGGTCTCGGACGACGGCGCGGGCGGCGCCGACCTGGACGGCCACGGGCTGCGCGGGATCGCCGACCGGGTGGAGGCGCGCGGCGGACGCCTCGATCGTCGCCAGCCCGCCCGGCGGCGGCACGATCGTGCGAGGGGAGTTCCCGTGCGAGTCGTGATCGCCGACGACTCCGTGCTCCTCCGCGAGGGGCTCGTCCGTGTCCTCGTCGAGGCGGACTTCGAGGTGGTCGCGCAGGTCGGCGACGCGAACGCGCTCCAGGAGGCTGTTTGGCGCGAGCGTCCGGACGTCGCGATCGTCGACGTCAGGATGCCGCCCTCCCACACGGACGAAGGCGCCCGCGCGGCGCAGGCGATCCGGGCCGAGCATCCGAAGATCGGGATCCTCATGCTCTCGCAGGTGGTCGAGGCACGGCATGCGCTCAAGCTCTTCCGCGAGTCGCCGAGGGGCTTCGGCTACCTGCTCAAGGACCGCGTGCTCGACATCGACGACTTCGTGGACGCCGTGAGGCGGATCGCGCGCGGCGGGACCGCGATCGACCCCCAGGTCGTCGCTCAGCTCCTCGGCGCTCGGGCCGCTCCGACCCCGGTCGACGACCTCACCCCGCGCGAGCGGGAGGTGCTCGGGCTGATTGCCGAAGGGCGGTCGAACCAGGCGATCTCGCGGAAGCTCTTCCTCAGCCCGAAAACGGTCGAGACCCACGTGAGCGCGATCTTCACGAAGCTCGGCCTGCTTCAGGCTCCGGACGATCACCGGCGGGTCCTCGCGGTGCTTGCCTACCTCCGCGCCAGCGAGGAGCCCGCGCCCACAGCCTGAGTGCCGTCGCCGCGGTCAGGGCCAGCGGGGCGGGCGAGGGTCGAGGGATTCGAGCCCCTGCCACTCCTCGCGAACCGGTGCGAAGACATCGACTACGACGGCGCCGTCCGGTCCGGCCGTCGCGCCGTGCTCCGTCCCGCCTGGAATCACGTAGGTCGAGCCCGGCGGCAGCTCCCTCGTCTCGTCGCCGATGCGCAGAGTCATCGAGCCGGCCAGGACGAGCCCGAGCTGCTCGTTCGGATGGCTGTGATCGGCCGCGACGGCGCCGGGATCGAGCTCGAGGACGCCGAGCGTGAGCTTCTCTCCTTCCACGACCCGTCCCGCGATCGCCTCCCAGATCTGGCGCGGGGCGATCGAGCGTAGGTCGTCGAAGGCCGTCACGCGGCGATTAGACCATCTCTGGGCGTGAGACGCGCCGGAATCTCACTCCGCGAACGGGAAGTGACGCGTACGCTGCGCGCGATGTTGCACGTCCGCGTGATCGCGGCGCCGGAGGACGCCGAACGCGCGTGTCGGCTCTTCATCGAGGATCCGGGAGCGACGAACGTCGTCCACGCGCCCGGGTACGCGCGCGAGCCTGCCGGCGACCTCGTGACGGCCGACGTCGCGAGCGAGGCCGTCAGCATCCTCCTCGCGGACCTGCAGGAGCTCGGGATCGACCGCAGCGGTGCGATCACGGTCCTCCCGATCGAGGTGGCCCTCTCGCCCGGCGTGGAGGAGGCCGAGGCGCGGGCGCCCGGCTCTCCGAGTGGCGCCGTCTTCTGGGAGCAGCTCGTGAGGCGGAGCTCGGAATGGACCGACCTGGACGGCCCGTACCTCGTCTACATGGCGCTGGCGTCGATCATCGCGGCGGTCGGCCTCCTGACGGACTCCCTCGTCCTGATCGTGGGCGCCATGATCCTCGGGCCCGAGTTCGGCCCTCTCGTCGGCCTCTGTGTGGCGCTCGTGTATCGCGGCGGCTTGCTGGGACGACGGTCGCTCCTCGCACTCGGCGTCGGGTTCGGCGTCGCCGCGCTGGCCGCGCTCGTCTTCACCGCGGTCGGACGGGCGATCGGGCTCGCCCCGGACGAGCTGGGCGACCCGATCCTGACCGAGTTCGTCGCGCACCCGAACCGCTGGTCCGTCGTCGTCGCCCTGGCGGCCGGGGTTGCCGGGATGTTGTCGCTCACGACGGCGAAGGCCGGGTCGCTCGTCGGCGTCCTCGTCTCGATCACGACCATCCCGGCGGTCGCGAACGTCGGGCTCGCCGCCGCCTACGGCGAGTGGAACGCGGTCGAAGGCTCCGTGTTCCAGCTCGTCGCGAACATCGCGAGCATCGTGGTCGCGGGCGCAGCGACGCTCCTCGTCCAGCGCGCGATCTACAACCGCCGCCGGAACGCGCACCTCCGGGACCCGGCACGTCGGTCCGCCGGTCTCCGCAGTTGACCCGGCGCCGGCTCTCGCCGGCGTCCGGGTCAAAGCGCTTCCAGAATCACGGAGTCAGGCGGCGGCGAAGACGGCCGCCAGGAAGATCACGGACGCGGCGAACATCACGGTGTAGGCGGCGACGGCGATCTGGTCGCGGAGGTTGCGGTCGCTCTCGTGCCGATCGGGCTTGGGCCAGGTGACGGCCCGCGGCCCGTGCAGCACGAGCGCGGATGCATCGGTGTACGTCATGCTCGTGCTCCTTTCCGGATGCAGTTCATGCTGTGACGGTACGAGCCGGGCGCGCGAGGCGCATCGGAGGCGCATCCCCATCTTTCGCGCCGGGCCTCCCCATCTTTGAACGCCGAAGCCCGGCCGAAGCGGCCGGGCTTCGCGTGCCCCAACCCTCAGGCGCTCGTCAGCGGGCGATCCGCCACCGGCGGAGCGCCGGCGTGTGGTCGCGGTTGCCGGAGGTGTCCACCGCGGCGACGCGGAGGATGTGGCGACCCGGCTTCAGGCTCCTGTAGCGCACGATCGAGGCGCAGCGCGTCCAGGCGCCCGCGTCCAGCCGGCAGCGGAACGTCGCCGCCTCGGTCGAGCGTAGCCTGAACACGGCCGTCCGCTTCGCCGTGAACCCGCTCGGGCCGGCCGCGATCTGGGTGTTCGGCGCCGTGAGGTCGCGGGGCGCAGGCGGGATCACGGGAGTCGGCGGGGCCACGACGGGGCAGGCTCCGGCGGTCGGGGGCGCGGTCTGATCCGTCGTGAAGAACGCGTGGATGCAGTGCGTCGTCGCGTCGACCGGGAACGTGCAGCGGTTGCCGGCCGGGGTCGGGCAGTTCCGCCAGCCCACGAACGCGTCACCGTGCGCGGTCAGCACGACCTTGTCGGCAAGGGTCTCGATGAAGGCGTCGCACTTCGTCCCGCAGTCGATCGCGACGTTGGGGGTCCCGTCCGAGCTCGTCACGCGGCCCTGCCCGTAGCGGATAACCGAGACCAGCACGCAGGGGTGGCCGCAGCTCGAGGCCGTGGCCCGCGCCGAGTGCCCGACGAGCGTCAGCGTCCCGACGAGCCGGCCGGAGCGCCGGTTCGCCACGCGGCCGCGCAGGCGTACCTCGGTGCCGGCCATGAAGCCCGACGTGACGTGCCCGTCCAGGACGGCGCGCCGCGTGCGGCTGTTCACGGCTCCTCGCAGACGAGCCGTGAACGAGTGCTCGCCCGCGCGGACCTTCCACTCCATGGTCACTCGGGCGCCCTGCTGGGCGAGCGGGCGCCGGCCGCGAACCTCGGCCCGCAGGGAGCCCGAGATCGGGCCGGCGACCGTGCCCGTCGAGACGCGGTCCGAGACGCGTGTGACGTCGAAGTTGAGCTTCACGTCGTGCGCGAATGCGCCCGGGGCGGCGATGAGGGTGGCCAGCACGGCGACCGTCCCGATGAGGACGACCGCCGTCGCGTGCCTGATCCGACCGCCGGCAGGGCGCCCGGGCGTCCGAATCGAGGTGCCGGAGTTACCGGCCGTGGACCGGAGACCGTCTCTGTGCCGCTCCCGGCCTGCCAGCTCTGTGATGGTGTTGGGGCTGATCATTTCCGCCGCACCTCCAGTGCGTGTTGGGGTGATGCGACGGTACGAAGCGGCCCCTGGGGGTCGCATCGGGCTGAGCTCCCTAAGTTGGGCCGACGACCTCCCCATCTTTCGTGGCGATCCCGAGAACCCGTTTCGGAATGACGCTTCGTCGCTGGAGCGCACCCCAGCGGCTCAAGGCTTCGTTCTGAAACGGGTTCCGAGCTCCTCGGCGGCCGCCGCCGCGTCCCGGCGGGACTCGACGCGCAGCTTGGTGAGGATCGCCGAAACGTGGTGGTCGACGGTCTTCGGCGAGAGAACGAGCCGGCGCGCGATCTCCGCGTTCGTCAGGCCCTCGGCGACGAGCCCGAGCACCTCGACCTGGCGCGTGCTGAGGCCCGCGGGATTCTGGCGCGTCGCGGCTCGGGGGCCGCGCGGGATCGATCGGACGCCGAGCCGGCGCAGCTCTGCGCGGAATCGCGCGGCGAGCGGCTCGGCGCCGAGCTCGGCCGCGAGGTCGAGCCCCTCGAGGAGCGGCGCCTCCTCTCCGGCATCGAGGAGCGCCAGCGCGCGCTCGTACGGCTGGTCGAGCCGGGCCCAGGCTGCGGCCGCGCCCTCCCAGTCGCCCCCGATCTGGAGGCGGTAGGGCTCGGCGCACTGCTCGGGCGGCGGCGTGCGGTCACCCGCGCGCCAGCGCCAGAAGGCGAGCTCGCCGATGTCCCAGGGGCTGCCCACCTGGAGCGCGAGGCCGTACACCACGTCGATCGCGTCGAGGGCCGCGGCGTCGTCGCCCGTGAGCCAGTGGAGCTCGGACAGGCCGCAGGAGGCAGGACCGAGAACCGGCAGGTCCCCGAACCCGTCCGCGAGCCGCCAGGCCTCCTCGAGCGTGGCCGGCGCCTCCGCGTCGCCGCGGCGCGCCTGCACCCGGCCGAGGACGAGGACGGCGTCGGTTCGCGCGACCGTGAACTCGTCCGACCCCGCGATCGCCTCCCGCGCCATCGCTTCGGCCTCGTTCCAGCGGCCGAGCCGGAACTGGAAGTCGGCGCGGTGCGCACGGCCGTGGGTGGCCATGGTCTCCTGATCCAGCGACGCGGCGTAGGCGATCGCGTCCCTCAGCACGGCGTCGGCGCGGTGGAGGTCGCCGGCGGTCTGGTAGCCCCAGGAGAGATTCATGCGCGCGCGCGAGGCGATCACCGGAAAGCCGCGCTCCTCCGCATTCGCGGCCGCCTCGGTCAGGACCGCGATCCCTTCTTCGGCGTCCTGCGGGACGAGCGCGCTCCCGACGTTGACCTGCGTCTCCGCCACCGTCTCCCAGTCCTCGCACTTTCGCGCGAGCGCCACGGCCTTGAGGCCCCACTCGACCGCCGCGTCGTTTCGGTGCGCGAGGAGGTAGAGCCGCGACCGGGTGGAGTAGGCGGCGGCGAGCTCGCATCCAGGCGGCAAGGCCTGGAGAACGGCGATCGCCTCGTCCGCGAACGCGGCCGCGTCCTCGGGCCTCGCAACGGCGGCCGAGAGGAGCGCCAGCCAGCGGAGCGCCTCACCGATGCGCCGCTCGTCGCCGAGCTCTCGCCAGAGGGTGAGCGCCCGCTCCTGCGCCTCGAGCGCCGCCATGATCCTCGCGCCCACGTACGCCTCGAACCGGAGCTCCTCGAGCGCCTGTGCGTGCTCGGCCGTCGGAAGGCTTTTGAAGAGCGGCAGCGCACGCTCGTACAGCGCCAGGGCTTC
>CAWGQF010000008.1:0-280428 GCA_963824775.1 uncultured Actinomycetes bacterium
CGCGTCCCTGGCCGAGATGCTCACCATCGTGCTGCGGCAGGAGGGTTTCGACGCGCGCTCGGTCACCCGTGGTGACCGGCGATGGACCAGTTCCGCGACTACCGGCCGGACCTGGTGCTCCTCGACCTGATGCTGCCGGGCATGGACGGCATGGAGGTATGCAGGAGATCCGCGCCGAGTCGGGCGTCCCGATCGTCATGCTCACCGCGCGGACCGACACGGTCGACATCGTCGTCGGGCTCGAGTCCGGGGCCGACGACTACGTCGTCAAGCCGTTCAAGCCGCAGGAGCTGATCGCCCGGGTCCGCGCCCGGCTGCGCCGCGGCGACGGCCCGAGCCGGAGAAGCTCGAGATCGGCGACCTCAGCATCGACGTGGCCGGGCACTCGGTCAAGCGCGGGGGCGCCCTGTCGCCTCACGCCGCTGGAGTTCGACCTGCTCGTCGGCCTCGCCCGCAAGCCCTGGCAGGTCTTCACCCGCGAGGTCCTGCTCGAGCAGGTCTGGGGCTACCGCCACGCCGGCGACACCCGGCTCGTCAACGTCCACGTCCAGCGGCTGCGCAGCAAGGTCGAGAAGGACCCGGAGCACCCCGAGATCGTCGTGACGGTCCGGGGCGTCGGCTACAAGGCCGGCCCGTCCTGACCCGCGATGCCTGCTGAGGCCCGCGCACCGCGGCGAACGCTCGCCGGACGCCGCGCGCTGCGTTCTGGCGCCGGTCGACCAGGCCCGGGTCGTCGCCGCACCGTCGCTGCTCTCCGCGCGTCGTGGTCGGCCGCGTGGGCTGGCTGCTGCTGCGCGGACCCGCGGCGGCCTGCTCAGAACCGCGTCGACGAGGTGCTCGCCGTGGTCGGCCGGCGAGGTCGACCAGGCCGACGAGCGGCTCGGCCGAGCGACCGACGACGACCCGGACCCGACCGCGCAGCGGCGCGACCTCGGTCGACCTGCACGCCAGCAGCAGTTCGACGGCACGGTACAAGGTCCTGATGACCGGCCCTGTCGGGCGCGCGACTCGTGCAGGACGCGGCCGGCGGGACCGAGTGCAGCCCGCACGTCGACCTGGCCAGCGTGCCGCTCCGCTGGAGGAGCACTTCTCCGAGCATCCGGAGCAAGTCGGCCTGGACCTACACCCGGATCGGCACGACCGACGACGCGGCAACGACGGTCAGCAGCGAGCCCGGCTCGTGGTCCGGCTCGCAGGTCCCGCTGCCGGCCGACGGGCGCACCTACGGGCTCTACTTCGTCTTCCCGCTGACGCGGAGCGCAGACGCTGGCCCTGGTCACGCCGGGCGCTATCACCGCCGGTGGCGCTGCTCATGCTCCTGCTCGGCGGGATCGCCTAGGTCGTCACCCGGCTGGTCGTCGACCCCGGTGCGGCGCGCCGCCGACGTCGCCCAGCGGTTCGCCGCCGGCGCGTTCGGCGAACGGATGACCGCCAAGGGCGAGGACGACCTCGCACGCTGGCGACGTCCTTCAACGAGATGGCGGCGAGCATCCAGCAGCAGATCGCGCAGATGGAGAACCTCTCGCGGTTCCAGCAGCGGTTCGTCTCCGACGTCTCCCACGAGCTGCGGACCCCGCTCACGACGATCCGGATGGCCGGCGACCTCATCCACGACTCGCGCGGATTTCGACCCGGCGCGGCCCGGTCCGCGGAGCTGCTGCACAACGAGCTGGACCGGTTCGAGGCCCTGCTGGCCGACCTGCTCGAGATCAGCCGGTTCGACGCCGGCGCCGCCGTGCTCGACGTCGACCCACCGACATCCTCGCCAACGTGGCGCCGGGTCGTCGAGTCGACCCGCCGCTCGCGAGCAGCGCGACGTGCGGGTCCTGGTCCGCGTCCCCGAGGAGCCCTGCGAGGCCGAGATCGACAGCCGCCGGGTCGAGCGCATCCTTCGCAACCTGCTGGTCAACGGGATCGAGCACGGGAGGCGAGAGGCCGGAGGTCCCGAGATCGTCGTTCGCGTGGCCAAGGACGAGCAGGCGGCGGCGATCACGGTACGTGACCACGGCATCGGGCTGGCGCCGGGGGAGGCCTCGATGGTCTTCAACCGGTTCTGGCGCGCCGACCCCGCCCGGGCGCGCACGACGGGCGGCACCGGCCTGGGGCTGGCCATCTCCCTGGAGGACGCCCGCCTCCACAGCGGCTGGCTCCAGGCGTGGGGCGCCCGGGCGAGGGCTCGCTTCCGGCTCACCCTGCCGCGGCGGGCCGGCGACGTGCTGCGCCAGAGCCCGTTGCCGCTCGTCCCGGCGGACGCCCCGGAGCCCGTCGCATGAGGCGCCGACGCCGCCGTGCGTCGGCGCTCCTGCTCGCCGTGCTCCTGACCTGCTCGCTGACCGGGTGCGTCGGGCTCCCCGACGACGGCCCGGTCGTGGAGGCGCAGACCTCCGGCAGCGGCACCCGCTCCGACGCGATGGCGATCAACCCGCTGGGCCCGCAGCCGGGCCAGTCGCCCAGCGAGGTCGTGAAGGGGTTCCTCGACGCGATGCAGGCGACGCCCATCCGCACCGACGTGGCCCGGGAGTTCCTCGCCGAGCCGGCGAAGGACGTCTGGGACCCCGAGGCGACGGTCATCTACGACACCGCGTCCCTCCCGCGGCCGAGCCCCGAGGGCGGCGACCTGGTCGACGTCGAGCTCAGCGGCGCGAACCGGATCGACGAGCGGGGGTCGTGGCAGGGCGCGGTCAAGAAACGACGACCTGCGGTTCAAGGTGGTCCCGGAGGACGGCGAGTTCCGGATCGCCGGTCCACCGGACGCGCTGATCGTCCCGCAGAGCTGGTACGCGCAGCGGTTCCGCCAGGTCTCGCTCTACTTCTTCGACCCGACGTCGCAGGTGCTGGTGCCGGACCCGGTCTTCGTCCCGCGCAACGCCGACCTGCCTCGACGCTGGTCCAGCGGCTGATCGCCGGCCCGGCGCCCGAGCTCGTCGACTACTCGCGCAACCGCTGCCCGCGGGCGCCGACCCCGAGATCTCGGTCCCGGTCTCCGACGACGGCGTCGCCACGGTGGACATCGCGGTGACGTCGCGGTGCCCGGGCTGCTCGACGGCGGAGCTCCTGGTGGCCCAGCTCGCCTGGACCCTGCGCCAGGTCCCGTCGGTGCGGAGCCTGAGCGTCTCGGTCGACGGGGAGCAGGTCACGCCCGCCGGCCAGCCGGAGGTCAGCGTGACCACCGGCGAGCCGTTCGCGCCCTACGTCGCCGACGCCAACGCGCTCCGTTCGGCCTCGCAGGACGGGCGGATGGTCGCCGGCAGCGCCCCGAGCCTCGCCGCGGTCGACGGCCCCTTCGGCCAGGGCGGCCTCGGCCTGCGGTCGATCACACCCGACCTGAGCGCGTCCCAGGCCGCGGGGTGTCCGAGGACGGCACGGTGATGTACGTCGGCCCCGTCCGGGCGACCACCGAGCCGAGCAGGTCACGCCGGTCGTCACCGGGGCCACCGACCTGCTGGTCCCGGCATGGGACTTCAGCGACCGGCTCTGGATGGTCGACCGCCGGCCGGAGGGAGCCGTCGTGAGCTACCTGCGCGACGGGGTCACCGAGGAGATCCAGATCAGCGGCGTCACCGGGCGAGGACGTGAAGTCGTTCCTGGTGTCGCGCGACGGTGTCCCGGTTCGTGGCCGTCCTGCATGATGACGGCGAGGACCGGATCGTGGTCAGCCGGTTGCTGCAGGACGCCGAGGGGCGGGTGGTCGAGGCGCCCTGGACGCCCAGCAGGTGGACGTCGAGGACGGCCGCGGGTTGCCGATCCGCGACATCGCCTGGCTCTCGCCACCAGCATCGTGGTCCTGCACCCGATCGGCGACCGCGAGCTGTTCCAGGTGCGGACCGCGTCCGTGGACGGGGCCCCGGGGGGCGCCGACGACCTGGCGCTGACCATCGACGAGCGGGTCACGGGCCTGATCGGCTCGCCGGACCCGGACCAGAACACGTACGCCATCGTCGAGACCGTCGACGAGACCGGCTGATCGACCTCACCGGTCCCTCGGGCGGCGACCTGGGCGTCCCCGAGGACGTCACAAGCCTCGGGTACGTCGGCTAGTCCACAGCCGCGCCGGACCGACGCGGCCGCCGTCGTGATGGTCGGGTCCCATCGGTCGCGTGAACTGGTTCCCCACGGCCGCCACCGACCTCCTCCTGGGCGGCCGCTGCGTCGGCTGCGGTGAGCCCGGGCGTCCGCTCTGCCGGACGTGCGACGCCGACCTGCCGGGCCGGGCGTGGGTGGCCTGGCCGGACCCGGTGCCGGACGGCCTGGTCGAGCCCTGGGCCTGCGCGGCCTACGACGGCGTGCCGCGCGACCTCGTCCTCGGACTCAAGGAGCGGCAGCTGTTCGGACTGGTCCGGCCGCTGGCCGGGATGCTCTCGGCGTCGGCCGCCGCCGCGGCCCGGCGCCGGCCCCGTCGTGCTCGTGCCGGTGCCGTCGCGCCCGGCCACCGTCCGGGCCCGTGGGCACGACCCCACCTACGCCGTCACATCATTGGCGTCCCGGCTGCTGGCCGCGGCCGGGCACGACGCGATCGTCCAGCGGCTGCTCCGCCTGCGACCGGGTGTCGTGGACCAGGCCGGGCTCGGCGCGGCCGACCGGGCCGCCAACCTGGCCGGCTCGATGACCTGCCCCGGCGCGGGACTGCGCCGGCTCGGTGCACGCCGCGGCCGGGTCCGGGCGGTGGTGTGCGACGACGTGCTGACCACCGGCTCGACCGCCCGGGAGGCGCAGCGCGCCCTCGAGGCGGTCGGCCTGGAGGTCGCCGGAGTGGCCGTGGTCGCCGCCACCCGACGGCGCTCACCGACCGGGTCCATGGCGGGTCCATGGCGAGGTCCCTGGGAACCCCCTGAGGATCTGGGCACTCCCTTTCATGGGACGGGGATGGCGGGTACCGTCGAGGAACCACCGACCCCCACCGTCGGAAGGAGCCGCGGACCTGTCCCTGCATCTCGGCCAGCCCTGGAAGTCCCGACGAGGAGGTTCACGTGGAAGTTGTGGTCACCGGACGGCACATCGAGCTCAGCGAGCGGTATCGGGCTCATGTGGAGGAGAAACTGGGTCGGCTCGAGAAGCACGACCACCGGATCATCCGGGTACAGGTCGAGGTGGAACACGAACGGAATCCGCGGCAGCACGACCGCGCCGTACGCGTCGAGCTGACGGCGTTCTCCAAGGGGCCGGTGATCAGGGCGGAGGCCTGCGCCGCCGACAAGATGTCGGCGTTCGACCTCGCCCTCGACAAGATGGCCGCGCAGATGCGGCGGGCGGCGGACCGTCGGCGGGTCCACCACGGCCGGCACGCACCGGTCTCCGTCGGGCAGGCGCTCGCCGGCCAGGACGCCGCGGCCACCCTGGTCGTCACCGACGACGGCGTGATCTCCGAGCGCCAGGTGGGTCCGATCACCGTCACCGGTGACGGGCCCCTCGTGGTGCGCGAGAAGACGCACCCGGCGAGCCCGATGACGCTCGACCAGGCCCTCTACGAGATGGAGCTGGTCGGCCACGACTTCTACCTGTTCGTGGACAAGGAGAGCGAGCGGCCCTCCGTCGTCTACCGCAGGCGCGGCTACGACTACGGCGTGATCTCGCTCGACGTCGACCAGTAGCCGGGCATCCCGGGGACTTCACCCCTGGGGGTGACCAGGCCCGTACTGGCCCGAACGGGTCACTCGGATGAGGGGCGCCATGCCCCGTTCGTGCCCCCATACCGCGTCGCGACACCGCCCAGCCGTGTCATGATTGCCGCGTGGCTGACATGAACATCAACGGGGTAGAGCCAATCAGGGTCCTTGTTGTCGACGACCAAGAGCTCTTCCGACGCGGGCTCACGATGCTCCTGGCGGCCGAGCAGGGCATCGAGGTGGTCGGCGAGGCGGGCGACGGTCTCGAGGGCACGAGCCTGGCCGCGACCGCCGCTCCGGACGTCGTACTGCTGGACATCCGGATGCCGAAGCGGTCGGGGATCGAGGCCTGCCTCGCGATCAAGGAGGCCGTCCCGTCGGCCAAGATCCTGATCCTCACCGTCTCCGACGAGGAGGCCGACCTCTACGAGGCCGTCAAGAGCGGCGCGTCCGGCTACCTGCTCAAGGACTCCTCCATCGAGGAGGTCGCCCAGGCGATCCGCGTGGTCGCCGACGGTCAGTCGCTGATCAGCCCCTCGATGGCGGTCAAGCTCATCGACGAGTTCAAGCAGATGTCGCGCCCCGAGCGCGAGCACGTCCCGGGGCTGAAGCTCACCGACCGCGAGCTCGAGGTCCTGCGTCTCGTGGCCGCGGCATGAACAACCGGGAGATCGCCCGCGACCTGTTCATCTCCGAGAACACGGTCAAGAACCACGTCCGCAACATCCTGGAGAAGCTCCAGCTGCACTCGCGGATGGAGGCGGTCATGTACGCCGTCAAGGAGAAGCTGCTCGACCTGCCCTGAGGGGTGCCTCCGCGGTGTCGGCGGCGGTGGCTAGCCTCGCCCCGTGGAGACGCTGAGCCGGGAGCAGGCGCGCAAGGTCGCGCTCGCAGCCCAAGGTTTCAAGGACACCCGCCACACCGCCCCGACGATGCGGACGTTCAACCGGACCCTGGCGCGGACCGGCGTGCTCCAGGTCGACTCGGTCAACGTGCTCCAGCGCGCCCACTACATGCCGTTGTTCTCCCGGATGGGCCCCTACGACACCGAGCTCTGCACCGCGCCAAGGAGAGGACCCCGCGGCGGATGGTCGAGTACTGGGCGCACGTCCAGGCGTTCATGCCGGTCGACCTGTGGCCGGTCATGCGGCACCGGATGGCAGAGTACCGGCCGAAGCAGGGCAAGTGGTGGCGAGGCGTGCAGGACGAGGTGATCAAGGTCCTGCTGGCCGAGATCGCCGACCGGGGCGCGTCGACGGCCCGCGAGCTCGAGCACACCATCGAGGCCGGCCCGCGGCGCAAGGACAACTCGATCTGGTTCCGCACCTGCGAGATCCGCGCGTCGAGGGACTCCTTGCGCGAGCTCGCCGACTGGCCGAGCGCCCCGGGGGTCGCGACGACGACGCCCGCCACGAGCGCACACAGAACGAGGGTTGTCCGACGGGGGGAGGCCACCGGGAACGAGTTTCGCTGGCCGTGCGGACGTCCCTGCGCCCGCCGCGAGCATGCCTACGATCCCGGCGTTCTACACGAAAGCGCCGAGTTGGGCAAACCCCACCGGCACCGTTGTGCCTGCTATCCGTCGGTTTTCGCCGACGGCGCCTCGGGAGGAGCGGGCTCGTCGGGACCCGGCGCCGGCTCGCCCGGAGCGGGCGTCGGTCCGGATCCGCAATGTCTCCCTCGTCGGGCGGCGGCCACGGCTCGGGCACGCGCGCCGGCTCGGGAGGAGCCTCCAGCACGGCCGTCCGCGTCGCCTCGGCCTCCGCCCGCTCGACCCGCTCCTGCGTCGTCTGTCGCATCACGTCGATCTCCGCCTCCTTCGTCCGCACCCGCTCCCCGACCGCGTCGAGCGCGGCCCTTGCGGCATCCCTGCCCGGATCGTCGCCCCCGTACACCGCGGCGCCCAGGTCGCGATAGAGCCGACTCCGCTCCGCCTCGAGGTCGGCAAGCTCCCGCCGGACCCGGAAGAGATCGACCTGCTCGCGCGAGCGCGCGGCCATCGCCTCGCGTGTCACTGCCGCGCGGGCGCGGAGGGTGGAGAGCGACCCCCGCCGGCGGACACCGCCCCCGAGGATGCCGAGCGCGACGGCCGCGAGGAGCGTGAGGAGCGCCCACCACCACTCGGCGGCGACGAGCAAGATGATTCCCGCGGCCGCAAGCGCGAGCGCGGCGGCGCGCGCGGGATCGGGCGGCCAGAGGCGCGGCCCGGCCGGCTCACCGGCGAGCTCACGCCCGCAGGCGGGGCAGAAGCGCGCACCGGCGGGGAGAGGAGCGCCGCAGCCCGGACAGTCAGGCATGCGTGTCGACCCGGGGCGCCGCGGCCGGCTCGGGCTTCTCCGCCCGGTCGAGCGCACGGATGGCCCCGGCTGCCCGGCGCCGGAGCGACCCGACCTGCGCGCGGTAGTCCTCGTCCGCGACCTTGCCGGTCCGGTGGTCGAACTCGAGGTCCTTGAGCGCCGCGAGCGCACGGTCGCGCTCCTCCTCGAGCCGGACGCGCTCGGCTTCCAGCCCCGCCGGCTCCGCCAGGCGGTCGTCGTCCGCGGCCGGCTCGCGCAGGAAGGGCCGGGCGACGAGGACGACGCACGCGACGGCCAGCGCCGCGCCGAGCGCGAGAGCGAGCGCCTCCATCAGGCGCGGGCGAGCGCCGCGTCCCGCTCCGCGAAACGCTGCGCGAGCCGCCGCTGCTCACGCGCGTCGGGCCACATGGTCACCAGCGCACCCGCGAGGAAGACGAGCCCGGCGAGCCAGATCAGGTTGACGAGCGGGTTCACGATCACCTGGACGAAGACGGCCTCTCCACGAAAACTGGTCGGCGATCACGAAGAGGTCCTCGCCGCGCAGGGGGATCGGAGCGGATCGCGACCTCGTTCGACGTCTGGTCCTCGGCGAAGTAGCGGTTCTTGCCCGGGGCGACCGTCCCGAGGTCGTCCCCTCCGCGCTCGACGGCGAGACGGGCGCGGAGCTCCTGGGCGTTCGCCGCCCGCCGCTCGGTCGCGCCCTGGTAGGTGAGCGTGTAGCCGGCGACCGTGACCGACTCGCCGGGATCGAGCCGCGCCTCGCGTGCGCTCGAGAACCCGCCGATCCCGACGGCGCCGACGAGGAGGAGGACGATCGAGGCGTGCACGACATAGCCGCCGTACCGCCGGCGGTTCCGGCCGACGAGGCTCGTGAACGCGCCGAGCCAGGTCGACGAGCCGCCGGCCTTGCGGGCGCGCGTCCCTCGGACGAACTCGAGCACGATCGCGGCGAGGACGAACGCGCCGAACGTGTAGCCGACGAGGCCGGCCGGGCTCGACCCGGCCCCGAGGGCGAGGAGGAGAACGCCCGTGGCGAGCGCGACGCCGGCCGGCACCACGAGCTGGGCGCCGACCGAGCGGAGCGACGCCCGCCGCCACGCGACGAGCGGGCCGATGCCCATGAGGAGGACGATCGGCAGCCCGAACACGAGCGCGAAGAAGTCGTAGTAGGGCGCGCCCACGGTCACGGTGACGCCGCGCACCGCCTCGGAGAGGATCGGGTAGAGGACGCCCCAGAGGACGGTGAGCGCGAACGCGACGAGGAAGAGGTTGTTGTAGAGGAACGCCGCCTCGCGCGAGACGAGCGACTCGAGCCGCGTGCGGGAGCGGAGAACCGGGAGCCGCACGAGGATGAGCGCGGTCGACCCGGCCGCGACGACGGCGATGAACCCGAGGAACCACGGGCCGATCGAGGACTCCGTGAACGAGTGGATCGAGCTCAGGATCCCGCTCCGGGTCAGGAACGTGCCGAAGAGCGCGAGGCCGAAGGCGCCCGCGACGAGCACGACGTTCCAGACCCGCAGCATGTTCTTCTTCTCCTGCACCATCACCGAGTGCAGGAATGCCGTTGCGACGAGCCACGGCATGAGTGCGGCGTTCTCGACCGGGTCCCAGGCGTACCACCCTCCCCAGCCCACCTCCTCGTAGGCCCACTTCGCGCCGAGCAGGATCGCGAATCCGAGGAACGTCCAGGCGGCGAGCGTCCACCGGCGGGTCGCCACGATCCACCGCTCGTCCGTCCGGCGCGAGGCGAGCGCGGCCATGGCGAATGCGAAGGGGATCGTCAGGCCGACGTAGCCGAGGTAGAGGAGCGGCGGGTGCGCGAGCATGTACGGGTTCTGCAGCGACGGGTTCAGGCCGAGCCCGTCGCGCGGGGCGGCCTGCTCCGCGAACGGGCTCGCGACGAAGACGAGAAGCACGGTGAAGAACGTGGCGACGGCGGCGAGGATCGGCACCGTCCACGGAAGCACATCACGCGTCAGGCGCCCGTTCAGGGCAACCGCGGCGGTGCTCATCGTGAGGAGGACGAGGAGCCAGAGGAGGAGCGATCCCTCCTGCCCGCTCCAGAAGGCCGAGAGCGCGTATCGCAGCGGGAGCTCCCGGCTCGTGTGCTCGGCGACGTAGGTGAAAGAGAGGTCTCGTGCGGCGAGGGCGCCGAGGAGGACGACGGACGCGACCCCCGTGGCCGCGAGGGCGCCGAAGAGCGCGTTCCGGGCCGATTCGAGGAGCCGCCTGCGCCCGCGGAGTGCGGCGTACGCGCCGGCGGCCGCGGCGTAGACGACGAGCCCGAGAGCGACGATCAGGGCGGCCCGGCCGAGGAGCGGCATGCGTACGCCCTACGTGGACTCGTCGCTCTTCGGCGAGTACTTGGAGGGGCACTTCGTGATGAGGCGGTCGGCGACGAAGGTCCCGCGGTGGAGCTCGCCCTCGAGCATGACCTCGCGGCCTACCTTGAACTGGTCGGGGACGGAGCCCTTATAGATGACCGCGGCGGTCTCGGTGCCCTTGATGTCTCGAACCGCGAAGCGGAGCCCGTCCTCGCGCGCATCTCCCTCCACCGGCCCGACGACGACGCCGCCGAGCTGCACCTCGCCGTCGTGCCCGTCGAGCTCGCTCGGCTGGACCGCGGGAGTGCCGGGGCTCGCCAGCGCCAGGTACAGCAGGAAGACCGCGAGCACCGCCGCGAGCGAGAGCGCGACCACGAGACGCGCGGGGTTGCGCCTGCGAACCACGTGTCGAGTCTACCCCCGCCCCGGCGCAGAAAGCGCCGCTACGAGGCCTTCGGCGCCGGGCGGCGGAACGGGATCTTGTACCCGTGGTCGCGGCAGAGGCTGCCCGGATCGTCCTCTGTCAGGGCGTCGCAGTAGCCCTTGCCGTAGGCGGCCCGCATGAAGGCGGCCACGACCTCGAGGTTCCACTCGCCCACCTCGGAGGCCTCGCCCCAGAGATCGGCAAGCCGGACGTCGATGTCCAGCTCGAGAAGCTCGATGCGCGTCGGTCGCGTACCCATGCAGAGAAAACGGTAGGAACCCGATCGGACGGCACCTGCAGGCGACGGCAGCGCTAGGCTCACGCCGTGGGCGAGATCCGCTTCGGGCCGTCGCGCCTCCCGAGCCGCGAGAGCCCGGAGGCGGCCGTCGCGTCCCTCCTCGAGCACGGCTATTCCGCGTGCGAGGTCGACTTCGAAGGCGGCTTCTGGATGAAGCCCGAGTGGGAGTGGGCACGGAGACTCGGCGAGGTCGCGGGCGAGGCAGGGGTCGCGCTCTCGATCCACGCGCCGATCGCGGCGTTTCCCGGTCACCTCCCCGGCGACGAGCAGAAGCGGAAGCGAGCCTTCGGAATGCTCGACCACACGGCGGGCGTGGCCGTCGCGTGCGGCGCCGAGATCATCGTCGTCCACCCCGGCTTCCTGCTCGGCCGCGACCGTGACGAAGCGCTCGAGGGCGTCGCCGCCGACCTGACAGCGCTACGCGAACGGCTCGAGGCAAAGGACCGCAGCGTCCCCTTCGGCGTCGAGATCATGGGCCGCGTCCGCGAGCTGGGGACCCCCGAGGACGTGTTCTGGCTCGCGGCGCGCTTCGACTGGGTCCGCCCAGTGCTCGACTTCGCACACCTCCACGCCGTCACGGACGGGGCCTTCACCGACGTGGACGCCTTCGCGGGCATCCTCGAGGCCGCAGACGACGTGCTCGAGCCGGACGCGCCCTTCCACGTCCATTTCTCCGACATCGCCTACGCGAACCGGAACGAGACGAAGCACCTCCGCTACGGCGAGGGGACGCTGCGGGCCGAGCCGCTGGCGGAGGCGCTCTCGCGGTTCGACCGGCCTGCGACGGTGATCTCCGAGTCGCCGGACCTCGAGTCGGATCAGGCGATCCGAGCCGTGCTCGTTGGGGCCCGCGCCTAGAATCCCCGCGTGGGGATCGGACGCGGGGACAACGACATCCAGGCGGGAGGCTCCTGCGGCCCTCGAGCCGGTCTCGCCCCCGGAGTCCGATCGACGAGGGACCTTCCTCCCCAGCCGCGCCCAGCGGCGCTGGGCCGAATCGGTGCTCGTGCGCCTCGTCGCAACCGCCGGCATCGTTGCGATCGGCACCGCACTCGCGGCGATCCTCGGCTCGCAGGACGTCGCGGCCTGGATCATCGGGCTCGTCGTCTCGATCGTGTGCGTGCTGATCGCCGCCGTGCTCTGGTCCTCGCGCCAGCTCTGATCCCGCAACCGCCCAGATAGCCTCAGCGGCATGGCCGTGATCGAGGTTGACGGGCTGCGCCGGACGTACCGGACGACCACCGGGATCGTCCGCCGGCGCGGTCTCGAGATCGAGGCCGTGAAGGGGATCAGCTTCCAGGTCGCCGAGGGCGAGCTCTTCGGGCTCCTCGGCCCGAACGGCGCCGGCAAGACGACGACGATCAAGATGCTGATCACGCTCCTCCTCCCCACGGCCGGGACGGCGCGCGTGCTCGGGCTCGACGTCGTGCGCGACGCCCGCGAGGTGCGACGGCGGATCGGGTACGTCTTCGGCGGCGAGCGCGGCCTCTACGAGCGGCTCTCCGCGCTCGACAACCTCCGCTACTTCGCAGAGCTCTACGGTGTCTCGCCCGACGATCAGCGGCGGCGGATCGGGGAGCTGTTCGAGCTCGTCGGCCTCGCCGGGAGGGAGCGCGAGCGGGTCGAGGGCTACTCGCGCGGGATGCGCCAGCGGCTCCATATCGCGCGCGGCCTGTTGCACGACCCGCCCGTCGTCTTCCTGGACGAGCCCACGATCGGCGTCGATCCCGTCGGCGCGCGCGAGCTCCGCGCGACGATCGCCTCGCTCGTCGACGGCGGCAAGACCGTCCTCCTGACGACGCACTACATGTTCGAGGCGGACGCACTCTGCGACCGCATCGCGGTCATCGCCGAGGGGCGGATCGTCGGGGAGGGAACGCCCGGCGAGCTCAAGGCCGGCGTCGCCGAGGGCACGGTGGTCGAAGTGGAGGCGTTCGGGGTCACGGACGAGGCGCTCGCCGGTCTCCGTTCGATCCCCGGCGTCGCCTCCGTCTCGGTCGAGGAGCGGGAGGACCGGCAGGTGCTCCTCGTCCAGTCCCCGAAGGGGCTCGAGCTCACCCAGGCGATCCTCGGCCGGCTCGACGGCGTGGGCGTCGGGCGCGTCGTCACCCGCGAGCCGACGCTCGAAGACGCCTACGTGGCCCTCGTCTCGGGAAACCGAGCGTGACCGGGCGCGCCCGCGGGACGTGGCGGGTCTTCTGGGTCGGGTGGCTCTTCTACCTGAAGACGCTCACGCTCTCGGGCTTCTTCGTCCTCACCACGGTCGTCCAGCCGGTCATCTTCGCCGCGATCGCGTTCTTCATGTTCGAGGCGGGCGGGCGACCGGGCACGCTCTTCTACGCCGCGCTCGGCGCCGGCTTCATGGGGATCTGGTCGGCGACGCTCTTCGGCTCGGGCGGCGCGATCCAGTGGCAGCGCTGGCAGGGGATGCTCGAGCTCCTCGTGGCCACGCCGACCCCGTTCGTGCTCGTGCTGCTGCCGCTCACGCTCGCGACGGCGACCATTGGCCTCTACTCGCTCACGATGACGCTCGTCGTCGGACGAGTTCTCTTCGGGATCCCGCTGGAGCTCGCAGAGCCGCTCGCCTTCGCCGCCGCCGTGCCGGCCACGATCGTCGGGCTCGGTCTCTTCGGGCTCTTCCTCGCCTCGACGTTCATCCTCTACCGGCACGCGAACGCGCTCTCCAACCTGCTCGAGTATCCCGTCTGGCTCGTGACGGGCCTCCTGGTGCCGGTCTCGCTCCTGCCGGTGTGGGTGGAGCCGATCTCGTGGCTCCTGCCGCCGACCTGGGGAATTCGAGCCGCGCGGGACGCGGCGCTGGGCGGCGGCAACCCGTGGGAGGCAATCGCGATGTGCGCCGGCCTCGGGGTCGTCTACTTCGCGTTCGCGGCGTACTTCCTCGGCATCTTCGAGCGGCTCGCCCGCGACCGCGCGACCCTGACCTCCGCTCACATGACGAACCTGCGCATCGTCCTGATCGGCGGCGCCATCTCCTACCGGGCCCTCTTCAACTGGATCTCGCCCTGGCTCTACATCCCGACGATGCTCGGGAGCCCGCTCTTCCAGATCCTCTTCTTCACCTACCTGGGGCGCTTCAGCGGTGTCGAGGACGACGCGTTCTTCGTCGTCGGGAACGCGGTTCAGGTATGCGCCATGGCGAGCGTCTACGCGATGGCGATGACGATCGCGAACGAGCGGTACTTCGCGACGCTCTCCCCGCTCCTCGCGACGCCGGCGAACCGTCTCGCGATCTTCACGGGCCGGGCGCTGCCGGTCGTCGCGAACGGACTCCTCGTATCCGTGTTCGGGTTCACGTGCGGGTGGCTCCTCCTCGACTTCGACCCGCCCGCCTCGTCCCTTCCGGCGCTGGCCCTCGTCCTGGTCGTGACCGTTTCGTCCTGCACCGCCTTCGGGATGGTGCTCGGCTCGATCGGCCTGCGCTCGCGCGACATCTTCTTCGCCGCCAACCTCACGTACTACGTGATGCTCCTCTTCTGCGGCGTGAACGTGCCGCTCGAGGAGCTCCCCGGATGGATGGAGGCAATCGGCCGCACGCTTCCGCTCACGCACGGGATCGAGGCGGCCCGCGCCGTCGCCGGCGGAGAGCCGCTCTCGTCCGTCGCCGGCCTCGTCTGGACGGAGCTCGGGATCGGGGTCGCCTACGCGTCGCTCGCGTACGGCCTCTTCCGGTTCTTCGAGGCCGAGGGACGCAGGCGCGCCTCGCTCGAGACGATGTGAGGCGGGGGCGGGCAGTCCCAGCCCGCCCCCGCCTGCGCGTCAGCGAGAGATGTCCTGGACGACGTCGCCGGTCTGCTCCTCGTCGGCCGCGCGCGCCACGTCGGCGATCGCGACGATGCCGACGAGCCGGTCGCCCTCGACGACAGGAAGGCGGCGAACCTGCCGCTCCGCCATGAGCTTCAACGCTTCGTCGAGGCTCGTGTCCGGCTCGACCGTGACGAGGTCGGCCGAGGCGATGTCGCCGACGGTCGTCGTCTCGGGGTCGCGTCCCTCCGCGAGGACCCGGACGACGAGGTCGCGGTCCGTGACCAGGCCGACCGGCCGGTCGCCCTGGAGGATCGGAATCGGGCCGACGTCTTCGCTCGCCATCAGCTTCGCCACGTCGACCACCGTCGTCGACGGCTCGCAGGTCGTCGGGCTCTCCGTCATGAGGTCCCTGATCGCACCCATCTCGTTTTCCCCTCTCGTTGCTTGCCCTCGGCTCGTACCCTCCCCGCACGGGTGCGAATCACCGCCTACACGGTTGGGCACGGCGCGAGGGCTGCGGCGGAGCTCGTCGAGCTGCTCGGCGCCTCCGGGGTCTCGACGCTCGTCGACGTGCGCCGCTACCCCGGCTCTCGCCGCAACCCGCAGTTCGGCCGCGAAGCACTGACGCGGACCCTGGGCGAGAGCGGCATCGCGTACCGCCACGCGGTCGAGCTCGGCGGCCGTCTCAGCGGCGAGCCGGGCGAGGAGCGCTTCGGCTGCATCCGCGCGGCCGCCTTCCGGAGCTATGCGGCGCGCATGGGGACGGAAGCCTGGCAGGGGGCGCTCACCGAAGCGCTGGCGGAGGAGCGTCCCTGCTTCATGTGCGCCGAGACGCCGTGGCAACGCTGCCACCGCCGCTTCATCGCCGACCTCCTCGTCGCGCGCGGCCACGCGGTCGTCCACCTCCTGCGCCCGCACGAGGCCGAGCCGCACCGGCTCCCCGACGACGCAGAGGTTCGCGACGGCCGGCTCTTCCTCTGCGGCGAGCTCGTCGCCTAGGCTTCGCTGCGTGGGTGAGCTGGACGGAAAGGTCGCGCTCGTCACCGGCGCGTCGAGTGGGATCGGCTACGCGATCGCTCAGCGCTTCGGCCGCGAGGGCGCGAGTGTGGCGGTCAACTACCGCAGTGAGAGCGAAGAGGCGGAGGAGCTCGCGGCCGAGCTCACACGTTCCAGCGCGCGCTCGATCGCCGTCCAGGCGGACGTCTCGTACTCGGTCGACGTCGAGGCGATGGTCGAGCGGGTCGCGGCCGAGCTCGGACCGGTCGACGTCCTCGTGAACAACGCCGGGATCGAGCAGGAGGCGCCCTTCCTCGAGATCGAGGAGGAAGCGTGGGATCGCGTCCTCGCGGTGAACCTGAAGGGACCGTTCCTCTGCGCCCAGGCGTGCGGGCGGATCATGCGCGAGCACGGCGGCGGGTCGATCGTGAACGTCTCCTCCGTCCACGAGGACCTCGCGTTTCTGAACCACACCCCGTACGCGGCCTCGAAGGGCGGCCTGAGAATGCTCATGCGGAACGCCGCGGTCGAGCTCGCCGAGTTCGGGATCCGCGTGAACAACATCGCCCCGGGCCCGATCGCCACGCCGATCAACCGGGAGGCGCTCTCCGATCCGGAGACGAAGGCCGTGCTCGAGCGTGTGGTTCCGCTCGCGCGCTGGGGCGAGCCCGAGGAGGTTGCCGACGTGGCGCTCTTCCTCGCCTCCGACCGCTCGTCGTACGTGACGGGCGCGACGTACTACGTGGACGGCGGCCTCATCCGCCACACCGAGCCGGTCTGACGCGGCTTAGACGGCGAGCGACAGCTGACCGCGTGGCTCGGGACGGGCCCGCTCGGCGCGGTGGCTCATCCCGCCCAGCCCATGCGCATCCCGGAGGCGGCGGAACCTGGTCGTCAGCTCCTCCTGGTAGGCGCGCGGCGCGTAGGCGCGGCTTCCATAGAGCCGCTCGTAGCCGGGGCGCGAGCTCCGGATAGGCCTCGCGCAGCCAAGGGACGAAGTGGTCGCGGATCCCGGGCCTGACGTGCAGCGCGATCGGCGTGGCGCTCCCGACCCCGACCCTGGCCGCCTCGGCCAGCACGTCGTCCAGGTGCTCGTCGTCGTCGGTCAGCCCGGGCAGGATCGGCGCGACGAGGATCGCGGTGGCGATGCCGGCCTCGGCGAAGCGGCCGAGGATCTCGAGGCGCTTCCTCCCCGGCGGCGTGCCGGGCTCGACGACCCTGCGGACGTCCTCGTCGAGCGTGCCGACGCTCATCGCGACGCTCACGTCCGTCACCTCGGCGAGTCGCCGGAAGACGTCGAGGTCGCGCACGATCATCGTCGACTTCGTGAGCATGGACATCGGGTTCGCGTAGTCGGCGAACGCCTCGAGGACGCCGCGCGTGAGCCTGTACCGGCCCTCGCAGTGCTGGTACGGGTCGGTGGCGGTCCCCATGGCGACCGGGTCGCCGGCCCATTTGCGCGAGGCGAGCTCGCGGCGGAGCACGTCGGCGACGTTCGTCTTGACCACGATCTTCGAGGAGAAGTCGTCGCCGACGCCCAGGTCCAGGTACGTGTGGAAGGCGCGTGCGAAGCAGTAGTGGCACGAGTGCGTGCAGCCGCGGTACGGATTGACCGTCCAGCGGAACGGCACGCGCGCGGCATCGGGGACGCGGTTGAGCGCCGTCTTGCAGGTGTCCTCGAGGTACGTCGACCCTCGCCACGTCGCGCGAAGCATAGAACATATGTTCGGTAGCCGGTTAGGAAAGTCGCCGGGCGGAGAGAGGAAACGCATGGCTCGTTGCGACGTCTGCGGCAACGACTACGACAAGGCATTCCAGGTGACGCTCGCGAGCGGCGAGTCCGGCACGTACGACGCGTTCGAGTGCGCGATCCACGCGCTCGCCCCCACGTGCGAGCACTGCGGCTGCCGCATCATCGGGCACGGGGTCGAGTCCGACGGACGCATCTTCTGCTGCGCCCACTGCGCGGAGGAGAGCGGCGTCACCGGCCTCGCCGACCGCGCGTAGAGCCGGCACCGACCGCCCGCACTGATCCCCGGCGCCGCCCGCGGCGACGATCCCGGCAACGACCCCCGCGCCGCCCGGCCCGGCGGACGCAGCTCCGGCCAAAGCCCCACCCTGGGAGGGGAAGGGGCGCCGCCCGCCACCCACCAGCAGCCTACGGCTTGTGACGTGCGCTCCGGCGCGTCGTATTCGTGTCGATTCACGCGCGAAGTCGAGCCGATTTTCGCTCGAGCGCGGTTACGCCGCCTCGCGGAGCGCCTCGATCTCGCGGTTGACCGCGAGGTGCTGGAGGGCCTGGGCCTCGATCTGCCGGACGCGCTCGCGGGTGAGCCCGAGGACTCGCCCGATCTGCTCGAGCGAGTCGGATCGTCGCCGCCGAGGCCGTACCGCAGGGCGAGCACCTGACGCTCGCGGTCGGGCAGGTCGCCGAGCGGCGTGGCGGAGCGTTTCCTCTCGCAGGCTCACGCTGACCTCCTCCTCGGGCTGGGCTCCTCGGCCGCGAAGAGGTCGCCGAACGCTGCCCCGCCCTCGCCGTTGCCGACCGGCTTGTCGAGGCTCGTCACGGCCCGCGCGGCCCCGCGCACCTCGCGCACCTGCTTGACCGAGAGCTTCGCCGCCTTGGCGACCTCTTGATCCGTCGGCTCCCGCTCGTGCTTTGCGGCCAGGTCTCGCTCGGCGCGCGCGATCCGCTGCTCGCGCTCGACGATGTGAACCGGGATGCGGATCGTCCTCGCCTTGTTCGCCACGCCGCGCTGCACCGCCTGGCGGATCCACCACGTCGCGTAGGTCGAGAACTTGTACCCGCGGCGCCAGTCGAACTTCTCCACCGCGCGGATGAGGCCGATGATCCCCTCCTGGATCAGGTCCAGGAGCGAGAGGCCGTGACCCTGGTACTTCTTCGCGATCGAGACGACCAGGCGGAGGTTCGAGTTGACCATCCGGTCCTTCGCCTCCTTGTCGCCGCGCTCGATCCGCTTCGAAAGCTCGACCTCCTCCTCGGCGGTCAGGAGCGGGTAGCGCCCGACCTCGTTCAGGAAGAGCTGCAGCGCGTCCGTGGTCGAGCTGACGAGGTCGCCGTTCACATACGTCACGTCGACCGTGTCGCGTCCGCAGTCGTCGTTCATGTCGATCCCGCGCGACTCGATCCGGTCGTAGAGCGACTCGACGTCCTCGTCTTCCAGTTCGAGCGTCTGGATGAGCTGGCCCACCTCCTTGAGGTCGAGACAGCCCTGCTCCTCACCCCGGTCGAGGAGGGCCTCGATCTGCGCCGTCGTGGTCTGCTCTGAGATCTGCTGTGCCATGAAGGGTCTATTCCCCCTTCGCCGGGACCTATGCCTCCGAACGGTGCCTTTCCTCGCAGGCCTGCCCGCCTACGCGGCCATGTAGAAGTCTGCGACCGCCTCGACCGTCCGATCGATCTCCGCGTCGCCGTGGGCGAGCGAGACGAACATCGCCTCGAACTGCGAGGGCGCGACGTAGACGCCACGCGCGAGCAGGTGGCGGAAGAGCGCCCCGTACCGCTCGACGTCGCTCGCCTGGGCGTCCTCGAGGTTCCGCACCGGGCCCGGCCGGCAGAAGACCGTCGCCATCGCGCCGACCCGCTGCACGCGCGCCGCCTCGCCCGCCGCGTCGCGCAGGCCCGCCTCGAGCCGCGCCCCGCGAGCTTCGAGATCGCCGTACACCTTCGACGCGCGCAGCCGCCTCAGCACGGCGAGACCCGCCGCAGTCGCGAGCGGATTCCCGGAGAGTGTGCCGGCCTGGTAGACGTCGCCCGCCGGCGCGAGCAGCTCCATCACCTCTCGCGGGCCGCCGAACGCGCCCACGGGAAGACCGCCGCCGACGATCTTGCCGAGGATCGTCAGGTCGGCGCCGACGCCGAAGCGCTCCTGCGCCCCTCCCCGCGCAACGCGGAAGCCCGTGATGACCTCGTCGAAGACGAGGAGTGCGCCCGTGTCGTCGCAGATCCGACGTAGTCCCTCGAGGAACCCCGGCTCGGGCGGAACGACGCCCATGTTCCCCGCTACGGGCTCGACGAGCACGGCCGCGAGCGGCGCATCCGACGACGCCTCCGCCACCGCTTCCAGGTCGTTGAAGGGCGCGACGACCGTGTCCGCCGTCACCGCTTCGGGCACGCCGGGGGTCGACGGGATGCCGAGCGTGGCAAGCCCGGAGCCGCCCTGGACGAGCAGCGCGTCGACGTGGCCGTGGTAGCACCCGGCGAACTTGAGGATCCGCGCTCGGCCCGTTGCCGCCCGCGCGAGCCGGACGGCGCTCATCGCTGCCTCGGTGCCGGACGAGACCAGCCGCACCTGCTCGACCGACGGGAACGCGTCCGCGATCTCCTCGGCGAGCTCGACCTCCGCTTCCGTCGACGCGCCGAACGACGTCCCCGCGCCCGCGGCGACCCGCACGGCCTCGACCGTCTCCGGGTCTGCGTGGCCGAAGAGGAGCGGGCCCCAGGAGAGCACCCAGTCGACGTAGCGGTTCCCGTTCACGTCCTCGATCTCCGCTCCCTCGCCGCGCCGGACGAAGAGCGGGGCGTCGAGCCCGACCGCGCGCATCGCACGCACCGGCGAGTTGACGCCGCCCGGGATCCGCGCGACGGCGCGGTCGAAGAGGCTCAGGCGGGATCCTCGTCTAGTGCGAAGAGCGCGCGAAGCGCCTCCGCCTGGGCGGGCGGGCCCTCCTTCGCGCGGACGGTCGGCTCGTGGAGGAGCTTGCTGACGATCTGCGCGGTGAGCATTTCGACGCTCTGCCGTTCCTCCTCGGAGAGGCCCTCGAGGCGTGAGCTCGCACGGGCCAGCTCGGCAGTGCGGATCTCGTCGGCTCGCCGGTGGAGCGCCGCGACGACCGGCACCGCGTCCTGCGAGCGAAGCCACGAGCCGATCCCGGCGGCCTCCGCCGAGACGATCCGCTCCGCCTCAGCCGTCTCCGCGTCCCGGCGCTCGACGGCCTGGCCGCCCTCCGGACCGAGCGCGTCGAGGTCGTAGAGCACGCACCCCTCGAGGTCTCCGACCGCCGGGTCGATGTCCCGTGGCACGGCGATGTCGACGAGGAGGAGCGGCCTGCCGTCGCGCCTCGCGAGCGCGGGCGCGACGTCGGTCGTGTGGAGGATCGCCTGGGGGCACCGCGTCGAGCTGAGGACGACATCCGCGCGCGCGAGCTCCTCGCCGATCCGCTCGAACGGGACCGTCTCACCGCCGAACCGGCGCGCCAGCTCCTCGGCCCGCTCGATCCGATGGTTCGCGACGAAGACGCGCTCCGCGCCGCGGTCGAGGAAGCTCGTCGCGGCGAGCGCTCCCATCTTGCCCGCGCCGATCACGAGGACCCTCCGCCCGGCCAGGTCGCCGACGACGCGCTGGGCCAGCGCCGCCGCCGCAGCCGGGATCGCGGCCGGGATGGTCCCGACGCCGGTCTCGGTGCGGACCCGCTTACCGGCATGGAGGGCATGGGAGAAGACGCGGTTCAGGACCGGCCCGGTCGCGCCGGCGGCGCGCGCCAGCTCGAACGCCTCTCGCACCTGCCCGAGGATCTGGGCCTCGCCGGGGAGGAGCGAGTCGAGCCCCGCCGCGACCCGGAAGAGATGCCGGGCCGCCTCGCCGTCGCGCAACTCGTCCAGGATCGGCTCGAGGTCGGCGAGCGAGAGGCCCGAGTGGTCCACGAGCGCCCCGCGCGCCAGCGCGGCCGCGAGGCCGGCGTCATGCGCGGCCAGGTAGATCTCGGTGCGGTTGCACGTCGAGAGGACGACCGCTTCGATTTCCTCGGCCGCGAGTCGCGCGGCAAACGCACCGGCGTCCGCCGGCACCACGTGCAGCGGCTCCCGCAGGTCGAGCTCCGCGCGCAGGTGCGACGTGCCGACCATGACGAGCGTACGCGCAGGCGACGACCGGCCGTTGGAGACCACGGAGCTGACGCTAGCAGCCTCTCCAGCGCAGGCGACGTAAGGCGGACCTTGCATCTCGACGCCCGCCGCCGCCGGTGGGACACTGGACGCACGCCGCCAATTCTCGACACGCCGCCCTCCCCCGTCGCCGCCGAGCTCGACCGGCTGCGCACGCAGCTCGACGCTGCAATCCCGCCCAAGCGGCTCGACCAGAACGTCCTCGTCGGCACCTGGAACATCCGCGCGTTCGGCGGCCTGACCGAGAAATGGTCGTCGAGCCGGCGCGACACGCCGAAGCGAAACCTGCGCGACCTCCGCTGCA
Organism: uncultured Actinomycetes bacterium; assembly: GCA_963824775.1. Lineage (GTDB taxonomy): Bacteria > Actinomycetota > Thermoleophilia > Gaiellales > Gaiellaceae > CAWGQF01. Next base: position 21,920 of record CAWGQF010000008.1, read on the forward strand.
TCGCCGAGATCGCGTCTCGCTTCGATGTCGTCGCCCTCCAGGAAGTGCGCGGCAACATCAAGGCGCTGAGGCATTTGCTCAAGGTCCTCGGGCCCGAGTGGGGCGTGATCCTCACCGATGTCACGCGCGGCAAGGCCGGCAACACCGAGCGGATGGCCTTCATCTTCGACACGCGGCGGGTGAAGCCGTCCGGCCTCGCGTGCGAGCTCGTCGTCCCCGTCGAGACCGACCCGAAGCACATCAAGCCGGGGGCGTTCAACCGGCAGTTCGCGCGCACGCCGTACGCTGTCAGCTTCCTCTCGAGCGGCGCCACCTTCGTGCTCGTGACGCTGCACGTCCTCTACGGGAAGCGCGGTGCGCTGGACCGTGTCGGCGAGCTCAAGGCGATCGCCGAGTGGATGGCCGGCTGGGCGCAGCAGGCGAACGAGTGGGAGCACAACCTGATCGCGCTCGGCGACTTCAACATCGACCGGCGCGGCGACCCGCTCTTCCAGGCCTTCACGTCGACAGGGCTCGAGCCGCCGGCCGCGCTCGACGAGGTGCCGCGGACCATCTTCGGCGACGCGAAGAAGCACTTCTACGATCAGATCGCCTGGTTCCGGAAGGGGGGCACCGCGATGCTCTCGTTCGACTGCCTGAGCGCGGGCGGCTTCGACTTCGTCCCCGAGCTCTCGAACGGCATGACCCGCCAGCAGCTCTCGTGGCACGTGTCCGACCACTACCCGCTCTGGGTCGAGTTCGGGCTGCCCCGGCATCTGGCCTCCAGGGCTTGAACGAGACGCCGAAGGCGTTGACAATCGTGTCGGTGCGATGAGCGTCGGCGAAGAGACCGAGCGGGAGCCGAACGCCGCCACGCTGGAGATCCTCCTCGAGACGACGTGGCGCGTGGTCGACGCGGAGGCGGCGCGGCACGACCGGATCGAGGGCAAGGCGACCGCGCTTGCGTCGTTTGCGTCGCTCGTCCTCTCGCTCACCGCGACGCTCGGCACGCAGCTCCTCGAAGCGCTGGCGGAGGTCTGGGCCTTCGCGCTCTACGTCCTCGGCCTCGGCGCGCTCGCGGCCTCCGTCGGCGTCGCCGTCGTCGTCCTCCTTCCCCGTGCGCGAACCGGGTTCGCAGCCTCCCACCTCCGGCGGTTCCCGCAGTGGTCCGAGATCACGAAGCCGCCCGAGCAGGTTCGCGGCGAGACGCTGCAGGGCCTCGTCGCCATGCTCGAGCGCGAGCGGGCGCTGAACCACCTGAACGCGCGCCGTGTCTTCGTCGCGTTCCTCCTCCTCTTCGCCGGGCTCGTCCTCGTCACCATCGAGGCCATCGCGGTGGCGGTCACCGAGATCACGTGACCGGCCCGTCGGATCCCGACGACTCCCCGTTCTCGACGCCCGAGCTCGAGTCGGTGCTCCAGCAACGACCCGGGTCCGCGCGGCGGCGGCGGCGGCCCGGCGTGCTCGTCGCCGTCGTCGCAACGACCGCGCTCGTCGCGATCGGCCTCGTCGGCGCGCTCTTCGTCGCCGCGGGAGGAGACGACAATCCCAGCGGCGCCAACGGAGCGCCGGCCATCGAAGACCCGATGGAGGAGCTCGAGCGCACGTGCCTGTCCGCGTTCGAGGAGCTCCAGTCGCTCGCGGGCCGACCTGCCCTGATCGTCGCGCTCGTTCGGCGGACGATCAGGCAGCTCGCGCTCGAGGGCGAGAACGTCGACGAGATCCTGTCCCGCTGGGATGCGGCCGCCGCGGCGCTTGCGTCCGCCCTCGCCGCGGCGCAGCGCGCCGATGTCGCCGGCTACGAGGAGTCGCTCGAGCGGGCGAGGAGCGAGGCGGAGATTGGCAACTCCCTCGCGCAGAGCGTGGAGCTCGACAGCTGCGTGTTCTTCATGGAGCAGAGCGTCGAGGAGTTCGCCCGCGCGACGCAGTCCTAGCCGTGGGTTTCGGCTCCTCCCCGGGCGTGAACACTGCGAGTAGTGGTCGTCGAAAGCCGAACACCCGATCTCGGCCGAGAGGCCGAGCGCGCCGCAGAGAGCGAGCCGGTCGAGTGGCTCGGGCGTGCCGGCCTTCTCGCACAGGGAGTCTCGTACGCGCTCGTCGGCGGGCTCGCCTTCATGCTGGCCGTCGGGCTCGGAGGCGAGGCGACGAGCCGCCAGGGTGCGCTGAAGACGCTCGCGGACGAGCCGGGCGGGCTGATCGTGCTCGTCCTGCTCGCGCTCGGCTTCGCCGGCTACGCGATCTGGCGGTTCGCGGAGGCGTTCTTCGACCGAGGCGACAAGGGCAAGGACGCGAAGGGGCTCGGGAAGCGGGCGACGAGCGCCGGCAAGGGCCTCATCTACCTGGGCCTCACCGTGGTCACCGTCTCGATCATCCTCGGGCGCGGCGGCAGCGGCGGCGGGAACGAGGAAGAGCAGGCGACCGCGGGCGTACTCGGGTGGCCCGGAGGTCGCTGGCTCGTCTTCGCCGCGGGGCTCGTCATAGTCGGCGTGGGCGTCTACCAGGTCTACCGGGGCGTAAGCGCCAAGTTCTTCGACGACATGGAGACGTCGGAGATGAGCGCAGGCGAGCGGCGCTGGACGAAGCGCATCGGGATCTTCGGCCTGGCCGCGCGGGGCCTCGTGTTCGGGCTGATCGGCTGGTTCCTGCTCAAGGCAGCCGTCGAGTACGACCCTGACGAGGCGGCCGGCCTCGACGAGGCGCTTGCGACGCTCGCGAACGCCTCGTACGGCCCGGTTCTGCTGGGGATCACGGCCGCAGGCCTGGTCGCCTTCGGCGTCTTCTGCGCCGTGCAGTCGCGCTACCGCCAGGTCTAGAAGCAGTCGCGTCGGCGTAGAATCCAGGCCCCGACCCGGAGTGAGGGGCATGGCGATAGGGACGGCCGAGGCTCAGACCGAACGGATCGAGAGCGTCGTCGCGCTCGCGCGGGAGAAGCTGCGCGAGGAGGCCGCGCCCCGGATCGAGGAGTTCGTCCGCCGCTACTACGCGGGCGTCGCGCCCGAGGACCTGCTCGCACACACGACCGACGACGCGTACGGGGCGGCTCTCGACCACTGGGATCTGATGTGCCAGCGGGCGCCCGGTGAGACCAAGGTGCACGTCTACACGCCGAAGCTCGAGGAGCACGGCTGGCAGTCGGCTCACACGGTGGTCAAGGTCGCGAGCGACGACATGCCCTTCCTCGTCGACTCGGTGAGCATGGAGCTGACCCGCCAGGGATTCGGGATCCACCTGGTCGTCCACCCGGTGCTGTGGGTGCGGCGCGGAGACGACGACAAGGTCGTCGAGATCGTGGCGCCCGACGGCGACACCGAAGGCGCGCAGGCCGAGTCCCTGATCCACGTGGAGGTCGACCGCCTGAGCGACCAGAACGCCCTCGAGGCGCTCCGGGACAACCTCCTCGCGGTGCTCGACGACGTCCGAGCTGCCGTCGAGGACTGGCCGGAGATGCGCGAGCGGTCGCTCCGGGTCGTCGCCGATCTCGACCGCGACCCGCCTCCGCTCGACACCGCGGAGATCGACGAGGCGAAGGCGATCCTCGAATGGATGCACGACGACAACTTCACCTTCCTGGGCTACCGCGAGTACGAGCTCGACACGGAGAACGGAGTCGACGTCCTTCGTGCGATCGCCGGCACCGGGCTCGGAATCCTCCGCGAGACCGAGTCGAAGCCGGTCTCCCTGAGCTTCGCCAAGCTCTCGCCCGAGGCGCGCCGGCTCGCCCGTGCGAAAACGCTGCTGACGCTCACGAAGGCGAACTCGCGCTCCACGGTCCATCGCGCGGCGTACCTCGACTACGTCGGCGTCAAGCAGTTCGACGACGCCGGCGAGGTTTGCGGCGAGTGGCGGTTCCTCGGCCTCTACACGTCGATCGCCTACCGCGCCCGGCCCGGCGAGATCCCGATTCTCGAGCGGAAGGTGGCGGGCGTCCTCGAGCGGTCCGGCCTCGCGCGCGGAAGCCATGCGTACAAGAGCCTCCAGGACATCCTCGAGACGTACCCCCGCGACGAGCTCTTCCAGATCGGCGAGGACGAGCTCCTCGAGATCGCGATGGGCATCCTCCACCTGGGCGAGCGCAGGCGGGTGCGCCTCTTCGTACGCCGCGACGCGTGGGGCCGCTTCCTCTCCTGCCTCGTCTTCGTGCCCCGCGAGCGGTACACGACGGAGACGCGGCTGCGGATCCAGGAGGTCCTCCAGGAGGCCCTCCACGCCGCAAGCGCGGACTTCTCCGTGCACCTGTCGGAGTCCGCGCTCGCGCGCGTCCATCTCATCCTGCGAGCCGAGGGCGGCGTCTTTGCCGAGTACGACGTCGGGGAGATCGAGCGGCGCCTCGCCGAGGTCGTTCGCTCGTGGACGGACGACCTGGGCGACGCGCTCGTCGCCGAGCTCGGCGAGGAGCGCGGCGTCGCGCTCTCCGCAGACATACGCCGACGCGTTTCCGGCCGCCTACCGCGGCGACTTCCCGGCGCGAATGGCCGTCCCGGACATCGAGCGAATCGAGCGGCTCGATCCTGCCGGCGACCTCGCGATGAGCCTCTACCGCCCGCTCCACGACCCCCGCTCGAACCTCGGGTTCAAGCTCGTGCGCTCGGGCCGACCGATCCTCCTCTCCGACGTGCTGCCGCACCTCGAGAACATGGGCGTGCGGGTCGTCGACGAGCGCCCGTACGAGATCAAGCCCGCCGGCGGCCAGACCGTCTGGATCTACGACTTCGGCCTCGCGTTCGACGGCGCGGACGACCTCGAGCCGGAGGGGGTCCGCGAGATCTTCCAGGACGCCTTCGCGACGACCTGGCGCGGCGATGCCGAGAGCGACGGCCTCAACCGGCTCGTCCTCCGCGCCCACCTCCCCTGGCGCGAGATCGCCGTCCTCCGGGCCTACTGCCGCTACCTGCGGCAGACCAAGGCGCCGTACAGCCAGGGCTACATGGAGCAGGCGGTGACCGGCTACCCGCAGATCGCCCGGTTGCTGGTGGAGCTCTTCCGCTCCCGCTTCGACCCTGCCTCCGCAGGCGCAGGCGCCGACGAGCTCGGCGAGCGGATCGAGCGCGCGCTCGACGAGGTGCCGAGCCTGGACGAGGACCGGATCCTCCGCAGCCTCCTCCGACTCGTTCGGGCCACGCTGCGCACGAACTACTTCCAGACCGCGGAGAACGGCGGACCGAAGCCGTACCTCTCCCTCAAGCTCGATCCCTCCAGATCCCCGAGCTTCCGCTGCCGCGGCCGATGTTCGAGATCTTCGTCTACTCACCGCGGACCGAGGGCGTGCATCTCCGGGCCGGGAAGGTGGCCCGGGGCGGGATCCGCTGGTCGGACCAGCGCGAGGACTTCCGCACCGAGATCCTCGGGCTCATGAAGGCGCAGGCGGTGAAGAACGCAGTCATCGTCCCGGTCGGCGCGAAGGGCGGCTTCGTCGTCAAGCGGCCGCCGGCCGGGGGCGACCGTGAGACGCTCCAGGCCGAGGTCGTCGCGTGCTATCGCACGCTCATCTCCGGGATGCTCGACCTCACGGACGACATCGAGGGCGAGGAGATCGTTCCGCCGCCCGAGCTCGTCCGTGCCGACGAGGACGACACGTACCTCGTCGTCGCCGCCGACAAGGGGACGGCGACCTTCTCCGACGTCGCGAACGGGATCTCGACCGAGCGGGGCTTCTGGCTCGGCGACGCCTTCGCCTCCGGGGGCTCGAGCGGGATACGACCACAAGCGGATGGGGATCACGGCCCGCGGGGCGTGGGAGTCGGTCAAGCGCCACTTCCGCGAGCTCGGCGTGGACGTCCAGACGACGCCGTTCACCGTGGTCGGGATCGGCGACATGTCGGGCGATGTCTTCGGGAACGGGATGCTGCTGTCGCGCCAGATCAAGCTGATCGGTGCGTTCGACCACCGGCACGTGTTCCTGGATCCGGATCCGGACCCCGAGGCGAGCTTCCGCGAGCGCGAGCGGCTCTTCGCCCTGCCGCGCTCGTCCTGGGAGGACTACGACGCCGGTCTCATCTCCGAGGGCGGCGGTGTCTTCCCGCGCACGGCGAAGTCGATCAAGCTCTCGCCGCAGGCCCGCGAGGCGCTCGGCGTCGAAGCCGAGACGCTGACGCCCGACGAGGTCATCCGCGCCGTCCTGGCCGCGCCGGCCGACCTGCTCTGGAACGGCGGGATCGGAACCTACGTCAAGGCCTCGGCCGAGACGCACGCCGACGTCGGCGACAAGGCGAACGACTCGACGCGGCTGGACGGGAAAGATCTCCGCTGTCGCGTCGTCGGCGAGGGCGGCAACCTCGGGTTCACCCAGCTCGCCCGGATCGAGTACGCGCGGGCCGGCGGACGGATCAGCACGGACTTCATCGACAACTCGGGCGGCGTCGACTGCTCCGACCACGAGGTCAACATCAAGATCCTGCTCGACACCGTCGTCGCGAACGGCGACCTGACGCTGAAGCAGCGCGACGCGCTCATCGCGGAGATGACGGACGAGGTGGCCGATCTCGTCCTGCGGAACAACTACAGCCAGGCCCAGGCGCTCAGCCTCGCCGTGAGGCAGGCCGTCCCGATGGTGGACGTGCACGCGCGGCTGATCCGGACGCTCGAGCAGGCCGGAAAGCTCAACCGCTCGCTCGAGTTTCTCCCCGGCGAGGAGGCGCTCGACCAGTCGAGGAAGGCCGAGGAGGGGCTCACCTCACCGGAGCTCGCCGTCCTCCTCGCGTACGCGAAGACGACCTTCTACCAGGAGCTCGTCGACTCGGACGTGCCCGAGGACACGTACCTCTCACGCGACCTGGAGCGCTACTTCCCGCCGCGGCTCTCCGAGCGCTTCCGGGCGGAGATGGAACGCCACCCGCTCCGCCGCGAGATCGTGTCGACCTTCGTCACGAACAGCCTCGTCAACCGGGCCGGGATCAGCTTCGCCTTCCGCGTGGCCGAGGAGACCGGCGCGGGGGCGGCGGAGCTTGCCCGCGCGTACTCGGTCGCGCGGGACGTGTTCGACATGCGAACGCTCTGGGCAGCCGTGGAGGCGCTCGACAACGTCGTCGCCGCCGACGTGCAGCTCGAGATGCTGCTCGAGGGCCGAAAGCTCGTCGAGCGCGCGAGCCGCTGGCTCCTGCGCAACCGCCGCCAGCCGCTCGACATCGCCGAGACGGTCTCGTTCTTCGCGCCGGCCGTGGCCACCGTGGCGGGGTCGCTCCCGGACCTGGTCGTGACCTCCGAGCGCGAGGCGCTCGAACGGAGGGCGGATTCGCTCGAGAGCGCGGGCGTCCCGGCCGAGCTCGCCGCCCGGGCGGCGGGGCTGGGGCCGTTACTCGCAGCGCTCGAGATCGCGGACGTCGCCGGCATCTCGGGCGCCAGCGTCGAGGAGGTGGGGGCGGTCTACTTCACGCTCGGCGCGGAGCTCGACCTCCACTGGCTGAGCGAGCGGATCGCAGCCCTCCCGCGGGACGACCGCTGGCAGACGCTCGCGCGAGCGGCGATCCGGGACGACCTCCAGGCGCTCCACCGACAGCTCACCCTGGACGTGCTCGAGTCCGGCGGCGAGGGCCTGCCGGCGAGGGAACGGATCGAGGCCTGGGCAGCGGAGAACGAGGGCGCGGTCGAGCGCTGTCGCCAGGCCCTCACGGAGATCCGAACGGGCGGGGTCCACGACCTGACGACCCTCTCGGTGGCTCTCCGCGAGATCAGAAATCTCAGTCGGCCCGGTCCTGCGCCTGCTGCGACTGCCTGAGCACACCTCGGCAGGTCAGTCGACCGACTCCGAGAAGAATCCCGCCGGACGGCTCCCGGCGGCGGAGCGAACGACGGGGCCTGCCCCGCCCCTAGGCGGGGAACCGTCGCTGTGTCCTCACCCGAGCCGGGCCACGGAGAGAACCGTCGCGGATGAAACGCGCATGCTCCCGGTGGAAGAGCGAGCCGCGCTCCGGGACACTTTCGGTCGTCCACTGCGGCCAGAGGCTGCCAACAGCGACTCGGGAGGATCGACATGGATCCGTTCATCGGTGAGATCCGACTCGTTCCATTCAACTTCGCTCCCCGAGGCTGGGCGATCTGCGCGGGGCAACTGTTGCCGATCAACCAGAACCAGGCGCTCTTCGCTCTGCTCGGGACGACATACGGCGGAGACGGACGGACGACGTTCGCCCTCCCTGACCTGCGCGGACGCATTCCGATCGGCGCCGGCCAGCCCCCCGCCGGATCTGGTTACCCGCTCGGCGCGACGGGCGGGCAGGAGACGGTCGCGCTGACGACGCGCCAGCTCCCGGGACACGCCCACGCCGTCCACGCAAGCAGCGCAGCCAGCACAACGAAGAACCCGGCGACGGCGTTCCCCGCGGGCGGAGGCGCGTACGCTGCGCAGCGAAACGTGCGTATGAAGCCGGCGATGATCGGCCGGACGGGCGGCGGCGAGGGGCACGAGAACCGGCAGCCCTACCTGAGCCTGAACTACATCATCGCGCTTCAGGGGATCTTCCCCGCGCAGAGCTGACACGTCGTAAGAGAGGGAGTGGGTGCCCGGCTCGAACGCGCGACCTCCTGCTTGTAGGCAGGCGCTCTACCAGGTGAGCCAACCGCCCGGGTGGGACAGTTTCCACAAATAGGCCTAGATCCGTGATCTGAAGCCGATCCACGCGGCCTGAAGCGCGCAGTTACCCAGCGTGTCGGGCGGCGGCGACGGCTTCGAGACGCGAGTTCACTCCGAGGGCTCGCAGCAGAAGGCGGACGTGGTTCCGGACCGTCTCCGTGCTCAGATGAAGCTCCTGCGCGATCTGCTTTGTCGAGCGTCCCTGCTCGAGGAGTCGCAGCACCTCGGCCTGGCGGGGCGTCAGGTGCGCAGGCGGCGTGCTCGCCTCTTCGAGCGGGCCGGTCAGCAGCCCGAAGACGCCGACCACACGCTCGCCGCCCATCAGCGGCACGGAGCTGACCTCCAGCGCGAGGCGGGTTCCGTCGGTCGAGACGAAGACCCCGCTTGTCTGGGTCGCCGCGGTCGTGCCGAGCACCTTGCGGGCGAAGAGCTCCCGCGCCCGCGCCCGGTCCTCCGGGCCGATAACCGACGTGAAGTGCCGGCCGCGGACGTCGCCGAGGAGGCGCTCGGCCGCCGGGTTGATCCAACGGACGACCCCGTCCGTGTCGAGGACGTAGCTCGGGACGGGGATGCCGGCGAGCGCCTGCTCGGCGTCGCCGCCGACCGCCAGCCCGCCAGCCGTTGGAGCCATGCCGACAGTGTGGTCGATCGACTACGTCTTGTCACCCGCCGCCGAAACGGAGAAGGGCGCCGTCGCCGGCGCCCTTCTCGTTCGATTGGAGCTGGTGTTGCGCGAGTCTGTGGATCAGCCGACCTGCTGGTAGGTCTGGTTCACCGGGATGCTGGCACCGGGCACGCAGAGCGCCCAGACCTTGACCTTCTCGGGAGTCTTGTCCGAGGTCGCTCCGGCGTTGCCGCCGAACTGGACGATCCAGCCGTCGAGGCGACCCGGCCTCGGGGCATTCGTGGCCCAGTCCATGCGGCCGGGGAACGAGGACGACACCGGGGTGTTGCGGCTGTTCGCGCCCGCATCGAGGCCGAGCACCTGCACGCCACCGGAGATGGCGACGTAGTCGGTCTTCCCGGGGTCGGCGTCGCACGCCACGGTGGCGATGGCCCCGGCGTTGGTGTTGCCCGCGTTGTAGAACGCGGTGGCGTAGAACGCGCCGGTCAGCCCGGAGTCGCCCTTGTCGCCCTTCGGGCCGTCAGCGCCGGTCTCGCCCTTGAGACCCTGAGCGCCGGTTGCACCGGTTGCGCCCGTGTCGCCCTTCGGACCCTGCTCACCGGCATGCCCCTGCGGGCCGGCCGCGCCGGTGTCGCCGTTCGGACCCTGCTGGCCCTTCAGCGCCTCGCGGGCGCCGGACGAAAGATCGGAGAGCGAGACGACGCCGCTCTTGATCTGGCCGGACGATGTGATCAGGTACTGCTTGGCGGCGAATGCGCCGGAGGTGACCGCGAGCACTGCAACGAGCGCGGCGATCAGGGTGATTGCCTTTTTCAAGATCGTTCCTCTCGTATCCCCAGGCCCGCACGGCGAGATGAGGCGGGAGCGGCGTTCGGCCTGGGATCTTCACGCTGCTCCCGCAAGGTCCATGTCGGCCCACCGCGGCGGAGCCACCATGACACGATCGGGTCGGTTCCCTGGGCGAGGCAGCCTCCGGGTCCATGTCGACGTCGGGACTTGGTCGAACTCTCGCGAGGACTACGCCGCTCGTCGCGAGGTCGTGATTACCCGCCGTACCCGCGATACGAAGTAGGAGAGCGGACGATGGGGCTCGAACCCACGACCCTCAGCTTGGGAAGCTGATGCTCTACCAACTGAGCTACGTCCGCGTGCGCGTCATCCTAGCGAGGGAGAGCCCGAAACTGCCTCCCAGTACAAGCCGACGGAGGGACAGCCGCCGCAAGGCCGGCCCTCCGTCTGTGTCGCTTGCCACGCGCGGATGGAGGGCCGTGTGGCCTCATGTGGTCCGGCCGCCGGCCCCAGCGGCCGGCGTCGCGGCAACCTGAGCGGGGATATTCTCCGGTCGAGAAGACCAAGGGAGGAAGCCGGTATGGACGTACAGAGGCTGAACGAGACGGCCCGCGCGCTCGTCGCCGAGGGGAAGGGAATCCTCGCCGCGGACGAAAGCGACGGCACGATCAAGAAACGCTTCGACTCGATCGGGGTCGATTCGACGGAGGAGAACCGGCGCGCATACCGCGACATGCTCTTCACGGCGGCGGGTGCCGAGGAGCACATCAGCGGCGTCATCCTCTTCGACGAGACGATCCGGCAGTCGTCGAGTGACGGGACGCCGTTCCCGCGGCTCCTCGAGTCCAAGGGGATCATCCCCGGGATCAAGGTCGACAAGGGCGCGAAGCCGCTGGCGCTGACCGACGCCGAGACGATCACCGAGGGCCTCGACGGGCTGCGCGAGCGGCTCGGCGAGTACGGCGAGCTCGGCGCGCGCTTCGCGAAGTGGCGCGCGACCTACTCGATCGGCGGTGGCAAGCCGAGCGAGTACTGCGTCTGGACGAACGCGCACGCGCTTGCGCGGTACGCCGCGCTCTGCCAGGAGGCCGGCCTCGTGCCGATCGTCGAGCCGGAAGTCCTCCAGGACGGAACACACACGATCGAGCAGAGCTCGAAAGCGACCGGCCGTGTCCTCCAGGCCGTCTTCACGGAGCTACACGACCAGCGCGTCGAGCTGCGGGGAACGCTCCTCAAGCCGAACATGGTGCTGTCCGGCTACGACGCGGCGGACCGCGCCGGAGCCGACGAGGTCGCCGAGGCGACCCTCGAGTGCTTCGACCGCCACGTCCCGGCCGCGCTCCCGGGGATCGTCTTCCTCTCCGGCGGTCAGACGGACGAGGATGCAACCGCGCATCTGAACGCGATGAACGAGAGAGGTCCGCATCCGTGGCAGCTCTCCTTCTCGTACGGCCGTGCCCTCCAGGCGCCGGCGCTCAAGGCCTGGGGCGGCAAGGAGGAGAACCTCGAGGCCGGCCAGCGCGCGTACCTCCACCGCGCGAAGCTGAACGGCGCCGCGCGCTCGGGGAGCTACTCCGCGGACATGGAGGTTCTTGCGGCCGCGTAGGCCGCACGAGGTGCAGGTGCGCTCGCGCGCGAGCGCTGGGCGAGGACGACCCCGCCGACGACGAGCGCGCCGCCCGCGGCGAACCAGGGAGTCACGGTCTCGCCGAGTGTGAGCGCAGCGAACACGACTGCGAGCGGCGGGACGGCGTTCGCCCAGACGGCCGTCCGCCCGGGGCCGAGCGCCTCGAGACCCTTCGTCCACGCGAGGTAGCCGCCGAGCGTGGCGACAAGGCCGAGGAAGAGGAGGAGCGCCAGCTGGCCCGCGGTGGCACCCGCGACGGATTCCACGGTGCGCGGGCGCACGAGCGGGAGCAGCGCGGCCGTGCCCACGAGGCTCGTGGCCGCGGTGAGCTGGACGGCGCCGTAGCGCGCGAAGAGCGGCTTCAGAAGCACGTTGTAGAGCGCGAACGAGACGGGTGCGCCGAGGACGATGGCGGGCCCCTTCGCCTCGGCGAGCGACAGGGACGCGCCACTTCCGAGCGTGACGACGACGAGGACGCCGGCGAAGGCGAGGGCGAGCCCGGCCACGCGGCGAGACGTCAGCGGCTCGTACCCGACAGCCGCGGCGATCACGACCGTGAGCGCCGGCGCCAGCGCGACGACGAGGGCGGCGGTTCCGGCAGTCGTGTGCTCCGCGCCGAGGTTCAGCGAGAGGTGGTAGCCGGCAACGATCAGAAGACCGGCCGCCGCTACGCGAGCGGCGTCCGCGAGACGAAGACCCGGCAGTCCGCCGGCCCGGACGAGGAGGAACGCGAAGCCCGGCAACGCGACCGCGTACCGCGCGATCGCGACATCCTCGCCCGCGAAACCGGCGTCGAGGAGCGCCTTGATCGCCGCGAACGCCGAGGCCCACGCGACGATCGCAGCGACGAGGGCCAACTGCCCGCGCGCTTCCATGCCTGGATAAACGCAGGGCGACCCCGTGCCGTGAGACGGCTATCACGACACCTTCGGTGCGGGTGGCTCTACCGCGTCAGCGGTACTCGCGGCCGGAGAAGGCCTCGAGCTTCTCGAAGGCATGCCAGGCCTGCACGCGGCGGACGGTGCCCGAACGAGAGCGCATGACGATCGAGTCCGTGACGGCGCCCTCGCGCGTGTAGTTCACGCCGTCGAGGAGCGCGCCGTCCGTCACCCCTGTCGCCGCGACGAAGATGTTGTCGCCGGACACGAGATCGTCCGTCGTGAGCACGCGATCGATGTCGTAGCCCGCGTCGACGAGCGCCTGCCGTTCCTCGTCCGTCCGCGGCCAGAGCCGGCCCTGCACGGCACCGCCGAGACACTTGACCGCGGCCGCGGCGATGACGCCTTCCGGTGTCCCGCCGATGCCCATCATGAGGTCGACCGGCCGCCACGGGTTCGCGGCGGCGATCGCGGGCGCTACGTCGCCGTCCGTGATCAACATCACCTTCGCGCCGCATTCGCGCAGGCCGCCGACGAGCTCCTCGTTGCGCGGGCGGTCGAGGACGACGACGGAGATCTCGCGCGGCTGCACGCCCTTCGCGTCGGCCGCCCGACGAACGTTCTCCTCCGGGCTCGCCTCGATGTCGACGGCGTCGGCGATGTCCGCACCGGCCGCGATCTTGTCCATGTAGACCGCTGCGCCGGGGAAGAACATCGTCCCGCGCTCGGCCACGGCGATGACGGCGATCGCATTCGGCTGGCCGACCGAGGTGAGGCGGGTGCCCTCGAGCGGGTCGACCGCGACATCCACCTCGGGCTGCTGGCCGTTTCCCACCTCCTCGCCGTTGAAGAGCATGGGCGCCTCGTCCTTCTCGCCCTCGCCGATCACGACGAGCCCCGCCATCGCCACGGTGTCGAGCATCGCTCGCATGCCGTCGACCGCGGCCTGGTCGGCCGCGTTCTTGTCTCCGCGGCCGATCCAGCGGGCCGCGCCGAGGGCGGCGGCCTCGGTGACCCGGGCGAGCTCGAGGGCGAGGTTGCGATCCGGGACGTTCGGCCCGGTTGAGCTCGCGTTCACGCGCGGATCCTAGTCCGGAACCTACGCGGCCGAGGCCGGTTCGGGCGGGAGCTTCGCCATCACCTGCTTGATGGCGCGCACGACGTCGGCCTCGTCGTGACCGAAGTCGTCCAGGTAGGAGTGGAGCGCGTGCCGCAGGAGCCGCAGCTCGTCGTCGGAGAACTCGATCGTGTGCATGCGCGTAGCGTAAACGCGGAGACCCCATGGTTACCCGCGCGCGCGTCTGACTCCGGGTCCCGACCCGCCCCCTGCTCGGCTCCAGCCTAGTGCGGAAAGACGCGCGTGTGTGGCACGAAATCGTGCCGAAAGAGCGCCGGCTACATCCGGTCGGGAGCGGCGACGCCGATCAGGTCGAGGCTGCGCGCGATCACGATCTGCGCAGCGCGCACGAGTCCGAGCCTGAACGCCTCCGTCTCGCTGTCGAGCACCCGATGCTGGTGGTAGAAGCGGTGGAAGTCGTCCGCGACGCGGATCGCGTAGGTCGGGATCGCATGCGGGCCACGGCGGTTCGTCGCTTCGGCGGCGACGAGCGGGAAGTCGGCGAGCCGCTTGACGAGGTCACGCTCCTCGGACGCAAGCTCGGCAGGCGCGTCTCCACCGACGACGCGGTCACCCGCGTTGCGCAGGATCCCCGCGATCCGCGCGTGCGCGTACTGGACGTAGTAGACCGGGTTCTTCTCCGTCCGCTCGCGCGCGAGATCGATGTCGATGTCGATGGCCTGCTCGTGGCCGCGCGAGACGAGGTACCACCGCGCCGCGTCGACACCGATCTCGTTCAGCAGGTCGTCCAGGAAGACGACGTCGCCTCGCCGTTTCGACACCTTCCGCGCCTCGCCCGCCTCGACGAGCTGGACGAGCTGGTAGATCAGGACCTCGACGGCGTCCGGGTTGTGTCCGGCCGCGGCCGCGGCGGCACGCAGCCTCGCCACGTATCCGTGGTGATCCGCCCCGAGGACGTACACGAGGCGGTCGAAGCCGCGTGCGAACTTGTGCCGCTGGTAGGCGAGGTCGGCGGCGAAGTACGTCGGCCGCCCGTCGGCCCGGACGACCACGCGATCCTTGTCGTCGCCCCACTTCGACGTCGCGAGCCAGCGCGCGCCCTCCTTCTCGTAGAGCGGAAGCGCGGCCAGGGTGTCCTCGAGGGCGCTCTCGACCTCGCTCTGGCGCACCCAGCTCTCGACGTGTACGCGGAAGCGCTCGAGCGACTCACGGATTTGCTCGAGCATCCGCTCGACCGGGTCGCCGCCCTCCGCCGCGATCCGCGCGACGTACTCGCCCTGGTAGCCGTCGGCCGGCGGATCCTCCCCCCGTGCTCTCGCGTCGACGGCGGCCCTGAAGGTCTCGATCTGGCTGCCGACGTCGTTCACGTAGAACTCCCGCTCGACGCCGTGCCCGGCGAACTCCAGGAGCCGGGCGACGGAGTCGCCGTAGGCCGCGTTCCGCGCCGAGGCCACCGTGAGCGGGCCGGTCGGGTTCGCAGATACGAGCTCGACCTGGATCCGCTCCGGCCGCGGCTCCGGCGTGCCCGCGCCGTACTCCGCCCCCGCGCGCAGGATCTCTGCGACGGTCTCAGCGAACCACGCCGGCTCCAGCTCCAGGTTGAGGAAGCCGGGCGGGGCCGCAGACGCGCGGCGGACGCCCGACAGCTCGCCGGCCCGCCCCGCCAGCTCCTCGGCGAGGTCGAGCGGAGGCGCACCGCGCGTAGGCGCAAGACGCAGCGCGACGTTCGTCGCGTAGTCGCCGTGCGCTGCGTCACGCGGTCGCTCGAGCGTCACGGGCGCGCCCGCGATCCGCTCGAGGTCGGCCGCGAGGCGCTCGACGGCAAAGAGGCCGTCCCTTGTCACGGCGACATCGTAGGGGGCGGACGATCCCCCGCGGACCGGGCGCGGTACGCCTCCGCCATCGCGATCCGGTCGATCGCGGGGGGATGCGTCGAGAGCACGAGTCGCGCCCACGTGGGCGGGTCGGGATCGCCGAGCGACGTCTCGACCAGGCGCCGGTCGAGCGCGATCGCCGCGTCCGGGTCACCGGTCGCCCCGAGTGCGATCCAGTCTGCCTCGGCCTCGTACCGTCTGGATACCGCGTTCTGGATCGGCGTCGTCGCGAGCGAGAAGGCCAGGGCGACGAGAAGGCCGAGCGGAACGAGGGCCGGGTCGCGCAGGCCGCCGCGCCGCTCGGTCACCCAGGCGACAAGGAAGACGCCGGGCACCGCGAAGAGTGCGAACCACGCGAGCCCCTTCCAGAGGTGCCGCCGAGCGACGTGGCCGAGCTCGTGGGCGGCGACCGACTCGAGCTCGGCGTCGCTGAAGCGGCCGTCGAGGATCGTGTCGTAGAAGACGACGCGGCGCGTCGGCCCGATGCCTGCGATGTACGCGTTGGCGGTAGTCGTCCTGCGGCTCGCATCCGCGACCTGCACCGTCTCGACCTCGACCCCGATTCGCTCGCCCAGCCGCTCGACCTCGGCGGCGAGCCGCGGGTCGGGCAGCGGCTCGAAGCGGTTGAAGAGCGGCTGGATCACGAGCGGCTGGGCAAGGATGAAGACGACGCCGATCGCCGCGAGCGCCGGCCCGCCCGCGATCCACCACCGTCGCCCGAGCCACCCGGCGAGCCACATCGCTCCCGTGACAGCGATAGCCACGAGGACTGCCCGCACCGCGAGTGAGGTGCCTGCGTCCCCGAGCCAGGCCCAGTAGCCCTGCTCGGACAGGCCGTAGCGGCGGTTCCACCAATGACGGATGACCCCGAGCGGGAGAGTCGCGAGCCGGACTGCGATGAGCGCCACGAGCCCGAGCGCGACACCCGTGCGAACGCGCCCGCGTGCGAGCGGCGCCAGACGCGCGGCGAGCGATCTCGCCTTCCAGACGAGAAGGGCAAGCACCGTGAGCTCGAGCGCGACGGTGACCGCCCACAAGACACGCGTGACCGCGCGAAAGTGCTCGGCGCGCTCGAGGTAGGCCGGCGAGAAGAAGTCGCCTGCGGCGAGCGCCGGAAGGTCGACGTCGCCGGGCACCTGGGTCTGCAGGAGAAGGACGGCGGCCACCGTCCAGACGGCCACGCCCACGGCCGCAAGCGCCGCTAGCGTTGCGCGCCTGTGCGCGCGTGCGTGATCTCGGACGTCCACGGAAACCTGCATGCCCTCGAAGCCGTGCTCGAGGCGGTGGAGGCCGAGGCCCCCGACGAGGTCTGGTGCCTCGGAGACCTCGTAGGGTACGGCCCGCGACCGAACCGATGCTGCGCACGCGTCGCGGCGCGGGCCGACGTGTGCCTCGTCGGGAACCACGACCTCGGCGTGCTCGGGGCGATCGGCCTGGACGCGTTCTCGGACGACGCGGCCGAGAGCGCCCGCTGGACGGCCACGATCCTCGAGGACGAGGCCCGTGATTTCCTCGCGTCCCTCTCGTCGCACGCGGATCGCGAAGGTGTGGGCCTCTACCACGCGAGCCCGCGCGACCCCGTCTGGGAGTACGTCATGTCGGTCGAGGAGGCGGCGCTCGCGCTCCTCGTGACGTCGGCGCCGCTGACCCTCGTCGGCCACAGCCACCTCGCCCTCGCCTTCGCACTCGAAGGACCGCGCATCGCGGGCGGCCTCGCTCCCGGCGGGACGGAGATCGACCTCGGCGGCGACCGCCGCTGGCTTCTGAACCCAGGCTCGGTCGGTCAGCCGCGCGACGGCGACCCACGCGCCGCGTTCCTCGTGCTTGACCTCGCCGCAGGTCAGGCAATCTTTCGCCGTGTCCCTTATCCGGTCGAACGAACCCAGGCGGAGATCCGTGAGCGTGGCCTGCCCGAGCCGCTGGCTGCGCGTCTCGAGCACGGCGTGTAGCGCACTCGTCCTCGCCGCCGCCGGGTGCGGCGGGTCGGAGGAGACGACCGCGCCGCCGCCGCGGCTTCCGGCCGCCGTCGCGGCGACCCTCGACGCCGAGACGGCCGACGTCGAGGAGGCGCTCGACCAAGACGACCCGGAAGCCGCGCTCGCGCAGGCCGCGGAGCTTCGCGCCGCGGCCGAGGCCGCGATCGCAGCGGGCGACGTCCCCCGAGTGCTTCGGAAGCCGCTCCGGAATGGGATCGCCGCGCTGATCGCCTCGATCAGCGTGCCGGAAGAGCCGCCGCCGCCTCCTCCTCCCCCTCCTCCCCCTCCTCCGCCGGCGACCACCGAGCCGCCTGCGACCGAGCCGCCACCCGAGGACTGCTCTGCTCTCAAGGAGCAGCTCGACGCGCTCAGGTCGCAGATCAGGGCCCTCGACAAGGACGACCCTGCGCGCATCGCGCTCGAGGAGTGGCTCTCGCTGATCGAGGACACCCTCAAGGACTGCCGGAAGGACGCAAGAGGGCCCAAGGGGGAGGGGGACGGTGACAACAAGGACGACGGTGACGACTAGCGCCTTCGCCAACGGCCGCTACGTCGCCGAACGTGAGCTCGGCCGGGGCGGCATGGCGACCGTGTTCCTCGCCCGGGACGCCGAGCTCGGACGCCTCGTCGCCGTGAAGGTGCTCGGCGAGGGCATTGCCTCGAACGAGGAGTTCGCGGAGCGGTTCCGCCGCGAGGCGCTGACGGCGGCCAGCCTCTCCCACCCGAACGTGGTCCAGGTCTACGACGCGAGCCGGGCGGCCGGGCTGCCGTTCATCGTCATGGAGTACATCGACGGCGAGGGCCTCGACGCGATCCTCGCGCGCGAGGGCAGGCTCCCGGCCGCGCGCACGATCGACCTCGCCGACCAGGCCGCCGCAGGGCTCGCGTACGCGCACGGCCGGGGCGTCGTGCACCGCGACGTCAAGCCGGCGAACCTCCTCGTCCGGCAGGACGGACTGCTCAAGATCACGGACTTCGGCATCGCGCGCGCCGATGACTCGACCGCCTTCACGGAGGCCGGCACGATCCTCGGCACGGCCGCCTACGTTTCGCCCGAGCAGGCGCGCGGAGAGCGCGCCGGGTCCCGCTCCGACATCTTCTCGCTCGGCGTCGTGGTCTACGAGATGCTCGCCGGCCGGCCTCCCTGGCCGATCGCGTCGCTGCACGATCTGGCCGAGATCGGCGCGACGCCGCCGCCCGCGCTCCGGGAGCTCGCGCCCGGCGTGCCGGCCCATGTCGAGCACGCCGTCATGCGGGCGCTCGCGCAGGACCCGGAGCTCCGGCCGAGGTCCGCCGCTGCGTTCGCGGCTGAGCTCGCAGGGCCGTCGGACACGACGCGCGCGACCGTCGCGCTCGCGCGGCCGCCGGCCGCGCCGCCGACCGACGCAACCGCGGTGCTCCCACACGGGCCGGCGCCTCCGCGAAGGTGGATCCCCACAGACCGGCTCATGCTCCTCGGTGCGGTGATCGGCGTTCTCCTGCTGACGGCCGTGTTCTTCGCGATCGCGACGAGCGACGGCGACGACGGGACGCCGGTGAACGAGCCCGCGCAGGTGGAGCCGGTCCCGAGCTCGGACGACGCACTCGAGCAGGCACGCAACCTGCGTGAATGGCTCCAGGACAACGCCGCGGAGGGCGGCTAGGTCGAGACCGCGTCTTGCTCGCGGTCGTACAGCGTGATGCCTTCGCGGGCCAGCGCGAGCTGGACTTCCTCCCGCGCCTTGTAGATACGCCACTTCACGGTCGCGAGCGTGATCTCGAGGGCGTCGGCGATCTCCGTGTACGAGAGCCCCACCACGTCGCGGAGGAGCAGCGCCATCTTGAGGTCCGGGTTCAGCGCGGCGACCGCGCGCCACACGGCGTCGATGGCCTCGATGCGCTCGAGCGGCGCGTCGACGACGTCGATCGGGGGCGCATCCTCGATCGACACGGCGGGGTACGGCCGCCGCTCGCGCGCGCGGAG
Organism: uncultured Actinomycetes bacterium; assembly: GCA_963824775.1. Lineage (GTDB taxonomy): Bacteria > Actinomycetota > Thermoleophilia > Gaiellales > Gaiellaceae > CAWGQF01. The sequence goes on from CAWGQF010000008.1 coordinate 41,275, forward strand.
CTCGTCGAGGATGCGGTTCTTGGCCACCTGGAAGAGCCAGGTGGTGAACCGGCAGCGCAGCGAGAAGTTCGGCAGCCCCTGGTAAACGCGGAGGAAGATGTCCTGCGTCAGATCCTCGGCGAGCGCCCGGTCGCCCATCGTCCGCAGCACGTAGTTGAAGATCGGAAGCTCGTACGTCCGGAGGATGACCGCGAACGCGCGCTCATCGCCGCGCTGCGCCTTGCGGAGGAGAGCTGGATCAGGTTGAGGGAGAGGCACGATTGTGTCCGGGCGGTGCACGGGAGTATAGGAACGGGCCCCCGGCGGCCGCCGTTAGCGTTTGATTAGGTCCGTCCCGGTCATTTCAGTTGGCGCCGGCACGCCGAGGAGCGACAGGCACGTAGGGACGAGATCGACCAGCGTCCCGCCCTCGCTGAGCGTGCATCCCTCGGTCGTGACGACCAGCGGCACGGGGTTCGTCGTGTGCGCCGTGTGCGGGCTGCCGTCCGGCTGGAGCATCTGCTCGGCGTTCCCGTGATCCGCCGTCACGAGGCAGACGCCGCCGAGGGCCCCGACCGCCTCGAGGACCCGGCCGAGGCAGGCGTCCACTGCCTCGACGGCCGCGACCGCGGCGGGGATGACGCCCGTGTGGCCGACCATGTCGGGGTTGGCGAAGTTGACGATGGCGAAGCGGTAACCATTCGGGATCTCGGCGACGAAGCGCTCGGCTACCTCGGGCGCCGACATCTCCGGCTTCAGGTCGTACGTCGGGACGTCGCGCGGCGAAGGGACGAGGATGCGTGTCTCTCCCTCCCACTCCTTTTCGTCCCCGCCGTTGAAGAAGTAGGTGACGTGCGCATACTTCTCCGTCTCGGCAACGTGGAGCTGGCGCAATCCGTGCTCCGCGAGGACCTCCGCCATCGTTTCGCGAACGTTCTGCTCCGGGAACGCGACCGGAAACGTGAAGTCCTCGCGATACCGGGTCATCGTCGTCAGGTCGAAGCCGGCCTCACCGAGACGCTCCGAGAGCTGGCGCGCCCGGTCCGGGCGGAAGTTGAGGAAGACGAGCGCGTCTTCAGCCGCGAGCCGAGGCGCGGCCAGCACGACCGGCTCGATGAACTCGTCCGTGACGTCCCGCGCGTAGCTCGCCTCGACCGCGGCGACCGGATCCTCGGCCCGCACGCCCACCCCGTCGCGGAGGGCGGCGAGGGCGCGGTCGGTGCGCTCCCAGCGCTTGTCGCGGTCCATGGCGTAGTAGCGCCCGACGACCGTGGCGATCCGCGCGTCCTCGGCCACGAGCTCGGCCAGGTCGTCGCGCGCGGCATGCGGCGAGACGTCGCGTCCGTCGGTGAAGGCGTGGACGAAGGTGCGGTCGGTCATCCCCTCGCGCCGTGCGAGCTCGAGGAGCGCGCGGAGGTGGTCGATGTGCGAGTGGACGCCGCCGTAGGAGACGAGCCCGAGCAGGTGGACGTTGCCTCCACGCTCGCGGGCGCGCGCGAATGCACCCCGGAGAGCCTCGTTCTCGAAGAAGGCGCCGCTGTCGATGGCCTGGTTCACGCGGACGAGATCCTGGAAGACGACGCGGCCGGCGCCGATCGTCAGATGGCCGACCTCCGAGTTTCCCATCTGGCCCTCGGGGAGCCCGACGGCGAGGCCCGACGCCTCCAGGGTGGTGCGCGGGAAGTCCGCCCACAGCCGGTCGAAGACGGGGGTCGCGGCCTGCTCGACCGCGTTCCCCGGGCCGGGAGGCGCGCAGCCCCAGCCGTCGAGGATGACGAGCGCTACTACCGGATACGTGTCGCCGCTTCGCAAATCGCCGCGAACGAGTCGACCTCGAGGGAGGCGCCGCCGACGAGCGCGCCGTCCACGTCAGGCTGGGCGAGAAGCTCTTCGGCGTTCTCCGGCTTGACCGAGCCGCCGTAGAGGATCGGCCTGTCCATGATCGTCCGGATCAGGACGTGTGCCTCTTCCGCCTGCTCCGGCGTCGCGGTGCGGCCGGAGCCGATGGCCCAGACGGGCTCATAGGCGATCGTGAGCCGAGAGCGGTCGTTGTCCTCGACCGCGTCGCGGATCGCCTCGACCTGCCTCCGCAGCACGGCCTCTGTCTCGCCCCGGTCCCGCTCGACCTCCGTCTCGCCCACGCACGCGATCACGCGCAGGCCCGCATCGAGCACGCCGCCGATCCGGCGCGCCGCGGACTCGTCCGTCTCGGCGAAGAGCTGGCGGCGCTCGGAGTGCGCAACGAGCGAGCCGACGACGCCGATCTCAGCGAGCATGGGCGGCGAGACCTCACCCGTGAAGGCTCCTTCGGGCGCCCAGTGGGCGTTCTGCGCGAAGACCTCGATTCCGCTCCCCGCGAGCGACCTGACCGCCTCGTCGAGCGACGTGTACGCCGGGCACACCACGACGTCGACCCCATCGAGCCCGCGCAGTCGCTCGGCCAGCGCCCGGCAGAAGGAAACGGTCTCCCCCGCCGTCTTGTGCATCTTCCAGTTGCCGGCGATCAGGAGGCTCATCGGGGCCGCGTCATCCTACGGCCTCCGGGATCGCCGCCACGCCCGGCAGCTCCTTGCCCTCGAGAAGCTCGAGCGAGGCCCCGCCGCCCGTCGACACCCAGTCGATCCGGTCGGCCACGCCGAGCTCCTCGATCGCGCGGACCGAGTCGCCGCCGCCGACGACGGTGTGTCCTTCCGACGCTGCGACCGCCTGGGCAACCGCCTTCGTGCCCTCAGCGAACCGTGGCCATTCGAAGACCCCCATCGGGCCGTTCCAGAAGACCGCTCTTGCCTCGACGATCCGGGCGGCGAAGTCCTCGCGCGTCTTCGGCCCGATGTCGAGCGCGAGCCAACCCTCCGGCATCTCGTCCCAGGCGGTGACGCGCGTCTCCGCATCCGCCGCGAACCCGGAGGCGGCGACGACGTCGGCCGGTAGGGAGAAGCCGGCATCACGGTCGACCTCCTCGGCCATCTTGCCGCCGACCAAGATCTGGTCGGCGCGCTCGCCGAGCGAGCGGAGGACGCCGATCTTGTCCTCGACCTTGGCGCCGCCGAGGACGGCGACGAACGGCCGCGCGGGCTCCTCGAGGAACGAGCCGAGCTCTTCGAGCTCGCGGAGAAGCAGGAGCCCGCCGTACGCGGGCAGGAGCCGCGCTACCCCCTCCGTCGAGGCGTGCGCCCGGTGCGCGGAGCCGAAGGCGTCGTTCACGTAGAGGTCGCCGTGCGAGGCGAGCTCGCGAGCGAACGCGGGATCGTTCTTCGCCTCGCCCGGCTCGAAGCGGGTGTTCTCGAGGAGGCGCACGCGTTGGTCGGGCAGGAGCTCGCGGAGCCGAGCCTCGACCGGCCGCATGGAGAACCGCGGGTCCGGCCCCTTGGGCCGATCGAGGTGCGAGCAGAGGACGAGTTCCGCCGCGTCACGTTCCAGCAGGAGCCCGAGCGTCGGGAGCGCCGCGCGGATCCTGGTGTCGTCCGCGACGCGGCCGTCCTCCAGCGGCACGTTGAAGTCGACGCGGACGAGGACGCGCTTCCCGGCCACGTCCGCATCCCGAACGGAACGAGGTTTACGCACCTTTGAACCCGTTTCCCGATGAAGCCTTGAGCCCGCGAAGCATCATTGCGAAACTGGTTCTAGAGCAGCCGCTGCACCAGGTCGACGAGCCGGCACGAGTAGCCCCACTCGTTGTCGTACCAGGAGAAGACCTTCACCTGGTCGCCGTTCGCCATCGTGAGCTCGGAGTCGAAGACGGACGAGTAGGAGTCGCCGACGATGTCGGCGGAGACGAGCGGCTCGTCCGAGTAGCGCAGGATCCCCTCGAGATCGCCCTTGTCGGCGAGCTCGGCGAACTTCGAGTTCACCTCGTCCACGGACACGGAGCTTCCGACGCGCACGGTCAGGTCGACGAGGGAGCCGATCGGAACCGGCGCGCGGATCGCGACGCCGTCCACCTTGCCCTTGAGATCCGGGATGACGAGCCCGATCGCCCGCGCAGCGCCCGTCGAAGTCGGGATCAGGTTGACCGCGGCCGCCCGCGCGCGACGGAGGTCGCCGTGGGGGAGGTCGAGAATGCGCTGGTCGTTCGTGTACGCGTGGATCGTGGTCATGAAGCCGGCCTGGATTTCCCAGGCGTCGTGGAGCACCTTGGCGAGCGGCGCGACGCAGTTCGTCGTGCACGAGGCGTTCGAGATGATGCGGTGGTTCTCGCCGTCGTAGGCGTCGTAGTTCACGCCGAGGACGAGCGTCACGTCAGGATCGGTCGCGGGCGCGGAGATCAGCACCTTCTCGGCTCCCGCGTCGAGGTGCGCCTGGGCCTGGTCGCGCTTCGTGAAGAGGCCCGTCGACTCGAGTGCGACCTGCACGCCGAGATCGCCCCACGGGAGCGCAGCCGGGTCGCGCTCCGTCAGGAGCTTGACCTCGGTGTCGCCGACCCTGATCGCTCCCTCGGCAGGCTCGACGTCCTCGCCGAGCGGGCCGAGCACCGAGTCGTACTTCAGTAGGTGCGCCATCGTCTTCGCGTCGCCGATGTCATTCACGGCGACGATCTCGACGTCGGCCCCCTGCTTTCGGGCGGCGCGGAAGAAGTTCCGGCCGATGCGCCCGAAGCCGTTGATCCCTACGCGCACGCTCATCGGCTCCCTCCTGGGTGGTCAGCGAGGCGAGTCTAGAGGCTCGACGTGGACTGGGGCCGAGCTTGCGGGGGAACCTCCGAAGGCGGCGCACCGGCCGTCGAACCGGCGAGATTCTCGTCTTTGCTCCGCCGACCTGATCCGTCATACTGCCGTCGAGCGGGTCCGTGCTCGTCCGGTGTTGGATTCAGACCCCGTCCGACGCCTAAGGTTCGGAGCGCGGTTCAATCCGGAGGGGGAGGTCGTCCTCGGAGCTTCCCCTCCGGCCCGCTCCACTCGATTCGGCGCTCGTGGGGCGGGCTCTGGACCGCGGCTCCGCAAGGCGCCGATCGCCGCGCCGGTCGTCCCCCCATGGGGGGACGCGAGGTCCCCTACCGGAACGCTAGCCGGCGCAAGCGCACGTGTCTGTGCCGACTCCGTGCCGAAGGTCAGGCACCGCGTGGCCGGGCGTCTACGACTCCGCCAGGCGCCGCAGCTTCGCGAGCCGGCGGTGCGCAGCCGCCTTCGTCGTCGGCGGGCGGCATCGCCTGGCGAGCTCCGCAAGCGACAGCGTGGGATGCCGGACCCGCAGCTCGGCGACCTCCCTGAGCTCCGGCGCGACCTGGTCGAGGACGCCGTCGCGGCGGAGGACCTCGATGACACGGAGCTGCCCCTCGGCGGCGCGGCTCGTGCGACCGATGTTCGCGCTGTCCGCGTTGGCAAGGCGGTTCGCCCGCGCACGCGTCGCCGCGACCACCGCTTGCTCCCCCAGCCGTAGCGCAGCGTCGCTCGCGCCCATGAACGCGAGCAGATCGGCGATCGTCTCCGTCCCCTTCGCGTACGCGAGCCCGTGACCCCGCCGCTCCGCGACCCCGAGCTCGAAGCCCTCGTCTGCAGCGAGTCGCGCAAGGAACTGCGCCGCCTCGAAGTCGCCGGTGCGAAGCTCGAGGTGCGGCGAACGCGGCCCCGACACCGACCCGGCCGCGAGGAACGCCCCGCGCAGGTACGCCGACCGGCAGCACGACCGTCCCACCACCCGCACGGGAGGTCGATCGAGGGGCTCGAGCCGCGTCCCCAAAATCCCCGCCTCGTTGAGCGCCTGTACCGACCGCGCGTCATCGTCCAGGTGGATCTGGAACCGTGTCGCCTGATCGAACGCGCGGCGGCGGTACGTGCGGATCTCGCCGGGGACGCCGTACCCGCGGAGCAGCGCGAAGGCTCGGCGTGCGACCGCCGAGCTCGCGAGCTCGAGATGGAGCCCGATCCGGCCTCCGCCGCGCAGGTGAACCGATCCCGCTCCGCGCACGAGTGCCGAAAGCTCGGCCAGACGGCAGCACGCCCGGCGGGGATCGATCGCGGCGAGCTCGTTCCGAACGTCCTCGGAGCGGCTCACAGGACGCCTTCGAGCTCGAGCAGCCGGCGCTTGTAGCCGACCCCGAGCGAGCCGTAGCGACCGAGTGAGCCCGCGGCGACGACCCTGTGGCAGGGAACGACGAGCGGGAAACGGTTTCCCGCGCACACCGTGCCGGCTGCGCGATACGCGTTCGGATGGCCGGCGAGCGCCGCGAGCTCGCCATACGTCACCGTCTCCCCGTATGGCACCCGCCGCAGGGTGTCGATGACCGCACGCTGGAACGGCGAGCACCATTCGAGCTCGAGCGGCACGTCGTCGAACCCCGCACGCGAGCCCTCAAAGTACGCACGGAGTCGTTCGGCGAGCGGATGATCGCCACGGTGCGCCCGGGTCGGTCGCGCGGACGGCAGCTCGTGGTTCACGACGACGTCGCCGTCGAACCAGATCTCCCCCGTCCCCCACGCTGCAACGTCGTACGCCAGGACCCGCACGCTCCATAGAATGCCCCGCGATGTCGACTCCGGGAATCTTCCGCCCGCCACTGCCCGTGAACGAGCCGATCCGGGACTACGCGCCGGGCTCGCCGGAGCGCGCGAGCCTCCGTCTGCGCCTGGCCCAAATGGCCGGCGAGCGGATCGAGATCCCGATGGTGATCGGCGGCGAGGACGTCCGCACGGGCAAGACCGCGGAGGCCGTCATGCCCCACGACAAGGATCACGTCCTGGCGGACGTCCACCAGGGCGGGGCCGGGGAGATCGAGCGCGCGATCGACGCGTCCGCCGAGGCCTGGCACGACTGGCACCGCATGCCCTGGGAGGATCGGGCTGCGATCTTCCTCCGGGCCGCGGAGCTCCTCGCCGGCCCATGGCGGGACACGCTGAACGCCGCCACCATGCTCGGCCAGTCGAAGACGGCGCACCAGGCCGAGATCGATGCCGCCTGCGAGCTCACGGACTTCCTGCGCTTCAACGTCTCGTACATGCACCGGATCTACGAGGAGCAGCCGGCGTCCTCGCCCGGCGTCTGGAACCGGATGGAGTACCGCCCGCTCGAGGGCTTCGTGTTCGCGGTGACGCCCTTCAACTTCACCGCCATCGGCGGGAACCTGCCGAGCTCCGCGGCGCTCATGGGCAACACCGTCGTCTGGAAGCCGGCGTCGACGGCGATGCTCTCGGCCTACTACGTCATGCGCCTGTTCGAGGAGGCGGGACTGCCGCCGGGCGTGATCAACCTCGTGTACGGCCCCGGCGCGGAGGTCGGCAACGCCGCGCTCGCGAGCGAGCACCTCGCGGGTGTCCACTTCACCGGCTCGACGCCCGTCTTCCAGTCCATGTGGAAGACGATCGGCGGCTCGATCGCCGGCTACCGGAACTACCCGCGAATCGTCGGCGAGACCGGCGGGAAGGACTTCATCCTCGCGCACCCGTCCGCGAACGTGGACGCCCTCGCCACGGCGATCGTCCGTGGCTCGTTCGAGTACCAGGGCCAGAAGTGCTCGGCCGCTTCGCGGATCTACGCGCCGTCGAACCTGTGGCCGGCGCTGCGCGAGCGGCTCGCCGAGGAGGTCGGGTCGATCCGCATGGGCGACGTCTCCGACTTCGAGAACTTCATGGGCGCAGTCATCGACGCCAAGGCGCTCGCGGGGCACCGTGAGGCGATCGACGAGGCGCGCAAGGCCGCAGACACCGAGATCGTGGTCGGCGGCGGCGTGGACGACTCGGAGGGGTTCTTCGTCGAGCCGACGGTGATCGCAACCAAGGATCCGCGCTTCCGGCTCATGCGGGACGAGCTCTTCGGGCCGATCGTGACCGCCTACGTCTACCCCGAGGGAGAGTGGGAGGAGACGCTCGAGCTGGTCGACGACACGGCGCCGTACGCGCTCACCGGCGCCGTCTTCTCCGACGTTCGCGAGGCCGTGATCGAGGCCGAGGAGGCGCTCCGCTACGCGGCGGGAAACTTCTACGTGAACGACAAGCCGACCGGGGCGGTCGTGGGCCAGCAGCCGTTCGGAGGCGCCCGCGCGTCCGGGACGAACGACAAGGCGGGCTCGATGTGGAACCTGATCCGCTGGGTGAGCCCGCGGACGATCAAGGAGACGTTCATCCCGCCGCGCGACTACCGCTATCCCTTCCTCGCCGCCGACGGCGACGGGTCGCAGCCGAACGGCGAAACCTAGCGCCGCCGGCCCACCCGCTCCCAGCGCGGTCCGGGCCACGGCTTCACCGGGCGTGCCCCAAGCCCCCACCCTAGGGAGGGGGGTGCCACCCTCGTTCCCGCGGACAGCGTATCGCCGAAAAGCGCACGGAAGTGCGCCGGATGTGCGCCGGATGCGTGCCGATTTGTCCCCTGCGTGCGGGGTCGCGTAACGGCCGCGCGCCGTCGGCGATCTTTGCGAAAGTAGCTCGTTTGCAGCCAAAACGTCGCTTACAGCGACGTTCTTCCTCGTGTGGGCCCGGGTACGGACGGACGGGGCAACCTGACGGAAGCGGACTCGAGAAGCATGCGAACGCTCTTGCTACCTGCGCCGGTGCTCTGCGTCCTGGCGCTCGCGCCGGCGACATGCTGCGCGGGTTCGACATCTATCGCCTCGCCCACTCACGACCCGCCCGAGCAGGCAGCCGGTTCCCCGGCCGCCTGCCGCGGGTCGTCGCCATAATGGATTGCGTGCGAAACGCCTGGAAGAACGGACTCGCGGCGCTCCTTGTCTCGGTTGCGTTACTGGTCGCGGCCTGTGGAGGGAGCGACGACGACGCCACGCAGGCATCGTCGACGCCCGCGGCAACGCCGACTGAGCCGGACACGATGACCGAGCCGGACACGATGACCGAGACCCACACGATGACCGAGACCGGCACGACGAGCGGTGACGGTGCCGTCGAGGCGGAGATCCAGACCGACGAGAACGGGAATGTCGAGGAGCTCGCCAGGATCGACGCGAAGGTCGGCCAGAGCGTCCACCTCACGGTCACGTCCGGCATCCACGACTTCGTCCATATCCACGGCTACGACCTCCAGATACACACGGGCCCCGGGCTGCCGCCCGCGCGCTTCCAGTTCCAGGCCGACACGCCGGGCCGCTTCGAGATCGAGCTCGAGGAGGTCCACAAGCAGATCGGTGAGCTGACCGTCTCTCCGTGATCTCGGTGAGCTCCGTGCTCGCGCACGGCGTCGGCAGCGTCCAGGATCTGCCGGTCCCGCAGTGGCTCTTCTTCTACGGAGCCAGCGTCGTCCTCGTCGTCTCGTTTGTGGCACTCGCGCTCCTCTGGAGCCGGCCGGTCCTCGAGCGCTACCGCGGCGGCTGGATCCTTCCGGGCGGGCTTCAACGCTTCCTCCTCTCCCCCGCGCTGCGGGCCGTTCTCGGCGCGCTCTCGTTCCTCCTGCTCGTGCTCGTGTTCTCGGCGGCGCTCGTCGGTGACCGCTCCGACGTGGCGAACATCGCACCGACCTTCGTCTTCGCGACGTTCTGGCTCGGGCTCGTGCCCGTGCAGATCGTCTTCGGCGACGTCTACTCGGTCCTGAGCCCGTGGAAGGCGGCCGCGGACGGTGCCGAATGGCTGCTCGGCCGCCTCGGCGCCCCAGCCGAGCCGTACCGCTATCCCGAGCGCCTCGGCCGCTGGCCCGCCGCGGCGGGACTCTTCCTCTTCGCCGCCCTCGAGCTGGCGTACTACGACCCGTCGGATCCACGCGCGCTGGCACTCGCCATCGCCCTCTACAGCGGAGCGACGTGGATCGGCGCCCTGCTGTTCGGCGGCCGGGCCTGGTTCCGGTACGGGGACCCCTTCTCGGTGTACTTCGGGCTGCTCGCGCTCATCGCGCCGTTCGCCGTGGAGGAGCGCGACGGGCGTCGGCGGATCGTGCTCCGCCCGCCCGTGATCGGGCTGGCGCGCTTCCGGGACACCGCCGCAGGGACGATCGCGTTCGTCGCGGTCATGCTCGGGTCGGTCGGCTTCGACGGCTTCGGGCGCACGACCTTCTGGCAGGACCGGCGCGCGGGGATGGAGGAGCTCGGCGGCAGTCTCTTCAACCTGCTCGGCCTGACGCTCGGCGTTCTGGCCGTCGCAGGCGCCTACCTGCTCGCGGTTCGCGCCGCCCAGACCCTCGCCCGGACGCAGCTCCGGCTCGCGGACGCGTTCGTCGCGAGCCTCATCCCGATCGCCCTCGTCTATGCGATCTCCCACTACTTCTCGTTCCTCGTCATCCAGGGCCAGTACATGATCCCGCTCGCCTCGGACCCGTTCGGCTGGGGATGGGATCTCTTCGGGACCGTCGACTACCAGCCGAATCTCGCGCCTTTCACGCCGAGCACGATCTGGTACGTGCAGGTGGCGACGCTCGTGGGAGGCCACGTCCTCGGCCTCGTCCTCGCCCACGACCGGGCGCTCGGCCTCTTCCCGGACGAGCCACAGCGCGCCCTGAGGACGCAGTACCCGTTCCTCGCGCTCATGGTCCTCTACACGGTCGGCGGCCTCTGGCTCCTCTCCCAGGGCTAGGCGCCGCCGGCCTTGTGCAGCGCCTCGTAGATCGCTCTGCCCGTCTTGGCCGGGACGCCGGGGACACCCTCGAGCTCCTCGGGGGACGCGGCCAGGAGACGCTCCGGCGAGCCGAAGTGGCGGAGGAGCGCGCGCTTGCGGGCCGGCCCCACACCCGGCAGCGCGTCGAGGATCGACTCGCGGGCCGTCGAATCCCGCCGCTGCCGGTGGAAGCCGAGCGCGAAGCGGTGCGCCTCGTCGCGGATCCGCTGCAGGAGCTGAAGGCCCGGCGAGCCGCGGTCGAGCACGATCGGGTCGGAGCGGTCGGGGAGGAACACCTCCTCCTCGCGCTTGGCGAGCGCGATCACGGCCACGCGGGGGAGGTCGAACTGGCGCATGGCGGCGAGCGCCGCGGAGAGCTGCCCCTTCCCGCCGTCGATGACGACGAGATTCGGGACGGCCGCGAAGCCCTCGTCGTACTCGTCCGCCGTGACCGAGGCCGCCCGCGCGAAGCGCCGCGTCACCACCTCGGCCATCATCGCGAAGTCGTCCTGGCCCTCCGTCCCCCGGATCCCGAACTTGCGGTAGTGCGCCTTCTTCGGCACCGCGTCCTGGAAGACGACCATCGATCCGACCGGCGACTCCCCCTGGATCGTGGAGATGTCGAAGCACTCGATGCGAAGCGGGAGGCTCTCGAGGTTGAGCGCCTCGCGGAGCTCCTCCAGCGCCTCGACACGGCGGAGCCGTCGCCGCTCCGACTCGGCCGCGTCCTGCTGGAGCGCCAGCTCGGCGTTCTGGGTCGCAAGCTCCTGCAGGCGCCGCTTCTCCCCCCGCTGCGCCGGCCTCACCTCGACGCGCGATCCGCGGAGCTCGGTCAGAAACTCCTCGAGTGCGTCGGTCTCGCCCCCATCCGGCGGGACGACGATCTGCGGCGGCACCGCCGGCGCGCTCCCGTAGTACTCGATCACGAACGCCTCGAGGAGCGCGGGCACGTCCTGTCCGGCCACATTCTCGAGGTGGAACGAGTGGCGGTCGACGAGTCGACCTCCGCGAAGCGGGAAGATCTGGACGGCGCCGCGCTGGCCGTCGGTCGCGACGCCGATCACGTCGATCGTCCCGATCGCGCGCTTGTCGGCCGCCTGCCGCTCGGCGAGGTGGCGAACCGCGAAGAGCCGGTTCCGGTAACGGGCGGCCTCCTCGAAGCGCTGCGCCTCGGCTGCCTCCTGCATCTTCGACTCGAGCTCCCGGAGGATCGGACGCGTCTCGCCTGAGAGGAACTCGACGACTCCGTCGACGATCGCGCGGTAGTCGGCCTTCGAGATGTAGCCGACGCAGGGCGCCGCGCAGCGGTCGATGTGGTAGTCGAGGCACGGGATCCCCGAGTGCCGGCCCGGCTGCGGCCCCTCGCACGGGCGGTAGCGGAAGACCCGGTTCAAGACGTCGAGCGTCTCGCGCACCTTCTTCGCGTTCGCGTACGGGCCGAAGTAGACGGTGCCGCGCCGGTGCCGCTCACGGGTAAACATGACGCGGGGATAGTCGTCCTCGACCGTGACCGCGATGTAGGGATACGACTTGTCGTCCCGGAGGCGGACGTTGAACGGTGGACGGTGCCGGCGGATCAGGTTCTGCTCGAGGTGGAGCGCCTCGGCCTCCGACGAGGTGACGATCACCTCGATCCGTTCGACCCTGGCACCCAGCTGCTCGAGCCCGCGCCGCGCGTCGCCGGCGCGGAAGTACGAGCGCACGCGCGACCGGAGCGACTTCGCCTTGCCGACGTAGAGCACCTCGTCGCGCGCGTCGCGGAAGAGGTAGACACCGGGCTTCGCCGGGAGGCCCTTGAGTTGCGCCTCGATGCGCTCCTCGCGTGTCTGCGGCTCGGTGACGGCCATGTCCCGCCAGCCTAGCCGGGCCGCCGAGCGCCGCCCGGCGGCGCTCGTGTTGCATCACCGGCGCCGGAAACCGAGCCCTGCCGCCGCGGTGATGCAACACAAAGTCACTCCGGCGGGTGGGCCCGGTACCAGGCTCTCGCGCGCTCCGTCAGCGCCTGCATGTACGGCTGCTTGGCCTCCCAGTACGCCTGCGTGTCGGCAGTCCCGTCCGCGAGGCGCAGCTTCTCCTCGCCGTAGCGCCGAGCCTCGTCGGGATGGGCACGGAGGTACTCCGGGAGCGCGCGGTGGTCGTGCCAGCGCTCGCCGCCGTGCTCGACGGCGTGGACGTGGTGCGTCCGCTCCCGATCGCCCTTGCGGAAGAAGAGGCGGCCGGGCAGGCCGAGCTCCCCGAGGTACTCGTAGCCGAGCGCCTCCACGGCCGCGATCCGTTCCCGGGCGAGATCCAGGCGGCGCAGCCCGACCGAGATGTCGATCACCGGCTTCGCCGGAAGGCCAGGCACCGACGTCGAGCCCATGTGCTCGATCTCGACCACCTCGTCGCCGAGTGCCTCGCGTAGCCGCACCGCCTCGGCCTCGTACGCCGCCGTCCAGCCGGGGTCGTACGGCACGATCTCGACCGGCAGCCGGGGCAGGAGCTCGTCGACGACGGCCTCGAGCACCTCTCCCGCGCTCTCGTGGAGGACGAGCGTCGCTCGATCGTCCACCCACGTCGGATCGCGGTTCACGACCGCGACGACACCGCCCGCGTCGAGCGTCTCCTGCGGGAGCCCCGCCACCGGATGGACCTCGAGCGAGGAGCCGACCACGACGAGGAGTCGAGCTTCGCGCGCGAGCTCGAACGCGCGGTCGATCGCCTCGGCGGGCAGCAGCTCGTCGAAGAAGACGACGTCCGGCTTGAGGACATCCGTGCAGGCGGAGCACCGAGGCGCCACCTCGTCACGCTCCAGGAGCGCCACGACCTCCGTGAGCGGATACGAGGCGCCGCAGCCCGGGCACGAGGACGTGCTGATCGAGCCGTGCACCTCGACCACGTCGCGGCTCCCGGCGCGCGTGTGCAGCAGATCGATGTTCTGCGTGATCACGGCGCGCAGGAAGCCCAGATGCTCGAGCTCCGCGAGCGCGAGGTGCGCGCGATTGGGCTCCGCGTCCGTGAGCATCCCGAACCGCGGCGCGTAGAAGCGCCAGATCTTCTCGGGATCGCGACGGAACGCGCCGAGCGTCGCGTACTCGAGCGGGTCGAACTCGGCCCAGATTCCCGTCGGGGAGCGGAAGTCCGGCACCCCGCTCTCGGTCGAGACGCCCGCGCCGGTGAGCACGACGCACGGCTGGTGCGTCCGGATCAGGTCCGTGAGCCCCGCAACCGCCATTGCCGGCGAGTTTGCCTGGCGTTTCGCCGCTCAGGTTCAATCAGCCCGTGGAGACCGCCGCCCCGCCCCGCCTGAGCTCGCGCGGGTTCGTCTGGATCGTCGCGGCGACGACGCTCGTCTTCGCCTCGTTCGGCGTCGTCGTGCTCGCCCTGCCGCTCTACGTGAACGACGTTCTCGACGGAAGCGACGTCGCGGTCGGGGTGGCGATCGGCTCTGCGAGCATCGGCGCGATCGTCATGGGTCCCGTCGCGGGGCGGGTGGCCGACCGGCGCGGGCGGCGAATCGTCCTCGTGGCCTCGGCGGCGGTGATGGCGGCCGGCTATCTCGTCCTCGCGCTCCAGCCGCCGCTCGGGGTGATCGTGCCGCTCCGCGTCGTCGCCGGCGCCGCCGAGGCGGCCTTCGTCGTCGCCGGGTACACGATGGCCACGGACCTCGCGCCCGCGGACCGACGCGGCGAGGCGATCAGTCTCATCACGGCAGGTTCCTACTGCGGGCTCGCCGTCGGGCCGATCCTCGCGAACGTCATTGTCGACGCGCGCGGGTTCGGCCTCGCCTGGCTCGTGGCCCTCGCGAGCGCGGTCGCGGCGGGTGTCATCGCCTTTCGCCTGCCGGAGAGTCGGCCGGACAGCGAGGAGGAGGCTCCCGGCGGCTGGCTCCCGCCACGCGCGGCCCTTCTGCCGGGTGCCGTCCTTCTTCTCGCCCTCCTCGGCTTCGGCGGCTTCAACGCCTTCGCGGCACTCCACGCGCGGGAGGTCGGCCTGAGCCGGCCGGGCCTCGTGTTTCTCCTCTTCGCGGGCGTGGTGATCGCCGTACGCGTGGTCGGCCGGACACTGCCCGACCGCCTGGGGGCACGGCACTCCGCGTCCCTCGCCTGTGGGGCGGTTGCGGTCGGACTCGCCGTGGTCGCCTTGTGGGAGTCCGTGCCGGGGCTTCTCCTCGGCACCGCGATCTTCGCGTTGGGCCAGGCGTTCGCCTACCCGGCGATCGCGCTCCTGGCGACGGCCCGGGCGAGCGCGATCGAGAGGAGCGCCGTGCTCGGCTCGGTGATCGCGTTCATCGACGTCGCCCTGGCGTCCGGCGCGTTCGTGCTCGGCCTCGTCGCGAGCGCGTGGGGCTACCCGGCCGTGTTCGCGGCAGGAGCGGTCTCGGCACTGGGCGGGCTCGTGCTCCTCTGGTCGATGCGCGATCTCGAGCCCGGGCGCGCCCGCCTGCCCGCCGGCGCGCGCGCCCGGCCCGAAGAACCGTAGGCCGGAGAAGCGCACGGAACACACGCAGGCCGTCAAGCCTTCCGCACGAGGCCGATACGATTTCCGCATGGCAGCCGAAGTGCAGCACGACCAGTACGTCGCCTACACGCTCTACCGTCTCGATCCCGCGTGGCGGCGCCTGCCGGTGGAGGAGCGCGCGGCCGCGAAGGACGCATTCGCCGAGGTGATCGAGTCGTGGGCGGAGCGGATGGACGGCCTCCGCGCCTACAGCCTCGTCGGCGTGCGGCCCGAGGCAGACCTCATGCTCTGGAAGCTGAGCGAGCGCTTCGAGGACCTGCGGGAGCTCGCGACCGACCTGAACGCGACTCCGCTCGCGGGCTGGCTCGAGACGCCGTACTCGTACCTCGCGGCAACGCGGCCGTCGAAGTACTTCGAGCGCGACCCACGCCGGCCGCCGCGGCGTGTCATCCCGCGCGGAGCCCCGTACCTCGTCGTCTATCCGTTCGTGAAGAAGCGGGAGTGGTACTCGCTCTCGATGGAGGACCGCGGGCGCGCGATGCGAGAGCACGCCGAGGTCGGCGGACGGTTCGTCACGATCACGAACCACACGACGTACTCGTTCGGGATCGACGACCAGGAGTTCATGACCGCGTTCGAGTGCGAGAGCCCGTCCGACTTCCTCGAGCTCATGATGACCCTCCGCGAGACGGAGGCGTCCCGCTACACCGAGCGGGACGTGCCGATCTTCGTCGGCGAGGCGGCCGACATCCGGGCGATCCTCGACTCGCTCGACGGCGCGTCGGCGCGCGTCGAGGCCGGCTGACAGCGAAGGCTGTCCGGGCAGCGGCGCAGAACCCGAACCGTCGGCTTCCTTCCGGTGGGCCGCCGCAGCTCGAGCAGCACTGAGGACGCGTTGTTCGTGTAGTCCTCCTCCCGGATGAGCCCGGCCGGGTTCGTCCGGTGGACGAGGAGGTAGCGGCCCGCCCGCACGCCCTCCAGGTTCACGTACTGGCCCTCGAGGCCGGGCGCATAGTCGTCTCCGAAGCCGGGCGAGATCCCCTCGCGCATCGTCCGGGCGTCCGTGTGGCCGAGCCCGCAGTCGTGCGTCCAGATCGGGAGGCGAGGCTCTCGGGGCAGCCGGGTCTCCGGGAACGCGTCGTAGCGGTCGCCGAGGCAGAAGCCCTGCTTCCGGGAGCGAACGACGACGCCGGGCTTCGACGCCCAGCGGAGCTCGTAGCGTGCGAACCCGTGCAGGTGCCAGTGCTCGTGCGTGTCGGCGTACTCGTACATGAGGAGGTTCCCGAGGTCACGGCGGACCCGCGCGTTGTCGCTCCGGACGATGATCTGCCACGTGCGCATGACCGCGGCGTCGCCGGCCCGGCGTCCGTCGACGATGAACGGACCGCTGCCCACGTTGACGGTCGCGGAGGCGAACTGGAGAACGAGCTTCGACCCACGGTCCGCGACCGAGACCTCCGTCGGTAGCTGCTGGTCGAGGTCCGGAAGGAGCGGCCGCAGCTCGGCCGACGCCGGGCCGGCGAGCGCGAGCGAGGCCGCCGCGAGCGCCGCGACCAGGGTCGCGCGTCGCGCAGGTCTCCCCCGCTCTCCCGATCCGAACATGTAGCTCCTCTCAGTAGCCGTAGGTGTGCTCGTCGCGCCAGACGCGGTACATCGAGAAGCCGCACGCCGCGAGGACGAAGAAGAAGACGAGGGCCTCACCCGCGCCGCTCGGCCAGGGGAGAAATGTAGCGGCCAGCAGATCGACGAGGGCGAGAGCCGCCGCGCCGTAGAAGACGATCCGGGACCGTCGCTCCCACATCGAAATCTCTTCTCGGCGAGATCGCCACAACCTGAAGAGGACGATTGCGAGCACGACGATGAACGCGATGCGGAGGAGCCAGAGCACCAGTCCGAGCCCGAGCGCGCCGGCCGTGCCGGATGCGGTGATGGCCGCGGCCACCGCGAGGATGATCAGGAAGCCGCGAAGCGTCCCGTTCGTGCGCGGGTTCCAGTCGGTCATCCGCCGGTCGTGTATGCGCGGACGGAGAGAGCACCCGTGACGAGACTCGCGCCGACGAACCAGGCGAGCCGCCTCGCCGGGACGGGGGGCGCGTAGAGCCACGGCGAGAGGACGGCCACGAGCGCCAGCGTGCCGTAGGCGTAGTGGAGATCGTCGGCCGTCCGCACGTCATCGGAGAGGAGGAGCAGCCCGAGGGCGACCTGCGTGATCACGAGCGCCTGCGCGGCCGCGAGGACGTTCGCGTACACCCGCCCCGGGAGCCGCTTCCGGAGGAGGTAGGTGGCGCCCCACCCGACGGCGAGGGCGTTGGCCGCGATCACAAAGACGGCGTTCCAGGCGTGCAGGTCGGCCATTCGGCGGAGCGTACCGGCAGCCCTGACCGGTTCAGGGGCGGCGCGCGGCCCGCCGCACGAGCCGCAGCGAGAAGAGGGCGTAGAGCATCGTCGCCAGCCAGACGATGAGCGTGGCGAGGATCCACGTCGTCACGCCCTCGATCTGAAGGCCGTCGGAGACGAGATCGGTGACGAGCAGGACGACGTAGGTCGAGACGAGCGCGACGACCCCGAGCATCGGCCTGGCGTAACGCCCGACGAGCATGATCACGATCGGCCGGAGCACGAGTGAGGCGACGCTGAAGACGATGACCGCGACCGCGAACGACCCGGCTTCGACCTCGAAGTCGTCGAGGATCGCGGCCGCGAGTAGCAGCGCGACCCCGTTCGCCACGACCGCGAACAGGATCCGGAGGAGGAGAACCACGGCTGCGGACCATACGACTCTCGCGGCACGTCAGGCCATGCAGCCCGTAGCATCGGCGTCGTGATCGAGGAGGGCCGTCCGGCACCGGACTTCGAGCTCGCGGGCCATGACGGCGAGCGCGTGAGGCTCTCCGACTTCCGCGGCCGGCCAGTCGTCCTCTACTTCTATCCCCGTGACGAAACGCCCGGGTGCACGAAGGAGGCGACCGGGTTCCGCGACGCGTACGACGTCTTCGAGGAGCGCGGCGCGGTCGTGCTCGGCGTGAGTCCGGACGACGAGGCCTCGCACGCGCGCTTCCGTTCCAAGTACGGGCTCCCCTTCACCCTGCTCGCCGACCCCGACCGGGAGGTCGCCGAGACCTACGGAGTCCTCAAGGAGAAGAAGCAGTACGGGAAGACTCGACTCGGGATCGAGCGCTCAACCTTCGTGATCGGGCCGGACGGCAACGTGGTCCGTGCGATGCGCGGCGTCAAGCCCGACGGCCACCCCCAGCAGGTGCTGGCGGCGCTTCCCTAGGAGAACGCGGGGCGCGCCCGCGCGACGAGCACGCGGCCGCCGCTCCACGCGACGGCGAAGAGCAGGACGGCGGCGCCCGCGAGGATCACGAGCACCTGGGCGGCGACGGCGAATCCGATCGCCTGGGTCGTCGACAGCCCGCTCGCCACGAGAACGGCGGCGCCGGCGCCGGCCTGCGTCGCAGCTCCGGCGGGCGCAACCGGGAGCGCTCCCGAGGCGGCTGCGGCACAGAGGAAGAGAACCGCGAGTGGTACGGACAGCCCCACGCCGAGCGCGCCGAGGAGCAGGAAGAGCCCAGCAGCACGGACGAGCCACGAGAGCGTGATGAGCGCGGTCGCCTTCCAGGCGTCGCGGGTGCACGCCGCCCGCGGGCCGAGCCAGCGGCAGACGCGGAAGCGCGCGAGACGAGAGCTCGTGGCGAGCCGTGGGAGTCCGACGACGATGCCCGCGGAGGCGAGCCCGGCGAAGGCGACGACCCCGAGCCCGATGCGGACGGCCGTGGGAACGTCGCCGGTCGCCGCAGCGGCGGATGCAAACGGCATGAGCGCGATGGTGTCGACGAGCCCGAGCATGAAGAGCGAGAGGCAGAGCGTTCCGACGCCGGCGCGCGTGCCGGGGTAGCGCCGGACGACCGCGATGCGAATCGCGTCGTCGACGCGCCCGGGCAGCGCGGCGCCGCCCACCGAAGCAGCTCCTGCAGCCGCTGCGAGGGCGAGCGAGCCGGGCCTGTCGACGGGCGTGAAGAGACGCTGCCAGCCGACGGCCTTGAACGCGTACGCCAGCAGGAAGAGGATGCCCGCCGCGGCGGCCAGGCGCGGATTCGCGCCCGCGAGAGGCCACCCCGCCTTCGAGAAGTGGAGCGCAGCGAGGACGGCCAGGCTGATGCCCACCACGGCCGAGAAGGCGTTCAGCAGCAGCTTGCGCCGCGACCAGGTCCGGATCTCCCCGAGGAACCCCACGAGGGGCGAATCGGCAGGAAGGAGGCCGGTCGACACCCACAGACGGGTGAGGCGGGTCCCCCGGGGACGGATTGTCGGCTCTGGACGGATCGGCTGGTCTGCGTCTGGGATGAGAACGGCAAACCTCCCGCGAGCCGCCGTCTGACGGCTTCGGCGCGCGATTTCGATGGGACCCCACTGCGAGCTTCCCCCGAAGTTCGGAAAGCCAAGCGCGCATCCTACTCGCGGCGCGCTGCGGATGAGGGGACGTGAACCTCCACCGGGTTCGAAACCGTTTTAGCCGCATGGCTAGTTGTGCGCCGGCCCGTTCCCAGGCAAGCTTCAGCGACGCGGTTCGACCCGTCGACCAGAAAGAGGGGGCAGAAGATGGCAACCGAGATCGTGAACGGACAGAGCTACGAGCCGCCGAGGCTTCGTGTCCTCGGCCCGCTCCCCGAGCTCACCCAGCAGCTCCAGGACAAGAAGTTCGGCGCGACGGACGGCTTCACGTTCATGGGCATCTCCATCACGAACGCTTCCCCCTAAGCGTCGCCCGCAGTAGCGGCCACGTTGGAGGAACCATCGGCTAGGCCGTGTGTCAGCCGATGAGCTCGGCTTCGACGTCCGGCCGGCGGCTATTCCAGTCGTCGAGCTCGCGCTCGATCTCGGCGCGGTCGGCGATGCCGCCGATCGGCTCGATCCGTACAACCCAGTCCGTCGCCTTGTGGGCACGGGCGCCCAGCGCCGCGAGATTGTGTGCGACGTCGTCGGCGTGGCCGGGATGAGAGAGAAGAACGAACATCGGCCGCAGTGGAGGTATGGCAATCGACCGCGCAAGCACGTCGACCTGGACGTTTCCCTCGGTCGAGATCGCGAAACGCGCCGAGTGCGAAGAAAAACAGCCCGACCGGCTAGTAGCGAGAGCGGGCTGCCTGCGACATATTGCCGATTGTTCGTAGCCCGAGCCGCACGGAAACGCAGCTGCCGCAGGCGTTCGCCGGGCAGGGCTGCAAGCCGCACGTGGGGCGACCCGGATGCCGCAGCCGGGTCGCCCCGCACCTCGCCGGGTCGCGCTAGACGCCTGGAAGGAGGCTCAATTTTGGACTCGGAGCCGGAGTCGGGCCTGCGCTGCGTTCCCGCGGATATCGGCCACCCTTACCGAGAGTGAATAGGTGCCGTTTCGGACGGACGCCGAGTTCCAGTCGCGGAGGAGGAAGAAACGGTAGCGGCCCGAGTGCTGTCGCCAGTTGCCCCGGCTTCCCGGCGCGTACGTGGCGGAGTAGCGTTCCGGCGGCGGGAGGTGACGACGGAAATCTGCGGCGGTTCGCCAGGGGATGATGACGCGGTGACCCCGCGTAAGACGCCAGCGGACGAGCGCCGGCGCGACGCGAAGATGGCGCGCTCCTACCGGCAGCGCGACCGGCAGTGAGGGCCAGTCGAGCGCGTCGGCAACGACGGTGATGGAGCCGGCGATGCCGGAAGGTGAGATCCGCCTCTGACGGCGATAGACCGCAAGCTCGCGGATGGTCGGCGCCGTCGCGTCATCGTACGGCTGAATGCCCCCGCGCCGCCGCAGGGGGTTTAGGTAAACGCCGCCTCTTGTCTCCGCGAAGTGGACGTGGTTTGCGCCTCGAGCGACGCGGCCGACGACTGTTCGGTAAGCCACCGCGCGGTCTCCCGGCGTGACGGCCGGGACGATGTGCCAGTACGAGAACGTCGTCAGCCCATTTGCTATCGCGACGATGTCGCTTTTGTTGTTGATCGCAGCCACCGTCCCGGTGAGCGTCGCGTAGACAGCCGTTCCGTCTCGTGCGCGGATGTCGATCCCGTGGTGGAAATCTGGCGCCCGCGGATCGCCGAAGTTGCCGCTCACAATATGGTGCGCGTGGAACGGCCGGACCGGCCATCCGTACGCGGACGCGCCTTCGGCGGCCGCTGCAGTTAGTACCGCGCCGCAGCAGACGACTGATGCGATTCTTGTGCGGAGACCTGCGCGCCGCGGTCTGGATTTCCCCTGCAGCTTCGCGGCCGCCGAGAAGGCGTCACTCGCCCGACGCGAGGCAACGGCGAAGGCCGCCAGGAAAAGGAGCGCAAGAGATCGACTCAACCAACGCTGACGACCTAGTACAGACCCCTCGACCCCCACTTAGCCCCCGCTTTGTGTGCTGTGCGAGGTGAGACAAGCACGCGCTTTTCTTGCCTTCAATAGGCCGAACGGCCTATTTGTCAGCGCGAGTCTCTGGCCTAGGCACGAGCGGCAGGTGCAGTCACGTAACGCCCGCTGTCCCCAGAGAGTCGTTCTAGCGTCCCCGGCCGGCCGCGCGCTAGCGCCGGAGCCCCGGGGACGTGGCGAAGCGGAAAGCGTCAGCAACCGCCGCCACCGCGTGCCTTCTCAGCGAATCCGAGACGCGGCACCGTTCCGACCCGTGCTCTGGTGCGCTGAACATCCCGGCTCATCGTCGAGGACGCTCAGCAGCTCGAGGTCGGCCTCCTCTCGCGTCGTGAACGTCGCGAGCGGGCCCGCCTCTCGATGGACGAGGCTGTAGAGGTCGGGCATCCCGGCGGCTAGCGCCGCCAGGCGCGGTATGCCGGTGCGTCCCCACGTCCGGCCGATTCGGAGTCCGGGATCTCGGCGCGAGCGAAGGCCGCGACTCTTCGGCGCTGGGAGGCGCGGGGATGAGACTTTCATGGGCGGCGGTAGCTGACGTCGGTTGTTCCGAAGCAGTCTCCGTTGGGGTGCCGACTCAGCATGACTTCGAGGTGCGCATACCCGTCGCCGAGCACGACGAATGTGAAGTGGTGCGAATCGGGCTCGCTCCCAAAGAACTCAAAGGAAGTCCTTGCCTCGTTGGGAGCGAGAACATAGACACTCGAATCGTGGCCAGCGCGCGTTTCGGAACTTACCCAGACTGTTTGCAAGCCCGCCGACGCATTGCGGTACCAAATGAAGCCACCGTCTAGAACGCATTGCACCTCAAGCGAGCCGAGGGGCGCGGGTGCATCGATCGAGGCGATCCGGAAGAAACCGGAACCCTTCTGGCGCACGAAGGTGTTGGAGTAGCGTCCGAATGCCGCGTACTTGCGCATGAAGTCGTTGGAGTCGAGCCCATCCAACTTGTCCGCATTCGCCGCATTGGTCGCGTTGGTGGCGTTCGTCGCATTCGCTGCGGTGTTTGCCGTGTTGGCGCTCGCGGCCGACGGCACCTGGGCCAGCTGCGCCTCGTTGATGTCTTGCCCGGTGAGCGCGTTGTCTTGCACCTTCGCCGAGGTGACCGCGTTTCGCTTCAGCTGCGGCGTGCCGACGCTGTTTCTCGGTAGCACCACCGCCGCGTAACTAGCGCCGCTGAGCGCAACCGCAAGCGCAAGGCACGCCACGATCATTGCCGGCGAGGGCATGCGAAGCCGCCTGCCCGCAGCTCGGTGCTTCACAGTCATTCCTCCTCCTCGCCTGATCCGGGGACACGACGGCCGGACCCGACGAAACGGGCAGCCGCAGTACTACGGATGGTCAGCGGTCCGCCCCTCGAGTACAAGTTGGCCACACGGCTAGGTCCGGCCGAGCCAGGTCCCAATCTGCTGCGCCGGGCCCGTCCGCACTAACGCCTCACCCGCCTTCTCGAACCCGTGTCGGCCGCTGAGCAGATCGGCGAGCGCGTGACACGCCTCTCCGCCGCGAGGCCCGTTCAACGCTCCCAGGAGGGCGAGCACGGCCTGCGACTCAGCCCAGCCCACCCCGCGCGTCTCGAGCACGAACCGGCCATGCCAGCGCACGATCGCCGCCTCGAACCGGCGTGCGTCGCCGCGAAGGACCAGGCAGAGCTCGAGAGCATCGGTCAGCCCGACCTCCGGCATGTCGGCGGCAGCGGCGAGGGCCGCAGCGGCATCGCGGCGATCGAGCGCCCGACGAATAGCAGTCGACTACTGAAGCGGCTTGTTCGCGGCTGCTCGACCCGACTCCCGGTACAGCCCCGGCAGCGCGCCTACGTCGGGAAGCGTCGCCGGCCCTGGATCAGCGCGTGGTTGAGAATCGTTGTGTCGTCGTCCTCGCGTGTGACCACGACGACCTTGTTCCAGACGCCCCGATAGACGACCCGCTCGCTGTACATCTGAGTTCGGAACCCTTCCTCGTACACCCCGGGAAGCGTGTCGCCGGCCCCGTACATACGCCGCCCCCCGTCGCTACCACGGATGACCGCGACGAGCTCGCGCGTCTCCTCGTAGTCGTCTGCTGCGACAAACTCGGCGAGCGGTTGCTGCGGAGATCCACTGCTCCGGAAGGCGACGACGTACTTGCGGTCGCGTCCCCATCTGTTCTTGCGGACCGTCTCGCCAAGTCCGATGTGAACGGCGCCCTCGGCGCGCGTCATGCCCAGGAACACGCGGTAGCGCGAGTACCGATCGCGCTCCTCCGGCCACTGATACGACTCGTCCCCCCGCTCCCGCAGGAGCCGCCAGTCCGCTGGAAGATCCGCACTCGGCCCGCGCGCAGGAGCGGCCTCTTCGCCGGACGCGCCGCCAGCGTCAACAGGCCTGATGATCGGGTTGTGGAAGCCCGCCTGCGCGAGCTCGATCAGAAGGGGGCCAAGCTCCCGATCCGGAACGTGCTGCAGAGTGACCGAGAAGGGGCACACATCCTGCTCCTACGTTGATAGAATAGGAAACGTAGTTACGTAAAATACACGTTGTCAAGAAAGATGCTACACTGGCAAGAGCGCCAGAAGATCCCAGACGGAAGCGTCGAGGCTCCGAACCCGCTCTTCGACTGTCACACCGGGCCTGAGTGCATCAGGAGGATTCAACCGAGTTCTCCACCCTGAACGAAGAGTTAGGAGCACTATGCATACCACCTTTAGACGCTACGAAGGGATCGACCAGAGCCGCAAGGACGAGCTGGCCAAGAGGGTCGGCGAGAACCTGGTGCCCCGCCTGAGCAAGCTGCCGGGCTTCAACGGCTACTACCTCATCGACGCCGAGAAGGACGTCATGAGCTCCATCAGCTTCTTCGACACCTCGGCGCAGGCCGAAGAGTCGACTCGCGTCGCAACCAGCTGGTTGCGCGAGGAGAAGCTCGAGAGCGTGCTCCCGAATTCGCCGAAGATCACCGACGGCGAGGTCGTCGTCCACAAGATGAATGGCGCGCTCAAGGCGTAAGCGCCTGTCTCGACGCAGGGAAAGCCCGCAGCTCGCGGGCTTTCCCCGGCGCGAGAGTCCATCTGATGAAGACGATCACGACCACCGCATCCGTCCGGAAGGCCGACGCCTCTCTCGACGCGAAGCTTCAATCCGGTGGAGCTCGGCTCCAAGGAGATCGTGTCGTGAGGCGTGGCCTTTCCGAGGGTCGGATCAGGCACGTCACGTCGCTAGGCTGAGCCTGGCACCTCTTCGGCCACGGAGACCAATTGGCCCGTGCGGCGGTCGCGGACGATGGCTTGTGCCACTCGACCGGGTGCTCACCGACCTGGATCACGGCGGCCTCTTTCGCCCGCACCCGCGCGGCTCGTTTGAGTTTCACCGGCGGCATCACGCGCTCGCCTACTCCGGCTCGATGGGAACGAAATAGCTTGGCTTTGCGAGGACGGCCGGATGGTCGCCCTCGACTTCGTCCACCGGCGGGAGCTCGTGAATGTCGATCTCGACCAGCAAGAAGCTGCGTGTACAGCTCAGCGCCGCTGGAATCGGGCCGACGTTCAGCGTCTTCGGGTGGGAGGTTCTCGATCGGATACCAGCACCACGCACCAGCGGCCGCGTCGAAGTGGATGGCGCTCGCAAGCTGGTGGTGACACCGGTTCCGCACGAAGCGGAGGGCCTGAAGCCGCTCGTCGGCAGAGTCGACGGGTCGAAGCCGGGTGTCCCAGATCGAATGGGCCCAAGCCATCGCTTCGAATAGAGGTATGAAGACGTCACGGGCCGTGTCGGGACCGCGCGCGGCCGCGTCGCGAAACCGTGAAGCAGCTTGAACGTAACCCTGGACGAGCCACTGCGCAGGGGTCGAGCCGAAGGCCCGGATCTGACCAAACTCCAGCCACGTTTGGGCACTGAACGGGTACCGCGCCGGCCCCACCACGGTCGGGACCACCTGCTCAGCGCTGAGATGCGGATGAGAGGACTTGAACCTCCACCGGGTTCGACAGCGGATGGCGGTCGGTGGACGGTCGTGGCGGGAACCCCGTTATTTGCAGGCGTTCAGCGGGGCGCGGACGCTAGAGCCCGCTTGCCGCCACGAGCCATTTCCGAGGCGTTTGGGCACTGATCGGGCAGCGACCCGCTCGGGACGAGCCTGTATCACGGGCGCTCCAGCGAACGGCTACCTGGAGAAGCGGCCCCGACCAAAGTAGCCAAAGACGAGGAGCACAAGAAGGACGATGATGATGACCCCAGGTCGCCACGTGATCCTTTCGTTAGGAGCGTGCCCCGTACGAGCGTGGCGACTCTACGGTGAGCCGACCCGTGCCGCAACCTGCGCGGCCTACGCCGCGAGGGGGTAACCCCCTAGGCCCGAGAGAGCCCGAAGTCGCGGTCCACACGACGGCCGGGCCGGCGGTCAGCGTCACCCGCTCGTTTGGGCACGATCGGGCACTCAGGTCAGTGCCGGGCGCGAACCCGTGGCGGGCGTCGTCTTCCGCGACGAGGCCAAGCCCGCCGGAACCGAGCGTACGGCGAACCCTGCGACGACGTCTTACGAACGCATGTTTCCACATCTTCGTCGAAAGAGGGCTACGATCCCCGCGTGAACGACGCCTACATTGGCCTGATAGGCGTTGCCATCGGCGGTGTGCTGGGCGCCTTGAGCCATATTTCACGACGCTCTTTTCGGAGAGACGCACGAGGAGCGCCGATGCCCGCGAAGCCGGCCGGCTTGTCGAGGACGAGCTAGACCGGGCACACAAAACGCTCTATTTCATTCGGCGGGAAGTCGAGCGAAAGGTTGAGCGCGAAGCGAAGGCAGCGAATATCGAAGAGACGCTTAGGTTCCACGAGGAGCGTGAGCTCCCGTCGGAAGTGTTCCTGTCGGCGCTGAAACAGGGGGTGTTTTCCGAGATCACAACTACGAGATAGCGCGAGAATCAGCGCCATTTAGCGCGCGCTGTCCCTCTTCGCGAGTGGCTAAAGCTGAAGAAGGCGTACGAAGAGATCGAAAGGGTCCGGGAAATCGACGAGCAGCTCCGTCGGAAGGGCCGCCTCCCTGACGCGATGCCGCAACTCACGGACATAGACCTCAACCGCGCAAGCAAAGCGACCCTCGAGGGTTGGGCAGCCCTAAATCGGCTTATACGGTAATGAGCCGCCCCGAGTCTTCTCGCGAAGAGCTGGGCCCCGAAAGCAGCTAGCTCTCCAGTCGCGTGAGAACCGCCGCACCCTGCTCGAGGCCGTCTGCCTGTTGCACCGGCGACGACGTGATCGCGGCCGGCGCAGGCAGCCTCAGTGGTGATTGCCGGACATGGTGTCCCACTCATGCTCGTACGCCTTGTTGAGTCCTTCCTGCACGCGCCCCCACATTGTCTGCATCTGTAGTTCGCCCAGGTCATAATCGGTCGCGAACGCCACGATGCGGACGTAGCCGAACATCGTTTCGCCGATTGTTGCGCCAATCTGGGCGAAGATGTTCACCGCTCCGATCTTGAGTAGTCCGAGGGGGGCAGCGAGTTCAAGAATCCCGCGGCCGTGGTCCACGCCGGACGAGGCATGGGGTTGGGTTGGCTCGCCTGTGTGCTTGGGTGGGGAGGACAGCCCCGAGAGGTCGAGTTCAAGTTCTTGGTCGATTAAGCGTGCGCTGTGCGGCGCGGACGAAAGCCCCATGCGTCGCAGTTCACGCGAACGACGCGCCGGCGCGGCCTCTCGCGGCGACTTCCCCGGCCACTGAGCCCACTCCGACGGGTCGCCAGGCCACTGAGCCCACTCCGAGGGGTCGCCAGGCCACTGAGCCCACTCCGAGGGGTCGCTTCCGGCGCCCTGTTCCCAACTCGACCGGTCGCTTCCAGCGTCGTCAGGAGCAGATACGAGCGGGGGTGGAGTTAACTCGGCCTCTTTGTTCTTCGCCCACGACGACCTGCACGTATCTCCACCAACACAACTCCCTTGGTTCGAGAAGCTTCTTGTCTCGGGCTGCCCGTATTTCTCCGTGATGATCGTGGAAGAAGTGATCGTCACGCACTGTTGGACACTCCAAGGACCGCAACCGGCGGTAAGGCTTCGCTGGTACATCGCGCCCCACGAGGCCTCCATGGCCGCTTCTTTGCGTTGCTCAACCTGCATCTTCATGTGGCCCGAGGGATCCGTGTAGTTAGCCGGGTCGTTCTCGACGTAGGCGTAGCGGTCGAGCGACTGCGGGCGGTAGGGGTCAGGAATGATGCTGTCGGCAGAAGCGAAGCGGCCGAGCTCGGGGTCGTAGAAGCGCGCGTTCATGTAGACGAGGCCGCTGTCGTGGTCGAGGCGCTCGCTTTGCCACATTCGCTCGTCCTGCTGCGGGGCGTCGAGCGGCTTGCCGAACGGGTCGTAGTCGTAGCGCTGCGTCGACGTCGCCCTTGGCGTTCGTGAGGAGCCTGGTGGACCCGAGGCGGTCCTGATGGAAGTCCGTGACCTTCCCGCCGCCGTCACGACGAGCGACGAGACGGTCGCCGGCCCAGTAGTACTTCACGAAGCGGCCCTGCGGGTCTAGCTCGACGTAGCGGCCGAAGTAGTAGGTGGAGCCCAGGTCGTCGTGCTTGAACACCCGCTGGTCGGCGGCGTCGTAGCCCATGACGGTGGCCGGCTTCGGGTCTCCGACGCGTTCCGGCATGTCGCTCACGGTCCAGTCGATCGTGAGTTCTCGCCCACGCGGGTCGGAGAGCTCGCTGAGGTTGCCGTTCGCGTCGTAGGCCCGGGCGTGGCCGTTGTGGGTGCTTGTCGGGGCGTGTACGTGGGCAGGGTCGTCGTAGGCGTAGGTGCCGGCCGTCGAGCTCGACGTCATGCGGCCGATCTCGTCGTAGGTGTAGTCCCGGTTCCGGGCCGGGTCGCTGGCGGTGACCGTGATGAGGCGCCCGAGGTCGTCGTACTCGTAGTCCTGCAGCAGAGGGGCAGGCGCGGTCTTCGACCCGACGACGGGCTGGGTCTCGACGACGGATTCGATCTTCGCGTCGGGGTGGTGCTCGTACTCCGCGCTGTAGAGCGGCGCCGAGCCGGCGACTTCCGAGCGTCGAGCCAGTGCCGCGTGGCGTCGTACGAGAGGCTGTCGACGACGTTGTTGCTGTGCTCGAGCCGAGTGAGCTGTCCGAGCGCGGTGTACGAGAGGTCCCTGGCGTACCGGGTGGTGGTTTGGACGGCCGTCGGATCGTGCCCGGTCAGGGAGACAGGCGGCCCGCGGTGTCGTAGGCGTGAGCGACGCGCTCGGACTGCTGGCTGAGCGCTCCCTGGGCGTCGGGATAGGTGAGCTGAAGAGCCGCCCGGCAGGGTCGAAGCCGAAGCCCAGCTCGGCACAGTGTCCGCCGACACATTCGCGCGTGCGATTGACGCGGCCTACGCGGTCGTACCAGCTCTCGGCGGCGCCGGAGACGACGGACGAGCTGTAGGCGACGCGGACGACGCGACCGAGGCTGTGCCCGTAGGTCGCCCGTTCGCCGGATAGCGATCCCAGCTCCAGCCGATCGTGCGAGCGCTGGTGCCGTCGGCCTTGAGCTCCTCCTTGCGGATCGCCCGCCCGTGGTGTCGTAGAACCACCGCGTGACCTGGCCCTTGGCGTCGGTTGCGCTCTCGGGCGTGCCGTCGTCGCGCCAGGTGAAGCTGCGGGCGCCGCGGTCGGGGTCCTGCTCGGAGACCTTGCGCCCAAGCGAGTCCCACACGGTTGCGGTGACGTTGCCGGCGGCGTCGGTGATCCGCGTTCGCCGGTCGAGCGCGTCGTAGGCATACGTGGTCGTCGAGGTCTTCGCGGGACAACCCGCGCAGGGCTTCCGGTTCAGCTCCTCGACGCTGATGATGCGGCCGAACTCGTCGTGAACGGCGGTTTTCTCGCGACCCACGGCATCACGGGTGCGCGTGGCTCCGACCTCGTAGTCGGTCTCCGGGGTCGCGCCGTCGGCAAGGACAGTTGCGGTGGCGCGGTGGGCGTCGTCGTAGCGGTACTCGGTCCAGGTCGGCTGGTCACCGGCGAGGTGTGGGTCGGAGGTGGCCGCCGGACGTGAAGAGGCATCGGCGAAGCGGGTCTCGGTGACGATCTGGCCCGAGCCGTCGCCCTCGCGAATCGTCTTGTAGACGCGTCCAAGCCCGTCGAGGAGCTCCTCCTGCCACATCACCCCGTCGCCCGGGACTGCCGTCTGAGGCCTCCGTGCGGATCCGTTGACGCTCGTCGTCCGAGCCTTCCCAGCTGCCCTCGTCGAGGTACGACGTCGAGGTCGTGCTGCCGTCCGGGCGCATGACCGTGGCACGACGGCCGAACGCGTCGTAGGCGTAGGTCGTGACTTGTCCGTTGAGGTCGGTGGAGGTCTCAGGCGCGCCGAACTTCAGGTTCCAGGTCTGATGCGTGCAGCCGACGGGGTCACAGCGCTTGACCGGGAACAGCGACCGCTCGGAGTCGTACTCGATGCGATCCACGACGCCGGTGGGACTCGTCGTCTTGGTCAGGTTCCCGTAGGTGTCGTAGTCGAGGCTCGTCTCGACGAAGCGTCCCCCGCGGTCGTACCAGGCCCGGGTGTGCCGGAGCTCACCCTTCGCGCCGGGAGGGCTGTCCCAGGTCGTGGTGGGATCGTCGTCGTAGAGGTACTCGGTCAGCGCGACGCTGCGCCACTGCTGGCCCGCCGCCCCGGCCGCGTCGAACTCGTATGTCTGCCGGCGGGCCGGGCGATCGACAATGTAGTTGGCCGCGTTCGGCCGATAGTCGACCGTGGTCTTTCGCTTGCCCGCCTTCGCTCCGCTCTCGGCCGTGGCGGTGAGGTTGCCGTAGGTGTCGTATTGAAGGGTGGTCGTCTTCGTGCTGCACGCGGGCGCACCCTCGCACTCGCGTTCGGCCACGTTCTTCGTAAGGCAGGTGAATGGCGCCGCGGCGCCCGGAGACAGGAACGCCGACTCGGTCGAGCGGAACAGCTTGCCGTTCGTGTTCTCGAGCGAGCTCGACGCGCGGCGCGCGCCGCAGGCCTCGCTCAGCTCGTAGCCGGTCGCGGCGACCGTGTTCCCCTGCGTCGAGCGTACGCTCGCAAAGCCGAGCAGCCGATTGTGCTCGTTCGACCAGCGGGCGCCGTCGTAGGCCCAGCTCGTGGTCTCCTCGACGGGCGGGTCGTGGGCCGCGTCGCGGGTCTTCACCTCGGCGACCACGGTGGGCAGCGAGCCGGCGGGCAGGTAGCTGCGTCCGCCGACGAGCGAGCGATAACCGACTGTCGTGGTTGCGCCGCGACCGTTCGCGATCTCGGTGAGGAGGTCGGAGCGGGTAGCCCAGCGCAAGGTGGCCAGCTCCGTGTCGTCGACGTGGAAGAGCTCGCTGCGCCCGTCGCTGTCGCTGTCGATTGCGCCGTACGCCCAGGTGTCCGGGTAGCGGAGCGGAAGCGACGGCTCATCGATCACCGACCAGCCGTCCCCGGGCAGGTTCAGAAGCAGGTGCGCCGCGGTCGCGTAGCTGGTGGCGCCCGTGGCTCGGCGGGAGAGGTGGAGGACATCGTCGTCGCCGTCCTGGTCGATGTCCAGAACGCGGAGGTTCTTCGTGTCCTCGATGCCGAAGGACGCCTGGCACGCAGGCTTCTGCGGCGCGTGCGAGTCGTCGAGCGTCCAGCCGGTGCCGGTCGAGACGAACGCGGTCACCCGCAGGCAGCCGTTGACGGGGCGGACGAGGCCGAGGTCGCCCATGCCATCGCCGTTGAACTCCATCGGCGTGACCAGCCTCATCTCGGCCGGACTCAACACGACCGCCAGGCTGTCGCTCCGCGCGCTCCAGGTGCCGTCACCGTTCCCGACCAGGGTTCGGACGATCGTGCCGCCCGCGCCTGCCTCGACGAACGTGTAATCCGTGACCTTGTCTCCGTCGAAGTCCGTCGAGCGGAAGTCCCGCGTGTTTGGGGCAGTCAGCGGCGGCATGGTGCCGGTCGCGGCTGAGAAGTAGTCGCGGTTGTCGTACGTCCACGTCCCGTCGCCGTTTGCGAGCAGGTACTCCACACGCACGCCGGACGCGAGCGGCACGAAGTGCACGAGGTCGCCGCGGCCGTCGCGGTTGACGTTGGCGGGCCGCCAGGTCTGTACGTCGGCCGAGTTGTAGGCGCCGACCTCTTGGGCTTTCGGCGTCCACCCGTGGCCGGTCGAGAAGAGCGTGTTGACCCGCAGTTTTGGCGGGGCTCCCTCGACCATGACCAGGTCGGTCTTTCCGTCCGCAGCCCCGCTGGCACCGCCGCCGACGTCGATCGGCATCCAGGCGCCCGCGTTCGGGTTGGTCAAGGGCATTCCCGCCTCCGGCGAGATCGGCGCGGAGGAGCGGGTGAACGTCCCGGCGGGTTCCCGCCTCAGCGTGTAGACCTCGTAGCCAGGATTCCGGAAGTGAACGTAGACGAGGTCCTGGCGGCCCGTGCCGGTCACGTCGGCGGGCATCCAGCGGAACGGGTCTGCCGGGCGAACCGGAGCGACCGAGTCGCTCACCGTGTAGACGTTCTCGCCTGTCGGATCGGGCTGCCCGAAGGACAGCGTGTCGGCGCGCCCGTCGCCGTTGGTGTCGCCGACGACGATACCGTCATCTTCCCCGCCGCAGCTCGGGTTGGCGTAGGACGTCGACGGAAACTGTCCGTCATCGCCCGCGAGCCCCAGCCCCCAGATGTCATCCCGCCCGTCGCCATTGGAGTCGCCGACCGCGACACCGCAGCCGGTGACCGGCGGCTTCGCGCCGAACGCAGCGGACGCATCCTTGGTGGACGTTGCTACGTACGTGTAGTTGGGCAGCTTCGACCCGTCAGACGCCCATCCCGGGTTTGACGTGAGCACGGCGTCGGCACGGCCATCGCCGTTCACGTCGCCGCTGCGCAGCTCGCTCAGCTTCACCGCGCTCCACGTCGTCGGCGTCGACGGCCAATCTGCGACCCCGCCCGACCCGTTCGCGTAACCAGCCACCAGCGTCCAGGTTCCGCAGGGCGCACCGCACCAGGCTGTCGCGACAGCGAGAATCAGATCCGCCTTCCGATCGGCGTTCACGTCGCCGATCGCCGTCCGCGCCAACCGCATGTCGGTCACCCCCGCGGGCGAGAGATTCGTCTTCGTGACGGTGAACCCGCCACCGGCGCGCGACCGCGCCGCGCCAAACCAGGAGACACTGGCCGACTCCTTGTAGAAGCACGCGACGTCGGACCGACCGTCGGCGTCGACGTCCGCGATGGAGCAGCGAGGCATCGCAATCGGGTCCTGGACAAAGCCGGTCGCCGTCCACTGCCGGTCGAAGGAGAATCTCCCGTCGCCCAGCGGCTTGCCCACGGTCAACCAGCTCTTCCCGTTCATGAGCACCAGGTCGTCGCCGCCGTCACCGTCGACGTCGCCGGCAAAGGCCGCGACGGCGCAGAACCCGTTGTGGTTCGCGAAGGAGAACTGGTTGGTGCTGGAGCTCGCCGCGCTACTGAATACCGGCTCCTCCCCGGCGCTCCTGGCAAGCGCGGTGCGTACGTTGATTCCCTTGCACGGGGACGCCGCGATACCCACGGCCGCCACGTCGGTGCGGCCGTCGTTGTCGAAGTCGCCGGCGACGGTGGTGCTCGGCAGCGGGTCGCCGAGCTCGTAGTCGACGACCGGAACGCCGGCCGGATTGGGCAGCTCGACGTCCGCGTAGACCGACGCCTGATCGGGATTCCCGAGGCCGACTGCGGCGAGCGACGTCAGGCCGCCGGTCGTTTCGGTCTTGGTCGACCAGGGCCCCGGCGAGCCGGAGCTCATCGAGGCGGCGCCGAACTCGGTCGGCGGCAGCGGCTGGGTCTCGCCGGCGATGACCGTCCCGGACCCGTCCACCGTTGCGTCGCTTGGAAAGGTCTGCACGGAGCGGAGCAGCGAGCTGCCCGTGCTGCTGCTGGCGGCGTAGGAGAGCGCGTAGGCGCGCACCAACTCGCCGCCCATCCGGACCGCGATCGACTTCAGCCGCTTCGCCGTCACGGCTAGGCCGGCGCCCGTCCCGTAGCTCACCGGGTCGGGCCGATCCTCGTAGTAGAAGCGAATCCTCGCCCCGAGGGCGCCCGGAAAACAGATCCCCTCCCAACCCGGCCCGGGCGTGCTGCACCAGACGGGCCCGTCCGCGTAGGCGATCGAATCGAGGTAGCACTCCGACCCGTCGCACACGTGCTCGTAGCGGACGGTGTTGCCGTGGGTATCGGTGACCTGCTTGAGGCCCCACCGGTACTTGCCCGTCGAGGTGGCCATGGGCAGCAGCTCGTAGGTGTGCCGCACGCCGTCGGTGCGCCAGCGCGTCCAGCGCGCACCGTCGAAGGTGATCCGGGTGAAGTCACGCCGTCGGGTCTCGTGCGTACCACCCCTCGCGCACTTGGGTGCGCACTCGATCAGCCGCTCCCCGTCGAGCAGGAAGACGTCCGTGCCGTCGAAGCGCGGCGCGCCGCCGTGCCTGCCGGCGCGGGCGATGTAGGAAGCGGCGTCCAGGCGCCAGCCGACACCCACCAAGCCTGCAGGCCTCGACGAGTCGTAGCTGACTGCGATCGACGGCTCGATTCCATGGAAGGACGGGACCTCGATCGCAACACTCGTCGAGAACGCGCCGTCGTCGCCCACATCCGCACGCGCGTGCGGGGTGGCGACAAGCGAGAGGAGGACGACCGCGATCGCGGCTGCAGCTGCCCACCCGTGGCGCCGGGAGAGGCGCCTCCGGTCGGGGCTCTGGGTTGCCTCCAGCGACCGCGCGCGTCCTGCCAGGCATGGGGTGAGCGCGCTCATCGCATCCCCAGTTCGGATCGAGCGGCGCGCTCGCCTCGCACCTGCGCCCAGAAGGCGAGGTACAGGTCCAGTTCTCGTTCGAGTTCGGTGAGGTCGTCCGCGGAGGGTCCAGGCGGGCCCCCGTTTGGTGGAACCGCGAGCAACGCGGTCGTGAGCTGGCTGGTCATCGTCGGCCTCCTTCGGCCCTGCGAGCCAGCCGGAGGACGGAGGCCTCGCCTCTCGTCCTTCAGCCGGCTGGTCGGATTCGCTTGCACGCTCGGAACGTACGAACGGAGCGCGGTCGGCCGCATGGGGTGAATCCCTGAAATCGATCCCTGAAACGGCCGCGGGACACGCGCGGGGCCGGCCTCAGCAACGACTCTCGCGGTTGGCCTGGCGGCGTTGCTTCGCGCGCCCCTTTCGTCCTACACTCGCCTCATGCTCGTTGGCCGCGCGGCGGAGCTTGCGCGGATCGATCGTCTCCTCGACGACGCCCGGGCTACCCGGAGCGGCGTCCTCGTCATCGCGGGCGAGGCGGGCTTGGGGAAGACGAGTCTTCTGGAGAACGCGATTGGGCGCGCCGAAGACATGCCTGTTCTCCGCGCGCATGGCGTCGAATCGGAGTCAGAGCTCGCGTTCGCGGGGCTGCACGAGCTCCTCGCTCCGATCGTCGATTGCATCGAGGAGATCGCGGAGCCGCAGGCGGCGGCGCTCCGCGGTGCCCTCCTCCTCGCCCGCGCGGAACCGGTCGATCCGTTCACGGTCTATGCGGCAGTCCTGAGCACGCTTGGCGCAGCAAGCGACCGTGCGCCGCTGGTGCTCGTCGTCGACGACGCCCAGTGGCTCGATGCGGCGTCGGCCGACGCGCTCGCATTCGCCGGGAAGCGGCTGAGGAGCGAAGGAATCGCGCTGCTCGTAGCGCTGCGCTCGGACTCTCAGTCCCCCTTCCTGAACGCGCACTTCAGTCGGGTCGACCTCGCCCCGCTCGATCGTGGTGCGGCCGCGCAGCTCCTCGAGGACGCGCGCGGCCGTGGCCCCGGTGCCCTCGTCGTCGAGCAGCTCGTCGACACCACCGCCGGAAATCCACTTGCGCTGATCGAGCTCGCAACCGAGCTCAGCGATGCCGAGTTTGACGGCCGCGCGCCGCTCAGGCCCATTCTGCGAACGCGGATCATCGAAGAAGCGTTCGCTGCGCGCCTCCGGCCGCTCCCGGAAACGGCCAGAAAGGCGCTGCTCGTCGCGGCGGCGAGCGAGTCGGACCGCATGCACGAGCTCGTTCCGGCTGCCGAGGCGCTCGATGTCGACCTGAGCGGGTTCGAGGCGGCGGAGGAGGCCGGCGTCGTCCGAATCGACGATGGAAGACTGCAGTTCGTCCACCCGCTCCTCCGCGCAGCAGTTCTCGCGGCTGCTTCTCCTCCCCAGGTTCGCAACGCCCATCGGGCGCTTGCAGAAGCCGTCGTCGGCAATCGCGGCCCCGAGCGACGCGCCTGGCACCTAGCCGCGGCCGCGCTCGCGCCGGACGAGGAAATCGCCCAAGCGCTCGAGTCCGCGGCCGAAGAGTCCCGCTTGCGGAGCGGATACCTCGCCGCCGCACGGGCGCTCGAGCGGGCGGCGCGACTTTCGCCCGACGACAACGACCGTGCCCGCCGCCTCGTTGCGGCGGCCGTGTCCGCGCGTCGCGCTGGGCGCGCGCCGTGGGCATGGGACTTACTTGCGGAGGCACACGCGCTGACCACAGAACCCGCAGTGCAGACGGATATCGAGTTCCAGCGCGCCGCCATCGAGGCGTGGCGGGGCTCAATCGGATCCGCGAAGGATCGGTACATCCGGGTGGCTGACCGGCTCGAGAGCGAGGATCCAGCACGTGCGGCGGAGGCGCTCGCATACGCCGCAGCGCTGTCGGTGGTCAGCGGGGAAACACGCGCGGCGCTCACGACCGCGCGGCACGCGGCAGCGCTGGTCGAGCGGGCCTCCGTCGACGAGGAGGCCGAGGCACGGGTCTTGGAGACGCTCGGCTGCGTCTTGCTCCTGCGCGGCGAGACAAGCGAAGGCCTCGCGCTCATTCGGCGTGTGGCGTCCTGGTTCGACGAGCACGACGACCCGGCCAACAGCGAGTACGTCGCGGCGTGCCTCATCTGGATCGAGGAATACGCGCACGCACGACGGCTTCTCGAGGCTCTGGTGGATGCTGCCCGAAGTGCCGGCGATCTGCGGACGCTCGCCGAGGCGCTCGAGATCCTGAGCGACCTCGAGTTTCGAACCGGGCGATGGAGCGCCGCGCTGGCAGCCGCCACCGAGTCCGCGCGCCTCGCTGAAGACACCGATCAGACCGTCCAGCTCGCGTACAGCCTCGGGGCGCTCGCGGTGATCGAGGCGGCGCAGGGAGACGAAGCGTGTGTCCGCCACGCAGAGCATGCACGCGCCATAGCCGCGGACTACGGACTCTCGGTCTTGACCGAGTTCGTCGGCTTTGCCCTCGGGCTTTTCGAGTTGGGGACGGGCTCGCCCGAGCGTGCCGCTGCTCATCTGGACGAGGTCGCGCGCTATGCCGAGCGTACCGAGCGTGTCGAGCCGGCTGTGCTCCAGTGGGCGGCCGATCGGGTCGAAGCGCTCTTCCTTAGTGATCGGCTGAACGAGGCCGAGCAAGCGCTCGCCACGCTCGAACGTCAGGCGCACGCGACCGGCCGCGTCTGGGCACGTGCCGCGGCGGCGCGTTGTCGCGGCCTCCTCGCCGATGAAAGCGAGTTCGAGGAGCATTTCGAGGAGGCGCTGCGCTGGGAGGCACGTGCGCCTCTGCCGTTCGAGCACGCCCGCATCGAGCTCGCGTTCGGGCAGCGTCTCCGGCGCAGCCGCCGCCGGGTCGACTCGCGTGAGCACCTCCGCTCGGCGCTCGACGTCTTCGAGAGGCTGGGCGCCCGGCCATGGGCGGAGCGCACACGCCGCGAGCTCCAGGCCTCAGGTGAGACGCTCCGGCGGCGGGACGCGGCCGCCACGGACGCCCTCACACCTCACGAGCTCCAGGTGGCCCTCCTCGTCGCGGGCGGCGCGAGCAACCGTGAGGCCGCCGCACGACTTTTCCTCAGCCCGAAGACGATCGAGAGCCACCTGTCGAGCATCTACCGCAAACTGGGCGTCCGATCGCGCGTCGCGCTGGCCCAGCGGCTGCGGGAAGACGGTGACGCGAGCTTCGGCGCAGCTGCGCCCTGAACTGCTTCGGCGCACCCGCGCCGGAAACCAGCTGCACGCGAAGTTGGAGGAGTCCGCCTACGGTTCCTCGGAAGCAGGAGTAAACGCTACATTCCTCGAGCCGCACTCGGGGCATGCAGGTGGAGTCGCGCCGCCCTGCGGCCTGATCCCCGAGAACGTGTGGCCCTGATCGCACTGAAACAGGCCAGGTTCTCCCTCCAGCTCTTGCTCTCCCGGCGGCCGCTCAAACTCGGTCATTCGACTGCCCTCCTCTCGTTCAACACATCCTCTCACGGAAGGCTCAACCAAACGTGGCTTTCGCAGAAAAGACCGCCGGGCTACGGCGGTTTTCATGGAGCTAGCCGGACTCGAACCGGCGACCTCCTGGGTGCGATTCAGGTAGTCGGCGCTGTCTACTTGACACATGGGCTTGACGCGCCGAAGACCGACTCTGAGGAGACCCCCTAAACGGCTGAACGGTGAAGCCGACGCCCGAACTCGAACCAGGGACCCCTTCATTACGGGTGAAATGCTGCGCATTGGCGGGAAGGTCCGTGGCGGGAAGGCGGTGATTTGCAGGGGTTCAGCGGCCTACAGAGCCCCGAGCCCGCTTGAGGACGCGGGCACCTTCAGAGCCGTATGGGTGCTGATCGGGCACTCCGCTTCAGGGCTTCAAGCCGGATAGCTCGAGATCGAACGTCTCGACCGATAGGTCGTCCGCCCAGTCCGGCTGGCCGTCTTCGTGGCAGACGCGGGCCGGCCACTCGCAGGGGTCGATTACGGAACGGTTCATCCGCGCGGCGCAGGTGCTCTTCCCCGGCGTCGCGAGGAGTTGATCGACTTCTCGCGAGTCGTAGTCGAACGGGCTTTCCGGAAACGGCTCCGAAGCGTATGGGCACAGATTGGGCACTGAGAGCTCGCGTTTCCGCAGTGCGGATGAGAGGACTTGAACCTCCACGGGCTTGCGCCCACACGGACCTGAACCGTGCGCGTCTACCAATTCCGCCACATCCGCGCGGCTGGAACGCAGTGTAGCGGCGGGTTCTCGGCCCCTACGAGCGGCGCGACGAGTCGTCGCGCTCCTCGAGCACGGGGAGGTTCGCGAGGTCGCGCTCGACGCTCGCGGCGAAGTCGTCGTCCTCCTCCGCGTCGGTTCGAATCAGCGTGAGGCGGTCCTTCCGCCGTCGCCGGGAACGAGAGGCGCGGGCGTCGGCGCCAATCCGAGCTCTCAGCCGCGGCCACTCGGCCGCCGCGAGGAGGAGGACGGCCAACGCGAGGAGCACCAGCGCGAAGATCCCCACGTACCTCATCGTACCGAAGCGGCGTAGGCGATTCGCCGCATTTCCCAGGCCGGCGCGGTTCGGTTTTGCGGGGTAACGGGAATTGTTCGCATGCCGATACGGAACACGATGCGCCAGGACGTCTTGATTCCCCTCCTTCTCGTTCTCGCCTGGGCCACCGTGGCGCGCGCGATGCTCGTGCACGTGCAGAAGCTCCCGCCGACCTGCTCGAGCTGCGGCCGGCGCTTCGAGCGGCGGCGCCTCGGCGAGCCTGTCTGCGGCTGCGGCCGGTTGGATGCTTGATCGGGAATTGGCGCGGAGTCGGGGGCGACCAAGCCGGTGTCGTGGGGCGTCATCCGGCCCGCGTGAATTCCCGATCGAGCATCTACTAGGCGGACTTCGGCGAGCGGCGGCGGCGTACCCAGCGCACGGCCTCGACTGCGCCGGTGACTGCCAGCGCGACCACGAACGCGAGCAGGAAGCCCTTCAGTGGGTTCTCCTCGAAGGCCTTCCCGCCGAAGTAGCCGAGTAGCGCGGCGTAGGTCGCCCAGATGAGACCTGCGGCCACGTCGAAGGCGATGAACCTTCGCCAGGGGAACTCGAGCGTGCCCGCGCCGAAGGTGACGGCGACGCGACCGCCTGGGATGAAGCGGCCGACGATGATCAGGTAGCCGCCTCGCTTCGCGAGGTTTCGTTCGGCCCACTCGAGTCGCTCCTCGTGCTTCTCCCCGAAGACGCGTTTCGCGACGCGGTGCCCGACCGTACGGCCGATCCAGTACGAGCAGTTGTCGCCCACGATCGCGCCGGCCGCGGCCAGGAGGATGACGAGGACGAGGATGAGGTCGCCGCTCGAGGCGAGGACGCCCGCTGCGATCACCGAGGTCTCGCTCGGGACGAGGGGGATGACGGCGTCGAGCGCGGAGACGGCGAAGAGGAACGCGTACGTCCAGGGCGAGCCGGAGACGAAGTCCGTGAGTGACTCGAGCACGCGGCCCAGCGTAGAGGCTACGGAAAGAGGTCTCGCGCTCGGGGCATGACGAGGTCGGCCGCGGAACCGTCGCCGGGCTTCAGGCCGGCGCCCCGGATCCGCGCCGCCGGCACCGAGCGAGCCTTTCCCAGCACGAGCTCGGCCGCGCCCGCGAGCTCATCCGCGACCGCCACCTGCGTCGAGCGGAGCTCATGCCCGCGCGCGTCTGCGGTTCCGCGGAGATCGAGAAGCGGCGCCAGGCCCGCGACGCCCACCGCGACGTCGGTCGTTCCCTGGCGCCACGCTCGACCGAACGAGTCGCTCACGATCACAGCCGGGGCCACGCCGAGTCGCGAGGCGATCCCGTCCCGAAGCTCGCGCGCCGACCGATCCGGATCCTCCGGGAGGAGGACGACCCACCCGTCCGCGGGCGCGTTCGAGTGGTCGACGCCCGCGCTCGCGCAGACGAACCCGTGCCTCGTCTCGGCGATCACGAGGCCGCCCCTGCGCCGGCGGACGGCTCGGGCCTCGCGCAGGATCACGGCGAGCCGTCGCCGGTCTGCTCGATGCGTCCCTCGGCCTTGGAGACGACCTTGTGTGCGACCACGACGACGTCGCCCTCGACGAGCCCGCCCGCGCGCTCGAGCGCCTCGGCGAGGAGCGCCGCGAGGCCGTCGCCCGGCGATCTCCGGGATCCCGTGAGCGGCGTGACGACGAGCTCGGGCACGGCCGCTCACCGTACCCGCCCGCGACGGAGGTGAGGCGTCCGGTTCCTAGAGCTCGTCCGAGAAGGACGCCGGCGGGCGCGAGGATCTCGATCCCGCTCTCCGCCGCCGCGGCCGTGATCGCGACGGCCTCGCGGACGCTCAACGACTCCTGAGCATCGTGCCCGAGTTCCGGGCGCCGGGCCCTCCGAACAATCGAGCTGCCCGGCATCTCGCGGTGGGGCTGCCTACGCGGTCAGATGCCGGTGATGCGGACGCCCGTCTCCGAGCGGTAGTTCCGGTTGATGTTGAGGAGGAGCGCCGTGAGGGTCTCGAGCCAGCGGGCCACCTCGAGGCGCCCCGCGTCGATAGCCCTGCCGTTGACGATTCGCTCGGCGAGCTCGGCCACGACGGCCTTCGCCTCCGCGTCGTCGCCCGCGAGCAGGACGTCCTCGTCGATCGGACCCTCCCGCTCGAGGGCACGCGCGGCGACCGTGTGGAAGCCGGCCACCATGCGCGCCTCCGGCGCGGCGGCCGCTGCGAGCTCCGCCAGCGAGCGTGGGCCTGCCTCGACGGTCGGGCGGCCGTCCCGGAAGACGACGGGGGCGGCGACGCTCACGACCGTCTTTCCCGCGAGCTGCGGCGCGAGCTCCCGCGCGGTCGCCTCGACGCCGCCGGGAGGCACGGAGAGGACGACGAGATCCGCTCGTTCGGCGGCCTCGGCGTTCGAGACGAACTCGTCGCGCGGCGTCCGCGAGCCGACGACGACGTCCTCGCCCATCCGCCGGAGCCGCTTCGCGAGCGCCTGCCCGAAGGAGCCGGTCCCGCCGAGAATCCCGATCGTCACGCGACCGCCTCGAGCACCGCCCGCCCCACGTCGCCGCGCACGTCGGGACGAACCATAACGATCGGTGTGACGACGGCCCGGAGCCCGAGCGCCTCGACGGCCGGGGCGAGCGCCTCGTCGGCCGGGTCGAGCACGAACGTCGAGGCGACGCCCTCGTAGAGGCGTGCGACGCCGAGCGCGGTCGGCTCGTGGCCGAGGGACTCGAGCATGGCGGCGAGCGGCCCGCGGAGCGCCGCGCCGGCGACGATCGGCGAGAGCGCGACCACGAGCCCGTCCCGGGCGGCGACCGCCTCGGCGACGCCGGCGACGGCGAGGATCGGGCCGATCGAGACGAAGGGGTTCGACGGCGCGAGGAAGACGACCTCCGACTGCTCGACCGCCTCGAGCACGCCGGGCGCGGGGCGGGCCCGCTCCGCGCCCTCGTACCGAACCGCGAGCACCGCGTCCTCGTGGCGCCGCCGGACGAACCAGTCCTGGAAGGGGAGCTCGCCCTCGGGCGTCGTCAGGAGCGTCCGGAGCGGATCGTTGGAGGCGGGGAGCAAGGCGACGCTCGACGCCGAGCGACTGGGCGAGCTCCGCGAAGACGCGAGAGAGCGGCTCCCCGGCGCGAGAGGCGCTCGCGCCGAACAAGGTGGAGCCCGATGTCGCGGTCGCCGAGCGTGAACCACGTCTCGCCGCCAGAGCCGCGGCCATCCCCAGCGCGCCGAGTACGACTCGTCCCGGACCCCCCATCCGCGCTCCTCGTCGAGGAGGCCGGCGAGCGTGTACAGCACGGTGTCGAGATCGGGGGAGACATGGAGGCCGAAGACGTCGACGTCGTCCCCCACGTTCCCCACGGCCGTCACCGACTCGGGCCCGGCGGCGCGCGCCAGCGCGTCCACGAAGCGCGATCCGCCGAGGCCGCCGCAGAGCACGGTGTACGGCCGCATGCGCCCGGCACCGTAGACGCGAACTCGCGTCGCAATCGTTGACACGCGTCGAGGCCCGCGGGAGGATCGCGGCCATGTCGATTCTCTCCCGAACCGCAGAGCTCGCCTCGACCGCCGCTTCGGCTGGGCCCGGCTCCCCAAGCCGATCGCGATCCTGACGCTCGTCGGCCTCCGGACACGCCTCCGCCACGAGAATCTCTACGACACGGAGACCGTCCACCCGCGCCCTCCCGCCGGCGAGACGCCCGAGCGCGCCCTGCGCGCCCGCACCCTCGACGGGAGCTACAACGACCTCTCCTCGCCTCGGATGGGCGCGGTCGGCGCCCGCTTCGGCCGGAACGTGCCGCTCGACCGCACGTTCCCCGAGGAGCAGCCCGCCATCCTCGAGCCGAGCCCGCGCGTCGTCAGCCGCGAGCTCCTCACGCGGCGGGAGCTTCGTCCCGGCGACGACGCTCAACCTCCTCGCCGGCGCGTGGCTCCAGTTCGAGGTGCACGACTGGTTCAGCCACGGACAAGAACGAGATCGAACGTCCGTGGGAGGTCTCGCTCGGCGAGGGGGACGACGTGGGCCGAGGATCCCATGCGGATCCCGCGAACACGCCGCGACCCGACCTCGGACGACGACCCGACCACGCCGCCGACCTACGTCACCGCCGACAGCCACTGGTGGGACGGGTCGCAGATCTACGGCAGCGAGCAGGGATTCGCCGACGCTCCTGCGCTCGGGCGAGAGCGGCAAGCTCCGTGTCGACGAGAAGGGCCTTCTCCCCGCCGACCTCGAGCGAGCACGTCGACCTCAAGGGCGTGGCCGGCAACTTCTGGCTCGGCCTCGGCCT
Source organism: uncultured Actinomycetes bacterium (assembly GCA_963824775.1). Taxonomy (GTDB): domain Bacteria; phylum Actinomycetota; class Thermoleophilia; order Gaiellales; family Gaiellaceae; genus CAWGQF01. The sequence continues at coordinate 83,962 of CAWGQF010000008.1, forward strand.
CCTCCACACGCTCTTCACACTCGAGCACAACGCGATCTGCGACGCGATCAAGGCCGACAACCCGTCCTGGGACGACGAGCGGATCTACGACACCGCACGCCTCGTGAACTCGGCGCTCATGGCCAAGATCCACACGGTCGAGTGGACGCCCGCGATCATCGCCCACCCGACCACCATCTTCGCGATGAACGCCAACTGGTGGGGAATCGTCGGCGAGACGCTTCACGCGCCGGTTCGGCCGGCTGGGCTCGAGCGAGGTGCTGAGCGGGATCCCGGGCTCGCCGCACGAACCACCACGCCGCGCCGTACTCGCTCACCGAGGAGTTCGTGGCGGTGTACCGCATGCACCCGCTCCTCCCGGACGACTTCACGTTCCGCTCTCTCGACGACGACCGCGTGCTCGCAGGAGCGGACGTTCCCGGAGATCGGCGCGCGTCCAGACCCGTACGCCGACTCGAGGAGATGGGCATGGCGAACGCCCTGTACTCGTTCGGCGTCTCGCACCCGGGGGCGATCACGCTCCACAACTACCCGCGCTTCCTGCAGCGGTTCGAGCGCCCGGGCGGCGACGATGATCGACCTCGCGGCGACGGACGTCCTCCGCGTCCGCGAGCGCGGCGTCCCGCGCTACAACGACTTCCGTGAGCTCTTCCACAAGCCGCGCGTCAGCTCGTTCGAGGAGCTGACGGGGAACCCCGAGACGGCGGCCGAGGTGGAGGCCGTCTACGGGGACATCGACCGCGTCGATCTCATGATCGGGCTCTACTCCGAGCCGCTGCCGAAGGGGTTCGGGTTCAGCGACACGGCCTTCCGCGTCTTCGTGCTCATGGCCTCGCGACGGTTGAAGAGCGACCGCTTCTTCACGCAGCGACTTCCGCCCCGACGTCTACTCGCCCACCGGCTTTCGGTGGGTGCGGGACACGACGATGAAAGACGTGCTCCTGCGCCACTTCCCCGCGCTCGCGCCCGCGCTGCAAGGGGTCGAGAATGCGTTCGCGCCCTGGAGACGCATGGCGTGAGCGAGGCGGCGGTGCGCCAGCTCGCGGCGGGGCTCTGGTGCATCGGGCAGCGGAAGGGGGGCCGCGTGCACGCGTTTCTCTGCGAGGACGGCGGCGAGCTGACGCTCGTCGACACGCTGTACGACCCGACGGAGCGCGGATCCTCGAGCAGATCCGGCGGATCGGCCGGCAGCCGTCGGCGCTACGCCGCATCGTGCTGACGCACGGGCACCGGTCGCACCTCGGCGGCCTAGCGGCCCTCAAGGAAGCGAGCGGTGCGACCGTGTACGCGCACGAGTGGGAGGCGGACATCATCGGCGGCGAGCGGAAGGCCCAGCCGATCAGCTTCCTCCCCCACCGGCCGTTCCGGACGTATTTCCCGTTCCAGTTCGCCCTCTCGCTCGGGATCGGCGCCCATCCGCCCTGCCCGGTCGACGAGTTCGTCGCGGGCGGCGACCGGCTGGGGCCGCTCGAGGTGCTCGACGCGCCCGGCCACTCCCCCGGCCACCTCGCGTTCCTCTGGGCCGACCGCCGCACGCTCATCGCCGGCGACTCGATCGCGACCTGGCCGGGCTTCATGGCCGGGTGGGCCGCGTTCAACCTGAACGTGCCGAAGCACCGCGCAACGGTCCGCCTGCTCGCGGAGACGGAGCCGGAGCGTCCTCGGCGTCGGCCACGGCCCGCCGATCACGCACGGCGCAGCGGCACGGGTCCGCGACCTCGCGGACGCGTTCGCACGCTAGCGCGCGCGTATGCTCCGTCCGTGCTCGCGATCGTCCCGGTCAAGAGCCTCGCGGCGGCCAAATCGCGGCTCGCCCCGGCGCTCGCGCCGGACGTGCGCGCCGCGCTGGTCGTCCGAATGCTCGACGCCGTCGTGGCCGCATGCCGCAACGCCTCCGCGATCGCGGATGTTCTCGTCGTCACTCCTGAGCCCGCCCTCGCCCGCTGGGCCGAGGTCCTCGTCGACGAGGGCACCGGGCCCGGGCCGGCGCTGGCGCTTGCGCTCCGCGACCCGCGGGCCCGCGAAGGCGCGCTCGTCGTCATGGCCGACTGCCCGCTCGCGACCGCCGACGCCGTTGACCGGCTCGCAGCGGCGGCCGACCCGCTCGCGCTCGTCGCCTCGCGGGACGGCGGGACGAACGCCCTCGCACTCGCGGACCCGGCGCGACTCGCCCCGGTGTTCGGCGTCCCGGGCAGCCTCGCGCTCACGACCGTCCGAGCCCGCTCGGCGGGGATCGAGCCGGTGATCCTCGACGAGCCGTCGCTCGCGTTCGACGTCGACAGTCCCGCCGACCTCGGGCGGATCCCGGGGCTCCTCGCGGCGTGACCGCCGCGCCCGACCTCCTCTCTCGCCCGCTCGACGACCTCCTCGGCGAGGCGCGGGCGCTTCGGGACGAGGGCCGCGGGCGGCTCGTCACGTACTCCCCCAAGGTGTTCATCCCGCTCACGAAGCTCTGCCGGGATGTCTGTCACTACTGCACGTTCGCCCGTCCTCCCCGGCGAGGCGAGCGGGCGTACTTGACGGAGGACGAAGTGCTCGCGATCGCGCGGGCCGGCGCCGCGGCCGGCTGCCACGAGGCGCTCTTCACCCTCGGCGACAAGCCCGAGCTTCGCTACCGGGCCGCGCGCGACGAGCTCGCAGCGCTCGGCTGTACGACGACGATCGAGCTCCTCGCGCAGATGTGCGAGCTCGTCCTCGAAGAGACGGGGCTCCTGCCGCACGTGAATCCGGGCGTGATGACGCGCGAGGATGTCACGCGGTTGCGCGAGGTCTCCGCGTCGCAGGGCCTCATGCTCGAGACGACCTCGGAGCGGCTCTCCATGCGCGGCGGCCCCCACTTCGGCTCGCCCGACAAACAACCGGCGGCGCGCCTCGCGACGATCACCCGTGCGGGCGAGCTCGCCGTGCCGTTCACGACCGGAATCCTGATCGGGATCGGCGAGACACGCGAAGAGCGGCTCGACGCGCTCCACGCAATCCGCGCGCTGCACGAACGGCACGGACATGTCCAGGAGGTGATCGTCCAGAACTTCCGCGCGAAGCCGGGGACGAAGATGGCGTCCCATCCCGAGCCGCCGCCTCGACGAGCTCCTCTGGACGGCTGCCGCCGCACGGATCGTCCTCGGTCCGGCGATGCACATCCAGGTGCCGCCGAATCTCTCGTACGACGAGTTCCCGCGGCTCCTGGACGCGGGGATCGACGACTGGGGCGGCGATCTCGCCCGTCACGCTCGATCACGTGAACCCCGAGGCGCCGTGGCCCGAGATCGAGCGGCTGCGTGAGGCGACGGAGGCCCGAGGGCTGACGCTCGCGCCGCGGCTCGCGGTGTACCCGGAGTCGGTGGCAGATCTCGGACGCTGGACGGCGCCGAGGGTCGCGACGGCGATCCTGCACCGGTCGGACGCGGCCGGGCTCGCCCGCGAAGACTCGTGGGCCGCAGGCGCTGTCGGTGAGTTGCCCGCGCGCGCGTCTGACTTCGGGTCCCGACCCGCCCCCTACTCGGGGGCGAGCCTATCGCCGAATTCCGCGCGGGTGGGAAACGGAAGCGCGCCGAGAGTGTCGCGGTCCGTCAACAGGGCCCTCGCCCGGGTCGGCGGGCCGGACGGCCTGGACGAGGACGACGTAACCGCGCTCTTCGAGGCGCGCGGCGACGACCTGCGCGCCGTCCTCGCCGCCGCCGACGACCTGCGTCGTGAGGTCTCCGGCGACACGGTCTCCTACGTCGTCACGCGGAACGTGAACTACACGAACGTCTGCTACTTCCGCTGCGGCTTCTGCGCGTTCTCGAAAGGCCGGCTCGCCGCGAATCTCCGCGGCGCGCCCTACCTCGTGCCGCTCGCGGAGATCGTGCGACGCGCCCGCGAGGCCTGGGACCGCGGCGCGGTCGAGATCTGTCTCCAGGGCGGCATCCACCCCGCGTTCACCGGCGAGACGTACCTCGAGATCTGCGCCGCCGTGAAGGAGGCCGTGCCCGACCTCCACGTCCACGCCTTCTCCGCGCTCGAGGTCTGGCAGGGCGCCGCCACGCTCGACGAGCCGCTGACGGACTACCTCGCGCGCCTTCACGACGCCGGCCTCGCCTCGCTTCCCGGGACCGCGGCGGAGATCCTCGACGACGAGGTTCGCCGGGTCCTCTGCCCGGACAAGGTCACGACCGCCCAGTGGCTCCAGGTACACGACACCGCGCACCGCGTGGGCTTGCGCTCGACGACGACGATCATGTTCGGAGCCGTCGAGGGGCCGAGGAGCTGGGCGCGCCACCTCGTCGCCCTCCGCGATCAGCAGCGCGCGACGGGCGGGTTCACCGAGTTCGTGCCCCTCCCCTTCGTTCACATGGAGGCGCCGATCTACCTGCGGGGACGCGCCCGGCCGGGGCCGACCTTTCGCGAGGCGATCCTCATGCATGCGGTCGGCCGCCTCGCGCTCCATCCCTGGATCACGAACGTCCAGGCATCCTGGGTGAAGCTCGGCGTCGCCGGCGCGCAGGCGGCTCTCCGGGCCGGCGCGAACGACCTCGGCGGCACGCTCATGAACGAGTCGATCTCGCGCGCCGCCGGCGCGAGCCACGGCCAGGAGATGCCGCCGGAGCGCATGGAGGACGCGATCCGCGCGACCGGGCGAACGCCGCGCCAGCGCACGACGCTCTACGGCACGCCCGACTCCGGAGCGCACGAGGCGCTCGTACGCAGCCGCGCCGCTCGCCGAGCCGCTCAACCCGAGCGTCAACGACGCCGGGCTCCGCCGCCCGGCCCGCCTCGTCCGGCCCGGGCTCGCAGTCGGCTAGGCCGGCGGCCGTGAACGGCCGCCGGCCCCAGGTGACTCAGCCGGTCAGTACCAGCGGCCGCGCGCGAAGCCTCCGAATGCGATGAGGCCGATGAGCGCGACGATCAACCCGATCCAGAAGCTCCAGAAGATCATCAGGACGATCCCGACGATGACGAGGATTCCACCCAGCCCTATCCCACCCATGACTCTCCCTTCGCCGCCGCGCGGGCGCGGCGGGTCGATGACTGCGCGTTTCTACCCGATCTGGGGTACCGCGTAATCCTCAAAATATTCGACGTGAAGTGGTGCGTACCCTCCGGAAGGCACGGGCAGGCCCTCTTCGGGAGCGCGTCCGCTTCACGTCACGCCTCTAGACGCCTGCGGCGGCTCCCGCGCGTGCGAGTTGCTCGCCGAAGCGGGCCCGGCGCACGAACTGTCCGATCTCCCGGCTCGGCGACGAGCTCGTCGTCCTCGACGAGCACGTTTCCGCGCAGGAGGACGAGCTCCGGCGAGCCCGTGACCTCGGTGCCCTCGTAGAGGTTGTAGTCGACCCGCGAGTGCTGCGTCGCGGCCGAGATCGTGTGCTTGCTTCTCCGGATCGAAGACGACGAGGTCGGCGTCCGAGCCGACCGCGACCGTTCCCTTGCGCGGGTAGAGGCCGAAGAGCTTCGCCGGGTTCGTAGACAGGAGCTCGACCATCCGGTTGAGCGAGATCCGGCCCTGCGCGGACGCCGAACTCGTGGATCATCTGCAGCCGGTTCTCGAGCCCGGGCCCGCCGTTCGGGATCTTCGAGAAGTCGTCGCGGCCGAGCGTCTTCTGTCCGTCCCAGTTGAACGCGCAGTGGTCGGTCGAGATCGCCGAGAGGACGTCGGTGCGCACGGCGTTCCAGAGGACGTCCTGGTTCGCCTTCGTCCCGCGGCGGCGGCGTGTAGACGTACTTCGCGCCCTCGAAGTCCGGCCGCTCGAGGAACGTGTAGTCGACGAAGAAGTACTGCGTGCAGGTCTCGCCCCAGACGTCCCACCCCTTCTCGCGCGCGAGCGCGATCGGCTCGACCGCCTCGGCGCAGGAGACGTGGACGACGTAGAGCGGTGCCCCGCCACGCGCGAGAGCTGGATCGCCCGGTTCGTCGCCTCGCCCTCGGTCTCGGGCGGGCGCGTCAGCGCGTGGTACTTCGGCTCGGTGTTCCCCTCGGCGAGCGCCTGCTTCACGAGGACGTCGATCGCGTCGCCGTTCTCTGCGTGCACCATCACGAGCGCGCCGGTCTCGGCCGCGACCTCCATCGTCCGGAAGAGCGTCTCGTCGTCGACCATGAGCGCGCCCTTGTAGGCCATGAAGAGCTTGTAGGACGTCACGCCCTGATCCGGAAGCGACGCGAGCTCCTCGAGCGTGCCGCCCTCATGGAGGTCGGTGACCGCCATGTGGTAGCCCATGTCGATCACCTGCTTGCCGTCGGCCTTCGCCTTCCACTCGTCGAGCGCCGCCGCGAACGTCGCGCCCTTCGGCTGGATGACGAAGTCGACGTGGCAGGTCGTCCCGCCGAACGCGGCCGCGGTCTGGCCGGACTCGACGTCGTCGATCGTGACCGTGCCGCCGAAGGGCATGTCGAGGTGCGTGTGCGGGTCGACGCAGCCCGGAAGCACGTACTTCCCGGACGCGTCGATCGCTCGGTCGGCCTCGACGTCGAGCGACTCGCCGATGAGCGCGATCCGCTCTCCCTCGACGAAGACGTCGCCGACGTAGTCGTCGGCCGCGGTGACGATACGGCCGCCCTTGATCAGAATCGACATCGCTCTCCCTCCAGGCGCAACGAGACGGTGGCCGCCGAAGTATCGCTCCGGCGGCCACCGTCCGCGAACTGCGCTCCGCGGAGGCTCGCTCGAGCACGGCTCCCGCCTCCTCGTCCGCCTCCTGGCAAGCCGGGCCTTTAAGCTCGGGCCGTGCCGCTCGAGCCTTCCCGCACGGTCGACGAGCTCCGCGAGCTCGCGCGAGCTGACGGGCGACGACGACGGCGCCCAGCGCGTCGCCTGGACCGACACCTGGGAGCGGGCGCGCGGGTGGCTGCGCGGGAAGCTGGACGGCCTCGGGCTCGAGAACGAGATCGACGAGGCCGGGAACCAGTGGTGGACGCTCCGCGGGCGCTCCGACCGCGCCGTGCTCATCGGCGGCCACATCGACTCCGTGCCGAACGGCGGCTGGCTCGACGGCGCGCTGAACGTCGTCGCCGGCGTCGAGGTCCTGCGGCGGATCGCCGAGGAGGGCGAGCCCGCCGACGACGGTCCGCCTGGTCGAACTGGGCCGACGAGGAGGGCGCCCGCTTCGGGCGCTCGCTCTTCGGCTCGAGCGCCGCGTCGGGGACGATGGACGACCAGGACGAGCTGCGCGGCGCGCCGCGACGCCGAGGGGATCGCGCTCCCGGACGCGCTCCGCGAGCACGGGGTCGACCTCGACCGCGCGCTCGCGGCGCGCAGGCAGCTCGAGGGCGCAGCCGCCTACCTCGAGCTCCACATCGAGCAGGGGCCCGTGCTCGAGTCGATGGACCTCCCGCTCGGGGTCGTCCTCGGGACCTTCGGCGTCGAGCGCCATCAGATCACGTGGACGGGCCAGGCCGCCCACGCCGGCTCGACGCCGATGGACAGGCGCCGCGACGCGCTGGCCGGCGCCGCCAAGCTCGCGCTCGAGATCCGCGAGATCGCGGCCCGCGCGGGCGACGGAGCCGTCTGCACCTCGGGCGGCGTCGTCTGCCGGCCGGGCATCGTGACCTCCGTCGTCGAGACCGCCGAGCAGCTCCTCGACCAGCGCCATATGGACGCCGGGAAGCTGGCCGAGCTGCTCGCCGAGGCGAAGGAGTCGAGCGAGCGCTTCGCCGCGCGAGGAGGACGTCGAGGTCGCGTGGGAGCGGATCTGGCGCGATCGACCCGATCCTCTTCGACGAGACGCTGATCGAGCCTCGCCGACGAGGCGGTCCGCGAGGTTTCCGGCGCGTCGCACCGGCTCCCGAGCGGCCCGCTCCACGACGCGGCCGAGGTCGCCCGCGCGGGGATCCCGACGGTGATGCTCTTCGTCCAGAGCCTGCGCGGCCTCTCGCACACGAAGGTCGAGGACACGAAGCCGGAGCACCTCGAGCTGTCCGTCCAGGCGCTCGACCGCCTGGCCGCACGCACGATCGAACACGTCGCCGCCTCCAGCTAGAGCTGCCAGTCGGTGAAGCGGGAGAGCTCGGCGGTGACGTCTCCCAGTGTCCCGGTGATCAGGAGGAGCCCGAACGCGGCGAGCGCCAGCGCCGACACGAGGCGCACGACGCGCCAGTGCCGGCGGACGGCGCCAAGCACGGCGAGCGAGCGTGTGAAGGCGAGACCGACGAGAAGGAACGGCAGGCCGAGCCCGAGCGAGTACGCCCCGAGGAGGACGGCGCCCTCCGCGGCCCCGTCCGAGGCGGCCGAGAGCGTGAGCACGGCGCCGAGCGTCGGCCCGATGCAGGGCGTCCACGCGACCGCGAAGGCGCAGACCGGCCACCACCGCGGTCGCGAGCCGGATGCCGCCCGGCCGGACCGCCACCCGTCGGTCACGCGCGAGCCCGGCAGGCAGTGGAAGCCCGGCGACGAAGAGCGCCGCCGACCACGAGCAGGATCCCCGAGACGATCTCGATCGGACGGCGGTTCTCGAGGAGCACGCGTGCCGAAGACGGCGACGCCCGCCCCGAGCGCGACGAACATCGCCGTGAAGCCCGCGCACGAACGCCGCGGTCGCCGAGACGACCTCGCGCTGCCGAGAGCCCAGCTCGTCGAACCCGACCCCCGAGACGAACGACAGGTAGCCCGGAACCAGCGGGAGCAGACAGGGTGAGGTGAAGCCCACGAGGCCGGCCGCGAACGCGAGCGCGAGGCCGCCGGGGTCGAGCGCGATCGCGAGCACTACCGCGGCCGCTGGGCCAGGAAGCGCCTCCCAGTCCTCGACGGTCGCCGCCGCACGACGATGGCTGCGTCGAGCTCGACGTCGCCCGTCGGGCATCGAGCACGGATCGACCGGCGACGAGTTGTCCGGGGATGCCGAGCTCGCCCGCGAGCTCGCGGTCGGGGTCGTCGACCTGGGGCCAGGTCCACCCGTACCGCTCCTGGAAGGCCGCGCTCTCGTCGGCGCGTGTCCGCGACGTTCACGCCCACGAACCGGAGCTCCGGATGGGCGGCGACGAACTCAGCGTAGGCGACCGCCTCGCCGTTGCAGACGGGTCACCAGGAGGCCCAGACGTTCGCCACCACCGCCTCGCCGCGGTACTCGGCCAGCGGGCCGCTGCTCGAGCCCTGGGTCGGCGGCGTGCTCTGAGCCGTCCTCCCCGCCGCAGCCGGCGGCGCACGAGAACGAGCGCGGAGAGGGCGAGGCCCAGGAACCGCATCCACTCAAGGTAGCCGAGGCTCCTTACGGGAGTCTTAACCGCGCGCGCGACGGCGGCGGCGCGCCCGCCGGAGGAGCGGCTGGCGCAGGACGTAGAGCGACTGCGCGATCAGGACGACCCCCCAGAGCAGCATGATCCAGAACGGCCAGAGGAGCCCGAAGCCCTCGTCGCGGATCGACGTGTCCCGCTCGCGCGTCGCGGCCCAGAGCGCTACGAGCACCGTGTTCACCACGGCGTAGACGATGACGTGGGTACGGAGCGGCACCCAGTCGGCCGCGCGGACGAGGAAGGGACGCCGCGGCAGGGCGGGCAGGCCGCGGAGCGCCTCGGCGAGCTCCCCGCGCGTCCGCGCCGAGAGGACGGCGTCCGTGCGGTCGCCGAGCTCGTCGGGGCTGAGCGCGCCGCTCACCATGTGGGCGCCCAGGAGATCCGCGGCACGCTCGCGCTCACCGTCCGTGATGCGGTCACGGGGATCGACGTTCCGCCGCCTCGGCCTCACCCCTCGTCCCCCTCGCTCGTCACCTCGCGCTCACTCTACGAGCACATGCGGGTTGCGAGCGCATGCATCCGTTGCCACGGCCGGGATTTCGCGGGAAGATGCGTGCTTCCCTGCTGCGATCCTGGAGGCTCGATGCTCAGGTTCGGCGTCACCGTTCTGCCCGACCCCCCGTCCACGCGCTTCGTCGAGCTCGTGCAAATGGCCGAGGAGCACGGGTTCGAGAACGGCTGGACGTACGACTCGCAGATCCTCTGGCACGAGTCGTACCCGCTCCTCGCCATGGGCTCCGGCCGACGGAGACGGATGAAGTTCGGCCACTGCGTCACGAACCCGGCACCGCGAGCCGACGATCACCGCGAGCGGGTACGCGACGCTGCACGACGATCTCGGACGGCCGCATGGTGATGGGGATCGGCCGCGGCGACTCCGCCCGCCGCGTCGATCGGCCTGCAAGCCGGTGAAGCATGGCCGAGTTCGAGCGCTCGCTCCTGATGATGAAGGACCTGATGAACGGCCGGAAGGTCGAGTGGAACGGGAAGGAGCTCCAGCTCCAGTGGGTCCGCGAGGAGCGCCGCCGATCGAGATGTACGTCGCGGGCTACGGGCCGAAGGCGCTCGCCGTCGCGGGCCGGGTCGGGGACGGCGTCATCATCCAGCTCGCCGACCCGCAGATCATCAGCTGGATCATGGACACGGCCAGGGAGTCGGCCGAGGAGGCGGGACGAGACCCGGCCGCGCTCAAGTGCCACGTGTGCGCGCCGAGCCACATCTCGGACGACATCGCGGACGCGCGGAACCAGGTGCGCTGGTTCCCGGCGCATGGTCTCGAACCACGTCATGGACCTCATCGAGCGCTACGGCTTCGAGTCGGAGATCCCGGCCGCGCTGACCGAGTACGTGAAGGCGCGGAAGTTCTACGACTACAAGGATCACAGCCGCGTCGGGGCCGCGCACGGCGAGTTCGTGACCGACGAGATCTGCGACCGCTTCTGCGTCCTCGGGACGCCGGAGCAGGCGACCAAGAAGCTGAAGGAGCTCGAGTCGGTCGGAGTCGACCACTTCAACATCTACCTGATGACACACGGGCAGGAGGAGACGCTCGCAGGCCTACGGCGACGAGATCCTCCCGCGGTTCTAGCGGGTCGCCGCCTGACGCCGGGCATGCCGGGCCCCGGCGAGCCCCGTCCACGCCACCGCCCGCTCGACGCGCGGATCCTGCCGCGCTTCTCGGGCGTGCGGACGTTTGCGCGCCTTCCCCACACGACGGACCTGGCGGGCGTGGACGTCGCGGTCCTCGGCATCCCGTTCGACACGGCGACGACGTTCCGTCCGGGCGCACGCTTCGGGCCGGAGGGGATCCGCTCGGCCTCGGCGCTCCTTCGCCCCTACAACCCCGCCTGGGGCGTCGATCTGGTCGAGGCGCTCTCCATGGTCGACCTGGGCGATCTTCCCGTCGCGCCCGGCGACACCGTCGAGACCTACCGGCGCGTCGAGGCCGCGCTCGCGCCGATGGTCGAGGCCGGCGTGCTCACCCTCGCACTGGGAGGGGATCATTCCGTCACGCTCGCCGAGCTGCGCATGCTGGCCGCCCGCCACGGCCCGTTGCCGCTCGTCCTGCTGGACTCGCACGCGGACACGTGGGACGAGTACTTCGGCCAGAAGTTCTTCCACGGGACGACCTTCCTCCGCGCCGTGGAGGAGGAACTCGTCGACGCCTCCGCGTCGGTCATGGCCGGAATGCGCGGAACCGTCTACGGGGCGGACGACCTCGACGGCGCACGAGAGCTCGGCTTCACCGTCGTTCCGGCCGACGAGCTTCGCGCCCTCGGGCCGGCGCGGTACGGTGATCTCGTCCGCGAGCGCACCGCCGGTCGCCGGGTGTTCCTGTCGTTCGACGTCGATTTCCTCGACCCCTCCGCCGCGCCCGGAACAGGCACGCCCGAGATCGGCGGGTTCACGACGGCCGAGGCGCTCGCGTTCCTCCGCTCGCTCCGCGGGCTCCGCCTCGCGGGCGCGGACGTGGTGGAGGTCGCCCCCGCCTACGACGGGCCCGGCCAGCCGACGGCGCTCGCGGCCGCGAACACCGCCTGGGAGATCCTCGCGCTGCACGCCACGGCCCTGCGTCCGGCCTGACGCGCTTTGCCAAACCGCAGGGCCAACCGGTATCCTCGTCCTACCTAGACGGCTCTCCCTTCCTTCTGGTTCTCATCTTCGGCGGGTCGCCGAGAGCGGAGGGGAGCAGGATGAGCGAAGACGTACTCCGGGCAGTCCGTGAGCGTCTGGCTCGTGGATGGTCGCAGGGGGCCCCCGCACGGGACGCATCCGGCCGACCTGTCGCCTTCTGGGGTGACGGTGCGTGCTCCTGGTCGCTGTCGGCTGCGTTCGCGCTGGCCGCCACCGACGGTCTGCCGGAGGGATACGTCCCCAACTCGATCCGCGCGTTCGCCGACGTCACGGGCGCCCTGTCACTCGAGGCGTGGAACGATGCGCCAGACCGAACGAAGGAGGAGCTCCTAGCCGCGATCGACGCGGCCCTCGAGCTGGTCAGCAGCGCGGAGTCGTGACCCGTGAGGAGGTCCGGCGAAATCAAGCGATGATGCGCGAGGTGAACACGCACATCGCGGAGATCACAGCAGAGTGGCGATTCGACCGCGCAGCGTTCCTGTGCGAGTGCGGGCGCCCGGCGTGCTCGGAGACCGTGGAGGTCGAGCTGAAGGAACTGGCGACGCTCCACGCGGAGGACGGCTACTGCGTCGCACGCGGTCACGCGGTCGAGGGAGTCGACGAGCTGGTCGATGCCCGCCCACGCTACGACTACGTCCGCACGATCGACTAGATCGTCTAGCCCTCGGCGGCGTCCGCCTCTTCCTTCGTACGGTGCACCGTGCCCGGCTCGTGCTCGGGCGGCGAGTAGACCGTGTAGAGCCTGAGTGGCCCTGAGCCGGCGTTCACGAAGTTGTGCCGGGTGCCGCCGGGGACGAGGACCAGCTCTTCCGGGCCCACGCGCCGCGTCTCGCCGGCCACGACCGCATCCGCCTCCCCCTCGACGAAGACAAGGATCTGGTCGATCCCTTCGTGCACCTCCTCGCCGATCTCGCCTCCGGGCTCGATCGTCATGACCACGACCTGGCTCTTCTCGGCGGTGGCAACCTCGCGGCGGAAGTCGTCGTTCTCGCGGGCGATCCTGATGATGTCTTCGACGGTCATGGGCGCCAGCCTATGTGGAGTACCCTGTTCTCGCAGGCGAGGAGGAGGCAGTCATGAGCGAGGTCATCCACGCGCCGAAGCTCTCGCACGAGGAGGAGCGGGAGCCCGCGCGGATCAGCCACTGGATCGCGGGCCGGGTCACGCCGGGCGAGTCCGGCCGGAGCGGGCCCGTCTACAACCCGGCGACCGGGGAGCAGACGGGCGCCGTCGACTTCGCGAGCGTCGAGGAGGTCGACCACGCGGTGGCGGCGGCGCGCGAGGCCTTTCCGAGCTGGCGCGCGCTCTCGCTCTCGCGCCGGGCCGAGCTCTTCTTCCGCATCCGCGAGCTGATGAACCGGCACCGCGAGGACATCGCCCGCTTCCTCACGCTCGAGCACGGCAAGGTCCTCTCGGACGCGCTCGGCGAGGTCGCGCGCGGACTCGAAGTGATCGAACACGCCTGCGGGATCCCGACCCTTCTCCGCGGCGGCTTCTCCGAGCAGGCCTCGACCGGCATCGACGTCTACTCGATCCGCCAGCCGCTCGGCGTCTGCGCCGGGATCACCCCGTTCAACTTCCCCGCCATGGTTCCCATGTGGATGTGGGCGCCCGCACTCGCCTGCGGCAACACCTTCGTGCTCAAGCCTTCCGAGAAGGACCCCTCCGCCTCGATCTACGTCGCGGAGCTCCTCCAGGAGGCCGGCCTCCCGGACGGCGTCCTGAACGTCGTCCACGGAGACAAGGTCGCGGTCGACCGGATCCTCGAGCATCCCGAAATCGCCGCGGTCAGCTTCGTCGGCTCGACGCCGATCGCGAAGTACATCTACGAGACGGGCGCGAAGCACGGCAAGCGCGTCCAGGCGCTCGGCGGTGCGAAGAACCACATGGTCGTCCTCCCCGATGCCGACGTGGAGATGGCCGCCGACGCAGCCGTGAGCGCCGCGTACGGCTCGGCCGGCGAGCGCTGCATGGCCGTGTCGGTCGTCGTTGCCGTCGGCGATGTCGCCGACCCGCTCGTCGAGGCGATCAACGAACGCCTGCCGAAGCTCAAGATCGGCAACGGGCTCGACCCCACCTCGGAGATGGGGCCCCTCGTGACGCGCGCACACCGCGACAAGGTCGCCTCCTACATCGACGGCGCGCGGGAGCAGGGCGCGAAGGTCGTCGCCGACGGGCGTGAGCTCGAGGTGGACGGTGACGGGTTCTTCCTCGGGGTGTCGCTCCTCGACGAGGTGACGGAGGAGATGGACGCCTACCGCGACGAGATCTTCGGGCCGGTGCTCTCCGTCGTCCGCGCGGAGTCCTACGACGAGGCCGTGCGCCTCGCGAACGAGAACCCGTACGGCAACGGCGTCGCGATCTTCACGCGCGACGGCGGCGCCGCCCGGCAGTTCCAGTTCGAGGTGCAGGCGGGCATGGTCGGGATCAACGTCCCGATCCCGGTGCCGGTCGCCTACTACTCGTTCGGCGGCTGGAAGGCGTCCCTCTTCGGCGACTCGCACATCTACGGGCCGGAAGGCATCAACTTCTACACGCAGGGCAAGGTCGTCACGAGCCGCTGGCCCGATCCCGCCACGAGCAAGGTCGACCTCGGCTTCCCCCAGACGCGGTAGCCACTAGCCGGCGACCGGCGCGAAGGTGCCCGCGCGGTAGACCTGGCCCGGGAGCTCGCGGCCGAGGACGCCCTCGAGCCACTGCGCGACGGTGATGAGCGCGTCGAGGTCTATGCCCGTCTCGACGCCTTCGCCGTGCAGGAGGTAGACGAGATCCTCGGTGGCGATGTTGCCCGTCGCCCGCGGGGCGAAGGGGCAACCGCCGAGGCCGCCGACCGAGGCGTCGAAGACCGTCACGCCGGCCTCGAGCGCCGCCCACGCGTTGGCGAACCCAGTGGAGCGCGTGTTGTGGAGGTGGATGCCGACCGGGCGGCCGAAGGCGAGCGCGTCCGTCACGAGCGTGCGGACCTGGCTCGGAACGGCGACGCCGATCGTGTCCGCGAGGACGATCTCGTCTGCACCAAGCTGCACAACCTCCTCGGCGAGACCGAGCACGCGCGCCGGGTCGACGGCGCCCTCGAAGGGGCAGCCGAACGCGACCGAGACGGTGACGGTGGAGGCAACCCCGTCCTCGCTCGCCCGCGCGAGGACCCGCGCGGCCGTCTGCGAGTGCCTCGTCCACGGTCGCGCTCACGTTCTCCCGGTTGAAGGAGTCGGTCGCGCCGAAGGAGATGGAGACGCGGTCGAGGTTCGTGTCCCGGAGCCGGTCGTAGCCACGCTCGTTCAGGACGAGACCGGCGTACTCCGTCCGCTCGCGCCGGAAGATCGCGTCGGTCACCTCCTCGGCGCCCGCCATCGCCGGCACGCGGGCCGGGTTGACGAAGCTCACAGCCTCGATGCGGGGCACGCCGGCGTCCGCGAGGCGGTTGACGAGCTCGGCCCGCGTCTCGGGCGGGAGCGTCGTCGCCTCGTTCTGGAGCCCGTCGCGCGGCCCGACGTCGCAGACGGTCACGCTCACGCGTCCTAGGATACGCGCCGTGCCGCGCGTCCCGGTCTTCTCAGCGCAGCAGGTCGGAGCGGCGCTCGACCCGGGCGACGCCGTCGACGTCGTTCGCGACGCCTTCGTCCACCACGCCCGCGGCGAGTGGACGATGCCGTCCAAGGTCTACCTCGACGCGCCGCCGAACGGCGACTTCCGGGCCATGCCTGCCGGCGGAGGAGGCTTCGCCGTCCTGAAGTGGGTGAACTCCTACCCGAACAACCCCGCACGCGCGCTCCCGACTGTGAGCGGCGTCGTCCTCCTCTCGGAGGCGGAGACGGGCCAGCTTCTCGCCGTCATGGACGCCGGCGCCGTGACCGCGCTGCGGACGGGCGCCGCGGCCGTCCTCGCGGCGGAGGTGCTCGCCCGGCCCACGGTCGCGCCCGCGGCGGTCGTCGGAACCGCGGGTGAACGGCCGCGCCGTCGCGGCGACCTTCCTCGCACGCGACCGGGCGGTGCTCCTCTGGGACGCGCGCCCGAACCAGGCGCAGCTCGCGGCGGGCGAGCTCGGCGAAGGCGCGGAGGTCGCGGCCGACCTCGCGGACGCGCTCGCCTCGGACATCGTCGCGACCGTGACGCCGGGGCGCGAGGTCCTCTTCCACGACGGCACGCTCCACGCCGGCCAGCACGTGAGCCTCATGGGCGCCGACGGCCCCGGGAAGGCCGAGATCGCGGTCGAGGAGCTTCTCCGCGCCCGCGTCGTCTGCGACGAGTGGGAACAGGCGAGCCACAACGGCGACATCGCCCACGCGCTCGAAACCGGGCGCCTGCGGCGGGATCGGGTGGCCGAGCTCGGCCGGATCCTCCTCGGCGAGGAGACCGGCCGGAGCAACGAGCACGAGATCACGGTCTTCGACTCGACCGGTCTTGCCGTGCAGGATCTCGCCGTCGCACGCGCGGTGTACGAGCGGTACCGGGCCGGCGAAACGGACGTGCGCGATGTCGTCGAGGTGGAGCTCTAGCGATGAAAGCCGCTAACGGCTACCGGCGCACCGTGGTCGTCCGCTAGCCGCGCTCGGCCGGGAGGCCGCGCGACGACCAGTCGCTCCACGAGCCCGGATAGAGCTTCGCGTCCGGCCGGCCCGCGTGCGCCAGCGCGAGCACGTCAACGCTCGCGGTGATCCCCGAGCCGCAGTAGACGACGATCTCGGGCGCCTCGAGCACCACGTCCGGCAACGAGTCGGCCTGTGCGAACGGGACGTTCACCGCCCCGGGGATGCGCCCCGCGACGGGGTCGATCGGCTCGACCTCGCCTCGGTAGCGCTCCGGCGCCCTCGCGTCCACGACGACGAGGCCCTCGTCGCCGAGGCGCGACTCGAGCTCGGCAGCTTCGATCGTGTCGCCCCGGCGCGGGCGCGGGACGAACCCGGCGTGGCCGACCTCCTCCTCCCCGCCCCGCAGCGGGCCCAGCCACGCGCCGATCCCGCCTGCCAGCACGGCCACGTCGTCATGGCCGAAGTGGCGCAGGAGCCACCAAAGGCGCGCGGCGCCGCCGGTCTCGCCCTGGTCGTACGCGACCACGAAGACGCCGGGGCCGATCCCGGCGCGACCGGCGGCCCGGGCGAAGTCGCCCTCGGACGGGAGCGGGTGCCGCCCGCCGTGGTGCGGCGGCGTCCCCGGCGGCGCGGACAGCTCGCGCTCGACGTCGAGGAACGACGCGCCCGGGATGTGCCCCTCGAGGTAGAGCTCGCGCCCGCGGCCGGGGTTCCCGAGCTCCCAGCGGCAGTCGACGAACCGGTACGTCACGGCGAGAGTCGGTGAGATGGTCCCGCCGAGCGATACGAGGTAGAGCTCGCCCGCGGAGTCCTCGCCGAAGGACGAGAGCGACTCGACCGTGAAGGCCTCCTGCCGCTTCCCGACGGCGCGTCCGCCCTCGATCCTGAAGCTCCAGACCATCCCCGAGCAGTAGTCACCGTAGAAGTACCGACCGTCGAGCCCCTCGATCGCCTCGCCGCGATAGGCGTACCCGCCGGTGACCGAGCAGCCGCCGTCGCGCCCGTACGTCGCGACCGGCGAGACGAGCTGTCCCTCAGGGTTCGGCTCCTTGTCGTCGTAGCGCACGTCGCCCTCGAAGACGTCCCAGCCGAAGTTCACGAGTCCGTCGGGTGGTAGCGGCCACGCGTGGTAGTCGACCTCCTCCCGGCTGCCCTGACCCACGTCGGCGAGGTAGAGGTCTCCGTTCTCGCGGTCGAACGAGAAGCGCCACGGGTTGCGGAGACCGTAACGCCGCAAGCTCCCAGTCCGCCCCCTCGGTGTCGACGTCGATCCGGAGAAGCTTCCCGAGCCGGTCGCCGAGGTTCTGGGCACGGTCGTCGGGGTCACCGCCGGCGCCGCCGTCGCCCATGCCGACGTAGAGGAGCCCATCCGGCCCGAACTGGAGCTGCCCGCCGTTGTGGTTCGAGAAGGGCTGCTCGACGAACAGGAGCTCACGCGCGGAGCCGGGCTCGGCCGCCGTTCGCTCGCCGTTTGCCCGGAACTCGACGACGCGGGTATCGCCCTCGAGGTCGGTGTAGTCGACGTACAGGCGTCCGTTCTCCTCGTAGTCCGGATGGAAGGCGACCGACAGGAGCCCCTGTTCCCCGCCGGCCGTCACGCGGTCGCTCAGGTCGAGGAACGGCGTGTCGCGGACCGCTCCGTCCTCGAGCACGCGGATCCGGCCCGTCTGCTCGACCACGTAGAGCTGGTCCGGCTCCCCGGGCGCGGCCGCGACGTAGAGCGGGCTGTCGAGGCCGTCCGCGATCTCCTCGAGGCGGAGCCGCGCCGGCTCCTCTGCCTGCTCGGTCGTGGCCGGCTGCGACTCCGTGACCGTGGTCGTGGCCGGTGCCGTGGCGGACGGCGGCGCCGCGGACTCCTCCTCGCCGCACGCGGCGACAGTGAAGACGAGCAGGCAGACGAGGGCGGCCCGGGCGACGCGCATGCGGCAAGCGTAGATACCGGCCGACACGCGCCGGGTTCCTAGAGCGTGCCGGCGAGGCGGTAGACGGCGCCCGCGTGCGAAACGAAGAAGAGCTCGCGGGTCGGTCCCTCGCCGAACGAGGTCAGGCCGCCTCGCACGGTCAGCCCTCCGTGCGAGCGCAGGCCGACCCTCCGCCCGTTGCGGAGGACGAAGCTCGAGACGCCGCCGGTGCAGTAGTCCCCGAAGAAGTAGCGGCCCCGCGCGGAGCGGACGCGCGAGCCGCGGTACACGAAGCCTCCCGTGACCGAGCAGCCGCCGCCCCCGTGCCCGTACTCGTGCACCGGCGGGACGTAACGGGTTCCGGCGGCGAGCGGAGTGCTCCCGTCGTACACGGCCGACCCTTCGAAGCGGCGCCAACCGTAGTTCTCGAGCCCGGCGGCGCCCGGTCGGAAGATGTCGATCTCCTCCCGCGAGCCCTGCCCGACGTCGCCGATCCAGAAGAGACCGGTGTTCCGGTCGAGCGTGATGCGCCACGGGTTCCGGAGGCCGACGGCGACGATCGCGACGCGACGCGTTCGCGGGTTGATGCGGATGAGCTTCCCGAGCCGCGTGTCCCGCCTCTGCCCGCGGTTGCCCGGGTCGCCGGCCGACCCGCCGTCCCCCATGCCGACGTAGAGGAGCCCGTCGGGGCCGAACAGGACCTGGCCGCCGTTGTGGTTCGAGAACGGCTGGTCGACGGCGAGAAGGACGCGCCCGGTCGAAGGGACGGCGCGCGTCCGTGCGGCGTTCACCCGGTACTCGACGACGCGCGTGTCGCCCGACCGGTTGGTGTAGTTCACGTAGACCCGGCGGACTGTGGGGTAGCGCGGGTGGAAGGCGAGCGAGAGGAGCCCCTGCTCCCCGCCCGCGAGCACCCGGCCCCGGATGTCGAGGAACGGCGTCGCGCGCACGCGGCCGTTCCGGATCACCTTCACCGTCCCGCCCTGCTCGACCACGTAGAGGCGACCGGGCTCGCGCGGCGTCGAGGCGAGATGCACCGGCGAGGCGAAGCTGCCGGCCACGCGCGCAAGGCGGAGCGCCGCCGACGCGGACGGAACGACCGACGCGGCCGTCACGGCCACGGCGAGAACGGCGAGACCCCTTCGCACCGCCCTCAGGGTACGCGAAGCTGCCGGCGACCGCCGTCCTCGGTTGGAGGCCCAGCAACTACCCTCCGCGCGTGCCCGGCCTCGTCCTCGGCCCGCTGCTCCGCCATGTCGGCGCGTCCGACGCGACGGTCTGGGTCGAGACCGACGCGCCTTGCGAGGTCGAGGTGCTCGGCCACCGGGAGCGCACCTTCGCGGTCGAGGGCCACCACTACGGCCTCGTCGTGATCGAGGGGCTCGAGCCCGGGACCGCGCACCCGTACGAGGTGGCGCTGGAGGGCCGGCGCGTCTGGCCCGCCGAAGGGTCGGCGTTTCCGCCGAGCGTTGTCCGCACGATCGGCGACGACCACGGCCTGAGCCTCCTCTTCGGCTCCTGCCGTGTCGCGTTCCCGCATCGCCCGCCGTACACGGACTCGCCCGACGACCATCCGACGGGCCGCGGTCACGACGCGCTCCGGGCGACCGCGCTTCGCATGCGCGGGCAGCCGGTCGGCGAGTGGCCCCACGCGATCTTCCTCGTGGGCGACCAGGTCTACGCGGACGAGGTCTCCCCGGAGACACTCGAGTTCATCCGCTCCCGCCGGGACGTGACCGCGCCGCCGGGCGAGGAGATCGCCGACTTCGAGGAGTACACGCGGCTCTACCGCGAGTCCTGGCAGGAGCCGACGATTCGCTGGGTGCTCTCGACGGTCTCGTCGGCGATGCTCTTCGACGATCACGACGTCCACGACGACTGGAACATCTCGCTCGACTGGGTCGAGCGCATGCGGCGCAAGCCGTGGTGGGACGAGCGGATCGTCGGGGCCTTCATGTCGTACTGGCTCTACCAGCACCTCGGGAACCTGTCGCCCGCGCAGCTCCGCGAGGATCGCGTCCTCGCCCGGGTGCGCGACGCGGAAGACGGCGGCCCGATCCTCCGGGAGTTCGCCTACGCGTCGGATCGCGAGATCGAGGGCAAGCGCTGGAGCTTCTGCCGCGACTTCGGGCGCACGCGCCTGCTCGCGATCGACTGCCGCGCCGGACGCGTCCTCGATCCCGACAACCGCCTCATGATCGACGACGAAGAATGGGACTGGATCGACGATGCGTCCCGGGGCGAGTTCGACCACCTCCTGCTCGCCATGGCCGACCCGTTCCTGCTCGCGCCCGGGATCCACGATCTCCAGGCCTGGAACAACGCCGTCTGCGAGGGAGCCTGGGGCCGGCTCGCCGAGCGGCCCGCCGAGTGGATTCGCGAGACCCTCGACCTCGACCACTGGGCCTCCTTCCCTCGCGCGTTCGACCGGATGACCACGCTGCTGTACGAGGTTGCAGCGGGCGGGCGCGGCCCGGCTCCGTCGTCCGTCGTCGCCCTCTCCGGCGACGTCCACAACGCCTACCTGATGGAGGTCGGGTTCAGACGGGGCTCCGGCGTCGAGAGCCGCGTGTACCAGGCCGTCTGCTCCGCGATCCGCAACCCGCTCACGTCGAAGGAGCAGCGGGCCCAGCGCTTCGCAGCGACGCCGGCGTGGGCCGCGCTCGCACGCGCGCTCCGCGCGTCCGCCGGCGCGCCGGCACCGCGAATCCGCTGGCGCACCCTGCGCGGGCCGACCTTCGAGAACCAGATCGCCACCCTCGCGATCGACGGCCGTGAGGCGCGGATCAGCGTCGAGAGCCCCGTGGACGGCGGGCCCGAGCTCCGCCCGGTCTGGGACTACCGGCTGGCCTGAGCTAGGAGGGTTTGACGAAACACAGGGCTTGCCCTCGGGCGGCTACGACGCAGGCTCGGGCGTCGGCGCCACTGGCTGGGCGTCGCGGCGCGAGTCGTAGCGGCGGAAGGCGGGGAGCGCGAGCGCGAACAGGCCGACGCCGACCACGCAGAGGATCCCACCCGAGACGACCGAGGCACGGACGCCCGCAAGCGAGGCGACGATCCCGGCCTCGAGGTCCCCGAGGAGCGGGCCGCTCGAGTAGCTCACCTGCTCGATCCCCGCGAGCCGGCCGCGCAGGTGGTCGGGAATCGTCTGGTTCCAGATGACCGAGCGGAAGATCCCGCTGATCATGTCCGACGCCCCCGCGCACGCGAGTGCGACCACCGCGAGCCCGAGGTTGGGCGCGAGCCCGAACGCGGTGATGGCGACCCCCCAGCCCGCCGCCGCGATGATCACGGCGAGCCCGTGCCGGTGCACGTGGTTCGTCCACCCGCTCGTCGCCGTGGCGAGAAGCGAGCCGACCGAGGGCGCCGCGTAGAGGATCCCCAGCACCTCTGCACCGCCGAACTCCGTCGCGTACGCCGGGAAGAGCGCGAACGACATCCCGAAGAACATCGCCACCATGTCCACGCCGTACGTGCCGACGAGCTCGGGACGGCTCATGGCGTAGCGGAAGCCCTCGGCTATGCCACGGACGCTGGGCCGCTGCGCGTCCGGCGGAGGCGGGACGGCCCGCATCGCGTTGAGCGCGACGAGCGAGACGGCGAACGTCGCGACGTCGATCGCGAAGGTGACAGGCAGCCCGACCGTGGCGATGAGGACGCCGCCGACGGCGGGCCCGCCCACCATGCCGAGGTTCATCCGGAAGGACGAGAGCGCGCCGGCGGCTGTCAGCTCGTCCCGGTCGACGAGGCGCGGTTCGAGCGCGTCGAGCGGCGGGCGCTGGAGACCGACTAGCCCCGCCATCACGGCGCCGAGAACGAAGAGCGGCCAGAGCTTCGGATCGGGCAGGAGCGCGTTCACGAGGAGGAGCGAGGCGCACGCGGCGAGCCCGAGCTCGGAGAGCTGCACGAGCCGGCGGCGGTCGAACGCGTCTGCGAGGGCGCCGCCGACGAACGCCGTCACGAGGATCGGAGGCAGCTCCGCCGCGGAGAGGAGCGCGACCACGAGGGAGGATCCCGTCAGGTCGTACGCCTGGAACGGGATCGCGACGTAGGTCAGCATCGAGCCGAAGAACGAGAAGCCCTGCCCGACGAAGAGCAGGCGGAAGTCGCGGTGCCGCCGAAGCGGTCCGAGGTCGATCGTGGCGAGGCTCAGAAGCCGGCGTCGCGCGACCGCGCCCGGACGGCGCGGGGACGGGCGGGCCCGGGGAGAGACGCTCGTCCGGCTCTGTCACGGGCGCAGTATGGCCGCGCACATGGGCCGGAATCCCGACGCCCGGATTTCGGCCGACGGGGCTGGTCCGGCGACGGCCCAGGGCAGGAGTACAGTGAGTCCCATGAAGCGGCGTCTCCCGGCGCTCCTACGGCAGCGCCGCGTGATCGTCGCGCTCGAGATCCTCCTCGTCGCGCTCCTGCTGGGCGTCTTCGCTTACGTCCTGCGCGACGTCTGGGCGGACGCGCTCCCGCTCGTCCGCGACGCCGACCTCGTCGACATCGCGATCGCCCTCGCGGTGCTGAACGTCTACTACCTGCTCTTCGTCCTCGGCTGGCAGTGGATCCTCGCCGGAATGAGGATCCGGATCGGCTACGTCCTCGCCCTGCAGGCCGAGATGGCCTCGATGCTCGCGAAGTACATCCCCGGCGTCGTCTGGACCCCGCTCGCCCGCATCATCTGGCTGCGGCGCGCGGGGGTCCGCGACACGCCCGTCGTCTTCGGCTCGATCGCCCTCGAGGGCGGTCTCTCCGCGCTCTCGGGCGTCCTCGTCTTCGCGGTCGGCTTCGCCTGGGTCGGCGACGGCCCCCGCGTGTTCGTACCGCTCGGGGCCTTCGCGCTCGCGGTCGCCGTCCTGATCCACCCGCGCGTCTTCGCGTGGCTCGCACGGCTCATCTTCCGTCGGTTCGGCGGCGCCGACGTGCCGCCGCTCACCTACAGGCGCATGCTCGCCCTGCTCGCGTTCTACTCGGGGTCGTGGCTCGTCGGCGGCCTAGCGCTCTTCTTCCTGGTGCGCGCGGTCGGCGGTGACGTGAGCCTGTCCGACGTCCCGTACCTCGGCGGGACGGCGGCGGTCGGAGCGATCATCGCCGTCCTCGCGGTCTTCGCCCCGTCGGGCCTCGGCGTCCGCGAGGCGTCGATGTACGGGCTCCTGCTCGCCGTGACGACGCCCGGCGTCGCGCTCGGCGTGACCGTCGTGAACCGCCTCGCGATCACGCTCGTCGAAGTGCTCCTCCTCGCGCTCGGCGTGGCCGCGTGGAACTGGCGGCGCCCCGAGACGGAGCCCGCGCCGGCCTCCCCGCCCGCCCTGGAACGGGATTGACGTCGGAGGAGCTCACGATCGCTTAAGGCCGCTCGTCGAGGTCGCGCTCGATCCACTCGGCGAAGAAGGGCTCCGTGATCGCGAAGCGGCCGTCAGGTCGCCTGGCCACGAGCTCCCGTTTGCCGAGCGCGCCGAGCGCCTTCTGAACATTCGTGGCCGACCGGAGGTTGTGGCGGCGGCGGTAGTCCTCGCTGTAGGGCCGTCCGGCTCGGCGGCGAGCGCCTCGAGGACGACGCGCTGCCCGCCGACGCGCTCTGCCAGAGGAGCGTGAAGTGCGCGTGCTCCGACCGCAGCACGCCCGCGAGGCCCGCCTCGACCGTCTCCACGTCCGCCCTCTCCCCCGCCGCCGTCGCGCCCCAGGTGAAGTAGCAGAGCTCCTGGGTCGCGTACGGATGCCCCTCCGTGGCTCGAGGATCCGGTCGAGGGCGCGCTCGTCGATCGTCCTCGCTCGCCCGCGAACCGCGCGGCGATGAAAGGGCGGAAGAGATCGGGCGCGATGACTCCGAGCTCGAGCTGCTTTGCGCTTCGCCAGAACGGCTCGTGCTCGTCGTTGAAGATCCGCTCCATCATGTGGCGCTTGCTCCCGAGGTAGACGTGGGCGACCTCGGGCTGCTCCTGGAAGACCGAGCGCATGAGCTTCGGGAGGTTGGGGTCGAGGTCGACCACCTCCTGGAACTCGTCGAAGACGACGACGACGCGGCGGCTCCGGTCGGCGCCGAGCTCGCCCGGAAGCTCGAGCAGGCGCTCGAGCGTCGCATCGACGTCCTCGGGGAGCTGGCCGGCGTCGAAGCCGAAGGAGAGCGACGCGTCGTGCGGGTTGACCGTCATCTTCGGCGTGAGCGGAGGCCCGCGGAAGACGCGCAGGCCGCTCCCGAGCGCGGTGGACGACGGACGCGATGTCGTCGTGGATCGTCTTCGCGAGCTTCTCGGCGAGCTTCTCCTTCGTCGGCGTCGTCATGAGGTTCACGTGCGCGACAAGGACGCCCTGCGGCAAGCCGCTCCTGCGGGCGCGCCAGACGAGGGATGTCTTGCCGAAGCGCCGCGGCGCGAAGACGACCACGTCCTGGCCGTTCCTCGCGTCTGTCACGAGCTCCGCCAGCTCGTCCTCGCGGTCGGTGAAGGCCTCGGCAAGCGCGAGTGCGCCGTAGCGGAAGGGATTCACTGTAGCTGCTTTCGTCATACCGACTGGTATTATACCCGAGCGGATACTTGCGTGTCGCTATACGTCGCTAGATAACCCCGCCGGGTATAACGAGGCGAGCCAATCCGGTGTTCCTCCCCGTAGCGGCGAAGCACCCGGCGCTAGACGGAGAGACTCACGGGGAACGTCGCGATCCAGCCGACGGTGGCGAGGAAGAGACGCAGCCGAGGACGAGCATCGCGATGCGCGGACCGCGCGACGGAAGACGTCGTGCTCATCCCTCCGAAGAAGAGCGCGATCGCAAAGAGCACGACCGCGAGCACGTAGTTCGACGACGCGCTGGATGTCGCGCCGCGACCTTGGCCGCCGACATCTCGGCCTCCTCGTCGAGGCGGGCTCGCCTCCGCCCGTGATGCGAGCCGGTACTCGGGCATCGCGAACGGCGTGAGCGGCGCGTCCGCGTTCTCGAGCGGGTCGGTTGCGATCCACGCCTCGAAGGCGGGCTTGAACTCCTCGCGGAAGCGCTCCTCGTAGAAGTCCTCGAGCTCGCTTTCGCCGCTCGCACGCGGCATCGACCCACTGGATGAAGGTGGCCACGTCGACCTCGGTCTCGGCATCCGCCAGGCCCGACGCGCGCGCCGCCTCGAACCGTGATCGCGTTGGTGCGGCTGGCGGCCTTGGCCTGCTCGCCGTTCCAGCGGTTCGCCTGGTAGCTGCTCCACGCGGTCGCGACTGCGGCCACGGCGAGGAGGAGCGTCGCGACGATCTCGACCCAGTCGCGCTTGCTCGCCCCGGTCGTCACGCTCAGCTCGGGGTCCCCACTTGCGTCGCAGGGAACCATCGTCGCTCAGGTTCGTGGCCCGCAGCGCCTGGTCGACGATGTCGAGCGTTCTCTCCATCGCGACGGGTCGAAGGCTGCCGACGCCCTCGTGGAACGGGTTGTCCAGGAACGTGAGCAGGAGCAGCATCGCGACGATGACCGCGACCACCGATCCCATGAGCAACGCCTGGACCACTGCACGCTCGCCGCTGTCGGCGAAGAAGAGCATGTAGACGAAGATGATCAATGACGATGAAGAAGAGCACGATCCAGAGCGGCGTCGGGATCACGCCGACCGCGCCGTGGATCCGGTCGCTCCGCGCCGCCTCGCGGTCCGACGTCTGGTCGAGCCACTTGCCGTAGGCGGCCTCCTCGCTCGCCGTCTCGGGCTGCACGGTCTCGAGCGTCCGGAAGAGCTCGACGCCCCACGGGTTGATCCGGTCGCCCAGCGTGCCGTCGGTCCATCCGCGGCCACTCGCGGTCTGGACGACCGAGCGCGCATAGCAGACCAGCTCGCCGGTCAGCTCGACGCGCGACGTCCGAGGGGAAGAACTGCGCCGTCTCGACCTGCTGGGCCACCGTGAGCGCCTCGGCCTCCGCCCCGACCCGCGACGCGTCGTAGCTCGTGAAGGCGAGGAAGACGACGAAGCCGAGCAGGACCGAGAAGCCGGTCGCGAGCACGCCGAACACGCCGGCGGCACGGTCGCCGTCGGTGAAGTAGCTGCCCTCGGGCGCCCGCCGCCGCACGAGCAGCATCGCCGCGACCGCGACGCAGACGGCGCCTGCGATGATGATGATCGCCCAGACGAGGTTCATCGGAGGGCGAGTTCGGCGGTGCCCGGCCAGATGGGTTCAGACCGGGCGGCGGTCACGAGGCGGCTGCCGCCGCGAGGGCGAGGATCTCCGCCACGCCGAGACCATAAGGAACCGCCCGGCCGTCGGGCAGGCGCAGACCGAAGCCCAGCTGGGATGATCGGGCTCTGGACGTGAGGGCGAATGCGACGCCCCACACGAACGCCGTCACGCCTGCTGCGGAGCCGGCGCGCTCGACCGCTCGGCCAGGCGATCGGCCACGCGGTTGACCGCCCAGAAGACGACGACGGCGTAGATCCAGCCGAGCAGGATGTCGACGAAGTAGTGCTCGGCGGTGTAGACGAGCGCGAACGCCATCGCCCACGGGTACGCAGCCAGGAGGACCCGGCCCCACCGCGGCGCCAGGCGCCAGAGGAAGAGCGTGATGAGCAGGGTGTAGGCCGCGTGCAGCGAAGGCACCGCGGCAACCGGGTTTGCGTACTGGGAGCCCCGGTCGAAGAGCGTGTCGAAGTGGGCGATGGGGATGTGGCCGGAGATCAGCCCGACGGAACGCGTGGTGTGGTCGAGGGCTCCCTGCTCGCTCGCGAGCCAGGGCGGCGCGGCCGGGAAGAGCGCGTAGGTCGCGAATCCCAGCATGGCGAGGATCGAGACCATCGCCACGAACCGGCGAAAGAGCCCCCGCGCGAAGAACCAGAGGAAGCCCGCCAGGAGGTACGTCCCGAGGAAGTAGCTCACGTAGACGAGCCAGGCGCCGTAGTCGTACCACTGGAGGCTCCACGAGCCTTGCCAGAGGTGGTCCTGGAGCCACACCGTCGGAACCGTTCCTCCGAAGAGGATCTCCTCGGCACGAATCTGCGGCGTCACGTGCGCGGAGAAGAGGAGGCCGTCCGCCTGCCCGCGCAGGAGGTCGTACGCCCAGAGGATCAACGCGAAGGGAAGCCATTCGAGCACGACGCCGCGCATCCAGCCCCAGACGTTCGTGAGCGAGAACGCGAGCAGGCCGAGCAGGATCCACATGAGCAGGCGGTCGCGGGAGAGCGGCACCCCGTCGCGGTAGACCACGGCGCAGAGGACGAGCGCGTACACCGCCGGCCCGGCCCATGTCAACGCAACCCGCAGGCGGTCGCGCTGGCGAAGCCGCTCGGCGGCGACGGCGATCGAGGTGGCGTTCACCAATTGGACCCTAACGAGAGCCCATACGACCGCGTGCGCCTGCGATGATCAGTACGACGTGATCGTCGACTGCGCCGTGTACGAGAAGGGGCGCCGCCTGGCAGGCGATCTCGCCTTCGAGGACGCCCACCGGGAGTGCCGCCGGGAGAGCGCGTTCGTCTGGATCGGGCTCTACGAGCCGACGGAAGACGAGTTCGACGCCGTCCGGCGCGAGTTCGAGCTGCACGAGCTTGCGGTCGAGGACGCGGTCAACGCCCACCAGCGCCCGAAGCTCGAGATCTACGGCGATTCCGTCTTCGTCGTCCTGAAGACCGCGCGCTACGTCGAGCACGGAGGACCGGGTCGAGTTCGGAGAGATCCAGGTCTTTCTCGGCGAGTCGTTCCTCATCACCGTGCGCCACGGCGAGACCGCCCTGCACGACGTCCGCCTCGGGATCGAGCAGCGGCCGGACCTCCTCCGCTCGGGCGCCGGCGCGGCGCTGCACGCAATCGTCGACCGCGTCGTCGACGACTACGAGCCGGTGGTCGCGGCGCTCGACGGCCGCATCAGAGCGGTCGAGGCCGAGGTGTTCTCAGCGTCCCGCGCGAACCCGTCCGAGCACATCTACAAGCTGAAGCGGGAGGTCCTCGAGCTGCAGGATGCCGTCGCCCCCCTGGCCGAGCCGCTCGACTCGCTCGCACGCCGCGAGTTCGAGCTCGTCCACGAGAGCATGCGCCCCTACTTCCGGGACGTCCACGACCACCTGCTCCGCATCGTCCAGGATGTGGAGGGCTTCCGGGACCTCTTGACGAGCGTGCTCATCGCGAACATGACCCAGGTGAGCGTGCGCCAGAACGAGGACGTCCGGAAGATCTCTGCCTGGGCAGCGGTGATCGCGGTGCCGACGATGGTGGCCGGCCTCTACGGCATGAACTTCGAGCACATGCCCGAGCTCGGCTGGCGGTTCGGCTATCCGATCACGCTCGTCGTGATCGGTCTTGGCTGCTTCGCGCTCTACCGCACCTTCCGGCACGCCGGCTGGCTGTAGCGAAGGGCGCGCCGCCACGCGAGCGGCGATGAGTCCTGCGTCGTAGGGAAGTCCAAACAGCATGAGCAGGGACGAAGCTCGTCGCGCGGGACGCCGCGAATGGATCGGCCTCGCCGTCCTGGCGCTTGCGTGCGTCGTCTACGCGATGGACCTCACCGTGCTGCACCTCGCGGTCCCGCAGCTGAGCGAAGACCTCGAGCCGACCAGCGCGCAGCTCCTCTGGATCGCCGACATCTACGGGTTCATGGTCGCCGGAATGCTCATCACGATGGGCACTCTCGGAGACCGCATCGGACGCCGCCGCCTTCTCATGATCGGCGCCGCCGGGTTCGCGCTGGCCTCGATCCTGGCTGCGTTCTCGACCAGCGCCGAGATGCTGATCGCTTCGCGGGCGTTGCTCGGCATCGCGGGCGCGACGATCGCCCCGTCGACCCTCTCGCTGATCCGCAACCTCTTCCACGACCAGGAACAGCGCACGTTCGCGATCGGCGTCTGGATCACTGCTTACTCGCTCGGCGGCGCGGTCGGGCCGCTGCTCGGCGGAGCCCTGCTCGAGTTCTTCTGGTGGGGCTCGGTCTTCCTCCTGGCGGTGCCCGTGATGGCACTTCTCCTCGTTCTCGGCCCGGTGTTGCTGCCGGAGTTCCGCGATCCGGACGCGGGGCGGCTGGATCTCCTCAGCGCCGGCCTGTCGCTCGTCGCCGTACTCGCCGTCGTGTACGGCCTCAAGCAGACGGCGCAGGACGGAGTCGGCTCCCTGCCGCTCGTCTCGATCCTGCTGGGCCTGGCGCTCGGGCTCGCTTTCGTCCGCCGGCAGAAAAGGCTGGACGACCCGTTGATCGACCTCCGGCTCTTCCGCGTCCCTGCCTTCAGCGCGTCCCTGGCGGCCTACACCCTCGGGATCCTGGTGCTCTTCGGGTCGTTCCTCTTTCTCTACCAGTACCTCCAGCTCGTCCTCGGCCTGTCGCCTTTCATGGCCGGGGTGTGGACGCTGCCCTCGTTCGGCGCCTTCATCCTCGGTTCGATGCTCGCCCCGGTGCTCGTGCGGCGCGTCCGGCCCGGGTACGTCATGGCCGGCGGCTTCGCGATCGCAGCCGTGGGCCTCCTCTACCTCACGCAGGTGAGCGCCGACTCGGGCGTGAACGTCCTCGTCGGCGCGTCGGTTGTCTACTCCCTCGGGCTGGCACCGCTGTTCACGCTGACGAACGACCTCATCATCGGCACCGCGCCGCCCGAGAGGGCGGGCTCGGCTTCCGCGATTTCGGAGACCGGCGCCGAGCTCGGCGGCGCGCTCAGCATCGCCGTCCTCGGCACCATCGGCGCGGCGGTCTATCGCAGCGAGGTCGACGACAACCTCCCCGCTTCCGTCCCGCCCGACGTGGCCGAGACCACCCGCGACACGCTGGGCGGCGCCGTCGCCGCGAGCAGCGATCTGACCGGCGCGCTCGCTGAGGACGTCCTCGAAGCCGCACGCGTCGCGTTCACGCAGGGGTTCCGGGTCGTCGCGCTCGTCAGCGCGATCGTCGCGGCGGTCTCAGCCGTCGGAGTGGCCGTGTTCCTGCGAGATGTGAGAGCGCCGGAGCCGGAGTCTCCCGGCGGCGAGGCACCGAGCGCCGCCCCGGTCGCAGAGTCCAGGTAGGCGGAGCAAGGTCAGGTGGGGGCGGGCGAACGGCCCGCCCCCCACCTTCGACCGCTAGCGCACGGTGAAGGTCCGCTTCAGCTCCGCACTCGAGCTCGAGCCGGCGTAGACGTCGATCTGGCCCGTCTCCACGATGAACCTGCCGCGGTTGTCGTAGAAGCCGAAGTCACTCTCGTCCAGCGTGAAGCTGACGGTTCGCGTCTCGCCCGGGTTCAGCGTCACGCGCTCGAACCCGCGCAGGCGCCGAACCGGCTGCGAGATGCTCGCCACCGGGTCGTGGATGTACAGCTGCACCACCTCGTCGCCCGGCCGGCTCCCCGTGTTCCTCACGGTCACGGTGGCCTTGAGGCTGCCGTGCCTCGACACGCTCGAGGAGCTCAGCCGCAGGTCCGAGACCTCGAACGTCGTGTAGCTGAGCCCGTGGCCGAACACGAAGAGCGGCGAGCAGCTCGGGATGTCGCGGTGGCGCGAGTTCCACTTCACGTCCGGGTTGCAGGGCCGCCCCGTCCGCTCGTGGTTGTAGTAGATCGGCACCTGGCCGAGCCGGCGCGGGAACGACACGGGCAGCTTGCCGCCCGGGTTGACCTTGCCGAACACGACGTCCGCGACCGCGGGACCCGCCTGCACGCCCGGGAACCAGGCCTGGAGAAGGGCGGGCGTGTCGCCGACCACGTCCTCGAGCGCGAGCGGTCGGCCGGTGAACAGCACGACCGCGTACGGCTTGCCGGTCGCCTTGATCGCCCGGATCAGCTCCTCCTGCCTGCCCGGAAGGTCGAGGGTGCTGCGCGCCGCCGCCTCGCCGCTCATCTCGCGCGTCTCGCCCAGGGCGAGGACGACCTGGTCCGCCGCCTGCGCCACGGCGACCGCCTCGGCGAAGCCGGCGTCCGACCCGCAGCCCTCGGGGTCGGTGTGCGGCGGCTCGGTGTTCGAGAGCTTGCACCCCTCGGCGTAGGTCGCACCCGGGCTCTGCTGGTTGATGCCGTCGAAGACGGTCACCGCGTCCGAGTCGCGGCCGGCGCCCCACCACGGTCCGAGCATGTCGTGCTGGTTCCTTGCGAGCGGCCCGATCACGGCCGTCTTCCTGGACGGATTGAACGGCAGGATCCCGCCCTGGTTCTGGAGCAGCACCATCGAGCGGCTCGCGGCGTTGCGGGCCGCCGCCACCGCGTCCGGCTTGAGCATCTGCGCCTCGGCCTCGCCAGGCTGGTAGGGCGCGTAGGGATTCTCGAAGAGCCCGGCTCGGAACTTGATCCGCAGGATCCTCCGCACCGCGTCGTCGATCCGCTTCATCGAGATGCGGCGCTCCTGGAGCAGCCGCCGGCCGTGGTCGCGGATGAGCGTGCTCGTCATCTCGGAGTCCACGCCCGAGTTGAGCGCGAGCGCCGCGGCCGCGGGGCCGTCGGCGACGACCCCGTGCCCGCACTCGCCGGTGTCGGGGTTCCTGGGCGGGCAGGCCCGCAGCTCTGCGACGGCGGTCCAGTCGCTCTCGACGAACCCGTCGAAGTCCCACTCGTCCTTCAAGATCTCGTTCATCAGGTAGTCGTTGCCGCAGCCGGGCACGCCGTTGATCGCGTTGAACGAGCACATGACCGTGTCCGCGC
Organism: uncultured Actinomycetes bacterium; assembly: GCA_963824775.1. Classification (GTDB taxonomy): domain Bacteria; phylum Actinomycetota; class Thermoleophilia; order Gaiellales; family Gaiellaceae; genus CAWGQF01. The sequence continues at coordinate 115,755 of CAWGQF010000008.1, forward strand.
CGGCGTCGAGCGCGGCCTTGAACGGCCCGAGGTAGAAGTTCCAGAGCCGCTGCTCGGACATGTCGGTCGTGTTGTAGTCACGCCCTGCCTCCGGCTGGCCGTAGGCCGCGAAGTGCTTGGGGCTGGCGACGAGCTTGTCGCGCGCGCTGTAGTCAGCACCCTGAATCGCCTTGACGCGCACGGCCGCGAAGACGGAGTTGAGATATGGATCCTCGCCGGCGGCCTCGGCGATCCGGCCCCAGCGCGGCTCGTGCGAGACGTCGATCATCGGGGCGTAGGTCTGCTTGAGCCCGACGGCGGCCGACTCGCGCGCGCCGTACTTGTGGTCGTCGAACGCCATCTGCGGGTCGAAGCTCGCGCCGGTGCCGAGGGGAATGGGGAAGATCGTCCGGAAGCCGTGGATCGTGTCGAAGGCGAACAGGAGCGGGATGCCGAGGCGCGACTCCTCGACGGCGATCTCCTGGAGCTCCCTGATCCTCTGCGGATCGGTCACGCTGAGAACCGAGCCGAGACCCTTGCGAACCTCCTCGTCGGTGACCAGGAAGTCCGGGAGGAGCTGGATCTGCTCGAGCTTCTCCTCGAGCGTCATCTTCGCGAGCAGGTGGTTCACCTGCGACTCGATGCTGCGACTGGCGGACTGCCGCGTCGGCTGGAGAGCCTGCTCGTCGCTCGACTGGGTGCTCGCGACCACCCCGCCGGCGGCCGCAGAGCCGACTCCTAGGACCAGCACGACGACAAGAGTCTTGAGCTTGAACCTCCACATGGTTCTCTCCCTTGCCGTGGACAGGTACTGCGTAGCGGGTACCCCCGGGGTTGCGAGCGAAACGTCGCCGCGCCCGCCCTTCCCCGCCTGTTGTCAGGAGTCGTATGCTTGGCCGGAGATGCGCCGCGCCGGGTTACTCGCGCTCACCGGGATCGCGCTCGTGCTGCTTCCCTCGGCGACCGCGTCGCACTCGCCGAGCCCCGTGTTGGTCACCGTCGCCGGCTCGCTGCAGTCGGAGGTCGGCTGCCCGGGCGACTGGCAGCCGGAATGCGCCGCGACGCACCTCGCCTACGACGCGGGCGACGACGTCTGGCAGCGCTCGTTCTCGCTGCCCGTCGGGGAGCTACGAGTACAAGGCCGCGCTGAACGACTCGTGGACCGAGAACTACGGCCTGAACGCGCAGCCGAACGGGCCCAACATCCCGGTCACGCTCCCCGCGGACGCGAGCGTCAAGTTCTATTACGACCACAAGAGCCACTGGGCGACCGACAGCAGGCGGTCGGTGATCGCGGTCGCGTCCGGGAGCTTCCAGTCCGAGCTCGGCTGTCCGGCCGACTGGGATCCCGGCTGCCTCCGCTCCTGGCTCCAGGACCCGGACGGGAACGGGATCTACTCGTTCAGGACTACGGCGCTGCCGCAAGGCGCCTACGAGTCGAAGGTCGCGATCAACGAGAGCTGGGACGAGAACTACGGCCAGGGCGGCGTCCCAAACGGCTCGAACATCCCGTTCACGGTCCCGGTCGACAACGCCGAGGTCACGTTCTCCTACGACGCGGCGACGCACGTCCTCACGGTCGTCGCCTCTGTCTCCCAGGGAGCACCGGACGGTCCGGGCGCGCTCTCGCACTTCGGTCTCGCGCGCAAGGACTGCCTCGGCACCGCCCGCAACCGGACCTCGAAGGTCTGGTACACGGTCGCGGACGGCGTCCTCAGCGACACGTACTACCCGACGATCGACAACACGAACGTCGAGACGCTCCAGTACGTCGTCACCGACGGATCCACGTTCACCGACCTGCAGACCCGCGACATGACCTACTCGGTCAAGGCGATGCGCGGCTCAGGCGGCATTGCCTGCGAGGTCACGGCGAGATCGAAGACCGGCCGGTACCGGATCGAGACCCGGTACATCACCGACCCGGACCGGAACACGGTGCTCATGCGCGTGATGTTCAGGCCGAAGCACGCCGGCCTCCGGCTCTACGTGCGCTTCGACCCGACCGTGAACGGCAACGGGGGCGGCGGGCCCGGGAACGGCGGCGCCGACCGGGCGACGATCGACGAGTCGACCGGCCGCCCCGTGCTCGTCTCCTTCGATCCGGTCACGGCCACGAACGCGGCGAATCGCGACTACGCGCAGCCGGTGTACGCAGCCCTGGACGGCTCGTTCGAGGAGGCATCGAGCGGCTTCGTGGGCGCGGAGAGCGACGGGCTCGTCCAGCTCGATGCAGCGCATGCCCTGACGCAGACCTACGCCGACGCGCTCGGCGGCAACGTCGTCCAGACCGCGCGGGTCGGGCTCAACCGGTACGGGAAGGCCGTCCTCGCGCTCGGCTTCGGGGCCTCGCAGGAGGAGGCCGTGCAGACGGCCGAGGGCTCGCTCGACGCCGGCTTCTACCGAGCGCTCGAGGAGTACAAGGACGGCTGGAAGCGCTACGACCGCGGGCTGAAGGATCCGCGGACGGAGAAGTTGCCGGGCCTCAAGCGAGCCGACAGGGAACGGCTCGAGGACGAGTACTACCTGAGCGCGAACGTGATCAAGGCGTCCGAGGACAAGACGTTCCGGGGGGCGATCGTGGCGAGCCTCGCCTCGCCGTGGGGCCAGGCGGTCTCGGCCGGAGATCCGGCGAACACATACTTCGGCTCCTACCGCGAGGTGTTCGCGCGCGACCTATACGAGTCGTGGACCGGCCTCGTCGCAGCAGGCGACTACCGAACGGCGAGGGACGCCACCCGCTTCCTGTTCGAGCGCCAGCAGCTCCCGGACGGCTCGATGCCGCGCAACAGCCTCGTCAACGGCAAGGTCGCGCCGGATTCCTTCGGGACGCAGCTCGACGAGACCGCCTACCCGATCCTGATGGCGTACCAGCTCGGGCTCACCGACTCCTCGCTCTACGAAGACCACATCAAGCGGGCCGCGAACTTCGTCGCCGCCCGCGGGCCCTCGTTCGGCGTCGAGCGCTGGGAGGAGCAGAGCGGATACTCGCCGTCCACGATCGCCGCCGAGATCGCGGGCCTCGTCGCGGCGGCGAAGATCGCGCAGGCGAACGACGACGACACGTCGGCAGCCGTCTGGCTCGGCGTCGCAGATGCCTGGCAGCGGCAGGTGAAGGCCTGGACGGTGACGACGACCGGACCGCTGGCGAGCCGGTACTTCATCCGGCTGTCGAAGACGGGCGATCCCAACGCGGCGATCTCGTACAACGTCGGGAACGGCGGGCCGACACTCGATCAGCGCGCGGTCATCGACGCCGGCTTCCTCGAGCTGGTGCGGCTCGGGTTGCTGCGGGCCGGCGACGCGGACATCGCGCGTTCGCTGCGCGTCGTCGACCAGACGATCAAGTCCGACACCGACCGCGGGCCCGGCTGGCACCGCTACAACGGCGACGGGTACGGCGACCGCGCCGCCGACGGACGGCCGTGGGCGCCGAGCGGCCAGGGCACCGGGCACCTCTGGCCTGCGCTCTCCGCCGAGCGGGCCGAGCACCAGCAGGCGTCCGGCAAGAAGTCCCGAGCGGCATCTCTGCTCCTCGGCATGAGCCGGTTCGCCTCCGGCGTCGGCCTCATTCCCGAGCAGAACTGGGAGCTCCCCGATCTCGCACGCTCGCCGTACGGCACCGACCCGACCGTCGCCTCGATCGGCTTCGAGAACGGCGGCGCGGCCGGCTCGGCGTCGCCACTCACGTGGTCGGCTGCCTCGTTCGTGCGGCTCACGGGGAGCCTCGCCGCTGGCCGGAACGTCGTGCTGCCCGCCGCGACGCACTTCCGGTACGTCAAGAACTCTCAGGGAACCACGCCGCTCGTCGTCACGAGCCCGGCCGACAACTCGTCGGTCACCGGCTCGCCGGTGGTCGTCACGGGCACGACCGCGCGGGGCAACACGGTCTACGTCGCGGCGACGAACACGGACGTGAACTCGGCTACCACCATCGCGTCGACGACCGCGGCGTCGAACGGGTCATTCAGCCTCAGCGTCCCCGTCACAGGCGGCACGAGCGTCCTCAACGTCGTCGCCGTCAGCCCGCGCGGCGGAACCGCGCACGCGCGGCGCACCGTCTTCTTCGACTTCGTGCCCGGGACGCTCCTCCTCGACGTGACCGACCCGTCAGGCGACGACAACGGCCCCGGCAACTACGCCTACCCCACGTCCGCGAACTTCCGGCCGGGAGCGTTCGACATCCAGCGGTTCCAGGTGTACGACTCGGGCGCCGACGTCACGTTCCGCCTGCAGACGCGTGACCTGTCGGAGACGTTCGGCAGCCCGCTCGGCGCCCAGCTCGTCGACGTCTACGTCCGCGTGCCGGGCGCGTCCACGACGTCGACCGCCGCCGCGCATCCCCTCCGGAACTTCTCGATCGCGCCGGCCTTCGCCTGGAGCCGGCTGATCCAGGTGCAGGGCTTCGGGCAACGCTACGTCGACGCCGGCGGGACGACGCTCGGGACGGCGACGATCACCGCGAACCCGATCTCCCGCTTCATCACGTTCACCGTGCCGAAGGCGTCGCTCGGAACGCCGACCCCCGGCTGGGGGTTCACGGTCGTCCTCACCGGCCAGGACGGCTTCAGCCCGGACCAGGCCCGCGGCTTCACCCCCACGCCGCAGGAGTTCCAGTTCGGGGTCTGCGGCGCCGCGAGCTCCGATCCGCACTGCACGTTCAACCCGGGCCTCGTGCCGAAGGCGGTCGACATGATCACCGCCCCCGGCGTCCCGCAGTCGACGATGCTCGACTACACGCTCGGCCCGGTCGTCCTCAGCGGCATCACCCTGCCGTAGTCGGGTCGCCGCGGAGCCTCGACCAGATGCCGAAATCGCGGCGGATGTCCTCCTTGAACCAGTACGACCGCAGGATGCCCTCGCGCACGTAGCCCACCCGTTCGGCCACACGCTCGGACACGGCGTTCGTGACATCGATCCAGAGCTCGATTCGCTCGAACGCGAGCTCGGAGAAGCCCCAGTCCGTCAAGAGCCGCAGCGTCCTCGTCGCCACTCCCTTGCCGCGCGCGGCCGGCCCGACCACGTAGCCGATCTCGGCCTGTTGTCCTTCGGCCTCGATCCGGACGTAGAGGCCGAGCCCGAGGAACTCGCCCTCGTGGGACTCGACGGCAAAGCCCAGGCGAGTCCCGTCGCGCCGGCCGTCCTCGTACGTCTTGATCCAGGTCGCGGCGAAGCCGTCTCGCGGCTCCGTCGGAACGCGTGTGTGCCTGCGCACGTTCTCGTCCTCGACGAGGGCGTCGACGGCGGGCTCGTGCACGGAGGTCAGTGGCACCAGCCGGATTGCCTCGTCGGCAGGCATCGGGCCGGGCGGACGGACTGGCATCGCCTCCACCGTAGCCGCCCGCAACACCGACGAGTTTTCGGCACGAGACCGGTCGTAGGGTGGACGGATCACCTAGCCAAGGAGGGACGATGACCACCGAGGGATTCACGACGTGCCTGTGGTTCGACGGGCAAGCCGAGGAAGCTGCGAACCACTACGCCTCGATCTTCGAGAACGCGAGGATCGGACGAATCGTCCGCTCCACCGAGGCCGGGCCGGGCCCCGCCGGGTCGGTGGTCACCGTCGAGTTCGAGCTCAACGGCCAGAGGTTCGTCGGACTGAACGGTGGGCCGGAGTTCAGGTTCAACGAAGCCATCTCGTTCCAGGTCTTCTGCGAGGATCAGGACGAGGTGGACTACTACTGGAGCAAGCTCTCCGAGGGAGGCGAGGAAAGCGCCTGCGGCTGGCTGAAGGACAAGTACGGCGTCTCCTGGCAGGTCATCCCGGACGGCATGATCGAGTTGATCGCCGACCCCGATCCCGAGAAGGCGGCCCGGGCCATGGAGGCGATGCTCGCGATGACGAAGCTGGACATCGCCGCGATCCGAAGGGCCCACGCCGGCGAGTAAGCCGCGCCTGCTCTACGTGTCGCTTGGATGCGCGCTGACGGTCGGGCTCGTGACGGGCCCACGGATTCGCTTCCAGGCGAGATCGAACACCACGGCGAGCGCGGCCACGCAGACGATTGCAATGAACGTCTCGGGAGCGTTGCGAAGGGTGTCGATCGCGAAGAAGACGAGCACGATCGCGGTCGTCGCGATCCCCAGGAGGACGATCACGCCGAGCGATCCCGTCTCCTGCCTCAGCCGGTAGCCGGAGACGCCGACGAGCAGGAAGATGAGGAGCGAGCAGGCGCTGCCGACCGAGGCGATCGCGGAGAGATCGACGAGGTTGGAGATGACGAGCACGATGCCGGCCGTGATCAGCATCCCGCCGTTCGAGCCGAGTCGGGAGCCGCGTCCGAAGAAGGGCGGGAACTGCCCTACCTCGGCGAGCATGGCGGTCAGGCCCGAGGACGCGTAGAGCACCGCGTTCACCGAGGACGAAGTCGCGAGCAGAGCGGCGATCGCCATGATCACGAAGCCGGCGTCCCCGAGCGCCGGCCGGGCCGCTTCGGCGATCGCGGTCTCTCCGTAGCCGATCACCTCGTCGACGGTCAGGGTCCCGAAGACGCCCAGCGAGATGAGGACGTAGGTGACCGTCGTCACGCCGAGCGCGAGGTACATCGCCTTCGGGAGCTCCCGCGCCGGGTCGCGCAGGTCTCCGACCGTGAACGTGATCACGCTGAAGCCGAGGTAGGCGAAGAACGTCAGCGCCACGCTCGCGATGATGTCGCTGAAGGACGGATAGCCGCTGAATGCGAGCAGGTCGGTGTCGATGTCGACGATGGTGACGGCGATGAAGACCGCGAAGACCGCAAGGAGCGCAACCACGATCAGCGACTGCGCCCGATCGACGAAGCGAGCGCCGATCATGTTGATCGCCGCCATGGCAACCACGATGGCGGAGGTGAAGACGTTGTCCCAGCCGGCCCCCGCGTCGTCCCCGATGAAGAGCGACGTGGCATAGCTCCCGAAGGCGACCGCCACCATCGAGCAGACGATCACGATGGCGGAGAAGTAGCCGAGCCACGAGGCGATGCCGACCAGCCGTCCGTTCCCGAACCCCTGGACGAGGTAGGCGATGAGGCCGCCCGACGACGGGTAGCGGACGCCGAGCTTGACGGTGGTGTAGCCGAGCAGCGCGGCGACGATCCCGGCGAGGAGGAAGGAGAGCCAGACGGCGGACCCCGCAACCGTGGCCGCCTCGCCGAGGAGCGCAAAGATGCCGGCGCCGACCATCGCTCCGATGCCGAGGAAGGCTGCGCCGCGAACGGTCACGTCAGGCCACGACCCTGAGCTCGCGCGGAGTGTTGTTGAAGCGCTGTCCGCCCTCAGCGGTCACCGTGACGATGTCCTCGATGCGAACGCCGAAGCGCCCGGGGAGATAGACGCCGGGCTCGATCGAGAAGCACATGCCGGGCTCGAGCTCACGCGCCTCGCCCTCGACCATGTACGGCGGCTCGTGCGTGGTCAGCCCGATGCCGTGCCCGGTTCGGTGGATGAAGTAGTCGCCGTAGCCGGCGTCGGCGATCACGTTGCGCGCCGCGCGGTCGATCTCCTGGCACTCGACGCCGGGCCGCACCGCCTCGAAGGCCGCCTGTTGCGCGCGGCGCACGATTTCGTACACCTCGCGTTCCTCGTCCGTCGGCTCGCCGACGTGGACGGTGCGCGTGGTGTCCGAGCCGTAGCCGTCCTTGATGCCGCCGAAGTCGAGGACGACCATGTCGCCTTCCTCGATCGTCCGCTCGCTCATCTCGTGATGGGGGTTGGCGCCGTTCGGGCCCGAGCCGACGACGGTGAAGTCGACCTGCGAATGCCCGTGGTCGCGCAGCAAGCGGTCGAGGTCGGCAGCGACTTCGCTCTCGCGGCGACCGGCAAACGGAAGCTTCGCGATCTGCTCGAAGGTCGCGTCGGCGGCCGCCCCGGCGGCGGCGAGCCGCTCGAGCTCGTCGGCGCCCTTGACCGCGCGCAGCATCGGGAGCGTGCTCGTCATCGACACGTACGTCGACTCGGGCAACGTCTGCTGGAGCGCGAGCACGTGCATCGCCCAGGCGGCGTCGGAGATCGCGTACGTGCCGGTCGGGTCGAGGAGCTCCCCGGTCGCGGCGTAGGGGTCGCTGCCGTCGGTCCAATCGCTGAGCGAATAGGCGGCGGCACCGGGGGCAGCCTCGGCGTCGGGCCGCTCCAGGATCGGGACGATCATCGATGGACGCCGCGAGCCGTGGAGTGCGAGCAGCGTAATTCGCTCGGTGATCGCGATCGGCTGGTACCCGGTGAAGTAGAGGAGATCGGGTCCCGGCGTGACGAGGATGCCGGTGAGGCCCGCGGCCTTCGCCTGCTCGGCTGCGCGTTCCATCCGCCGCGCGAAGTCCTCGGCCGTGAACGAGGTGGGAGTCTCAGCAACTGCCATGGCCGCGGCTACGCGACCTTCGCCTGCGCGTACTTCTGCATGAAGAGGGTCTCCGCGAGCGCGATGTTCTCGATCTCGCTCGGATCGACGCTCTCGTTGGCAGCGTGGATCAGGCACATCGGCTCCTCCACGCCGAGCAACATGATCTCCGCGCCGGGGAACGTCTCCTGCAAGACCGTGCAGAGCGGGATCGAGCCGCCCTGGCCCTGGAGCGTGATGTCCCGTCCATAGGCGTCTCGCATGGCACCCGCCATCGCCTCGAAGCCGGCCCCTTCGGTCGACCCCTTGAAGGCCTCCCCGTCGGCCTCACGCTCGAAGCTCGAGCTGGACGTTCCAGGGCGCTACGGCCTCGAGATGCTCGATCAGCTTCGTCTGCGCATCCTTCGCGTCCACGCCGGGCGGGATTCGCAGGTCGATGCGGGCCCGCGCCTCGTGGGGCACGGCGGCGGAGGAGCCGACGACGGGTGGGCAGTCGATCCCGAGCACGTTGGCCGCGGGCCGCGCCCACAACGTGTCCGCGACGTCCTCCCCGAGCACGTCGACCCCCTCGAGCACGTCGGCGTCCTTGCGGAACTGCTCGGGAGGGTACGCCGCCCCGGACCACTTCTGCGTCCCGTCCAGGCCGCGGACCGTCGTCGAGCCGCGCTCGTCGCGCAAGCTGTCGAGCATGCGGATGAGCGCTGCGAGCGCGTCCGGTGCGGCGCCGCCGAACATGCCCGAGTGCACGGGGCTCTTGAGCGTCCGCACCGTCACCCAGACCCTGGCCATCCCGCGCAGGCTCGCCGTCAGCGTCGGGATGCCGACCGCGACGTTGCCCGTGTCGCAGACGAGGATCGCGTCGGCACGCAGCAGATCAGGGTTCTCCCGAACGAAGTTCTCGAGGCCTCCGGTTCCCTGCTCCTCGGATCCCTCGCCGACAATCTTCACGGTCACGGGCGGCTCCGGACCGAGGGCACGCAATGCCGCCAGGTGCGCGGCCAGGCTGCCCTTGCAGTCGGCGGCCCCTCGCCCGTACCAGCGGCCGTTCCTCGCCGTCAGCTCCCAGGGCGGCGACTCCCAGCCCTCGTCCGGCGCGGGCTGCACGTCGTGATGGAAGTAGAGGAGCACGGTCGGCGCACCCGCCGGCCCCGGGACGTGGCCGCAGACGGTCTTGCTCCCGTCGGAGGTCTCGTAGGAGCGGACGTCCTGGACGCCGGCTCCCGAGAAGGCCTCGACGGTCCACTCGGCCATGCGCTCGCACTGGTCGGGCTCGCTGCCGTCGGCGACGGACCTGAACGAGACCGCGCGCGAGAGGTCGTCCCACGCCTGCGGCATCAGGCCCTTGACGCGTTCGCGGAGAGCGTCTGCCGACACGCTGTGGACTCTAGTTGCGGACGGTGTCGTCGAAGTCCCAGTCCTCGAAGAAGTCCTCGATGTCGGGGCGCTTCTCGGGACAGTAGACGTCGACGACCAGCGACAGGCCCTGGCGAATCCGCCCGTCGAGCGGAACCGGGCGCAGGTAGTACTCGCCGCCCTCCATAAGTCGAAGCTTCCAGTAGCCCTGAACGAGCTCGCTGTCTGCGGTCTCGCAGACCTGCCCACCGTCGTCGCCGAGCACCCGCGCGATCTGGTCCTGATCCGGACTCGGAAATCCGGCCTCCTCGTAGGCGGCGATGAGCTGTTGCGCCTTTTCGTCGGCTTCCGAGTTCTGGCGGTCGTAGTTCCAGGCGACGAGCATCACGATCAGCAGCACGCCGAAGATTCCGCCGACGATCCAGTAGATGGTTCGCTCCTTCATGCGGCGTCCTCCGGAGCGGGCTCAGCGGTCTTCCAGCTCGGCTTGCGGAGCCAGAGGCAGAGCAGCGGGACGATCACGCCGAGCAGAACGACCCCACCGCCGACGAAGAACACGTATGCGGCCGCGCTGAAGTCGAGCTGTGAGGGCGGGACGAAGCCGATCAGGATCGCCGCGAGAGAAGACAGGAAGCCGACGGCGCAGAGCAACCCCAGCGCCGGCGCGCGGTAACCGCGCGGGTGGTCCGGCCGGCGCTTCCGCAGGTTGTATGCAGCGACGAACATCGAGAGGTACATGAGGAGATAGACCGACGTCGTGATCGTCATGAAGATCCAGTAGGCGTTCGAGACTGCCGCGGAGAACGCGAATAGGAGGGCGAGCACCGTGGTCAGGATCCCCTGCGCGACGAGGATGTTCTCCTGCACGCCGGCGGCGTTCGTTCGCTGGAACCAGGGGGGCAGGTAGCCGCCCTCCCTCGAGACCAGCAGGAGGCTCCTCGAGGGTCCCGCCAGCCAGGTGAGGAAGCCCGCGAGGGAGGCGGACACGATCGCGAGCCCGACGATCGGCGTCAGCCACTGGATGCCGAAGAAGGCGAGCACCGAATCGAAGGCCTGCATGATCCCCGCCGTCAGGCTCACGTCCTGGGCGGGGACGACCCAGCTGATCGCGAGCGGCGGCAGGATCAGGATCAGCAGCACGAGCACGGTGGCGACGAGCATCACCCTCGGAAACTGGCTCTTCGGCTCGCGGAGACGGCCCACGTGGACGGCGTTCATCTCCATGCCGGAGTAGGCGCCGAAGTTCGAGACGATGAGGACGATGCTCGCGACGCCGGCCCACTCGGGAAAGATGTGTTCCGCGTCCATTGGTGCAGCGGACGCGTTCCCCTGGGCGAGGTAGATGATCCCGAGGGTGACGAGCAGCGCGCCCGGGATCAGGGTGCCGATCAGCACGCCGCTCGAGGCGAGCTTGGCGATCACGCCGATGCCGCCTCGAAGCTGCACGAGCACGCCGAGCCAGTAGACGGTGATGATCACGATCGCGGTCCAGACGCCGCTCGCCGCCAGGTCCGGGGCGATCACGTAGGCAAGAGTCGCCGCCACGAACGAGAGGAGCGACGGGTAGTAGAACAGCGTCATCGCGTACTGGTGCCAGGCGGCCGTGAAGCCCATCCGAGGCGAGATGCCCTCGGTCACCCAGCGGTAGATGCCACCGTTCCAGCCAGAGGCGAGCTCCGCGGAGACCAGCGCCGTCGGGATCAGGAAGACGATCGCCGGCAGCACGTAGAGGAAGACGGCCGCGAGGCCGTAGATCGCCATCGTCGGCGCAGGCCGCAAGCTGGCCACCGACGACACGGTCATCAGCGCGAGCGCCGTCCACGCGATGTAGGAAGGCCCGACGGCAGCGCGCGTGGGCGCGGCGGTCGCGGGAGGGACCGCGGCGGACTCAGCCGTGGACACTATCCCTGCTCTCTTTGCACGATCCTCTCGGCCACTACGCCAGCGCCTTTCGCTTGACGGTGTCGAACTCCTCCTGGGTGAGCACGCCGCTGTCGAGGAGCGCCTTCGCCCTCTCGATCTCCGCCGCCGCGCCCCCGCCGCCCGTGGTCTGGCGCAGGTACTCGTCGAACTGTCCCTGCCGGGCCCTCGCCCGCTCGAGGTTGCGCTTTGTCATGCCCTCGTTCTGCGAGATCAGGTACACGAAGACACCCAGGAACGGCAGGAGGATCGTAAAGATCAGCCATCCCACCTTGCCCCAGCCGGAAAGGTCGTCGCGGCGGAAGATGTCGGCCCACACGGTGAACAGCAGCCAGAACCACAGCACCCAGAGGAAGAAGACGAGCATCGTCCACATCACGTCGAGAAAGCGGATAATCCGCAGCGAGCACCTACACCTCCACTCGGACGCCGGTTAACGGGACGGTCACGCGAGAACCCAACGCGACGGCTGTCATGGAACAAACCACGGGCCTGAACGGACGCGGCGTCGTCAGAGCAGCGGCGAGATCGCCGCGAACGCCGCGGCCCTGGCCCGTTCCTTCGTTCCGCTCAGGGGTCGACCCGGAGTCGACACCGCTTCGGCCGGCGCGCTGAACCGCTCCTCGAACTGGGCTGCGACGGCCGTCGACTCGAGTTGGAGGTCGATCTCGAAGAAGCGCTTCAGGCTCCAGGCTTCGAGGTTGCACGTGCCCGCCACGAGCTCTTGGCCGTCGCGAACGAATGCCTTTGCGTGCAGCATCGTCGGGTACTCGAGGATGCGCACGCCGGCGTCCAGAAGCTTCGCATGGTGGAATTGCTGCGCCGCGGCGCAGGCCCAGTTGTTCGCGTTCGCGGGAACGAAGAGGCGCACACGGACGCCGCGACGCGCCGCCCGCTCGATCCGCAGGATCATCCCGCGGTCCGTGACGTAGGGGTTGACGACGTCCAGCGTCTCGGCCGCGCTCTCGAGCAGCCGTGCGATCGCATGGGTGATCGGCCGGTGCCGGCCGGGAGCGTTGTGCAAGACGCGCGCCGCAATCGGGTCGGCGCCGCCGTCCAAGGAAGGGAAGAGGGAGTCGAGCTCCGCCGGGTCGATCTCACCGTGGAGCCAGTGAAGGGTCGCCACGAATACGAGCTGAAGCTGCGCGACCACAGGGCCTTCGACGCGGAGGAAGAGGTCATGGAAGCGGCCGTCCTGGAAGTGGTCCTCGATCCCAGCCCCGCCGACCCAGCCGATGCGGCCGTCGACGATCGTGACCTTGCGGTGGTCGATGTGCCCGAGTTCGCGAAGGTTCCAGCGCGTTGCTCCGCCGCCGCCGAGAGGCCCGGCGGGCACTCGCGGACGTGTCGCGCGCACGACGCACACCTGGACGCCCGCGTCTGTCAGCCGACGGTAGAACGCCTGCGAGCTCCGCTCCGGGTCGGAGCCTTGCCGGTCGACGACGAGCCGGACGCGGATGCCTTCTGCGGCCTTCGCGACGAGCGCGTCGGCGAAGGCGTCCCCGACGACGCCGGGCCGGAAGCCGAACTGGTTGATGTGCACGGAGGACGAAGCCGAAGCGATGTCCTCGAGCATCCGGGGATAGAACGAGCGGCCCTCGACGAGGACCTCCGCGGACGACGCGCGACTCTCGCCAAACGCAAGCGAGAGCGACCCGAGACTTGCAGGACTGCCGAGGAGTCGCTCGGCGTGCTCTCGGATGGCTGCGTCCAGCACCTCGAGGTTCGACGTCGACGTCATCTGCCGACCCGCGACGAACGTGCCGGGGCCGGGACGAAAGCATCACACGGTCGCACGTGAGGATCCTCTCCTACTCGCCTGCACGGCGTCCATCGCCGCTTCCGTCTCCAGATCACGACGCCGGCGATCGCGGCTGCGAGCACGAGCCCGAGGGCGAGCGCGATCCAGCCCCACGGCGTGTCGCTCTCGGACGACGTCGGCTCCGCCGCCACCGTCTCCGCGGGGCTCGTGTCCGGTGTCGTCGGCGTCGGGGCTTCACTCGTCGTGGTCGGAGCATCGGGTTCCGTCAGCGTTCCCACGGCAGCGGCGAGCACGAGGGCGATCCGGCGCCAGAAGGTGTCGTCCTCCGCTGGCTCGCCGGAGGTGTCGGTGGGAACCGTGGTCGTCGTCGCAGGCTCGGTCGGCGCCGTGTCGGTCGTCTCCGTCTCTGTTTCCGTGGTCGCGGTCTCCGTGGTCGGCGCCGTGTCGGTCGTCACGGTCTCGATCACGGTGGTGGTCTCGGGTTGCGTGGTCGTCGTCGGCTCGGTGACGGTCGTGGGCGACGCCGACGTCGTCCCGGGCGACGTCTCGGTCGGGCTCGGGAGCGTCGGCAGCGTCAGCGAACCGGTCGGCAGCGTCACGCCGGTCAGCGGCGGAAGTCCGGAGCCGTCGCCTCCGCAACCACCGAGGAGGTAGCCCGCAACCGCGGCCACAACGAGCAGCGGTCCGAAGCGCCGAGCGTGGCCGCTCATGCCGAAGGCGGGAAGTCGTTGGGAGCGTGCATCGTGCCGATCCTTGCTCGCTGCGCACGGCAGCTCCGCCGAGCGCGAAGGTCTTCATACCGAAGTCATCGGCCGGTGGGGAGGCGAGAGGGACGCCCCTGGCACCTCCCGTGACCCCGGTGGGGGACGCGCTGACCAGGCTTGCGGCCAGGCCGCGCAAGATCCTTTCCTAGGTCAACAGTGATAGTTCAGAATCGCCACGCGTTGCCTATGTCCCGATTGGGCGCGCTCCCGGTCCTGGAACCTCGCAAAGGAGGCACACGATGAAGCACGGGAAGCTCTTGCGAATCGGCGGATTTCTCTCGGGCGGCTTGCTGATCTTGTTCGGAATCGCCGTGATCGTCCTCGGAATTTGGGGGTTCTCGTTCACCCGCGACAACATCAAGGAGGAAGGGATCGTCTTCGGGCCGGCCGATGACCCGGCCGTCGCAGAGCATGCTAAGCAGTGGGCGGGCGAGCCGGTCGAGACGGGCAGCCAGGCGCTCGCGTTCGCCGAGATCATGCGCGAGCACACGCTCGAATCCACGGGCGGACTGACCTACGCAGAGATGGGCCGCTACCAGTCGGCCGACGATCCGGCCGACCCGGCCGGAACGAACGACGAGGCCGAGGCGGCCACGGACGAGACCGGCGAGCCGATCGCGAACGGGGCGCGGGATCTCTGGGTCACGGAGACAGCCCTGACGACCGCGCTCAATGTCGGATACATGGCCGAGATGCTCGCTCTCTTCAGCGTGGTCGTCGGCATCGCCCTGCTCCTGGCCGGCATCGGCTTCGTGATCCTCGCGCTCGCGGTGTTTCGACGTGCGACGCCCAGCGAGGCAGCCGTTCCTCCAGCCACCGTGCCAGGGGAGGCCGCCGCCTAGCTCGGAGAGGGCGCACCAAGGGTTCCGTTGATCCCGGCGACTGAATGCCCCACGCGGGGGGAACGACGAGGACGTGCCGACACGAGGCTCCGCTGTGAGGAACAGGGCGCTGTGCCAGGGGTTGAGGGGGTCCCTGCGTCACGCACTCGCGCGCAGGCCAGTCAAGGTCTACAGGCCCCTCGGAGGGGATTGACGCGCCGGGCATCTGAAGACGATGTCACTGCTCCCTGGAACGGACACACTCTTCCATCAGATCAGCCACGCGTCGGTTCTGCTGACACACACATCGCCGCGCCCGACCTGAACGGGTGCGGCCCGCGACCATCCGAACCTCGCGAGACCGGATCGAGTCGTCATGCCCGTCGCGCAGCGGCGGGCGGACTCGCGTCGGGAATGGAGGCGGCGGGAATCGAACCCGCGTCCGCGGTCGCTCTGGTCAGAGCGTCTACAAGCTTGTCCTGCGATTCAGCTTCGCCCGGCGTCCGGATCGCAGGCGGCCTTCCGCCGGGCTAGCCCTCCTTAGATGTCCCGCGTCGGGCGAGTGGCTCTCCCTCGGCGGCGAGCCCGTTTCTGACGCCGCTACCCGATCCACGGGCCGAAATCGGAGCGACGCGCTATCTAACTAGGTTAGGCAGCGAGTGCGAGCTTGTCGTCCGCACTTACGTTGTTCCCGGTTGTTTTACGAGGCCGACCGGGGACCTCGGCTTGCAGCTCTGCCGGAGTGCCGACCACGTCGAAACCTGATCGCCCCCGTATGTCTTCCCGCACATGGTAGCGCGTCCGGCGCTTTCTGCCTGCTCCTGACGGGGGAGTATTCTCAGCCGCGACGTCGTGGTCGATGCGCCGCCGAAGCCTCCCCCCATCCTCCGCGTTGGGTCGCGCGGCCCCGAGGTGACCGAGCTTCAGCGACGGCTCGCCGGCGTCGGCCTGCTGCTTCCCGACGGGATCGACGGGATCTTCGGACCGGCGACCCGGACGGCCGTTCAGGAGTTACAGAGAACGCGAAACCTCGAGCAGGAGCAGCTGTGACGACGGTGCTCGTCGACGCGCGGAACGTCCTGCGCTCGCGGTGGCCGAACGTGCGCGAAGAGGAGATCGTCGCTCGAGCCTGCGCCTGGGCCGCGGACGAGGGCGTTCGCACCGTGGTCGCCTTCGACGGGCGGGCGCCGGGAGGCGTCGTCGGCGAACAGGAGCTCGACGGCGCCTGCGTCGTCGTCGGCACCGGCGGCGAGAGCGCGGACGATTGGCTCACCCGCCGCGCGTCGGAGCTCGAGCGCGACGGCGTGGAGTACTGGCTCGTCACATCCGACCGCGAACTGCGTACGCGGGCCGGGGGAGCCGCCACGCGAACGGTCGGCGGCGGCGCCTTCCTCGGGCTGCTCGGCCTGCGCTGACGGCGCCCACGAGACTTTTCGACACAGATCCGTGCGGAAGCCGGCACAGGCCGTGACATACCCGCGCGCATTGACTCGGTAGCGTTCGTGTTGGGACGCTCGCTCCCCCGTTGGGGGACCCGCCTGCGGCCCCGGCCGCCGCTGGTCCGGCGGGTCATGCGCCCGGGCTTCGGCTACTCGCTGCGGCTTCGGCTAGTCGCCGCGGCTTTGGTTCTTCAGGGCGCGTTCGATCTGGCGCTTCGCGTCCCGGTCGGCGACATCGCGGCGCTTGTCCCGCGCCTCCTTGCCGCGGGCGACCGCGATCTCGACCTTCACCCGGCCGTCCTTGAAGTACATCCGCGTAGGGACGAGCGTCAGGCCCCGCTCGCGCACCTGCTCGAGCAGGGAGTCGATCTCGCGCCGGTGGAGCAGGAGCTTGCGGTCACGATCAGGCTCGTGGTTCGCGGGGTTCCCCTGCGCGTACTCCGGGATGTGGGCGCCGACGAGGTAGGCCTCCCCGTCGCGCACGTCCGCGAACGCCCGGCCGAGCGTCACGTGTCCCTCCCGGAGGGACTTCACCTCGGTGCCGGTCAGCTGGAGGCCGGCCTCGAACCGGTCGAGGAGGTGGTACTCGTGCCGGGCGCGGCGGTTGTCCGCGATCAGCTTGGTTCCCTCGCGTCGGGCCATTCGGTCGATTCTAGGGACGCCGGACCGCGCCCCCGGACGGGCTCAGCGCCGCGTCCAGCTCTCGCGCGGGTTCGGCAGCGGCGTGAGGATGTCCTTCAGCTCCTCGCGCAGGTGCTCGTAGTTCGGCGGCAGCGAGAGCCCCTCGCCCAGTGTCTCGAACGGCTCGTCGGCGGTGAAGCCGGGCCCGAGCGTTGCGATCTCGAAGAGGACGCCGCTCGGCTCGCGGAAGTAGATCGAGCGGAAGTAGAAGCGGTCGATGACCGGAGTCGGGCTGGGCGCCGGCCCGCGCCACCCGCTCGCGCCACGCCTCGTGATCGTCCATCCGCGAAGACCACGCGACGTGGTGCACCGTGCCCGCACCTGCGAGGCCCCGCTCGGGCGGCGCCTCGTCGTAGGCGTAGAAGGAGCTTCGATCGTCCCCGCGGGCCTCCCAGAGACGCGGCGGCTCTACGGGAGTGAAGCCCATCCCGTTGTCGAGGAACATCCGGCTTGCGTCCGCCGCACGCGTGTACACCCGCACGCCGTAGAACCCCTGCAGCGCCAGCTCGGACGGGATCTCCGGGTGCTCGGCGACGAGCGGCTCTTCGTCCTTCTCCGTGACGGCGAGCTCGAGCCCGAGCCCCTCCGGGTCGGCGAAGCGAAGGCGCCCGCCGTCCCGCTCGGTCTCGACGTGCTCGCGCAGCCAGCCGCTCCGCCCAGAAATCGAGCGCCTCATCCGAGCCGACGCGCCAGGTGATCCGGTGCACCATCCCGCCGCCGGCCCGGCCGCGCGGGACGCCCGGGTACTCGAAGAACGTGATGTCCGCGCCCGCGCTCCCCTTCTCGTCCGCGTAGAAGAGGTGGTAGACGGTCGGGTCGTCCTGGTTCACGGTCTTCTTGACCATCCGAAGGCCGAGGACGCGCGCGTAGAAGTCGACGTTCCGAGGCGAGTCGCCGGTGATGCAGGTGATGTGGTGGATCCCCTCGAGCTTCACACCGCCATTGTTGCAACGCTTGCCGACGCGAGGCGTGTCAGCGACGAGCCGGGCGGGACGTGCGTCGCGGCGCCCGCCCGCTCGACTCTGCCTCGGCATCGAGGGCGAGCGAGACCTTCCCCTCGATCCGGTCGATCGACTCGACGCGGACCGAGACGGGTCGCCCAGCCGGAAGCGGCGGCCCGTCCGCCGCCCCACCATCGCGGTCGCGAGCGGGTTCAGCTCGAAGTACTCGCCCGGCAGTCGGCGCGCGGGCAGGTAGCCCTCGAAGACACCGCCGAAGCGGACGAAGATCCCGGAGCCGATCGCGCCGGTCACCTCGCCCTCGAACTCGGCCTCCCAGCCCTCGTCGAACAGCCGGCGCTCGAGGTACCACGCGAGGCAGAGCGCGTCGGCGCGGTACTCGACCTGCGCGGCCTCGCGCTCGCGCTCCGACGTCCAGTCGGCGAGCGTCCTGGAGGTCGGCCGGCGGGTCGTCGCGAGGCCCGAGCTCGTGGAGGAGCGCGCGGTGGCAGACGAGATCGGGGTAGCGTCGGATCGGGGAGGTGAAATGGCAGTACGCGCGACTCGCGAGCCCGGAGTGGCCGAGGTTGCGCGGGTCGTAGCGCGCCTGCTTGAGCGCGCGCAGGACGAGGGTCGGAAACGCCTCCTCGCCTCGCCCGGCCTGCCGCGCGTACTCGCCGATTCGCTCGCTCACCTCGGCGGCGAGACGGGCGGCTTCGCCGGCGCTCAGATGCTCCGGGACGGGCGGCGTCGGCACCTCGAGGTCCTCGAGCTTCGTCAGCAGGAGCTCGACCGCCTGCGGGTCGGGTCGCTCGTGGACGCGGAAGAGCGCCTCGCGGTGCCGCGCCTGCGAGGAGCCCGCCCACGGCCTCGTTCGCGAGGATCATCAACTCCTCGACCAGCATGTGCGCGTGCGGCTCGCTCTCGATCCAGGCCCGCTCGACGCCGCCCTCGCCGTCGAAGGCGAACGTCGATCTCGCCCGTCTCGATCCGGAGCGCGCCCCGTGCGAAGCGGCGCCGGCGCAGCTCCGCCGTGACCGCTCGGCGAGCGCGAGCGCCTCGGCGAGGTCGTCCGCCGCCCGCTCCCGACCCGCGAGGATCGCCTCGGCTTGCCCGTAGGTGAGCCGCTCGCGGCTCCGGATCAGGCTCCGGTAGAACGTCGGCTCGCCCGGGGCGAGACTCGGCGTCGAACGGGACCTCGACGGTGACGCAGCGCCGGTCCGCGTCCGGCCGCAGGCTGCAGAGGTCGGCCGAGAGCTGCTCCGGCAGCATCGGCTCGACCCGGCCGGGGACGTAGACGGAGAACGCGCGCTCGGCGGCGTCGCGGTCGAGCGGCGAGCCGGCCGGAACGAAGGCCGACGACGTCGGCGATGTGGACCCAGACGCGCAGCGCCGTCGCCCTCGCGCCGCAGGGACAGCGCGTCGTCGAAATCCTTGGCGCCCTCGGGGTCGATCGTGAAGGCGAGCAGGTCGCGCAGGTCGACGCGTTCGGGCTCCTCGCCCGGCGGCTCGGCCGGGAGCGGCGGCGCTGGGCGGCGGACGCCGAGGTGCCAGAGGAGCCCCTCGAGCACGGCCTCGATCTCGCTCGGCCGGCCGAGCACGCGCTCGACCCGCGCGCGCCCGCGGCCGGGCCGAAGAACGACGAGGTCGCCCACCGCCGCGTTCCCGAGCGCCCTTCCGGTCGACCACGACCGGCACGCCGCCCTCGAAGAAGGGCTCGCCGACGAGGAGCTTGCCCCGGCGGGCGAGCTCGCAGACGACGAGGTCCAGCTGAGGGTCCCCTGGGAGTCAGCGTGCCCTCAGGAGGGCATGCGCCAGCAGCGCGGTAGACAGACCCTCTCTGGGGTGCGCCGGCTTCGCGTCAAGCCTCTTATCCGGCGAGCTCGCCCGCGAGGACGGTGGCGGCCCGGTCGAGAGCCTCGTCGCGCCGGGTGGAGGACGGTCGCGCGACGTGACGTCCGGCCTGAGCCCCTGATGGGTCAGGTTCGCGCCGCGTGGCGTCAGGTACACCGCGGTGGTCAGCTTCAGCGCCGCGCCGTTCGAGAGCTCGCGGAGCGACTGGACGGTCGCCTTGCCGTACGTCCGCTGGCCGACGACGAGTCGCGCGGCCGTGCTCGTCCAGCGCGGCCGCGACGATCTCCGCCGCGCTCGCGCTCTCGCCGTCGACGAGGACGACGAGCGGGACGTCGGCGAGCGGCGTACGGCCCGTCACCTCGTAGACGCGCTGCCCGTGGTGGACCCCCTCGGTCGATGCAGACGATGCCCGTCGGAGAGGAAGAGGGAGACGGTGCCGACCGCCTGGGAGAGCAGCCCGCCCGGGTTGCCGCGCAGGTCGAGCACGATTCCGTCTGCGCCGCGCCGGCATCATGTGCGCCGCGCGACGCTCGACCGCCGCGGCCGTCTGCGGCCGCGGAACGAGAGCACGCGCACGTAGCCGAGCGCCTCGCGGTCCGCCAGGATGAGGCGCGAGCGGACGGCTTCGAGCGCGATGTCGTCGCGCTCGACGTCGAACCGGAGCGTGCCCTCGCGCGGGCGTCGAATCGTGAGGCTCGACCGTCGTGCCCGCGCCGGCCCTTGATGAGCTCGAGCGAGCGCTCGAACGAGCAGGCGCTGGACGCGCACGGCCGTCGATCGAGACGATCCTGTCGCCGGCGCGGATCCCCGCCTCGCGCGCCGGGCCCGCCTGGGCGGCCTTGACGACGAGCCCGTTCCGCCCCGGCCCGACGGTGAGCCCGACCCCCGCGTAGCTCTCGGCGGTGCGGTTCTGGAGCGCCGCGTACTCGCTGCGGTGTCAGGTATCCGTGTACGGATCGTCGAGGCCGTCGAGGATCTCGGCGACCGAGCCGCGGCGCGAGCACCGCCGACGGGACGCGCCGGTAGTAGCCGTCCACGAGCTCTGCGCGGACCTCGTCGATGACGCGCGGCGGCGCGTCGCGCGGGCCGCGCCGAGAGCGGCCGCGGCGCCGTCGTTCGCTTCGGTCACGCCGAGACCGAGCGCGAACGCGCCGAGGAGCAGTGCCCGCAACTCCTGCGATGCCGGCAGGCCGTCTCATGGTGAGCCGCATCGCCAGTATAGGTCGGCTCACGAGCGGAGCGATGCTCCTCCCGCGGCCCGGTTCTTTGCATTTTCCTCAGATTCTGAGGAAGCGGCGCAGCGTCATGCCGGAGCCCAGCCGCACCCACGGCGAGACTCGTCGCGATGAGGATGAGCGCGATGAGCGGGAAGCGGCATGGCGCTGACCTCGTCGTTCGTCAGCGTCGTCCGGTCGATGATCGAGGGCAGCGCGACCTCCTTCGCCACGATCAGCAGGACGACGGCCGCGATCGAGCCGACGAGGCCCGTCAGAGAGGCCCTCGAGCATGAACGGCCCGCGAACGAACCAGTTTGTCGCGCCCGACGAGCTTCATCACCTCGACCTCGCGCCGCCGCGAGAAGATCGAGAGGCGGATCGTGTTCGCGATCAGAAGCACCGAGGCGGCGATCAGGATCAGGCTGCCCAGGACGAAGATGCCGCCGACGACCTTCGCCACCTGAGAGCACCCGGTCGGCCGTCTTCTTGCCGTAGTTGACCTTCTCGACCCCGGCCGGCAGCGTCGTCTTGCCGTTGGCTCCCTTCGTCTCGAGGCTGGCGGCGATGACGCCCACGTCCTCGGCCCGTTGCGGAATCACCTGGTAGGAGGGCGGCAGCGGGTTGCCGGCGAGCTGCTCGAGGAGCTGCGGGCTCCGCTTCCGCATGATCTCGAGCGCGTCTTCCTTGGAGACGAACTTGACCGACTTCACCTCGGGCATGGAGACGAGCTTCGAGCGCACGGCGTCGATCTGCGCCGCGCGTCGCATCCTTCCCGCACGTCGTGGTCGTACAGAAGTAGACGTTGACGACGAGGCCGCGCTTCACATCGTTCGTCCACGAGATCACCCAGGTGCCGAGGGCGATGAAGAGCCCGAGCAGGAACATCCCGATGAGGACGGTCATCGTCGCGGCGATCGTCGTCGAGAGGTTCGAGCGGACCGAGCCGAACGCCTCGGTGACGAAGAGCTTGTGCCCTCACGCTAGCCGTAGCCTCCGCGGCGCTCGTCGCGGACGACGATGCCGTCCTCGAGCGCGATCACGCGGCGGCGCATCTTGTCCACCATCTCGCGGTCGTGCGTCGCCATGACGACCGTCGTGCCCGTGCGGTTGATCCGGTAGAGGAGCTGCATGATCCCGACGGACGTGTCCGGGTCGAGGTTCCCCGTCGGCTCGTCGCAGATGAGGAGCGGCGGGTGGTTCACGAACGCGCGCGCGATCGAGACGCGCTGCTGCTCGCCGCCCGACAGCTCGTCGGGCAGTGAGCTCATCTTGCTGGAGAGGCCGACGAGGCCGAGCACCTCGGGCACCTTCGCCGGATCGCGCGGCGCGAGTCGCCCTGCACCTTGAGCGCGTAGGCGACGTTCTCGAATGCGGTGCGGTTCGGAGAGGAGCTTGAAGTCCTGGAAGACGCAGCCGATGTTGCGGCGGAGCATCGGCACCTTCGAGCGCTTCAGCCGGGCGAGCTCGCGGCCGCCGACGATGATCCTGCCGCTCGTCGGCTCGAGCTCCTTCAGGAGAAGGCGCATCAGGGTCGACTTCCCCGAGCCCGACGGGCCGACGAGGAAGACGAACTCGCCCTTGTCGATCGTGAGCGAGACGTCTCTGAGCGCGACGACGTTCGGCTCGTAGATCTTCGTCACGGCCTCGAACACGATCATGGGCGCGCCGGCGGGACGCGCGGCTCGGTCGTCCTGCGCGGCGCCACGGCGCGTCATGGCGCTGCGTGGGCTGTCTCGAGGCTCGTGTCCTGCACCGGGTCTGAGCGGGCGCGCTCCGCCGGAAGCCGCACCGGCTAGGGCTGCAAGGCGGCGTTTCTGAAGTCGTTCGCGTCGATCGGCTCGGAACTGATCCCCTGCACTAAGCGACAGTTCCGGCGGCCTTCGCGAGGAGGTAGGCGTGGATGAACTCGTCGAGGTTGCCCGTCGAGCACGCGCCTGCGCGTTCCCTTCCTCGACGTCGGTGCGGTGATCCTTGACGAGCTGGTACGGGTGGAGCACGTAGCTTCGGATCTGGCTGCCGAAGCCCGTGTCGACGGCCTCGCCCCGCTCGCGGGCGAGCTCGGCCTCGCGCCGCTCCTGCTCGAGCTCGGCGAGGCGGCTCTTCAGGATCTTGAGCGCCGTCTGCTTGTTCGAGAGCTGCGAGCGCTCGTTCTGGCACTGGACGACGATCCCGGTCGGGAGGTGCGTGATCCGGACGGCCGAGTCGGTCTTGTTCACGTGCTGGCCGCCGGCGCCGCTCGCGCGGTAGGTGTCGATCGCGGAGGTCGGCCTCGTCGATCTCGACCGTCGCCGTCGTCGGCGACGAGCGGGCTGACGATCACCTGCGCGAAGCGACGTGTGGCGACGGTGGGCCTGGTCGAACGGCGACAGGCGGACGAGCCGGTGCACGCCGCGCTCGGCCTTGAGCGTCCCGTAGGCGTTCTCGCCGTGTGACGGTGAAGGTCGCCGACTTGAGGCCCGCCTCCTCGCCCGGGCGACGCCTCGACGAGCTCGGTCTGAAGCCGCGGTCGGCGGCCCAGCGCAGGTACATGCGAAGCAGCATCTCGGCCCAGTCCTGCGCGTCGGTGCCGCCCGTCGCCCGCCTGGATCGAGACGACCGCGTCGCCCGCGTCGTACTCGCCGGTGAAGAGCGCGTCCTCCTGGAGGCGCTCGAGCTCGCGGCGAAGCGTGCCGACGGCTGCCTCGACCTCGTCGAGCTCGCTCGTCGTCCGCCGCGAGCGCGGCGAGCTCGCGCAGGTCGTCGGCCTCGGCCGCGAGCCGGTCGTAGCGCTCGAGGCGGCGGGTGAGGCGCGCGTGCTCGGAGGAGGTGCGGGCGGCGCGCGGCCTGGTCGTCCCAGAACCCGGGCGCGCCCATCTCGCGCCTCGAGCTCGGCCAGACGGGCGCGGAGCGCATCCGGGTCAAAGGTAATCACGGACCCAGGCGAGCTGGGTCCCGATCTCCTCGAGCTCTCGCTCGACTGCGGCACGCTCCGCCATGGAGGCGGATGGTACCGCCGAGGCGGTCCGTCGCGTCCGCGTGCGGCGGACCAGCCGGACGTCGCGTACAGAGTCGGCACGGCTCCGACACCCACGCGCGCGCGCCTACGCGTAGGCTCGACGCAGCGGCGGGCAGCTCGGGCGTTCCCCGGGGGAAACGTCGCGCGACGGCCAGGCTGCGGCCCGTCGGGTGCTCGACGGACTCCACGGCGGCTGAGCGAGCCCGGCGGCATCCGCGATCTGCGCCAGCAGCAGATCTGGGACGTGCGTCGCCGTGGCCGGGCGCCTCCACGGCAACGACGCTCGACACTCGGCCTCGTCGAGCCGAGCCGGCATCCGCCTCCCGGAGCAGCGAGCTCCCGAAGCGGGCGTCGAGCGCGGGCCGCATGACGTCGTAGCCGTGCAGCCACTCGTGGTCGCGCTCCCACCCGGCCCGGCACGCGTCGACGGACGGCGGGACGCTACCCCCGCGCGCCGCGGCCAGGGCCCGGAGCTGGCCGTCATCCCAGACGCGGTCACCTCGTCGGCCGCTCCGGCGCGTGCTCGTCGAGGCGCAGCGACCCGCCCGGCCGCGAGGAGCTCGACGATGCGGTCGAGCGCCGCGCCGAGATCGCCGACGTGATGCAGCGAGCTCGCCCGACGACGAGCGTCGAACGTCCGTGCCTCGGCTGAAGTCGGCTCGAGCCGTGCCTGCCATGGAGATCGAGGATCCTCGCGGGCGCGCACGGGATCGATCGCAACGACGTCGTATCCGGCACGCGCGAGGCGACCGCTGCCAGACTGGCCGCGTCCACAACCCACGCTCGCAGCACGCGAGCGGGAACTGGAGGCACGGTGCGCCAGCACGAACGGGGACGACGTCCACGCGTCGAAGTTTCTCGGCGCGCGGCGGGCTTCGCCCGTCACTGCCACGAGACGCTCCGGTCGAGCGACCCGACGCGAGTCGTCATGGCGAGCCGCGCGGCGGCTGCACGAGACTCGCGTCGGCCTAGGCGCCGTGGCACTCTTGTACTTCTTGCCGGAGCCGCACCGGCACGGGTCGTTGCGCCCGACGCGTCGTCCTCGCTCGCGACCGCTGCTCCTGCCGCTCGTTGCGCCGAGGGCGGCGCGAGCACCGCCGTCGCGGCCGCTGCCCTGCGCCGACACCCGCGGCCGGGATCGCGTCGGCGCCTGCGAGCTGCTCGTGCTCGTAGAGAGCCCGCCGTCGTCGTTCCCGGCCGCCGGGCGCGCAGCTGCCTGCGCCTCCTCGCGCTCGATCTCGACGTGGAAGAGGTACCGGAGCACCTCCTCGCGGATGGTCGCGGCTGAGCTCCTCGAACATGCGCGTGCCCCTCGGCGCGGTACTCGGACGAGCGGGTCCTTCTGGGCCATCGCGCGCAGGTGGATGCCCTCGCGCAGGTACTCCATCGCCTCCAGGTGCTCGCGCCAGCGGACGTCGACGACCTGGAGGACGAGGTAGCGCTCGATCTCGCGCATGAGCTCCGGGCCGAACTCCTCTTCCTTCCCGCGTAGGCGTCACGCGCGTCCTCCTGGAACTCCTCGACGAGCTCCTCGCGCGTCCATGCGCGCGACCTCGAACTCCTCCGGCAGTGATCTCCGGGTCGTAGAGCGAGCGCATCTCCGTGAAGAGCGCCATCGAGATCCCACTCCTCGGCGTAGTCGGCCTGCGTGTGCTGGCAGCACCACGGCCTCGACGAGCGTCGTCGATCCAGCCGACGATGTCCTCCGACAGATCCTCGCCCTCGAGCACCTGCCGGCGCTGCTCGTAGATGACCATGCGCTGGACGTTCATCACGTCGTCGTACTTGAGGACGTTCTTCCGCGAGACGAAGTTCTGCTCCTCGACCTTCTTCTGCGCGTTCTCGATCTGCTTCGAGAGGATCGACGCCTCCATGGGCTCGTCGTCCGGGAGCTTGAAGCGGTCGATGATCCTGTAGATCCGGTCGCCGGCGAAGAGCCGCACGAGCTCGTCCTGCGGCCGAGAGGTAGAAGCGCGACTCGCCGGGGTCGCCCTGGCGGCCGGAGCGGCCGCGGAGCTGGTTGTCGATCCGGCGCGCCTCGTGGCGCTCGGTGCCGAGCACGTAGAGGCCGCCGAGCCTCGACGACGCCCTCGCCGAGCTTGATGTCGACGCCGCGGCCGGCCATGTTCGTCGCGATCGTGACCGCGCCGGGCTCGCCCGCGTCCTTGATGATCTCCGCCTCGCGCTCGTGCTGCTTCGCGTTCAGGACGTTGTGCGGGATCCCGCGCCGCGTCGAGGAGCTGCGACAGGTGCTCGGAGACCTCGACCGAGATCGTGCCGACGAGGACGGGCTGGCCCTCCTCGTGGCGCTCCTCGATGTCGGCGATGACGGCGGCGAACTTCGCCTCCTTCGTCTTGAAGATGAGGTCGTTCTCGTCGGCCCGGGCCACGGGCTCGTTCGTCGGGATCTCGACGACGGAGAGGTCGTAGATCTCCTGGAACTCCTTCTCCTCGGTCTTGGCCGTGCCGGTCATGCCGGCGAGCTTCTCGTAGAGGCGGAAGTAGTTCTGGAGCGTGATCGTGGCGAGCGTGACGTGCTCCTCCTTGATCGGCACGCCCTCCTTCGCCTCGACCGCCTGGTGGAGGCCCTCCGACCAGCGCCGGCCCTCCATGATGCGGCCGGTGAACTCGTCGACGATCTTCACCTCGCCGTCCATGACGACGTAGTCGTCGTCGCGCTGGTAGAGCGACTCGGCCTTGAGGGCCTGGATGAGGTGGTTGACGAGCTGCGCGTTCCGCGGGTCGTAGAGGTTCTCGATCCCGAGCGCGCGCTCGACCTTCTCGATCGCCGACTCGCGCGGCGAGACCGTCTTGAACTTCTCGTCGAACGTCGTAGTCGGCGTCGTCCTCGTAGGCGTCCTCGCCCTTCGCGCCCGGAATTGACGTGCACGCCCTCGAGCGTCTTCACGACCCGGGCGAAGTCGTAGTACGTCCGGGCGGCGGTCTCCGGCTCGCCCGAGATGATGAGCGGCGTCCGGGCCTCGTCGATCAGGATCGAGTCGACCTCGTCGACGATCGCGTAGGCGTGGCTCCGCTGGACGGTGCCGTCGAGCGAGGTGGCCATGTTGTCGCGGAGGTAGTCGAACCCGAACTCCGAGTTCGTGCCGTAGGTGATGTCGGCCGCGTAGGCGTCCTTCCGCTCGGCGAACGGCATCATGTTCCGGATGAAGGCGGCGCGCATGCCGAGCGCCTCGTAGACCGGCCCCATCCACTCCTTGTCGCGCTTCGCCAGGTAGTCGTTCACGGTCACGAGGTGGACGTTCTCGCCGGTGAGCGCGTTCAGGTAGAGCGGCATCGTGGCGACGAGCGTCTTGCCCTCGCCGGTCTTCATCTCGCCGATGTCGCCCTCGTGCAGGACGATCCCGCCCATCACCTGCACGTCGAAGTGGCGCATGCCGACCGAGCGCTTCGCCGCCTCGCGCACGGCGGCGTAGGCCTCGAAGACGAGCTCGTTCAGGTCCTCGCCGTTCTCGAGCCGCTGCTTGAACTCGGCCGTCTTGCCCAGCGAGCTCGGCGTCGGAGAGCGTCTCGAAGTCCGGCTCGAGCGACGTGACGTACTGGGCCTGGCCTGCAGACGCTTGATGCGACGGCCCTCGCCCATGCGCAGAACGCGTTCGAATGCTCCGTAGCTCTTGCGCCATGCGTCAGCTCCCCAGGGTAGCGGTCAGAGGGGGTCGACCGTGACCTGCCACGACCCTCCCGCCCCTCTATCGGCACGGACGACGAACGACTCGAATCGCTCCCGCCCGCGGCGGTCGAGCTCGGCCACGGCGTCCGCGTAGACAGGGTCCTCGGCAGGGTCGATCGGCTCCCCGTCGACCTGCGCCTGGAGCTCCCCGTCCGGGGTGCGCACGACCTCGACCGAGGAGGCCGTGAGGTCTTCCGGCAGCTCGACGTCCGCGCCGCCGCGGACGGCACGGGCGCCCGCCGACCAGAGCCTCGCGTCCTTGCGGACGACGAGCGTCTCGTAGGGCCGCTCGAGCGACGCGTCGAGCTCCGCGACGACGCGCTGCAGCGCCTCGCGCGCCAGATCCTCGTCGGCGCGGGCGGCAATCTCCCCCTCGGCGGGGGCGCGCAGCTCGAACTCCGTGAGCGTGCTTCCCTCGAGCTCCGGCAGCTCGACGACCACGACCGCGTCCCACTCGCGCAGCCGCGGGATCCCCGTGATCCCGCGCGGGCCAGCGGCGGAACGTCAGGTAGTCGCGGGCTTCGGGTTCCAGGGCTAGATGTCTCTTAGGCGAGCTGGGGCTCGATCAGCCCGTACCGGCCGTCCCGGCGCCGGTAGACGACGTTGACCTGGTTCGTGTCCGCGTTCTGGAAGACGAAGAAGTCGTGCCCGATGAGCTCGAGCTGGAGCACGGCCTCCTCTGGGCTCATCGGCTTCAAACCGAACTGCTTCGTCTTCACGATCACGGGCTGCTTCCTCCTGTGCGGCCGCCTGCGCTTCGGCGGCGGCGACGGGGTTGTGATTTCGGCCGTGGTGCGGCGCGCCGCGACGCCGCTTCTCGCGGTAGCGCTGCGCCTGGCGCTCGAGCTTGTCCACGAGCGTGTCGATCGAGGCCTTCATGTCGGGTGAGCTCTCGCGCGCGCGAAGCACCGGGCCCTTCGTCCAGATCGTCGCCTCGGCGACCTGGTTCGCGCCGATGGACGGGTTCCTCTCGGCGGCGAGCTCGAGCTCGACGCGTGCCGAGTCGCTGAGGAGCTTGTCGAGCTTCCCGAGCTTCTTCTGCGCGTAGTCCTTGAGGGCCGGGCTCAGCTCGACGTTCTTCCCTTGACCTGAAGTCTCAAGAGAGAACCTCCCTCGTCGACGGCGACCAACCTGGCTTCGGAGCCTACCCGATGTCAACGCCCCCGCAGGGCACGCGCGAAGGTCACCACGTCGACCCGCCGCGTGCCCGCACGCCGAAGCTCCGACGCGGCGGCGCCGACGGTCGCTCCGGTCGTGTAGACGTCGTCGACGAGGAGGACGCGCGGCGGCGGACGGCTCCGCGCGCGGAACGACGCCGCGGACGTTCGCGCGCCTCGTCGCGCGGTCGAGGCCGCGCTGGCGACGGGACGGCCCCGCGCGTGCGAGGACGTCGACGAGCGGCAGTCGCCAGCGCTCGGCAAGCCGCCGCGCGAGTGCCTCGGCCGCGTTCTCCCCCCGCCAGCTCGTCCGGTCCGCGTCGCCCGGGACGAATGCGACGCCGTCCGCCGCGGGCGCGGGCACCACCGCCGCGACCAGCGCCGCGGCCTCGTCCGCGAGGCGCCGGAGGCCGCGCTCCTTCCAGCCCGCGACGAGCGCACGCGCCGCCCCCTCGTAGACGACCGCCGCCCGGGCGCGAGGTGAAGGCCAGGCGCCTGCCCGTGCACTCCCCGCAGCGCTCGACCGGCCAGGCGGTCGGCGTGCCGCAGCGGGCGCAGAGCGGCGGTCGGACGAGCGCGAGCCGGCTGCGGCACGCGCGCAGAGGAGCTCCTCCCGCCGCCGCAGGCGACGCAGCGGAGCGGAAGGAGCAGGTCGAGGAGCCCATCCGCGAGCGCAAGCCCATGCACCCGCGTGCGGTGGAAAGCGCGAGCCAGGGCCCGCGCGGACGCGCAGCCCGGAGGCGCGCAGAGCCGGCGCAGGCACTTGCGCGGAAAGGGCGCGGGAGTGTGTGCCGATCGCGCGCCAAGCGGCTACTGGGCGCGTCAGCGCATGGCGGGGTAGCGCAGGATGCTCTCGGCGAGCTTCGACGCGTCGCCGAAGATGCCGGCGATCGCGAGGCCCTCGTCCGGGACGATGCTGCCCGGGCAGGAGCGCCGCCCGCCGGATCGCCGCCTCCGGCCCACCTGGCAGTCGGCGCCGATCACCGCCGGGCCGTGGATCTGGGCGCCCTCCTCGACGACGACGTTGCGGCCGAACACGACGGGGCCGTCGACCTGGCGCGGCGGCGTTCAGGCGGCAGCCGTCCTCGGCCCAGATCCCGGGGGCGATCTCCTCGCCCGGGATCTCGACCCGCACGCGTCCCCATGACCGCGTCCAGGATCCCGTTGCGGAGCGCGTCGAGATCGCCGACGTCGTTCCAGTACGCCATCGTCGTGTAGGCGTAGATCGGCTCGCCTTGCGGCGACGAGCGCGGGCCAGAGGTCCTGGCCGAAGTCCACGAACTCGCCGGCGGGGATGCGGTCGAGGAGCTCCGGCTCGATCACGTAGACCCCGCAGTTGGCGAGGTCGGAGCGCGCCTCGTCCCGCGTCGGCTTCTCCTGGAAGCCGCGGACGCGTCGTGTCCCGGTCGAGGATCACGACGCCGTAGAGCGACGGGTCCGCGACCGGCTTCACGGCCAGCGTCGCGAGCGCGTCGCGTGCGCCGGTGGTGGCCGAGGAGCGCGGTCACGTCGATGTCGTGCAGGCCGTCCCCCGAGGTGACGAGGATCGTCTCGCCGCCCCAGTAGTCCTCGAGCTTCTTCGTCCCGCCCGGCCGTGCCCAGGAGCTCGGGCTCGTGCGACCAGCGGATCTCCAGGTCGAGCGCGGAGCCGTCGCCGAAGTAGCTCTGGATCATCTCCGGCGCCGCGTGCAGGTTGACGCCGACCTCGCGGACGTCGTGCCGGTGGAGGAGGTTCAGCAGGTGGTGCAGGACCGGCCGGTTCGCCACCGGCATCATCGGCTTCGGCAGGAAGTCCGTCAGCGGCCTGAGCCGCGTGCCGAGGCCCGCGGCCATGACCATCGCCTTCACGCGACGCGCTCCATCGTGCTCGGGCGAGCGTCGACAGTGACTCTGCGTACGGCGGGCGATGGACGCCCTCCTCGGTCACGATCGCGGTGACGAGGCCGGCCGGCGTCACGTCGAAGGCCGGGTTCCTTGCCGGGAAGCGTCCCGTGACCTCGGCGCCGTCGCGCTCCTCGATCGGGATGTCCGTGCCGGCCGGGGTGCGTGAGATCGACGGTCGTCGTCGGCGCGACGACGTAGAGCGGCAGGCCGTGGTGCCGCGCGAGGACGGCGAGCGAGTACGTGCCGATCTTGTTCGCGACGTCGCCGTTCGCCGCGATCCGGTCGGCGCCGGTGACGACGTGCGTCACCTCGCCGCGCGCCATGAGGGCGCCCGCGGCCGCGTCCGCGATCACGGCGTGCGGGACGCCTGCGCGCTCGAGCTCCCAGGCCGTCAGGCGCGCGCCCTGGAGCAGCGGGCGCGTCTCGTCGACGAAGACGTGCTCGACGAGCCCCCGCTCGAACGCGGCCCGGATCGCGCCGAGCGCGGTGCCGTAGCCGCCCGTCGCGAGCCCGCCCGTATTGCAGTGCGTCAGCGGCGCGGGCGCCGGAGCCGAAGAGCTCGGCGGCGTGCTCGGCCATGCGCCGGCAGCGGGCGA
The DNA here is from genome assembly GCA_963824775.1 of uncultured Actinomycetes bacterium. Lineage (GTDB taxonomy): Bacteria > Actinomycetota > Thermoleophilia > Gaiellales > Gaiellaceae > CAWGQF01. Next base: position 147,117 of record CAWGQF010000008.1, read on the forward strand.
CCTCGTCGCGATGGATCTCGCGGGCGCGGGCGGCGAGCTCACCGGGGTCGCCGCCGGTGGCACGCAGCTCGCCGAGGGCCCACGCGAGGTTGACCGCCGTGGGACGCGCGGCGGCGAGGGCGCGGGCCGCCTCGTCGAGATCCTCGCCGCGCGCGGCGGCGAGCGCGTAGCCGTAGGCGGCGGCGATCCCGATCGCCGGAGCGCCGCGGACCGCGAGCGTCCGGATCGCGTCGGCGACCTCGGCCGCGGAGCGGCAGGCGAGCTCCGCCTCCTCGTCGGGAAGCCGCCGCTGGTCGAGCAAGACGACGCGGTCCGCCTCGAGCCGGAGGATGTCCTCGGGTGCGAGCTCCGCAGCTCTGCGAACGGTGCGGGGCACCGGCTACCCCGCGGGAGGGCGGAGCATCTCGGCTACGTGCCTTCGTCCCACGAGGCCAGGTACTTCGCCTGCTCCTCGGTGAGGCGATCGATCTCGACGTCCATGCTCTCGAGCTTCAGGCGGGCGATCTCCCTGTCGATCTCCTCGGGAACGTCGTAGACCCGCCGCTCGAGCGTCGACGGCGTTCTGGACCACGTACTCGGCCGCGAGCGCCTGGTTCGCGAAGCTCATGTCCATGACCGCGGCCGGATGGCCCTCGGCGGCCGCCAGGTTGACCAGCCGCCCCTCGGCGATCAGGTAGACCTTGCGGCCGTCGCCGAGCTCGTACTCGTCCACGTTCGGCCGCGGCCTGCCGCTTCGAGACGGACGAGCTCGTCGAGCGCCGGGATGTCGATCTCCACGTTGAAGTGGCCGGTGTTGGCGAGGATCGCGCCGTCCTTCATGCGCTCGATCGTGGCCCGCGAGATCACGTGCTTGTCGCCGGTCGCGGTGCAGAAGACGTCGCCCACCTCGGCCGCGCGCTCCATCGGCAGCACCTCGTAGCCGTCCATGAGCGCCTCGAGCGCGCGCATGGGATCGACCTCGGTCACGATGACGTGCGCGCCCATGCCGCGGGCCCGCATCGCGACGCCGCGTCCCGTCCAGCCGTAGCCGGCGACGACGAAGCGCCGTCCGGCGAGCAGGAAGTTGGTGGCGCGGATGATCCCGTCGATCGTCGACTGGCCCGTGCCGTAGCGGTTGTCGAAGAGGTGCTTCGTCTTCGCCTCGTTCACGGCGACGATCGGGAAGCCGAGCTCCCCCTGCGCCTCGAGGGCCTTCAGGCGGATCACGCCGGTCGTGGTCTCCTCGGTGCCGCCGATGATCTCGGCGAGCTGCTCGCGCCGGCTCTTGTGCAGGACGCCGATCACGTCGGCGCCGTCGTCCATCGTCAGGTGGGGACGGTGGTCGACCGCCGCGGTGATGTGCGAGTAGTAGGTGTCGTCGTCCTCGCCGCGGATCGCGAACACCGGGATGCCGTACTCGGCGACGAGCGCCGCCGCGACGTCGTCCTGCGTCGAGAGCGGGTTGGACGCGCAGAGGACGAGGTCGGCGCCCCCGGCCTTCAGCGTGCGGGCGAGGTTGGCGGTCTCGGTGGTGACGTGGAGGCACGCGGCGATGCGCATGCCGTCGAGCGGCTGCTCGCGCTCGAAGCGCTCGCGGATCGCCGAGAGCACCGGCATCTGCCGGTCCGCCCACTCGATGCGGGCAACGCCGCCGGCGGCGAGCGAGAGGTCCTTGACGTCGTGATCCGGGTGCGTGGTCGTAGCCATCGGGGCGGCAGTCTACTGACGCCCTCAGGCCCCTGCGCCGGTCGCCCCGGGGCTACGACTCGGGCGCGTCGGCGCGCCCGTAGCGGTCGTCGAGGCGCACGACGTCGTCGATCTCCGGCGTCGAGGCCTCGAGGACGACGCTGTCCTCGAGCGCCCGCCAGCGATGGACCACGCCGGGCTTGAGGAGGAACGCGTGACCCGGCCCGACGACCTCCGTGTCGAGGGCCTCCTGGCCGGCGTCCCCGATCTCCATCTCGATCCGGCCGGCGTGGACGTAGATCGTCTCCTCCTTGGCCCGGTGGAACTGCAGGCTGAGCTGCTCCCCTGCGCGCACGAAGAGGACCTTGCCGCAGTACCGGTCCGTGAGCGCGAAGACGATCTCGTAGCCCCACGGCTTCTCGATGCGGCGGACCTCCGAGCTGAACCGGTCCAGGTCGAGGAGGTTGGGCGAGAGCTCGGTCACGACGCCGCCCCGACCGCGAGGTGCTCCTCGGCCGCGCGCAGGTCCTTCGGCGTGTTGACGGTGAGCCAGACGCCCTCGTGGCGGAACGCAGCGAGGCGTCCCTCGGCCGCGAGCTCGGGAAATGTGGTCAGCTCGTGGTCGCCTCGCTCGGGCAGGCGCTCGAGCGCCTCCTCGCCCAGGACGTAGAGGCCGGCGTTCACCCAGTGCGGGAGGCGCGGCGCCTCACGGAACGCGACCACGCGGTCGTCCTCGCCGAGCTCGACCACGCCGAAGGGCGAGCGAAGCGGCGCGACCACGATCGTCGCCGCCGCCCCGCTCTCGGCGTGGCGCGCGGCGAGCGCATCCAGGTCGACGTCGAGGATCTCGTCGCCGTTCAGCGCGAACACGGGGCCGGACTCGACGCGCCTGGTCGCCGCCAGGCGGAGCCCGCCCCCGCGACCGAGCGGCTCCGGCTCCCCGACGGCGACGATCTCGGCGCCGTAGCCCGCGAGGTCCGACGAGAAGAGCTCCTCCTGCCCGGCCGCGCAGGCGACGATGACGCGCTCGACGCCGGCCGACGCGAGCCGGGAAACCATGTGTGCCGCGAGCGGCCGGCCCGCAACCGGGACGAGCGGCTTCGGGCGGCCCTGGGCGGCCTCGCCCAGCCGCTCGGCCTTGCCTCCGGCGAGGAGCAGCGCCTCCATCACGTCCGGAGGTCCGGCTCGCGCTCCTCCGTCTCCGGCATCGCCCGGAGAGACGAGGCTGCGCGCCCGATGCCCTCGTAGGCGAAGCCGGCGGCGCGGACGGCCTCGGGGTCGAGCAGGTTGCGCCCGTCGACGATGAGCGGGTTCCGCATCGCGTCGCGTACCTCGTCCGACGCCAGCGAGCGAAGCTCGTCCCACTCGGTGACGATGACGGCGGCGTCCGCATCCGAGACGGCCTCGAGCAGGGAGTCGCAGAGCTCGACGCCCTGCATCTGGCGCCGCGCCTCCTCGAGCGCGACCGGGTCCCACCCGCGCACCCGCGCGCCCTCGGCGAGAAGCCGGGACGCGAGCACGAGGCTCGACGCCTCGCGCAGGTCGTTCGTGTGCGGCTTGAACGCGAGGCCGAGGAGCGCGACGGTCTTCCCGCGCAGCGGCCCGAGGTGCTTCACGAGCTTCCCGACGACACGCCGCTTCTGAAGCTCGTTCACCTCGATCACCGCGTTCAGGAGCTGGAAGTGGTAGCCCGAGTTCCCGGCGAGCTGCTTCAGCGCGGTGAGTCCTTGGGGAAGCAGCTTCCGCCGTACCCGAGGCCCGCCTGGAGGAAGTGCGGGCCGAGCCGGTGGTCGAGGCCCATGCCCCGCGCGACGTGGACGACGTCGGCGCCCGTCACCTCACAGACGTTCGCGATCTCGTTGACGAAGCTGATCCGCGTCACGAGGAACGCGTTCGAGGCGAGCTTGATCATCTCGGCCGACGCGATGTCGGTGCGGACGAGCGGCGCTCTGCAGCGGCTCGTAGAGCGCCGCGACGGCGTCGCCGTCCGCCTCGGCGAAGCTCCCGACCACGACCCGGTCCGGGTGCATGAAGTCCTGGACGGCGTTCCCCTCGGCGAGGAACTCCGGATTCGAGACGTAGCCGACGTGGGCGAGGCCGCGCGTGTCGAGCTCGTGCCGGACCTTCTCTCCCGTTCCGACCGGGACCGTGCTCTTCATGACCAGGATCGCGCGCTCCTCGAGCTCCGGCAGCTCGTCGAGGACGTGCCAGACCGCCGTGAGGTCGGCGTCGCCCGAGTAGGTGGAGGGCGTCCCGACGCAGACGAACGCGATCCGCGCCTCGCGGAAGACGTCCTCGATCGAGAGCGTGAAGGCAGTCGCTCGCGGTTCCGCTCGATGAGCTCCTCGAGGCCGCGCTCGTAGATCGGGACGCGGCCTGCCTCCAGGTCTGCGATCCGCTCGGGCACGACGTCGCGCACGGTGACGGCATGGCCGAGCTCGGCGAAGCACGCCGCCGTGACGAGCCCGACCCAGCCCGCGCCGAGGATCCCGATCGGTTGCCGCTCCATCAGCCAAAGTGTAGTCCGGCCGCCGTGCGGTCTAGCCGCCGCCCGCGGGCTTCAGGCCCTTGGCGATCGCGAGCATCGTCTCGTTCGAGAGCGCGTCGAGGAGCGTGTTCGTCACCCAGTAGGCGGAGCCGTTCTCCTCGAACGCGACCATGTGGAGCTTCGGGCCGTTGAAGTAGAGGCGGTACTCGCGCCCGGCGATCCGGCGGGTCACGCTCGGTCCCTCGAGGATCGGCGCGTCGGTCCAGCCCGCCTGCTGGATGCCCCAGTAGTCGGTCGCGAAGGGGCCGTTGTAGACGAAGCGGACGGCGCCCTCCTCGCGAAGCCGGTACACCCGAATCGGGGCGAGCGTCGAGAGCTCGGAGGAGCTCTCGCGCACCGTCGGGACGAGCAGGGGGAAGTCGCACCTTCCGCTGCGCCTGGCTCACGAGCGGGTCATCGCCTCGGCGTCGTCGTCGACCTTCGGAGGCTGGCGCTGCGGGCGTCGTGTCCCGCGGCGCCGGCGCGAGCGTGCCCTGGAACGTCTTTCCCACGATGACGCGAAGCGTCGTCTCGAGCGGGTTCGTCGGGAGGCCGCCTCGACCACGTCGGCATCGCCGAAGAGCCGCGCCATCTCGTTCGCCGCCGCCTCGCCCTCGGCGTCGCCCGGCGCGTAGAGAGATCTGTCGTCTTGAAGTAGTCCTGGATTCTCGGCGTTGCCGCCGTTCTCGGTGCGTAGCCGCGCTGCCCCAGGAGGTACGCCGCGTCGTCGGCGGCGCCGGCGACGCCGTTTCCGTTCAGCACCTCGACCGTCACCTCGAGGGCGGCGGCCCGCGTTCGCCTCCGGCTGCGGCTTCCCGCCCGTCGCGACGCCGCCGCCTTGTCGCCGGCGTCGACGGTCGGGGTTCAGGAACTCGTCGACGACGCGGTCGACCTCCTCCGGCGACGCCTGAGCTGGAAGACCGAGTCCTCGCTCGAGGTGTCTCGAGGCGCGGCTGCGAAGAAGGTTGCCGCTCGGCAGCTCGTAGAGGAGCTTGGCGACGCAGAGCATCGTCTCGAGAGTCGATCTCCTTGCCGCCGCCGCACGCCGATCGTCATGTTCTGCGTGATCGTGCTCACGATCGCCGGGAGCTTCGCAGACGGCGCGCGAGCCCGCTCACCTGCTGCTTGACCGCCTTCACGAACTCCTGCTGGCGCGCGTTTCGGTAGAGGTCGGAGTCCGTGTGCCGGTAGCGCACGAAGGCGAGGGCGTCGCCGCCGTCCAGCCGCTGGTAGCCGGGCTGGAGGTCGATCGCGGAGTAGTTCTCGCCGAGCTCGAGTTGTCGTTGAAGTAGCGGCGGTCGACGTCCATGTAGACGCCGCCCAGGTCGTCCACGATCGTCGCTGAACCCCTGGAAGTTCACCGTGACGTAGTAGTTGATCGGGATGCCCGTCAGCTTGCGGACCGTCTCGATCGTGCCCTTGCGGCCCGCAGTCCGTGAAGGCCTCGTTGATCTTCGCCACGCGCGGCGCGATGCTCCTCGCAGCCCGGCGAGCTCGACCAGAGGTCGCGCGGGAAGGAGAGCATCGAGATCGGTCTCGTGCTGCGGGTCGGCGCGGATCAGCATGATCGTGTCGGAGCGCGAGTCGGCGCCGCGTCCGTCCTCGCCGTATCGCGCTAGTCGTAGCCGATCACGATCGCGACCGCGGGCTGGTCCGCCGCCGGGGCCTGGTCGAGGACCTTCTGCGCCGCCTTCTCGGCCTCCGTCTTCGGCGCGGTCGCGGCGACGCTCTGCTCGCCACCAGAGCCACACCCCGCCGGCGAGGCCGCCCATCATGACGAGCAGCCCGACGAGCATCCAGAGGAGGACGCGCCCGAGGATCCTGAAGACGCTGCCGCCGCGGCGGCCCGTAGCGCGGACATGTGGGTGAAGGGGCTCGGAGGGAGCGCGGCGATGCCGTTCGTCGTCCCGTTCGAGCTCACGCCTCTCTTCAGCGTCGTCTTCATAAAGAGAATCGCCCGAGGGCGACCGGGCGAGGATAGCGGAGTTCTCGGAGCCTACTCGAGGAGCCGTTCGACCTTCCTCGGCATGTGCCGGGTCACTCGATACGCGAGATTGGGCGTGAGCCAGCGCTCGGCCTCGGCGACGCTCATTCCCTTGCGGCCCGCGTAGTCCTCGACCTGATCGCGCGCGACCCGCCCGACCGAGAAGTACCGGGCCGCCGGATGGCCCAGGTAGATGCCGCTGACGCTGGCTGCGGGGATCATCGCGTTCGTCTCCGTGAGCTCGATGCCGAGCTCGCGCGCGCCGAGGAGGTCGAAGAGCTTCGGCTTCTCCGAGTGGTCGGGGCAGGCCGGGTAGCCGAACGCCGGCCGGATGCCGCGGAAGCGCTCCTGCGATCAGCTCGTCGTTCGCGAGCTGCGGTCCCGTCTCGTACCACTCACGCCGCGCGCGCTCGTGCAGCATCTCGGCGAACGCCTCGGCGAGCCGGTCGGCGAGCGCCTTCACCATGATCGAGCGGTACGGGTCGTTCTCGCCGGTCGAAGCGGGCGGCGAGCTCGTCGGCGCCGAGACCTGCGGTGACAGCGAACGCGCCGACGTGGTCCGCGAGCCCGGTCTCCGCGGGCGCGACGAAGTCGGCGAGCGAGCGGTTGGGCCGGCTGTCGCCGTAGGCGGACTGCTGGCGCAGCATGCGAGAAGCGCGTGCCGTCTCGAGGACGATGTCGTCACCCTCGGCGCGGGCGGGCCAGAAGCCGTAGACGCCGCGGGCTTGCAGGAGACGACCCGCGACGATCTCGTCGAGGAGCTCGTTGGCGTTGTCGTAGAGCTCGCGCGCGGCGGCGCCCTTCGCCGGGTCGTCGAGGATCTGGGGGAACTTCCCCTTGAGCTCCCACGCGTAGAAGAAGAACTGCCAGTCGATGTACGGCCGCGAGCTCCTCGAGGCCGGGCTCGACGACGCGCGTACCGGTGAACGCCGGCGCCGGGAGGTCCTCCTCGTGCCACTCGATCGGCGTCCGGTTCGCGCGCGCGGCCTCGAGCGCGAGCAGCGGCTTGCGCTCCTTCTCCCCGTGGAGGTCGCGCAGGCGCTCCTGGTCCTCCCGGTTGGCCTGGTCGAGGGTGATGCGCCGCTCGTCGTCGAGCAGGCCGGAGACGACCTTCACGACGCGCGAGGCGTCGAGGACGTGCAGCGTCGGGTTCGAGTACGCCGGCGCGATCTTGACCGCCGTGTGCTGCTTCGAGGTCGTCGCGCCGCCGATCAGGAGCGGAAGCTGCATCCCGCGCCGCTCCATCTCCTCGGCCACGTGCACCATCTCGTCGAGCGACGGCGTGATGAGCCCGGAGAGCCCGACGACGTCGCACCCCTCCTCGGAAGCGGTGTCGAGGATCCGGTCGGCCGGCACCATCACACCGAGGTCGAGGACCTCGTAGTTGTTGCAGCCGAGGACGACCCCGACGATGTTCTTGCCGATGTCGTGCACGTCGCCCTTGACCGTCGCCATGACGATCTTCCCCTGCGCCCGCCGCGAGCCCGCGGCCTTCTCCGCCTCCATGTAGGGCTCGAGGTACGCGACCGCCCGCTTCATCGCACGCGCGCTCTTCACCACCTGCGGGAGGAACATCCGGCCCGAGCCGAAGAGGTCGCCGACGATCGACATCCCGTCCATGAGCGGGCCCTCGATCACGTCGAGCGGGCCGCTCGGCCGCCTGCCGCGCCTCCTCGGTGTCCTCCTCGATCCAGTCGACGATGCCGTGGACGAGCGCGTGGGCGAGCCGCTTCGCGACCGGCGCGTCGCGCCACGAGAGGTCGAGCTCCCGCTTCGTCCCCTCGCCGCGCACGCCCTCGGCGAGCGCCACCATGCGCTCGGTCGCGTCGGGCCGGCGGTCGAAGATGATGTCCTCGACGTGCTCGAGGAGGTCTGGCGGGATGTCCTCGTAGACCGCGAGCTGGCCCGCGTTCACGATCCCCATGTCGAGCCCGGCACGAATGGCGTGGTAGAGGAAGGCCGCGTGGATCGCCTCGCGCACGACGTCGTTGCCGCGGAACGAGAACGAGAGGTTCGAGATCCCGCCCGAGATCCGCACGCCCGGACAGCGCTCCTTGATCAGCGGGATCGCCTCGATGAACGCCTTGCCGAACCCGGCGTGCTCCTCGATCCCGGTCGCGATCGCGAGGATGTTCGGGTCGAAGATGATGTCCTCGGGCGGGACGCCGACCTCCTGGGTCAGAAGGTCGTAGGCGCGGCCGCAGATCGAGACCTTGCGCTCGACCGTCTCGGCCTGGCCCTGCTCGTCGAAGGCCATGACGACGAGCGCCGCCCCGAAGCGCCGCGCCTCGCGGGCCTTGGCGAGGAAGTCCTCCTCCCCCTCCTTCAGGCTGATCGAGTTGACGACCGGCTTGCCCTGGACGCACTTGAGGCCGGCCTGGATGACGGACCAGCGCGAGCTGTCGACCACGATCGGCAGCCGCGCAGCCTCCGGCTCGGTGGCGAGGATGTTCAGGAACGTCGTCATCGCCGCCTCGGAGTCGAGCAGGTCGGCGTCCATGTTCACGTCCAGGAGGTTGGCGCCGCCGCGCACCTGCTCGAGCGCGACGGCCACCGCGCCAGTGAAGTCGTCCGACTCGACGAGCCGGCGGAACCGCGTGGAGCCCGTGACGTTCGTCCGCTCGCCGATCATCACGAAGTTCGACCCCTCGTAGATCTCGAACGGCTCGAGGCCCGAGTAGCGCGAGACGCGCTTGCGCTCGGGCACGCGGCGGGGCGGCAGGCCCGAGACGGAGGCCGCGATCGCCCGCGTGTGCTCCGGGGTCGTGCCGCAGCAACCGCCCACGACGTTCACGAAACCTGCCTCGGCAAACTCGCGCAGGAGCCTGGAGCGTGTCGGGCGGCAGCTCGTCGTAGTCGCCGAAGGCATTCGGGAGGCCGGCGTTCGGGTGGCAGCTCGTGAACGTGTCGGCGAGCCGCGAGAGCTCCTCCACGTGCGGGCGCATCTCGCGCGCGCCGAGCGAGCAGTTCACGCCGACGATGAGCGGCCGAGCATGCTCGACGGCGAGCCAGAACGCCTCGAGCGTCTGGCCCGAGAGCGTGCGCCCGCTGAGGTCGACGATCGTGACCGAGAGCCAGAGCGGCAGCTCGGGCGCCTCGTCGATCGCGGCGACGATCGCCGCCTTGGCGTTCAGCGTGTCGAAGACCGTCTCGACGAGGAGGAGGTCGACGCCGCCGTCGCGCAGGCCGCGGATCTGCTCCGCGTAGGAGTCCCGGACCTCGTCGAAGGTCACGTTGCGGTAGGCCGGGTCTTCCACGCGAGGAGAGAGCGAGAGCGCCTGGTTCAGCGGGCCGACCGACCCCGCGACGAAGCGACCGCCCAGCTCGTCCGCCGCCTGCCGCGCGAGCTGCGCCCCGGCCACGTTCATGTCGTAGACGGCGTCCTCGAGCCCGTAGTCCGCCTGCCCGATCGACGTGGCCGTGAACGTGTTCGTCGTCGTGATGTCGGCGCCGGCGTCGAGGTACGCGCGATGGACGTCGAGGACGACGTCGGGCCGCGTCAGGTTGAGGAGGTCGGGGTCGCCCTTGACGTCTCTGGGGTGGTCGCGAAACCGATCGCCACGGTAGTCGGCGTCCTCGAGCCCCTGGCGCTGCAGCATCGTCCCCCACGCACCGTCGAGGACGACGATGCGCTGCGCCATGAGCTCGCGGAGCCGCGTTTCCGCCGAGGTCCCCGGTGTCGTGGCGGTCGCCACGTCCACATTCTGCCCGGAGGCCGGGCCCACCCGGCCCTTAGCGAGAAAACTCCACGCCCCGGCGGGAGCTCCCCGGCAGGCTCGTTACCGCGCTAGGCCGTGCAGGACGGGAATGCGGCTCTGACGAGAGAGCGTGTCTAGCCGCGCCCGGCGACCTGGATCTTGTTCTCGGCGTGACGGAGCCGCTGCTCGGCCTGCCAGCGGTCGATGCCCTCCTCGCCCGCCTCCGCCCGCTCGACGAGCGCACGCGCGGCTCTCGACCTCCCGTCGTGACTCTTCGACGTCGATCTCCTCCGCACGCACGGCGTCGTCGACGAGCACGATCGCCCGGTCACGCTGCACCTTGAAGTAGCCCGGGCCCGCGGCGAAGCTCTGCCAGCTCCCGTCGGACTTGATGCGGATCTCGCCCGCCTGCAGCATCGCGACGAGCGGCGCGTGGCGTGCGAGGACGCCGATCTCCCCCGCCGCGCCCGGCACGACCAGCCGCTCCGCCTCGCCCTCGAAGGCCGAGCCCTCCGGCGTGACCACCGAGAGCGAGAAGGTGTGCGTCGACCCCTCGGCCACCGTCTAGACGGTCGCGGGCTCGGCGGCTCGGTCTCTGCCTCGGCCTGCTCGGCCGGCGCCTCCTCGGCCTCCGGCTCCGCCTTGCGCTCCTCCCCGCCCATCTCCTGGGCTCGCTCCACGGCCTCCTCGATCGTCCCGACCATGTAGAAGGCCGCCTCGGGAAGCTCGTCGTGCTTGCCGTCGATGATCTCGGCGAAGCCGCGGATCGTGTCGTCGCGAGGCACGTACTTGCCCGGGCTCCCGGTGAAGGCCTCGGCGACGAAGAACGGCTGCGAGAGGAACCGCTGGATCTTGCGCGCGCGCTGGACGATGAGCTTGTCCTCGTCCGAGAGCTCCTCCATCCCGAGGATGGCGATGATGTCCTGGAGCTCCTTGTAGCGCTGGAGGATCTCCTGCACGGCCGTCGCCGTCCGGTAGTGCTCCTCGCCCACGATGTCCGGCTGGTGGCGCGCGAGAACGAGTCGAGCGGATCGACGGCCGGGTAGAGCGCCTGCTCGGCGATCGCCCGCGAGAGCACGGTGGTCGCGTCGAGGTGCGCGAACTCGCAGCGGGCGCCGGGTCGGTCAGGTCGTCCGCCGGCACGTAGATCGCCTGCACGGACGTGACCGAGCCGGTTGCGCGTCGAGGTGATCCGCTCCTGGAGCTGGCCCATCTCGGTCGCGAGCGTCGGCTGGTATCCCACCGCGGACGGCATGCGGCCGAGGAGCGCGGAGACCTCGGATCCCGCCTGCACGAAGCGGAAGATGTTGTCGATGAAGAGCAGGGTGTCCTGGCCCTGCTCGCGGAAGTACTCGGCCATGGTCGAGCCCGGAGAGGCCGACGCGGAGGCGCGCGCCCGGGGGCTCGTTCATCTGCCCGAAGACGAGCGCCGTCTTCTCGATCACGCCCGACTCCGTCATCTCGAGCCAGAGGTCGTTCCCCTCGCGCGTTCGCTCGCCCACACCCGCGAAGACGGAGAGGCCCTCGTGCTCCTCCGCGATGTTGCGGATGAGCTCCTGGATCAGGACGGTCTTGCCGACGCCGGCGCCGCCGAAGAGGCCGACCTTGCCGCCCTTCACGTACGGGCGCGAGGAGGTCGATGACCTTGATGCCCGGTCTCGAAGATCTCGATGCGCGGCTACGAGCTCCTCGAAGAGCGGCGCGTCGCGGTGGATCGGCCACCGCTCGTCGCCGCCGCGCCTCGCTCCTTGCCGTCGATCGAAGCGCCGAGCACGTTGAAGAGGCGGCCGAGCGTCGCCTCGCCGACCGGGACGGAGATCGGCGCGCCCGTGTCCACGACGTCGACGCCGCGCGCGAGGCCGTCGGTCGAGTCCATCGCGACCGCGCGGACGCGGTCGTTGCCGAGGTGCTGCTGCACCTCGGCGATCGAGCTCGACGCGGGTCCCGCCCGTCAGCGCCCGGGATCTGCGATCTCGAGCGCGCCGTAGATCGCGGGCAGCTCGCCAGGGAAGACGGCGTCGATGACGACGCCCCTGATCTCGACGACCTTGCCGACGTTCGCTTCTCTTCGGGTCATGCGGGCTCCTGGCTCGGGGTCGGCGGCGAGTCTATCCAACCGGAAATCCTGGCTGCGGAGCTCGTTGACGCGGCCTCCTTCGGCGCAACAGCCCGGCGAGCCGCTCACGGCGGCACGCCCAGCGACGCGCGAGCCTCCTCGCGCCGCCGCGTGGCGAGCGAGCTGCCGACCGCCACACGGGCGGCATGGTCGAGCGTTCAGACGTGCGACGCGATGAGCGTCGGCTGGAAGGCCATGCCGCAGGGTAGCTCGGCGGAGCCGCGCCGGGAGCTAGACGCCGCCGAGCGCGCTTCGGCGATCGCGTGCGGGCAGGGTGCGGACGCCGCGGAGGTCGCGCTGTTCGTCGGCCGAGGGAAGGAGGAGCGCGATGTCGGACGCGGCCGCGTCGGGCGGCGCGGCCGGCGTCGCCGCCGACGGATGCCGGCGAGGACGCCGAGGCCCGCGGCGAGGCTGCGAGCGTCGCCGCGAGCGCCAGCGAACCGCGCAGGCGCGTCGGCGCGAACGGAGCCGCCGGGCTGCGCGACGAAGACCGGGCGCGGACGAGCGGCTCGAGCGGGGCGGTCGCGGAGCGCGGCGGTCGAGCGCCCGCATCTCCGGCGACCGCGTCGGCGCAGCCTGCGCAGCGGCGGAGGTGCGTCGCCAGGAGCGCACGCTCGAGCTGCGAGATCTCCGCCAGTCCGAGCCCGAGCGACGCCACAGCCTCGAGCGACTCGTTCACATCCTGGTGTCACGAACTCCAGTCACGTCTTCCTCTTCGACGGCTGCAGTCGAGGTGAGACGTGCTAGATCGCGCCGATCGGGTTAGGTAAGTAGATAGCCTCGAATCGCGCGGTCAGCCGCCTAGGCGCGTGCGAGCCCGCTGGAGGCCTCTCGCCGGCCTGCGAGCGGGTACCAGCAGGCGGCCGGTTGCGCTGCTCGACGCTCGCCGAGCGGCGGGATCTCCGTCCGGCAGTTCTCCGGCACCTCGTCGCCCTGCCCGGTGACGTGCGCGCCTTCGGGCAGCGCGGTGTGGAACGGGCAGCCGGGCGGGGGGTCGACGGGCGAGGGGACGTCCCCCGTCGAGGACGATGCGCTCGTCTGCGCGCCGTCGCCGCCGATGCCCCTTCGGCACGGCCGAGAGGAGCGCGGCCGTGTACGGGATGCTGCGGGTTCTCGTAGAGCTCGGTCGGCCTGCGCCGACCTCGACGATCGCGGCCGAGGTACATGACCGCGATCCGGTCGGAGATGTGCCGGACGACGCCGAGGTCGTGCGAGATGAACAGGTACGTCAGGTTGAAGTCGTCCTGGAGCCCCTCGAGCAGGTTGAGGATCTGCGCCTGGATGGAGACGTCGAGCGCCGAGACCGGCTCGTCGCAGATGATCAGCTTGCGGGCTCAGCGCGAGCGCCCGGGCGACGCCGATGCGCTGGCGTTGCCCGCCCGAGAACTCGTGCGGGTAGCGGTTGTAGTGCTCCGGGTTCAGGCCGACGCGATCCATCAGCTCCTGCACGCGGCGACGGATGTTCTTCTCGGTGCTTCTGGATCGACGTACGGCGCGCCGATGATCTGCCCGACCGTCTGCCGCGGGTTCAGCGACGAGTACGGGTCCTGGAAGATCATCTGCATCTCACGACGCAGCGGCCGCATCTGGCGCCTGCTGTAGCCTCGTGATGTCGCGGCCGTCGAAGACAGATCTTTCCCGAGGTCGAATCGATGAGCTTCGTGATGAGGCGCGCGGTCGTCGACTTGCCGGAGCCGGACTCGCCGACGAGCCCGAGCGTCTCGCCCGGGAAGATGTCGAAGCGAGACGTCCTCGACGGCGTGCACGCGCGCGATCTCGCGCTGGAAGAGGATCCCGCGCGTGATCGGGAAGTACTTCGTCAGATTCTCGGACGCTGGACGAGCGGCTCGCTGCCGGCCCGGCGCTCCGGCCTCGTCTCCGGGGACGTGGCGACGCTCACGCGGCCACCTCGATACCGCCGCGCCTCGCGCTCCGTCCCAGAGCCGGCGCTTGTCCTCGCGCTCAGGTGGCAGGCCTCGGGATGGCCCGCCGCCGCGATCCATGAACTCGGGCCGATCCTTGTCGCACGGCTCGAAGCGGTGCGGGCAGCGCGGATGGAACGGGCAGCCGGGCGGCGACGTTGATGAGCGAAGGCGGCGAGCCCTCGATCGCCAGGAGCCGCGAGCCCTTCTGCGTGATCCGTCGGGATCGACTCGAGGAGCCCCCAGGCGTAGGGGTGGAGCGGGGTGGTCGAAGAGCCGTCCTGTCGTGCCCGAGCTCCATCGCGCGGCCCGCGTACATGACCATGACGTCTGGGCCACGTCCGCGATCACGCCGAGGTCGTGGGTGATCAGGATCACGCCGATGTTGAACTCCTTCTTCACACGGTCGATCAGCTCGAGGATCTGAGCCTGGACGGTCACGTCGAGCGCCGTCGTCGGCTCGTCCGCGATCAGGATGTCGGGATTGTGGAGGAGCGCCATCGCGATCATCGCGCGCTGGCGCATCCCGCCCGAGTACTGGTGCGGGTAGTCGCGAAAGCGCTCCTGCGGGCGCGGAATCCCGACGGCCGTGAGGACCTCGATCACGCGGTTGCGCGCCTCGGCCTTCGACACGTCCTCGTGCACCCGGACGGCCTCGACGAGCTGGTCGCCGACCCGGTACATCGGATGCAGCGACGCGAAGGGATCCTGGAAGATCATCGCGAGCTCCTTGCCGCGCACATGCTGGAGCTGCTCGAGCGAGCATGTCGAGCATGCTCTGGCCCTTGAACAGGATCTCGCCGCCGAGATCGCGCGCTCTTCCGGTTGATGAGCCCGAGCGCCGTCAGGCAGGTGACGCTCTTCCCGGAGCCCGACTCGCCGACGATCCCGAACGTCTCTCCCCGGCGCACGGAGAAGGAGAGGCCGTCGACGGCCTTGACGATCCCGTCGGGCGTGGGGAAGTGGACGCTGAGGTCGCTTGACCTCTAGGAGGCGCCGTCGCCGAGCGTCCACGTCAGCCGGACGCCGCGGGTCGAGGTACGCGTAGAGCGACGTCCACGATGAGGTTCATGATCGCGACGGCGAACGACGGCGACCAGGACGACCCCCATGATCGCCGGTAGGTCGGCGCCTGCGGCCGAGTCGACGGCCCAGCTGCCGAGCCCCTGGATGTTGAAGACCGTCTCGGTGATGACCGCGCCGCCGATCAGGAGCGCGAGGTCCATCCCGAACATCGTCGACGATCGGCGTCAGGCTCGCCCGCAAGCCGTGCTTGAAGACGACCTTCCGCTCGGAGAGCCCCTTGGCGCGGGCGGTCCGGATGTAGTCCTCGCCCATGACGTCGATCAGGTTCCCCCGCGTCATCCGCGCGTAGAAGGCGGCGTAGAGCAGGGCGAGGCACGAACCACGGCAGGATGAGGTGGCGTGAACCACTCGGACGGGCTCTCGCTGAACGGGACATAGCCCGTCCCCATCCCTTCGAAGCCGAGCTTCCACCGGAAGATGTAGAGAGCGCCGAGGCCGAGGACGAAGACCGGCGCGGAGATGCCGAAGAGCGCGAATCCCATGCGCCGCGCGGTCCGCGAACGTCCGGCGCCTGAGCGCCGACAGGACGCCGATCGAGACGCCGACGACGAGCCAGATGATCGATGCGCCGATTGCGAGCACGATCGTCCTCGGCGCGCGTTCGATGATCTCCTCGCGCACCGCGGTGCGGCTGTCGTAGGAGACGCCGAGGCCGGGCCAGCCGCAGCCGCCGATGCCCGGCGGGCACTCGGCGCTGTCACCGGTTACCAGGCGCCCGAGGAAGGCGGAGTACTGCGAGTCCCAGGGCTCCGACTCCCAGACCTTGGGGAGGGTGATGCCGAACGCGGGCTTGTCCAGGCCGAGCTGCTTCTCCACCTCGGCGATGATCTCGGGCGTCGGCTGCTTGCCCGCGAACTTGATCGCCGGGTTGCCCGGCGGCATCAGGAAGAAGATCGCGAAGGTGACGAGCGTGACCAGGAGCATCACGAGGACTGTCCAGAGAAGTCGCCTGATCACGTACCGGCCCATCTCTTCCTCCGTTCCCCGGGAGACTCGCTCCGGGATTCTAGAGCCGGAGGGCCGCCCTGCCCAGGGCGGCCCTCCGGGTGCGGTTGCTCAGCGGGTCATCTACCCGCCGCCGACGGCCAGCTTGCGACCAGGCCGGGTCGCCGGAGTTCTGGTCGAACACGTAGTGCGTGACGTTGTCGCTCGTCACGAAGTCCGCGTTGGCGTCGAGGTACGGCACCCACGGAACGATCTCTTCCATCAGCTTCTTGTCGAGGTCCTGCCAGCAGGTGTTGCGCTCGTCACGCCGATCAGCTCGTTGCACGCGTCGATGTCCGCGTCGACGTTCGGGATGCCCTCGACCGTGCCCTGGGCGCCGATCTCCTGCGCCTGCTCGGGCGTGACGCCCACGAGGGAGTAGTTCACGTTCCCCTCGGGCAGGATGCTGCGGCTGTCGAAGAGCACCATGAAGGTCGAGGCGTCCGCGTAGTCCTTGCCCCAACCGGGCGTGGACGAGACCGGGACGTGCCGCCCCACGGTCTGGATGACCGTGTACGAGTCCTCGAACTCACGCGAGGTGACCTCGATCCCGATCTTCCCGAGCGACTCCTCGATCACCGGCTCCATGTTCTTCCACACGTCGGTGTTGCGGGTGACGTGCAGGACGTTCTTGCACTCCGGTGCGTCGCAGATCCCGTCCCGGTCGGTGTCGTACTTCGACTCGGCCATCTCTGCCTTGGCCGCCTCGAGGTCACCGGCGTTGCCCTCGCTCGGGTACGGGTCGTAGTCGTCCAGGTCGCCGTTGAACATCGTGTCCGGGACGATGTGGTTCGCGATCTCGCCCTTCGGCTCGCCGCCCCAGGCCCGGCGGAGGCCTTCCTTGTCCATGATCAGGTTCGCGGCCTTCCGCACGTTGATGTCGTCGAACGGCGGCTGCGTCAGGTTCATCGTGAGGTACCAGGTCCGGTCGCCGGAGTTGATGTGGTAGTTCTCCGACAGCGTGTCGTCCGTCGTGTACTCGCGGACGACCTCCTGCGGCTCGGCCGCGTACGAGAGGTCGAGCTGCCCGGCCTTGACGCGGTCGAAGATGTCCTGGGCGTTCGTGTTCAGGGTCATCTCGAAGTTGTCGAAGTTGTTCTCCCGGGCCTCCGGATCGTCGGTCGCCGGGTCGTAGTCCGGGTTCCGTGCGAGCCGCACGTGCTGGTTCGGGTTGAAGCCTGCAAGCGCCTTCATCGTGTCGCAGCTCGTGACGTCGAGCGCGTCGGAGCCCTCGATCATGTACGGGCCCGACGAGATGACGAAGCGGCCGTACTCACCGGCCTTGAGGAAGCACTTCGCGACCTCCTCCGGGATCGGTCCGGCCGCCGGCATGGCGACCCGGTAGAGGAAGTCGCCCGTCGGCTTCTCGAGCTCGAAGACGATGGTCTTGTCGTCGGGCGTCTCGATGCCCGCGACCGCCTTGCTCGCGTTCGCCGGCTTCGAGAGCCCGCCGGCGTCCGAGAACTCCTGGAGCCCCTTGATCGTGCCCAGGTAGTAGAAGCCGTACTGCGCGACGAGCGCCGGGGTGCCGATGCGCTTGAAGGCGTACTCGACGTCCTTCGACGTCACCTCGCGACTGAGCGGCGGGCCGAACATGACGCCGTCACGCAGGGTGAAGGTGTACGTCAACCCGTCCTCGGAGATCTCCGGCTCCGCCTCGGCGAGATCCGGGATCAGCTCGTTGCCCTCCGCGTCGGGCGAGTGCTTGTAGCCCATGAGCGTCCGGCCGAGCAGGTTCGTGTAGAGCCCGAGGTACGTGGCCAGGTACTCGCCCGTCGGGTCGAAGTTCCCCGTCCACTCGAAAGCATCTGTCTGCGTCGGTGAGGGTGCCGCCCTTGGTGGCCTCACCCTCCTCGCCCGTGGTGTCCTGGGCGCCGGTCGCTGCGCCGCCTCCGTCTCCGTCGTCGTCGCCGCCGCAGCCGGCGGCGCCGAGCGCGAAGACGAGGCTGACCAGGAGCACGAATAGCGCGATCGTTTTACGTCGCAATGGTCACCTCTCTCTTCGGTTCACTGGGTCCTTGTGCCAGGTTTTGCCGTCGTCTACGACAGCCCTCGGAACCGTGGACGACAGGCCGGCGGCGAAGTTAGCGTCAGCGGTTACTTCTCGGATCGAGGGCGTCGCGCAGGCCGTCCCCGACGAGGTTGAACGCGAGCGTCGTGGCGATCAGGAAGAGCCCCGGGAAGAACATGAGCCACCATGCATACTGGAAGACGGAGGACGCGTCCGAGAGCATCCGGCCCCAGGACGGCGTCGACTGCGGGACGCCGACACCGAGGAACGAGAGCGAGGCCTCGAAGAGGATGTTGCTGGGGATCAGGAGCGTCGAGTAGACGATGATCGGCGCGACGAGGTTCGGG
The DNA here is from genome assembly GCA_963824775.1 of uncultured Actinomycetes bacterium. Classification (GTDB taxonomy): domain Bacteria; phylum Actinomycetota; class Thermoleophilia; order Gaiellales; family Gaiellaceae; genus CAWGQF01. The sequence goes on from CAWGQF010000008.1 coordinate 165,457, forward strand.
AGGACCTCGCGGAACATGATCCTGGCGTTGCCCGCGCCGAGCGAGCGGGCCGCCTCGATGAACTCCTTCTCGCGGAGCGAGAGGGTGTTCCCGCGCACGATGCGGGCGACGTACGGCCACGTGAAGACCGCGATCACGAAGATGACCAGGGTGAGGCCCGGTTTGATCAGTCCGTTCAGGCATCCCTGCTCGTCGGCGCTGCACGCCGCGACGATCCCGAGCGCGAAGAGGAGCACCGGGACGGAGAGGATGATGTCGATCGTCCGCGAGATGAACGTGTCGGCCTTCCCGCCGAAGTAGCCGGCGAGCGTCCCGAGCACGGTGCCGATCACGACCGCGATCCCCGTCGCCACGATGGCCACGAGGAGCGACGTCCGCGCACCGTAGGCGACGCGAACGAGGACGTCACGACCGGAGGAGTCCGCGCCGAAGAGGAAGTCCTTGTTCGGCCCCTTCGGGATGCCGAAGGAGTCCGTCATCTCGCGCTGGAAGAGCTCGTTCGGGCCGTGGTCGACCGCGCGCGCGATCAGGGGCGCGCAGATGGCGATCAGGACGAGGAACGCGATGAGCCCGAGGCCGACGAAAGCCGCGCGGTCCTGCTTGAACCGGGCCCAGAAGAGCTGGCGGGGCGACTTGCCCTGCGCCGCCCGCTCGTCGCCGGTGACCGTAACGGCTTCGGTGGTCTCCGGTGCAACGGTCGCCATCTGGTTTCCTCCCGGCCGGTGGCTTCGGCGGGCGAGTGTACTCCACGTCCCCCGGCGTTGCCAGCCCGCCGCGCCCCGTTAGTACGACGTCATCCGTCGCGGTCCTGTTAGCGAACGTCGACCGACCAGAGGTCGATGAGGCCGAGCGGGCTCACGCGGAACGTCTCGGCGACCCGCAGGGCCTCGAGGTTCGGCGTCGCGGGCCAGAAGAGGACGACGCCGGGGTTCCGCCCGTCCTCGCCGAAGAGGATGTCCTCGGCCCGCGCCGTGAGCGCCCCGCGCGCGTCCGGATCGAGCTCGCGGCGCGCCTCCTCGACGAGCGCGTCGTAGCCCGGATGGCAGAAGTTCGTCTTGTTTCTCGGGTCGAAGCACTCCCAGTACGTGAGACCTGCGAGCGCGTCCGGGTACGCGTAGCGGAGGTCGACCTGGTAGAGGTCGACCGAGTCGCGCGTGAGCGGGCCCTCGAAGTCGAGATACTCCTCGGGCGGCCGCGCGCGGACAGTCGTCTCGATCCCGAGCGCGTTCCAGGAGTCGCGGAGGGCGAGCGCGACGTCGCGGTTTCCGGGCTCGTCCACGTGGAGGAGCGTGATCCGCCGTTTCACGACGGCCGCCTGTTCGAGCTCCTCCCGCGCGCGGTCGAGGTCGCCCTCCGCCGGGAACCACACCGAGTCTTCGTCCTCGCCTTCGCCCTCGGGGAGGCCGGGCGGCGTGAAGCGCGTGGCGGAGACGAGATCCGCGTCAGCGAGGTTCTCGACCATCGCGTCCCGGTCGACCGCGAGCGCCAGGGCGCGCCGCTGGTGCACGTCGAGGAGCGTCCGCAGGTTGAAGGCGTAGAAGCTTCGTCCCGAGGCCGGGGTAGGCCTCGTACTCCTCGCGCTCGCGGAGCGCGGGGAGGTCGGCGTTCGGCAGGCCCGACGCCGTCGAGGGCCATGACACTCCCGGCGTCGAAGGCCTCCACGCGGGCGGTGGGCTCGGGCAGGATCCGCCCGACCACGCGGCCGGGCAGGACGGGGAGACCGCGGCGGAAGTCCTCGCTCCGGACGAGCGTCACGGTGTCGTCGTCGAGCTGCGCCAGCCGGAACGGGCCGCTCGTGACGATCGCCTCCGGCGTCGCCCAGTCGTCGCCCAGGGTGCGCACGCGCTTCTCGGGGACGGGGAGGAAGGCGGGCTGCGCGGTCTCGGCCGGGAACCACGGCCGGGGCGAGGCGAGCCGGACGACGAGCTCCCAGCTCCCCTGCGCCTCGATGCCCACGCGACGGGCGAGCACGGCGCAGCGCGTTACGCATGCGTGGTAGGCGGCTGCGCCTGCGATCCCGAGGAGCTGCTCCGCGTAGGGCGAGCTCGCTCCCGCGCGCGAGCACGCGCTTCCATGCGAACTCGAAGTCGGCTGCCGTCACGGGCTCGCCGTCCGTCCAGCGCCCGTCCTGACGGAGGAAGAAGCGCACGCGGCGACCGTCGGAGGAGACGTCCCATCCTTTCGCGAGGCCGGGGACCGGTCGCATCTCCTCGTCGAGCCGGACGAGGGGGTCCATCAGGTTCCAGACGAGGTTCGCCGAGGTCGCATCGCTCGCGTAGGCGGGGTCGAGCGAGCGCGGGACCGAGCCCCAGGCGACCGTCAGCGTCGCACCCCGGTCGCGCGGCCCCGCAGCCGGGCCGGCCGCCGTGGGCCCGGATCCTCGAGGCCGAGCCGACCGCCGCGAGCACGCCGACCACCGCGAGGACGCCGACGATCAGGACGAAGCGACGGCGGGCGGGGGCGTCGGGGTTGGGAGCGCGTGGCGCCACAGCGTCCTACGCGACGGCGTAGATGCCTGACCGGAAATTGGCGCGCCGTCGGGGGCGGTCACGACCAAGCCGGGCGCCGCACTCACGCGTCGTGCAGGCTGGAAGCCTGTGTGACGCGCGAGGGTGGTGATCCGGCGCCGCGTCGTGGCCGTCCCCGGCCGCGTGATTTCCGGTCAGGCATCTACGCCGTCAGAGCGTCCGCGCCGGCCACGACCTCGAGGATCTCCTGCGTGATCTCGGCCTGGCGGGCGCGGTTCATCTCGAGCGTCAGCCGGTCGATCAGCTCGCCCGCGTTCTTCGACGCGTTTCGCATGGCGGTCATACGGGCCCCGTGCTCGGACGCGGCCGACTCGAGGAGCGCCCGGAAGATCGAGGTCTCGAGGTAGGTCGGAAGGAGCCGCTCGAGGATGATCTCGGGCTCGGGCTCGTAGATGAAGTCGCCCTCGAGCGCGATCTCGTAGGCAGACCGCTCCTCGCCCTCGAGCGCCGTGCGCGGGATCGGGAGGACGTCCTCCACCTCGACGCGCTGCGTCAGCGGCGAGACGTAGCTGTTGTAGACCATGACGACGCGGTCGACCTCCCGCTCGGCGTAGAGCGCCGCGATCGCGTGCGCGACGGCCTCGGCGTCCGCGTAGGAGGGGCGGTCGGTCAGGTCGACCCAGGACTGCGTGACGTCGAGGCCGCGGAAGCGCAGCGTCGAGCGGCCCTTCTTCCCGACCGCGAGCCAGCGCACGTCCTGTCCGTCGCGGCGCGCCTCGCGACGCGAGCGCGAGCGCGCGGCGCACGATCTGCGCGTTGAAGCCGCCGGCGAGGCCGCGGTCCCCGGTCAGGGCGAGGATCGCCAGCGTTCCGACATCCTCTCGCGCCTCGAGGAGGGGGAACCCGCGGGCCGGCGTCGCCCGCGCCGTGCCGATCATGAGCTCCCGCATGCGCTCGGCATACGGCCGGAGCGCCTCGATCCGCGCCTCGGCCCGGCGGAGCTTGGCCGCCGCCACGAGCTCCATCGCCTTCGTGATCTTGCTCGTGTTCTTGACGGAGCCGACCCGCCGCTTGATGTCCTGAACCGTCGCCAACTCAGATGGTTGATCGGTAATTGGCGTACTTGCTGGGGCGATTCAGACCAAGTCGGGCGGTACACTCGGCCGCAGCCAAGGCTGGTTGCCTTGGGAAGGCCGAGGGTGCCGTCCGGCGCCGTGTCTGGGGCGTCATCCGTGAGTGCGGTAATTGCCGGTCAACCATCTAGCCCGTCGGGAGCGCGCTCTCCTCGTGGACCGCGAAGCCCTCCTTGAAGCGCCTCGATCGCCTCGCGGAGCTTGGCGTCGAGCTCGTCCGAGAGGTCCTTCTGCGTCGCGGATGCCCGTCGTAGAGCGTCTCCTCGCTCTTCAGGTACTCGCGCAGCTCGTCCTGGAAGCGGGGAACCTGGCCTGGCGGAACGTCGTCGAGGAAGCCGTGGATCCCGGCGAAGATCGCGACGACCTGCTCCTCCATCGGCCACGGCTGGTACTGCGGCTGGTTCAGCGTCGCGACCATCCGCTCGCCGCGGGCAAGGGTGCGCTGCGTCTCCGGGTCGAGCTCCGACCCGAACTGCGCGAACGCCTCGAGCTCGCGGTACTGCGCGAGGTCGAGCCGCAGGCGCCCCGCGACCTTCTTCATCGCCTTCGTCTGCGCGTTCCCGCCCACGCGTGAGACCGAGATGCCGACGTTGATCGCCGGCCGGACGCCCGAGTAGAAGAGGCTGCTCTCGAGGAAGATCTGGCCGTCCGTGATCGAGATGACGTTCGTCGGGATGTAGGCCGCCACGTCGCCGGCCTGCGTCTCGATGACCGGCAGCGCGGTGAGCGAGCCGCCGCCGAGGTCGTCGCTCAGCTTGACCGCGCGCTCGAGGAGCCGCGAGTGGAGGTAGAAGACGTCCCCCGGGAACGCCTCGCGCCCGGGCGGCCGGCGCAGGAGGAGCGACATCTGCCGGTACGCGTCCGCGTGCTTCGAGAGGTCGTCGTACATGCAGAGCGCGTGACGGCCGTCGTAGAGGAAGTACTCGCCCATCGCGCAGCCGGCGAAGGGCGCCATCCACTTGATCGGCGCCGCCTCGGTCGCGGAGGCGCTGACGATGATCGTGTAGTCCATCGCGCCCGCGTCCTTGAGCCGCTCGTACACCTGGGCGACCGTCGAGGCCTTCTGGCCGATCGCGACGTAGACGCAGATCATGTCCTGGCCCTTCTGGTTCAGGATCGTGTCGACGAGGATCGCGGTCTTCCCGGTCGAGCGGTCGCCGATGATGAGCTCCCGCTGGCCGCGGCCGATCGGGATCATCGAGTCGATCGCCTTGATCCCGGTCTGGACGCGGCTCCTTCACGGGCTGGCGCTGGACGACGCCGGGCGCCTTGAACTCGAGCTGGCGGCGTCTCGTCCGTCTTGATCGGCCCCTGCCCGTCGAGCGGCTGGCCGAGCGGGTTCACGATGCGGCCGACGAGCGCCTCGCCGACCGGGACGCTCACGACCTTGCCGGTGCGCTTGACGGGCTCGCCCTCGGAGACGAGCTCCCAGTCGCCGAAGAGCGGGCTCCCGACGTTGTCCTCCTCCAGGTTGAAGGCGATCCCGGTGACGCCGTGCTCGAGCTCGAGCATCTCCATGGCCATGCAGTTCTCGAGGCCGTAGACGCGCGCGAGGCCGTCGCCGACCTGCAGCACGGTGCCGACCTCGGCGAGGTCCGTTTCGACGTCGTACTCCTCGATCCGCTGCTTCAGGATCGAGGTGATCTCCTCAGGGCGAATCTTCACGTGCGCTCCCTCTTAGCGGCTTGCTGTGGACCGGGTCTGCCCTCGGGGATGGTATGCGTCGTTCCCGATCGGCGGTCTCGACTTACGGCGATGGGCTCGACGTGCCGGACTGCAGTAGCCGGGTGAAACGCTCGTCGCCGCGAAGGCTCGCAAAGTCGTCGTCGTCCGCCGCCCAGCCGGGCACACGCTCGTCACGGGAGGCGACCTCCAGGTGCGCCAGGGCGGCGTCTGCATTCCCCGCGCGAGCTTCGTAGCAGGCCAGCTGGTAGTGCAGATGTGGGTGGTCGGGGTAATCGGCCAGGCCGTCGCGGGCGATCGCGACCGCCTCCTCGAAGTCGCCTGCCTGGTAGGCGGGTTCTGCCGCGTACCAGTACTCGAACGGTGACACGGGTAGGCCGGAGCCGGGGCGGCCCCCGACGACGACGACCGTGGTCGGAGCTGCACCGGCCGTCGCCTCACGGTGTACGCCCGGCGGTACGAAGACGAAAGTGCCTCTGGGCGCCTCGACGTCGGAGTCCGCGACCCGGAATCGCGCCGTGCCCTCGACGACGAGGTAGACCTCTTCGTGGCGCCCCGAGCCGGGGCTCGTCTCGTCGTGGGGCTCGATGAGGTCAGCCCCGATCTCATCGGCCGTATACGCGTTGATGCCGAAGCCCGTCACACCGAGCTGTCGCCGAACGGGCCGCCAGAGGCTTCCATTTGCGACCCGCGGCAACTCGTCCAGGTGCGTCACTTTCCATGTGCTCTGAGGCGATTCGGCCATACCAGCAGGTTAGCGCCGGGCGAGAGGGTGCTTTCGCCTCGACGACCGGACCGGCCAGCCGGCGGCGAGCCAGGAGCCTCCAGGTCGGAACCCGTCCGTCACCGGCCGGTAACATACTGCGGCTTCCGCAACCAACTGCGGCAACAAAAGGAGACCTCGACATGGATCTCGGCTACATCGACCCCGGTAGCGGCAGCATGATCCTCCAGATGATCCTGGGCGGGCTCGCGGCAGCCGCGGTCTTCCTCAAGATGTTCTGGCATCGAGTGCTCGTCTTCCTCCACCTCCGCAAGCCGGACGAGGCTTCTCGCCGTGAGGAGCCGTCCGACGTTGCCCCCGCGTCCGAGCGCGGCTCGCTCGAGCGGCCGGTGAGCCGGCCGGGAAGCGCTGATCCGGCGGCCGCCCGGACGGCGGCGCCTCTGGATCCGGGGTCGTTCCGCGACCGGGACAGCCGCGTCTTCTACGAGGACGGGCGGCGTGCTCCGCGCGCTCTCGCGAGGACGGCCTGGACGACTGGCTCGCGCTCTCGCGGTCGCGAGCTCTTCGCCGAGGCGGTGGCCGAGGGCAAGGTCGTTGCGACCGACACCGAGATCGACGGCGTCGAGCATGCCCGGACGGGCTCGTCGCCCGGCCCGCCGCGGTGCCTCGAGCACGAGCGGATTCCCTTCGTCTCGTACCCCTACGAGTGGCCGTTCTCGATGCTGCGGGACGCGGCGCTCCTCCAGCTCGAGCTGCTCCGACGCGCGCTCGACGAGGACCTGACCCTCAAGGACGCGTCGCCTACAACGTCCAGTGGCGCGGGGCCCGGCCGGTCTTCATCGACGTCGGCTCCTTCGAGCGGCTGCCCGAGGGCGAGCCGTGGGAGGGCTACCGCCAGTTCTGCATGCTCTTCCTCAATCCGCTCCTCCTCCAGGCGTACAAGGGCGTCGCCTTCCAGCCCTGGCTCCGCGGGCGCCTTGACGGCATCGCGCCCGCAGGAGTGCGCGGGCTGCATGTCCTTCCGCGACCTCTTCCGCCGCGGCGTCATGACGCACGTCGCGCTGCACGCCCGGCTCGAGCGAAGGCACGCGGAGTCGACGCGGGACGTGAAGGCGCGAGCTCGGCGCGCCGGCTTCAGAAGGAGCTGATCGTCGCGAACGTCCGCCGGCTCGAGAAGCTCGTGCGGCGGCTCGACTGGAAGCCCGGCGCGCACGGCGTGGTCGGACTACGGCGCGACGACGTCCTACACGGACGCGGACGCGGCGGCGAAGGAGGCGTTCGTCCGCGAGGTCGTGCGGCTCGCGGCGCTGGGAGCTCGCCTGGGACCTCGGCTGCAACGAGGGCCGCTACTCGCGCATCGCGGCCGAGCACGCCGACTACGTGGTCGCGATCGACGGCGACGCGCGCCGTCGTCGACGGCTTCTACCGCGCGCTCGCCGACGAGGCCGCGACGTCGATCCTGCCGCTCGTCGGCGACGTCGACCGATCCGTCGCCCGCCCTCGGCTGGCGGGGGCGCGAGCGGCGGACGCTCGCGGAGCGCGGGCGCCCGGACCTGACGCTCTCCTCGCGGTGCATCCACCACGTCGCGATCTCGGGCAACGTGCCGGTGCCCGAGTTCCTCGACTGGCTGCGCGGGCTCGGACGGCGCTCGTGATCGAGTTCCCGACGCGGGACGACCCCGTGGTCCGGCGCTGCTCGCCCGCAAGCGCCCGGGCGCGCACCCGGACTACGACCGCGAGCCGTTCGAGCGCGCGCTCGGCGAGCGGTTCCGGTCGAGCGCTCGCGAGGAGCTCGCCGGCGGCCGGCGCGTGCTCTACCACGCCGTCCCTTCGTGACCGTGACCGTCGCGGAGACCCAGGCGACGTCGGCCCGCCGCCTGTCGGGCTTCCGCGAGCCCGCGGTGCGCGGCCTCCAGCTCCTCGTGCTCTCAGGCTTCGCGCTCGCACAGCCGCTCTTCGACATCCTCGGGGAAGAACGCCGAGTTCTTCGCCGTGCGCGGCTCGACGCCGTCGGACATCGTGCTCTTCGCGCTCGTCGTCACGTTCGTGCCCGCCCTCGGCGCTCCTCGCCGTCGAGCTCCTCGTCGGGCTCGTCGACGAGCGCGCCGCCGCCGTCCTCCACCTCGTCTTCGCCGGCTTCCTGGTCGCGGTCTTCGCCGTCCAGGCCTTCGAGCGCCTCGGGCTCGAGGGCACCGTCCGCTGATCGTGGCCTCGGCGCTCGCCGGCGTGGCCGCCGCCGTCGCGCTCTGGCGCGTGAGCGCCGTGCCGCACGTTCATGACCGTGCTCGCCCCGGCGCCGATCGTCTTCCTCGTGCTCTTCCTCTTCAGCTCGAACGTCGAGGCGCTCGTCTTCCCCGAGGACGTCGAGGTGCAGACCGCCGCCGTCCAGGCCGAGACACCGGTCGTCGTGCTCGTCTTCGACGAGCTGCCCGTCATCTCGCTCCTCAAGCGGAACGGTGAGATCGACGCACGCAGGCTACCCAACTTCGCCCGCCTCGCGCGAGGCTTCGACCTGGTTCAGGAACGCGATCGTCCCAGTCGGCGTCGACCACCGTGGCCGTCCCGGCGATCCTCTCCGGGAAGAACCCGCAGCGCCGCAAGCTGCCGGTCTTCCAGAGCACCCGCGACAACCTGTTCACCCTCCTCGGCGGGGGCTACCGGATGAACGTGCAGGAGTCGCAGACGCGGCTCTGCCCACGCCAGCTCTGCCGGAACCAGCGCCGACCCGCCGCGGAGGAGCGGCTCTCGTCCCTCTGGTCGGACGCGCGGGTCGTCTACCTCCACCTCGTCTCGCCCCCCGCGCTCGAGGACCGGCTCCCCGCGATCGACGAGTCCTGGGGGAACTTCGGCGACGAGACGGCCGAGGCCGAGGGGTCCGCCGTGCTCGCAGGAGCTGAGCGGCGAGGCCCTGCCCTCGGTCGACATCCGCACCTTCTACATCGGACGCGTCCGCGACTGGAAGTCGTTCGTCAGCGGGATCCGCCCCGACCGCGGCGGCCGGCCGTCGCTGCACTTCCTCCACACACTCCTCCCCCACGGGCCCTGGCTCTACTTCCCCGACGGCCGGGGGAGCGCCGTGACGAGCCCGCGCGCGCCGGGCCGCGACGGCGAGCTCTGGTGGGACAACGGGCTCGCGCTCGAGGCGTGGCAGCGGCACCTCCTGCAGCTCGGCTACACCGACCGCCTCGTCGGCGAGCTCATCATCCGCCTTCGGCGTGCCCGCCTCTGGGACCGCGCGGTGATCGTCGTCACCGCCGACCACGGGATCTCGTTCCGCGGCGGCGACAAGCGCCGGGCGCCGACCAGGACGAACCTCGCCGAGCTCGCCTTCGTCCCCCTCTTCATCAAGCGGCCCGGCGAGCCGGCGGCCGTGGTGGACAAGCACGTCCGCACCGTTGACCTCCTGCCCACGATCGCCGACGCGCTGGACGTCGAGATCCCGTGGGGGACGGACGGTGAGTCCGGATTCGCGCCGGGCGAGGGGTCGGACACGGTCAAGGTGGGGTCGGCCCGCTCTCGAAGTCGTTCGACGACGCGCTCGAGCAGCGCCGGGCGTCCCTCAGGCGCCAGCTCGACCTCTTCGGCTCGGGAAGCTGGGGCAACGGGTTCTTCGGCGTCGGCCCTACGAGAGCCTGCTCGGGCGGCGCGTGAGCGCCCTGTCGATCTCGTCCGCGGGCGGCGAGGCGGAATCGACCGGGTCGGGAGCCGGTTCCTCCGCGACCTCCGCCCGCGCTCGCCGCTCGTCCCCTCGCCGCTTGCCGGGACGCTGAACGGCGCGGAGCGGGGCGACGAGCTCGCCGTGGCGGTGAACGGACGGATCCAGGCGGTGGCGACCGCCTACCGGGAGGACGACGGGCCGGTCCGCTTCGTCGCGCTCGCACCGGAGTCCGCGTTCCATGCGGGCCGGAACTCCGTCCGCGTCTTCGTCGTGTCCGGCTCGGCCGCCCGGCCGAGCCTGCGCGAGCTCAGGACCTCGCTCTCGAGCCGGCGCGTCGCCGCGCGCGATCAGCCCCTCGCGAGGAGCTCGTCGCGGAGGCCGTTCAGCCGGCCGCGGATGCTGCCGTCCACGCGCAGCGAGCCGGCCTGGAGGACGAGACCGCCGATGAGGTCGGGGTCGACGAGACGCGTCGCCTCGACCTTGCGGCCCGCAGCCTTCTCGATCTTCCCCACGATGCGGTCCGCCTCGTCGTCGGTGAGCTCGACGGCGGTCGTCAGCTCGAGGGTCAGGATCCGCTCCTCGGCCGCGAGCAGCCGCAGCCACTCCTCGTAGATCTGCTCGAGCTCGTCGATCCGGCCCTTCTCCGCCACGAGGCGGATGAAGTTGCGGAAGGACTCGTCGGCCTCGCCGAGCGCCGCGTCGAGGGCGTCGCGCTTCGTGCCCGGCTCGATCTGCGGGTTGCGAAGGAGCTCGCCGAGCTCGGGCGATTCCTCGAGCGCGGCGGCGAGCACCTCGAACTCGTCGCGCACGCGCGGGAGAACCTTCTTCTCCTTCGCCGCCTCGAGCAGGGCCTCGGCGTAGATCCGGTGGGCGACCGCCATCAGCAGATGGTCGGTCGGTGATCGGCGTGCTTGCGGGGGCGATCCAGACCAAGCCGGGGGCCGCACTCGGCCGCAGGCAAGGCTGGTTGCCTTGACAAGGCCGAGGGTGGTTCCCGGCGCCGCGTCTGGGTCGTCATTCGTGAGTGCGGTGATCGCCGATCGACCATCTAGTTCTCGGAGGCGATGCGCTTGACGTCGAGCTCCTCGATCGTCTCGTCGATCAGGCGCTTCTGGTCGTCCGGGTCGAGCGACTTCCGCGTCACCTTCTCGGAGGCGAGGAGCGTCAGCTCGACGACGTCTCGTCGTATCTCCTCGCGGAGCTTGCGGTTCTCGGCCTCGAGGGTCTTCTGGTTCTCCTCCAGGCGGCGCTGGAGATCCTGGTCGGCCTCCTTACGCGCGCGCGCGGACTGCTCCTGCGCCTGGCGGCGGGTCTCCTCGAGGATGCGCTCGCGGTCCTTCCTCGGCCTCCTCCCGCTCCTGCTGCGTCAGCTCGCGGAGCTGGCGGGCCTCCTCGCGCGCCTTGTCGGCCTCGTCGAGCGCCTCACGGATCCGCTCCCGGCGCTGGTCGATGAGCCCCTGGATCCGGCCGAACGCGAGCCGCTTGAGGATGAAGAGGACGATCGGCGAACGTGACGATCGTCCAGATCATCAGACCCGGGACGACGTCGATGAGCAGCGTTGCCGCCCTCTTCTTCCTCCTGGGCGAAGACGAGGAGCGACGCGAGCGCGGACATAGACGAGCACGAAGGCCAGCAGGCCGCCGAGGAGCGCGTAGAAGACGACGGCCTCGGTGAGCGCGAAGCCCGAGCCACTGGATGCCCGTGAGCTCACCGCGCAGCTCGGGCTGGCGCGCGACCGCCTGGATCATCGAGCCGAAGATGTTGCCGATGCCGATGCCGGCGCCCACGGCGCCGAGCCCGACGCCCACGCCGAACGCGATCGCCTTGCCGAGGTCGGCGAGCCCCTCGTCCGAGGTCTGTAGGAGCAAGAAGTCCACGTGTTCCTCCCTTTCGGTCCTAGTGTTCCGGTTCGATGGCGCCGCCGATGTAGATGGCGGAGAGCAGGGCGAAGACGAACGCCTGGATCGTGACGACGATCGCGACCTCGAAGATGTACACGGCGGTCGCGACCGGCACCGCGACGATCGCGAGCGCGAGGTTCCCGAAGATGAAGATCAGGCCGAGCATGACGAGCAGCAGCATGTGGCCGGCCAGCATGTTCGCGTAGAGACGGACGGAGAGCGAGATGAGCCGCATGAACTGCGAGATCACCTCGAGCGGCACGATGAGCGCGAGGAGCGGTTTCGGCGCTCCGGCCGGGATCCAGCTCTTGAAGTAGCGGACGGCGCCGTTGTAGCGGATTCCCTCGACGTGGGTCGCGAAGAAGGTGATCAGCGCGAGCGCGAACGTGACGCTCAGGTTCGCGGTGGCGGCGTAGATGCCCCAGGTGGGGAGCTCCGCACCGAAGAGGTCGAACTTCTCGTCCGAGAGGGGGAGCGGGATGAACCCGACCAGGTTCAGGACCCAGATGAAGAGGAAGAGCGCCGCCACGTAGGGGAACCAGCGGCCGACGGCTTTCCGTGGGCAGGTTGCCCTCGGCGATCTGGCTCTGGAGCGCGTCGTAGAGCGATTCCCCGAGCGTCTGGCGCCTGCTCGGCCGGAGCGAGAGCCCGAAGCGCATGAACCAGATGCCGAAGAGGATGGTCACGATGCCTCCGAGCCAGACGTACGCGACGGCCTTGTTCACCGAGAGGTCGATCGGGCCGAGCTCGAGCGGGATCCAGGAGTGAAGCTCGAACTCCTCCTCGGGCTTGAAGTCCTCGGATGCGGCGAGGACGAGGCTCACCGGCGCTCACCGCCCGTGTAGTAGAGGAGCAGGCTGAACGCGAGCTCGCCCGTGTAGCCGAGCGCGTAGACGAGCGCGCCGGCGACGGCGAGGCCCGGGTCGGAGACGGCAACGGCGATCGCGACGACGGCGATCAGGATCCCCGGCCCATCATCCCGAACGCGACGAAGCCGGAGCCGCGGAGCGTCGGCTCGCCGATCCCGGCGCGGGCGAAGACGAGGCCGAGGAGCTGGCTCCCCACCCAGAGAACGGCCCCGAGCGCCCAGCCCCGCACGGGCCAGCCGGCGATGAGGAAGACGGGCAGGCTGAGCATGACGACGGGCCCCGCCGAAGAGCATCGGCAGCCGCCGGTCGGGCATGGGCCGGATCGTCGTGATCGCGCCCATCAGAACGCGCTCCGGTAGGTCGCGGTACACGGTCAGGATCGAGGCGGGGATCCCGACGACCGCGCCGATCGCGATCCCGATCCCGGCCGACCCGAAGGCCCAGCCGACGAGGCCGCCGACCGCCACGCACACGACCAGGACGCCGAGCAGCATCCCGCCGGCGTTCAGAGGGTCGAGGGTCGGCGTCGCGTTACGGCGGATCAGCCGGCGGCGCGAGCTTATCAGCGCAAGTCGCTTCGACGCCAAACTCGTAGCATCGAGGCCCGAGGTTCGTGGCACTGCGCAAGATCGCTCTATCACTCGAGTCTCGAGAGGGCTCTTCTGGCCTCGACTCTATGCGAGTCCCGTGAGCCGGATTCTGGTTCGGAGCCGGAACTCTACGACTCTACGCGCCGATGCGCGTCTGGGTCGACCTCACGAACACCGCCCACGTCCTCGTCCTGCGCCCGCTCGTCGAGCTGCTCGAGGGCGGACGGGCACGAGGTGGAGCTCACCGCGCGCCCGCTCTCGCACACCGTCGAGCTCCTCGAGGACTGGGGCCACCCGTTCACGGTCGTCGGGCGCCACGGCGGCGCGCGCCGGCTCGGCAAGGCGCTCGCGGCCGCCGGGCGCGCGTGCCGCGGCTCGTTCCGCTTCGCGCGCGGGCGCGGGTTCGACCGCGCGCTCGGCGCACGGCTCGGTCGACCTCCCGCCCGCGGCGCGCGCTACTCCGGATTCCGGAACACGACGATGTTCGACTACGAGTGGGCGGCGGCCCAGCACCACGTCGAACTGCCGGCTCGCGAACCGCGTGCTCGTGCCGGACGCGATCCCCGCCGAGCGCCTCGCGCGGTACGGCGCGCGAGCCGCCGAAGCTCGTCCGCTACCCCGGCCTGAAGGAGGAGTACTACCTGGCCGACTTCGAGCCCGATCCCGGCGGTGCTCGACGACGCTCGGCGTCGACGCCGACGCGATCCTCGCAGTCGTTCGCACGGCGCCCTCGTACGCGCTCTACCTCGGCGGCGCCGAGAGCGAGCTCGTCCCGCGTGTGCTCGCCCGGCTCGCGGGCGACGAGCGCACGCAGACGGTCGTCCTCGCACGCACGGCCGGGCAGCGCGAGGCAGTCCGCGAGCTCGGCCTTCCACGAGTCGTGGTGCCGGACCGGGCGGTCGACGGCCGGAGCCTGGTCGCCTACGCCGACCTGCTCGTCTCGGCGGGAGGGACGATGAACCGCGAGGCGGCGGTGCTCGGCACGCCCGTGTGGTCGATCTTCGAGGGCCGCCTCGGAGCCGTCGACGAGCAACTCGCGCGCGAGGGCCGGCTGCGCTTCCTCGGCGACCCCGGCGAGCTCGAGGTGGCGAAGAAGCCGCAGGGCGCGTGGCGCGACCGCGTCCGCCGCGATCCGCGCGACCTGCTCGAGCTTGCGCTCGGCTGACGACCCGGCCGATGCAATCATGGGCTCGTGAAGCGATACGCGATCACCGTGGAGGGCTCCAACTGGGTGGACGTCGAGAATGTCGAGCTGCCCCAGCTCCCCGCCGTCGGTGACGCGATCGAGACGAAGTACGGCACGTGCGTGGTCATCCGAACAGAGCCGTCGCCGGATGACGACCCCTACGCCGGCCGCATCTTCTGTCGGCTCCCCTAGCGGATCGCGCTCGCCGGAATCCGGCTAGCGCTGCGCGACGGCCACGCCGGCGACGATCACGAGCCCGGCCGCGACGAGCGGTGCCGTGATTCGCTCGCCGAGAACGAGCGCCGCGAGCACGACGCCCGAGAACGGTTGCACGAACTGGATCGTCCCGATGCGGGCGATCCCGCCGCGGGCGAGCGCCCAGTACCAGCCGACGTAGCCGACGATCGACGTGACCACTGCGAGGAAGAGGATCGAGGCCCAGGCGGCGCCGTCTGCGCTCGGCCAGCCGTCCGCCGCGACGAGCCCCGCGCCGAGCGGCGCCACGACGGCCGCTCCGATCGCGACCCCCCAGAACGTCGTGGCGGAGCTCGGGTAGCCCGAGAGCGAGAGCAGGGCGCCGGCGACGTAGCCGAGTGCGACCACGAGCGCCGCGGCGAGGATGAGCAGGTCGCCGGCAAGGGTCGGCTCCACCTCCGCGTCGCCGCCGGGGCGGAGACCCACGATCGCCGCCTCGCCCAGGAGGGCAATCCCGCAGCCGAGCAGCCAGCGCGACCCCGGCCGCTTCCGCTGGACGACGGCGGCGTAGGCGCCCGTGAAGACGGGAAGCGCCGCGAGGATCAGGGCGCCGTGCGTGGCGGACGTCCGCTCCTGCCCGAGGGTGAAGAGGATCGGAAACGCGACGAAGCCCACGAGGCCGGACGACGAGCAGAAGGCCGCGCCCGCGACGGGACGCAGGCAGCCCGCGGCGGAGGCCGAGCAGGATCGGCGCCGCGATGAGCCCGGCGAGGGCGGTGCGAAGGACGCCGACGAGGAGCGGCTCGATGTCCTCGACGGCTAGCCTGGTCGCGACGGGCGTCGAGCCCCAGGCGACGTTGACGGCGAGCGCGACGACCACCGCGGCCGCGGCGGCCGCCTCGCGCGGGTGGGTCAGCGCGGCCCCGGCACCGGCTCTGGCTCTGAGTCGACTGCGGGCCCGGCCGTGAGGACGCGCTCGACCGCCTCCTCGCGCTCGTCTTCGCGCGTCCCGAAGCGGCCGAAGCCGAGCACCCGGAGGTGGCGCGCCTTCAGGATCTCCAGCGTGTAGACCATCCAGACCGAGGCGGCGAGGACGACCACGCCGACCGCCAGGACGATGAGCGTGTTCTGCAGGTCCCACACGCCGTGCGGCCTCGGCGGGACGAAGCGGATCATGATCGCGTAGCCGGAGAGGAGGGCCGCCCAGACGTGCAGGTACGCGGCCGTGCGGCGCTGCGAATACCCGATCCGCATGAACCGGTGGTAGAAGTGGTTCTGGTCGGCCCCCCACGGCGGCCGGCCGGTACTTGAGCCGCTTCAGGACGACGAAGGACGTGTCCAGGATCGGCACGGCCACGACGAGGAGCGGCGCGACGAGGGCGATCGTCGCCGCCGTCTTCAGGACGCCCTGCACGGCGACGCACGCGAGCAGGAAGCCGAGCGCGAGCGCGCCCGAGTCGCCCATGATGATTCGCGCCGGGTGGTAGTTGTGACGCAGGAACGCGAGAGTCGCGCCGCAGATGATCGCGGCGAGCGCGGCGGGCGTGATGCGGCCGAACGACGCGGCGAGGACGGCGAACGAGAACGCAGCGATCGAGACGATGCCGGCCGCGAGCGCATCCATCCCGTCGATCAGGTTCACGAGGTTCGCGAGGAACGCGATCCAGAGGATGGTCAGCGGCGCCGCGAAGACGCCGAACTCGACGTTGCCGATGACCGGAAGCGACATGCGGTCGAGCGTCACGTCGAAGCCGAGGACGGGGACGAGTGCGATCAGGACGACCCCCAGGAGCTTTGTCTTCGGCCTGAGGCCCCAGATGTCGTCGACGAGGCCGAGCAGCGCGACGAGCGCCGTGCCGAGGAGGATCCCCGCGTAGGGGCCGTTCAGATCGAGGAAGACGACGGCCGGGATGAGGATCCCGATCACGATCGCGAGGCCCCCGATTCGCGGTAGCGGACGCTGGTGGACACGCGGCCGGTCGCTCGCGCCCGGGTCGTCGACCGCACCGATGCGCGGCGCGAGCCAGGCCGTGGCCGGCGTGAGGGCGAGCACGATCGCGACCGCGCTCAGGAATCCCCACACGACCGCCCCCTCGGTCAGGAGGAGCTCGAGGGACTCGGGGAATGTCACCCGCACGATTATCGCAAGAGTCCCGACGGACCGGCCTCGAACACCGCCGTTCGGTCAGTAGTGACCTGGACCCAGTGCCCGCTACCATTTGGCAGCAATGACGGAGATCCTCTCTGAGACCGCCGCCGCGACCGCGTTCGACGAGCGCATCGCCAGCCGCCAGGCCAAGGTCGGCATCGTCGGCCTCGGCTACGCGGGGCTGCCGCTCGCGATGGCATTCGCGGAGACCGGCTTCGACGTTACCGGCCTCGACCTGAACGAGGATCGCGTGCGGGCCATCCGCGAGCGCCGCTCGTACCTGGTCGACGTGCCCGCCGAGCGGTACTCGGGGCTGAACGGGAACCTCCACGCGACGTCCGACTACGGAGCGGTCCAGGAGCTGGACGCGCTCACGATCTGCGTCCCGACGCCCCTCTCGAAGACGCGCACGCCCGACATCTCGTACGTGGTCGGTGCGAGCGAGTCCGTCGCCGCGAACCTGAAGCCCGGCCAGCTCGTCGTGCTCCAGTCGACGACCTACCCGGGGACGACCGAGGAGATCGTCCTCCCGATCCTCGAGGAGACAGGGCGGCGTGGTCGGACGCGACTTCTTCCTCGGCTACGCGCCCGAGCGGGTCGATCCCGGCAACCACCGGTTCACGATCAAGACGACGCCGAAGCTCGTCGGCGGCGTGACAGACGAGTGCCGCCGGCGCACCGAGCTCCTCTACCGGCAGATCGTCGACACGGTCGTGCCGGTTTCGACGCCCGATCGTCGCCGAGACGGCGAAGCTGCACGAGAACACGTTTCGGGCCGTCAACATCGCCCTCGCCAACGAGCTCGCGCTCATGTGCGACAAGCTCGGGATCTCGGCGTGGGAGGTCATCGAGGCCGCCGCGACGAAGCCGTTCGCGTTCCTCCCCCACTTCCCGGGCCCCGGCCTCGGCGGCGACTGCATCCCGGTCGTGCCGCACTTCCTGGCGGCGCGCGTCCGCGAGTACGGGTACTCGCCCCAGCTCATCGACGCGGCGCACGAGGTGAACACGCGGATGCCGTCCTACGTCGTCCAGAAGGTCGCCGACGCGCTGAACGAGGACGGCCGGCCCGTGAAGGGCTCCCGCATCCTGCTCCTCGGGATGGCGTACAAGGCCGACGTGCACGACACGCGCGAGTCTCCGAGCCTCGAGATCATGCGGCTCCTCGTCGCCCGCGGCGGCGACGTCCGCTACTGCGATCCCTGGGTGGGCGAGGTCGAGATCGACGAGACGCTCCACACCGGCGTGCCCTGGTCGGCCGAGGAGGTCGCGGCCGCGGACTGCGTCGTCATGCTGACCCAGCACCGGCAGTTCCTCGACGATCCGCACTGGGACGGCGCGGGCCGGATCGTTGACGCGCGGAACGTCGTGCCCGCCGGGCCGAACGTCCACCGCATCTAGATCCCTCGCCTCCGTCAGACTGCCGCCGTGGCTCGTGGCGGACCGCTTCTCGTGCTCGGCGCCGGCTACCTCGGCTCGGCGCTCGCCGACCTGGCGCTCAGGGACGGACGCGAGGTCGTGCTCGCGGACAACTGGTACGCCACCGCGCGCGAACAGCTCGCAGCGCTCGAGGAGCGAGGTGCCCGCGTCGAGACCGCGGACATCCGCAGCCGTGACGACATCGCGCGCCTGCTCGCGCTCCGGCCCTCGCGGATCGTGCTTCTCGCGGCGCAGGCGAGCCGGCCGCTCTCCGAACGCGACCCCGACTACACCGAGGAGACGAACCTGAGGGGCGTGCGCCGCGTGGCCGAGGCCGTGGCGGCTGCAGGCGGGCCGGCGGTCGTCTTCGGCAGCTCGCTCCACGTGTACGGCCCCGGGCTCGAAGGCGAGATCGGCCCGGAGCAGCCGTACGGGCCGCAGGGCGATCTCGCCCACCTCTCCAAGGTCTACGGCGAGCTCGTTCTCGCCTTGCACGCACGGCGCTCGGGCTTCGGACTCGCGCTCATGCGACTCGGGATCGTCTACGGGCCGAGCCCGGTCGAGCACGATGCTCCCGAGTCGGTGACGGTCGTGGACAAGTTCCGCCGCCTTGCCGCCGCGGGGGAGCCGCTGCCGCTGGACGACGGGGGGAATGCTGCGATCGGACTCGTGCACGTCGAGGACGCCTCCCGCATCCTCCTGGCCGCGGAGCCCGTCGGAGTCGAGGCCGAGAACGTCGCCGCGGAGACGCTCACCGTCGCCGACGTCGCCGCGCTGGCCGAGGGGCGCGAGGCGTCGGGCAACGCCGGGCTCTCCTTCACGACCCCGTTCGCCTACCGGCGCTCTCGTGGCGGAGTACCTGGCGGCGCCGTGAAGCTCCTCGTCACCGGAGCGACGGGGTTCATCGGCTCGCGGGTCGCCGAGCTCCTCGAGCAACGCGGGCACGAGATCATCCGGCTCGCGCGCCCGGGCGGGCGGAAGCGTGCCGGCGTCGACCTCTCACGGTTCGTGCTCGCCGACGCCGGCGACCCGGCCGCGCGCGACCTGATCGAGGGCTGCGCCGGCGTCCTCCACTTCGCGGGCGTCCCCGACCCGGCCGGCGCGAGCGCCGATCCCGCACGCGCCGTCCGGGAGAACGCCGGCACGACGCTCAACCTGCTCGAGGGCTGCCGCATCCACCGCGCGGGGCTCGTCTATCCCTCGACGACCCGGGCGACCGTCGACCCGCTCCCCGACGTGTACGCGATCTCGAAGCGCCTCGGGGAGGAAGCCTGCCGCCTCCACTCCGCCCGCTCGACGATCGTCCGCCTGACGTCCGTCTACGGCCCGGGCCAGGTCGCCTGGGAGGGCGCGACCGGCGCGGTCGCGAGCTTCGCAGCGGCTGCACTGGACGGACGCGCGATCACGATTCCGGGCGACCCGCAGCGCGGCCGCGACTTCGTCTACGTCGACGATCTCGTCCCGCCACTCGAGCGGATCGCGGCGGACGGCCTCTGGAACGACACGATCACGGTCGCACGCGGCGAGTCGACCCCGCTCGTCCGGGCGGCCGAGGCCGTCGTGGCCGCCGTGGGCTCGGACACGCGGATCGAGACGCCGGGAGGGGAGCTCGCGGCTGGGGAGAACGAGACGTACGAGGCCGATCCACCACCCCCGCGTCTAGCCTTCGCTCCACGGCCCCTCGAGGAGGGGATCAGGCTCTATGTCGACTGGCTCCGCCGCCATCCCGCTGCTCAAGGCCGCGCCGAGGCCTGACCAGATCGCCGAGCGGCTCGCGGGCGGTCCCTGGCGCGGGCTCGAGCTCGCGCTCTCCCCCGCGGACGTCGCCGACGACGCCGCGGTGGCGCACGCGGTTCGGGCCGTCAGGGAGGGCACGGAGGGACGGGATCTCGTCCTGACCGCCGAGGCGCCCGTGAGCTGGCCGAGCGGCGCGTTCGTGCGCGTCGACCGCCTGACGGACGAGGCGCGGGCGTCGATCGCGCGGAGCGCCGACTTCGCGGCCGCGATCGGCTCGCCCGTGCTCACGCTCCACCTCTATGCACCGGTGCCGCCGGACGAGTTCCGCGACGCGCCTCCGCTCGACGAGGAGGAGGTACAGCGCTTCCTCGAGCACTACGCCGAGGCGTGCCTCGTGCGCCGCGTCACGCCCCTGATCGAGAACGTGCCGCCCGTGCTCCGAATGCGCGTGGGCGGCGTCTTCCTCTCGCAGATCGGCGGACACTGGCGCGACCTGCGCCGCTGGCACGCTCGCGTCCCGACCCTCCGGTTCACCTTCGACACGTCGCACGCGGCGCTCTTCCGCTCGTTCGCGGCCGCGTATCCCTCGCTCTTCGGCCTCGAGTCGGACGAGGGTCTCGACCTCGCCCGCTACGTCGAGGAGCTGGCGCCGTCGCTCGAGGTGGCGCACGTCTCCGACGCACACGGCCTCCTCGGCGAGGGGCTTCCCCTCGGCGGCGGCGAGCTCGACCTCGACCCCGTCGTCCGCCGGCTCGCGGCCGTCGCCCGCTTCGTCGTCGCCGAGATCAACGAGCCGGACCCGGCGGAATCGCCCGACATGAAGGCCGGCTACGCCGCGATCGAGCGCGCGCTCGTGGAGCCGCGCGGCCCGCTTCCCCGCCCCCGGCAACGGCTTCCCTCCGAGGCGCTCGACTGGTCGTCCGTCCTCGGGCGCCGGGATCCCGTGCCGGCGCTCCTCGAGCTCCAGGAGCGCTTCGGTGGACGGCGTGTCCTCGTGACGGGCGGCGGCGGCTCGATCGGCCGTGCGCTCGCGAGCTTCCTCGGCGGCTTCCGGCCCGAGCGGATCGTCCTCGTCGACGGCCACGAGGCGTCGCTGACGGCCGACCGGCGCGAGCGCGGCGGCGACCCGACCGTGCGCTACGTCCTCTGCGACGTCCGCGACACGGGCAGGGTCGAGCGCGTGGTCGCCCAGGAGCGGCCCGACGTCGTCTTCCACCTCGCCGCCTACAAGCACGTGGACTGGGCCGAGCTCTTCCCCGAGGAGTTCGTGGACACGAACCTCCAGGGAAGCTGGAACGTCCTCCGGGCCGCAGACCGCGCCGGGGTGGACACGGTCGTCGTCGCGTCGACCGACAAGGCGGCGCTGGCCGCGAGCGTGTACGGGAGGACGAAGCGGTTCATGGAGCAGCTCACCGCGTTCGCGGCGCGGGAGGCCGGCGCGCGGCGGATCGCAGTTCGGTTCGTCAACGTCCTCGGGACGGCCGGCTCCGTCTCCGAGCTCTTCCTCCGCCAGGCGCGTGCCGGCGTGCCGCTGACGGTGACCGACACGGGGATGGTGCGCTACTGGGTCACGATGGCTCACGCCGCGACCCTCGCGGCACATGGGACGCTCCTCGCCGCCGAAGGGACGCTGCTCGCAACCGCCGCCGATCCGGTGACGATGACGGTCGGCGACCTGGCCGACCGGATCTGGCGGCACGCGGGTCGCGGCGGCACGCCGTCGCTCGACGTCGTCGGAATCCGGCCGGGCGAGACGATGAGCGAGGTGCTCGTGGGCACCGGGGAGGAGCTCGCGGACGAGCGCTTCCAGGGCATCGCGCCGATCGACGGCGGAATCCCGGCTGCCGGCCCCGCGTGGGTCCTGGAGAGACTTCCGGAGCGCGGCACGCGAGAGGAGACGCGCGCCGTCTGGCTCGAGGCGCTCTCGCGGCCCGGCCTGCTCGCGCCCGCACGGCGCGGCTAGATGGTTGATGCGACGTCGGCGTGCGCGGACGTGGCGTCAACCATCTGGCTACTTCGTCGCGAAGAGCCGATCGCCGGCGTCGCCGAGACCCGGGAGGATGTAGCCCTTCTCGTTCAGCTCCCGGTCGACGCCCGCGACCACGATCGCGACGTCCGGGTGCTCACGCTGCATGTGCTCGATGCCCTCGGGGGCCGCGATCAGGGCGATCAGGCGCACACTCTCTGCGCCCGCAGCCTTCACGAGCCCCGTCGCGTATGCGGTCGAGCGACCGGTGGCGAGCATCGGGTCGAGCAGGATGACGTCGCGCTGGTCGATGTCGTTCGGCAGCTTCACGAAGTACTCGACCGGCTGGAGGGTCTCCTCGTTCCGGTAGAGGCCGATGAAGCCCACGCGCGCCCCCGGGATCAGGGAGAGGACGCTGTCGAGCATGCCGATTCCCGCGCGGAGGATCGGGCAGACGGCGACCTTCTTGCCCGAGATCCGCTGGACGATCGTCGCCTCGAGCGGCGTCCGGATCTCGACCTCCTCGGTCGCGAGCTCCTTCGTCGCCTCGTAGGTGAGGAGGAGCGTGAGCTCGTTCACGAGCTGACGGAAGCCCTGCGTCGGCGTCGACTCGTCACGGAGGAGGCCCAGCTTGTGCCGGACGAGCGGGTGCGTGACCTCGACGACCGGCGCAGTCGCGCGCGTCGTCATTCGTACCGGGTGTACCCGCGCCAGCCGGGGTAGAGCGGGCGGCGCTCGCAGAGCGCCTCGCTCCGAGCCCGCAGCGCGTCCAGGTCGGGCGCGTCGGCGAGCGCGTCGACGATGATCGAGCCCACCTCCCGCAGGTCGTCCTCGTCGAAGCCGCGCATCGTGACGGCGGGCGTCCCGAGGCGGAGCCCGGACGCGACCGTCGGCGGGCGCTCGTCGAAGGGCACCGTGTTCCGGTTGGCGGTGATGTGGACCTCGTGCAGCCGCTCCTCGGCGTCGCGGCCGGTCCACTCGCCCGAGCGCAGGTCGACCTGGAGGAGATGCGTGTCGGTGCCGCCCGTGAGGAGGTCGAGCCCGCCTTCCTCGAGGGCCTCTCCGAGTGCGTCCGCGTTCGCGCGAATCTGGGATTGGTAGGCGCGGAAGCCGTCCGACGCCGCGATCTTGAAGCAGGTCGCCTTTGCGGCGATCGTGTGGACGAGCGGGCCGCCCTGCATCCCGGGGAAGACAGCCTTGTCGATCGCCTGGGCGTGCTCCTCCTTGCAGAGGACGAACCCGGCGCGCGGGCCGGCGAGCGTCTTGTGGGTCGTCGACGTGACGAAGTCGCAGATCGGCGTCGGGTTCGGATGGAGGCCGGCGGCCACGAGCCCGGCGACGTGCGCCATGTCGCAGAGGAGGAGCGCGCCGACCTCGTCGGCGATCTCGCGGAAGCGCTCCGCCTCGATCGCGCGCGGGTACGCGGAGGCGCCGCAGACGAGCAGCTTCGGACGCGCGTCCTCGGCGACGCGCCGAACCTCGTCGAAGTCGATGAGCCCGGTCTCGCGGTCGACGCCGTAGGTAGCGACCGTGTAGAGCCGCCCGGAGAAGTTGACCTTGAGGCCGTGCGTCAGGTGGCCGCCGTGATCGAGGCGCATGGCGAGGATCGTGTCGCCGGGCTGGAGGCACGAGAAGTAGACGGCCATGTTCGTCTGCGCGCCGGCGTGCGGCTGGACGTTCGCGTGCTCCGCTCCGAAGAGGGACTTCGCCCGGTCGATCGCCAGCTGCTCGATCTCGTCGACGACCTCGCAGCCGCCGTAGTAACGCCGGCCCGGGTAGCCCTCGGCGTACTTGTTGGTCGGCGCACTCGCCTGCGCCTCGAAGACGGCGGGCCAGGTGAAGTTCTCCGACGCGATCAGCTCGATCTGGCTGCGCTGGCGGTCCAGCTCGCGACCGATGAGGGCGGCGACGTCGCCGTCGACGTCCGCGAGGGTCGCCTGCCGCAGGTGCTGGAAGGTCTCCTGGGCGACCGCCACGGCCGGAGGGTATCGCAGCGTTCGTCCGCCGTCCGACGTAACCCGAACGGGGATGGGCCGTTGTCCCCTCGAAGCCCCGCCCATGCTCTCCGCAACCGTCCTTTCCATCGGCATCGTCGCGCCGGCCGTGCTCGTGCCGCTCGCCTACGAGTACGCGCTCCTTCGGCGCGACACCGGCCTCGGCCGGCTCGGCGCCGTCCTCCGTGATCGCCAACCTCAGCCGCGTAGTGCGGCAATCCGCGTAAGCACGTCTTTCGCGGGCACCGCGCCCTCGCGGAGGACGACGGGCTCGTCCCCGGTCAGGTCGACGACCGTGGAGGGCGTGCCCGGAAGCTCACCCGCGTCGATGATCGCGGCCACACGCTCGCAGATGGCCGGGGGACACTCACCCACGGTGCGCGGATCGGGCCCGCCGTGGAGATTCGCGCTCGTCGCCGCGACGGCGCCGACCCGCTCGACCACCGCCCGCGTCGCGGCCGGCAGGTCCGGAACGCGCACGCCGATCGTCTCCGGCCGGTTGGCCGAGAGCCACGGGAAGCGACGGGCCGGGTTCGGGAGGACGAGCGTGAACGGCCCCGGGAGGAGTGCGCGGGCGACGAGGGCGGCGCGGCCGCGAAGCTCGGGCAAGGCGTCGAAGACCGCGTCCAGTTGAGCGGCGAGCAGCGCGACGGGCATCCCCTCCGGCCGATCCTTGAGCCGGGCGAGCCCGCGCACGGGTTCCTCCCTGGAGGCGTCCGCGCAGAGCCCGTAGACGGTGTCGGTCGGAAGGACGACCGCCCGGCCCGCGCGCAGCGCGGCCACAGCGGCCTCGACGTCGTCAGTCACCCCGGGCGACGGCCCTCGACGACGCGCTCGCGGCCGGCGAGGTCCGGCGTCACGGCGACCTCCACGTAGCCGAGGCGCTCGAGGACGCCGGCCACGTCAAGGGCGGTGCCGTCGGCGACCTCGAGGACGAGCCCGCCGCCAGGCCGGAGCACACGCACCCCCTCCTCGGCGATCGCCTCCGTCAGTCCTTCCCCGACGAGCGCGACGATCGGCTCCCAGTCGCGGACCTCGGGCTGGAGGGCTTCCAGCTCCTCGGGCCGCACGTAGGGCGGGTTCGACACGACGAGGTCGAACGGGCCGCCGAGGCCGTCCAGGAGGTGTGTCTCGCGAAGCTCGACCCGGTCGCAGAACCCGGTGCGGCGGGCGTTCTCGCGCGCGAGCGCAAGCGCCTCCCGTGAGGCGTCGACGGCGACCACGCGCGTGTTCGGGCACTCGTCTGCGAGCGCGAGGGCGATCGCGCCGGTGCCCGTCCCCACGTCGACGACGAC
Organism: uncultured Actinomycetes bacterium; assembly: GCA_963824775.1. Taxonomy (GTDB): domain Bacteria; phylum Actinomycetota; class Thermoleophilia; order Gaiellales; family Gaiellaceae; genus CAWGQF01. The sequence goes on from CAWGQF010000008.1 coordinate 190,422, forward strand.
CGGCTCGTCGACGCCGCGGGTGAGTGCGAGGCCCCGCTCGACCACGACCTCGGTCTCCGGACGGGGAATGAGGGCCCGCCCGTCGACCGAGAGGGTGAGGCGGCGAAAGCCCCACTCCCCGAGGAGGTACTGCAGGGGCTCGCGTGCGCAGCGCCGGGCGACCAGCTCGGCCAGCTCCCGCAGCTCGTCCTCGGAGAGGCTCCCGTTCGGCAGGTAGACGGCCGACCTCGCGATGCCGCGGACGTGGGCGACCAGGATCTCCGCGTCCGTACGCGGCTCGGGGACGCCCGCGGCCGTGAGCTCGCCCTCGACCACGCTGACGGCCTCGCGCGTGCTCACGCGATCGGAGCGGTCTCGAGCGCCCGGCGGCGGCCCTCCGCCGCGAGCGCATCCGTGAAGTCGGCGAGCTCTCCGTCGAGGACGCGGTCGAGCTGATGCTGGGTGAGCTTGATGCGGTGATCCGTAACCCTGCTTTCGGGAAAGTTGTAGGTCCGGATCTTCTCGGAGCGTTCGCCGCCTCCGATCTGCGACCGCCGCTGGGCCGAGAGCTCCTCCTCCCGGCGCTGCCGCTCGAGCTCGTAGAGCCGGGCGCGGAGGACGCGCAACGCCTTCTGCTTGTTCTGGAGCTGGGACTTCTCGTCCTGCATCGCCACGACGAGACCGGTAGGGACGTGTGTCACGCGCACGGCGGAGTCGGTCGTGTTCACGCTCTGCCCACCGGGGCCGGTCGAGCGGTAGACGTCGATCTTCAGGTCGTTCGAGTCGATCTCGACCTCGACCTCCTCCGCCTCCGGCATGACCGCCACCGTGGCCGTCGAGGTGTGGATCCGGCCCTGCGACTCGGTGTCCGGCACGCGCTGGACGCGGTGCGTGCCCCCCTCCCACTTGAACACCGAGTAGGCGCCGTCGCCCTTGATCGCGAGGGTGACGTCCTTGTAGCCGCCGGCCTCGCTCGGGCTCGCGCCGAGGATCTCCGTCTTCAGGCCGCGCCGCTCGGCGTAGCGGGTGAGCATGCGCAGCAGGTCGCCGGCCCAGATCGCCGCCTCGTCGCCGCCCACGCCCTGGCGGATCTCGACGATCACGTCCTTCTCGTCGGCCGGGTCGCGCTCGACGAGCGCGACCTTGAGCTCGTCCTCGAGCCGCGCCACCTGCTCCTCGAGCCCGGGAACCAGCTCCCGGAGATCGCCGTCCGCACGGGCGTCCTCGAGGTCGGCGCTGGCCTGGCGCCACTCCTGGGCGAGCCTGTACGGGACCCTCGAGCGCCTTCAGGCTCCGCCCGGCCTCGGCGGCGGTCCGATGGTCGCTGAAGACGGCAGGGTCGGACATCCGCTCCTGCGCCTCCACGTAGGAGCGCTCGAGCTCACTCGACGAGGTTCTCCATACCGGCCATCCCGAGACTCAGGATAGCCCTGGAACCTTGCGCTCAGGACGGCGGGCGGGACATGTCCCGCCCCTACGCCATGACTTCGACCTTGCGCTCCTCCGGAGTGATCCGGCCCTCCAGTCGGAGCACCTCGCGGAGCGCGCGGATCGAGACCTCGATCTGGTCGAGGCTGGGCTCGCGGGTCGTGAGCCGCTGGAGCCAGAGGCCGGGCGCGAGGATCGTCCGCAGCACGACGTGCTGCGGATGGCGGCCGGCGAAGCGGATGACCTCGTACGCAATTCCGGCGATGACCGGGAGGAGAAGGATCCGCGTGGCGATCAGCCAGTGCCACTCGGGTCGGCCGAAGAACGCAAAGACGAAGATCGCGATCACCATCACGTAGAGAAGGAACGCAGTACCGCAGCGGACGTGCAGGAGGCTGAGCCGCTGCACCTTCTCCGGCGTCAGTTCCTCGCCCGCCTCGAGCGCGTTGATGGCCTTGTGCTCGGCCGCGTGGTACTGGAAGACGCGCTTCAGGTCGGGGAGCAGCGAGATCAGGAGCAGGTAGGCGATGAAGATCCCGACGCGGACGAGGCCCTCGACGACGACGAACGCGAAGGTGTCGTCGATCGGGAGCCAGTTCGTGATGAGCGCCGGCGAGATCTTGAAGAGGAGGAGCGCAAAGCCGATCGCGATGCCGAAGGCGAAGAGGAGCTGCCCGCGGCTGAGCTCGGTCTGCACCTCGCCGTCATCTCCCTCCTCCTGCGCGGCGTAGTTCGCGGAGATCGCGAGCGCCCGGAATCCGATCGCCAGCGACTCGCCGAGCGCGATGATGCCGCGTAGGACCGGCAGCCGCGCCCAGCGGTGGCGGAGCGAGAACGACGTGATCGGCCGGTTGACCTCGGCGATGTCGCCGTCCGGCTTCCGGACCGCGACCGACCAGAACGTCGGGCTGCGCATCATCACGCCCTCGAGGACGGCCTGGCCGCCGATGGGGGCAGCGGCGGAAGCAAGCGGCAGCGCGCGCAGGATGCGACGGAGGCGGGTCACGCTCTCCCTATCGGTCGTAGAGCCGCCAAAGCTTGAGCCTGGTGCGACCGCGCCTTAGCGGCGCGCCTGGCCGGCCCGCTCGAGGCGGCGCTGGAAGCGCTCGACGCGGCCGCCGGTGTCGAGGAGCTTCTGCTTGCCCGTGTAGAACGGATGGCACTCCGAGCAGATCTCGACGTGGAGCTCCGGCTTGGTCGAGCGCGTCTGGAACGAGTTCCCGCAGGAGCACGTGACGGTCGCGAGCATGTACTCGGGGTGGATGTCAGCCTTCATCGCGACGCCAGGATACCAGCGGCCGTCTGGGCCGGCTACGTTGCCGCCGGAGACGACCACGACCACCGTTCTTCCCCGTCACGTCCGGCATTTTCCCGGCGAGCAGCGCGGCGACGCCGACCGCCGCGGCCGGCTCCGCCGCGAGCTTCGCGCGCTCGTAGAGGAAGCGGAAGCCGTCGCGGATCTCGCGCCTCGGTGACGAGCGATCGAGTCGTCCACGAGCGTCCGGCAGACCGCGCAGCGCAGCGTCGCCTGCGAACGGTGCGTTCAGGCCGTCGGCGACCGACTGCGGGACGACCGGCACCGGCCTCCCGGCCGCGAGCGCCGCGTGCGAGCGCGGCGGATCCCTCGGGCTCGACGGCGACGACGCGCGCATCGGCCGCGCGCCCACCGCGGCCGCGATCGCCGGAGACGAGCCCTCCGCCGCCGATCGGGACGACGACCACGTCGACGTCGGGGCGATCCTCCAGGAGCTCGAGGCCGAGCGAGCCGTGGCCGGCGATGCACGAGCGTCGTCGTCGAACGGGTGGACGAGCGTGCGGCCGTCGCGCTCGGCGACCTCGCTCGACGCGCGCGAACGCGTCCGCGGGTCGCGGCGGCCTCGAGATCGACGGTCGCGCCGTAGCCGCGCGCGGCGGCGACCTTGAGCGGGCTCGCCCCGCTCCACATGCCGACGAGGCAGTCGATCCCCTCGAGCGCCGCGCCGTAGGCGAGCGCGGCCGCCGCGTTCCCGGCGGAGACGGTGACGACGCCGCGGCGGCGCTCCTCGGGCGTCGAGCGACGGCGAGCCTGGTGAGCAGGCCGCGCGGCTTGAACGAGCCGGTGCGCTGGAAGAGCTCGGCCTTCAGGAACGCCGTGCGCGCCGCGTCGTGCCCGAGAGCGTGGCCGAGGTGAAGATCGGCGTCCGGTGGAGGCGGTTGCCGACCGCCGCGGGCCCGGAGGACGTCGTCCGGCGTGACGGGAGTGCGTCCAGCGACGTGCTACATCATGACCGGTACTCGGGGCCGGAGCCGCCCTCGGGCGGGCGTGAGCCGGCCGCCCTTGGCGCTGATCGCTCCGCACTGGACGCAGTTCGAGGCGGTGACCTCGACGGTCGACGACGTGCCCGGCCGGGCTCGCGTCGCCCGCGATCTCGTACACCTGTGCGGGGCACATGTGCACCCACGCCTCGGCGACCTCGCGCGCGACCGTGCGCCGGACGCGGATGTGGCTCGGCGCGTCGTCCCGGGTCTTGTTCCCGCACAGGTACACGCTCGAGAGCTTGTCGAACGTAGAGCTTTCCGTCCGGCGCCGGATACCGGCGCGAGGCGCCGTTCGCCGACGAAGACGGGAACGTCGGCATCGGCCTCGAGCTTCGGTCGCTGCGGCGGCAGGTTGCCGAGCGTGTTGAGCGCGACCCCGGCGACCGATCGCGCCGCGGAAGAAGCCCTTGCTGAACGCGGGGCGCATGTTGCGGACGCGCTCCAGGTCCTTCCAGACGTAGCTCTCGCGGAGCGCGCGCGTCGTAGCCGTCGAGCGCGCCGGGCGTCCAGGCGGTCTGCCCCGGCCGAACCGCGTCGAGCGCCGTCTCGGCGGCGAGCATCCCGGAGCGCATGGCGTAGTGGATGCCCTTCAGCGCCGGGACGTTCACGAGCCCGGCCGCGTCGCCGACGATCATCCCGCCCGGGAAGTGGAGCCGGTCCGGGAGCGCGAGGAGGCCGCCCTCGGGAATCGTCTTCGCGCCCCACGCCGACGCGCGTGCCGCCCTCGAGGATGGGCCGCGACGAACGGAGTGGCGCTTCAACTCCTGGAGGAGGTCGTGCACGGAGAGCGTCGCGTCCGTGTAGTCGAGCCCGACCACCATCCCGAGCGCCACCCGGTTCTCGCCCATCGGGTAGATGAAGCTGCCGCCGAACTCGCGGTAGCGCTTGCCGCCGCGGAGCGGCCAGCCCATCGTGTGGATGACGCGGTCGAGCGGCCGCTCGACCTCCCAGACCTCCTTCACGCCGAGCGCCCAGACCTGCGGCTGCGACTGGAGCCCGAACTCGTCGAGCGCGACGCCGGTCAGGTGTCCCTGCGTCCCCTCGGCGAGGATCGTCACGCGGGCGAGCATGTCCGAGCCCGGCTCGAAGTTCGCCGAGCTCCTCGCCGTGCCGCCCGCGGCCGCGGTCGCCGGTCCGGATGCCGACGACGCGCCCGCCGCTCACGAGCAGCTTCGTCGCCGCCGTCTCGGGCACGATCATGACGCCGAGCTCCTCGGCGCGCTCGGCGAGCCAGCGCGAGATCTCGTCGATCGACGCGACGTAGTTCCCGTGGTTCCACATCGTCGGCGGCGCCGGGATGCGCTGGGCGCGCCCTTGCGTCAGGTAGTAGACGCCCTCGCGCTCGACGGGCGCGATGAACGGCATGTCCTCCGTGGCAGTGCCGGGGAAGAGCTGCCGGAAGGCCCGCGGGTTCACGACCGCGCCGGAGAGGAGGTGCGCTCCCGGCGCCTTGCCCTTCTCGACGACCGCGATCGGGACGTCGCCCAGGCGCTCGGCGAGCTCGGGGCGCTCCTCAGGAGCTGCCCGCGCGGATCGCGGCGGCGAGCCCGGCCGGGCCGGCGCCGACGATCAGGATGCCGACGTCGATCCGCTCGTCGGGCGGGTCCGTCGGCTCGGCGACGAACTCGCGCGGGTCGAACGGCGGTGGGAAGTCGGCGGGTCTCGCAGGCACGGTCGGCCGGTGATTATCCTCGCCGCTCGCGGACGAGCTCGGTCAGCTTCGGGACGATCTCGTTCAGGTCGCCGACGACCGCGAGGTCGGCGTACTCGAAGATCGGGGCGTTCGGGTCCTTGTTGATCGGCGACGATCGTGCCGGAGCTCTGCATGCCGACCTTGTGCTGGATCGCGCCCGAGATGCCGCAGGCGACGTAGAGCTTCGGGCGCGACGTTCTTGCCCGTCTGGCCGACCTGCGTCGCGTACGGGATACCAGCCGGCGTCCACGACCGCGCGGGTGGCCGCGACCGCGCCGCCGAGCGCCTTCGCGAGCTCCTCGAGCTGGCCGAAACTCTCCGGCGCGCCGAGCCCGCGCCCGCCGGCGACGATCACGTCCGCGTCCTCGATCGACGGGCCCGCGCTCTCCTCGTGCGCCTGCTCGACCATGGCGCGTGCGCGCCGACCAGTCCTCGACCTCGACCGGCACGTCCTCGACCTCGGGCGAACCGCCGCCGGTCTCGGCCGGCTCGAACGTGCCCGGAGCGGACGAGCGCCGATGCGCGGCTCCGAGCGCCAGCCCCACGTCGACGAGCGACCGAGTCGCCGAAGCGCGGGCCGCTTGCCGACGAGGCGCCCGTCCTGCTGCTCGAGCTCGGTCGAGGTCCCAGTTCAGCCCCGCGTCGAGCCGCGCGGCAAGCCCGGCCGCGACGTCGGCGGTGAGCACCGTCGCGCCGAAGAGAACCGTGTCGATCCCTTCTCGGCGACGAGTTCGGGCGAGCGACGTCGACGCGCGGCTGGGGCAGCGGGTCTGCGAGCGACGGGTCGTCGGCGACGTAGACCTTCGAGGCGCCGTAGCGGCCGAGGCCCTCGGCGAGGTCGCGCACGCCCGAGCCCGACGAGGACTGCGCTGACGTCGCCGCCGAGCGACGCCGCCGTGGAGAGGACGCCGAGCGTCGATGCGCCGGCGCGCCGTCGTGGTGCTCGACGTAGACGAGCGTCGCCATCAGATGAGCTTGCGCTCCTGCAGATACGCGAGGATCTGCTCGGCCGAGGCGCCGCCCTCGTCCTCGATCCGCTCGGTGTCGCCGCGGGGCGGCGGCTCGCCGAGCGCGTAGACCTCGGTGCGGGAGCCCGCCTCGCCGGCCTCGCCCGCGTCGACACCGAGGTCGGCCGAGCGACAGCGTCTCCTGCGGCTTCTTCTTCGCGCCCATGATCCCCTTCAGCGACGGGTAGCGCGGCTCGTTGATCGCGTCCGAGACGGCGACGACGCACGGGAGCGGCGCCTCGAGGACGTCGTAGCCGTACTCGGTCTGCCGCTTCGAGCGCGCCCTGCCGTTCGCGATCTCGAGCGACGCAGCCTGGGAGATCGAGCGGCAGGCGCAGGCGGTCGGCGAGCGCGGCCCAGAGGACGGCTCCGTCCGAGTCGCCGGCCTGCTGGCCGAGGAGGACGAGGTCGGGGCTCTCCCGCTCGAGCGCCTTCGCGAGCACCTTCCGGTCGCGACGAGGTCCGAGCCGGCGGCGCCTCGTCCGAGACGAGGAGGAGGCGGTCTGCGCCCATCGCGAGCGCCTTCCGAAGCGACTCCGAAGCGCGCTCGGGGCCCATGGAGACGACCACGACCTCGGTCTCCGGATCGCCGTCCTTGAGCCGAAGGGCCTCCTCGAGCGCGTGGGCGTCGAACTCGTTCAGGGCCCCGTCCACACGCCGGTCGAGGCGGTGCGTCCGGGGTCGAGCCGCCTCGGCGCGGCGGCGTCCGGAACCTCCTTCACGAGGACGGCGATCTTCACGGGCGCGAGCATATCGGCACATTTCGAGCCGCCTCGGCCCGACGGTGCCTTTAGAGGCTTCGTGGATGTGCCCGATGCGGATGACTTCACGCCGCAGGACCGTCTGCTAGGGTGCCGCCCTTCGGACGCGAACGGGAACCGTATGCCCAGAGGCAACCGGACGACAGCCCGAAGCATTCTCGTGCTCCTTCTTCTCGGGGCTTTCGCGCGGGACCGCGAATGCGGCGCCTCCCGATCGGATCCTCTTCCCGGTCATCGGCCCGTCTCCTACGAGGACGATTTCGGCGATCCGCGCGGGGGTCACACGCACCAGGCGAACGACATCATGGCGTCGCGGCGATCGCCCGTCGTAGCGGTCGAGGCCGGGCGCGTCGAGAAGCCCTCCTGGTCGTCCAGCGACTGTGCGCTCATCCTCGAGGGGAAGAGCGGCACCGAGTACTGGTACATGCACCTGAACAACGACCTCACGAGGAGCGACGACAACCGGGGCGGCTGCAAGAACGGCGTCTCCTTCGCGCCGGGCCTGAAGCGGGTCCAGCAGGTACGAGCCGGTCAGCTGATCGGGTTCGTCGGAAACTCCGGGAACGCCGCCGGCGGCATGACCCATCTCCATTTCGAGCTCCACCCGAACGGCGGTCGAGCCGTGTCGCCGTACGACTGGCTCCGGCGGGGGCCCCGGCTTCTCTACGCGGTGCCGCAGTCGGTGACGAGCGTGCGCCTGGCCCTCTTCGGCCGGCTCCGCGCGATGGAGGCAGGAGTCTCCGTCCGAGTCACAAGGATCGCGGTCGCCAGGGGCTGGAGGGGACCGACCGTCGGGCGCAACGTCTCGTTCGCCATGCCGCCCGAGGCCGTCGTCGAGCGGAAGTCCGAGAACGGAAAGGTCGGGGCCGCCGCGAGGACCGGCGCGATGCCCGGCGAGCGCGTGACCGTGTGGACGACCTGGTTCGCGCCCTCGCTCGCGACGCAACTGGCCGGCCCGAACGTCCTCTCCGCCGCGACCGTCCGCCTCCGCGGCGACGCCGGCTAGGTCATCTAACCGAGAGCGTCGCGTAACTCGCGCGCCGCGGCCTCGGGGTCGGCGGCCTCGACGACCGCGCGGACGACGGCGATCCTCGTCGCTCCCGCGGCTACGACCGACTCGACGTTCGTGCGGTCGATGCCGCCGATCGCGAACCAGGGGACGGTCGCGCGGGCGGCGGCGTAGCGGACGAGCTCGAGCCCGACCGCGGGTCGGCCCTCCTTGGTCGGCGTCGCGTGGATCGGGCCGACGCCGATGTAGTCGGCCGCCGCCGCGTCGATTTCTCCCGGAGCGTGGGTCGAGAGGCCCACGGCGATGCCGAAGGTGCGCGCGTCGCCGACCGGGAGGTCGTCCTGGCCCACGTGCACGGCATCCGCGCCCGCGAGGACGGCGAGGTCGAGCCGGTCGTTGACGACGAGCGGGATGCCCAGGCGGGTCGTGATCTCACGGGCGTCGCGGAGCGCCTCGAGCAGCGGGCCGTCCGCAAGCCGCTTCTCCCGGACCTGGACGAGGTCGACGCCGCCACGGACGGCCGCCCCGAGGAAGTCGGCCAGGTCGGGTCGCGCCGGCGTGACAAGGTAGAGCCGCCGCGCCGCGAGGTCGAGCGGAGAAGACGGCTCAGCCGCCGGCAACGGGGCGGGCGACGAGGACCGTGTCACCCGGATCGAGCTCCGTTTCGTCGTAGCGGCGCCGCTCGACCGGCTCGCCGTTTCGCTCGACGAGCGCGTAGCGGGCGCCCAGCTCGAGGCGCTCGAGCAGCCGTGCGACCGTCTCCCCCGGCTCGAGCTCGTGCTCGCGCCCGTTGACCGTGCAGACGGCGTTCACTGCTGCGTGACGAGCCCGGTGACCGGGCTCGACGGCCGGGCGGTCTCCGCCTCCTCCATGAGCCCCGCGAGGAAGGCGGTTCGACCCGCCTCGACGCCGAGTGCGAAGGCACGGGCCATCGCGACGGGATCGTCGGCCCTCGCGATGGCGGTGTTCACGAGGACGGCGTCGGCGCCGAGCTCCATGGCCTCGGCGGCATGCGAGGGGGAGCCGAGCCCAGCGTCGACGACCACGGGCACCTCGGCCTGCTCGATCATGATCCGGATCGAGTCCCGGAGCTTGAGGCCCCGCCCGGTCCCGATCGGAGCCGCGAGCGGCATCACGGTCGAGCAGCCGGCCTCTTCGAGCCGCTTCGCCAGCACAGGATCGGGAAGCATGTACGGGAGGACCGTGAAGCCGTCCTCGACAAGGCGCTCTGCCGCGCGGAGCGTCTCGACGGGATCGGGGAGCAGGTACCGCGGGTCGGGGATCACCTCGAGCTTGACCCAGTCCGGGAGGCCGCCGGCCCGCGCCAGACGCGCGACCCGCACTGCCTCGTCGGCCGTCTCGCAGCCGGCGGTGTTCGGGCAGGAGGAGCACGTCCTCCGGGAGGTATGCGGTGATGTCCTCGTCGCCCGCGCCGAAGTCGATACGGCGGACGGCGACGGTCACCATCTCGCACCCGGACGCGACGACGGCGTCGCGCATCGTCTCGAAGCTCTCGTACTTCCCGGTTCCGGTGATGAGCCGCGAGCCGAACTCGCGCCCGGCGATCGTCAACTGTGCGTCCTGCATGGCTCCCTCCGCTGGCATGACCCAGATCAGGTTCTCCGGTCGCGGTCTCCGTGACCGCCTCTCAGCCCCCGTCCAGGGGCTCCCGCTCCTCCAGGGTAGCGCGACCTCCCCGTCCTGCGCCGGCCGCTGAGCGATCGTCTACCGAAGGCGCGCCGCCGGCGGGCCTTCGCGCGTCACCGGCCCTTGAAGGACGGCTGCCGCTTCTCGACGAAGGCGGCCATCCCCTCCTTCTGGTCCTCGCTGGCAAAGAGCATGGAGAAGAGACGGGCCTCGGTCTCGAGGTTCGAGCGATGGTCGCCCTGGAGCGAGAGGTTGACCGCCTCCTTCGCGAATGCAAGGGCGAGGGGGCTCTTCGACGCAAGCGTGGCGGCGAGCTCGCGGGTCTTCTCCATGAGCTCCTCCGGCTCGTACACGGCTTCGACGAGCCCGTGCTCGAGCGCCTCGGAGGCGTCCACGAGGCGGCCCGTGTAGACGAGCTCCTTCGCGTATCCGAGGGTCGTCGTGCGGGTGAGGCGCTGGGTGCCGCCCCAGCCGGGGATGATCCCGAGGTTCACCTCCGGCTGGCCGAGCTTCGCCTTCGCGGAGGCGAGCCGGATGTCGCAGGCGAGCGCCAGCTCGCAGCCGCCGCCGAGCGCGAACCCGTTGATCGCCGCGACCGTGGGCTTCGGCATCGTCTCGAGCAGGGACGCGCAACGCTGGCCGAGCTCGCCCCAGCGGCGCCCCTCGAGGACGTTGAGGGCCTGCATGTACTTGATGTCCGCGCCCGCGACGAAGGCCCGCTCGCCGGCGCCGGTGAGGACGACGACGCGCGCCTCGGGATCGACCGAGAGCTCCTCGAGCCGGTCGCGCAGCTCTGTCGCGTGCGCGAGGTCGAGCGCGTTCATGGCGTCCGTCCGGTTGACCGTGACGACGGCGACGCCGGCGTCGAGCTCGAGGTCTATGGACATCAGATGGTTGAAGCCATCAGGCCTCGACGGGGACCCTGGCCTTCAGGAACTCGACGATCTCGGAGACCGGCGCTCCCGGTGTGAAGATCTCGGCGACGCCTTGCTCCTTGAGCGCGTCGATGTCCGGCTTCGGGATCGTCCCGCCGACGACGACGAGCACGTCTTCGAGGCCTTGCGCGCGGAGGCCTTCGAGGATCTTCGGCACGAGGGTCATGTGCGCGCCCGAGAGGATCGAGATGCCGATCGCGTCGGCGTCCTCCTGCAAGGCGGTCTCGACGATCTGCTCCGGCGTCTGGTGCAGGCCCGTGTAGATCACCTCCATCCCGGCATCCCTGAGGGCGCGCGCGATGATCTTCGCTCCCCGGTCGTGACCATCCAAGCCAGGTTTCGCGATGACTACGCGAATCTTCCGCGTCGGGCTCATAGCGGGGGGTGAATGAGGGGGATCTCCCCCTCATAGATGATCACTCGGATCTTGCGGCTCTGGGCCATGGGCTGGGCGCGTGGGAGTATATGGCGGTGCGACTGCGCGTCATCGGCTCCTCGCCCGCCTGGCCGAACCCGGGCGGTGCTCAATCCGGCTACCTCGTCGAGGGCACCGGAACCCTGCTCCTCGACTGCGGCCCCGGCGTCCTCTGCCGTCTGCGCCAGGACGGGCGGATCGGAGTCGACGCGGTCGCGATCACGCACTTCCACCTGGATCACTGGGGCGACCTCGTCCCCTGGGCCTGGCTCTCGGCCTACGGCGCGGACGCGCTCGAGCGCCCGACCCTCTGGCTTCCGCCCGGCGGGAAGCACGAGCTGCACACGTTCGCGTCGCTCTGGGGGAACGAGGCGATGTTCGAGCGCGCGTTCGACCTCGAGGAGTTCGAGCCCCGGACGCCGTTCCTGGCGGCCGGCCTCGAGGTCGAGGCGAGGCGCGTGCGCCACTTCCAGCTCGAGGCGTACGGCTTCCGTGTCCGCGAGAACGGCGGGACGCTGCTCGCCTACTCGGGCGACGCGGCGCCGGGGCCCGAGCTCGACGACCTGGCGCGGGGCGCCGACCTCTTCCTCTGCGAGGCGACGCTTCTCTCCGGCGACGTCGAGAGCGAGCCGCGCGGCCACCTGGCGGCGGACGAAGCGATCGCCGCTGCGGACGGCCCTGTGCTCCTCACCCACCGCCCGGTCGAGCTCCCGGCGCCGAACGGCGTGGAGATCGCCCGCGACGGCCTCGTGGTCGAGGTGTCGTCCGCTCGGGGGGCCGGTAGCTAGGCCGGCGTGCCCGGCGAGCCCCGGCTGGCGCGGCGGGTCGAGCCGCCGTACCGCTGCCGCTCGCGGATCTCGACCGCGACGACCCGCTCGGCCCGGTAGAACTCCCTCCCACGCGCGGCCACTCGCCTTCTTCTCGAAACGGCCGAGGCCGGCGGCGTTAGAAGACGGGCGTCTCGCGCCAGGTCCCCCAGACCTGACGGAGCGCGTCGCACATCTCGCCCATCGTCACGTACGCGCGCGAGGCCTCGACCATGGCAGGCATGAGGTTGCGGTCCTCGCGCGCCGCGTCCTCCTTCAGGCGGGCGAGCGCACGCTCCACGGCCGCGCCGTCCCGGCGGGCGCGCAGGCTCTGGACCCGCTCGATCTGCTTCGTCTCGAGGGACTGGTCGATGTGGAGGATCTCGATCGGCTTCTCGTCCGTCTCCTGGAAGCGGTTCACGCCGACGATCACGCGCTCGCCTCGCTCGAGCTCGGACTGGTAGCGGAACGACGCCTCGGCGATCTCCCGCTGGAAGAAGTTCTCCTTGATCGCGGGGACGACGCCGCCGAGCCGGCGGATGCGGTCGAAGTAGTCGTAGGCCTCCGCTTCCAGCCGGTTCGTGAGGTCCTCGACGAAGTAGGACCCGCCGAGCGGGTCGATCGTCGAGGCGACGCCGGTCTCGTGCGCGATCACCTGCTGCGTGCGGAGCGCGATCTTCACCGCGTGCTCGGTGGGCAGCGCCAGCGCCTCGTCGAACGAGTTCGTGTGGAGGGACTGGGTGCCGCCGAGCACCGCCGCGAGCGCCTCGAGCGCCGTCCGCACGATGTTCACCTCCGGCTGCTGGGCCGTGAGCGAGACCCCGGCCGTCTGCGTGTGGAAGCGCATGAGCCACGAGCGCGGGTTCGTCGCCCCGTAGCGCTCGCGCAGCTCGCGCGCCCAGATCCGCCGGGCGGCGCGGTACTTCGCGATCTCCTCGAAGAAGTCGATGTGCGCGTTGAAGAAGAAGGAGAGCCGGGGCGCGAACGAGTCGACGTCGAGCCCGCGCTCCATCGCCGCCTCCACGTACGCGAAGCCGTCCGCGAGCGTGAACGCGAGCTCCTGGGCCGCCGTCGAGCCGGCCTCGCGGATGTGGTAGCCCGAGATCGACACCGGGTGCCACTGCGGCACCTCGTTCGCGGAGAACTCGATCATGTCCACGCAGAGCCGCATGGACGGCTCCGGCGGGAAGATCCACTCCTTCTGCGCGATGTACTCCTTGAGGATGTCCGTCTGGATCGTCCCGCGGAGCTTCTCGCGCGGCACGCCCTGCTCCTCGGCCACGCAGATGTAGAAGGCCAGCAGCATCGCCGCCGGCCCGTTGATCGTCATCGAGGTGGAGACCTGGTCGAGCGGGATGCCCGCGAAGAGGAGCTCCATGTCCTCGAGCGAGTCGATCGCGACCCCCTCGCGCCCGACCTCGCCGAGCGACTTCGGGTGGTCCGAGTCGTAGCCCATGAGCGTCGGCATGTCGAACGCGGTCGAGAGGCCGGTCTGGCCGTGCTCGAGCAGGTACCGGAAGCGCTCGTTCGTCTCCGCGGCCGTGCCGAAGCCGGCGAACTGGCGCATCGTCCAGAGCTTCCCGCGGTACATCGACGGGTAGACGCCGCGCGTGTACGGATAGACGCCCGGGTAGCCGAGGTCGCGCTCGTAGTCGATGTCCACCGTGTCGGGCGTCGCAAGCGGCGTCGATCTCGAGCCCCGACATCGTCGTGTGGAGCGCCTCGCGCTCGGGCTTCGCCTCGTAGAGCTCCTTGCGCCATTCCTCCGTCGCGTTCAGCGCCGGGCGGTCATCTGTGGTCGCCATCGCCTCATTCTAGGAGGGCTCGGTGGACCCCCGCACGACACAGTCTGGGTTCGGCCGAGCCCTCCTAGGTAAGGGCCGCCGCCGCTATGGCGACGGAGACGGCGACGAGGACGACGCCGATCGCCTGGCGAAGGCGCCGCTCCGAGAGCCGTCCGCTCAGCCGCGCGCCGAGCCACGCGCCCGGGACGGCGGCCGCGACGGAGACCGCGAGCACGGCCCACTCGACCTCGAGTCGCGCCAGATGGCCGAGAAAGCCGGAGACGCCGAGGAAGAACCCGACGACCAGGTTCGTGCCGACCGCGGTGTGCGCTGGGAGCCCGACTCCCTTCAGGAGAGCAGGGAGCCGGAGCGTCCCGAGGATGAGGCCGACGGCGCCGCCGAGCAGGCCGATCACGGCGCCCGAGACACCGGCGACGAGACGGGGATCGCCGGGTCGCTCGGGGGTCGGATGGAGGCCGACGAGAATGTCGATCCCGCTGTAGAGGAGCACCGCGGCGATGAGCCCGAGCAGGAGGTTCTCCGGAACCGAGCTCCCGAAGAAGCCGCCCAGAAACGCTGCCGCGACGGAGGGCGGCGTCATCCAGGCGACAATGCGCCAGTCCACGCGCCCGGCGCGTGCGTGCGTGACGCCGCCGACGAGGGCGGTGACGGCGCTGACGGCGATGTTCGTCCCGGCGGCCGCCGCCGCGTTCCCGGAGGCGAGGAGGACGGCGGGAAGCCGGAGGCTCCCGAGGACGAGCCCGACCATCCCCCCGACGAGCCCGGCGAGGAACGATCCGCCGGCGGCGACCAGGAGATCGATCACGCCTCTCCCCCGGGCCCGGCCCACGGACGTCGGCGGGGCCGCCAGCCGGGCACCGCGCGGCGGTACGCCTCGTACTCGGCGCCGAAGCGCCGCCCGAGCGTCGGCTCCTCGTACCACCGGACAAAGGCCCAGACGGCCGTGCCGAACGCCGCGGCGTACGCAAGCAGCACAGGCCGCCCGAGGAGCAGCGCCTGCCCCACGATGACAGCCGCGACCGCGACGTACATCGGGTTCCGGACATACCGGTAGAGGCCGCCCACAACGAGGCGGTCGGTCGGGGCGACGGGCGCCGGCGTCCCGGCGCCCTCGACGACGAACCGCGCGAACGCGTGAATCAACGCGATGGATCCCGCGAGCAGCAGGAGGACGCCGAGAGCGCGCAGCGGCAGCCACCACGGCGAGAGCGTCCGCGCGTCCCACCCCGTCAGCAGCCAGGGGATCAGGCCTGCGACGACTGCCGGAGCGACCAGAAAGAAGACGACGCTGCCGGCGGCGGCGCGGCTCTTCCGCCCGAGGCCCACCGGCGGCCGAGCGCTAGGACCGCGACTCGCCGGGCGTCCAGAGCGGCTCGGCGACACCCTCGCTCGCGTTCGCGGCGCGCGCGAGGATGAAGAGCAGGTCCGAGAGCCGGTTCAGGTACGCGAGCGCCTCCGGGTTCACGGACGACTCCGCGTCGAGCGCCACGACGAGCCTCTCCGCCCGCCGGCAGATGGTTCGGGCGACATGCAGGAGCGCCGCCGCCTCGGTGCCGCCGGGGAGGACGAAGCTCCGCAAGGGCTCGAGGCGCTCGTTCGCCTCGTCACAGCGCTCCTCGAGCCAGTCCACCTGGTCGGACGTCACACGGAGACGGTCTCGCTTCGCGTCCTCGAGCGGGACGGAGAGGTCGGCGCCCAGGTCGAAGAGCTCGTTCTGGACCCGCGCGAGCCACGCGTCGAACGGCACGGGCAGGCCGCGCGCGAGCGCGAGCCCGAGCACCGAGTTCACCTCGTCGACGGTGCCGTAGGCCTCGATGCGCGTGTCCGTCTTGGGGACGCGCGACCCGTCGCCAAGGCTCGTCTCGCCCGCGTCGCCCCCGCGCGTGTAGATCCGGTCGAGCCGGACGCCCCGGTCTCGGCGCGGCACGCTCACGCCGGGGCCGGCACGCGCTCCGCCAGCCCGAGCACGGAGCGTGCGATCACGAGCCGCTGGATCTCGCTCGTCCCCTCGTAGATCTCCGTGATCTTCGCGTCGCGGTAGTAGCGCTCGACGGGAAATTCCTTCGTGTACCCGTAGCCGCCGAGGATCTGGATCGCCTCGCCGGTGTGACGACGCGCGACGCTCGATGCGAAGACCTTCGCCTTGGCGCCGGCCTCGCCGTGCGGCTCGCCGCGGTCGCGGAGCCAGGCCGCGCGAAGGACGAGGAGCCGCGCCGCATCGATCTCGGTCGCCATGTCGGCGAGCTTCGCCTGGATGGCGCCGAACTCGGCGATCCGCTGCCCGAACTGCTCGCGCTCCAGCGCGTAGGCGCGGGCCGTGTCGAACGCCGCCTGCGCGATCCCGACCGCCTGCGCCGCGATGCCGATGCGCCCGCCGTCGAGGGTCGCCATGGCGATCTGGAAGCCGCGTCCCTCCTCGCCGAGAAGCCGCGACGGCGCGACCTCGACGCCGTCGAGAACGAGGTCGACGGTCGAGCTCGAGTGGAGACCGAGCTTCGAGTGCTCCTTCGTCACCCGGAGGCCGTCGGCGTCGCCGTCGACGAGGAAGCACGAGATGCCCGCCTCACCGCGTGCGAAGACGAGCTCCGTCCCGCCGAAGCTCCCGTTCGTGATCCACTGCTTCGTCCCGGTGAGCCGCCAGCCGTCCCCGTTCGCCTCGGCCTTCGTCCGGAGCGAGCGCGCGTCGGATCCGGCGCCCGACTCCGTGAGGGCGAAGGCGCCGATTCGCTCGCCGCGCGCGAGCGGCGGGACGAGCTCCTCGCGCTGCGCGTCCGTGCCGAAGGACACGATCGGAAGCGTCGCGGCGCTCGTGTGCACGGCAACCGTGACCCCGATCCCCGCGTCCGCCCGCGAGATCTCCTCGAGGACGAGCATGTACGAGAGGAAGTCGGCGCCCGCGCCGCCGAGCTCCTCGGGGACGCAGACGCCCATGAGCCCCAGCTCGGCAAGCCTGGGGACGAGCTCGTGGGGGAAGCGGTGCTCGCGGTCCCACTCGGCGGCATGCGGCGCGATCTCGGCGTCTGCGAATTCGCGCGCGAGCGCCTTCACCTCACGCTGCTCGGCCGAGAGCTCGAACTCCACGGCCGGGAATTGTAGGGCCGGACGGTTGATGCCCCGTCGGCGTGCGTCTGGGGACGGCTCAGACCAAGTCGGGGCGTCGGATCGCCCGCAGGCCAGGCAGGCAGCCTGGACAAGGGGGAGCCGGCGGCACGGCGCCGCGTCTGAGCCGCCAGCCAGACTTGCGCCGGCGGGGCATCAACCGTCTCGGCCGCGAGCAGTTACGCGACGGTCGCGAACTCCTGCGCGATCTCGCGCAGGAAGCCCTCGCGCTCGAGGAACGCGTCGACGACGTCCGGATCGAACTGGCCCCCTGACTCCTCCGCGATCTCGACGCGTGCGAACTCCCAGCTCCGCGCCTTCCGGTACGGCCGGTCGTTCGTCATCGCGTCGAGCGCGTCCGCGACCGCGAAGATCCTCGCGCCGAGGGGGATCTCCGTGCCCTCCAGGCGGTCCGGATACCCGTCGCCGTCCCAGCGCTCGTGGTGATGGCGCACGACCTCGAGCCCCGGCCCCTGGAGGAACGCGACGCCGCCGAGCATCTGCTCGCCGAGGACGGCGTGCGTGCGCATGAGGCCCTGCTCCCGCTCGGTGAGCGCCGCCGGCTTGCGGAGGATCTCGTCGGGGATGCCGATCTTGCCGACGTCGTGGAGCAGGAACCCGTACTGCGCGCTCTGGTTCCCGACCAGGTCGGGCTCGACCGCATGCGTGAGCTCAAGGGCGTACCGCTGCACCCGCTGCGAGTGGGCCCGCGTCCCGGTGTCCTTCGTCTCGAGCGCGCTCGCGAGCGCGCCCACGGTCTCGTGGTAGGCCTTCTGCAGGAGCAGCCGCTGGCCGCGCTCGATCTCGAGCAGGTGTCGCAGGTCGCGCGCGTAGAGCAGCGCCTGCTCCTCCTCGGATCCTCGCGCCTTGGGGGCCCGGAAGGGTACGGCGTCCAGCCCGCCCGCGAGCCGCGCGACGACCGAGAGGAGCTCGAGCGGGCTGAAGGGCTTGCGTATGAAGGCGTTCGCGCCCGCGTCGCTGGCGTCCTGCTCGTTCGCGAGCTCGGTGCCGGTCAGCACGACGATCGGTATGTCGCGCGTGCGCGGGCTCGCTTTGAGCTCGGCGCACAGGTTCAGCCCGCTCTCGCCGGGTAGCCTGACGTCGAGGACGAGCGCGTCCGGACGGTGGGTGGCGACGGCGCGCCTGCCCTCGGCGACGCTCTCCGCCTCGTCGACCTGGACGTCCACCGCTTCGAACGTCGTTCGAACCAGTGTCCGGAGACCCGCATCGTCGTCGACCAACAGGAGTCGCACGAAGCCCTTTCCCTCCAGTCCGGGCGCTTGTGGTTGCCGGCCCACCCGAAAACGCTGAGGACGAGCGCGGTGAATCGCTTCAGTCACCTTAATAGACGTAAAAACCGCGTCCGGACTTGCGGCCCAGTCGGCCGGCTTCGACGTGCTCCCTGAGGAGCGGACATGGCTCGTAGCGCGCGTCGCCGAGGCCGTCGCGCAGGACCTCCATGATCGCAACGCACGTGTCGAGGCCGATCAGGTCTGCGAGCGCGAGCGGCCCCATGGGATGGTTGAAGCCGAGCTTCGCGATCGTGTCGATCGCCTCCGGCTCCGCGACGCCCTCGTGGAGGGCCCAGACGGCCTCGTTCAGGTACGGCATGAGGATCCGGTTCGAGACGAAGCCGGGGAAGTCGTTCGCCTCGGCCGGGGTCTTTCCGAGCTCCTGCGCGAGCTCGACCACGGCCCGCGCGGTCTCGTCCGATGTGCCGGGATGACGCACGACCTCGACCAGCGACATGACGGGAACAGGGTTGAAGAAGTGCATGCCGATGACGCGATCCGGCCTCGACGTCGCCTCGGCAAGCGAGGCGATCGGGATCGAGGACGTGTTCGACGCGAGGACGGCCCCGGGCGCGAGGGTCTCGTCGGCCTGCCGGAAGATCGCCTGCTTGACGTCCGCGTCCTCGACCACGGCCTCGACCATGAGGTCGGCTGGGACGACGTCGTCCACTGACTCGACGCGGCCGAGGACCTCGTCCGCGTCGAGGTCGGCGCCCTTCTCGGCCAGCCGGGTGAGGCTCTTCCGCATGACGCCGAGCGCGCGGTCGGCCGCGCCCGGCTGCGCGTCGTGAAGGGACACGCGCCGTCCCGAGGTCGCGACCACCTGCGCGATCCCGCCGCCCATCTGGCCTGCACCGACGACGAGGACATGCTCGAAGGTCACGAGATGGTTGATCGGTGGATTGGGGTGCCGTCGGGGATGGCCGGGTCAGACCACGAGGCTGTGCTCTCGCAGCCGGCGGTGCATTGTCACGACGAGTGCCAGCCCTCGCGGGTCACCGCGTACATGACGGAGTCCTCGCGGCCGCCGGCGGTGTTCGGCATGAAGCCGTGGAGGATGCCCTCCTCTGCGAAGCCGAGCCGCGTGAGCACGGCCCGCATCGCCGTGTTCGACCGCACGGTCGTCGCCTGGACCCGCGCCGCCCCCTGTGAGGTGAAGAGGTGTTCCGTGAAGAGGGCGACGGCCTCGCGGCCGACGCCGCGGCCGCGGTTCCCGGAGGCGAAGATCGTGATCCCGATCTCGAACACCCCGGGCGGGAAAGCGCCGTGGGGCGCGCGGGCGCCGATATCCCCGACGAGCTCCCCGTCCACCTCGATCCCGAGGTCGAGCCAGCCGCCCACGAGCTCTCCGGAACGCTCGAGCCGGTCCCGCAGGAAACGCTCCGACCCGGCCTCCGACACATGAACGCCGCCGCGGACCAGCTCGAACTCGTCGGGCCGAAGCGGGCGGAGCCGAACCCGCTCGCCGCGGAGGTCGGTCACACCTCGGGAGGCTTGACGTGGAACGGACGTGCGTTCAGGGAGTGCATGCGCCAAGCAGCTGGGTCGACTCGCTCGGTGGCAAGGCTTGACGGCCTTGGCGCCGAGCGAGGCGGCCCAGCGGCGCCGCGCGAAGGCGCTTCCTGGGCGTGCGTCCGTTCCACGTCAAGCCTCCAACAGGAGGGCGTCGCCCTGGCCGCCGCCCGAGCAGATCGCCGCGAGGCCGAGCCCGCCCCCGTTCCGGCGCAGCTCGTAGATCATCGTGCCGAGGATCCGGGCGCCCGAGGCGCCGATCGGATGGCCGAGCGCGACCGCGCCGCCGTTCACGTTCACGCGCTCAGGGTCGGCACCGAGCATCGCCGTCGAGTTCAGGACGACGGAGGAGAACGCCTCGTTCAGCTCGACGCGCGCGACGTCGTCGATCGACTTCCCCGCCTTCTCGAGCGCAAGCGCTCCCGCCCGGGCGGGCGTCCGCGCCAGGTAGGCAAAGTCGTCCGCGACATAGGCGTGCGACACGATCGTCGCGAGGACTTCGAGCCCGCGCTTCTTCGCGTACTCCTCGCTCGCGACGACGAGCGCGCCGGCCCCGTCGTTCACGCCGGGCGCGTTACCGGCCGTCGTCGTTCCCTCGGGGTCGAAGACGGGCTTCAGCTTCGCGAGCTTCTCGATCGACGTGTCGCGCCGCGGGCCTTCGTCGGTCGCGAGCTCGCCGACCGAGACGATCTCGTCCGCGAAGAGTCCGTTGTCGATCGCGTGCACGGCGCGCTCGTGCGAGCGGAGCGCCCACTCGTCCTGCTCCTCCCGGGAGATCCCGAGCTCGCGGGCGACGAAAGAGGCCTGCTGCACCATGTGCCGCTTGTCGAAGGTCGAGGTGAGCCCGTCGTGGATCATCGAGTCGATGACGATGCCGTCGCCGAGGCGATAGCCGAACCTCGCCTTCTTCAGGAGGTAGGGCGCGTTCGACATCGACTCCATGCCGCCGGCGACGATGACCGAGTGGTCGCCCGCGCGGATCATCTGGTCGGCCATCTCCACTGCGCGAATCGAGGAGGCGCAGACCTTGTTGATCGTGTCCGCGCCCGATCTCCTTCGGGATCCCCGCCCCGATCGCGGCCTGCCGCGCAGGCGCCTGGCCCGCGCCCGCCTGGAGCACCTGGCCCATGATCACGTACTCGACCTCGGCCGGATCGAGCTCGATCCGCTCGAGGGCGGCCTTGACGGCGATCGACCCGAGCTCCGTGGCCTCGTGGTGCGCGAGGCCGCCGCCGAGCTTTCCGAACGGCGTCCGAACCGCGGAGACGATCACCGAGCGAGTCACGGCCTGAGGCTAGCAATGAGATGCTTGGCCGGAGGTTCACGCGGGCCGGATGACGGCCACGACACGGCGCCGGGCACCACCCTCACGCGTCGCACAGGCGCCCAGCCTGCAGCGACGTATGACTGCGGCGCCCGGCTTGGTCGTGACCGCCCCCGACTCCGCGCCAACCTCCGACCAAGCATCTCGCTCGTCAGCGGCCGTGTCGCTTGGCCCAGGCCTCGACCATCGCGATCCGGTCGAGCGAGGACGGATGCGAGTCGAGGAGCAGCTCCGACCAGTCGGGCGGGTCGGGGTCGGAGAGGAGCGCGGTCGAGAGCCGCTCGAACGCGTCCCTCGCCTCGAGGGGCTCCTCCGTGGTCTCGAGCGCGACCCAGTCCGCCTCCCGCTCCGCGTGGCGCGAGATCGCGTTCTCCGCCGGGAGGGCGAGTGTCGAGAGCCCGACGAAGAGGAGGAGTGCGAGCGGCACGGCGCGCGGGTCGCGCATGCCGCCGCGGCGCTGCGTGAGCCGGGCAATCGCCCACGCGCCGGGGAACGCGAAGAGCGCGTACCAGCCGACGCTCTCCCAGAGATGGTTGCGGGAGTGGTGCGCCAGCTCGTGCGCGATGACGAGGTCGAGCTCCCCTCTGTCGAAGCGGCCGTCGAGGATCGTGTCCCAGAGGACGATGCGGCGGCTCGGCCCGAGCCCCGCGGCCCACGCGTTCGGCGCCGACGTCTCGGTGCTCACCTCCGCCACCTCGATCGGCACCGGCGAGATCCCCTGCTCCCGCGCGTACGCGCGTGCGTCCGAGACGAGCTCCGGGTCACGCAGCCGCTCGCCACCCGCGAGGTACGGGAAGATGAACGAGAAGAGGAGCGCGAGGCCGACGAAGACGGCGCCGCCGGGGATCCACCACCGCCTGGGCAGCGGCCCCGCGAGCCCCATCACGACGAGGATCGCGAGACAGACGAAGAGGAACTCGCCCCCGAGCGCGAACCAGCTCCCCACCACCCAGTCGCCGTACCCGGCCTCCGAGAGGTCGTGCCGTCGCTGCCACCAGAGCTCGAGGAAGCCGAAGGGCAGCACCGCGATCCAGGCCAGGCCGAGGCCCAGCATGGCGAGGAGCATCCCCGAGCCGATCCGGCCGGCCGCCGACTCGCGCAGGAACCGCGTGCCGAGGCGCGCGTAGACGGCGAGCACGGCGAGCACGGCTGCGATCGTCCCGACCGTGACGAGCCGAACGACCCGGTCGTAGTCGCGGGCGGCGTCGAGCTCGGCGGCGCTGAAGTACTCGGACTCGTCGAGCGCCGGCAGGTCGAGCCCGGCCGGCACGGCGGAGCGCCAGAGATAAGCGGCCGCGGCGATCCAGAGGCCGGCGAAGGCGACGAGCAGGGCCGCGCGGGCGGCGGTTCGGCTAGATGGTTGATCGGTAATTGGCGTGCTTGCGGGGGCGATCCAGACCAAGCCGGGCGGTGCACTCGGCCGCAGCCAAGGCTGGTTGCCTTGGCAAGGCTGAGGGTGCCGTCCGGCGCCGTGTCTGGGTCGTCATCCGTGAGTGCGGTAATTGCCGATCAACCATCTAGGCCGCCGCAGGCTCAGGCTCCGCTTCGACCTCCGACGGCTCCGGCTCACGCCAGCCCGCCGGCCCCGAGAACGGGTAGCGGTCGGTGAGGAGGAGGTAGCCGTACGCGTAGGTCTGGGCGCTGTAGCGCAGCACGTACGCGGACGCGTTGCGGAAGCCGTGCGGCATGCGACCCGTCGCGAGCGCAGCGAACCAGCCGAGGAAGGCGACGACGAGGAGCAGCCCGGAGAGCCCGATCAGGACGAAGAAGGCCGGGATCGCGAGGAAGATGCGGAAGCCTGTCTTCCACCGGTTCTGCCGCTCGGGCGGGTCGATTTCGAGGTCGACCGGGTAGCGCCCACCGGTGAAGCCCGGGAACGGGTTCGCCGTGAGGTAGAGGAATGCGCCGACGTGCGTCGAGTAGCGGAGGTACGCCGAGAGGAAGCGGTGGAGCGCCCGGGGCGGTCGCCCTGCGAACAGCGTCGCAATCCAGTTCGCGAACGCGGCGAAGAACGCGACGATCGCCCACAGCGTGAGCCAGACGAGGTGCGGCAGCGCGAGGAGGAAGCGGAAGAGCACGGTCAGGCGCGACCGGCGGAGGTCGTCCTCCACCCGGATCCGCACGGCCTGCGGCGGCGTCGGCTCGCGCGCGGGCGGATCCTCGGGGTCGGAGTCCGGGTAGGCCTGCGTGAGGAGGAAGACGTACGCCCAGGTCTGCGCGTTGTACCGGAGCCCGTACGCGACGAGGTCGCGGAAGCCGAGGGGCATCTGCCCGCGCACGAGGCACGCGAACCAGGCGAGGAACGCGACGAGAAAGGCCACGCCGCCGCCCGCGAACCACGCCCACTCCGCATCCGAGCCCGACCCGCCGCCCCCACCGCCCCCTGACGGCGCCCCGAGAAGGGTCGATGCGACGAGGAGGGCCGGCAGCGCGAGGAGGAGCCGGAAGCCGGCCTTCCAGCGCGACTGGCGCCCGGGTTCGGGAAAGTCGACGTCGATCGGGTAGCCCCGGTCGCCCGCGAAGCCCGGGTACGGGTTCGCCGCGAGGAGGAGGTACGCGTACAGGTGCGTGGCGTACCGGACGTACGCCGACAGGAAGCGGTGCAGGCCGTCGGGCGGCGTCGCCGTGATCACGGTTGCGAACCAGTTGACGATCGAGACGAAGAACGCCGCGATCGAGAAGAGCACGAGCCAGATCACGTGCGGAATCGCGAGTAGCAGCCGGAAGAACACCGTGAGTCGCGAGCGGCGGCGGTCGTCCTCGACGGCCAGGCGGACCGGATGCGGCTGCATCGCGCCGGATTATCGGGGCGCCGCCGGATCCTGGCCAGCGATG
Organism: uncultured Actinomycetes bacterium; assembly: GCA_963824775.1. Taxonomy (GTDB): domain Bacteria; phylum Actinomycetota; class Thermoleophilia; order Gaiellales; family Gaiellaceae; genus CAWGQF01. The sequence goes on from CAWGQF010000008.1 coordinate 214,267, forward strand.
CTTGACAGAAGTATCATTACGATATATCTTGCCGATATATCAGCGGCGATGAACAGCGTCACTCCGGTCATCCTCGGGATGCTCGAGCTCGGCCCGCGCTCCGGCTACGACATCAAGCGGTTCGTCGACCATTCGACGCGCTTCTTCTGGGCCGCGAGCTACGGGCAGATCTATCCGGAGCTCCGTCGCCTGGAGACGGCGGGGCTGATCGAGGGCGAGAGCGCTCCGACCGGCGGCAGGCAGCGACGGGTCTTCACCCTGACCGCCGCCGGGAAGGACGCGCTCCTCGCATGGCTTCGCGCGCCGAGCTCTTCATACGAGCTCCGCGACGAAGGCCTGCTGAAGCTCTTCTTCGCCGACGCGCTTCCGCACGGTGAGGCGCTCGGCCTGTTTCGCACGATCCGAGCACAGCATCAGGCGGTCCTCGACCGGCTGCACGAGGTCGAGCCGTACGCCGAGCAGCGCGGCGGATTCCCGTACGTGGTCCTGCAGGGGGGCCTCGCCCTCCACACGCAGTACGTCGAGTGGTGCGACGAGATGGAACGCCGTCTCCGCGCCGCCGGAAAGGAGTAACGATGTTCGACCGTCTCGCCGACCTCGCCGTGCGCAGGCGCCGCCGCGTCCTCCTCCTCACCGTCCTCTTCGTCCTCGTCGCGGGCTTCTTCGGCGGACCGGTCGCGGGCCTCCTCTCGGGCGGCGGCTCCAACTTCGAGGACTCCGGCTCCGAGAGCGTTTCCGCGCGCGAGCTGCTCGAGGACTCCGCCGGCGAGAGTCCCGAGGTCTCGCTGCTCGCGCTCGTGGACGCGGGCCGGGACGTGACGAGCGCGGACGGCCGCGCCCAGGTCGAGGCCGTGGCCGAGGAGATCGAGGCCGATCCGGCCGTCGCCCGCGTGGTCAGCGTCTACGACACGAACGACCCCGCCTTCGTCTCGCGCGACGGCACGAAGACGTACCTCGCCGTCACCTTCGAGCCCGGCTCGGAGGACGAGACCGCGGACGCGGCCACCCGGATCGAGGAGGCCGTCGCGGACGATCCCGCCGTCACGCTCGGCGGTCCCGAGATCGCCGGCGAGCAGATCGGCGAACAGGTCGGCGAGGATCTCGCGCGTGCCGAGCTGCTCGCGTTCCCGCTCCTCTTCGCCTTCTCGTTCCTCTTCTTCCGCGGCGTCGTCGCCGCGCTCCTGCCGCTCCTCTCCGGCCTCGTGGCGATCCTCGGGACGTTCCTTGCCCTCCGGCTCGTGAACGAGGCGACGCCGCTCTCGATCTTCGCCCTGAACCTCGCGACGGGCCTCGGGCTGGGGCTCGCGATCGACTACAGCCTCTTCATCGTCTCGCGCTACCGCGAGGAGCTCGCCCGCGTCGGGCCAGGTGCGAAGGCAATCCGAAGGACGCTCGCGACCGCCGGCCGCACCGTCGCCTTCAGCTCGCTCACGGTCGCCGTCGCGCTCGCGTCCCTGCTCGTCTTCCCGCAGCCCTTCCTCTACTCGATGGGGCTCGCGGGGATCTTCGTCGCGCTCATCTCCGGCGCGGTGGCCCTCGTCGTCCTCCCCGCCGTGCTCGTCGCGCTCGGCCCGCGGGTGAATGCGCTCGCGCCCGCACGATGGCGGCGCGCGGCCGAGCAGGAGGCGAACGGCGACGGGAGGGGCTTCTGGTACCGCCTCTCACAGGCCGTCATGCGCCGCGCCGGCCTCGTCGCAGTCGCGTCCGCCACGCTGCTCATCCTCCTGGGCATCCCGTTCCTCGACGCGCGGTTCACGGGCGTCGACGCGAGCGTGCTCCCCACGTCCGCGAGCGCGCGCCAGGTGGACGACACGCTCGAGCGCGAGTTCCCGCCCGATCGCGGCTCGCCGATCTACGTCGCGATCGACGCGCCGGCCGACGAAGCGGACGCCGTCGCCTCGTACGCGAGGACCTGCGCTCGCTCCCCGGCGTGGAGGCGGTGACCGCGCCGCAGCCGGCCGGCGACACGAGGTGGAAGGTGGACGTCATCTCCGCCGACGAGGCGCTCGCCGGCTCGAGCCAGGACCTCGTGCACGAGATCCGCGACCGGGACGAGGCCTTCGACGTCCAGGTCGGCGGGCAGACGGCGCAGTTCATCGACCTCCAGTCGAGCCTCGCGTCACGGTTGCCGCTCGCGATCGCGATCCTCGCCCTCGGCACGATCGTCCTCCTCTTCGCCATGACCGGCTCGGTCGTCCTGCCGTTCAAGGCGCTGCTCATGAACCTCCTCACTGTCAGCGCCGCGTTCGGGATCTCCGTGCTCGTGTTCCAGGACGGCAACTTCGAGGGCCTGCTCGACTTCACGAGCCAGGGCGCTCTCGAGTCCACGCAGCCGATCCTGATCTTCGCGATGGTGTTCGCGCTCTCGACCGACTACGCCGTCTTCCTCCTGACCCGCATCAAGGAGGCCCGCGACGCCGGCGCGTCGAACACGGAGGCGGTCGCGACGGGCCTCGAGCGAACCGGCCGCATCGTGACGGCCGCCGCGATCCTCTTCGCGATCGCGATCGGCGCGTTCTCGACCTCCGAGATCGTCTTCATCAAGCTGATCGGCGTCGCCACGGCGCTCGCCGTCCTGATCGACGCGACGATCGTGCGGGCGTTCCTCGTCCCCTCGCTCATGAAGCTGCTCGGGGAGTGGAACTGGTGGGCCCCGGCCCCGCTGCGCCGCCTCCACGACCGCTTCGGACTCGACCACGGCGAGCCGGAGCCGCACGGGACGTAGCCGCGAGCCGAAGGACGCTTGTGTTGCATCACCCGCGCCGGGGCGCCTCGGAACGAGGGCCTCGCCGCCCTGGTGATGCAACACAAAGTCGGTCCGGCTACCGGCCGGCCGGTGCGGGCTCTCGCGGCTCGGTTTCCTCGACGTGGACGTCCGGGAGCCAGGCGAGCCACCCCGGCAGGTACCAGTTCCAGCGGCCGAGGAGCGTCATGCTCGCCGGGACGAGGACGGAGCGAACGATGGTCGCGTCCAGGAACAGCGCCACGGCGATCCCGAAGCCCATCTGCTGGAACATGACCAGGTCGCCGCGGGCGAAGCCGGCGAAGACCGCGATGATGATGAGCGCGGCCCCGGTGATGATTCGCGCGGTCGAGCCGACCCCGAACGCAATCGCCTCGTTCGTGTCGCCCGTCGCGTTGTAGCGCTCGCGGATCCGGGAGAGCAGGAACACCTGGTAGTCCATGGAGAGCCCGAACAGGACCGCAGAAGAGGAAGAGCGGGACCCACGCCTCGACCGCGTCCATCTGCGGAACCCGAAGAGCTCGTTTCCCACGCCCTGCTGGAAGACGAGCACGAGCAGGCCGTAGGCGGCTCCCACGGAGAGGAGGTTCAGGAGGATCGTCGTCGCCGGGACGACGACCGACCGGAACGCGACCGTGAGGAGGATGAACGACAGGCCGAGGACGAACGCGAAGACGATCGGCTGCCAGTACGCCGTCAGGTCGACGTAGTCGACGATCTCTGCGGAGTCTCCCGTCACGAGCGCGTCGGCCTCGACCCCGGCGAACGCCGCCGGGATCAGGTCGGCGCGGAGGCGCTCGACCGCCGCCATCGCCTCCTCGCCGAGCGGATCACCCGCGACGGGCGCCGTCACCACCGCGAGGCGGGCATCGTCCTCGAACTCGATCTCGGCCGGGCCGAGCTCCTCCTCCGCCTCCATGTCCGCGGCCAGCCGCTCGACCGCCCGGCGAACGTCGGGCGCGGTCACGTCGCCGTCCACGATCACCTCGACGGGCTCGGTCGTCTCCCCGGGGAACTCCTCGTTCAGCGCGAGGTAGCCCTGCTTCGACGCGAAGCGGTCCGGGAGCGTCGAGATCCCGGCCTGGCCCGTGCTCCAGTCGAGGATCGGGACCGCCAGAGCGAGCATGAAGCCGACCGCGAGGACGAGGCTCAGGACCGGTCGCGCCATGACACCCGCACGATCGCGCCCAGAAGCGTCCCTCCCGACCCGCTGAGGCGCCGACGAAAGGAACGCGGAGCGCGTTCACGCGGTCGCCGAGCAGCCCGAGCAGCGCCGGCAGGAGGGTCAGCGCCGCGAGGACGGACACGATGCCGACGAGGATCGCGCCGGTCGCGAGGCTCCGGAAGACCGGTCCGGCACGAGCAGGAGCCCGAACATGGCGAGGACGAATGCGATCCCGCTGAACAGGACCGCGCGGCTCGCGGTCGCGCCCGCGGTCGCGATCGCGTCGAGCTGCTCCCGACCCTGGGCCCGCTCCTCGCGGTAGCGGGAGAGGACGAAGAGCGAGTAGTCGATCCCGAGCGCGAGGCCCATCGCGGTGATCATGTTCGTGACGAAGTCCGAGAGCTCGTAGGCCTGTCCGATCAGGGACGCGAGTGCGATCGCCACGAGAATCGACACGAGCGCGAGAGCCAGCGGGACGATTCCCGCGACGACGCTCCCGAAGACGAGCACGAGGATGATGGCGCTGCAGGCGCGCCGAAGAAGAGCTCCCCCTCGCGCAGGTCGTCCTGTGCGAGCTGCCCGAAGTCCTCGTCGAGGGTGAACTCGCCCGTGATCGAGGCGTCGAAGCCGCCGCCGTCGGCCGCGTCGACCGCCTGGACGATCCCGCCTACGTCGTCCTCTGCGTCCGGGCCGAGGGCACGGTCAACGCGGTCGCGTCGCGGTCCTCGGAAACGAAGCGCTCGTCCTCGCTCTCGTAGTAGCTCGTGACCGTCGAGGCGCCCGCTGCTTCCAGGTCCTCGGCGAGCCCTTCGACGCGCTCGCGAAACGCCCCGTCGTCGACCGTGGCGCCGTCCGCACGGACGACCACGACGTCGGTCACGTCCTCCTCGAAGTCGGCGACGGTCGGGCGCAGCCGCTCGAACCTGAGGTCGTCCGCACGGCTCGACTCGGTGTCCGCGGTCACGTCCCCGCTCCCCGTCAGCGCGTCGCCGAGGAACGTGACCGTGACGAAGGCCGATGCGACGACGACGGCGCCCCACACTGCGAACGTCATCCACGGATGCCGGCTCGTCGTCGCGCGAGACCTTCGGTCGAGAGCCTCACGCCGCGAGTGTAGGTTGCCGTGCCGATGGTCGCGATCGAGATCCGGAACCTGACCAAGCGCTACGGCAAGGTGGTCGCGGTCGAAGACCTCTCCTTCTCCGTCCAGGAGGGTCGCGTGACCGGCTTCGTCGGCCCGAACGGGGCCGGCAAGTCGACGACGCTCCGGGCGCTGCTCGGCCTCGTCGAGCCGACCGCCGGCGAGACGACGATCCTGGGGCGGCAGTACTCCCGCCTCGACGACGCGGCGCGGCAGGTCGGCGCGGTGCTCGAGGCGTCAGCCTTCCACCCCGGGCGGAGCGGCAGGAACCACCTGCGGGTCTACGCGACCGCGGCCGGGATTTCGCACGCTCGCGTCGAGGAGCTCCTCGAGCTCGTCGGCCTGAAGGGCGCGGCGAAGCGGCGGGTGGGCGGCTACTCGCTCGGGATGAAGCAGCGACTCGGCCTCGCGACCGCGCTCCTCGGCGACCCGGAGATCCTCGTCCTGGACGAGCCGGCCAATGGCCTCGATCCCGAGGGAATGCGCTGGCTCAGGACGTTTCTCCGCAGGTACGCGGCCGACGGAGGGTCGGTGCTCATCTCGAGCCACATCCTCGCCGAGCTCGCCCAGATCGCCGACGACGTCGCGATCATCGCGCGCGGGAAGCTGATCGCCCACGCGCCGCTGAACGAGCTGACCGCGCGGGCGGGAGCCCGGGCGCGGGTCCGGTCGCCGCAGGCCGCACGACTGCGCGAGATCCTGGCGGCGAACGGACTCGAAGCCGCGCCGAGCGGGGAGAACGCGCTGGCCGTGGACGGATCGTCGGAGCGCATCGGCGAGCTCGCGGCGGCCAACGGCATCGTGCTGCACGAGCTCGCAGCCGAGGAAACGAGCCTCGAGGAGGTCTTCCTCGAGCTCACCGGCGGCGAGGAGGCGAAACCCGGCTGATGCGCCTCGCCGCCTCCGAGCTCAGGAAGATCTTGACGACCTGGGCGATCCTGATCTACGTCTTCATCCTCGTCGCGATCGTCGCGCTGATCGTCGTCGGCGTGTTCCTGACGACCGACGACGTCGAGTTCGGCCAGCAGACCCTGAACGACCTCTTCTCCGGCGGGGCGATCACGACCATCTTCGCGCTGCTCCTGGGCGTCCTCGTGTACACGGCCGAGTTCAGGCACGGAACCGCGGCAGAGACCTTCCTCGTCACGCCGCGGCGGGAGCGCGTGACTGCCGCCAAGACGGTCGTCGGGCTCGTCCTCGGGGCGCTGCTCGGCCTGCTCGCTCTTGCGCTGATCGCGGCGATGGCGGTCCCGTGGATGGAGGCACGCGACCTGTCGGAAGACCTCTGGGACGACGAGCTCGTCAAGCTCTATCTCGCCACGCTCGGGATGTCGGCCCTCTGGGGCGCGATGGGCGTCGGGGCGGGCGGCGCGGTGCGAAACCAGGTGGCGGCGGTCGTCGGCGTCCTCGTCTGGTTCCTCGTGCTCGAGAACATCCTCTTCGGGCTGGTGCCCTCGGTGGGCAAGTGGGCGCCCGGCATCGCCACGAACGCCGTCCTCGATCCGTCGATCGAGGACGACCTGAGCGAGAATGCCGGCTGGCTCGTGACCCTGGGCTGGACGGCCGCGATCGTCGCCGCCGGCACCGTGCTCGTCCGCGAGCGCGACGTCCACTAGATCATCTGGCCGCGCCTTGACCCCTCGCGGCGGGTGCCGTACGCTCACGGCAGGATGACGGCTTCCTCCTCGACGACGTGGGCCTGGCGCACGGAGCGGGGCGGGAGCGTCGCCTGAGCTAGGCGCGAACAGCCCGACCCGCTCGACCGAAGACCTTCTGCGGAAGGTCTTTTTCATGCCATGACGATCGCGACCGAGATCCAGACCGACCTCGTCACTCCCCTCGGGGCGTACCTGCGCCTGCGCGCCTCGGGGGAGGCCGAGCTTCCTGCTCGAGTCGGTCGAGAAGGGCCGTCTCGGTCGCTACAGCCTGGTCGGCTCCGGCTCGCGGCTCGTCTCCTTCGCGGAGGCGGAGCTCGCGACCGCCGCGGGCCGCGCGGTCGTCGGCTACCTCGGGTACGACCACGTCGCGGAATTCGAGCCCACCGTTCCCCTCCCCAGAGGTGGGCCCGAGCTTGCGGCCGGCCGTTTCGTGGTCGCTGACACGCTCGTTCGTTTCGATCACGTGACGACGAGTGCCGAGGTTCTCGCCGGCGACCGCGACGCCGTCGCCGCGCTCCTCGAGGGTCACCTCGCGACCCCCGTGCGCACGCGGCGGCGGCCCGCGGCGCGACGAGGCGCTTCCCCGAGCGAGCGGCCTACGAGGCTTCTGTGTCCGCGGCCAAGGAGTACATCCGCGCGGGTGACGCGCTCCAGATCGTCCTCTCCCAGCGGGCCGAGCGGCCGACGGACGTCTCCGCGCTCGACCTCTACCGGGCGCTTCGCCGGGTGAACCCCTCTCCCTACCTCTTCCTGCTCGAGCTCGGCGACGACCTCGCGCTCGTCGGCTCCTCCCCCGAGACGCTCGTGAAGCTGACGGGCCGCCGTGCGAGCCTCAACCCGATCGCGGGGACGACGCATCCGGGCGAGGGTGACGCGGAGCGCCTGCTGGCGTCCGAGAAGGACCGGGCCGAGCACGTCATGCTCGTCGACCTGGGCCGGAACGACCTCTCGCGTGTCTGCCGGGCGGGAACCGTGCGGGTCGAGCGCTATCTCGAGCCGGAGCGTTACTCGCACGTGACGCACCTCGTCTCCGAGGTCGCGGGCGAGCTCGCGCCCGGGCGAACGGCTTTCGATCTCCTGCGCGCGTGCTTTCCCGCCGGGACCGTGTCGGGCGCGCCGAAGGTGCGCGCGATGCAGATCATCTCCGAGCTCGAGGGCTACCGGCGCGGCCCGTACGCGGGCGCGGTCGGCTACGCGCTCCCGAACGGCGACCTGGACACCTGCATCGCCATCCGCACGTCGTCCTCGCCGCCGGCCTCGCGCGCATGCAGGCGGGCGCGGGCATCGTCGCCGACTCCGACCCGGCCGCCGAGCACGGGAGTGCCTGAGCAAGCTCGCGGCGCTCGAGGCAGCGGTCGACTCGCGGAGGACGCCGCAGATGGATGATCCTCCTCGTCGACAACTACGACTCGTTCACCTACAACCTCGCGCACCTGCTTCGAGGAGCTCGGCGCCGAGGTGACCGTCCTTCGCAACGACGCGCATCGACGCGGACGAGGCCGAGCGGCTCGGGCCCGCCACCTGGTCGATCTCGCCCGGCCCGGGCCGGCCCGAGGGCTCGGGCGCGACGCGTCGACATCCTGCGCCGGCTCGCGCCGCACGTGCCGACGCTCGGCGTCTGCCTCGGCCACCAGGCGATCGTCGAGGCCTTCGGCGGCGAGATCGGCCAGGCGAAGCGACTCGTGCACGGGAAGGCGAGCGCGGTCTCGCATGACGGCCGCGGGCTCTTCGCCGGGCTTCCGGATCCCCTCGAGGCGGGCGCTACCACTCGCTCGCCGCGACGCGCGTCCCCGACTGCCTCGAGATCTCGGCGACGCACCGAGGACGGCGAGGTGATGGCCGTGCGCCATCGCGAGCTCCCGGTCGACGGGATCCAGTTCCACCCGGAGTCCGTGCTCACGCCGCAGGGCCCGGCCTGTCGCGAACTTCCTGGAGGGCGGCGATGACCAGCAGGCGCTCGCGCGCTCCTGGACGGCCACGACCTGACGCGCGGGAGGCGCGCGGGCGTGATGGGCGCCATCATGCGCGGCGAGGCGACGCAGGCACAGATCGGCGGGGTGCTCGTGGCGCTGCGCGTGAAGGGCGAGACGCCGGACGAGATCGCAGGCTGCGCGGAGGCGATGCGCGAGCACGTCCTCGCCGTGCGCCCGGCGCGACGACCTCGTCGACACGGCCGGAACCGGCGGCGACGGTGCGCGCACGTTCAACATCTCCACCGCCGCCGCGCTCGTCGCCGCCGCCGCCGGCGCCGCCGTCGCGAAGCACGGCAACCGCGCGGTCTCCTCCGCCTCGGGCTCCGCCGACGTGCTCGAGGCGCTCGGCTTCGACCTCGAGCAGGAGCCCGGCGCGGATCGACGCGCTCGATCGACGAGCTCGGCTTCGGCTTTCTCTTTGCCCCCATCCACCACCCGGCGATGCGCCACGCCGCGCCCGTCCGGAAAGAGCTCGCCGCCCGGACGGTCTTCAACGTGCTCGGCCCGCTGACGAACCCGGCGGGCGCGCGGGCGCAGGTGGTCGGCGTGTACGCGCCCGAGCTCGTGCCGACGATCGCGGAGGTGCTCGCCCGGCTCGGGGCGCGCCGGGCGTTCGTCGTGCACGGCGCCGGCGGGATCGACGAGCTCTCGCCGGCCGGCCCGAACCTCGTGTGCGAGGTACGCGGCGGGCCGTCTGCAGCCGCGAGATCGACCCGGCCGACTTCGGCGTGCCCCGCTGCGCCCCGAGGAGCTGGTCGGCGGCTCGCCCGAGGAGAACGCGGCGACCATCCGCGAGGTTTTCGCGGGCGCGCCGGGCGCGAAGCGCGAGGCCGTGCTCCTGAACGCGGCCGGCGCGATCGCGGCGGCCGGTCGCGCCGACGACCTCGGCGGGAGGCTACGTCGTGGCCGCGAGGCGGTCGACTCGGGGGCAGCCGGCGGCACGGCTCGAAGAGCTGATCGCTTTCACCCGCGCGTAGAGGCGCCGCCTGATGGGCCGGTTCGCCGACGCGCTCGCCGCAGCCGGCCTCACGGCGCGATCGCCGAGGTGAAGCGGCGCTCGCCGTCGGCGGGCGACCTCCGGCCCGACGCCGACCCGGCCGGGCTCGCGCGCCGCGTTCGAGCCGGAGCGGCGCGGCCGCGGTCTCGATCCTCGTGGACGAGCGTTTCGGCGGCACGCTCGACGACCTCCGGCCGGCCCGGGCGGCCACGCGGATCCCGCTCCTCGCCAAGGGCTTCTTCACCGCGCCCGACGACCTGCGCGCAGCCGCGCGAGGCGGGCGCCGACGCAGCGCTCCTCCTCCTGCGCGACCTGGACGACCGAAGCGCACGCCTGCTCATGGCCGAGGCGGCGAGGCTCGGGCTCGACGTTCTCGTCGAGGCCCACGACGCGGAGGAGCTCGAGCGCGCGATCGGGCTCGACGCGCCCGTGATCGGCGTGAACGCCCGCGACCTCGGCACCTTCCGGATCGACCGGCAGGCGCAGCTCGACCTCGTCGCGCGCGCGCCCCGCGATCGAGTCGTCGTCGCCGAGAGCGGCGTCGAGACGCGCGCCCAGGCCGCCGCGGCCGAGCTCGCAGGCGCGGACGCGATCCTCGTCGGCTCGGCGCTCATGCGCGCGCCGCGATCCGGCCGCAAAGCTCGCGCGAGCTCCTGCGCCGCCCGCTCGTCAAGGTGTGCGGCCTGACGCGCGAGGAGGACGTCGCCGCGGCCGCCGAGGCGGGCGCCGACCTGGCCGGCTTCGTCCTCGCGGAGAGCCCGCGGCGCGCGCCGAGCGTCGCTCCCGGTTCCCGACACGATGCTCTCGGTCGGCGTCTTCGTCGGCGCGGCCGGGGACGACGGCACCGATCTGGTCCAGCTCTACGCGGAGGAGAACGGCCACCGGGCGCGCGACGGCGTGCTTCTGCGCGAGGGCGAGCCCGTCGCGCGGGTGCTCGACCTGCCCTGGCTCGAGGAGGACGCGTGCCACTGGGCGCGCGCGGCCGCGCGTGGAGGGCCGCGTCCTCCTCGCCGGCGGCCTCGGCCCGGAGAACGTCGCGCGCGGCGATCGACGCCGTTCGTCCCTGGGCCGTCGACGCAAGCCGCAGCCTCGAGAGCTCGCCGGGGGTCAAGGACCACGAGCGCGTCCGCGCCTTCGTGGAGGCGGCGCGGGCATGACCGCCGATCGCTCCGACCGGCTTCTTCGGCCCCTACGGCGGCCGGTACGTCCCGGAGACGCTCGTGCCGGCGCTCGACGAGCTGAGCGTGGCTGGCGCGACGCGGTCGCCGACCCGGCCTTCCACGCCGAGCTCGAGCGCTCGCGCGCGACGTACGTCGGCCGGCCGACGCCGCTCTACCTCGCCGAGCGCTCGAGCGACGGGCGCGGCATCTACCTCAAGCGCGAGGACCTCTGCCACACCGGCGCGCACAAGGTGAACAACGCGCTCGGGCAGGCGCTCGCTCGCGCAGCGGCTCGGGAAGCAGCGGATCGTCGCGGAGACCGGCGCGGGCCAGCACGGCGTCGCCTCCGCCACGGTCTGCGCGCGCTTCGGGCTCGAGTGCGTCGTCTACATGGGCTCGGAGGACATGCGGCGCCAGGCGCCCAACGTCGAGCGCATGCGCCTGCTCGGCGCCGAGGTGCGGCCGGTCGAGTTCGGCACGAAGACGCTCAAGGAGGCGACAAGCGAGGCGATCCGCGACTGGATCACGAACGTCGAGACGACGCACTACCTGATCGGCTCCTGCGTCGGGCCGCATCCGTACCCGGAGATCGTGCGCGAGCTCCAGGCCGTGATCGGCCGCGAGGCGCGGGCGCAGATCCTGGCCGCGGAGGGCCGGCTGCCGGACGCGGTCGTCGCGTGCGTGGGCGGCGGCTCGAACGCGATCGGGCTCTTCGCCGGGTTCGTGGACGACCCGGGGTGCGGCTCGTCGGCGTCGAGGCGGCGGGCGCCGCGAGCCTCGGGACGGGGCGGGCCGGCGTCCTCCACGGCGCGCGCTCCTCGCTGCTCGCGGACGAGGACGGCCAGATCGCCGACGCGCACTCGATCTCGGCCGGGCTCGACTATCCCGGCGTCGGGCCGGAGCACGCGTTCCTGCGCGACACCGGCCGCGCCGAGTACCGCGGCGGCGACGGACGAGGAGGCGCTCGCGGCGTTCCACCTGCTCACGCGAGCGCGAGGGGATCATCCCGGCGCTCGAGCCGGCCCACGCGCTCGCGCGGGCGCTCGACCTCGACGCCGAGCTCATCCTCGTCGGCCTCTCGGGCCGCGGCGACAAGGACCTCGCCACCGTGCTCGCGTGCCGAGCTCGCCGTGCCAAGCGTGCGCAAGCGCCTCTCGATCTACCTGATGGCCGGGCCCGGAGACGCCCGACCTCGCCGCGGCCGCGGTCGAGGGCGGCGCCGACCTGCTCGAGATCGGCTTCCCGTTCTCGGATCCGCTCGCGGACGGGCCGGTGATCCGCCTCGCCGGCGAGCGCGCGCTCGCGCAGGGCATGCGCACCAAGGCGTGCCTCGAGTGCCTGGCCGAGACGCTCGGCGTCGAGCTGCCGCTCATCCCGATGACGTACGCGTCGCATCCTCGAGGCGTACGGCTACGAGCGCTTCTCGAGGACGCACGGGCCGCAGGCGGGACGAGCCTCATCGTCGCCGACCTGCCGGTCGAGGCAGCGCCGGACTTCCGCGCGTCCAGCTCGTCGCGCCGACCACGCCGACCGAGCGGATCCGGCTCGCGGCCGAGCGGACCGACGGCTGGCTCTACCTCGTCTCGCTGACCGGGACGACAGGCGCGCGAGCGTCGGTCTCGCCGCAGCTCGCCGGGCCTGGTCGAGCGGGCGCGTGCGGTCACCGAGGTCCCGCTGCTCGCCGGCTTCGGCATCTCGACGCCCGAGCAGGCGGCCGAGGCCGCCGCGCTCGCCGACGGGATCGTCGTCGGCAGCCGCGCCGTCGAGGTCGCCCACGAGGGCGGCCCGGAGGCCTTCGCGAGTACGTCGCGTCGCTCCGCGCGGCGCTCGACTGATTGACACCGGGCAGGGGCCGCTCTACAACTGGCCCCAGGTTGCCCCAGCCGAGCAGCACGGGGGAAGCTCGAGTCGTTCGATCCCGACGCCCTCGCCCGGCGCGCCGGGGAGGCGGGTGGACGACGAGGAGCGCCATGCGATCCTCGTCGACGGCGTCACCCGGCACGGGTGGGAGTTCGTGCAGGCCCTCCAGGAGTCCGCGCCGACGTATGCGGACGAGGGCCTCGAGGTCCTCCTCGACTGGCTGAGCGGCGAGGACTACACGGACCGGGCCGACGAGGCCGAGCGGCGCGCCGACGCGGCCTTCGACCTCCTCGACCTGGCCGAGAGCGCTCCAGCGGTCGGACACGTCATCGCGCTGGCCCTTCTCGACCTCCCAAAGGGACACGAAGAGCGCGACCTCGACCTCGTCCGGTCGCTCCTCGAGGCAGCGCTCGAGGATGCACGTGCCCAGGGGGAGCCCGGAGAGCAGCTGCGCATGATGATGACGCTCCTGCAAGACGATCTGGAGCCGCCGGACGAGTCCGACGCGCTGATCGACGCGGGGCTCGACATCGTTCGGAGCGGCGAGGACGAGGGCCTGGGCCCCGCATTCCTCGGCTGGGCGCTCTCGTACTCGCACACGCGGGCCATCGAAGCACGGGATCTGGGCGACGAACCGGGGTTCGACTACTGGGTCGCGCGGGGGGACGAGCTCGTCGTGCTCCTTGCGCCCGACGGCGATGCGAGCGCGGCCGAGAACCTCGGCATCGCCGTCGACCTGGCCAGCCACCACGACCTCCGCGGCGAGCTTGCCGAAGCGGCGGACCTGTACCGGCTCCTCTTCGACGCGAGCCCGCCGGAGGACACGTCCGCGTACTTCCTCGGGCGGCGCGAGGGCGAGCTACGGCTGAGACTCGGAGACCACGACCGGGCGATCGAGGTGCTCGCCGGGCTCTTCCCGCTCGCGGAGGAGCGCTACCTGACCGCGGTGCTGCCCGACGAGGTGGCGACCGCGGGGAGCGAGCTCTCGGACGTCGGGGTCGCGCTCGCGCTCTCGTACGCTCACGCGGACGACTGGGACGCGGCATTCCGCTCTCTCGACGGCGTGAAGAGCCGGCGCCTCCGTTACGCGGCCGCGCTCCGCTCGAGCCCGGCCGGCCGGGAGCTGCTTCGCCTCGAGCGCCTGCTCGACGCCTCGTCGCGCGGCGTCGAGGTCGAGCTGGACGTCGACCTGGGCGACGATGAGGATCTGCTCGCCGGAACGCTCGAGACCCGGCTCCTCGAGGCGTACCGGCGGGCCGGCCGCACCTTCCGGCAGGCGTCGGGGAGAGCCCGGCGGTCGCGGAGATCGCCGCGCTCCTCGAGCCGGGCGAGGCCGTCGTCTCGGTCGGGACGCACTGGAAGGGCACGATCGCACTCGTCGTCTGCCCGGGCGACGACGCGCGGCCCACCGGCCGTCACCTCGAGGAAGAGCGGACGCTGTCCGACTGGGTCGACGTCTTCGGCGGCGACGAGGACGCGAGCTGGCTCCTGGCACTCACGAGCCCGACAGACGAAAACGACCGGCAGGCGGCGCTCGACGGGCTCCTCGAAGCGGTGGACAAGGGGTCGCACGCCCCGTCGCGCGCCTGCTCCCGCCGGGGACGCAGCGCCTGACCGTCGTCCCGCACGGGCTCCTGCACCTCGTCCCGTGGTGGGCCGTCCTCTCCTTCGCGCCCTTCGAGGTCACGGTCGCCTCGAGCGTCGCGCAGCTCGCCGACAGCCGGCGGCACGGCCCGGCTCGCCTCGCCGGCCGCGCTCTCGTCGTGTCGAACCCGACGCTCGACCTGCCCGCAGCCCCGGCGGAGGCCGCAGGGGTTGCGCGCCGGCTCGCCGCGCTCAGGCTCGACGTGACGACCCTGGCACACGAGGCCGCGACCGAGGAGGCGCTGACGGAAGCACTGGCAACCTCCTCGCTCCTGCATTTCAGCGGCCACGGGCAGTCCGACATCGCCGTCCCGGTCCGCTCGGCGCTTCGAGTCGCGCCCGCCGAGGGCTTCACCGCCGCGCTCGCGGCGCTCGACTCGGCCCCCGCGGACGCGGAGTGGCGCGTGGAGTCCGAGGGCGAGCCCCACGTGGAGGAACGCGTCGTCTCGCTCGCCACCGGAGACGGCGGCCGGCTCTGGGACTCGGGCATCCCGGGGGAGCCGCTCGTCCAGCGACGGCTCGAGCGCGTCGACGGGACCCTCTGGGCACTCTACTCGGAGGGGCAGCCGGCGGCGCTCGGCGAGCTCTGGGCGGCCGGCGAGATCATGCTGGGTGACGCGTTCGGAGCGTGCGAGATCGCGGTCCTCTCGGCCTGCGAGTCCGGGATCGGGGGCGCCGCCGCGCTCGACGAGCACGCCGGCCTCACGGCAGCGCTCCAGCAGGCGGGCGTGCGCACGATCGTGGCCACGCTCTGGCCGGTGCTGGACCCCGTCGCCGCGCTCTTCGCCGACCTGCTGTACGAGGAGCTCGACGCCGCCGAGTCGCCTGTAGACGCCGTCTCGCTCGTCGCCGCAGCCTGCGACCGGCTCCGACTGCTCGGAACACGTGAGGCGCGAACGCGGCTGCTCGAGCTGGGACGAGCCTCGGGCGACCCGCGGGCGTCGATGACCCTGGAGGCATTCGCCCACGCGCTCGGAACCGAGGACAGACGGCCGTTCGAGCACCCGTGGCACTGGGCCGCGTTCTACGCGACCGGCCACCCGACCATCCTGATCGAGGAGGAGGCACGACCATGAACCTCGACGACTTCGTGAACAGGGCACACGACCTCGACCTGTCGCCTGATGCGCAGGTCGGGTCGCTGCGGCTGTCGCGCGATTCGGGCGTCGAGCCGGCCATCGGCGCCCTCGGGGACTACTTCGGCGGCTCTGTCGACCGGCAGGCGATCCTCATCGTCCTCGACGACGAGGAGAAGGGCTACCTCGAGCGGACCGACGCCTACGAGTTCTTCCCGGCGTTCAACCGCGGCTTCGGGGATTCGATCCGTGCTTTCGTTCCCGGCGTTGCGATTCCGGCGGCTCGGGGTGCCCAGGAGCATCCCGGGCCCGCGGGGATGATCAAGCTCGTCTGCCCGGTGTCCCCCTGCCCCAGAAGCCCCGCCTACGTCGCGACGTACGACGAGTGGGACCCGCTCGTCTGCGACATGCACGGGCAGGCGTTCCGTCCCCTGCCGCCGAACGACGAGGAATGAACCTCTCCGGCCTCCTCGGGACGAGCAAGGACCTCGGCGTCCGGTTCAACGTCGTCGGCCTTCTCCCCACGGCCGTCCTCGGGCTCTTCGTCCTCGCGCTCGTCGTGAGCGGTGCGCCGGGGGACGCGCCGGACGTGGACAAGGTGCTCGACGAGGCCGAGAGCCTGAGCGTGTGGGAAGGGACGCTGATCTTCCTCGGCCTTCTGGTCCTTGCGCTCGTGACGCAGCCGCTCCAGCTCTCGCTCGTCCGCCTGCTCGAGGGGTACTGGGGCGACTCGGGCCTGGGTCGCGCGATCGGCTGGCCGGGCCGCCGCTACCACGGCCGGCGGCGGGCGAGACTCGCGAGACGGCAGACGGTCCAGCCGGGCGACGAGCCGGCGACGCCGGAGGCGATCGCGGCCGCGGGCGCGAAGCTACGGCGTTTCTATCCGCCCGAGCGCGGCATCCTGCCGACCCGCCTCGGGAACGTCCTCCGCGCCGGCGAGCATCGCGCCGGGAGCCGCTACGGCCTCGAGGCGACGGTCCTGTGGCCCCGGCTCTACCCGCTGCTGCCAGCGCCGCTGCTCGCGATCGTGGACGACCTGCGCGACCAGCTGGACCTCGCTGCGCGTTTCTGCGTCGTCTTTCTCGTCGGCGCGGCCGTTTCGCTCGGCTTCCTCGCCGGCTACGGCTGGTGGCTCCTCGTGCCCGCCGGCGCGCTCGTCCTGGCCTGGCTCTCGTACCGTGCGGCGGTCGCCGCCGCGCTGGCGTACGGCGAGGGCCTCCAGGCCGCCTTCGACCTGCACCGCTTCGACCTCCTCGGCGCGCTCCACCTCCCGCTCCCGGCGGATCTGGACGCCGAGAAGACGGAGAACGCCAAGCTGTCGGCGTTCCTCCTGCGCGGCGAGCCGGTCAACTTCGCGTACGACCACGGCGACGACGACGTGCCCGCGCCGGCGGAGGCCGACGCGGAGGAAGCGGAAGCGGCCGCGCACAACGGGTTCTTCGGCCGCGTGCTGGGCAGGCTGCGCGGCTAGGAGGGTTCGACGAAACACAGACTCCTACGTCGACGCCCACGGAGGGCCGCGGCGTCCGGAGCCGCGCCGGCGAGAGCCGTCCCGAAACGCCGCAGCCCGCCGAATGGGCGGGCTGCGGCGCGGCGGGTGATGAGACGTGGAGCTACACGACCGTTCTCACGAACTCGCAGTTCACGGCCACGTCGCCGGGCCGGACGTGCGCCCGGTCGCCGCTGCCGGGCCCGCAGTCGATCGCGTCGGGCGTGGCGTCGTTGGCACCCGAGTGGATCCGGTCGTCGCCGTCGCCGCCGTTCCCGACGTCCGCGCCGAAGCCGAGGAAGAGCCAGTCGTTCCCGTTGTCCCCGTTCAGCACGTCGTTCCCCGGGCCGCCCCAGAGGCGATCGAAGCCGCCGTGGCCGTTCAGGGTGTCGTTGTCGGCCATGCCGAAGAGGAAGTCGTTGCGGCCGAAGCCGTTCAGCGTGTCGTTCCCGGCCAGACCGAGGAGGAAGTCGCGGCCGCGCGTCCCGTTCAGGACGTCGTCGCCCCGCGTCCCTTTCTGGATCGAGCCAGGCCGCGGCGGCCGGTGGCCGCGAATCGCGCGGACGCGCTCGCAGTTCTCGGCGAGGTCGCCCGTGCGGATGAAGGCGCGGTCGAAGCCGTCACCGCAGTCGATCACATCGCGGACGCGGTCGTTCGCGCCCGAGTGGATGGTGTCGTTGCCGGCGCCGCCCTCGACGATATCCATGCCGCCGCCGGTCCAGATCCAGTCGTTGTCGGCGCCGCCGTCGACCGTGTCGTCGCCCGGTCCGCCGTAGAGGTAGTCGTTGCCCTCGTCGCCCGAGAGCGTGTCGTCACCACGCTGACCCAGGACGAAGTCGCTGCCGCCCTTGCCGGACGCGGTGTCGTCGCCGGCCTTGGCGTAGATGTGATCTCGCTTCTCGGTCCCGTTCAGCGTGTCGTCGCCCGGGGTGCCGTGGATGATGGCCGCGGCTGCCGTGCCGGTGAAAGCGAACGCGGCAAGCGCGGCGATGAGGACTGGAATGACCCTACGCATCGAGTGTGCTCCTTTCCTGGAAGGCATTGAGGGCGGGCATGACGCCCGCCCTCTGCTCGTGGTTCACACGAGATGCGCCTCGGACGTCAGACCCCGTCCTGGGCGCGTGCCGCTCGCGGCACGCACTTGTCGAAAATCGTGCGTCGGCGAGGGTGCGTACCGTCGTGCGGCTGCCCGGCGTCGACCCGAGCCGCCGGAGCGAACGCGCGCGAGAGCCGGGCCTTGCGGCGCGGCGGCGATCTCGGGTGCGTTCGAGCGTGAGCATGTCTCCAGGCGGCCTTGGGTGACGCGCTCACCCTAGGGTCGAGGTGTTGGCCTTCCTGCAGGCCGGAGTAAGGATCTGGTAAGCCCCGCCCGGCCGCCGGGCCGTCGGCGGCGCGGCGTAGGCTTGCGCCCGTGATCCTCGAGTCCCGCATCGACCGCGCGGCGCCTGAGTTTGCGGAGAACCGCGAGCGCATGGCGACGCTCGTCGGAGAGCTCCGCGAGCGCTCGGCGCAGGTCGCCGAGGGCGGCGGCCCGCAGCAGATCGAGCGCCATCGCTCGCGCGGCAAGCTCCTCGCCCGCGAGCGGATCGACCGGCTTCTCGATCCGGGATCAGGTTTCCTCGAGCTGAACGCGCTCGCTGCGTGGGAGCTCTACGACGGAGATGCACCCGCCGCCGGGATCGTGACCGGGATCGGCGTCGTCGAGGGGCGCGAGTGCGTGATCGTCGCGAACGACGCGACCGTGAAGGGCGGGACGTACTACCCGCTCACCGTCAAGAAGCACCTGCGCGCGCAGGAGGTCGCCGAGCAGAATCACCTTCCCTGCCTGTACCTCGTCGACTCGGGCGGCGCCTTCCTCCCGCTGCAGGACGAGGTGTTCCCCGACCGGGAGCACTTCGGGCGCATCTTCTTCAATCAGGCGCGCATGTCGGCGAAGGGCATTCCCCAGGTCGCCGTCGTGATGGGGTCGTGCACGGCCGGAGGGGCCTACGTCCCGGCGATGAGCGACGAGACGGTGATCGTGAAGGGCACGGGGACGATCTTCCTCGGCGGCCCGCCGCTCGTGAAAGCGGCCACGGGGGAGGAGGTCTCGGCGGAGGAGCTCGGCGGCGCCGACGTCCACTCCCGCGTCTCCGGCGTGACCGATCACTACGCGGTCTCGGACGAGCACGCGCTCGCGCTCGCGCGCGAGATCGTGGCCAACCTGAACGGGACCCGGCCCGCGCTTCCATGGGAGCCGGCGCGATTCCGAGGAACCGCTCCACGACCCGGCGGAGCTCCACGGCGTCGTGCCCGAGGACTACCGGATCGGCTACGACGTCCGCGAGGTGATCGCCCGCGTCGTGGACGGCAGCCGCCTCCACGAGTTCAAGCCGCTCTACGGCGAGACGCTCGTGTGCGGGTTCGCACACATCGAAGGCTTCCCCGTCGCGATCCTGGCGAACAACGGCGTCCTCTTCTCGGAGAGCGCGCTCAAGGGCGCCCACTTCATCGAGCTCGCGTGCAAGCGCCGCGTGCCGCTCGTCTTCCTCCAGAACATCACGGGCTTCATGGTCGGGCGCGAGTACGAGGCGGGCGGGATCGCGAAGGACGGCGCGAAGCTGGTCACCGCGGTCGCCTCGGCCGAGGTGCCGAAGTTCACGGTGATCATCGGCGGCTCCTTCGGGGCGGGGAACTACGGCATGTGCGGCCGCGCCTACTCCCCGCGCCAGCTCTGGATGTGGCCGAACGCGCGCATCTCGGTCATGGGCGGCGAGCAGGCCGCGACCGTGCTCTCCACCGTGGGGCGCGCCGACCCGGAGGAGATCCGGACGAAGTACGAGCGCGAGGGGAATCCGTACTACTCGACCGCCCGCCTCTGGGACGACGGCATCATCGACCCGCGCGACACGCGTCGCGTCCTCGCGCTCGGGATCGCCGCGAGCCTGAACGCACCGATCCCCGAGACGACCTTCGGCGTCTTCCGGATGTGACCGGCTCCTTCGACGTCGTGCGGGTGGACGACCTCCAGGGCGAAGGGCCCGGTGGCATGAAGACACCGTCGGCGAGCTGCGGCGCTACCTGCGGGAGGAGGCGGTCGATGCGTTCGCCGAGGTCCCCGGTCTGCGTTTCGCGGCCTGGGTGTCCGACGAGGGCACCGAGCGCTGGGGCGCCCCTACGTCTGGGAGTCCCGGGAGGCCGCCGAGCAGCCCCTGCCCGAGCGGGCGCAGGAGCTGATCGGGAGACACCCGGATCTCGGTGAGGAGTTCGACGTTGAGGCGACGGCCGAGGGGCGCTTTGCGCTCGAGCAGCTCTCGCGGTGCGGCCTCGCGTACGAGGGGTTAGAGGGCGCGTTTCCGACCCGGGGCACGCCGCAAGGCTCGCCCCCGTCCGGCATCTAAGGAGAAGAGGCCCGGAGCGGGGGGCTCGCGGGCTGGCTGCGGCCGACCAGCCGCGGGGCACGCTCCGGGCCAAGGTCCATGCTCCCCGATCTGCGCGTCGTTCAACATGCCTACGGTCGGGAAAATATGTAAAGAGATTGTAAGGTCGCATTGCGAAGGCTGTTGATGCTCAGTTGGACAGGCAACCAGCGGCAACTCCCGGCGACCGAGCGACCCCGCCGCGGCGTTTCCGAAACGCAATGCGTGACCGACCGGGCTCGGTCTCCGCGGGAGGGGCGACGGGGTGACGACGGACTCGACGCGTGCTCGCCCCGCGAGAGTCCCCGCCGCAGCGATTTGACGCCGTCGGAACGGCTACCGCGTGCCAGCCGGTGACCCGAGCCAGCTCGACACGGTTCGGTCGATCTCGACGCGCTGGTCGGCGGTCAGCGGCAGGAGCGGCGCGCGGACGTCTTCCCGCACGGGAACGCCTCGCAACCCGAGGGCCCGCTTGGCCGCCGCGACAAAGGGGACGCGCTCGAGGGCGCTGCGAATCGCGAGAACGCGCTCGGCTGCCTCGACGCTGGGGTTTTTGACGAGCTCGACCACGGGCTCGGGGAACGCCGAGGCGAGACCCGAGACGCATCCCGCAGCGCCGTCCGCGCGGCCCATCGGGTAGAGCGGCTCCGAGCCGACGAAGACGTCGAGGCCCTCGAGGATGTACGGGCGCACGGCCTCGTAGGGCGTGTCCGAGACCTTGAGGCCGGCGAGATTCGGCGACCGCTCCCGCACGCGATGCACTACGGGGAGCGGAATCGAGTAGCCGCTCCTCGGCGCGATCTCGTAGAGGTAGAAGGGCGTCGGGGAGCAGGCCTTCGCCGCGGCCACGAAGTGCGCCTCGAGCTCGGCCTCGGCGAACGCGTAGTACGGGGGAGCAACGACTGCGATCCCGTCCACACCGAGCGCCGCCGCGTGCTCCGCGAGCGCAACGGTCTCGCTCGTCGTCTGCGCTCCGCAGTGGACGATGAGGGCGAGCCTCCCCGCTGCCGCCTCGGCAAAGCGCTCGGCCGCGCGGCGACGCTCGTCCACACCGAGCAGCATCCCCTCGCCGGTCGTGCCGAGCGCGAAGACACCGTCGAGACCCGCTGCGGCGAGGAAGTCGACATAAGGCTCGACGGCAGGCTCGTCGACGTCCTGGCCGCCCTCGACGAGCGGCGTGAGTGCCGCGGCGACGGCGCCCCTGATCATGCGCCGAACTGTAGAGACTCGGAGCGAGGGGGCCGCGTGCCTGCCCTGCCCGGCCGCTTTAGACTCGTCTCGTGGAGGACGAGCGCGAGCGGTTCCTCATCCGTTACGCGGGCGGTTTCGCGCCCTTCGTCGTCTCCCGGGCCGAGGGCGCGTGGGTCGAGACCTCGGACGGCCGCCGGATCCTCGACTTCACGTCCGGGCAGATCTGCTCGACGCTCGGCCACAACCATCCTCGGATCGCCGACGCGATCCGCGACCGGCTCGACACCGTCCTCCACCTGAACTCCTGGATGCTCTCGGAGCCGGTGCTCGCCCTTGCCGAGCGGCTCGCCGGTCTCGTCCCGGATCCACTCGACCGGGTCATGCTCCTGAACACCGGCTCCGAGGCGAACGAGGTCGCGCTCAAGCTCGCGAAGATGTTCACCGGCCGGTGGGAGGTGGTCGGGCTCACGCGCAGCTTCCACGGCCTGCTCGCCGGGATCGCGTCGGTGAACTTCTCCATGGCGCACGCGGGCTTCGGGCCGCTTCTCCCCGGGTCGTTCGCGCTCCCCGCGCCGTACGCGTACCGATGTCCCGTGCGCCACTGCGACGACGCCTGTGACCGCACATGCCTCGAGGCGGGCTTCGACCTCGTCGATCAGCAGTCGGTCGGGTCGCTCGCCGCCGTCGTCGCCGAGCCGATCCTTTCCGCAGGCGGCGTGATCGTCCCGCCGGACGGCTACTTCCGCCGCCTGCGCGAGCTTTGCGACGAACGCGGGATGCTCCTCGTCGTCGATGAGGCCCAGACCGGGTTCGGACGTCTCGGAACGATGTTCGGCTTCGAGCACGACGGAGCTCTTCCGGATTTCCTCACGGTCTCGAAGACGCTAGGCGGGGGCGTTCCCCTCGCGGCGACGATCACGAGCTCCGCGATCGAGGAGGACGCCGTTGCCAAGGGCTTCCTGCACGTCACCTCCCATGTCTCCGATCCGCTTCCCGCTGCCGCAGGGCTGGCGGTGCTCGACGTGGTCGAGGAGGAGGGCCTCGTGCGGCAGGCGCGCGACCGCGGTGCGTACCTCCTGGCCGGACTACGGGAGCTTCAGGCACGGCACGAGCACGTGGGCGACGTTCGCGGCCGCGGGCTCCTCGCCGGGCTCGAGCTCGTGGTCGACCGCGACTCGCGCTCACCCGCGAACGAGCTTGGGGCGGCGGTGACCGCGGAGTGCCTTCGGCGCGGGCTCTCCATGAACATCGTCCGGGCGGGGTCGAGCGCGAACTGCTTCCGCATGGCGCCGCCCCTCTCGATCGCCGAAGGGGAGATCGACACCGCAGTGGAGATCCTCGACGAGTCGCTCGTCGCCGTCCTCGCCTCGCGCAGCGAGTTGGCCGCCCGGTGAGCGGGCTCGTCGTCGAGCGCGACGGGCCGGTCCTGCACGTCACCCTGGCCCGGCCGGCCCGCCGGAACGCGTTCGACGCCGCGCTCATCGCCGAGCTGACCGAGGCGTTCGCGGACATCGGCGATGCGCGCGCGGTCGTGCTCGCCGGCGAGGGATCGAGCTTCTGCGCCGGAGCGGACGTCGAGTGGCAGCGCTCGTCGATCGACCTCTCGTTCGAGGAGAACGTCGAAGACGCGACGCGGCTCCTCCGGATGCTCCACGCGATCGACGGCTCGCCCGCGCCCGTCGTCGCCCGTGTCCACGGCTTCGCTCTCGGCGGCGGTTCCGGGCTCGTGTCGTGCGCGGACGTCGCGGTCGCAGCGCCCGACGCGGTCTTCGGGTTCTCCGAGGTGAAGCTCGGCATCATCCCGGCGGTCATCTCGCCGTTCGTGCTCGCGCGGATCGGCTCGGCCGGCCGACGCCTCTTTGCAACCGGCGAGCGGTTCGATGCCCGGACGGCGCTCCGGATCGGTCTCGTCGACGAGGTCGCCGACGACCTCGACGCGGCGGTCGCACGCGTGGTTCGCGAGCTTGCGACCTCCGGACCGGAGGCCGCCCGCGAAGCAAAGCGGCTCGTGCGGGAGCGTCCCGACATGGATGAGCTTCCTCAACTCGCCGCGCGCATGCGGACGAGCGCCGAGGGCCAGGAGGGTCTTCGCGCCTTCCTCGAGAAGCGGCCCGCGCAAGCGGCCGACGGCTCGGAATGGGGCGTCTTCGGCACCAGGTAGACGAGGGTCGACGCTCATCCGCCGGCGTAGATGCGCTTGGACTCGAACGGCGGCTTCGTGATCCCGCACAGGGTGCGGTCGTCGATCGTGTGCCCGAGCCGGTAGCTGATCGAGGCCCACGGCGAGTAGCCGGTCCTGGCTCCGACCTCGATGAACCCGAGATCGAACCCCAGGCTGTAGGTGATCGCTCGCCCATAGTCGCGCGTCCACGTCTGGCCTGCTCCGAAGGTGTAGTCGGCGAGGTCCCAGTCGAGGCAGTGGCCGTCCCACCGGTCGGCCACGGTGCCGCCGACGTCGAGCCTCGTGCCCTCCCACCTGCCGCCCTGGATCTTCCGGTTGCCGGTCCCGCACTGGTAGTACTCGGCCGCCCAGAACGGCGCCCGGACCTCGCGGGCGGTGTGAGGGCCGTTGCCGGGCCCTCGCGACTGGGTGACGGGATGGGACCCCAGGTTGGCGATCCCGATCGACCCTCGCACGCCCCAGCGCCCACCGCCCGGCTTGAACGCGATGTCGAGATGCGTATCCGCCCGACGGCCGTACTGGAACGTGACGGTCATGTCTCCCTTCCGATGGATCTCGCCGACGCGGGCCCACCGGTAGCCGATGTCCCTCAGCTTGAACCACGTCCCGGCGTGGATCGACTGGCCGTCCGGCGGCTGACACTCGGAGGGAATCCCATGGCCGTCGCCGGGCGGATCCGACGCCGCCACGCCCGGCTCTCCCGTTGCCATACGGGTGACCGTGGGTGCGGTAGGAAGCGATGTCCTCGAGTCGTGCCAGGACGCCTCGGCGTCCGCGAGCGAGCTGCCGAGCGCCTCGCCGAGGGACGTAGCGGGTGTCGAGAACTCACGCTCGAGGAACTCCGTGTAGGTGAGGCCGTTCGCAACGGCCCTGATCTCGAGGTTCACGATTCCGCCGTTCGCATCTGCGGCCGCCTGGATCGCCGGCGTCACCGGCGTGCGGAAGACGTAGCTGCCGCTCGCATCCGTCGTCGTCGTGGCGACCACCGTGGTCGGCACGGCCTGCCCGGGCGGGACGTCGCTCCCGGGCCCGCCCGGCGCCGGCCAGAGCAGGAGCGAGACCGTTGCGCCGGCGATCGGCGCCGCCGAGGGCCCGGTCAGGGTTCCTGCCGCAATCACCGGGTCTCCGGAGCCGACCACCCGATCCACGGTCTGCGCCGAATGGGCGGTCGCGGTCGACCCGTTGGAGGCGCGAGCGTCGACGCGCACGCGCAGCCGCGTGCCGGCATCGGCGTCGGTGGACACGTAGGTCGTCCCGACGGCGCCGGGGATGTCCGCGCAGCCGGTCGCTCCCATCTGGTGATGCAGCTTCACGCGGGCCGCGGAGAGTGGAACGGCGTAGACTGCGACCTCGTCGAGCTCGCCGTGGAAGAAGTTCGCCGACCCGTTCGTCTGGGGGTTGTAGAAGCGGGCGACCTGGAGCGCGGCGTTGTTGTTCACTGCCGTCGCCACTGCGAGCGGAACGGTCACGTCCGCCCCGTCGACGTACACGCGGGCAGTGCCGCCGCTCTTCGTCGCGACCACGTGGTGGAATGCGCCGTCGTCGGTGATCGCGAGACTCGAACGGACGACGCTCTCGGCGCCGGCCTTCGCGAGGTAGAGACGGTCGTCGGTGTCGATCCTGAGCGTGTAGCCGCCGAGCCCCTTCTGCACGATCTGTCCGCGCACGCCGTACGTGCTCGGCTTCACCCATGCCTCGAGCGTGAACGAGTCGCCGAGGTCGAGAGAGCTGGCGTCGGACGCCGACATGTAGGTCTGCCCGAATGCGGCGGCCGCGTTCGTGTCCCCGGAGCCTTCGAGCGCCCCTCGTCTCGAACGGCCCACGCTCGCCGAATACGTTCCCGCGTTGCCACGGTCCGACTCGTCGGCCGCATAGGTGCCCCAGGGATCCGCGAGGCGCCAGTAGGCACGCGGGCCGTCGGCGAGCACCAACGCCCGGTACTGCCGCTCGGCGCAGGCCTGCCACTGGAAGCCGAAGCTGAGGCCGGGCCCGGCCCATTCGTTCTCGCCGGCGGTCAGCACCCGGCCGACGGACGGCTCGCCCCAGACGACCGGCGGCTCGAGGTTGACGGGCACGCTCGTGCCCACGGCGCCGACCATCGCCGAGAGCGCAGCTGCGCTGCCGAAGCTGTTCGTCGCCCGCACGCGTGCCCGAACCGTCGAGCCGTAGTCCGCAGCCCCAAGCGTGTAGGTCCGCTCGTCGGCGCCGGCGACCGTGGAGCAGCCCGCCGAGCCGAGGTCGAAATGCGCGCGGATCTGGCCGGCAGTGAGCGCGCGCGAGTAGAGGGCAACCTCGTCCAGGCCTCCCGCAAACGCGGGAGCGGCACCTTCACCGCCGCCGAGGAGGAGCGGGGCCGCCGTGTCGTCCGTCGCCTGCGGTGCGGTGGCGCCCGTGACGTCGACCCCGTCGAGGTAAACGTGAGCACCTCCGCCCTGCTTGACCGCGACCACATGGTGGAACCCGCCGTCGGCGGGGACCGGAACCGTCGAGCGTGCGACCTCGCCGGCGTTCTGCGCCGCCAGCACGATCTTGTTGTCGTCCGAGAGCAGGAGGGAGTAAGAGCCGGCGCCCTTCGAAAGGAACTGTGCCCGACCGACCCCGGCAGGCGCCACCCAGGCCTCGAGCGTGAAGAGATCACCGAGGTCGAGGCTTCCGGTGTCGGGTAGCTCGACGACGTCGTCGACGCCGTCGAAGCGCGCCGCGCCATCCCCGTCGTCGACCAGCCCGCCGGGAGACTCCTGGGCCACGCCGTTCCGGAAAGCACCGACGACGCCGAGCCCCGTCCCCTCGGTCACCTCCGCGGTCTCGGGCGCGTCGCCCAGACGGAGGTACATCGACGGCTCGTCCTCACGAATCTCGACGGCGTAGTCCCGGTCGCCGCAGCGCTGCCACTCGTAGGCGACGTTCAACGGCCTCGTCCCGAACCACTCGCCGGTCGACACGGTCAGGGTCGCGCCGAACTCCGGCGTTCCTGTGATCGCCGGCGGGTCGAGGGCGAAGGGCGGACGGCCGCGCAGAACGACGAAGCTGCGCGGTTCGGTCCACGGCTGCTCCTCGTCCTCGAACCGATCCTTCGTCCGCAGCCGCCACCAGTACCGGTCGGGGAGCAAACCGCACTCGACCTCGCTGTAGCCGATCAGCCCGGGCAGAGTCCAGGAGGCGTCGACCGAGACGCCGTGACGCCACCAGCCCGAGTCGCACACGATCGAGTCGAGTGAGAACTCGGCGTCCGTCGCGTACTGAACCTGGGTCTCGCCGCGGTCGACGAGCCCGGCGACGGTGAAGTCGACCGGGAGTCCCTCCTCGAAGGTCGCCCCGTCCCAGGGGGCCTCGATCCAGGGTGGCCCGGACGCCTGCGTGCCGGACGAGCCGACGGCTGCGGCCAGGAGCGCGAACGCGAAAGCGACGAGTCTTCGTGAGCGGGCGCGAACGGGGCGGTGCGGAGATGTCATGGTCGATCAGTCCTTGCCGGGTGGAGTCGTGTCCTGACGACCGTAGGGAGGAAATCCGCACGGGTGTGTGACGCAATGAGCCGACTCCGGGCCGGATCTGTGCCGACTCTGCAACGTCGCCCGCGCGTAAGCTCCGGCACCCATGGCGATCCGCACGCTCCTCGTGGCCAACCGCGGCGAGATCGCCGCGCGCATCTTCCGGACGTGCCGCGAGCTTGACGTCGCGACGGTCGCGGTCGCGGCCCCCGACGACGAGGGCGCCTTCCACACGCGGCGGGCAGACCGCGTGGAGACGGTGGCGTCATACCTCGACGCGGCCGAGATCGTGGCCGCGGCCGACCGGTCGGGTGCTGACGCCGTCCACCCGGGCTACGGCTTCCTCGCCGAGAGCCCCACCCTCGCGGAGACCGTCACCGCCGCTGGGCTCGGGTGGGTCGGCCCGCCCGCCGACGTGCTCCGCAGCGCGGGCGACAAGCTCGAGGCGAAGCGAGTCGCGGAGACTGCAGGAGTCCCGGTTGTCGAGACGGGCACGCCGGAGGAGATCGGCTTCCCGCTCATCATCAAGGCGGCGGCGGGCGGCGGCGGGCGCGGGATGCGCGTCGTCCGCACGCCCGAGGAGCTAGGCGACGCGGTCGAGGCCGCTCGGCGCGAGGCGAAGGCAGGGTTCGGCGACGACACCGTGTTCTTCGAGCGCTACCTCGAGCGGCCGCGGCACGTCGAGATCCAGCTCCTCGCTGATGCGGGCGGCCGCGTCGTCCATCTGGGCGAGCGCGAGTGCTCGATCCAGCGCCGGCACCAGAAGGTTCTGGAGGAGAGCCCCTCTCCCGCCCTCGACGCCGCGCTCCGCCGCGCGATGGGCGACGCCGCCGTCGCGCTCGGACGAGCCCTCGGCTACGTCGGCGCGGGGACGGCCGAGTTCATCCTCGGAGACGACGGCCGGTTCGCCTTCCTGGAGCTGAACGCGCGGATCCAGGTCGAGCATCCGGTCACGGAGCTCGTCACCGGCGTCGACCTCGTCGCCGCGCAGCTCCGCGTCGCGGACGGGGAGCCGCTCGGCGTCGAGGAGCGGGAGCCCGAAGGACACGCCGTCGAGGTCCGCCTGTACGCCGAGCACCCGCTGTCCTTCCTCCCGCAGGCCGGGACGATCGAGCGGCTCGTTCTCCCCGCCGGCGTTCGCGTCGACGCCGGGGTGGAGGCCGGAGACGAGATCCCGATCGCCTACGACCCGATGATCGCAAAGCTCGTCGCGCACGCGGAGACGCGGGACGAGGCGCTCGACCGGCTCGCCGAGGCGCTCGACGAAACGGAGCTCGGGGGCGTGACGACCAACCTCGCGTTCCTCCGCTGGCTCGTCCGGCACCCCGAGGTAGCCGCCGGGCGTACGACGACCGCCTTCCTCGACGAGCACCCGCCGCTCTCCCGTCCGCCGCGCGTGCCCCGCGTCTGGCAGGGGCGCTTCCGCCTGAACGCCGACCACACGACGCCCGAGCCGCCGCCGCAGGCGCCTCCCGTCCTGGAGACGGCCGCCCACGGCAGCGACGCGACCGGCCACGCCGAGCGGGCCGTCGTGGCCCCGATGCCCGGGACGGTGATCCGCGTCCTCACCGCCGAAGGAGACCGAGTCGAGCCGCGCCAGCCGCTCGTCGTGATCGAGGCCATGAAGATGGAGACCCCGCTCGTGTCCCCGTTCGAGGCGACCGTACGCCGGATCGCGGTCTCCGAGGGCGACCGCGTGACCGGCGGGGCCGTGGTCGTCGAGCTCGAGGAGTAGGGCTTGGAACCCGTTTCGCAATGACGCTTCGACTCAAGGCTTCGTTGTGAAACGGGTTCGTCCTAGGGGAGAGCCGACACGAGGCCCCCGTCCACGAGGAGGTTGACCCCCGTGACGTAGGAGGCCGCGGGCGAGAGCAGGAAGGCGACGACGCGCGCGAACTCGGGCGGATCGCCGAGGCGGCCGAGCGGCACCTCGGCGGACTGGGCCGCAACCTCCTCCTCCACCGACCGGCCGTGGGCCTTGGCGCGGCTCTCCATGAACATCATGCCGCGCTCCGTCTCGAACCTTCCCGGTCCCACGCTCGCCACGCGGAGGCGCGGGCCGAGCTCTCCCGCCAGGCACTTGACGAGACCGGCGACGCCCGGGCGCAGGACGTTCGACGTGTCGAGCCCGGGCACGGGCCGGCGCATCGACGACGAGGTGACGAAGACGATCGCCCCGCCGTCGGCGAGACGCGGCTCGAGCTCCCGCAGGAGCCGGATCGGCCCGCCGAGGACGAGCTCGAATGCGGAGCGCCACTCCTCGTCGGTGAGCACGAGCGCCTCCCCGAGCTGCGGTCCGCCATGGTTCACGAGGACGCCGTCGAGGCGGCCGCCCAGCCGCTCGTCCACCGCTTGCGCGATCTCACCCGCCGCCTCGGGGCGGGCCATGTCCACGGCGCACGTGAAGGCGGCGTCGCCCAGCTCGCCGGCGGCCGCCTCGAGCCCCTCGGCTCCGCGTGCGACGAGTAGCACCCTGGCGCCGTCCCGCACGAGCTCCTCGGCGACGGCACGCCCGAGCCCGCGGCTGGCGCCGCCGACGACGTACGCGCGCCCGTCGAGCCCGAGGTCCACCGAGCGGATTGAACCAGAGGTTTAGCCGGGCCGGGTGCCGGTACCAGCAGCGTGAGAAAAAACGAGGGAAGGAGCCCGGAATGGCCGGTGAGCTGAGCGGCAAGAGAATCGCATTCCTTGCGACGGACGGCGTGGAGCAGGTCGAGCTGACGGAACCCTGGCAGGCCGTGAAGGACGCGGGCGCCGAGGTCGAGCTCCTCTCGATCAAGGACGGCGAGATCCAGGGCATGAACCACACGGACAAGGGCGACACGTTCCGGGTGGACAAGACCGTGACCGTCGCCGATCCGACCGACTACGACGGTCTCGTCCTGCCGGGCGGGGTCGCGAACCCCGACTTCCTCCGCATGGACGGAAACGCGGTCAGGTTCGTCCGCACCTTCTTCGAGCAGGGGAAGCCCGTGGGCTCGATCTGCCACGGCGCCTGGATGCTCGTTGAGGCGGACGTCGTCAAGGGCCGAACGGTCACGTCGTGGCCCTCGCTCAAGACGGACATCCGAAACGCCGGCGGGACCTGGGTCGACGAGGAGGTTCACGTCGACGCCGGGCTCGTGACGAGCCGCAAGCCGGACGACCTCCCCGCGTTCAACGAGAAGATCGTCGAGGAGTTCGGCGAGGGCGTCCACGCCGAGCAGCGGAGGTCGACCGAGGCGGCCACCGTCTAGCGATATGCACGGCCGGCGGGCCAGGCTCTTGCCGGCCCGCCGGCTACACCGGGGATGCTGCGGGTTCGAGCCGCCGCCCGGGGGCGGGTGGAAGTGCCAGCGTGACGAGCAGGGCGAGCGCCGGTCCGAGCGCCGTAGCGATGACGGCGTCCTCGACGTCGGTTGCATCCGCGACCACGCCGAGCGCGAGCGCTGCGACGCCGCCGAGCCCGATTGCGAGCCCGATCGAGAGGCCCGAGGCGAGGCCGACACGGCTCGGCAGGTACTCCTGGCTCATGACCAGGCTCACGCCGAACGTCCCGATGATCGCCGCGCCCGCGATCACGAGCGCGACCACGCCGAGCGACGCCGTCGTCGAGCACGTAGACGAGGATGGCGGGCGCCGCGACCACGAAGCTCCCTGCGAGGACCGTCCTCCGCCGAAGCGATCGGCGAGCGGCCCGCCCGCCAGCGTGCCGGCGGCGCCGGCGACCAGGAACAGGGCGAGCAGGCGGCTGCCGTACGCCTCGCTCCGCCCGCGCGTGACCTCGCAGAGCGGGATGAACGTGAAGAGGCCCATGTGCGCGATGCTCCGGAGACCGACGACGAGGAGCAGGAGCGCGAGCCCGGCGGGCCGGCCGGGCACCCCACGCCACTCGGCCGCGCGCTCTTCGCTCGGTGCGAAGCGCGACGAGGTAGCGGCGAGGACGGTCACGAGCAGCGCCGCGACACGAGGCCTGGCAGCGCGAGCACGAGCCCGCCGTCGAGGCCGAAGCCGAGCTGACGATCGCGAACGACGCGACGAGCGGGTCCGAGCGCGAAGCCGACGTTGCCGCCGACGGAGAAGAACGCCATCCCGCTCGCGCGCCGCCTCCCGCTCACGTAGCTCGCGAACTTCGAGCCCTCCGGGTGGTAGGCGGCGACGCCGAGCCCGGCCACGAGGATGCAGAGGAAGACGAGCGCGTACGACGGCGCGACGGACGCCGCGGCCATGCCGACCCCGGCCACGGCCACGCCGGCCGGCAGGAGCCAGAGCGCGCCGCGTGCGTCCGACCAGAGTCCGAAGAACGGCTGCACGATCGACGAGGAGATCGTCGCCGCGAGGACGAGCGCGCGCCGCCAGCGCGTACGACAGGTCGAACTTCGACGATCAGGAAGGGAAGCAGCGCGGGGAGCGCGCCCTGCGCGAGATCGGTCGACCAGGTGCCCGGAGGAGAGCGCGGTCATCGCTTTGCGATCGACGTCCGTCATCGCACGCGGGCGAGGATAGCCCGCCGCGTTTCGGCGTTGCCCAGAACCCGTCTCGGGATCGACGCTTCGCTCCGAAACGCGGTGTCTTCGAGCTGCGTAAGCCGAGAGCACCATCATCTGCAGCGAGCTTCCCGTTCGCAAAGAAGCCCTCCGAGCCGGGCTCGGAGAGCTTCGATTGGAGAGGGTGCCCGCTGGGGGGCGGTCGCGGGCTGAGGGGTAGAGCAGCGCTCAGGCGCACCCCCGATATCGGGCCTGCATCCGGCGGCTTTACCCCCCGTTCGAGGCAGATGTGTCGGCTAGCATCCCGACGCCCATGGACGTGGAGGCGGTCGACACACCGGCGCACG
Organism: uncultured Actinomycetes bacterium; assembly: GCA_963824775.1. Lineage (GTDB taxonomy): Bacteria > Actinomycetota > Thermoleophilia > Gaiellales > Gaiellaceae > CAWGQF01. Next base: position 246,245 of record CAWGQF010000008.1, read on the forward strand.
ACATCGAGGCCGACGTGCTCGGCTTCGCCGTGCCCGATCCCGTCGCGCTGCCGCCGGAGATCGAGGAGCTCGACCGCCGCGTGGGCGGCCGGCTCGCACACCTCGTGGACGATGGTGAGCTCGACGGGACGCCAGGCACACTGAGCCTCGTCCATACGGTCGACGCGCTGCCTGTCCACCGCGTGGCTGCGATCGGGATCGGTGGAAACCGCGACGCGGACGCGCTCCGCACGGCCGCGGCCACCGTCGCTTCCCGCACGGGGCGGATCGGCGGCCGGCGGGTCGCCTGGCTCCTCGACGCGAACGCCGGCCTCTCGGCTTCCGAGCAGGCCCGCGCAGTGGTCGAAGGCGTCCTGCTCGGCCGCTACGACGCGGCGCGCTGGAAGACGAAGGACGACCGCGCCAAGGCCCGTCGAACGCATCGTCCTCTGCGGGCCGGGCGCCGCCGAGACGGTACGTTGAAGCCCGGCAGGCCGCGGTCGTCGCGGGCTGGACGAACCGCTGCCGCGACCTCGTGAACGCCCCGGCGAACGAGCGCGACGCCGGAGCACCTCGCAGGGTTCGGACGCGAGCTGGCCGAGCGCTTCGAGTCCGTGTCGTGCGAGGTGCTCGGGCCGGAGGAGATCGAGGCCGCCGGGATGGGTGCGTTCGCCGCCGTCGCGCAGGGGAGCCACAACCCGCCGCGCCTCATCACCCTCCGCTACGAGCCCGCGGAGCCGACCAGGCGCCGATGTCGTCCTCGGCCTCGTCGGCAAGGCGATCACCTTCGACACCGGCGGGCTCTCGCTCAAGCCTCCCGAGGGCATGGAGGAGATGAAGTCGGACATGGCCGGCGGCGCGGCCGTCCTCGCCGCGATCGGAGCGATCGCCGAGCTCGGCCTCCCCGTCCGCGCTGCTGGCGGTCGTGCCCGCCTGCGAGAACATGCCCGGCGGTCACGCCTATGCGGCCCGGCGACATCGTCAGCGCGGCTGAACGGCAAGACGATCGAGGTCACGAACACGGACGCCGAGGGTCGCCTCGTCCTCGCGGACGCGCTCTGGCACGCACGCGCGCGAAGGCGCGACGCACCTCCTCGACCTCGCCACGCTGACGGGCGACGATCGTGGTCGCGCTCGGAGACGTCTACGCGGGCCTCTTCGGGAACGACGAGGACTGGATCGGCGAGGTGCGGGCGGCCGGCGAGGCGAGCGGCGACCACGCGTGGCCGCTGCCCCATGCACCGAGCGTACGACCGCTACATCGAGTCGACCTTCGCCGACCTGAAGAACGCCGCCCGCCGCAAGAGCGCGGCGGCGCGATCATCGCCGCGCGCTTCCTGCAGGAGTTCGCCGGCGAGGGCCCGTGGGCGCACCTCGACATCGCCGGGACGGCGTATCCTCGAACCGCGCGCGGCGACTACTACCCGCACGTCGGCGCGACCGGGTTCGGCGTCCGGCTCCTCGCCGAGCTCGCGCGCAGGACGAGCGTGTGAACTACGACCTCTCCGAGGAGCACGAGCTCCTGCGCAGCACGGTCCGCGAGTTCGCCGAGGAGCGCATCGCGCCCGTCGCGGAGGAGCTCGACCGCGAGCACCGCTTCCCGTACGACATCGTGGCCGAGCTCGCCGAGCTCGGGCTCATGGGCATCCCGATCCCGGAGGAATACGGCGGCGCCGGCGGCGACACGCTCGCCTACGCGATCGCGATCGAGGAGCTGACGCGGGTCGACTCCTCGGTCGCGATCACCGTCGCCGCGCACACGTCGCTCGGGACGATGCCGATCTTCCTGTTCGGCTCCGACGAGCAGAAGGACGCGGTGGCTGCCCGACCTCGCCTCGGGACGCCGGCTCGCGGCGTTCGGGCTGACCGAGCCCGGACGCCGGCTCCGACGCGGGCGCGACGCAGACGCGCGCCGAGCTCCGCGACGGCGACTGGGTCGTGAACGGCTCCAAGATCTTCATCACGAACGCGGGCACCGACATCACGGCCTGCGTCACGATCACGGCGCGTACCGGCGACGGACGAGATCTCGAACCTCGTCGTCCCGAACGGGACGCCCGGCTACGAGATCTCGGCGCCGATCGAAGAAGATGGGCTGGCACGCGTCCGACACGCGCGAGCTCTCGTTCGCGCGACTGCGCCGTGCCGGAGGAGAACCTGCTCGGCGAGCGCGGCGGCCAGGGCTTCCGGCAGTTCCTCGAGATCCTCGACGGCGGGCGGATCTCGGTCGCCGCCATGGGCGTCGGCCTGGCGCAGGGCGCCTACGAGCTCGCTCGCGCTACGCGAAGGAGCGCGAGCAGTTCGGCCGGCCGATCGCGAAGTTTCAGGCGGTGCAGTTCCGGCTCGCCGACATGGCAACCGAGATCGAGGCCGGCCGGCCGCTCATCTACAGGGCCGCGTGGCTCAAGGACCAGGGCCGGCCGTTCGCCCAGGAGGCCGCGATGGCGAAGCTCTTCACGGGCGAGCTGTCGAACCGCGTCGTCGAACGACGCCGCTCCAGATCCACGGCGGCTACGGCTACATGGACGAGTACGCCGATCTCCCGCTTCTACCGCGACCAGAAGGTGCTCGAGATCGGCGAGGGAACGAACGAGATCCAGCGGATGGTCATCGCGCGCCGCTCGGCTTGACAGCTCGCAGGCCTACTCGAGCACGCCGGCCTTCGGCCTCGGCGAGTGCGCGAGCAGCCGCCCGCAGGCTGGCTACGCGTCAACGGCCACGGCCCCACCCTGGGTGGGGAGCCGGGCCACCCGCCGCCCGGCTTCCAGCCTACGGCGGGAGATCGCGACGCGGACGTCACAGGCTGGACCGACTGCGAGCCGACGCTGTGCCGAGCCTCGCCGGGCCGGGCCCTCCCGGCTGGTACCGAGCTCAGCGCAGCCGCTCGACCTCGTAGCCCCACTCGGCCATCCGCGCCATCAGCTCGCCGCAGTGCGCCTCGTCCCGCGTCCCGAGCGTCAGCTCGACCCCGGTCTCGGCCATCGGGATGTCGAAGCCCTCGCGCTGGTGCTGCACCGCGAGCACGTTCACGCGCTCCGCGGCGATGCAGGCCGAGGAGCTTCGCGAGCGCGCCCGGGCGGTCCTCGCACCCGCGTCCGCAGGACCAGATAAGCGCCACGCCTGCGTGAGGCTGTAGCGGGCGACCTCGATGAGCGGCTCGCGTCGATGTTGCCGCCCGAGAGGAGCGCACAGACCGGGCCCGGCCTTCGACCTTGCCCGGCGAGGAGAGCGGCGACCGACGCCGCGCCGGCGCCCTCGACGACGAGCTTCACGCGCTCGAGCAGAGCACGATCGCCTGCGCGATCTCGTCGTCGCTGACCGTGACGAGTCGTCGAGGCGGTCCGCGAGGATCGCGCTGGTGAGCTCGCCCGGGTGCTTGACCGCGATGCCGTCGGCGATCGTGAAGCCGATCGCGTCCTCCGGCGAGCGGCGCGCACGCGCCGCCTGGACACCCACGACGCGCAGCTCCGGCCGCGCTCCTCGAGCGCGATCGCGATCCCGGAGGCGAGCCCGCCGCCGCCGATCGGCACGACGACCGCTCGAGCTCCGCGAAGCTGCTCGGCGAGCTCGAGCCCGAGCGTGCCCTGGCCGGCGACGACGCCCTCGTCCTCGAACGGCATGGACGAACGTCGCGCCGCCCTCGGCTCCGCTCCCGCGCCGCCTCGCACGCCTCGTCGAACCCGATCGCCGGCCAGGACGACCTCGGCGCCGTAGCCCTTCGTCGCCTCGACCTTCGCCATCGGCGCGTCCTCGGGGCATGAAGATCGTCGCTTGACGTCCCGCCTCGCGCGCGGCCCAGGCGACCGCCTGGCCGTGGTTGCCCGGCGCTCGCCGCGACGACGCCGGCCGCGCGCTCCTCGTCGGTCGAGCAGCGACAGCCGGTTGACGGCGCCGCGAATCTTGAACGAGCCCGTGCGCTGGAGGTTCTCCGCCTTCAGGAACGCAGGCCTGCCGGCACATCGCCCGAACGTCTCGGACTTGTAGACGGGCGTCACCCGCGCGACGCCGGCGAGGCGGGCGCGCGCGGCCTCGATGTCAGCGAGGTCGGGTGCGTCCTCGTCGCCAAGATCGGAATACCCGTCTCCATGATCTCCTGTACGGCGGTCAGCGGGTCGAGCGCGGCGCTCCTTGACCCGTCGAGGAGCCGCCGAAGCTCGACGTCGTCGGCGACCGCCGTTCGAGGTGCGTCTTCGCGCGGGCGCTCGCCACCGCGAACACCTCGCCCGCGAGGTTGGCTGGCCGGCGGCGCTCGGCCGAGCCCGGACTCGCCGAGGAAGCGCACGGTGCGCCTCGACCTTCGCCCAGAGCTCGTCGATGCCCTCGCCCTGCAGCGCCTCGGTGAGGACGATGGGCGGCTGCCAGTCGCAGACTCGCGGTCGAGCGCGAGCATCGAGCGCACCTCGTTGACCATCGTCTTCGCCGCGGGGTGGTCGCGCTTGTTCACGGCGATCACGTCCGGGATCTCCATGATGCCCGCCTTGAGCGCCTGGATCGAGTCGCCGGAGCCGGGCATGAGCGCGAGGACGACCGTGTCCGCGATCGCCACGATCTCGACCTCGCTCTGGCCGGTGCCGACGGTCTCGAGGAAGAGGACGTCCTTCCCGGCCGCGTCCAGGATGAGCGCCGCCTGCAGGGTCGCCTCCGCGAGCCCGCCGAGGTGGCCCCGCGTCCCCATCGAGCGGATGAAGACGCCGGGGTCGAGGAAGTGGTCGGTCGAGCCGGATCCGGTCCCCGAGGAGCGCGCCCGCGTGAACGGGCTCGAGGGATCGACCGAGATCACGCCGACGGTCCGTGCCGTCGGCACGGATCCGGCCGACGAGAGCGCTGACGAGGCTCGACTTCCCCACCCCCGGCGGGCCGGTCATGCCGACCAGCGTAGGCCTGCCCGGTCTCGGGATAGAGCTCACGGACGAGCTCGTCGGCGCCGGGTCGCCGTCCTCGACGAGCGTGATCGCGCGCGCGAGCGCGCGCCGGTCGCCGCCGCGTACGCCGTCCAGGAGCGCGTCGACGTCCAGGTCGCCATCAGAACTGGCCCTCCACCGCCGCGGCGCGCGGCTCGGTCTCCCCGCGGAGAAGCACGAAGCCCGCGATCGCGCCGAGCGCGCAGAGGACCGACGCGACCATCCAGGCTGAGCGGGCGCCGTACTCGTTCGTGAAGGGGCCGGCGGCGATCATCCCGGCCCCGAAGGATGGCGTAGCCGGCGCTCATGAGGACGCTGAAGACTCGGCCGCGCATCCGGTCGGGCGAGCCCCGCTGGACGAGCACTGCGTTGCAGACGACCGCCGCCCCGTTCCCGATCCCGGCCACGACCACGAAGATCGCTGCGACCCAGACGTTCGGCGACACGGCGGCCAGCAGAAAACCCGCGCCCATGAGGGCGATCCCGACGGAGTAGGGCCCGCGCATCCCGTAGCGGTCGATCACCGGCCCGCCCGCGAGGCTTCCGGCGACGAGCCCGACGGCGCCCATCGCGACGAGGAAGCCGTAACCGAAGTCGCCGGCCGCGAAGACGTCCTTGGCGAGGAAGACCTCGGCCACGTTCACGCCGGCGTTCGCGAGCATGACGATGCTCCAGGCGACGAGCACGGTGAGGAGCGGCCGGGTGGAGACGACGAGGCGGAGGCCGGCGGCGAGGTCGCGAAGGTGGCCCTCGCTCCGGCCCGCGCCTCCTCCAACGTCTCGCGGATCCGGAGCAGGAAGAGCGCCGAGACGAGGAAGGAGGCGGCGTTCACCCAGTATGCGAGGTCGGGACCGGAGAGCGGCGACGAGCGCGCCGCCGGCGAGCGCGCCCAGCGCCCACGTGAGGTTCTCCGCGGCCTGGAGAAGACCGTTCGCCTCGGCGAGATCGTCGTCGGAAACGAGGTTCGGGACGGCCGCATAGAGGCCGGCCGGAAGAGGCTGGTGGCGACGCCGGCCGCAAGCGCGAGCAGGACGATCGTCGGGGCGCTCGGCGCGAAGGGCAGGACGACGAAGACGACGGCGCGGGCCAGGTCCGAGGCGACCATGATCCGCTTGCGGGGCAGCCGGTCGATCAGCGGCGCGGCGAGGATGCCGACGACGACGATCGGGAGGAACTCGGCGATGAGGAGCGCGCTGACCCAGCGCGCGTCGTCCCGTCCTGTCGGTGATGTCGATGACGAGCGCGACGAAGGCGAGCCACGTCCCGAGCCCGGACGCGAAGGCCGACGCGAAGAGGAGCCGGAAACCCGGCGCCTCGCGGCGGAGGAGCCCGAGCCGCCCGTCCGCCCGGGCGGAGCTCGACGACCCCGCGACCGTCGAGAGCGAGCGCGAGAAGGCCCGGCCGAAGAGCTCGTTCTCCTCGGGCGTCCCCACAGTGACCCGGATCGCGTTGGGAGCCCCGAACGGAGCGAGCGGCCGCACGATCACGCCCTCGCGCAGCAGCGCGTCGAAGAGCTGCGCGACGTCTACGTCGCCGTCGACCTCGACGTAGAGGAAGTTCGCCACAGGCCGCGGCCCCACGCGGACGGGGAGCCCGGCGCAGATCCGCTCGAGCTGGGCGCGGCCCTCGGCCGTCGCGTCGCGCCTGCGCGCGATCTCCTCCGGGCTACCGAGGCTCGCGAAGGCGGCGTCCTGCGAGGCCTGGTTCAGGTCGAACGCATTCCGGACCTTCTTGACCGCCTGGACGACCTCGGCCGGCCCGATCCCGTACCCGACGCGGAGCGCGGCGAGCCCGTAGATCTTCGAGAACGTCCGGAGGACGAGCACGCGGCGCCCGTCGCGCTTCAGGTACTCCTCGATCCCGTCCGGGTAGTCCGGCTCGTCCAGGTACTCGAAGTAGGCCTCGTCGAGGACGGTGAGGACGTGCTCCGGGACGCGCTCGAAGTACGCGTCGAGCTCTCGCGCGGCCGACCATCGTCCCCGTGGGGTTGTTCGGGTTCGCGACGAAGACGATCTTCGTCCTCGGGCCGACCCGCGCGAGCAGCGCCTCGAGGTCGTAGCGGTCGTCCGTGAGCGGGACGCGGACCGGGGTCGCGCCCATCTTGATCGCGTCCAGGACGTAGCTCGGAAAGGACGGCCAGCCGCAGACGACCTCGTCGCCGGGGTCGAGCACGGCGAGCGAGAGGTACATGATCACGGCGTCCGCCCCGGCCGCGAGCGCGACGTTCTCCGGAGCGACGCCGTGCTTCTCGGCGAGCGCGACCGAGAGCCTGTACGCGCCGCCGTCCGGGTAGCGGTTGTAGTCCGCGATGCCGCGCTCGATCGCCTCGCGCGCGGCCGGAAACGGCCCGAACTGACCCTCGTTCGACGCGAGCTTGACGACGCGGTCGAGGCCGAGCTCGCGCTGCACCTCCTCGACCGGCTTGCCCGGCTCGTACGGGATGAGGTCGGCGATCGCCGGCCGGAAGACGTCGCCCCGGGCCATCGTCCCAACCCTAAACGCTCCGGCGTGAGGCTCTCCCGAGCCGTGTGCCGTGTTCGTGCCGGATGTGCACCCCAAGCGCCGGAGCCTCTATCTTTGCGACATGGACACCCTGGGCCTCTTCCCGCTTCCGCTCGTTCTCGTCCCCGGCGAGCAGGCACCGCTGCACGTCTTCGAGCCCCGCTACAAGGAGCTGATCGGCGAGGTGCTCGACGGGGACGGCGAGTTCGGCCTCGTTCTCAGGGACGAGGACGGCATACGCCGCGTCGGCACCCGGGCCGCGGTCGTCGAGGTGATCGAGCAGTACCCGGACGGGCGCATGAACATCGTCGTCGAGGGCCGCGAGCGGTTCGAGCTCGTCGAGATCACCGAGGGCGATTCGTTCGCGACCGCGGAAGTCGACTCGCTCGAGGACGAAGGCGACGAGCCGAGCGGCGAGGAGCGCGACCGGTGCCTCGCCGCCTACGAGCGCGTGGTCTCGGCGGCGGCGGCCGAGCTGGACGAGCTCGACCGCCAGGCCGAGGACCTCGCCTTCCAGATCGCGGCGCGCATCGACCTCGGCACCGAGGTGAAGCAGACCCTGCTCGAGAGCCGTTCGGAGCGGGAGCGCGTGGTCAATCTCGCGGGATTGCTCGACCGCGCCGCCGAGGCCGTCGCCCGCGACCGCGAGATCCGCGAGCGCGCGTCGTCCAACGGCCGCGTCGAAGCGCTCTAGGAGTATTGGCGGAACGTCGCCGAGGACACAGGCTGCGTTTCGCCGAGCCCTCCTAGGACGCCCTGATCCCGTGGACGGGGCGGCCCGCCGCCTCCCACGCGTAGTACGACGCGCTCGGGCCGAACTCGCGCCGGTAGTCGACGACCTGCGGGTTCCTCCCCACCTCCTTCGCGCGCTGCGCGTGCCGGAGCAGGTTCGGGTCGTCTCGCTCCTCCCAGACGAGGATGAGGTGCGCGGCCGTCATGAACTCCGCGACGAAGTCGCACCCGGCCGCGGGGCACGGGAACGGATCGGTGGCGACGCAGAACCACCCTTCGTGGTCACCGGCTCCCTCGTCGGTCCAGAGCGCCTCGTCCTCGGAACCCGCGCTTCCGTCTCCTCGGTGAGGAGCGTGCCGCGCTGCGGCTCGATGCGGCTCGGTCATTCGGCCCTGATCAGCTCGCCGTCGGGATCGAGCTCGACGAAGTGGCTCGCGTCGCCCGAGCGATAGGCCGAGCACTGGTTCTTCGGGTCGTCGTCCTCGTCCGTCCTGGGATCGTGGGCGACGTCGGCGACCCAGTCGTCCGCGGGCGCGGGCAACGGGTCGGCGATGCAGGGCCCCTCCGAGAGATCCGTGCCGTCGGCGCGCGCCTTCGCGTAGGCGACCTCGGCCGCCGCGATCGCCGCCGCCCGCTCCGCCTCGTCCCCGGCCTGCTCGGCCGTATCCTCGCCGCCGCAGCCGGCGACGAGCGCCGCCGCGACGAATCCCGCCACGAGAAGCCTGGTCAACCGACCTCCTTCGCCATGAGCACCGCGTCGACGAGCTCGCCTCCGCGGCGGTAGTGGCGCCGGCGCAGGCCCTCGCGCTCGTAGCCGAGCTGCTCGTAGAGCGCGATCGCACCGGTGTTGTAGGGGAACACGTGCAGCTCGATCTTGACGACCCCGACCGCCCTCGCCCATGCCTCCGCGGCCTCCATGAGGGCGCGTCCCGCCCCGCGACGGCGGAAGTCGCCGCGCAACCATGAGGCCGAGGTCGGCGACGTGACGGCTCGCCGGATGCGGGTCGCGCGCGATCGAGAGGCGCCCGACGATGCCCTCGGGCGCCTCGACGACGAGCACGGCCGCGTGGGCCGAGCGCCGGATCGCGCGCAGGTAACGGCGCTCGTCGGATGCGCTCCGCCAGTCGCCGTTCGTGATCAGCCACCCCTCGGGCTCGCCGCCCACAGCCTCCGCGAGCTCGACGAGCGCGGCCGCGTCGCCGGGCTCGGCGTGGCGGACGATGAAGGGAAGCTCGGTCATACGGTCACGATGCCCGACCCGCCCCGCCGCGGGTCACCGGCGGCCTCGAGCTCGCCGCGCGGCCCGAGCGCAACCGCAGCGGCCCCGCCGAAGAAGGGATTCAGCCTGCGCCAGCGGACGACCTCGTAGCCGCGCTCCTCCAGCTCGTCGGCAACCGCCGGGTCGATGCCCGCCTCGAGGTGCAGCCGCTCGCCCTCCACGTGCACGCGTGGCGCGGCGATCGCATCCCCGACGCTCAGCCGGTGATCGACCGCGTTGACCACGATCTGCGTGATCGCTCCCCGCAGGCGGGCGGAGCCGGCAGAGCCGACCACGAGGCGGGGGCGTCCGTTCCGCACGACGAGCGAGGGCGCCATCATGCTCGTCAGCCGCCGTCCGGGTGCGGCCGCGAGGCCGTCGCGCACGATGTCCTCCTCGCCCAGCATGTTGTTCAGGTGGATGCCCGTGCCGGGGACGACGATGCCCGAGCCGGCGCCCGTGGACGCCGAATGCGAGGCGGCGTTCCCTCTCGCGTCGACCACGCTCACGTGGGTGGTCGACGGCAGCCCGAGAGCCTCCGGCGCCCGTGCGCGCAGGCCGGCCTGGACCCGCGCGACGCCGGCCGCTGACGTTCGACTCGTCGAGCAGGCGCGCCGCCAGGCCGCCACGGTGGAGGCCCGACTCGAAGCGCCGGTCCCGCATGCGCGCCGCCTCGCGCATCACCTCGGCCAGGCGCGCGATCTGGGCGGCGCTCCCGGGAGGATCCGCGCGACCGAGGCGGTCGAGGAGGCGGAGTGCGAATGCGATCAGCACGCCCCCGGACGACGGAGGCGGGTTCGAGGCGATCTCGAGCCCGCGGAACCGCGCTCGCACCGGCGTGCGTCGAATGACACGGTACGACGCGAGATCCTCGGGCGTCAGGAGGCCCCCGCCTTCGCCGACGCAGTCGCCGATGCGGCGAGCGAGCTCGCCGCGGTAGAAGTCGTCCGCTCCCTCGACGGCGAGGCGCTCGAGCGTCAGGTGCGAGATCGTCCATGCGCACGCGGTCGCCCGCAACGAGCGGGCCCCCGTCGCCGCCGTAGATGCGCCGGATATCCGGTGCGTAGCGCAGCATCGGGTCGAGGATCTGGTGGAGGACGGCCTGCTCTGGCGACACCTCGACGCCTGCCCGCGCAACCTCGATCGCGGGCGCCGCGAGCTCCGGCCACGGCAGGCGGCCGTACAGCCGGTGCGCCTCGGCCAGCCCCGCGACCACCCCGGGACCGCGCAGGTCGGTGCGCCGACGCCGTAGCGATAGAGCGCGCCGGGATCGAACGCGATCTCGACCTCCTCCGTGGGCGGAACGTCCCGCGCCTCACCCCCGTGGCCCGGCATGGCGACGAAGCCGTCCAGCACCCGGACGGTCCGGTCACGGGCCCGGTGGACGAGCATGAACCCGCCACCGCCCGGCCCGGTGAGGGGGCTCTCCGCGACCCAGGACACGAAGACCGCCGCGACGCAGGCGTCGACCGCGTTCCCTCCTTCGGCCAGGATGCGCGCCCCCGCCTCGGCGGTCAGCGGATGGCCGGCGGCGACGGCGCCTTTCATGGGCTGAGCGTAGCGCGCCGCGTCGCGCGAGAAGAGATGAAGCTCGGCGGCCCGAGCTCGTCCGCCTCGTCCCCGCGGCGCGGCTCGGGCGTCGAGCGTGCGGGCTCGAACGACGGGCGGGCTCCGGCTGAGAGAGGCGGTGCGGACGTGCGCCGGCCCTTCCGTCCGATGCCGGTCGCGACCACCGTGACCCAGACCTGCCCGGCAAGGCGCTCGTCGATCGTGGCGCCGAAGATGATGTTCGTGTCATCGGTGGCGGCGGCGCGGATCGTCTCCGCGGCCTCGTTCACCTCGACGAGCGTCAGATCCTGGCCGCCCGCGATCGAGAGCAGAATGCCGCGGGCGCCGACGATCTCGGTGTCGATCAAGAGGTGAGAGAAGCGCTCGCTCGGCCGCCTCGCGGCCGCGATCCTCGCCGGTCGAGAAGCCGATGCCCATGAGGGCGGTGCCGGCGTCCGACATGACCGTGCGCACGTCGGCGAAGTCGAGGTTGATGAGCCCCGGCGTGGTGATGAGGTCGCAGATTCCCTGGACGCCCTGCCGGAGGACGTCGTCGGCGACGCGGAAAGCCTCGAGCATCGAGGTCGAGCGGTCGAGCACCTCGAGCAGCCGGTCGTTCGGGATGACAATGACCGTGTCGCAGACGCTCCGGAGCGTGTCGACCCCGGCCTCGGCCTGGCTGCGGCGGCGCGTTCCCTCGAAGCCGAACGGCGTCGTCACGATCCCGACGGTGAGCGCCCCGAGCTCGCGCGCGATCCGCGCGATCACGGGCGCGGCGCCCGAGCCGGTGCCGCCGCCCTCGCCCGCGGTGATGAAGACCATGTCCGACCCGCGGAGCACGTGCTTCACCTGGTCGTAGGCCTCCTCGGCCGCCTGGCGCCCCGACCACGGGGTCGGCTCCGGAGCCGAGGCCCTGGGTGAGCTCGCGCCCGATGTGGAGCTTGATCGGCGCCTCGCAGCTTCGGAGCTGCTGGATGTCCGTGTTCACGGCGATGAACTCGACCTGCGAGATGCCGGCCTCGATCATCCGGTTGACCGCATTCAGGCCGCCTCCGCCCACGCCGACGACACGGATGACCGCGAGGTAGGCGGCGGACTCGGGGCGCGGCGCGCGGTGCATGCGCGGCGCTCGAGCCCTTCTTGCGTCCCACCGGCGGCGCCTCGAGGGGCTCCGGACGCAGTCGCCGGTGCGGCAAGCGGTGAGCCGGCCCCGGTGGTGCGTCGGCGCGGGCTCCTGAGCTGGCTCGGGCCCGGCGTGCTCGGCGGTCGGCGCGTCCGCGACGCTCTCCCCGTCACGCTCCTTGTCGGCCTGCCGCTGGGCGGCCTCGGTCGCCTTGAAGAGCTCGGCGAGCGGGCCCTCACGCATGCTCGCGCGTGCGCGACGCCGCGCCATTGAGCACCTCCTTCGCGAGTTCGCGGTAGGCCTCGGCGGCCGATCCGCTCGGGTCGTACTTCAGGACGGAGGCGCCTTGCACCGGCGCCTCGGCGTAGCGAATCGTCTTCCGGATCCTCGTCTGGAAGACGAGGTCGCCGAAATTCTCGGTCAGCATGTCGATGGCCTCGCGCGCATGGAGCGTACGGGAGTCGTACATGGTCGGGCAGGATGCCGCGGATCTCGACCGTGGGATTCAGGTTCTCCCGGATCATCGAGAGCGTGCCCTCGAGCTGGACGAGACCGCGAAGCGAGAGGTACTCGCACTGCACGGGGACGATCACGCTGTCGGACGCCGTGAGGGCGTTGATGGTGAGGAGCCCGAGCGAGGGCGGCGTGTCGAGGAAGATGTAGTCGTACTGGCCGCGCACGGGGAGCAGCGCCTTCTGGAGCGCGCGCTCGCGGCCGATCATGCTGGAGAGAGCGAGCTCGGCGCCGGCCAGGTCGATCGAGGAGACGGCGATGTCCACCTCGGCCCGGTGGATGACCTCGGTGATCGGCACCGAGTGCACGAGGACGTCGAACATCGAGCGGTCGACGTCGTCCGGGTTCATTCCCTGGCTCATCGTCAGGTTCCCCTGCGGGTCGAGGTCGACGACGAGCACCGTGAAGCCGTGCTCCTTGAGCGCGACGGCGAGGTTCAGGGTGGTCGTGGTCTTCGCCACGCCGCCCTTCTGGTTGGCCAGGGCGATGACCTGTCCCAAGGGACTCCTTTGCGAGGTGGGCTCTCGCGAGAGCGAGCGCGCGACGTTACCGAGAAGGCTCATTGAGGCCTTCCTTTCGAGTGAGGCTAGCACAATCCTTCTGCCCCTCTGACTGCCGCAAATTGCGAGAAAACGGAAGGGCGGGCCTGCGCGCCCGCCCTTCCCGCAAACGCGCTGCTACCCGGGCTTACGTCGTGGCGACGCGGTCGGTGGCGCGCCCGCGGGTGAGCAGCACGCCGATCCCCACCATCGCGATGCCGAGGACGAAGTGCAGCCAGTTCGCGGCGGCGTTCACGCCCAGGAAGTTCGCCGAGCTCGTCAGGTCGATCACGAGCCCGTAGATCCAGACGACGATGTAGACGACGCCGCCCCAGACGAAGAAGATCCTCGACGCGGCCACGCTCGCAGCGGCCGCGAAGCCCGCGATCGCATAGAGCAGGTGGACGAGGTTCTCGAGGATGCTCACGCCGAAGATCCCGAAGATCTCGGCGCCGGGCCCGTCGAAGGTCGTCAGCTCGTCGTAGTTCGTCGTGATCCCCGGGATGAAGCCGACGATCGTGACGACGAGAAAGACGGCGCCGAAGAGTTGTGCGGCGCGCTGGATGTCCGTCTTGCCCATGGTCCTCCCATGCTGTTCCGTTGGCCGGGTGGAGTTATTCGTTCGCGTCCGACGAACGGTTCCCCACGTCGGGAGGCGTCGAGACGGACGCGGCCGCGAGCGCCTGCCCCTCGGCGAGGAGCTGCCGTACCTCCGCTAGGACGGCCTCGCGGGAGCCGCCCCCGGCCCGGAGCCGATCGATGCGGTCCAGCCGCTCGAGCACGCGTCTTTCCTCGTCCATCCCACCAGCGTAGGGCGCATCTCCGCGCGGGTGTGTCGCGACTTCGTGCCGGTTCGTCACGACTCGGTCTCGCCGAGCCCGCGGCAGACGCGGCGGCGGACGACCAGCGCGACGGCAGCGCCGACGAGGCCGACGGCAACGGCCGGCCAGCGTCCGCTGCGCCGCCGAGTAGAGGGCGAGGAGCACGCCGAGGATGGCCGCGAACTCGAGCGCCCGGCAGCGCTGACGGCGGGCCAGGTCGTCCGAGGTCATCCCGTGGCGAAGACGCGCGCCGCGACCGTCTGTGCCCGGGGCCGAAGGCCGAGCAGCACCTCGTCGAGCGCGGCGACGAGTCCCGGGCGCGAGTCGTGGAGGAGCGTCTCGACGAGGGCGCGGCGAACCGCTTCCTCGGCGCGGGCGCCGGGCCCGTCCCCGTCGAGGAGCGCCCGCAGCGCCGTCACGAGCTCCTCGCGCTCGCGGCCGTTCTCGCCCAGGAGGACTGCGGCCCGCATCGCGGCCGCCCATGCTCCTTCCTCGCAGCCGAGGAGCGAGTCGAGCGCCTCGCGCAGCTCGTCCGCGCGGACCGGCCCCTCGTGGAAGAGCGCGAGCTCCCACCGGTCGAGCGCCTCGAGGACGTCCGGGTCGGCGCCGGCCGCGAGGCGCTCCCTGGAGCTCGACGACGAGCCGCGCGCGGAAGGGGTCGAGCCGCGTCGCCTCTCCCGGCGGCACCTGCGCGGCGAGCGGCGGTGCGGGCCGGACGCCGTACGGGCGCCAGTCGAGGCGCTCGAAGACGACGGGGCCGGTGGCGATCGCCCCCGGGGTCGCGAGGCGAAGCGCAGTGACCACTCGGCCGACCTCGGCCGGCGCGTCGGGGACCAGGCAGGCGGTGCCCTCGAGCTCGGTCTCCAGCTCGAGAACGAGCGTGCGGTCGACCTCTCGCCCGAAGTCACGCGGCAGGAGCCGGATTGCGTCGGGCCACGAGGCCTGCAGCTCGCCCGTCGCGGCGGGACGCACCCGCGTCCCCCGGCCCAGCTCGATCGTCCCGCCCGCGGTGAGCCCGACGAGAGGCGCGATGGCGGCGTACGCGCGCGTCGCTCCGAAGAGCGAGTGCTCGAGCTCGGCGTACGCCCGCTCGAACGCCTCGTCGTCCCAGTCGAAGCCGCCGCATGCCTCGGCCGTCCTGACCAGTAGGGGGATCAGGACGGTGCGGCGGAGGGCCTCGTCCTCGCTCGTCCGTTCGCCCGCGTGTGCGCGCGCGAAGATCCCGGCCGCGGGCTCGTCCTTCAGCGCCGCCAGCGCGTCGAGCGCGTCCTCGCGCCGGCCGAGCCGCTCGCCCCGGGATTCGACGAACGAGCCGACGAGCGGACGGTACTCGTAGAGCGTGGGCCGGTTCGGCGTCGCGTGCTCGGCCAGGGCGACCGGCAGGTCGGCGCCGGCGTCGAGCTCCGCGCCGAGCTCGAAGAACGCGCCGAGGCAGAACCCGCGCATGGCGCGGAGAAGCTGGGGCGAGCGGGGGGCGTGCACGGCCACCCGCTCCGGTACGCCCCGGCGGGCCGCGTTCCTGCCTCCGAGCCGGCGGAGACCCTTGACGAGTCACCCGCCGGCTGCTCTCGTTCGGCGCGTGCGCCTCGCCTTGCTCGCCCTCGCCGCCGTCGCGATGGTCCCGACGCCGCCGGCCGTTTCCTCGGGCGGCGTGCCCCGCTGCGGCGGCCGCCTCGCCACCGTGCTCGGAACGGCGCGCGCCGACGTGCTCCGCGGGACACCCCGTCTGGATGTGATCGTCGGGCTGGGCGGGAACGACACGATCTACGGACGAAGCGGCGACGACATCGTCTGCGCCGGCCCCGGAAACGACACCGTCTTCGGCGGACCCGGGTGGGACGGGATCCTCGGAGGCACGGGGAACGACCGCCTCGTCGGCGCTGGGGGCAGCGACTTCCTGGCGGGGAACGCGGGCGACGACGCCCTCTCCGGCGGGGTCGGCCACGACGCGCTCGACGGCGGCCGCGGCGCCGACACGCTCCGCGGCGGCGTGAACGCCGACGACCTGAAAGGCGGCTCCGGGCTCGACCGGCTCTTCGGCGAGGCAGGCGCAGACCGCCTCGACGGCGGTCTCGACCTCGACGCCTGCGACGGCGGGACGGAGACGGACACCGCCGCGGGCTGCGAGACGGTTACCGGGGTCCCGTGACCGGCGCCGGCGCGGGCTGGCAGGCGGGGCACCAGAATGCCGTCCGCGCGTCGTCGCCCTGGCGCCGCGCCGCGACGAGCGTGGAGCAGCGCGGGCACGGCCTTCCCGCGCGGTCGTAGA
This sequence comes from uncultured Actinomycetes bacterium, assembly GCA_963824775.1. Taxonomy (GTDB): domain Bacteria; phylum Actinomycetota; class Thermoleophilia; order Gaiellales; family Gaiellaceae; genus CAWGQF01. The sequence continues at coordinate 262,430 of CAWGQF010000008.1, forward strand.
CGAGCCGGCCGCGGCGGCCCGAGCGCATGGCCGCGGACGTCTCGGCGAGCACCGAGCGGAGCTCGTCGTCCGAGACGTCGCGAAGGTGCGCCCAGGGCGAGACCCGCCCGAGGAACAGGCCCTCCGCCTTCCACTTGTTCCCGATCCCCGCGACGAGGCGCTGATCGAGGAGAGCGTCGCCGATCTCGCGGCCCTGATCCTCCGCCCTGAGGCGCCCGACCATGCCGTCCAGGTCCGGCGGGTCGAGCATGATGTCCGGCCCGAGGCGCCCCACCCGCGGGTTCCGTCCCCGGGTGAGCTCGAGGATCGGCCCGTTGCGCTGGATCGCCTGCACTTCGTCTCCCCGGAGGACGAGCCACGGCGCTCCCGAGGACCGGCGCAGCGGCCGGCCGGATGACCCAGCGCCCCGTCATCCGCAGGTGGCTGCGAAGGACGAGGCCACCCTCGAATGTCAGCAGGAGGTTCTTCCCGACGGCCTCGACCCGCTCGAGCCGCAGGCCGTCCAGCTCTTCCGCCACGCGCAGCACTCGCGCCCGGGGGTGGTGCGCCTCGACCGCGACGACCTGGCCGACGAGCGGCCGCAGCCGGGCCGCCGCACGATGGAGCGCGTCGCCTTCTGGCATCCCCCTAAGCGTAGGAGAGGGAGCCCCCGCCGGGCGCGGCAGCTCCCTCCTCCCCGCGGCCTCCCCCGTCCGCGGAGCCAGGCGCACCGTAGGGGGCCGACATCAGGAGCAAACCAACGGTGTGTAAGGGATTACACCGAACTTGTGGGGCGTTCGGCTCCGCCGCCGTCCACCTTCACCGTCCGACGAATGAACGTTCTCCTCGACGGCCGCGGCGTCGGGACGATCCGCGAGAACGAGTCCTAGGCCCGCAGGACGGCGCGCCGTGGCCCGGCGAGGAAGCCGGCCTCGACGAGAAGCGGTAGCGCCGCCGACTCGGCGACCGGCTCGCCGTCGAAGCGCTCGACCGCGAGGCGTTTCACGCCGGTCGAACGGGCGTGCTCGACGAGCGCGGCCAGCGCGGCCCGCAGCCAGTCATCGTCGGGGTCCCTGAGGGGAACGAGGGAACGGCCGCCCCGCTCGACGAAGAGCGCCGCCTCGCCGCCCAGGAGAACGACGTGCGCGCCGGCGACGCGAGCCGCGCGCGCGCCGGCCCGTCTGGGCCACGGGATCGCGCCGCCGTAGGGCTGGGCCGGGTCGGCGGCGGCGAGGACGAGCGGCGCGCCCGGCTCGCCTTTCTCGCGCAGCCGCTCGACGGCGCCGGGCAGCGCGAACTGGGCTCCGCCGAGGCCCTCGACGAAGTAGCCGCGGCGGCAGACGCCCAGCGTCTCGAGCTTCCGGAGCTCCTGGTAGACGCGGCCGTAGCCGCCCGGGGACGCCCTCGCCGCGGACGCCGTCGCGGGTCACGATCCCCTGGCGCTCGAGCAGGAGCTCCGCGAGGGCCCGCGGCTCCGGCTCGCCGGCGAAGAGCCGCGCCGTCGTCGACCAGCGTCCCTGCGTCGCCGTGATCGCGTCCGACCGCTGCCGCGAGAAGCGCCTTGGCCGGCGCTGCGGCCGCGGAGCCTGGAAGCGCCGGCCCGCGCGCAGCGGCTGCCAGGCGTCGTTCGTCACCTCGCCGGACCAGACGAGCTCCCAGAGGGCGGGCAGCACCGACCTCCGACTCGAGCCCGGTCTCGTGGACGAGGTCGTACCAGAAGAGCGCGCTCCGCTCGAGCGCCGCACGGATCGCATCGGCCGCCTCGCCCTCGGGCGGGGGAAGCGCGGCCGGCCGGCCGAGCGCCGGCGCGTCCTCGCGGAAGAAGAGCGCGACGCGTTCGAGGCCCGGCGCCGACCCAGACGACCTCCCCCGAGGCGCAGAGCTGGTCGAGCTGCTCGCGGCGGTAGCCGGGCACGCGGCGCGGGCAGGACGTCGGACTCCCAGAGCGCGACGGGGAGCGGCGAGGCCCTGCAGCGGCACGAGCGCCTCGCGGAGCGTCGCGCGGCGGTCGATCCCCTGCCAGGCCGGGAGGAAGCGGGCGAGCGCGTGCTGCTCGGCCGGCTCCACCTGCTTCCTGAGGCGCGCAAGGCTGGCGCGGCGGAGGCGGCGCAGGACGTCGGGGTCGCACCATTCGCGCTCCGTCCCGCCCGGACGGAGCTCGCCGCGCACGAGGCGGTCGTCTCGCTCGAGCGCCGCCAGAGCCTCCTCGGCGCGGTCCAGCTCAGGGCGAATCGCGCAGCCGCCTCGGCCGTCGTGAAGGGCCCGCGCCCGCGGGCGAAGCGGACGAGGAGTGACGCGAGCGGATCCTCGCCGGCTTCCAGGAAGGCGTCGGGGAGCCCGGCCGGCGGCATCGCGCCGAGCGCGTCGCGGTAGCGGCCCGCGTCTTCCGCGGCGACGAGGCGGTCCTCCCCGGCGACCCGGACGGTGATCGCCCGCCGCTCCGCGAGGAGCGGGGCGGCGTGCGCTTCGTCGTACTCGCCGGGGCGCAGGTCGCCGCGGCGGAGGAGGAGGTCGTGGAGCTCGTCGGGCGAGCGCGGGTCGCCGCGGAGCTCGTCCTCGACCTGCTCGACCGCGTCGGCGTCCAGCAGGTCGCGGAGCTCCTCCTGGCCGAGAAGCTCCCTCAGCAGGTCGCGGTCGAGCGCGAGCGCCTGCGCGCGCCGCTCCGCCATGGGCGTGTCGTCCTCGTACATGTACGTGGCGACGTAGTCGAAGAGGAGCGAGGAGGCGAAGGGCGACGCGGTCGGCCGTCTCGACGGAGACGAGATCGACGCGGCGGGCCTGCAGGTCGCCGAGCAGGCGGCGCGAGCGCCGGCAGGTCGAAGACGTCCTGGAGGCACTCGCGCACGGTCTCGAGCACGACGGGGAAGTCGGGATAGCGGCGGGCGACCTGGAGGAGCGCCTGGGCCTTCAGGCGCTGCTGCCAGAGCGGCGTCCGCTGGCCCGGCCGGCGGCGCGGGATGAGCAGCGCGCGCGCGGCGTTCTCGCGGAAGCGGGCGCCGAAGAGCGCGCGTCTGCCGAGCTCCGCGATGACGCAGCTCCTCGAGCTCGGCCGGATCGACGAGGAAGTCCTCGACCGGCGGCGGGCCTCGGCGTCCGGGAGGTGAAGCGCGATCCCGTCGTCCGACCAGATCGAGCTGACGTCGAGCCCGAGCGACTCGCGCAGTCGCGCCGCGAGCGCGAGCGACCACGGCGCGTGCACCCGCCCGCCGAACGGCGTGAGGACGCAGACGCCGCCAGTCGCCGATCTCGTCGCGGAAGCGCTCCACGACCACCGTGCGGTCGGACGGGAGCGCACCGGTCGCGCCCTCCTGCTCGCGCAGGAAGGTCGACAGGTTCCGGGCGGCGAGCTCGTCCAGCGAGTGCTCGTCGCGAAGCTCGGCGACGGCGCGCTCGTCTCGGGAGCGCCGACCACCTCGCGCGCGGTCCGGCCGATCGCCTCGCCGAGCTCGTACGGACGGCCGACGCCCTCGCCCTTCCAGAACGGCACTGCGCCGGGGATCCCGGGCGCGGGCGAGACGAGGACGCGGTCGCGCGTGATCTCCTCGATCCGCCAGGTCGACGCGCCGAGGAGGAACGTCTGGCCCGCGCGCGCCTCGTAGACCATCTCCTCGTCGAGCTCGCCGACGCGGCCGCCGCCGTCCACGAGGAAGACGCCGAAGAGGCCGCGATCGGGGATCGTCCCGGCGTTCGTGACGGCGAGCCGGCGGGCGCCCTCGCGCCCGCGCACGAGCCCGCCCACGCGGTCCCAGATGATGCGAGGCCGGAGCTCGGCGAACTCCTCCGAGGGGTACCGGCCGGCCAGCATGTCGAGCACGTTCTCGAGCTGCGCGCGTGAGAGGTCACGGAACGGATACGGCCCTCCGGACGAGCGCGTGCAGGTCGTCGACGGAGATCTCCTCCTGCGCCGCGATCGCGACGATCTGCTGCGCGAGGACGTCGAGCGGGTTGCGCGGGATGCGCGTCTCCTCGATCGCGCCCTCGCGCATCCGCTTGACGACGACGGCGCATTCGAGCGAGGTCCGCCCGGAACTTCGGGAAGATGCGGCCCTTGGACGGCTCGTCGAGCCGGTGGCCGGCGCGCCCGACCCGCTGGAGCCCGGCGGCGACCGACTTGGGCGACTCGACCTGGATGACGAGGTCGACCGCGCCCATGTCGATCCCGAGCTCGAGCGACGAGGTCGCGACGAGGCACGGGATCTCGCCGCGCTTCAGGAGCTCCTCGACCTCGAGGCGCTGCTCTCGCGCGAGCGAGCCGTGGTGGGCGCGCGCGATCTCCTTCTCCGCGAGCTCGTTCAGGCGAAGGGCGAGCCGCTCCGCGAGCCGGCGGTTGTTGACGAAGAGGATCGTCGAGCGGTGGGCCTCGACGAGCTCGAGGATGCGCGGGTAGATGGACGGCCAGATCGAGCGGCCCGTGGGGCCCTCGGCCCCCGGGATGTCGCTCGGGGGCGCGCCGTTCGCGCCGGGCTCGCGCATGTCCTCGAGCGGGACGACGACCTCGAGGTCGAGCTCCTTCGCTCGGCCGGCGTCCACGAGCTCGAGTCGGGCGGCCGCCCGAGACGAAGCGGCCGATCTCCTCCAGCGGGCCGCTGCGTCGCGGAGAGCCCGATGCGCTGGAGCGGCTCGCCGGCGAGCCGCTCGAGGCGCTCGAGGCGAGAGGGCGAGGTGCGCGCCGCGCTTCGTGCCCGCGACCGCGTGGACCTCGTCGAGGATCACGGCGCCGACCGTTCGCAGCGATCCGGCGCGCCTGCGAGGTCAGCATCAGGAAGAGCGACTCGGGCGTCGTGATGAGGATGTCCGGCGGCGTCCGGAGCATCTGCGCCCGCTCCTTCGGCGGCGTGTCGCCCGTGCGGACGCCGACCGAGAGCGGCGAGCCGATGCCGGCGAGCGGCCCGCGCAGGTTCCGCTCGACGTCGTAGTTCAGGGCCTTCAGCGGGCTGACGTAGAGCACCTGCGTCCCGGCGCCCGGCTGTCGCGCGGTCGAGCGCCCAGAGGAACGCGGCGAGCGTCTTGCCCGAGCCGGTCGGCGCCTGGATCAGCGTGCTCGCGCCGCGAGGCGATCGCGGGCCAGCCCAGTCCTGCGCGGGCGTCGGCGCGTCGAACGTCTGCGTGAACCAGTCAGCGGACCGCGGGGCTGAACGGGGCGAGCGCGTCCACGGACGCAGGCTACCGCCCGGACCGAGAGCCGCCGAGCGCGCCGGGGGCCGCGCCCCGGATGGAGCGCGGCCCCCGTCGGATCAGATGCTGGTTAGCCGTCCGTGAGCGTCGACCAGAGAGCGGCCTGCGCGATGAGCGTCCACTCCCGCTCGCCGTCCATGCGGGAGAACGGGTCGGTCGCGAAGCCCAGGTAGCGGCTGCTCGCCGTCGTCGTCCCGTGGACGATCATCGGCGCCCCTGGGACGACCGGGTCGCGGTCGAGCCAGAGTCCCGCGACGAACATGCTGCTCGTCGTGCCGAGGTAGCGGCCGTCCACGACCGCGCCCGTCGGGATGGCGGAGAAGTACGTCATGCTCGAGGGCAGGAACAGCGTGTCCCGTGCCGGGTACGCCCCGGTCAGCGGGCTCGCCGCGCCACCGATGTTGTTCCAGAGCGCGATGCCGCCGCCCGCATCGTCCAGGCCGCGCACGAACGTGTCGACGAGCCCTCCGGCGGTCATGAACGTGAAGTTCGTCGCCGACTGGCCCGTCCCGATGTAGCCGCCGCCACGGGCGAAGAACGCCGTCAGGCGCGCCCTCGCCTGGGTGCTCGCAGCGGCGGGATACGCGGTGCCCGTGTTGTAGAGCACGTCGATCCCGGCCAGCGGGTCGGTCGCGGCGTTCTGCAGCGAGTTCGGCCCGGTGACGGTCGAGATGAACGAGACGTCAGCCCCGAAGACCGCTTCCAGGCCCTCGAAGATCGGCCGGGTCGTGGTCGACGTCTCGGGCGTCGCGCTGTTCACGAGGACGCCGATCTTCGGTGCCTTGGTCACGAGCGTCCGCGCCGGCTTCGCGCCGAGACCTTGCTCGAACGAGAGACCCGCCTCGTCACCGGCCCTGCGGAGCGCGTCGACGGTCGCCCGGTCGCTCCCGAAGATGAGGCTCCCGGCCGGCATGGTGTCGCCGTCGGAGACCCGGAACGACGCCTCCGCCATCTCCGCGTCCACGCCGCTGCGCAGCAGGTCGAGGATGGCGCGGTACTCGATCGGTCCGCGGACCGTGACCGCGTACCACCGGCCCGGGACGCTCTTCCCGCCCTCGACGCCTCCGTCGAGGTCGGCCGGCCTCTTGATCTGCTTCGTATGAGGCTTGAAGCCTCGATCGCCACGCGGGACCTCGAAGACGTCGGCGCCCCACACGAGACCGTGGCTCCAGGCGCCCGGAGGCGCGTAGAGGACCGAGATCCGGTCGGAGACGTCCTGGCCGGGGCTCAGGGTGGTCAGGGCGAGCCCGCGAAGCGCCTGATCCATCCAGACGACGTACGAGCCCTTCGGGTACGACCGGCCGTTCCACTTGAACTTCTTCGTGGCCTGCTCGACGTCGATGCCGTTGTCCAGGAGCCACTGGACGAGACGGTTGGCCTCGGCGTCCGAGCGCTGGCCGCCGCCCTCGAGCGGGATCACATAGGCCGTCGGGTACTCGACCATCCAGTTGTGGTTCTCCTCGTCGAACCCGCGCGAGGCGAGGAGCGGGTCGTCACAGCAGTTCGGGCGCTCCGCGTCGTCGACGCCGCGCCGGTAGATGCGGACCTGGTCGCGCAGCAGGTCGTCGCGGTTCTCGAGCCAGTAGTCCATCGAGGAGTAGAAGACGACGTACTGCGCCTTCTTCGAGCCGAGGCGGCCCTCGCCGCCGCAGCCGGCGGGATCTTCGAGGTCACCGGTTGCCGGGTCGTAGACGGGCTGGAGCTCGGTCGAGTCGCACATCTCCACCGTCGAGCCGTCGATCCCGATCAGCGAGATGTACGTCTGCGTGTAGAACGGGCCCCAGTCGTCCCAGCCCTCGGCGGTGGCGGCACTGGGCGGCGTTCCCGCCGCGTCGCAGTTGGGGAAGAAGTCGCCCCACATCGGGTGGTCCGCCCACGGGCACCAGTCGTTGACCGGCCGCTGGATCCCGTATCCGTTCGATCCCGGACGCCCCGGAACCGCGGTCAGCCGTGCTTCGTTGTCGTCGAGCCGACGCTGGTTCCAGTAGGCGAAGATGTCGTACTCCATGCCGGGGTTGTGCGGCTTCGTGAGCCCGTCGTCGAGCGTCGGGTTGTAGTAGCCGTGCAGCGCGAGCCCGTTCGTCGCGAGCCACTGCTGCTGCAGCTTGACGCTGTTCTTGACCTCGGGCTGGGACTGCACGAGGAAGTCCCTGTTCATGTCGAAGCGGTTCTCGTTCTGGCGAATGCCCATGACCCGGCCGTCCGGGTTCATGCTCGGGATGATCACGAGGACCGAGTGGTTCAGGATGCTGTCCACGACCGCGTTCGCGCCGCGCCGCGTCGTCGCGAGGTCGCGGATCACCTGCATCATCGCGTCGCCGCCCTCTTCCTCGTTCCCGTGGATGTTCGCCTCGACGAAGACCGGCATCTTCACGTTGTCGCCCCACTTCGCGAGGAGCTTCTTCGCCTTCTTCGGGTTGTCGAGCTCGACCTTCCTGAGCTGGCGGTAGCGCTGGTAGTCGCGCCGCTGCTGCGCCGTCTCGAGCGCGTTCACGACGACGCCGTAGTGGTTCCTCCCGCCTGCGGTCTTCCCGATGACGGAGTACGTCATCCGCTGCGGGAGCCCCGCCGCGGTCGCCTCGGCCTTGATCTTGTCGAGGGTGCACTGGATCGCGCCGTAGGGAATGAGCGCGAGCGGCGGTCCCTGCTGGGGCGCGATGCCCGGCTCGGCCGCTGCGGGCGCGCACCAGGTCTCGCCGTACGTGGGCCCGAGGCCCGGTGAGATCGGCTGGCCGTTCCACGGCGCTTGCGCGAGCGCCTCCCCTGCCGCGACGAGCGTGACGAGCGCCGCGACCGTCGCCACCAGCCGTCCACGGAATCCTGAGTGATGCGAGCCTGGGTTCATAGATCCTCTCCTCGTCGTCCCACCTCCGAGACCACGCCGGATCCGCGACGCGCGCAGGCGCCGGTCGGGGCGCAGGTTTCGGAGCGCCGTCGCGATGCGCGACGCCGCGGAACCGTACGACGGACTCCGGGCATTTGCAAGCACCGCGCGCCGAGAAACACCAACGTCTTCCCGCCGGTTAGAGTCGCTTCCTTGCCGACGACGAAGCCCGCAGCGCTCCACTACACCGGCGATGCGGCGGCCGACGCCTTCCTCGCCGCCGAACCGCTCGCGCTCCTCGTCGGGTTCGTGCTCGACCAGCAGGTGACGGTGCAGAAGGCGTTCTCGGGCCCGCTGGAGCTCCGGCGGCGGCTCGGCTCGTTGGACGCCGGGACGATCGCACGGATGGACCCCGGCGAGCTCGAGGAGGTCTTCCGGACGAAGCCGGCGATCCATCGCTTCCCGGGCGCCATGGCCGGGCGCGTGCAGGAGCTCTGCGCCACGATCGCGGACGAGTACGACGGCCGGGCAGAGCGCGTCTGGACGGAGGCGAAGAGTGGCGCCGACCTCCAGCGGCGGCTCCTCGCGCTGCCGGGTATCGGCCCGATGAAGGCGCGGACGCTCGTCGCGGTGCTCGCGAAGCGCCTGGGCGTGCAGCCGCCCGGCTGGGAGGAGGTCGCGCCGACGCACCCGACCCTCGGCGACGTCGACTCCGCCGAGGCGCTCGAGACCTACCAGGCCCAGAAGCGGGCCCACAAGGCCGCGCTCCGCGCCGCGAAGCCCTAGCGAAGCCCCGCGGCACGCGCCCGTCCCCACGTTCCCAGGAACCGAGGGCCGCGCTCGCACGCGGCCCTCGGTTCGTCTCTCGACGCTAGTTCGGGCGCGGCGCCCGGCGAACCCGGACGCTCGTCCTGCACGGGCCCATGTCGACGGCAGAGGCCGCGACGCGGATCGTCCCGGCCCGGCTCGGCCGCACGCGAACCGTCGCTCGGTCGGCCGCGTTCGCCGTCACCGCGCGGTTGACGCCCGCCCCACGGAGCGCGATGCGGATCGCACTCGCGTCGCCGGACGGGCTCACGCGAATGCGCAGCGTCGCGCGCCGCCCGGCGACCGGCCTGCCGCTCACGGAGACCCTGCAGGAGAAGAGCTCGACCGCGTACGAGACCGACTGCTGGGCGGCGTTTCCGGCCTGATCGGAGGCCGCCACGGTGAAGAAGTGCGTCCCCGGGCGGCTGGTGTCGATCGGAGCCCCGTTCGCCACCGGCCCCTGGCACGACTGGATCTGCGAGCCGGCGTCGCTGCAGCTATACGCCGCCGCCACGTTCTGGCCCGGCTGGTACCGGGCGCCGGCGGCCGGGCTCGTCACCGTGATCGCGGGAGCCGTTGCGTCGATCCGGAGCGAGATCGACTTGAGCGTCTCCACGTTCCCCGCGTCATCGACGGACCGGTACTCGACGACGTGCGCGCCGTCACCCGTCACGTTGAACGGCGCGGTGTACGTCGTGAAGGCGCCGTTGTCGATCCGGTACTCGATCCGGTTGAGGCCGGAGCCGCCGGTGTTGTCCGACGCCGTGATCGTCACGGTTGCCTGCCGGTACCAGCCGTTCTGCTCGAGGCCCGAAAGCGTCCCCGTGCTGACGGGCGCGGTCCCGTCGTAGAGGAACTGCTTCGACGTCGGCGTGATCGTGTCGTTCTCGACGACGTCGTTCGCGTCGACCGCGCGCGTGCGGACGACGTACTGCCCGTCGGTGAAGTTCGACGCCGCGAACGCGTAGGCCCACGACGCCGATCCCGTGGCGTTCGCGTACACCGGGTTCGCGCTGGCGAACGCGGTGCCGTTCCACCAGAGGCCCGTGCTCACGCGCTGAACCGCGACCCGAACGCTCGCAACCGGCGCGCCCAGGTTGCTCTCCGCGGAGCCGCAGGCTCCGTCGGTCGTGGCGCACCCCGCGTTCCAGCCCGCGGCGTTGTACTCGCCGCCGGCGGCCGGGAACGTGACGGTCGAGTTGATCTCGTCCGTGAGCATCGACCACATCGCGGACTGCCCCATGAGCGTCCACTCACGCTCGGCGTCCTGCCGCGAGAACGGGTTCGTCGCGAGGCCCATGTAGCGGCTGCCCGGGGTCGTGTTCCCGTGGACGATGACCGGCTGGCCCGCTGCCGCGGCGTCCCGATCTCGCCAGAGGCCCGCCACCCACATGCTCGCGGTGCTGTCGAGGTAGCGACCGTCCACCACCGCTCCGGTCGGGAGCTCCGAGAAGTAGGTGATGTTCGAGGGGAGATAGAGGGTGTCGCGTCCGGGGTACGGGCCGGTGAGCGGGCTCGACGTGCCGCCGACCCTGTCCCACAGCGCGATGCCGCCGAATGCGCCCTGGGTCCCCTGGGTGAACGTGCCGCCGACGAGGCCGGCACCCGTCAGGAACGTGAAGTTGGTTCCCGAGACGCTGGTTCCGAGGTAGCCGCCGCCACGGGCGAAGAACGCGTCGAGACGCGCCCGTGCGACCGGGCTCGTCGTGGCCGGGTAGGCCTGTCCGGTGTTGTAGATGACGTCGAAGTTGAGCAGCGGGTCGGTCGCCGCGTTCTGGAGCGAGCCCGTGCCGTTCACGGTCGAGACGAACCCGGTGTCGGGCCCGAAGATCGCCCGCAGCGACTCGGACTGATCCGATCTCCCGGGCGTCGCGCTGTTCACCAGGACTGCGATCCTCGGCGACCGCGCGATCCGCGTCTCGGGCGGTCTCGTGACGCCGACGTTCCGCTCGAACCAGATGCCGGCGGCCGCACCGGCGGCGTCGATCTGAGCGACCGTCGCCGGGTTGGCGTCGAAGATGAGCGTGCCGGCCGGCGAAGCTCCGCCGGTCGTGCTCGTGAACGCGGACTCGGCCACCGAGGCGGGAACGCCGCTTCTCAGCAGCTGAAGCACCGCGCGAACCTCACCGACGCCTCGGAGCGTGACCGAGTACCAGTCGGCCGGAACGCCCGTGCCGCCCCGGACGCCGCCGATGAGCGCGTTCGGCGCCGAGATCGGCGTCGCCGCAGGCGCGAACGGAGCGCCGCGTTCCACCTCGACGACGTCCGCGCCCCAGAGCGATCCGTGACTCCACGCGCCGGGCGGCGCGTAGAGCTGGGTGATCCGGTCGGAGACGTCCTGGCCAGGGTGCAGGGCGGTGAGCGCAATCCCGCGGAGCGCCTGATCCATGGGGACGATGTAGGTACCGCCCGGGAACGTCCGGCCGTCCCACAGGAAGCTCGAGGTTGCCCGCTCGACGTCGATCCCGTTGTCGAGGAGCCACTGCACGAGGCGGTTCGCCTCGATGTCAGAGCGCTGGCCCGCGCCGTCGAACGGGATGATGTACGCCGCGGGGTACGGGATCATCCAGTTGTGCTCGGCCTCCCGGAAGCCGCGGGCCCGCATTTCCGGGTCGTCGCAGCAGTTCGGGCGGTCGTGGTCCTGGACGCCCCGCCGGTAGATCTCGAGCTGGTCGTCCATCATCGCGTTGCGGTTGCTCAGCCAGTAGCGCATGGTCGAGTAGAAGGTCACGTACTGCGCCTTCTTCGAGCCGAGTCGCCCCTCGCCGCCGCAGAAGCCCGTCGGGCTCGTGGAGCTGCACATCTCGACGGTCGAGCCGTCGAGTCCGAGCAGCGAGATGTACGTCTGGGTGTAGAAGGGCCCCCAGTCGTCCCAACCCTCGGCCGAGATGGGGCCCGGGAAGGTGAAGCCGTCGTCGCAGATGCCGCCGAACACGTTCGGCTCGTCCGCCTCGGGGCACCAGTCGTTCACCGGGCGCGTGATCCTGTAGCCGTTCGTTCCGGGCGGGTCGGGGATCGCCTCCATGTCGGCCTGGTTCGCGTCCAGGCGACGCTGGTTCCACCCGAGGAAGATGTCGTACTCGAGGCCCGGGTTGTGCGGCTTCGTGAGCCCGTCGATCAGCGTCGGGTTCACGTACCCGTGCAGGGCGAGGCCGTTCGTGGCGAGCCACTGCTGCTGCACCGCGACGTTCTGCCTGACCTCGGACTGTGACTGGACGATGAGGTCCCGGTTCATGTCGAAGCCGTTGTCGTTCGCCCGCGTCCCGTTCGTCCGGCCGTCCGGGTTCATGTTCGGGATGACCACGAGGATCGAGTGGTCGAGAATCCGGTCGACCTCCGGGTTCGTCCCCCTCGGGAGCGTGACGAGGTCGCGGATCGCCTGCATCATCGCGTCGGCGCCCTCTTCCTCGTTCCCGTGGATGTTCGCCTCGATGAAGACGGCCATCTTGACGTCGTCGCCCCACCCGGCGCAGGAGGGCCTGGGCGGTGACCGGGTCGTCGAGCGCCAACGCGCGGAACTGCTGCCAGCGCGTGTAGTCGCGCTGCTGCTCCGGCGTCTCGAGCGCGTTCACGACCGCGACGTACTGCGGGCGTCCGCCGGCGGAGTTCCCGATCGTGTTCCAGGTCAGCCGGTCCGGGACCCCGGCGGTCGTCGCCTCGGTCTCGAACTTCGCGAGGGAGCACGCGATCGCCTCGGTGGGAATGAGCGCGAGCGGCGCGCCCTGCTGGTTCGCGATGTTGGAGCCCGGCGCCGCGTTGGCGCACCAGGGGTCACCGTACGTCGGCCCGAGCCCAGGGGAGATCGACGTGCCGTCCCAGGGCGGCGCCGCGGCGGCGAGGGACGCCGTCGCCAGCAGCACAAGTGTCATCGCGAACGCCGCTCCGAGCGACGCCAAAGCCCTTGCCGCAGTCTTGCTCTTCATGATGAAGACCCTCCCAGGCCGCTGTCCGAGACGCGCTCGACGGGGACCCTGCGCGCGCCGCCCGACCGTACCACCCTGGGCGCGGCCGCTCAAGAGCGCGAGACCTAGGAAATCCCTGCCAGGAGCGAGGTTCGGCCCTCGCGCACCATCTCGCGCGCGATCACGAGCCGCTGCACCTCGTTCGTGCCCTCGTAGATCTGCGTGATCTTCGCGTCGCGCATCATGCGCTCGACCGGATACTCCTTCACGTAGCCGTACCCGCCCAGGATCTGCACGGCCTCGGTCGTGACCCACATCGCCGTGTCGGAGCAGTGGAGCTTCGCCATCGCCGAGGCCTTCGTGAGCTCCGGGCCGTCCGCGCCTTCGTCGGCCAGGATCCCGTAGCGGTAGAGGAGCCCTCGCGCCGCCTCGCACGCCGTCTCCATGTCCGCGAGCTTGGCCGCGACGAGCTGATGCTGTGCGATCGGCTTGCCCATGGTCTCGCGCTCCTTCGCGTACTCGAGCGCGTAGTCCGTCGCGCCCTGGGCGATCCCGAGTGCCTGCGCGCCGATCCCCGGACGCGAGCGGTCGAGGACGCGCATGGCGATCCGGAAGCCCTCCCCCTCCTCGCCCACCAGATTCTCGGCCGGGACGCGGCAGTCGTCGAAGAAGACCTCACCCGTCGTCGAGCCCTTGATCCCCATCTTCGGCTCCACGCGGCCGACCGAGAAACCCGGCGCGTCCGCCTCGACGACGAAGCACGAGATGCCCGCGTGTCCCGCGTCGGGATCTGTCTTCGCGAAGACCGTGTAGAGGCCCGCGACGCCGGCGTTCGTGATGAAGCGCTTGCCGCCGTTCAGGACGTACTCGTCGCCGTCGCGCCGCGCGGCCGTCCGCATCGCGGCCGAGTCCGAGCCGGAGCCCGGCTCCGTGAGCGCGTACGCCGCGAGCCACTCGCCGCTCGCCAGGCGCGGCAGGTAGCGCTCCTTCTGCTCGTCCGAGCCCGCGAGCTTGAGCGCGAGCGACCCGAGCTCCTGCACTGCAAGGACGAGGCCGGTGGTCGCGCACGCCTTCGAGATCTCCTCGATCGCGACGAGCAACGTGAGGGTGCCCGTGCCCGTGCCGCCGTGGCGCTCGTCGAACGGGAGCGCGACGACGCCGGCACCGAGGTCGCCTTCCGGGAGGAGCACGACGAGATCCAGTTCCGCGTCGCCGCGCGGGTGGAGCGCCTCGCCGAGCCGCCCGGCCTCGACATCTCGCCCGGCCTCGCGCGCCTCGCCGAGGACATCCTCGACCACCTCGGCCTCGACGCCGACGCGCCGCACCACTTCCTGGCCCGAGCCCGAGGACCGGGCTTGCCCCCGGAGACAACCGCATTTGCTCGCGACCAACTCGCGCGCGGCATCACCGCCGCCGGCGCGGTCGAGGCGATCGGGCTCGCGCTGCATCGCGACATGCGCTTCGACCCGGAGGCGACCACGGTCGACACCCCGCCGCCGGGCCTTCGCCCGGCGCCACGGCGTCTGCCAGGACTTCGCCCAGGTGATGATCGCCTGCCTGCGCGGCATCGGCATCCCCGCCGGCTATGTCTCCGGCTTCCTGCGCACCAACCCGCCGCCGGGCCAGCCGCGGCTCGAGGGCGCCGACGCCATACACGCCTGGGTCCGCGCCTGGTGCGGCTGGGAGACCGGCTGGATCGAGTACGACCCGACCAACGCCACCGTCGCCGGCACCGACCACATCCTCGTCGCCCGCGGCCGCGACTACGGCGACGTAGCGCCCGTCAAGGGCGTGCTCCGCATCGCCGGCGCCCAGAAGAGCGAGCAGGCGGTCGACGTGATCCCCGTCCCGGCCTGACGGAGCGTGTCCGCACCGTCTGGAACCCCGGCGTAGCGGAGGCGTCGATATCCTCGATGGCGGCAAGCGAAGTCGCGTGTCGAAGGAGGAGTGTCGATGCTCCTGGTTCTGTTGCAGGTCGTCACGCTCGTGGTCGTGGCGATCCCGATGTCGACGGTGGTGGCGCATGCGCTCGAGCTGCCCGGCAAGCGCGGCTCGGACGGGAGGACTACCTGACCGTGCAGGGGATCTACTATCCGGGCTTCACCCGCGCCGGGATCGGCGAGCCGGTCGCAATCCTCATGCTGGTGCTGCTCCTGTTCCTGACGCCGGCCGGTCCCCGGTTCTGGCTGACCCTCGGCGCGCTCGCCGCGATGTGCGCGATGCACGCGATCTTCTCGATCTACACCCAGCCGGCGAACCGGGTCTGGGTGAGGGATCTCGACCTCGGCCGGGCTGACGCCGCGTTCTTCCGGCCGGAGGCGGGAGGCCCCGACGGTTCTGACTGGACCGAGCTGCGCGATCGCTGGGAGTCCTCTATGTCGGCGCGGGCGGCCTGCGCCGGCCTTGCCTTCGTTCTCCTCGCCGTGGCGATGGCGCTCTGAGCTAACCGGCCGCGGCCGGCTCGGGCGCGGGGGCCATGCGCCCGGGATTGAGGATGCCGCGCGGGTCGAAACGGGCGCGCAGGCCGGCGGCGAGCGCGGCGACCTGTGCGGGCTCGGGATGGAAGACGCCCCACCGGCGCTTGGCCCCCTCGCTTGCCCGAACCAGCGTGGCGTGGCCGCGGAGGCCGGCCATTGCGGTGCGCAGGTCGAGGTCCTCGGGCGCGAGCAGCCAGAGGAGGCCGCCGGCCCAGTCGTAGATCACCTCGGCGCCGCCGAGCCTGCCGCGAGCGCCGGGCCGTCGGTCGGCTTGACCGAGACGCGCCAGACCGCGCCGTCGCGTCCGGCGAAGGCGGCGGCGTCGCGGATCGCCGCCCATTCGCCGGGGCCTTCCTCGATGCGCGCGGCCCCGGAGCCCGACATGGCCCGGACGAGCTCGCGGGCGCGGTGGGCGACCGAGCCGGCGAAGCCCTCAAGCCGGAGGAGCGTGCGCGGCCCGCCGGGCGCGCGCTGCAGGTGCGCCGCGCCCGAGACCTGGAAGGGCGTCGCGAGCGCGGTGGTCATCGCCTGCCCCGCAGTTCGGTCGTCGAGGCCGTCGAGCACCACGCTCGCGATCGCCTCCGACTTCGACAGCACCTTGAACGCGACCTCGGTGATCACCCCGAGGGTGCCGTGGCTGCCGGCCATGAGTTTCACGAGGTCGAGGCCGGTCACGTTCTTCATCACCCGACCGCCGTTCTTGACGACGGCGCCGGTGCCGTCGACGAAGCGCACGCCGATCAGGCTGTCGCGGCAGGCGCCCGCCTGGATGCGGCGCGGGCCCGAGGCGTTGGTCGCCACCATCCCGCCGACTGTCGGGATGCCGTTGCGCCCGGTCAGCGGCCGCGGGTCCCAGGGCTCGAAGGGCAGCGCCTGGCCCTCGGCGGCGAGCGCCGCCTCGACCTCGGCGAGCGGCGTCCCGGCGCGCGCCACGAGGGTCAGCGCGCCCGGCTCGTAGAGGGTGATCCCGGCGATGCCGGCGGTCGAGAGCCGCGCGCCGTCGACGTCGTGGCCGAGGCCGCGGGTGCCGCCGCCCTCGATCGCGAGCGGCCGGCCGGCGGCCGCCGCCTCGCGCAGCCTCGGCGAGCTCCGCCTCGGAGGCGGGCGCGAGGTCGGGCATCAGGCGGCCCGCCGGGCGGCGGTCGTCTCGAGCGGGAAGACCTTGGCCGGGTTCAGGAGCCACCTCGGGTCGAAGACGTCCTTGACGCGGAGCTGCGCCTCGAGGTCGTCCGGGGCGTACTGCACGCGCATCAGGTCGCGCTTCTCGACGCCGACGCCGTGCTCGCCGGTGAGGCAGCCGCCGACCTCGACGCAGAGCTTCAGGATGTCGGCGCCGAGCGCCTCGGCCTTGTCGAGCTCGCCGGGCTTGCTTGCGTCGTAGAGGATGAGCGGGTGCATGTTGCCGTCGCCCGCGTGGAACACGTTTGCGACCGCGAGGCCGTAGCCGTCGGTCAGCTCGCCGATCCGCCGCAGCACGAACGGGAGCTCGCTGACCGGGATGGTGCCGTCGAGGCAGATGTAGTCGGCGATCTGCCCCATCGCGCCGAAGGCGGCCTTGCGCCCCTTCCAGATCAGCGCGCACTCCTCCGGCGAGCCGCTCTCGCGCAGCACCTCCGGGGCGTGGCGCCGCGCGACCTCGATGATCTTGCCGAGCTGCTCGGCGATCTCGCGCCTCCGAGCCCTCGACCTCGACGATCAGCAGCGCCTCGACGTCGGGATAGCCGGCGTGGGCGAAGGCCTCGCAGGCGCGGATGCAGGGCCGGTCCATGAACTCGATCGCCACTGGCAGCACGCCGGCGCGGATGATGTCGGAGACGCAGGCGCCGGCGACCTCGTTCGAGGCGAAGCCCATCAGCACGGGGCGCGCGCCCTCGGGCTTGCGCAGGATTCGCAGGGTGGCCTCGGTGACGACGCCGAGCTGGCCCTCGGAACCGCAGACCAGCCCGAGCAGGTCGTAGCCCGGCGCGTCGAGGTGCGGGCCGCCGAGCTCGACCACCGTGCCGTCCATCAGGACCAGCGTGACGCCGAGCAGGTTGTTGGTTGTCACCCCGTACTTCAGGCAGTGCGCGCCGCCCGAGTTCATCGCGATGTTGCCGGCGATGGCGCAGGCGAGCTGGCTCGACGGGTCGGGGGCATAGAAGAAGTCGTCCTCCTCGACCGCCGCCGTGACCCCGAGGTTGGTGCGCCCGGTCTCGACCCGGACAAGCGGTTGGCATAGTCGACCTCGAGCACCCTCGTCAGCCGCGCCACGCCGAGCAGCACGCAGTCCGCGGTCGGCAGCGAGCCGCCGGCGAGGCTCGTCCCCGAGCCGCGCGGCACCACCGGCACGCCCTGCTCGTGGCAGATCCGCAGCACCGCCGCGACCTCCCCGGTCGACGCCGGCAGGACCACCGCGAGCGGCGGGCAGCGATAGGCGATGAAGGCGTCGCACTCGTAGGCGCGCACCTCGGTCGGGTCGTGGATCACGGCGTCGGGCGCGAGCACCGCCTGCAGGCGGCGCACGATCTCCGCCTTGCGGGCGAGGATCCGGGATCGGGCTCGGGCATCTGCATCGGCGGCTTCCGGCAAGAGGATCGGTCCGACGGTAGCCCCGCGCGGCCCGGAATCCAAGCCGCCGGCTGCGGCCGACAATCGTGGCGCGCACGCCACACTCGCAATGCATCAACTCGCGCGCGCCATGCCCGTCTAGGAGGACACATCAGGTTAGCGTGCCGCGCATTCCCAAG
This sequence comes from uncultured Actinomycetes bacterium, assembly GCA_963824775.1. Taxonomy (GTDB): domain Bacteria; phylum Actinomycetota; class Thermoleophilia; order Gaiellales; family Gaiellaceae; genus CAWGQF01. The sequence continues at coordinate 280,320 of CAWGQF010000008.1, forward strand.
CCGGTTTCTTGCGTCACGGTAAAGGCCACCCGGCGCGCCCTGGGCCGGGAGCCGGCGGACGCTCCTCCGGCGGCGTGCGCCTTTTGTTAGGCAATGTGCAGCAGCCTCG